>NZ_VSSC01000022.1:0-290 GCF_008123875.1 Bacillus sp. Y3 | reverse complement strand
GTAGGACCGGTATCTCCAGTAACTCCAGTCGCACCAGTAGGCCCGGTATCACCAGTTACACCAGTGGCACCAGTAGGACCGGTATCTCCAGTTACACCAGTGGCACCAGTAGGCCCAGTATCTCCAGTTACACCAGTGGCTCCAGTAGGCCCGGTAGGTCCAGTAGCTCCAGTAACTCCGGTGGCACCAGTAGCTCCAGTATCACCGGTTGGACCAGTAGGCCCGGTAGGTCCAGTAGCTCCAGTAACTCCGGTGGCACCAGTAGCTCCAGTATCACCGGTTGGACCAGT
>NZ_VSSC01000021.1:0-696 GCF_008123875.1 Bacillus sp. Y3 | reverse complement strand
AGGTCCGGTATCTCCAGTTACACCAATAGCACCAGTAGGCCCGGTATCACCAGTTACACCAGTGGCACCAGTAGGTCCGGTATCTCCAGTTACACCAGTGGCACCGGTAGGTCCAGTATCTCCAGTTACACCAGTGGCTCCAGTATCACCGGTAGGCCCAGTATCTCCAGTAACTCCAGTGGCACCAGTAGGCCCAGTATCTCCAGTTACACCAGTGGCACCAGTAGGCCCGGTAGGTCCGGTATTACCAGTTGCACCAGTATCACCGGTTGGACCAGTAGGTCCGGTAGGTCCGGTATCTCCAGTAGCTCCAGTGGCTCCGGTATCACCAGTTACACCAGTGGCACCAGTAGGTCCGGTATCTCCAGTAACTCCGGTGGCACCAGTAGGCCCGGTATCACCAGTAGCACCAGTGGCTCCAGTATCACCTGTTGGACCAGTAGGTCCGGTATCTCCAGTAACTCCGGTGGCACCGGTTGGACCAGTAGCACCAGTAACTCCAGTGGCACCAGTAGGCCCGGTATCACCAGTTACACCAGTGGCACCGGTAGGTCCAGTATCACCAGTTACACCAGTGGCACCAGTAGGCCCGGTATCACCAGTTACACCAGTAGCACCGGTAGGCCCGGTATCTCCAGTTACTCCAGTATCTCCAGTTGATCCTGCTGCAGCCAGTAATGTGTAGTCTGGGGAAGT
>NZ_VSSC01000020.1:0-1396 GCF_008123875.1 Bacillus sp. Y3 | reverse complement strand
CCCATTTTATAATAGAGAAAAGCATACTAAAGGAAGGTGTTTTTCTCATGTTCCACACTAGAAATTCTTCTCAGCACGAAGCCGAATTTGTTTTGCTAGATCAATTGGTCGAAGAGGATCACCTGCTTCGTAAAATTGATCAGTACATTGATTTTTCATTTATCATAGACAAAGTAAAACCATATTATAGTGAGAATAAAGGTCGTCCCTCACTTGATCCACTTATTTTGTTTAAAATGATGTTTATCGGATACCTGTACGGTATCCGTTCTGAAAGACAACTTGAAAAAGAAATTTACTATAACATGGCGTATAGATGGTTTTTAGGTTTAAACATCAATGACCCCGTTCCCCATCACTCGACCATTAGCTGGAATCGTCGTACTCGATTTAAAGATACAACCATTTTTCAAGACATTTTCGATGAAATTGTTCTTCAAGCCATCAATCACGATATGGTTGGAGGGCGCGTTCTTTTTACTGACTCCACTCATCTTAAAGCCAATGCCAATAAACATAAATATACAAGAAAAACGATTGAACAAGATACCCAGAACTATATAAATGAATTAGAAGAAGCGATCCAAGAAGATCGGGTGGCACACGGAAAAAAGCCCTTAAAGGTAAAAGAGGAGGTGAAAACGGAAAAAGACATTCGTCAAAGTACGACTGATCCTGAAAGCGGCTATCTTTATCGTGAAAATAAACCAGAAGGCTTTTTCTACCTAGACCATCGTACAACGGATATGAAGTACAATATCATCACAGATGCCCATGTCACGCCTGGCAATGTCCATGATTCCGTTCCGTATCTTGAACGATTGGATCACCAAATCGCACGATTTGGTTTTCAAGTAGACGCAGTTGCCCTTGATTCTGGTTATTTGACCAGCCCAATCTGTAAAGGTTTATCTGATCGCCATATTTTTGGTGTCATCGCACATAGACGTTTTCATCCAACAAGAGGATTATTCGAGAAGTGGAAATTCCAGTATGATTCTGAACACGATCAATACATATGCCCGAATGGTGAAAAGCTTTTATATACCACGACTGATCGAAAAGGTTATAGGTTCTACAAATCAGATCCTAAAAAATGCACATCGTGTCCTTTCCTTGAAAACTGCACAAGATCTAAAAATCATCAAAAGGTCATCTCAAGACATGTGTGGGAGGAACATAAAGAAAAGATCAGGCAAAATCGTCTGTCTGCCGCTGGAAAAGAGCTATATAAAAAAAGAAAAGAAAAAATAGAGCGAAGCTTTGCAGATTCAAAACAACTGCATGGGCTTCGCTACTGCCGGTTAAGGGGAAAACAAAATGTAAGTGAGCAAGTGCTTCTCACAGCTGCCTGCCAGAACATGAAGAAGATTGCCACACACCTAGCAAAGCTAGG
>NZ_VSSC01000002.1:0-704 GCF_008123875.1 Bacillus sp. Y3 | reverse complement strand
GTAGGACCGGTGTCTCCAGTGGCACCGGTAGGTCCAGTAGCTCCAGTTACACCAGTCGCACCGGTAGGTCCGGTATTACCAGTTACACCAGTATCACCGGTAGGTCCGGTATCTCCAGTAACTCCGGTGGCACCGGTTGGACCAGTAGCACCAGTTACTCCAGTGGCACCAGTAGGCCCGGTATCACCAGTTACACCAGTCGCACCGGTAGGTCCGGTATCACCAGTTACACCAGTGGCACCAGTAGGTCCGGTATCACCAGTCGCACCAGTGGCTCCAGTCGCACCGGTAGGCCCAGTATCTCCAGTAACTCCAGTGGCACCAGTAGGCCCAGTATCACCAGTTACACCAGTGGCTCCGGTAGGCCCAGTATCTCCAGTTACTCCAGTGGCTCCGGTAGGCCCAGTATCTCCAGTTACTCCAGTGGCTCCCGTAGGGCCAGTATCTCCAGTTACTCCAGTTGCACCAGTATCACCAGTCGCACCAGTGGCTCCGGTAGGCCCGGTATCTCCAGTAGCTCCAGTAACTCCGGTGGCACCAGTAGGCCCGGTATCACCAGTTACACCAGTCGCACCGGTAGGCCCAGTATCACCAGTTACACCAGTAGCACCGGTAGGACCGGTATCACCAGTTACTCCAGTATCTCCAGTTGATCCTGCTGCAGCCAGTAATGTGTAGTCTGGGGAAGTATCTGGTGTACCTGT
>NZ_VSSC01000018.1:0-3071 GCF_008123875.1 Bacillus sp. Y3 | reverse complement strand
TTCTCTCAAAACTAGATAACAATGTTCATTTTTCACATTAGAATATAGGTTAAGTCCTCGATCTATTAGTATCTGTCAGCTCCACGTGTCACCACGCTTCCACCTCAGACCTATCAACCTGATCATCTTTCAGGGATCTTACTTCCTTGCGGAATGGGAAATCTCATCTTGAGGGGGGCTTCATGCTTAGATGCTTTCAGCACTTATCCCGTCCGCACATAGCTACCCAGCGATGCCCTTGGCAGAACAACTGGTACACCAGCGGTGCGTCCATCCCGGTCCTCTCGTACTAAGGACAGCTCCTCTCAAATTTCCTGCGCCCGCGACGGATAGGGACCGAACTGTCTCACGACGTTCTGAACCCAGCTCGCGTACCGCTTTAATGGGCGAACAGCCCAACCCTTGGGACCGACTACAGCCCCAGGATGCGATGAGCCGACATCGAGGTGCCAAACCTCCCCGTCGATGTGGACTCTTGGGGGAGATAAGCCTGTTATCCCCGGGGTAGCTTTTATCCGTTGAGCGATGGCCCTTCCATGCGGAACCACCGGATCACTAAGCCCGACTTTCGTCCCTGCTCGACTTGTAGGTCTCGCAGTCAAGCTCCCTTGTGCCTTTACACTCTGCGAATGATTTCCAACCATTCTGAGGGAACCTTTGGGCGCCTCCGTTACATTTTAGGAGGCGACCGCCCCAGTCAAACTGCCCACCTGACACTGTCTCCCTGCCCGATAAGGGCAGCGGGTTAGAAGGTCAATACAGCCAGGGTAGTATCCCACCGATGCCTCCACCGAAGCTAGCGCTCCGGTTTCCAAGGCTCCTACCTATCCTGTACAAGCTGTACCAACATTCAATATCAGGCTGCAGTAAAGCTCCACGGGGTCTTTCCGTCCTGTCGCGGGTAACCTGCATCTTCACAGGTACTATAATTTCACCGAGTCTCTCGTTGAGACAGTGCCCAGATCGTTGCGCCTTTCGTGCGGGTCGGAACTTACCCGACAAGGAATTTCGCTACCTTAGGACCGTTATAGTTACGGCCGCCGTTTACTGGGGCTTCAATTCGCACCTTCGCTTACGCTAAGCGCTCCTCTTAACCTTCCAGCACCGGGCAGGCGTCAGCCCCTATACTTCGCCTTACGGCTTCGCAGAGACCTGTGTTTTTGCTAAACAGTCGCCTGGGCCTATTCACTGCGGCTTCTCGGGGCTTTAACACCCTAAGAAGCACCCCTTCTCCCGAAGTTACGGGGTCATTTTGCCGAGTTCCTTAACGAGAGTTCTCTCGATCACCTTAGGATTCTCTCCTCGCCTACCTGTGTCGGTTTGCGGTACGGGCACCTCTCACCTCGCTAGAGGCTTTTCTTGGCAGTGTGGAATCAGGAACTTCGCTACTAAATTTCGCTCGCCATCACAGCTCAGCCTTCACGGGAAACGGATTTGCCTATTTCCCAGCCTAACTGCTTGGACGCGGATATCCAATACCGCGCTTACCCTATCCTCCTGCGTCCCCCCATTGCTCAAATGGTGAGGAGGTGGTACAGGAATATCAACCTGTTGTCCATCGCCTACGCCTTTCGGCCTCGGCTTAGGTCCCGACTAACCCTGAGCGGACGAGCCTTCCTCAGGAAACCTTAGGCATTCGGTGGACGGGATTCTCACCCGTCTTTCGCTACTCATACCGGCATTCTCACTTCTAAGCGCTCCACCAGTCCTTCCGGTCTGACTTCACTGCACTTAGAACGCTCTCCTACCACTGTTCGTAAGAACAGTCCGCAGCTTCGGTGATACGTTTAGCCCCGGTACATTTTCGGCGCAGAGTCACTCGACCAGTGAGCTATTACGCACTCTTTAAATGGTGGCTGCTTCTAAGCCAACATCCTGGTTGTCTAAGCAACTCCACATCCTTTTCCACTTAACGTATACTTTGGGACCTTAGCTGGCGGTCTGGGCTGTTTCCCTTTCGACTACGGATCTTATCACTCGCAGTCTGACTCCCAAGGATAAGTCATCGGCATTCGGAGTTTGACTGAATTCGGTAACCCGGTAGGGGCCCCTAGTCCAATCAGTGCTCTACCTCCGAGACTCTTACCTTGAGGCTAGCCCTAAAGCTATTTCGGAGAGAACCAGCTATCTCCAGGTTCGATTGGCATTTCACCCCTACCCACACCTCATCCCCGCACTTTTCAACGTGCGTGGGTTCGGGCCTCCATTCAGTGTTACCTGAACTTCACCCTGGACATGGGTAGATCACCTGGTTTCGGGTCTACGACCACGTACTCATGCGCCCTATTCAGACTCGCTTTCGCTGCGGCTCCGCATCTTCTGCTTAACCTTGCACGGGATCGTAACTCGCCGGTTCATTCTACAAAAGGCACGCCATCACCCGTTAACGGGCTCTGACTACTTGTAGGCACACGGTTTCAGGATCTATTTCACTCCCCTTCCGGGGTGCTTTTCACCTTTCCCTCACGGTACTGGTTCACTATCGGTCACTAGGGAGTATTTAGCCTTGGGAGATGGTCCTCCCGGATTCCGACGGAATTTCACGTGTTCCGCCGTACTCAGGATCCACTCTGGAGAGAACAACATTTCAGTTACAGGGCTGTTACCTTCTTTGGCGGGCCTTTCCAGACCTCTTCGCTTATATCGTTCCTTTGTAACTCCGTATAGAGTGTCCTACAACCCCAAGAGGCAAGCCTCTTGGTTTGGGCTGTTCCCGTTTCGCTCGCCGCTACTCAGGGAATCGCATTTGCTTTCTCTTCCTCCGGGTACTTAGATGTTTCAGTTCCCCGGGTATGCCTTCTCATACTCTATGTATTCAAGTATGGATACTACTCCATTACGAGCAGTGGGTTTCCCCATTCGGAAATCTCCGGATCAAAGCTTGCTTACAGCTCCCCGAAGCATATCGGTGTTCGTCCCGTCCTTCATCGGCTCCTAGTGCCAAGGCATCCACCGTGCGCCCTTTCTAACTTAACCATTTCTTACTTTAGAAAGAATCACTATGTGTGATGAACTTTGCATTGCATTCAATGTGAATGTATTACTTATTGTTATCTAGTTTTCAAAGAACA
>NZ_VSSC01000017.1:0-4552 GCF_008123875.1 Bacillus sp. Y3 | reverse complement strand
AACGAGTCAATCCATTGCTATGACTAGCTTCAATTTGTTTTTTTCTTCCGTAGTACCCCCCTGTTAGAGTGGGGGGGTTCCCGTTTGGCTCTAGGTGCTTCGCTTTTCGTTGCCACTCGACGACTGTCGTCGTCTTCCGCTGCGCACCTTCGCCAAACAAAACAAACGCACAAATATTTCTTTAATCTTATCATTTTTGACTCTTTCATGCCAACGGTACAATGCCTCGCATTCTGCTTTGAACGGAGAGAAAACCCACAGCACCTATTTAGGTGCATAAGTGGGCACTGGTTCTCCAGTGACTCTTTTCGGGCTCTGCCCAAACCCGCCAACGGTCAGCCCGTTGGATCGCAAATATTCAAACCCCCTACCCCCGATCTTCGGGGGATGCCCCTTCGGCGGGCGCAAACAAACGAGGTTTGTTTGAATCAATAGGCTTTGGGTGTGGTGAATGAGTCAACTCCTTAATGCTCACTTTCGTTCCGCTTACCGTTGACTCATGCCGAATGTTTTTCACTCCATTTTTTAAACAGTAACGCTCCTTTTAAGTGCACACTTTTCCGAAATGTCTCCAGCGACACTTATCAAAATTTTTCTCTTTCAACCCGCTACGCAAAACAAAAACATTTTGCCTTTTGATCTAGGAGGGCATAGCGTATACCGTAGCGAATGAATCATAAAGAGGTGAACCCGCTATGAAACCCGAAACCTACCTTTCTTCACAAGACATTGCAAACAAGCTCAATGTCTCCAGCGTCACGATACGTAAATACGCCGCCATGCTTGAGAAAAACGGCTATAATTTCGCCAGAGACACTAAGGGATGGCGTCAGTATAATGAGTCCGATTTATCCGCTATGGAGTATATATACACACACTCTAAATTGAGTGGTAAATCACTAGAAGAAGTAGCCAAACTTGTAGCGACCTTGTATCGGTCAAACTTGTCCATATCGGATACCGCTACACCGCTACAAGATGTGAATGTCGCCGATCTCATTCAAAGACAAGAAGAATTCAATCGTGCCATCCTAAAACGACTCGAACAATTTGAAGAACAGCAAAAAAAGCGAGATGAAAATCTCATGCTCGCTTTGAAAGAATCCATTGAAACAAAAAAAATGATTGCTGCTGCTCAACAAAAAAAGTGGTGGCAATTTTGGAAATAGAACACCTATGACAATATATCAATCGTATATAAAAAATAAGCATGCGTTGAGCATGCTTATTTAAACTCATTATATAAATTTTACATTTTAATAACTCTAAATTTATACCCTTTGCCTTTAAATTCTTTTGATAAATGAGCATATTTATGAGCTCTAGAATGACCAGAATATCTAGTTTCACCCTTTTTATTAACATCATACACTACTACAGTATGAAACCAACCACCGTTGTCTTTATTATAAGCTTGGATAACATCTCCAGTAGATACTTTCTTTGATACCTGAGAAGCACTTAATCCAGTATACACTTTACTTCCCCTAGACCAATAAGCATAAAAATCGACAACTCTCACCCAAGACGTAGAATACAAAATTGTTGACCAATTACCAGTAGGAGATCGATACACACTAGAATACCATCCCTTTGTATTTGAGGAAAATTGAGAAAGGCCGCTCTTACCTGTATAATTCATTTTTTTACCGCCAGCATAGATAACTTGAGAGACATAGTTAGTGCAGTCGCCACCAGAACCACCGAAATATCCAAATCTCGAATTGGAGGTTTTATTCCAATTGTTATCAATGTACTTTTTTGCCTTTGCTCTATCAAAACTAGAAGAAGCAGTAGCTTTAGCCTGACCTACAATTTTATTTTTAAGCTCTGAATCCTGAATTTCTTTCTCTAATTCTACATTTTTTTGCTCATTACTTTCTCTAACTTCTTTAAAAGTTTTTTGCAAATACTCTTTATCCAATTTAAAAAATTGTTCTTTGTCTTTATCTTTGTCAAAACCATTATCGCTACTGAAGAAATAATCCTCTTGTTTCATAAGATATATACCAGCATAAGCATTCATCAATCGTTGATTATACGAACTTAAGTTCAAAGTTGATACAGAATCCAAAAACTCTACATATTTAGGAGATCCTATATTATATTTTAAACCTTTATCACTAAGATACTTTAAAACTTCATCTTGTCCTTCTTGAACTGTATAATGATCAACAGGATACTCCTCAGAAGGTTCTAAAGCAGAAACTAAAGTTGGTACAAATAAAACCAATAGAATCATAGAAAAAATTGAAAAAAGCACTTTATTTCTCATACAACTACTCCCTTATAAAAAATTCAATCATATTTAATCATATTTACCCTTATATTTTAAACATAATTTTGGTATATTTGTATTTATTTTGATAAATTTAATGAAATTTTAAGGAGAAAAACATGAAAAGCAAAAAAGTCATTATATCAACAATAATAGTTCTCTTAATTGCCACAGCATGCGTAATACTTTATGCAAAAAACAATTACCCAAAATTTACAGGCGAAAGTACAGATCAATACTGGAAAGCAGAACTAACTAAAAGTGATAAAACAAGTATAGGACCAAATTATTCTTTGGAACTTTATTGGAAAGGAAACAAAGATATAGAAAAAGAGATAAAAATTAAAACATTAAAACTAAAAGTAGATGGAAAAGTATATAAAGAAAATGATAATTACGATTTGGCTGAATATGCTACCGATAAATCTGAAAATGCTCCAGATCATATAACAACATTCGATTTCATGCCAGAAAAGAAAATAAAAGGACACAGATTAGAAGTAGAAATAGAGTGGAAAAATAAAGACTCTAAAAAATCATCTAATATAAAAATAAAAGAAAAAAACATAATCAATTAATAAAAAAACAGACTATGAAGTCTGTTTTTTTATTAATTGATTATGTAATTTTTAATACCAACATGCCAATGTGCCATGACTTCAAACGTCTCATTAGCTACCTCATCATCATCTTCTTCAATTCTGATCAGATCTCCGTCCTCGGCATCCGTCAAATTCAGTTCCTTATGAATCTCTTTCAAGATCCCGCCATAACCGATCAACCGCCTGGCATTTAACGCATCATCCAAATAATAGACCGTATCCAAATTTTCCTCGGTCACTTCATTCCCACGTATCACATCAGTATCTTTCACTGGATACTTAGAAATCTCTAGAATAGCTTTCTGCTCTTCCATTTCTGCACGGACTTCTTTTTCAATCGCTTCCGCATCGATTCCCTTTTTTCCCTTGACCCGCTGCACATGTACAATCGGTGTGTAATCCAATTTCATTGCACGCTTCCAAAGGCTTGTCCATTCTGCTTGCTTGATATAGCTTTTCCCTGTGAAATAACTTCGCTTCACTGGAATTAAGACATGGAAATGTGGATGATATGTATTCTGTTCATGATTTTTCGTAATCTCTAAAGCCCTGAAATAACCAAGAACGGAAGAGTCCACTTTTTTATACTTCATCAATCTATTAAAGCCTTTCATCATATCCGAAATGGTCTGTTTCAGATCATTGCCTTCAACGTTTTTTACTGTCAACGTTAGAAATATCCATGCGGGCTTATATTGCCGATTGGCTTCTTCTACAATCAATTTATTGTGACAAGCAATTTTTAACGACCTTCGCCACGCACACATAGGGCATAACCTCACTTTACAAAAATAGGCTTGATATAATCGTAGTCTGCCTGTTTCTTTGTCTCTCCTAAACGCAAGACATTCCGCACAATCACATACTTTCTCTGCCTTTTTTCCGTAGTAAGGCGCACCGGTACGCTTCTCAAGTCCCTCATAATGAGCCGCCATAAGTGACGATCTCAACTTTTTCCCTTTCCAATCCCGCTTTTTACCTGTTGCGGTTTTGTCCACAAGGGTGATATAATTCGATTTAGATGAATAAGTCAAAGCAAAAAACTCCTTCTGACGCTAGTTCTCTAGCACTCTATTATTATGGTTTGGTCACTTTAATAATAGCAGATGGAGTTTTGTGCTGTCAAAATGCTTTTAAACCCTTGACACGACTGAATCTGGCGCACTTTTTGAAAATCTCATTGTTTCTATATGTATCAAGATAAGAAAAAACACGATTACAACTTCGTTGAAATCGCAAAAAAAGACCAGCAAATTGCTAGTCTTTTTTTAAAACCAAAAACAAAAAACCACTAACCCCCCATGGGGGTTTTTTATTTTGTTTTTTTGGACATGATGCACAACAAAAAACAAAACTTTAAGGTCCCACAAGCACTTTCCATCCAATAAGACACAAAAACATATCATAGCAGACAAAACGAAAAAACGCATTTAAAGCCCTTATAATCGTTTTTAACTCATCACCCTATTTGAATACCCGAACAAAAATAAAAGCGCTCAGAATCTAATCTGAACGCTCTCAACGGCATTTTTGAAATACAGCCTTGATATTTTTATAGATTTAATCATTCAAATAAATCCTTGCCACAAACTCAAAACGAGTCAATCCATTGCTATGACTAGCTTCAATTTGTTTTTTTCTTCCGTAGTACCCCCCTGTTAGAGTGGGGGGG
>NZ_VSSC01000016.1:0-5883 GCF_008123875.1 Bacillus sp. Y3 | reverse complement strand
TCCTTCAATCTCATCTATCATAATGATGGTGAAAATAAAAAAGATTGTAGAAAAACATGAGTTTCTCTACAATCTGACCGATTCTAAGAATCGGTCACAGCGTGTAGACAAACCCCACATTCTTTGTCAATCCTGCGAGCTGGTGCTCACGAATATGGCATTCGCTCCGCTCCAATACTCGTCCTTCCTTGGTTTCAAGGGTTTTCAACTACGCTGAAAAGAAGACAAAGGGCTAAAATAAAGATCATTGTAGCCCTTTGTCAAAAATGTAAGCCCGATTCTTAGAATCGGGCTTTTGTATTTAAGCTTCTTTTTCTTCTGTCTCAATCTCACTATCTTTTGGGTGATACGTTTGGAAGCTTGTAATCAAAGTATCTAGATGCTCCAATTCATCACGGTATTCAATAATACTCGACATCACATTCAGCATATTGTAATCGAGCAAGTCGTTTTCTTGATTTTGCTGGTGTTGAATAAATGATTTCGTTAATGCTTCAAGACGAAGAGAGCATTCATTCTGAAAATCATCGTCCTGCGGTTTCATTTTTCCAACAAACTTCATCAAGGTACGTTCATGCCAGTACAGTAAATAATCAATCTCATCTGTTAAGCTCTCTCTGAAATGCTCTGGCATCAAATGAATTTCATTTTCTAACTTATGAAGCTTTTTCAGCAAGTACAGCGCTCGATTAGACGTCATGATTGCCTGTCTGAATAAAACAAGCTTTCTAGATTTGACATAAGTTGTTTTCTTTAAATAGCTTCGTTCTTCTTTGTATAACAAGTAAATGTGATCTAATTTGATCATGCGTTCTTTTATTTGATCGATGTCATCCTTTAAAGTGGAATGATCAGTAGACTGTCTGGAGCTCAGACGGATCCATTTTAAAATCTCCTCCGTATTTTCCATAATGTGATGAACAAGCTTTGTTTCATACTTTGGCGGCAGGAAAATCAAATTCACTAAAAATGAAGAAAGTACGCCTAACACCACAGTTGCTGTTCGAATTAAGGCAAAGGAAAGGAAATGATCCCCTGCACTTTCTAAAATCGCGATGACGGTTACGAGTGCAATCGGAATCGTGTGTTCAATCTTCAGCTTTAAATTAATCGCAATGACCATGACGGCAGTTAAGCCGATGATGACTGGTCCTGTGCCAAAAAGCAGACCGAACGTAATGGCAAGTGCTGCTCCAATAATATTGGCTTGCACTTGATCAACAATCGTTAAAAATGATCGATAAATAGATGGCTGGATAGCAAATACAGCTGCAATTCCCGCGAAAACGGGTGTCGGCAACCCAAGCCATGTTGCCAGGTAAAGCGCGAGTACAATGGCAATACCAGTTTTTAAAATACGGGCTCCAAGTTTCATTGGTTTTGTCCCTGCATTCCTTTCTTTTCGATAATAGATGACCACTTGTCATATATCATAAATATTTTGATGAAACAACTAAGTAATATACAGCGGTCTTCCGAAATATTCAAGTGATTTTTGAAAGTTCATGAAAACATCAAAAGAAGGTATTGAGAAAAAATGTAACAGATTCACTCGCTTTTGACAATCAAGAGCTGGTAAATAAAAAAACAGACGCATGAATTTACGTCTGTTTTTCTCTTCATTATGATTGTTTCAGTTGTTCAAACGCATGATCTACTGCTTTGAGCGTTTCAGAAATATCATTTTCAGTATGTGCAATGGTTAAGAACCACGCTTCATATTTAGAAGGAGCGAGGTTAATACCTTGTGCGAGCATGAATTTAAAGAAACGGGCGAACATTTCACCATCCGTATTTTCAGCCTGCTCGTAGTTCACAATCGTTTCCTTTGTAAAATAAATGGTGAGAGCACCTTTTAAGCGATTCACTGTAATATCTACTTGATGTTTTTTTGCGTGGGCTAAAATTCCCTCTTCTAGCATGGCCCCGAGCTGATCCAGACGTTCGTAGACCCCGTCTTGTTTTAACACTTCCAAGCATGCAATACCAGAAAGGATGGAGGCGGGATTACCTGCCATCGTACCAGCTTGGTAGGCTGGTCCAAGCGGGGCGACTTGCTCCATAATTTCTTTTTTGCCGCCGTAAGCGCCGATTGGAAGACCGCCGCCGATAATTTTACCTAATGCAGTGAGGTCAGGTTTTACTTGAAGCAAGTCCTGTGCACCACCATACATAAAGCGGAAAGCTGTAATGACTTCATCATAGATGACTAGAGCCCCTTTTTCATGAGTCAGGTCATTCACCTGCTGCAGGAAACCGTCTTTAGGCTCTACGATGCCAAAGTTCCCGACAATTGGCTCAACAAGAACAGCTGCTACTTCATCACCCCAGCGGTCTAATGCTTCTTTGTAGCTGTCTATATCGTTGAATGGAACGGTAATGACTTCATTGGCAATACTTTTAGGCACGCCCGCTGAATCTGGTGTTCCTAAAGTGGAAGGTCCAGAGCCGGCCGCAACTAGCACAAGATCAGAATGACCGTGGTAACATCCGGCAAACTTAATGATCTTTGTTCTGCCTGTATAAGCGCGAGCGACACGAATTGTCGTCATCACAGCTTCTGTACCTGAATTGACAAAACGAACTTTATCCAAAGCAGGCATCGCTTCCTTCAGCATCTTAGCAAAAGCGACTTCATGCTTCGTTGGTGTTCCGTAAAGGACACCCGTCTCGGCTGCTTTCGTGATGGCTTTTGTAATATGAGGATGAGCATGTCCCGTAATAATTGGACCGTATGCTGCCAAATAGTCGATATAACGGTTTCCGTCAACATCCCAAAAATAAGCGCCTTCGCCTTTTTCCATTGCAACAGGTGACCCGCCGCCCACTGCTTTATATGAACGAGATGGGCTGTTAACCCCTCCAACAATATGCTCCAGCGCCTCTTGATGTAATTTTTCTGATTCGGTGAATTTCATAAATAGCCTCCTATCTCAACGTATCACGTCGTCTATCATTATTTTAACATGCCGATGCAAGCGTCCTTAGTTGAATATCTTCTCCAAATTGGATAGGCTAATGAAAAAATAGGTTGGAGGGATTGTATCATGACAATCGAAGTGGGGCAGCAAGTACCTGATATTGAATTACTTGGTGATAATGGAGAGAAAGTAAAGCTCTCTGATTTTAAAGGGAAACACATTGTCCTTTATTTTTATCCAAAAGATATGACGCCGGGGTGCACAACGGAAGCTTGTGATTTCCGTGACCGCCATCAAAGCTTTGCGGAATTAGATGCTGTGATCATCGGCGTAAGCCCAGACGGTCAAGACAAGCACCAAAAGTTTAAAGAAAAACATGACTTACCTTTCCTGCTTCTTGTAGATGACGAACAAAAATTGTCTGAAGCTTTCGGTGTATGGAAGCTGAAAAAGAACTTTGGTAAGGAATACATGGGAATTGAACGCTCAACGTTTCTTATTAATAAAGAAGGAAAGCTTGTGAAAGAGTGGCGTAAAGTAAAGGTGAAAGATCATGTGGAAGAAGCGCTTGAGGAACTGAAAGCTCACGCTTAATATGTTGACGTGATGAGATCGGCAGTCGTGCCGGTCTTTTTTGTATTGAAGAATAGGTAAAAAAGAGGATTGTAATTGACAAAGTTTCGGCTCTGGGGGTACACTATTTATAAAGATTATAATATAAGAATATTTTTGAAAAGAGAGGTGCATGATGAAATGGCTGCTCACGAACTAAAAGACGCTTTAGACGCTCTAAAAGAAACCGGTGTTCGAATTACTCCGCAGCGCCATGCCATCTTGGAGTTTCTCGTAAATTCTATGACACACCCAACCGCGGACGATATATATAAGGCACTTGAAGGAAAATTTCCTAATATGAGTGTAGCAACGGTTTACAACAATTTACGAGTCTTCCGGGAATCTGGATTAGTAAAAGAATTAACGTATGGGGATTCCTCAAGCCGATTTGATTTTGCGACATCTGACCATTACCATGCGATTTGTGAAAACTGCGGAAAGATTGTGGACTTTCACTATCCTGGCCTTGATGAAGTAGAACAGCTTGCATCCCATGTGACAGGCTTTACAGTAAGTCATCATCGCTTGGAGATCTATGGCACTTGTCAAGAATGTGCAAAAAAAGAAAATCATTAATGAAAAAGCTGACCAGTTGAATGGTCAGCTTATTTTTATGACTTTTTTCGATTGTAGGATTCATCAAACTCTTTGCCTTCTAATGCTGGATCGAGTGTAAGTGGCTCTCTGCAATGCATGCACATGTCCACCCGCCCAAGCACTTTTGTTTCCTTCTCACAGCCTGGACATACGACCCGGACTGCCTTCGTAGAAAGCATACCGATCCAAAAGTAAACGGCTGTACTCAATCCAATCGATAACACGCCGAGTAGCATAAAGAAGGTCGACAGCCAGACCGATTCCTTGAAGAACACACCGATATACATGATCAAAAAACCAACAAAAACCAAACTAAGTGCAAATGTTCTGATTTTATTAATCTTACTGGAGTATTTCGCCATCCCTAGTCCCCCTTATCTCCAATATAGCACATTTTACCTTTCTGTTTGAATTAGTTATAGAGTTTTGTGAATAAATTGCTTATAATGATTCAACGATCTTTTTTCATGTATTGAAGGAATTTTGATTCTATGAGGAGAAATACATAGCATTAGAGAAGAACCTTACACCCGAGTATTGGAGGAATCACTATGGAAAATCTTCTCCGTCCTATTTATCAAGAGAGAGCAAGTCATCCAGATACATTAGCTGTGATTATAGTAGAAAGAAGACATAAAGTATCTTCTGAGACGGATAACTTTGATGCAGCGCTTCTAGTCATCGTAAAGGATGCGGAAGAACCGTTATTTATTAAGCACTATGAATCCGGTCACCAAACAGCTTCTTTAAATGTTGTCACAGATGATCAGTTGAAGGAATGGATTACCTTAGGTACCAACAGACGGATTATTGATTGGATTTTAAACGGAAAAGTCCTGTTTGATCGAAATGAATATATTTTCAACTTGATTGATGAACTGAGTACATTCCCGTTTTCTAACCGCAAGCTCAAAATTGGTTTAGAATATGGCAAGCTCATTCGAAGATATATAGAAGGAAAAGCATTTTTTGAATCAAATCAATTCCTCGATGCATATAATTCCATTGTGCATGCCCTGCATCATCTGGCGCGTATTGAAGTGATTGATAAAGGCTTCCACCCAGAAGTGACCGTTTGGAATCAAGTACGTCATATGGAGCCTGAAGTATATAAACTTTATTCAGAGCTGATTGAAAGCCACGAAAGTCTTCATAAGCGGTTAGAACTTTTATTCCTAGCGAATGATTTCTTGATTCATTCAAAAGCAGAAATTGGTGCGGCTCATTTGCGTCATGTCATGGAACAGCAGGATATTTGGCTGTTTGGCGAGCTTCTTGCACATCCTGATCTCAAACATTTCACACCTGATCTTAGTGTGATGATTGATTTCTTTGTGGAAAAAGGAATTGTGCTAGTAGAGCCAATTGAGACGAAGGGGCAAAAAATCTATCATCGAGGATATTTTGTTAAAAAAGATATTGACGTATGAATATTATGATGGTATATTATTAAACGTCGCTAATGAGCAACTGAGTTGCTTTTAAAGAAAAGCGGACAAAAAGAAATTCAGAAAAACACTTGACGCACACGGCGCTCAAATGTTATATTAAGAAAGTCGCCTCTGAGCGATAATGAAGATGATCTTTGAAAACTAAACAAGACAAAACGTACCTGTTAATTCGAGTTTTTATAAAAAAAATCCTATGATACATCATAGGTAGTCAGTCGAACGCTGACGAAAAGCAAAACTTCGGTTTTGTACTTTTTCGGAGAGTTTGATCCTGGCTCAGGACGAACGCTGGCGGCGTG
>NZ_VSSC01000015.1:0-9357 GCF_008123875.1 Bacillus sp. Y3 | reverse complement strand
GGTATTCACGACCATTTCTTCTTCCTTGGCGGAGATTCGATTAAAGGCATCCAAATGGCAAGCAGACTCACGCAAGAGGGCTGGAAGCTCGATATGAAGCTGCTTTTCCAATATCCAACGATTGCGGAGCTTCGCCCATATATCGAAGAAGCGGACCTTCTCACAGCCGATCAATCACCTGTGGAAGGAGAGGTCATTTTAACACCAATTCAGCGCTGGTTCTTTGAACGGAACTTCAGCAGCCAGCATCATTGGAATCAGTCCGTTATGCTCCATGCGGCAAATGGTTTGGATGAAGCGCTTGTCAAGCAAGTGCTCGAGCAGATGATGACCCATCATGATGCTTTGCGATTGGTTTATCCGATAGAAGAAGGACGCATCATCCAGCGTCATCGTGGAGTAGACGAAAACGATGTAGCGGTGGACGTGATAGAAGTACAAGGAGAACGATCACAGCAAATCGAGCACGTAGAAAAGCTGGCAAATGAAGTGCAGGCGAGTATTTCTTTAACAGAGGGACCGTTAGTCAAACCTGCGATTTTCCGTACGGATCATGGAGATCACTTATTGCTCGTTGTACATCATCTTGTCATTGATGGTGTGTCATGGCGTATTTTCCTTGAAGACTTCATGGCTCTTTATGAGCAGGCGAAGCGTGGGGAGGAGCTGACACTTCCTGAAAAAACACATTCATTCCAAGCATATGCCCAGAAGTTGACGGAATATGCAGTGTCAGATGAGCTGCTGGCAGAAAGGGACTATTGGAAAAAGGTACTTGGGCATTTAACTGCACCTCTGCAAAAGGATCATGTTACAGAGGATCAAAGAATGCTGCATACAAAAACCATTCGCTTTACGCTGTCTGAGGAAGAAACACGCAGTCTACTGACAGAAGTACATGAGGCGTACCATACGGAAATCAATGACATTTTGCTAACCGCTTTAGGATTGACCCTGAAAGAGTGGACAGGAGAAGACAGACACTTTATTCACCTTGAAGGACATGGAAGGGAAGACATCCTTCCGGCGGTCAATGTGTCGCGGACCATCGGCTGGTTTACGAGCATGTATCCTGTGCTACTTGATTTGTCGCATGCGGAGGATCTTTCGTATCAAATCAAGCTTTTGAAAGAAGAGCTCAGACACATTCCGAACAAGGGAATCGGCTATGGCGTTTTAAAATACTTAACGCCTGACAAAATGAAGGACGGTCTCGCATTTGATGTCACGCCAGATATCAGCTTTAACTATCTTGGTCAGTTTGATGAACAGATTGGCGGGGGTGAACTAAGTCGATCCACTTGGCAGGCAGGTCAATCATTAAGTCCAGAATCAGAGAAACCTCATGCATTAGATATTGTTGGTTTCATAGAACAGGGCATGTTCCATATGACGATTTCATATCACCAGCTTGAATTCGAAGAGCAAACGATGGAACAGTTCAAGGACCTTTTAGAAAAGAACGTGAAGGCACTCATCTCACATTGTGTATCACAAGATGAAGCGCAAATTACGCCTAGTGATGTAGGAGACGATGACCTGACCATGGATGAACTTGAAAAGCTAATGGATATATTTTAAGCAAACGAAGAGGTGGACTATGAGCAAACAGAAGATTCAAAAGGTATATCCTTTAACACCAATGCAAGAAGGCATGTTATATCATGCCATGCTAGACCCTAATTCGTCCTCTTATTTCACACAGCTGGAGCTTGGAATAAGAGGGGAGTTTGATCTCGATCTTTTTGAAAAAAGTCTCAATGAGCTCATCGGCACATATGACATTCTCCGTACAGCCTTTGTCTATCAGCAATTACAGAAGCCTCGTCAGGTTGTACTGGCAGAGCGCAATCTAGATGTGTATAGAGAGGATCTATCTCACCTGAATCATCAGGAACAGCAAAAGGTACTAGATCAATATAAAAAGCAAGTGAGAAAGCAAGGCTTCCATTTAACGAATGATTTGTTATTGAAGGTCGCTGTTTTTCATCTGAATGAAACAAACTGGCATCTCATTTGGAGCAACCATCACATCATCATGGATGGTTGGTCCATGGGAGTTTTGATGAAGAAATTGTTTCATTACTACGAATCTTATCGGAACGGCAAAACGCCGGATCGCTCACAAGGAAAACCTTATGCAGATTATATTCAGTGGCTTGGCAAGCAAAATCAACAAGCAGCGGAAGGCTATTGGAAGGATCGCTTAGACGGTGCGATTCAGCATCAAGGGCTTTTGCAGCAAAAAGAAGCGAACGGACAATATGACCATCAGGAATGGACGTTCACATGGGATGCTGAAATGGTCAGCAGCATTCAAGAGATCGCAAGGAATTGCCAAGTGACAGCACCAAATCTATTCCAGGCTGTTTGGTCGGTTCTTTTAGGCACTTACCATGCTACAAATGATGTCACTTTCGGAACAGTCGTATCTGGAAGGCCGCCAAGTGTTGCTGGTATTGAACAGATGGCAGGGCTTTTTATCAATACAATACCGGTCAGGGTAGAAATGGATCAGGAAGACACCTTCAAACAGCTGTTTCAAAAAGTTCAGCAGCATGCGCTGGAAGCGGAAAACTATGATTTTATGCCGCTTTATGACATTCAGCAACAGACAGCTGCAGGAGGACAACTCTTCGATCACTTGGTCGGGTTTGAGAACTATCCTTTAGATCAAGAGCTATCTGGTGACACCATGTCGGAACGTCTAGGGTTTTCCATTGATGTAAAAGACGGATTTGAACAAACGAATTTCGATCTAAATGTCCTCGTATATCCAGGTGAAACATGGACATTGAAAATCAAATACAATGCGGTGGCTTTTGAGGAAGAGGTCATTGAAAAAATATCGAAACACCTGACCAACCTCATGAAGCAGATCATCGAGAATCCGGAAGTTCGCCTTCATGACGTGACGTGTATCACCGAAGAAGAAAAACAGCAGATTGAAGCATGGAACAAGACAGAACGAGATTATCCAAAGCATCTGTCTATCCCTGAGCTTCTGAAAGAACGCATTCAAACGCAGCCAGACCAGCTGGCGTTAGTCGAAGGAGAGCGGGCATTCACCTATGAAGAACTCGGCCAGGAAATCCATCGTGTGGCGGGTCATTTGGTTGACAGCGGAGTGAAACAAGAAGATGCCGTCGCAGTGTATATGAATCGATCTGCTGAAGCAGTGATCGCCATTTTAGCGGTTCTTCAAGCAGGGGCTGCTTATGTACCAATTGATCCAGCCCAGCCAGAGGATAGAATCCGCTTTATGCTTGAAGACAGCGGTGCATCCGTTTTGCTCTATGCGGACAGCCAGCCGCCAGTTCATGAAAGCATCCAAGCCGTTCATGTGTCGGACATATCGAATCATTCCAACGGACCATTCGAAGTCGAGACCTCTCCTTCGCAATTGGCGTATATCATGTACACGTCGGGGTCAACCGGCCAGCCAAAAGGTGTTCAAATTGAGCATCAGCATATTGTCAGATTGGCTTGTTCTCAGGAGACACTGGGCTTGAACAAGTCGGATCGTATGGCACATACAGGAGCAGTCAGCTTTGATGCCATTACCTTTGAAATTTTCACCACACTGATGAACGGTGCAACGCTTTATCCTGTTGACCGTGACACGTTATTGGACATCAACCGGTTTGAACGCTTTATCCAAACGAATCAAATCTCGTCGCTCTTTTTAACGACAGGTTTGTTTAATCAACTCGCTCAGCAGCGACCGCATATGTTTAAAGGATTGTCCAAATTGATCACAGGCGGTGATGTGATCAATGTGAAAAGTGCAGAGCTTGTGAAGAAATATCATCCATCACTTGTTTTACTGAATGCGTATGGCCCAACAGAAAACACCACCATCTCAACCATTTATGAGGTGAGAGGGGATGAAACGGGCACGATTCCAATTGGTCAGCCGATCAATCATTCGTCCGCTTACATTTTAGATGACAATCAAAGACTTCAGCCAATTGGTGCGCCAGGAGAGCTGTATGTCGGCGGTGACGGTGTCTCAAGAGGATATCTCCATCGTCCAGAATTAACAAAGCAAGTATTTATCGCTGATCCTTTCAAGGCAGAAGGGCGTTTATATCGAACAGGAGATTTGGCTAGGTACGGTTCAAATGGTCAAATCGAATTCCTCGGACGGACAGATGATCAAGTGAAAATCCGTGGTTTCCGTATTGAGCTCGGTGAAATTGAAACGATTCTTCAACAAGAGCAGGGGATCGATGATGCGGTTGTGCTCATCCATGCGTCTCCTTCAGAAGAAAAAGAAATGACCGCTTACTATACGGGAACGATCAGAGAAGAAGAGGTGCGGGCTTTATTTCATCAAGCACTGCCAGCATATATGGTACCTCATCACGTCATGAAGCTAGATGCTTTTCCGCTTACCGCAAACGGAAAGGTTGATCGAAAAGCTTTACCAACGCCTGACGAAGCTGATCGTGAAGAAATCAGGATCATTCCACCTGAAACTGAGACGGAAAAGGCGCTTGCTCAAATTTGGGAGGAACTGCTTGGGAAAGCGGTGGGAATAGATGAGCATTTCTTCATGACTGGCGGACATTCACTCAAAGCAATGATGATGTCAGCCAAAATCCAAGAAGTGTTCCAAAAGGAAGTTCCGATTCAAGTGATATTCGAAAAGCCAACGGTTCGATCGCTTGCGTCATACATTGACCAGGACGGTCAAGAAGAACAAGGACATCCGATCTTACCGGCAGCGAAGGCGGAGGACTATCCAGTGTCACCAGCTCAGCGGCGCTTATACATTTTACAAACACTTGAACCTAAGAGTACGAACTATCATATTCCGATCGTATTAACGCTTGAAGGTACGCTCGATCATCAGCGGCTCACCTCAGCATTTGATGAGTTGATTCAAACGCATGAAATCTTAAGAACGAGTTTTCATATGAAAGGCGAGAACATCGTCCAAAGGGTACACGAAAGAGCGGCATTTGATCTCCCTGTCCATGATGTAAAGGAAGAAGAGGCCGAGGCATTTCTTGCTGAACGTCAGGCGCCGTTTGATTTGACAGCCGCTCCCCTCCTGCGGGCACAGCTGCTCAAAGTGAGTGACGACCGTCATCTTTTAGTTCTGGAAGCACATCACCTGATTACAGATGGCAGTTCCATGAAGACGTTCATTCAGGATTTGGCGAAAGCCTATGATGGAGAGGCACTTGCAGAAAGAGCCATTCATTATAAAGATTACGCTGTCTGGCAGTTAAGTGAAGAAGAAACAGAGAAACAGCGTGCGCATGAAGCGTATTGGCTGAAGCAATACGAAGGAGATGTACCGGTTTTAGATTTGCCGACAGACTACCCGCGTCCAGTGGAACGTGATTTTTCTGGAGAACGGGTGATGTTTGGCTGTGATCAAGCGACAACTCAGCGTATTCATGAACTGCTCAAGAATACAGATACGACGCTGTACATGTTCTTGTTATCTGCATTTCAAGTGCTGCTCGCATCCTACAGCGGACAGGAAGATATCATTGTCGGATCTCCAGTTGCGGGGCGAACACATCCAGATATTCAGGACATGCCAGGGATGTTCATCAATACCATTGCGATGCGCGGAAAACCGGAACAAACAAAGTCATTTTTACAGCTGCTTGAAGAAATAAAAGAAACGAGTGTAGATGCTTTTGCACATCAAAGCTATCCGCTCGAAGAGTTAATCGCGCGTCTGCCGCTTGATCGTGATACAACCCGAAGCCCGCTCTTTAGTGTTTCGTTTAATATGCAGAACATGGATGTTCCTGCACTAAAGCTCGGCAATCTGAACATTTCGCCTTATGCAATGCAGCACCGATCCGTCAAATTTGATCTGTCTCTAGAAGCATTTGAGCGTGAGGGAGAAATAAAACTAAGCCTAGACTATGCAACGGCATTATTTAAAGAGGAAACCATCCGTCGGTTCGGAACACATCTTCTTGCGATTATTCGTGAGGCGGTCCAGCATCCGAATGAACAAATTGGCTTGTTCAACCTCTTGGATCAGCATGAGCAAATGGAGCGGCTGGAGAAAAGGGATGGAGAACAAACAGGTCAACATGAGCCGTACCATGTGCAATTTTCACGTCAAGCCATGGAAACGCCTGATGCCATTGCGGTGATGGATGGTGAAAGGAAGCTGACCTACCGTGAACTGGATCGCATGTCCAATGCTCTTTGCAGTGAGCTGAAGATGCAAGGCGTAGAGAAAGAAAGCACAGTCGCACTTATTCTTGATCGCTCTGTCTATGTCATTGTCTCGATACTAGGTGTAATGAAAGCGGGCGGTGCATTTGTACCAATTGATCCAGCTTTTCCTGCGGAACGTATTCGTTACACATTAAAAGATTCAGGGGCAAAAGTCATTGTGGCTAATGAGTCTCTTGGCGATTCCTATCAGCATCTCAAGTCGATTCAGGTCGTACATGTGGAGAAAGCCGTCCAACGAAACGATTCTCTAGACCTCCCGGACGTATCGGTTGATCAACTGGCTTATGTGATTTACACATCTGGAACAACAGGGAAGCCAAAGGGTGTACAGCTCACGCATCGTAATCTATCACACTACGTCAATTGGTTGATACATGAAGTGACTTTACAAGAATGCGATCGAACGGCACTCCTGTCTTCTTATGCATACGACCTTGGTTACACAAGCATTTTCCCGGTTCTAAAAGCAGGCGGGACACTCTATATTCCTCGTGAAGACGTGTATACAGACCCTGTACGTCTCATGCGTTTTATTGATGAACAAGAGCTGACTTATATCAAAATGACACCATCCTTATTTCATATGATGGCAGATTCAAAGGGTTATACATTTGACGCTTTACGGCTTGTGGTATTGGGAGGAGAACCGATTGTCTCTGAAGATGTTGAGACATTTATGAAGCAGCATCCATGCGTGGCAGTAATGAACCATTACGGTCCGACAGAAACAACGATTGGTACAGTGAGCAAGCTAATGACACCGCATGAGCTGGATGCTTTAAAGGAGCGTTCTATCATCGGAAAGCCTATTGCTCATACAAGAGCGCTCGTATGCAATCGTGAGCAGCGCCTTGTCCCTTATGGCGCACCGGGTGAGCTCTACATTTCAGGTGATGGTGTTTCAAAAGGTTATTTGAATCAGCCTGAATTAACAGCAGAGCGTTTTCTTGAAAATCCTTATTTCCCTCAAGAGCGGATGTATCGAACGGGAGATTTGGTTAGACAGCATGCAAATGGGGAGATTGAATTCCTTGGAAGAGTAGACGATCAAGTGAAAATTCGCGGTTATCGAATTGAGAAACAAGAAATTGAGCATGCCGCACGTGCCCTTTCAACCATTCAAAAAGTGTATGTCAAAGTGATCAACACGTCTCGTTTACCGGAGCTGGCGTTATATTATACAGCACCTGATCACATTGGAACGCTGACATTTAGAGAAAAGCTTTCAGAGACACTGCCGGATTACATGATTCCTACTTATTTTGTCAAAGTGGATAATATGCCGCTGACGCAAAACGGAAAAGTAGATGTGAAATCTCTGCCGCTTCCTCATGAGGCACATATGAATCGCACGGCACATGCAGCACCAGAAACGGCGCTTGAGCAGACGCTTTGTGATATTTGGTCAGATGTTCTTGAGATTGAAAAAGTCGGCATTGATGACCATTTCTTTGAATTAGGCGGGCATTCTCTGAAAGGCATGGTGCTCATTTCGAACATGCAAGCCAAACTGAACCAGCATGTTCCACTCAAGGTTCTTTTTGAAAAGCCAACAATACGGGAGATAGCTGCCTATTTGGAAGAAGCTGATGCTTCGCTCGTCACATCCATTCAGCCAGCGGAAAAGCAAGATTTCTATCCAGTCTCTTCCGCACAAAAGCGAATGTACGTATTACAGCAGTTGCATCCAGAATCCGTCACCTACCATATGCCAGCCGTTTTCATGATGGAAGGAAACCTTGATCTGAAGCAGCTAGAAGGAGCAATTCAAGCTTTAATTGATAGACATGAGTCATTGCGAACAGCCTTTGTTGAAATTGACGGCAGTCCCGTCCAAAAAATTTATCGCCGTGTGCCGTTTACGTTACAGATGGTTGAAGTAGAAAGCGATCAGGTACAATCCGTCGTAGACAACTTCATGACCCCATTCTCATTACATCAAGCACCTCTAATGAGAGCGAAAGTGGCAAAGCTGTCTGATGACAAATATGTGTTCATGATGGATATGCACCATATCATCGCAGATGGGGTGACACGCAGTCTGCTCATTCAAGAATTAGCGGAGTTGTATGAGCATAAGACGTTACCGCCAGTTCAATTGCACTACAAGGATTATGCGGTATGGCAGCAAGTGGAAGAGCAGCAAGTAGCACTTGAAAAACAGCGGCAGTATTGGCTGGAGCAATATGCACAGCCGCCAGAAGACTTAGCACTTCCGCTTGATTTCCCGCGGCCTAGCGTGCAGTCATTTGCAGGAGACCGGGTGGATAGATGGCTGTCTGCTGAAAAGGCGCAGCATATCAAAGCGCTCATGGCTGAAAAAAATGTGAGTTTGAACATGGTGATGCAAACGGCCTTTGCCATTCTCCTTCATAAATTGACTGGGCAGCATGACATCGTCATAGGGGCTGTAACGGCTGGACGTACACATGCGTCAATCGAACGGATTCCGGGCATGTTTGTGAATACACTGGCCCTTCGACACGACGTTCAGTTAGAAGAAACTGCAGAGCATCTGCTAGAAAAAATAAAAGATCACAATCTATCAGCTTATGAACATCAAGGATTCCCGTTTGAGGATTTGGTCGCGCAGTTAGACCTTCCGAAAGACACGAGCCGCAACCCGTTGTTTAGTGTCATGATGACAACGGATGAGCGTGATCTGACGTTACCGAATTTGAATGGACTTACGCTTTCACACAGACAGCAAGAAGCCGTTCAGGCAAAGTTTGATTTAACGCTCGGCATCTTTGAGGAACAAGATCAAATGGGCTTGCGCTTTGAATATGCAGCGGCACTATTTAAAAAGAGTACCATTCAGCGATGGAGTCAATATTTTGAGCGAATCATAGACGAAATGCTTGTGAAATTGAATCAGCCGATCTCAACCATCTCCATCTTAACCAAAGAAGAAGAGCGACATCTGCTTGATGAATGGTCAGGACCTATCCTAAATGTCCCGACAGATCAAACGGTTCATGCATTGATTGAGGCGAGGTCACAAGAAGTACCTGATCAAAAAGCCGCATCCTTCTGCGGGTCAAGCTGGACGTATGAAGAACTGAACAACCGGGCGAATACAGTCGCCGCAAGACTTATGTCCAGCGGCACAAAACCGGGAGACCGCATCGGCATTCT
>NZ_VSSC01000014.1:0-16323 GCF_008123875.1 Bacillus sp. Y3 | reverse complement strand
TCCTTCAATCTCATCTATCATAATGATGGTGAAAATAAAAAAGATTGTAGAAAAACATGAGTTTCTCTACAATCTGAAGCCCTTATGAAAGGGCTTTGTCTTCTTTTCAGCGTGATAGAAAACCTTTGCAGTCTAGGAAGGACGAGCACTGGAGCGGAGCGAATTTGGCATTCGTGAGCACCAGAGCGCAGGACTGACAAAGAATGCGAGGGTTTATCTACACGCTGAAAAGCCCTTATGAAAGGGCTTTGTGTAAAACATTGGACAAACGGGCAAATTCATCGATTGACAATGATTCACCGCGGCGTTTCCCATCAACCTCAGCTGTTACAAGGGCTTCTTCAATGATGGCTTTATGTTTCTTGCCATCTGGCAGATTGTTCATCAAGTTATTCATCAATGTCTTCCGGCGCTGGCCAAAACTCGCACGAATCAGTTGAAAGAAAAACGTATCATTGTCTACTGAGACCGCAGGTGTTTCACGAACAGTTAGTTTGATCACGGCTGAATCCACATTTGGCTGTGGGACGAAAACCGTTTTCGGCACAACCATGACCGTCTTCGCTTCTGTATAAAATTGCACCGCAATCGACAAAGAGTTGTATTCTTTTGATGAAGGAACAGCAGCCATGCGATCTGCTACTTCTTTTTGCAGCATGACAACGATTCCTTTCAATGGAAGGTTTTCTTCAAGCAATTTCATAATAATTGGTGTCGTCACATAGTAAGGAAGGTTTGCTACGACCATTACTTCTTTACAGTCAGCAAACTGTTCTTCAATCACCTTTCTTACATCTGCCTTCAATACGTCTTGATGTATAATGGTGACATTATCGTATGGAGAAAGCGTATCGTTTAAAATCGGCAATAGGCGCTGGTCGATTTCAAAAGCCGTGACTTTCTTTGCCCGTTTAGCGAGCTGTTCAGTCAACGCACCGATACCAGGGCCAATTTCAATCACACCTGTCTCATCCGTAATCTCTGCATGATCGACAATGCGATCTAAAATATTCGTATCAATTAAAAAGTTTTGCCCTAAGCTCTTTTTAAAAGAGAAACCGTACTTCTTCAGTATTTCCTTCGTTCTGATGGGCGTCGCAATATCTTTATTCATCGGCTTCCTCCTGCATGACGGTCTTTAAGGCCGCAATAAAATCCTCTTTCGTTATTTGGAACATGTGAAGACGCTTTTGCAGCTGCTTCGCATTTGTATATCCTATATTTAAAAGCACACCTAATCGTTCGCGGCGGCGTTTTGATGCTTCGCCTCCGATAAGGCCTGCGTCAAATAAATCGTCTAACGTAATCTCGCTTTCTGATTCTTCCATTTCCTCATGGACATGAGCAAGGCATTCTCGAATACTATCCAAGGAAGCATGCTCAACACCAATTCCTTTGTCCCGCTTCGCTTTCGCAAGGTGTTTTGGTAAAAAGGCGTGCTTACAGCCAGGGACAGCCTCTGCGATGGTTTTACGGATCTTTTCCCCAGGGAAATCAGGATCAGTTAAAATGATAACCCCCCTCGTCTCCTGAGCAAGACGCACTTGTTGAATGACTGTATCGCCAATGGCAGATCCATTCGTTTCAATCGTATCTGCATCAACTGCCATCTTTACTCTAGCAGTGTCGTCACGACCCTCCACCACAATGATTTCTTTGATTTTCATGTATTCCTCCGCTTGCAAAAACAATCTACATTTTTTTGTCAAAAAATGAAACCTTCCATGCTGTTTTTGCGTCTAATTAATTAGAAAACAGTGCTTCTATTATAACCAAAAAAACAGAGGGTGCGCAAAGCCCTCTGTTCATATAAATGATTTGATGTGTTTATTTGAGAACTCTAATTTTCACTCGTTTATTTCCCCATTGATAAGCTGCCGACTTACTTGGGACGAACACATCAATTTTATTCCCTTTTATAGCAGATCCAGTGTCTGATGCAACGGCATACCCATAGCCTTCCACATACACTTTAGAGCCCAGCGGAATGACACTCGGGTCAACTGCTATGACCTTTGCACCTGGATTTGCTTTTAAATTAAAGCCTGTAGACGTTCTGCCCGTACATCCAGCACAGCTCGCTGTATAGGCTGTAGACGTCACATAGAACTCTTTTCCTGAAGATTCATTACTTCTTGAAACCGCAGGTGACGCTTTAGGTTCCTTCTTGGACACTTGTGTACCAACGGCCACTAAACGATCCTTACTGTCTTTTGCAGTAACCTCTTTAATTAATTCTTTAGACACCACTTTGCCGTTTTCTTTCACAATGGCATAGTGCTTCTTTAATTTACCTTCTTCACCTTTTTCAAGCACCTTCTCTTTTCCTTTTTCAAGAGATCGATCCTTTTTATGTTTGGTATCAAAAGCAATTTTCTCTTCCACTACATCGGTGACTTTTTCCACCCGAGTGATCTTCACATCTGCGCTTTTTTTAGAAAGGTGACTATGTAACGCAGGTTTGATCTTATCGTGCTTCTTGAGCTTCAGCTCTTGTTGCTTTAAAAAGTCAGCGACCGTAGTCGAAGTGGTCCACACTTTCTTATCCTTTCCTCCATCGTTTAAGCTGACCTGGAAGGCCTGCTGAACCACAAGATCCATATTCTTTTTAATCTTGTCATTCTTTCCTGGAGTTACTTGATCGTGCTTCCCAATATCTATCTTCTCATTCTTCAATAATGCTCCAACCGTCTGATCTGTTGTCCATATCGTTTTCTCTTTCCCATCTAGGGTGAGATGAACCGGTATAGCCGCATCATACACAATGTTCATGTTGTCTTGAATCTTTGTATTTAGACTTGGAGAGATATGATCCTCCGCCTTGGTCCTTATTCCAAGGTCTGAAAGCAGCTGTGCTACTGTCTCTTCATGTGTACGAATTGTCTTCTCTTTACCATTGATTGAAATGGTAATAGACTGCTTAGTGAGCTCATGCGCACCGTAAGCCGTCCCAGTTCCAGCTAAAAGCAAGCAAGCGACTAGAAATAAAACCTTGCCTTTTCCTAGCTTGACAGAAAACAGATTTTTCATTTTTTGTACGATGAAAAACGCCTCCTTCTCCTCGGAGAGATTATATAGAGTATCTCAAAACCTGTCAACCCTTCCACCCACTGTACAAAAATGCTCGATTGTAAACCTATTATGGGAGATTTTTGGAAGGAAGGGAAGAAAGACTTATCGACAACTTATCCTATGAGGAGGCGCAAACGTGTAGAACTTTTTCGTTATGTTTCACAATTGGACAAGCTTAAACAAGGATTGACATCATATACTGTCAGTTTATACGGAAAACTTTTTTCGCATTTTCTGTTGTCAATGCAGCAAGCTCTTCAAAGCTTATTTCTCGCAATTCAGCAATTTGTTCTGCGATATATTTCACATAGCTCGGCTCATTTCGTTTCCCTCTAAATGGCGCTGGAGTTAAATACGGGCAGTCTGTCTCAATCAGAAGACGATCACTTGGAATATCCTTTACAACTTCTTTCGGTTTTTTCGCATTTTTAAATGTCACAGGTCCACCGAATGAGATATAAAAGTTCATTTCCATACACGCTTTTGCAATTTCGAGGCTGCCAGTAAAGCAGTGCATAATTCCTCCGACTTCTGCCGCTCCTTCTTCTTTTAAGATCGTCACTACATCTTCCGTAGCGTCACGGTTATGAATGATAATTGGCAGATTCACTTCTTTCGCAAGAGCAATTTGACGTCTAAAGACTTCTTTTTGCACATCTTTTGGCGACTTGTCCCAATAGTAATCTAGACCCATTTCTCCAATGGCAACAACCTTTTCATGTTGAGATAATTCTTTGATCCAAGCCAAATCTTCATCTGTCATATCAATGGCATCAACAGGATGCCAGCCGATGGCTGCATAAATAAAATCATATGCTTCAATTAGCTCCATCGCTCTCGTAATGGTTGGACGATCAAACCCGACCACCACAATCTTCTCTACCTTTTCACTTTTGGCTCTTTCAATCACCTGCTCTAAGTCTTCATTATATTGTTCAGCATTTAAGTGGGCATGTGTATCAAATAACATGGTTGATTGCTCCTTTCGACAATTCTTCTGAAAAACAAAAGGTGTTCGACGAAATGTTACACGTGGAACACCTTTGTTGAATTATAAAATTTTTGTTCCATTTGCTAGAGATTGATCTACTTCAAGAACCTGCAATTTACCACCAGTTTCTCCAGTTAAAATCATTCCCTGGGAAATTTCCCCTCTTAGTTTAACTGGTGTGAGATTCGCTACGCAGACGAGCTTCTTCCCTACCAATTCTTCTGGTTGATAATGCTTGGCAATCCCTGAGACAATTTGTCTCTTTTCAAATCCAAAATCAAGCTGAAGCTTTAAGAGACGATCAGCTTTTTTCACTGGTGCTGCTTCCAATACTTGTGCTACACGAAGGTCAACTTTCGAAAAATCATCGAAGGCGATTTCGGCACCCAGCTCAGGTAATTCAGTTTCTTCTATTTCAACTGTCTCTTCTTCTACCTTAGGCGCACTTCCCTGCATCTTCTCTTTAATGTATGCCACTTCTTCTTCAACCTCTAAACGAGGGAACAATGGCTCACCTTTTTGTACCGTCGCTTTTTGGATCGCACCGAAAGAAAGAATGCTTTCCCAGCTTTTGAGTTTCTCTTCTTCAATTCCAAGCTGGAAGAAGATTTTCTCAGGTGTTTTTGTTAAGAATGGCGTTAACAACACAGCTGTGATTCGGAGTGATTCTGCTAAATGGTACATCACCGAATGCAGTTCTTTTCGTTTTGTTTCATCCTTTGCTAACACCCATGGAGCTGTTTGATCAATATATTTATTTGTTCTGCTGATTAATGTCCAAACATTTGAAAGAGCCACTGAGAATTCGAGGTTTTCCATCGCTTCTTCATAGGCTTTCACCGTTTGTTCAGCTACAGCTTTTAGTTCCTCATCAAACTCATTGACTGGTCCCTTATAGCTGCTTAATGTACCGTCGAAGTATTTTTGCACCATCGCCACTGTACGATTAAGCAAGTTTCCTAAATCATTGGCAAGGTCATAGTTTACACGTTCCACGAATCCTTCTGGTGTAAACACACCGTCTGCACCAAATGGTACTTCGCGTAGCAGATAATAACGAAGAGCATCAAGACCATAGCGATCAATTAACGTAACAGGATCTACTACGTTCCCTTTTGATTTAGACATTTTTCCATCTTTCATGAGCAGCCAGCCATGTGCAAAAATTTGTTTTGGCAACGGCAGATCAAGTGCCATCAGCATAATTGGCCAGTAAATTGTATGGAATCGTACAATTTCTTTCCCGACTAGGTGTACGTTGGCAGGCCAATATTTTTTATATTTTTCATCTTGATCGGTTCCGTAGCCAATCGCTGTTAAGTAGTTGAATAACGCATCAATCCATACATAGATGACGTGCTTCGGATTATTAGGTACTTTAATGCCCCAATCAAAGGTTGTTCTTGATACAGCTAAATCCTCTAACCCCGGTTTAATGAAGTTATTAATCATTTCATTCTTTCTTGATTCAGGCTGAATGAACGACGGGTTCTTTTCGTAATAGTCTAGTAAGCGATCAGCATACTTACTCATACGGAAGAAATATGATTCCTCTTTAATCAATTCAACAGGGTGTCCACTATCTGGGCTTTTCCCTCCAATGACTTCCCCTTTCTCATTTCGCTCAACATCAACAAGCTGTGTTTCCGTATAGAATGTTTCATCAGGAATACTGTACCATCCCTCATATTGATCTAAATAAATATCTCCTTGATCAAGCAGCTTTTGAAAGACTTGTTCAATGATTTTCGTATGTCTTTTTTCCGTTGTACGAATGAAATCATCGTTGGAAATGTCGAGTTTCTTCCATAATGATTTAATGTCAGCAACGACCGGATCTAAATACTCAATCGGTGTAATATTTTGTTCTTCAGCTTTTTGCTGAATTTTTTGTCCGTGCTCATCTGTACCCGTTAAATACATCACATCATAGCCTTGCAAACGTTTATATCGAGCCATGGCATCCCCTGCCACTGTCGTATAAGCATGTCCAATATGTAATTTTCCGCTCGGATAGTAAATTGGTGTAGTCAGATAAAACGTTTTTTTCTTTTCCGGCATGTCGGAACCTCCTGCTTGTGTGTAAATGTCAAAAACTCCCGCCCAATGGACGAGAGCGGTCATCATACTTCATTAAAATGTGTCAGATCATTTCATTATGTTTTGCACTTGTGCTTTCTCTATGATACCATCTTAGCCTTTAAGATCAAGCATATATACATAGAACAGATTGAAATGAACGAAAAAGATGAGTTTTTCGAAAAAAACGACAAAACGCTCGACATTTTGTCGAATATTGTCGTATGAAATCTATTTCCAGATTTACAATTGGCTAAATTAGGGCAAAAGTCTTGTTAATCTGTTATCGTCATTTTTCATATTTTTATAGATAAATTCTGAAAAATCCTTATACACCGGTAGTTTCAAGGTCCTTTGACTTTAAGAGTCATATTTTACAAACAATAGTAAACAAAATGATTGACGATTTATGGAAACCTTGTTATGCTAGGAATGTAAGGAATTTGTCGAATAATGACGAAGATAATATTATATTAAGAATAAGAACTTTTTGGGAGGAGAATGAAGATGAAATCTACAGGTATTGTACGTAAAGTTGACGAATTAGGACGCGTGGTGATTCCAATCGAGCTTCGCCGTACGTTAGGAATCGCAGAAAAAGACGCTTTGGAAATTTATGTTGATGATGAAAAAATTATCCTAAAAAAATATAAACCAAACATGACTTGCCAAGTAACAGGTGAAGTATCAGACGATAACCTTAAACTTGCTAATGGTAAATTAGTTCTTAGCCGTGAAGGTGCAGAGCAAATCATTAACGAAATCCAAAACCAACTTCAATCACAAAAATAAGTTTTATATAAAAAGGTTCTTGCACCGTTTGCAAGAACCTTTCTTTATTGTTCAATATGATACGCATCATAGATCGTCCGCTTTGGCACACCACGTTCGACCGCAGTACGTTTAATGGCCTCTTTTGACGTTAATCCTTCCTCTATGTAATGGATCACGTGCTCTTTTTCAGATAAAGAGTTCCACCAAGCTTCTTCATTCAGTTCTTCTTCATCCTGATCATTTCCTTGTACGACGAGACAGAACTCACCACGGATTTGTTGTTCTGTCACCCAAGTCAGCGCGTATTCTAAATCTCCACGAATAAACTCTTCAAATTTCTTTGTCAGTTCTCTCGTAATGGCAATATTCCGGTTCCCCCACACTTCTTTCATCACAGTCAGCGTTTCTTTTAACCGATGGGGCGCTTCATAGAAAATAATTGTTTCTTGGCGTTTCTTCAATGCTTCCAACTGTTTTTTCTTTTCCTTTTTTTGACGATCAAGAAAACCGTAAAAGAAAAATGGCTGTGGTGCGATTCCTGACGCAATAAGCGCCGTAAGTGCTGCGTTTGCACCAGGTAACGGAATGACATAGCCTCCGATGTTCGTAAAGTCTCGAACCACTTCGGCACCTGGATCAGAGATCGTCGGTAAACCGGCATCGCTCACGAGTGCAATATTCTTCCCTTCTTTTAACCATTCGATTAACTTGTGCCCACTGCTATCTTTGTTATGTTCATGATAACTCGTTAATGGGGTATCAATTTCATAGACATGACAAAGCTTTTTCGTTTGTCTCGTATCTTCTGCGGCAATATAGTCTACATCTTTTAACGTTTGTATCGCTCGAAATGTCATATCTTCTAAGTTTCCAATCGGGGTTGGTACGAGATAAAGAATACCCATTTCTGATTGACCATCAAAGCTTTTCTGTGTCTTTTTCATGTGCCGCCTCCTTTTTGATTCGCTTTTCTTCTATATACATGTCCTTTTTTCGACGTGTCCACGTTTTGAAACGATATTCCTGTTGCATGGCTTCTCTTTTGGTTAAAAAGCATTCATGGTAATAGAGTTCCACCGGCCGTCTAGCTCTCGTATACTTTGCACCCTTCCCACTATTATGGGCAGTCAGCCTTTTTTGTAAGTCATTTGTATACCCAGCGTATAAACTGCCATCTGCACATTTCAATACATAGAAATAATGACTATGCTTCTCCATACAGTATCGTCCTGATTTCTTTTGTATACTCTTGGTCTTCTCCATAAACAAAAAGCGGCGGGAGGATTTTCAAATCCGGCTTTCCATCTTTCATCCCTTCCACTAAAATGGTATTCGCTTCTTTTCCTTGTTTCGGATATACAAATTGAATTCGTTTTGGCTCAATTCGGTATTTCTTCATCATTTCAACAATCTCAAGCAGCCGTCCAGGGCGGTGAACCATTGCCAGTTTGCCTCCTTGCTTTAGCAAAGTGGAAGAAACACGAATGACATCTTCTAATGTACAATGAATCTCATGACGTGCAATCGCCAAATACTCATTTTCATTGATTTCATCTTTAGAAGGAGTCTTAAAATATGGCGGATTACAAGTAATCACGTCTACTTTGTGGTTTCCGTACCGTTTAGGCATATCATTTAAATCACCATGGATGAGCTCAATCTGCTGCTCCAGTTGATTATGCGCCACACTTCTCTTTGCCATATCAAACAGGCGTTCTTGAATTTCAACCCCTGTAATAGAGGCTTTAGATCTCGTCGAAAGCAGCAATGGAACAATGCCATTTCCCGTACAAAGATCAATAATCTCCCCTTTTTGAATCGGCACATACGCAAATTTTGCTAATAACACTGCATCCAATGAAAAGGCGAACACCGTTTTACTTTGAATAATTTTCATATCTTCTGCAAGCAAGTAGTCTAAACGTTCATCTTCTCTTAACAAAACCATGATGTATCCTTTCTTTTCCTGTGAAAAAGGCTCCCGATTCAGCGGAAGCCTTTTCTCATTTTTTATTTAAAAATGACAGACAGAACAAACAGTCTCCCTCTTTCCGAATGCTCCCATAATGTACATTACAAATATGGAAGCCCTCCTGATATAAACGAGCGAGGTTATCATGACCTTCTCCTATATCAGAATGACTTGGCTTCTGGGCAGAATCATGCTCTGCCTCAGACGATTTATCTCGATCGGATTGATCCAGACGTTCACGCAAGTGCTGATTCTCCATCTGCAGCTGATGATTTTCTTCAATCACTTCACCGATATGATTTTTCAAATCACCTAGCTGGCGATAAAGAGAACCGATTTGTTCTTCTAAATTAATCACCGTATCAAATAGTTCCTTTTTATCCAAGGTGGCACACCTCGTTACTCAGTTGTTTGTGCAGATACAACGCCTTCTTGTAATAATTCTTCCCAAGTATATTCTATCACTTTTTCTTGCCCGGTTAATTCAACTTGCAAAATTCGTTCTAAAATATTAAGCCCTACTACCTTTGCAGAGCCATTAGACGTCTGAATCGTTTCACCGATGTCCGGTAATTGTTCTTTTGCTGTTTCGTACTCATCATTCTCATATTTCAAGCAGCACATTAAACGGCCGCAAAGCCCTGAAATTTTGGTAGGGTTTAACGAGAGGTTTTGATCTTTTGCCATTTTAATGGACACAGGTTCAAAATCTCCTAAGAAAGTTGAACAGCAAAGCATACGTCCACACGGACCAATGCCGCCTAGCATTTTTGCCTCGTCTCTTACACCGATTTGACGAAGTTCAATTCTCGTCTTAAAAATAGATGCAAGATCCTTGACCAGCTCACGGAAATCTACTCTGCCATCCGCTGTAAAATAGAAGATGACCTTGTTGCGGTCGAATGTAAATTCGACATCGACCAGCTTCATTTCCAGGCCGTGTTCACTTACTTTCTGAAGACATGTGTCAAAGGCTGCCATCGCTGCTTCTTTGTTCTCCTCAACGATGAGCCGGTCTCGTTCGTCTGCGACGCGAATCACCTTACGCAAAGGGAGAACCACATCGTGTTCATCTACTTTTTTATTGGCGATGACCACTTGCCCGTACTCAACACCTCTGACTGTTTCTACAATGACACAACTATCATTTTCTATATGAAATCCATTAGGATCGAAATAATAGATTTTGCCCGCTTTTTTAAAGCGAACACCAATTACGTTGTACAAGCTTATCCCTCCTGCAACATCAACACCAATTGCTCCATTAGCCCTTGGGCATTCACGTTGGATTGAAGTCTCTTTTTCGCTTCTAATACAGCAAGGATCTGATTCGTCACCATCTGCTGTGTGGAATGCAGCGCGTGCTGCTTCATTGTCTGGAATAAGTCTTGATAAATGACTTTATCTTCATTTCCTATTTGAATCGACAATACATCACGATATATAAATAAAAGCATATCAAGACCAGTTTCTTGAAGGTCTTTCTCTTTGAAAAAAGGCATCCATTGATCTTGTATATAAAAAAATGCATGTTCTTTTCGCTGGTGTAAGACTTCATACAATTTTATCACTTTCGCTCTAGACTCTGCAAACTGATCATTTCGACTTAATTCGAGTGCTTCTGCTAAATTATTGGTTAAATTCGACAAAAGCCTTGCGAGATCCTGAGACACGCCTTCTTGTAAAAGCTGCTGCTCCAAAGATTGCGGCTGTAACGGCTGAAAGCTAAGCATCTGACATCTTGAAATAATCGTATCCAGCATTTTATGCGATTGTTCAGTGATTAAAACTGCCATCGTTTCCCGGTTGGGCTCCTCTAGGAACTTTAATAAACTGTTCGCAGCATTGACCGTCATTTTGTCCGCATGGAGAATGATATACATTTTCCGATGCGATTCTACTCCTGCTTTTGTAAATTCCTCCTGCAAAGCCTGCACTTGCGCCTTCTTAATTGATTGACCGTCAGGCTGCACTAGATGTAAATCTGGATGGTTGCCAGACTGAATTCTTTTGCAGTTTTGACAGGACTCGCATGGTTTCACTCCTGCTTCCAAACAAAAAAAGCTCTTCGCTAAAAGCATCGCAGCATCTAGCTTTCCTGTCCCTTTTTTTCCTTCAAATAAATAAGCATGAGCCAGTCGGTCTTTATCAATACTATTAAAAATCAGCCGCATGACGCGCGGCTGTAACTCATTCATGTCATCCCAGCTAATTGCCATGTTATCACTCTCTATGTGTAAAGGTTAATCAATAAACCTTTTATTTCTCCAATACGTTCAAGCAAATCAATCGAGGGTTTCTCTTGATTCATCATATCCTCTGTTAACTCAATCAGCTTTTCATCTAATGCTTTGACTAAAGCGAGTGTTCGCGTGTTGCCATAAATGTCAAAGCTCCTTGATGTCTCTATATTTAATCCATTATCGACTGTTTCTTTTACAAAGCGTTTCACAAGTCCTTTAAACCTAGCCAAATCTTTAAGGTTTCGTGACTTTGTCAGTTTCTTGCCGAAGACTTCGATATCGCTCAGCATGACTGTCAGCTGCTCTAAACGCATTTTACCACTTTGTGTCTCCATCGATGATTTAAACGATGCTGAAGTTTGGCTTCCTTTCATCGCTTGAAGTTCACGCTTTTCTAAAAGCAGCCGCATATCTTGATTAATTTTCACAGCAACCCATCCTTAAAATTGATGAAATTGTTCAACTGGCAGAATAAAGACGGTAGCTCCACCAACTTCAACCTCAACAGGGTATGGTACATATGAATCTGCATTTCCACCCATTGGTGATACAGGCGCGATCATTTGATCACGTTTACGGCAATTTTCCTTGATTAGCTGTAACGCTTTATCCACTCGGACATCATCGCAACCAATGATAAAAGTCGTATTCCCAGACTTTAGAAATCCACCAGTCGAAGCTAATTTTGTCACGCCGAATTGATGTTCGGTCAATATTTTCAATAACTTGCTGCTATCTTGATCCTGTACAACGGCAACAATTAATTTCATTTGAATGGCCTCCTTCATTTTAGGCACAGGTGACATGCCGATGTCTTCCTCTATATTATAACAACGATTGGGAATGAGGTCATATTTGATTTTTCTTTAATGTGTCCTGAATCAGCTGAAACACTTCATTAAAGACATCCTGAACAGGCTGAGACGCATCTACTACACGGAATCGTTCTGGTGATTGCGCAATCAGCAGCTCATATCCTTCTCTGACCATTTGATGAAATTTCAGTGTTTCCATGTCTAATCGATTTTTTTCTCTTCCTTGATTGGCATCAATTCGCTTTAGACCTTCCTCTGGTGTAATGGAAAAGTAAATGGTCATTTGCGGCATCGTGCCATCAATGGCAAAATCATTAATGGACTTGACTTCTTCAATCCCAAGCCCTCTCGCATAGCCCTGATAAGCAAGGGAGCTGTCGACAAAACGATCACATAAAACAGTTTCCCCCCGCTTCAATGCCGGTTCTACTTTTTCAGCCAAATGCTGCCTTCTAGCTGCTGCATAAAGCAGTGCCTCTGTTTTTGCGTCCATTTTTGTATTTTTTTCATTTAAAATCACTTCACGAATTTGCTCTGCAATGTCAATGCCTCCGGGCTCACGTGTCGCCATCACTGCATAGCCTTGACGTTCCATTTCTTCGTACACTTTTCGAATCACTGTCGTTTTTCCAGCACCCTCTGGCCCTTCAAACGTAATAAACATACCGCTCATAGTGTCTCCTCTTCTATATAAACATATAATTTTCTCTGGTGAATCACCTGACTTGCTTGCACATGAACTTGATGCCCAAGCAAACGGCTTAACGTCGCAATTTGATCTGATTCAATCGGTTCTCCTTTGATCATCAAAGGAATGCCAGGCGGATAGGGAATGACCGATTCTGCACTAATCCGGCCAGCTGCTTTTTCGAATGGAACAGCTTCTACATCTCGCTTTTGCTGATCGTGCTCTAAGAAGAGCGATCCCGTTTGAGGCTCTTTTTTTATAAGCAATGAATCACTTTGCTGAAGAGCCTGCTCTATAGCTGTAAAAGGAACGTCCTTTGTCTGTCCTAGACCAAAAACAAGTAACACTTGATGTTCATCCGCTAGCTCTGGGTGAACCTCCACCGACTCAAGCACCTTTTTGAGTTCATAGCCTGTCAGCCCTTTTGTTGAACGAATGACACATTTTAATGGATCCATAGGTAAAGAGTCAGACTCAACCACTTCGAGATTGGAGATCATATTGAACTGTGCTTTCAGCTTTGCCAAGTCTCTCATGATTTCATCCATTAACCCTTTTCCCTTCAACTCCTCCACATAAGCTCTCGCCACATCTAACGAAGCCATAATTGGATAGGAAGGTGAACTGCTTTGAAGCATCGTTAATAACGTCTTTATCCGCTTCACATCCATTCGGTCTCCTTGAATATGGAGATAAGACCCCATCGTCATTGCCGGAAGGGTTTTATGTGCTGATTGTACCACCACGTCTGCTCCATAGGAAAGGGCAGATGGAGGAAAGGCACCGCCTAATACAAAATGAGCACCATGTGCCTCATCAACTAATACAATGATGCCAGCTTCATGACACATTTGAATGAGCCCTGATAAATCAGCTGCATGTCCGTAGTAGTTCGGATATGTCAAAACGATTGCCCGGCAGTTGGGATGTGTCGCCATAGCTTGTTTGACTGTTTCCTCCGTCACATGGGTTGGGACGTGCAAGTACGGATCACTCTCAGTTTCTAACATAATAGGCGTCGCTCCCGCAAGCTCAATCGCATGGAACACAGACTTATGACAATTTCGCTGAACGAAAATGCCCTCCCCAGCCTGACACGCAGACATCACCATTGCCAAATTGCCAACGGTTGTGCCATTCACAAGGAAAAAACTTTGTTTAGCTCCATATAGCTTGGCCAATAAATCCTCTGCCTCTTGAATCACCCCAGTCGGATGGTGAAGATCATCTAGACCTTCAAGTTCTGTCACATCCAGCTGAAGAATGGATGCATAATAGGACCGTGCCTCATCAAAAAAGACATCTCCATTGTGATGTCCCGGAACGTGAAAAGAATAGGGCTTCTTTTCCGCATGTTGTGATAATGCTGTATATAAAGGTGTTTTCAAACAAATCGACCCTTTTCACTTAAACGATATCTTATATCTATTATAACGTTCAAACAAGTGAACTGAAAGATGGATTCTCATTCCTTTATTGGTTTATGATTCACCAGCTTTTGCTCTGCCTCATGCATGCTACTTTTTAATTGAGCTCGTTCTTGGCTCCCATGTTCTTTTACCTGCAACGTTTCCTGCAATGTTTCGGCCAATTGGCGCTGAACCTTTTTCAACGTATCTATAGGCGTTAAGGATGCATCTTCAAGCAGCTGTCCTTGCTGCTTCGATACCTGTTCATATGTTTGCTGGATACGCTGCTCAAGCGCTGAATTGGCTCGCTGCTGAATATGATTGAACGCAATCGACATTTGGTTGATCCATAAAGGAATTGATGCGGAAACAGTTGATTGAATATGATTGGCTAAAGTATGGTTTGTATGCTGAATCATTCGAATTTGGGCATTACATTGCAGTGCGATTTGACGGCTCAACAACAAATCATACTTCCGTTCTTTTAATCTCTCCACATATTCTTCTTCATCGACTTCCCGACTCATCAATTGTTCCTCTAATCTCCGATCATGTGAATGTGATTCTGTTAGGGCATGTTGCTCTAACAGAATCAATTTTGCTTCAACTGCTGCAACCTGTAACGTCATCTCTTGAAAGTATGATTGATTTTCTTCAAATAAACGCTCTAATAACTTATGGTCCGAAATTAGCACGCCTCTTGCATAACGAAGCCTTGCTGACAATCTTTCTATCTGTGCTTCCGCTTGTTTAAAACGAGATATGATCTCCTGAGTCGAACGCTTTTCTCGCTGAAACAACCTTGAAAAAAAGCCTCGCTTCTTTGGCAATAAATCCTCTGGCTCCACTAAATGCAGTTGCTGTAAAAAGGACTCGAGAACATCTCCGATTTGCTCAATATCTTTTTTTTCCACATATTGCATCATTTGTTTTGATTGTTCTAACAATCGTTCCTGCACACGTGTGCCATAGAAAAGCAGTTTTTGTGGATGGTCAGGAATCTTCTCAGCTCGCTGTAGCGCCTCCTGCTTTTCCTCATCAGATAAGGTATCAAACACCCGAAACGGAAGATCTGTAGTAGATGGGGCTGGTGGTATGACTGGATCTTCTGGTTTCATCGAGTTTGACTCCTTTCATATCTATTTTTTAATCATTTTATCGGCCACTTCAAGTTCAATATGAAGTGCTTCTATATCTCTTCCTAAAACTTGCTGTAAATCATTCGTTAATTGCTTTTGCAGTTCAGTCAGCGTGACTCGAGTTTGGCTTAATGTCATTTCAAGTTCATGGCTACGATTCGGCTGATTATACAGCAGTGCATATTTCTCAGTTAATTCAACAACAGAATCCAAACTCTCAAAATAAAACCGCTGTGCATCATAAAACCGGTTCGGTTCCTTTTTTGTTATCGTATAGATGCGTCGTGCAAGCCGAAGAATTTCATAATTATGCTTGATCGTCTGTACGTTCTTCACAGCAAATAAAGCTTTCTTCAAACGAACCAGCTTTTGCCCAGCTTCTTTTAAGTGCTGTTTAATATATACATAATCACTACGAGACAGTCCGTGTTTCTTCAAAAACAACTGGAAGGCAGCCCATCGGCTTCCTGCAAACATCACACCCCACCCAATCATCGCATACAGTATCGACAATCCAACATGATGATGGAAAACACCAATACTGACAGTTAAAATCACCAGCGAAAAAAGAGTAGAGAGAACGGCCCATACAAATGTGTAAAAAATTGATTTCATGTTCATCGACTCCTATGAATAATCAGGCTCTCTGTTTATCTTATTATTTATTACGGTTGATGTCCAAACTAAGTTCCAAAAAACAGGCCCAATCCCCGATTGCCCATAAAAAAAGACCATCTAATGGTCTATGAATACAAAGGCGGCGTATGAAGATTTTTAAGCTTTCTTACATAATCAGCATAACTAGGATCCGAGGTTGATGTAGAAATTAACTTCTGTTCACAATCTCGGCATAAAAACTGATGATATAAATAAATTCCCTTTGTTTTTTTCTCTTCACAAATCAAACAAATTGCTTCTCGCTCTTTTTTGCTCATTGTGACACCTCCACTTATAGCTTCAGTATGCCCTAGCGCTTTCAATTGTATACAAAATTAAGAATGTTTTAGATGATAGTTTAGTATATGTATCCATGCCAGATCGAGTGTTTGTTCCTTTTTTAAAATACAAAAAAGACCAGTTCCGACTGGAACTGATCCTTTGAAAAGCTTGGCGGCGTCCTACTCTCACAGGGGGAAACCCC
>NZ_VSSC01000013.1:0-18175 GCF_008123875.1 Bacillus sp. Y3 | reverse complement strand
TGTATCATAGGATTTTTTTATAAAAACTCGAATTAACAGGTACGTTTTGTCTTGTTTAGTTTTCAAAGAACTTGTTTACCGCTTCAGAAGCGACTAGAACATCTTATCACATCCAAGTTGTTAGTGTCAACAACTTTTTTGTTATTATGTTTTTTCGTTTCTTCGTCATCAGCGACGTATATTAATTTACCACCATATATAATCAAAGTCAACAATATTTTGCATTAAATAATAAACTTTTCAATTACGACTAAAGCTGCTACACCTGGAATGCCCAACAAACCACTAATTCCGCTCGTTACAGGGTTAATGGAAACATGAAGCCCTAAACTCTCGCCGAATAAATTGAGACAAAATAAAAAAAGAGCGCCTGCGACAAATTTTATTCCGATAAGCCCTAACCATTTGAATGGATTCGCTTGAACACCCGACATAAACAACAATAAAACAGCTAACAAAATTGAACCAATCACAATAACAGGTTCCATAATCCTCTCATCTCCTCTTCATATGAATAGTACAAGCATATGAGAGGATTATGGAAAATAGACCTGCTATCTCCAGTTGTTTAAACGTAAATTTCTCTTTTTCGCTTCTCTCAGATAGAAAAAGTACTTCGCTTGAGCAAGCTTTAATTCGAATAGAATGTCCGGTGAAGGCTCAACGCTATTTGCGACAAGCTTTTTTTGTCTGTTCCATTCTTCCTTTTGCTTAAAAAGCTGTTGAATTAATATCTCATCGAATTCTTTTCGAATTGATTTTCTGCGAAGAAAACCCATGGTACTTCTCCTTCCTACATCTCACGTCTGCCTTCTAGAGCCTTAGAAAGTGTGACTTCATCCGCATACTCTAAGTCTCCACCTACTGGGAGTCCGTGAGCAATGCGAGAGAGTTTAATTCCTGATGGTTTCAACAATCTAGAGATATACATGGCCGTTGCTTCTCCCTCAATGTTTGGATTGGTTGCAAGAATGACCTCTGTGACTTGATCGTCTTGCAATCTTTTTAATAGGTCAGGAATTTTAATATCCTCTGGCCCAATTCCGTCCATTGGTGAAATAGCACCATGAAGCACATGATATAAGCCGTTGTATTCTTTCATTTTTTCCATTGCGATCACATCTTTTGGATCCTGCACGACACAGATCACAGATTGATCTCTTCTTGTATCTTCACAAATATAGCAAGGATCCTGGTCGGTGATATGTCCGCAAACAGAACAATAAGTTAAATTACGCTTTGCATTAACAAGTGCCTTCGCAAAATCCAGCACGACATCTTCTTGCATACTAAGAACAAAAAAAGCCAGACGGACCGCAGTTTTAGGTCCGATTCCTGGCAATTTCATAAAGCTATCAATCAGCTTTGATATTGGTTCAGGATATTGCATCTTCAGTTATTCCTCCTAGAATAAACCTGGCATGTTCATTCCTTTTGTGAATTGACCCATTGTTTCATTCGTTAGTTCATCAACTTTTTTCAATGCATCATTTGTTGCTGCAAGTACAAGGTCTTGAAGCATATCGATGTCTTCAGGATCAACAACTTCTTCATTAATCGCCACATCAACGACTTCTTTTTGTCCATTTACTTTTACAGTGACCATGCCGCCACCTGCCGTACCTTCAAGGACTTTTTCTGCAAGCTCTTCTTGAGCCTTAGCCATATCCTTCTGCATTTTTTGCATTTGTTTCATCATTTTTTGCATATTTCCCATTCCACCGCGCATATGAACACCACTCTCTTTCAAATTGTTAATCTTTAATTTCAATTAAATCGGTTCCTACTAACTTCTTTGCTTCTGCAATTAATGGATCTTCTTCAGCAGAAGTTGCCTGACCATCTGCTTGTTCTTCAGGCTGATGATCTCTTAAAAATTCTTCTCTTATTTTACCCCATTGAGCGTCAGGAACGCCAACTAATTCCACTCTTTTTCCTAGCATAGATTCTAGCAGTTGCTCAAGATTGGTTCGAACACCACTTTTATCTTCAGCCACCATCTTACAATGTATTTCAAATTTGAATTTTAAAACAAAGGCATGAGTTGCCGCCGCAACTGGTTCACTATCTGTTAATAGCGCAGCGTGAGATACCTTATTTTGCTGTTTTAATTGAGCAAGAAGCTCTCCCCATTTGCCTTTTATTTTTTCTAGTTCCGGTCGCTTCGCTTCTTTTAAAATCTCATGAATTCGACCGACAGGTGCACGATAACCATTTTTATTACTCGTTTGAGGTCGAGGTGCTTCCGTTTTTGCTTGAGGACTCTGAGACTGAGTCATTGGAACACCCTCAGCTTTTAGCCTAGATAGCTCCTGTTCCAGCCTGTCTATTTTATTCGTTAACGCTGTTAGGTCGGAATCAGCCGGAGATGATACAGCACCAGCCGTTGACTGACAGAGCTTAACCACAGCTACTTCAAAGAAAATTCTAGGGTGGTTTGTCCATTTCATTTCCTGATGGCTTTTATTCAGCACTTCAATCGTTTCATAAAGAAACTGAGGTGCCACACGTTCTGAAAGAGCCACAAACTTATCGTCGACTTTGACTTTTTCAAGGACACCTTCAAGATCCGGTGCTGTTTTGTAAAGAAGCATATCTCTAAAGTAGAAGATCATATCCTCTATTAATTTCGCGGCATCTTTCCCCTGTTGAAGCAATTCATTTAACGTATCCAGCGCTATCGCAATATTTTGCTCAAAAATGGCTTCAGCAAGCTGACTAATGAAATGCTGAGATACAGCACCTGTAATGAGCAGTGCATCATCAATTGTGAGCTGTTCACCACTAAATGAGATCGCTTGGTCAAGGAGACTGAGTGCGTCACGCATGCCTCCATCTGCCGCACTAGCAATAATCTCGAGTGAACCCTCTTGTATATTTAGGCTTTCTGCATCTACAATTTTCTCCATTCGTCCAACTATATCTTTTGTCGTGATCCGTTTAAAATCAAATCTCTGACATCTTGATATGATGGTAAGAGGAATCTTATGAGGCTCTGTGGTAGCCAAAATAAAGATACAATGAGCAGGTGGTTCCTCTAGCGTTTTAAGAAGTGCATTAAATGCCCCGATAGAGAGCATATGTACCTCATCTATAATATAAACCTTATATGTAACCGCTGAAGGAGCAAATTTCACTTTATCACGTATATCCCGAATTTCATCTACCCCGTTATTTGAGGCAGCATCTATTTCAATCACGTCTGAAATCGAACCGGTCGTAATCCCTCTACAGGCATCACACTCATTACACGGCTCACTAACAGGTGACTTTTCACAGTTCACTGCTTTCGCAAAAATCTTGGCAGCACTTGTTTTACCTGTTCCTCTAGGACCTGAAAATAAGTAAGCATGAGAAAACTTTTTCTGCAAAAGGGCATTTTGCAACGTTTTTGTGATGTGTTCTTGTCCAACAACATCCTCAAAAACTTGAGGTCTGAACACTCGGTATAAAGCTTGATAACTCACAAATACGCCCTCCTCCATTTATCATCATGTTCATTATACATGATGCAACGATCAATTCAAAAGTACACCTTTATTTTCTAATAAACGAAAAAGAGCATTTCCTTTAAAGACTTTTTACTTTTCTTGATTAAAAAACGTGTTTTCTTGCTTTCTGAAAATGTCTGTCAGATCAACAAGAACATTCGTTCCCTTTATGAATTGCTTCAAAAATACCTCACCCGAAAATGGCTTTTTTACTATTTGTATAAACAAAACAACTGATATATTCTTTCAATAGCAACAAAAAACTCACCTAGATAAACTAGATGAGTTACATTTAATATTGATTTACCGTGCACCTTCTGTCGATTCGCTACCCCAAGCGTTACTTAAACAGTTAGCTCGGCCCAGGCAACCCTGCGGCACATGAGAGGTTTCACTTAATGCTGCTTCCTTCCGGACCTGACATGGTTCATGAATTCCCATTGCGCAGGACCCAGACGTCAACACCACTTATTTAAGGCAGACCTTGAAGTAAACGAACCTTGAGAAGGGATTCGGCCTCGCTAGAGCGGATTGCGAGTACAGGGCACCGCTACCTCCCCGCTTAGCACGGCAAAATGAATATTAAATTGTTGGTGACGCAGACATAAGTATACCTTCTAAGTGATAAAATTGCAAACGACATCCATTCATTTACTTTTCGCCTGCTTCTTACGCTGACGGAGGTCTCGAAAGAACTGACTTAACAGCTCACCACACTCATTTTCAAGCACACCGCCAATGACTTCAGACTGATGATTGAACCGCTCATCGTCCAATAAATTCATTAAAGTACCAGCACATCCACCTTTAGGATCATAGGCACCAAAAACGACCTTTTTCACTCTTGAAAGTACAATAGCGCCTGCACACATTGGGCACGGTTCGAGTGTAACATAAAGTACAGCATCTTCTAAACGCCAGCTACCAGTCATTTTACACGCTTCATCAATAGCAAGTAATTCCGCATGAGCAATTGATCGCTGTTCACTTTCCCTTAAATTGTGAGCACGGCTTACAATTTGATCATCAACAACGATGACGGCACCGATTGGAACTTCTCCTATTTGTTTTGCTTTCAAAGCTTCAGAAATAGCTTCTTGCATAAACTGTTCATCTTTCGTCATAGCACGGCTCTCTTTTCATGTTTTTTTAAAGGATATTGAGGTTAACATATTATCACAATCTTTTAAAGGGGGTCTTGATTTGCCAAAACAACAAAAGGCACTGCTTATTATTGACATGATCAATAATTTTGATTTCGAAATGGGACATGTGCTCGCTGAAAAAACAGAGCAAATGACCAATAAAATTTTAGCCCTTAAACAACACGCTTTCAAGAAAAATTGGCCAATTATCTATATCAACGACCACTATGGACTCTGGAAGGCTGATATCAAAGCTGTTATGGAAACATGTAAAAACGAAAGAAGTGCCCCTATTTTAGAGCAAATGGCACCATCTAAAGATGATTACTTCTTAATTAAACCTAAGCACTCTGCCTTTTACGGAACAGCACTAGAGACACTCCTAAATGAATTAGGTGTGCAAGAACTTATTTTAACTGGAATTGCCGGAAACATCTGTGTCCTGTTCACTGCAAATGACGCTTACATGCGAGAGTACAACCTCACTGTACCTAAAGATTGTATTGCTTCAAATGATGATAGGGACAACGAGTACGCTTTAACGATGATGGAGAACGTTCTTCTCGCCAAAATCACAACCACTAAAGAGATCACGGATGAAAATCAAACATGATTTACCCATCACCCTCATAAATTGTTAGCAATAACAAAGGGGGCGTTGACCATTCAAATTTATGTTGTCAAAAGAGGAGATACGTTAAATGAGATTGCCATGCGTTTTAAAACAACGGTAAATGAAATCATTCGGACCAACGACATCGAAACACCAAATCAACTAGTCGTTGGACAAACAATTGTCATCCCTATTAGAGGTCAATTTTATGAGGTCAAACAAAATGATACACTTTATCAAATTGGAAGAAGATTTCAAATTTCGGTAGAAGAATTGGCACGTGTGAATCGGATTCGACCTGAAGCTATATTGCCTATTCGCTTCTTGCTTTATATTCCACAAAGACCGAAAAGAAATATTAATTCTAATGCTTATATAGAACCACGCGGAAACCAAGTCAGCGAAAATTTAAAGCAAGCAGCCAGAGAGGCATCTCCATACTTAACACATCTCGGCGCTTTTAGTTTTCAAGCACAAAGAGACGGAACACTTCGCGAGCCACCATTAGATCAATTGCCTCAGATTGCCGCTCAAAGCAGAACGGTTTTATCCATGGTGGTCACAAATCTAGAGAATGATAAATTTAGTGATGAACTCGGGCGAATCCTTTTAACAAATCAATCTGTCAAAACGACATTATTAAATGAAATCGTCCGCGTTGCTCAAAAGTATCAATTAAAAGAAATCCATTTTGACTTTGAATATTTACGCCCTGTTGATAAAGAAGCCTACCTTCAATTTTTAAGAGAAGCAACAACTCGTTTTCATCAACAGGGTTGGACTATTTCTGTGGCACTCGCTCCTAAAACAAGCAGTGAACAGAAAGGAAAATGGTATGAGGCGCATGACTATGAAGCAATTGGAAAGATTGTTGATCATGTTGTGCTAATGACTTATGAGTGGGGCTACAGCGGTGGGCCTGCACAAGCCGTCTCTCCGATCGGCCCTGTCCGCCAAGTCATTGAATATGCACTGACTGTCATACCTGCCAATAAAATTGTGATGGGGCAGAATTTATATGGATATGATTGGACACTCCCTTATGTTCAAGGAGGCCCTATCGCCAAAGCCGTCAGCCCTCAACAAGCGATCGCCATTGCTAGAGAGAATAATGTATCTATTTTATATGACAAAACAGCACAAGCACCTTATTTCCGTTATACAGATGCTAACAACAAAGAACACGAGGTTTGGTTTGAAGATGCAAGATCCATTCAAGCCAAATTTAATCTCATTAAAGAGTTAAACCTAAATGGAATTGCTTACTGGAAATTAGGTCTATCCTTCCCACAAAACTGGTTGTTGTTATCAGATCAATTTAATATTGAAAAAAGAACGACATCGTAATTCATACGCTCTATCTCTCAGAAGGGGTATGGTACAATATACATTGGTTTGACAACTTTATAGATAGAGGAGAACGCCTATGTATCCTGCCCCTTTTATTGCAGTGGAAGGCCCAATTGGAGCCGGAAAAACAACCTTGGCTACAATGCTTTCAAAGGAATTTCAATTTCCTTTAGTAAAAGAAATTGTAGAAGAAAATCCATTCTTAGATAAATTTTATGAAGATATGGAACAATGGAGCTTTCAGCTTGAGATGTTCTTTCTATGCAATCGGTTTAAACAGTTAGAATCTATTGAAGAGAACTATGTCAAAAAACAGCAGCCGATTGTCACTGATTATCATGTCTATAAAAATATGATCTTTGCAGAAAGAACCTTATCCAAAAAGCACATGGATAAATACAGAAAGATCTATCACTTGCTGACAGATGATCTTCCTAAACCAAATGCCATGATCTATATAAAAGCCAGCCTTCCCACCTTACTTGATAGAATAAAGATGAGAGGCCGATCTTTTGAAGAAGACATTGATCCAGCTTATTTAAAAACTCTGATTGAAGATTATGAGTTAGCCATCGAGCATTTAAAACAAACTGACCCAGGTCTTCCTATCATTACAATTGAAGGCGATCATACAGACTTCGTTTCCTCACAGCAAGATTACCAGCAAATTGTACAGAACATAAAGGAGCAAGTACTATGAAAAATATTGAAATACCAAAGGATGCTGTCATTACAATTGCAGGGACAGTTGGTGTCGGAAAATCGACCATGACGAAAACAATAGCGGACAAGCTAGGATTTCAAACTTCTCTCGAAAAAGTAGATGATAATCCATACTTAGAGCCTTTTTATTCAGATTTCCAAAGATGGAGCTTTCATTTACAGGTCTATTTTCTAGCTGAACGTTTTAAGGAGCAGAAACGAATCTTCGAGTCTGGTGGAGGTTATGTACAAGATCGGTCCATTTATGAGGACACTGGTATTTTTGCTAAAATGCACGCAGACAAAGGTACCATGTCAGAGGTAGACTATGAAACGTATACGAGTCTATTTGAGGCGATGGTGATGACACCTTACTTCCCTCACCCAGATGTCCTTATCTACTTACATGGGGATTTAGATCATATATTACATCGTATTGAAGAGCGCGGGAGAGAGATGGAAACTCAAACCGATCGAGCATATTGGGAAGAAATGTACACTAGATATACAGAATGGATCGAACAATTTGATTTGTGCCCTGTGATTAAAATTAACATTGAAGATTATGACTTACTTCATGATGAAAGCTCACTTGATCCAATTCTTCATGAAATTGCTTCTGTTATTCAAAAAAATCGCTCTAACACAAAATAAAAAAAACCGCTGCATTTCTCGAATGCAGCGGTTTGACAATTTCCAATTTTTATGCGTTTCAATTCAACTAAGGTAAAATCAATATGGCGGAGGAAGAGGGATTCGAACCCCCGCGGGCTTTGACACCCCTGTCGGTTTTCAAGACCGATCCCTTCAGCCGGACTTGGGTATTCCTCCGTATCGACAAGAATTAATATATCATATCATCTTATTTTAAGTCAACATCTTTTCGAAAAAAATTTCAATATTTGATTTTGGTATGAAGTTTAGCCTATAAAAAGCAGCCGATTATCGGCTGCTCTTCATTTATTACGTATCCTGTCTAATTTCTTCAATAAAAGTATTCATCTCTTCTTTAAAATCATTTAATGACTCAATAATCTTTGTAAAGTCTGTCACTTGTTTAGCTTGTTCGTTTGTTGAACTGCTGATTTGTGAGATATTTTCAGATAAAGTGCCAATGCTGTCTTGGATTTCTTTTAAAAATGCATTAATGGTTTCAGCTGCTTCCTTTGATCCATCTGATAACTTACGTACCTCGTCTGCAACAACAGCAAAGCCTTTTCCATTTTCACCTGCTCTTGCCGCTTCAATTGCAGCATTGAGTCCTAACAGGTTTGTTTGTCTCGCAATACCGCCAATGGTTTTGACGACTTCTTCAATGTTTGCGGATTTCTCTTCTGCTCTTCCGGCCTGCTCACTAATTTCTAAGCTTGTCGCAGCCAGTTCTTGAGAATGAGCAGCAATTTGCTCAATTCCACCTTGTAACTCTTTCGCTACTTTATTGATATGTTCCATATAGCCGCTTAATTTCTTCTCACGATGATGTGAAAAAGCCACTAAAAAAGAGCCAATCACTTTTCTATCTTCATCAAAAATCGGATAACCTTTTACAGCAATTTCATAACCATATAAAGACTCTGGCAAATGCCCATCATATTCTTGTCCTCTTAATGTCGTCGCCACGTTTTGGTCCTCTGGGTTTAAAGCGTCCCCTACTTTAATGCCAAAATCTACTGTGGTCGATGGATAATAGCAAAGTACCTTTTCTGTATCAGTGATGCCGAAAAGGACACTTTCATCTAGAACTTTTCTGAGTAATTGAGCCATTTCAACATAATAGTCAAGCCTATTCAAGGTTATTCCTTCTTTCCTAGATGCTTTTAGTTCTTTTATCGGCTTATTTTAGAAAAGCTGTAGAAGTTTAGGTAAAAAGAATAAGATGCCATGACGGCATCTTATTTTATCACTTCTTTATTTCCCATATAAGGACGTAACACCTCAGGAATGATCACTGTTCCATCCTCTTGTTGATAGTTTTCTAAAATGGCTGCAACAGTTCTTCCTACTGCTAAACCAGATCCATTTAATGTGTGGACGTGTTCTGGCTTTGCTTTAGGCTCAGGGCGGAAACGAATGTTTGCTCGTCTCGCTTGGAACGCTTCAAAGTTACTGCAAGAAGAAATTTCACGATACGTATTTTGGCTTGGAATCCATACTTCGATATCGTATTTCTTCGCAGCCGTAAAGCCTAAATCTCCTGTACACATGCTCATGACACGGTATGGCAGGTTCAATAATTGAAGAACTTTTTCTGCTTGGTTTGTTAGTTTCTCTAATTCTTCATAAGAATCTTCTGGTCTGACAAATTTCACAAGCTCTACTTTGTTAAATTGGTGCTGACGGATGAGTCCGCGTGTATCTCTGCCGGCAGAACCAGCTTCTGATCTAAAGCAAGCACTAAATGCTGCATAATTGATTGGCAGCTGCTCTCCTTCAAGAATTTCGTCACGGTGCATGTTCGTAATTGGCACTTCAGCCGTTGGAATGAGGAAATAATCTTCTTCTCGAATTTTAAAAGCATCCTCTTCAAACTTTGGAAGCTGTCCAGTTCCTGTCATGCTTGCTCTGTTGACCATATAAGGTGGTAGTACTTCAGTAAAACCAAATTCATCTACGTGTAAATCCAGCATAAAGTTATAAAGTGCCCGCTCTAACCGTGCGCCTAGCCCTTTATAAAAAACGAAACGGCTTCCTGTCACTTTTCCTGCACGTTCAAAATCTAAAATCTTCAGCTCATCTGCTACATCCCAATGCGGCTTTGGTTCAAATGAGAAGGCTGGCTGTTCGCCCCATTTTCTCACTTCAATGTTGTCATCTTCTGTTTCACCGACTGGTACAGAATCATGAGGGATGTTTGGAATTGAGAACAGGATGGTTTGCAGGCTTTCCTCTACTGTTCTTAATTCATCATCTAACTTCTTAATCTCATCGCCTACCTCACGCATTTCTTGAATAATGTGATCGGCGTCTTTCTTTTCTCTTTTTAGAACAGCCACTTGCTGTGATACTTCATTTCTTCGGCTCTTTAATACTTCTGTTTTGCCGATTAATTCTCTTCTTTTTTGATCCAGTTCACCAAACTTATCAAAATCCGCTAAATCTTCACCTCGATGGGCTAATTTTTCTTTGATTTGATCAAAATCCGTGCGCAGTTGTTTAATATCCAGCATGTGTAACACTCCTTTTTTATCGAAAAATAAAAAGAGCTCTCATCCCATGAAAGGGACGAGAGCTCTCGCGTTGCCACCCTGATTGAAAACACGCCAAAAGCATGCTTTCCTCTTTCCTCTGTAACGGCATCACCGTAAATGCTTACTTCGTGTTTCAGCATTTCGCTCAAGGATGGATTCAGAATGCATCTTTCACCGATTCTCACCAACCATCGGCTCTCTGAGAAAGAGGGGCTTCTTACTATTTCCCGTCAACGCTTTTTCGATCTTTGATTGTGATTTTAATGTACTATAAGTTTTATCTCTTTTCAACCGTTTTATACAGCAAGCTTCGTTTTATAGGACTCCACCATCTCAACAAACAGCTGTGTTAACCGGTGGTCATCTGTCAGCTCTGGATGAAAAGAACAACCTAAGATATTGTTTTCTTTCGCCATCACAATCCTGCCGTCATACTCAGCCATGACCTCTACGCTCTCATCTACGCTGATGATATGAGGCGCACGGATGAACACTCCTGTAAACGGCGCATCCAGTCCTTTCACTTCTACATCTGCTTCAAAGCTGTCTACCTGCCTGCCAAACGAATTACGTGCAACAGATACATTTAACAGTCCAAGATGAGCATCTTCTCGATCTTCTATATGCTTTGCCAGCATAATCAAACCGGCACAAGTCCCAAATATCGGTTTACCTTGAGCAGCGAACGCTTTAATCGGTTCAATGAATTGGTACGTATCCATGAGTCTTCTCATCGTCGTACTTTCACCACCAGGGATAATGAGACCGTCAACAATTTCTAACTCCTCTACCCGTTTGATGATCTTTCCCGCTGCGCCACACGCTTCAATCGATTGAATATGCTCTCTCACCGCTCCTTGAAGCCCTAGTACACCAATTGTTAGCATGTTCGTTTGCGCTCCCTTAATTACCAGCCACGCTCTTGCATACGCTCTTCTGGCAATAGATTTGAAATTTCAATTCCTTTCATCGCTGTTCCAAGCTCTTTAGAAAGCTCTGCAATTAGACGGTAATCTGTGAAATGAGTCGTTGCTTCTACAATCGCTTTTGCAAACTTAGCTGGATTGTCTGATTTGAAGATACCAGAGCCGACAAATACACCATCTGCTCCAAGCTGCATCATTAATGCTGCATCTGCTGGTGTCGCAACACCTCCAGCTGCAAAGTTTACAACTGGCAATTTGCCTTCTTTTTTAATTTGAACCAATAATTCATAAGGTGCGCCCAGATTCTTGGCTTCTGTCATCAATTCATCTTCACTCATTGCCGCCACTTTACGAATTTGAGCATTGACCTTTCTCATATGACGAACAGCTTCTACAATATTTCCTGTACCAGGCTCACCTTTTGTACGTAGCATTGAAGCGCCTTCTGCAATACGGCGAGTCGCCTCACCTAGATCACGGCAGCCACATACGAAAGGAACCGTGTATTCATTTTTATTTAAATGGAATTCCTCATCTGCGGGCGTCAGCACTTCACTCTCATCAATATAATCAACACCAAGTGCTTCAAGAACACGAGCTTCCACGATGTGGCCGATACGTGCTTTTGCCATGACTGGAATCGTTACTGCATTTTGTACTTCTTCCACGATTCTTGGGTCTGCCATACGGGCAACACCGCCTGCTGCACGGATATCAGCTGGTACTCGTTCTAGTGCCATTACTGCCACTGCGCCTGCTTCTTCTGCGATTTTTGCCTGCTCAGCATTGACGACATCCATAATGACGCCACCTTTTTGCATTTCTGCCATTCCACGTTTTACTCGTTCAGTTCCCTTATTGCTCACAATTGTTTCCTCCCATTTGTCTATTCGATTAATTCAACACCTTTATCATACAAGCGTTAGAGTATAACAATAAAGAGAATAGTATAACAATTCAATCAGCTCACAAAAAAGAAGAAACCCTTATATATCAAGGTTTCATAGTTAAAAAAGCATCATTCCCTCTTTTAAGTGTTATTAACATGTTATAATACATCTATAACAATTCGAAAACATCTATAACAATTCCACACCCATTGGAGGATTTTCATGCATATTGATATCCATCGACATTCAGATACATCTCTTTCGAATCAGATCTACTATTCCATCGTTGATCACATTCAATCAGGTCTGCTTCAACAAGGCGATAAGCTGCCGACTGTACGTGATCTAGCGAAACAGCTGAATGTAAGTCTTGTCACAGTAGCAAAAGCCTATACACGGCTTAAGGACGACGGATTTTTAACGACTGTACAAGGAAAAGGTACGTTTGTGAATGAGCAGCATGAGCAAACTGACATCCCGGTTCAGTCATCTACTTCTTTCGATTGGCAGTTATCGATCCCTGATTATTTACCAAGGTCTCAATTCGCTCAGTATCACTATGTCGAAGAAGCCATTAATCTTTCTTCCTCTATGATTGATCCTGGTCTTTTACCTAACCGGTATTTAGAAAAAGAAATGCAGCATGTCCTAGCCCGGCATCCTCAAATCATGTCAAAATACGGAGAAATACAAGGTGACCTTCAGCTTCGTCAGGTCATTCAATCATTTCTAGAAAAATTAGATGTCCCTTCTACTCCTGAAAATATCCTTGTCACTAGCGGTTCTCAGCAAGGGCTTGATTTAGTAGCACGTACATTTATCGGGCCGGATGATGTAGTTGTCATGGAGGCGCCCACCTATCCAGGCGCAATTGATGTCTTTATGGGGAGAGGGGCTCGAATTATTACGGTTCCTGTCGATCATGAAGGAATGAACATGAAACAGCTTCAAAGCATTTGTGATAAATATAAACCAAAGCTCATCTATACCATTCCTACTTTTCACAGTCCTACAGGCGCCAGTATGTCGATGAAACGAAGAAAGCAGCTGCTTTTACTGGCACAAAGCATTGATTGTCTCATTGTAGAGGATGATCCTTATCGTGAGCTTTATTTTGAAAAGAAACCGCCGGCACCCATTAAAAGCCTAGATCACGATGGACACGTCATTTATTTACGAGGATTAAGCAAGACACTGGCTCCAGGATGCAGGATTGGAATCATTACAGCGTCAGGCTCTATATTTAACCGTTTATTAGCTGCAAAAGCCAATAATGATTTAGGGAGCCCGCTTCTCACCCAAAAGGCGATCTTACCGTTTCTCACTTCCAAGAAAATGATCGATCATACGAAAAAATTAAGAACTGCCTTGAAGGTGAGACGCGATTTGATGATGGATGTGTTGACAAAACATGCGCCAAAGGACGTCACGTGGCAAATCCCACAGGGCGGGCTCAATTTGTGGCTTAGCTTTCCTTCCTGGGTCGATACACGTGCCCTATTACATGAGGCACGGAAGCAGCAAATCACCTTCCTGCCTGGCTCTGTCTGCTATCCTGGAGAGCCGAAGCAGAATTATATACGTCTCAGTTTTTCTTATGTGAACGAAAAGGCACTGACAGAAGGGATGGAAAAGTTATGTGGTATTTTTCAGCAGGCCTTGTCTACACCTCAAAACCACAAACAATCTCTTTTCTTTTAACGATAAAAAAACTGCTCTCACATATAGAGAGCAGTTTTTTTATTAGAACCAACCTTTTACTGTGTCGACGATTCCGCCCCAAATGCCAGCGAAGAATCCACCTACACCACGCATTGCAAGGATGAACCAGTTTGCTTTTTCATCACCTGTTTTCGTCACAAGCTCAACACCTGATTGGTCTTTACTCAAATAGCCGTAGTCCTTCTCATCACCAGAATAAGAAGTCGTCAGCATGCCAACCTTCGTTCCTTTTTTAATAGGAGCTTCTAGGTTCTTTTTATCAATATTTACTTTCGCTTTATAGCTCTTCTCATCACCATTTTTAACCGGTACAGAGAAAGCTTCTTTCGTCACGACGGGTACTTCTTTATCTTTCCCTTTATCGACTTCGATGTTTTCATGTCCCTTGATTTGTTGGCCTTTTTTGTACATTTCTTTCATCGTGAAGTTTTTAAAGGCATAATCGAACAATTTTTTCGCCACATCGAAACGAGCTGTATGAAGATTCCCTTTAGCATTCAGGACAACTGCGATCACACGCATGTCACCACGTTTTGCTGTACCTGTGAAGCTAGAACCAGCTGAATCAGTAGAGCCCGTTTTCAGACCGTCTACGCCTTCATATTCTTTCACAAGTCCTTTAAGCATAAAGTTCCAGTTTGGCATGTCCATTTCATCATCTGTGCCTTCTCTGAACTTTGTTTTCGCGATGCTTGCTGTTTCAAGAATTTCTGGGTGATCTTTGATGAGATGCTGTGCAAGCAAAGCCATATCCTTTGCGGAAACTTCACTTTCTTCATCAGGACCCGTACCTTTTGGCTGTTTGCCATGTAAGTCTTTATTTTCTAATCCAGTTGCATTCACGAATTTGTAATTGGTTAAGCCAAGTTCTTTTGCTTTTGCGTTCATTTTTTCAACAAACTTCGACTCTGATCCAGCGATTACCTCTGCTAGACCAATTGCTGCTGCATTTGCTGAATAAATAGCCGTTGCTTGATAAAGTTCTTTGACAGTATACGAACCATCTTTTCTCAATGGAACATTGGATAAACTGCGGTCCTGAGAAATTTCGTACACGTAATCATCTGGCGTATATGTTTGATCCCATTTCACTTTGCCTTCAGCAATCGCCTCTAGTAATAGATACTCTGTCATCATCTTTGCCATACTTGCAATAGGCAGTCTTTGTTCTGCGTTTTTACTATAAAGAATTTTACCTGTAGAAGCTTCAATAAGGATGGCTGCTTTCGCATTCACATTGAATGGATCTTCAGCCGCTTTTGCTTTGGACATTGGGGTAAATGCAGTAACAATCAATGCCAATGCAAGGATAGAGACCATAAGCTGTTTCAACATCTTGCTGTTCAATCGTCATACCTCCGTATTCATCTTTTTTCGACGTTTTTCATATATATTTAATCCACAAGGGCTTATTTCGACACAACAGTATAAATTTTATCACAATAAAGACAAAAAAAATAGACAGAGTCATAGACCCTGTCAAATGTAATTTGATTGTCACAATTTATCAAGAAATTGTGTAGTTTGGTGATTCTTTTGTAATTTGTACATCATGTGGATGACTCTCACGAAGACCTGCACCTGTCATGCGAATGAATTGTGCTTCTTCTCTAAGAGTACGTAAGTCCTGTGTTCCACAGTAGCCCATACCAGAGCGAATACCGCCAACGAGTTGGTAAACAGTGTCAACAACTGGTCCTTTATATGGTGTACGTCCTTCGATACCTTCTGGAACGAATTTTTTATTATCTTCTTGGAAGTAACGATCTTTACTTCCTTTTTCCATTGCAGCAACAGAACCCATACCACGATATACTTTGAAACGTCTACCTTGGAAAATTTCTGTTTCTCCTGGGCTTTCAGATGTACCAGCAAGAAGGCTTCCCAGCATAACAGCATGTCCACCAGAAGCTAATGCTTTCACGATATCACCTGAATATTTAATTCCACCATCTGCAATAATAGATTTACCATGTTTTCTTGCTTCTGTTGCACAGTCATAAATCGCTGTGATTTGTGGTACACCGACCCCTGCAACAACACGTGTTGTACAAATCGATCCTGGTCCAATACCCACTTTTACAATATCTGCTCCAGCTTCAAACAATGCTTTTGTTGCTTCAGCTGTTGCAACGTTACCAGCAATGATATTAAGAGAAGGATACGTTTCACGGATTTTCGATACAGTGTCTAGAACACCTTGAGAATGACCGTGTGCTGTATCAATGACGATCACATCAACATTGGCTTCTACTAATTTTTTCACACGAGTCATTGTATCGCCAGTGACACCTACAGCGGCACCAACAATTAAACGGCCATGTGCATCTTTAGAGGAGTTAGGGAATTCGATCACTTTTTCAATATCTTTGATGGTGATGAGACCTTTTAATGTTCCTTCGTCATCTAAAAGAGGTAATTTTTCAATTTTATATTGCTGAAGGATTTTTTCAGCTTCTTCTAATGTTGTTCCAACAGAAGCTGTCACAAGTTCCTCTTTTGTCATCACGTCGCTAATCTTCATTGAATAATCCGAAATAAAACGAAGGTCACGGTTCGTAATAATCCCAACAAGCTTTTGATCTTGTTCGTTATTGACAATTGGTACACCAGAAATACGATATTTACCCATTAAATGTTCCGCATCGAATACTTGATGATCCGGTGTTAAGAAAAATGGATTTGTAATAACACCGCGCTCTGAACGTTTTACTTTGTCCACTTGTTCAGCTTGCTGCTCAATAGACATGTTCTTATGGATGATTCCAAGACCACCTTGACGTGCCATTGCAATCGCCATTTGTGATTCCGTCACAGTATCCATTCCTGCACTAATAATTGGAATGTTCAACTTTAAAGTGCTTGTTAACTCAACTGATAAATTGACATCACGCGGAAGCACCTCAGACTTTGCTGGAACAAGCAACACGTCGTCAAACGTCAAACCTTCTTTTGAAAATTTACTTTCCCACATTAGTAAATCCCCCTCTTTTCGGCAAAATATTATATGTAGATTATCAACTAGGAAACAGCATGTCAAGGAAGCAACAAACAGTTGCAATTTTTAGAAAATATAAAGAGAGTTGAGGAAGAAGATGAAAAGTTCAGGATGGAAGGATTTAAAACGTTTTTACTCACTTGAAACTTCCCAAAAGTTTCTATTTCAACAGTACGAGAAACGGAACATTCAGGAGGCAAACCAGCAGGCCTATAAAAACTGTGAACGATTTATTTACTTTTTAAAGCATGGTCATACATTTTATGACCAAGCCGCATCAGCTCCACTTGAACTAAAACCGATTTTATTGTTTTATGGAATGGCACAGCTGTTAAAGGCATGTTTGCTGACAGTGGATCCCGACTATCCTTCTCAAACCTCTGTCTTAGCTCACGGTGTAACCTCAAGAAAAAGAAAGAAGCAACATTATCGTTTTAGTGAGGATGAAGTCAAGATTCAGCGAAACGGATTATGTATGCATGTATTAAAGCACTTATTTCATTTAAATGGTCTTGAAGATGAACGATTTACGATGATCAATCTCCTTTCAAAAATACCTGAAATGGGTCATATTCTGGAGTTTCAAAAACAACCCTCTACTTTAGTGAAAGTAGAACAAGCAAATGGCATGTTGATTCAAGATCATATTCCCTTGCTCTATAACATGTCTGCCGAACGTTTTATTGAATATTTTGAGTTCCATACAACTTGGAAGCTTAAGCAACGAGAAGCTAAAAAACTAACATTTGATGTATTTTCAGAAGAAAACCCTGCTCTTGCTACTCATCTTCATTATGATTTAGAGATGAATCAATGGTTCATTCCAGCAACACGAGATGCCTTTTTAGGGATTCCTGAGATTATTAGCCATTACTTGTTAATGTATAACCTCAGTATGATTGCCCGCTACGAAACAGAATGGTGGTACGAGCTTTTATCTCAATATATTAGTGATGATTATGTCATGATTGAACGTTATATGGAGATTGCAGAGGACAAGTTTCCGGCTTATATCATGATGCTGCTAGAAGAAAACACAAAAAAGACCAGTTCCGACTGGAACTGATCCTTTGAAAAGCTTGGCGGCGTCCTACTCTCACAGGGGGAAACCCCCAACTACCATCGGCGCTGAAGAGCTTAACTTCCGTGT
>NZ_VSSC01000012.1:0-39248 GCF_008123875.1 Bacillus sp. Y3 | reverse complement strand
ATGATGTATCATAGGATTTTTTTATAAAAACTCGAATTAACAGGTACGTTTTGTCTTGTTTAGTTTTCAAAGATCATTTTCGTTATCGCTCGTAAGCGACTTTAATATCTTAACATTTCGCTTCAGTTGAAGTCAAGAACTTTTTTCATTTTCTTTTTTCAACCTCGTTGCTGTTTTGCGGCAACGAATAATAATATACCATCTGGATTCTTTCCTTGCAATAGTTTTTTTAAAAAAATTTTCATTTTATGAAAAATAAAAAGCGCCATAAATAAAATGGCGCTTTGGTTGATGTATTAACGGTTTCTCATTTGCGGGAAAAGCAGTACATCTCTGATTGATGGAGAATTTGTTAGCAGCATGATTAATCGGTCGATACCGATTCCTAGTCCACCTGTTGGCGGCATGCCATATTCTAATGCTTCAACAAAATCGTCATCCATGAGATGCGCTTCGTCATTTCCTTCTTCACGTTCTTTTAATTGAGCTTCAAAACGTTCTCTTTGGTCGATTGGATCATTCAGCTCGGTGAATGCATTTGCATGCTCGCGGCGTACGATGAATAGCTCAAAGCGGTCCGTGAAGCGCGGGTCTTCAGGATTTTTCTTAGCTAATGGAGAAATCTCGACTGGGTGCCCGTAAATAAAAGTAGGCTGAACCAGTGTTTCTTCTACTTTTTGCTCGAAGAACTCATTGATAATATGACCTACTGTCATATTTTTTGTGATTTCAACATCGTGATCAGCAGCATGCTGTTTTGCTTCTTCTACAGACATCTCCTGCCAGAAGTCTACACCTGTTGCTTCTTTGACTGCTTCAACCATATGGAGTCTCTTCCATTCAGGTTTTAGATCAATTTGATCTTCTCCATATTGAATCGTTGTTGTTCCTAGTACTTCTTGGGCAATATGAGCAATCAAGTTTTCCGTTAGGTTCATGATGTCTTTATAGTCTGCATATGCTTCATACAGTTCAATCATAGTAAATTCCGGGTTATGACGAGTTGAGACTCCTTCATTACGGAATACGCGACCAATCTCGTATACTTTCTCTAGACCACCGACAATTAGACGTTTTAAATGCAGCTCGATCGCAATACGCATATAAAGCGGCATATCAAGTGCATTGTGATGAGTAATGAAAGGACGAGCTGATGCACCACCAGGGATGCTATGCATTGTTGGTGTTTCAACTTCTAGGTATCCTTTTGAATCTAAGTATCTTCTCATTGATTGAATGATTTTGCTGCGCATGATGAACGTCTGCTTACTTTCTGGATTGACAATCAGGTCAAGGTAACGCTGACGATAGCGTTGTTCTACATCTTTTAGTCCGTGATATTTATCAGGGAGCGGGCGAAGTGCTTTTGTAAGAACCTCAAAGCTAGTCGCTTTAATTGAAAGTTCTCCTACATTCGTTTTAAATACGGTTCCCGTCACACCGATAATATCGCCTAGGTCCGAGCTTTTGAATAATTCGTAAGCTTCTTCTCCTACACTATCTTTACGTACATAGATTTGAATTTGTCCTTCTAAGTCTTGAATGTGTGCAAAGCCAGCTTTCCCTTTTCCGCGTTTTGTCATCATACGGCCAGCAATTGTTACTTGAGCTGCTTTTTCTTCTAAGTCTTCTTTTGAAAACTCGTCATATTCAGCAATAATTTGTGCGGATTGATGAGAACGGTCATATCGTTCACCGAATGGATCGATACCCTCTTCTCTCATTTTATTCATTTTGTCACGTCTTACTTGGAATTGATCATTTAATTCTTCGTTATTAAGCCCTTCATTACTCATTTATATCACTCCAATAATTTATTTTGCAGAGAAAAGCAGAAAAACTGCCAGTACGTGCACTAGCAGTGAGCTACAAAAAGAAAGATAGTCTTATCCTACTTTTATTCTTTGAAGCTCTTTTGCCTCGGCTTCGATCGTAAAGTCATCTAGAACTTTTACAAGCTCCGCTCTCGTTTCACTTTGATTGATTTGGTTTCTTACATCTGCATTGCCCCGGACACCTTTTAAGTACCATGCTGCATGTTTTCTCATTTCTCTGACAGCCACATGCTCGCCTTTCAGGTCTATGAGTCTGTCTAAGTGAAGTTTGCACACAGACATTTTCTCACGCACATTAGGCTCTTCTTTTAGTTCACCCGTTTCTAAATAATGAACCGTCCGGTAAATCATCCACGGGTTTCCTAGTGCGGCTCTTCCGATCATGACAGCATCTGCACCCGTTTCATCAAGCATACGTTTTGCATCCTGAGGGGTTTTGACATCTCCATTGCCGATGACTGGAATGGAAACAGATTGTTTGACCTCTTTTATAATATCCCAATTCGCCGTTCCTTCGTACATCTGTACACGGGTCCGTCCGTGAAGAGCAACGGCTTGTCCGCCTGCTCGTTCAACAGCACGGGCATTGTCGATAGCGAAAATATGGTCTTCGTCCCAACCCATTCTCATTTTCACAGTAACAGGTTTATCTACAGCTTCTACGACTGAGGATACCATTTCGTAAATCTTGTTTGGATCCAGCAGCCATTTCGCTCCTGCGTCACATTTCGTGATCTTTGGTACAGGACATCCCATATTAATATCAATAATGTCCGCCGTTGTATTCTGGTCTACAAACTTGGCCGCTTCTACGAGCGTGTCCTTTTCTCCCCCAAATATCTGAAGGCTCAACGGTTTTTCACGCTCATCAATGTACAGCATGCCCATCGTTCTGGCATTATTAATCAAGATCGCTTTGTCACTGACCATTTCAGCGCAGACTAAGCCCGCTCCAAACTCTTTCACAGTGAGTCTGAAAGCAGAGTTACACACACCAGCCATTGGTGCGAGCACTACTTTGTTTTTAATTTCGATATCTCCGATTTTAAACATCATGTCCCCTCCTTTCTTCTTCAAGTATTGGTGAAAGTTCTTCCACCGTTATATTTAAAGCATCTGCTATTTGACCAACCATTTGGTTTGTTGGTAATCGATTGCCTCGCTCAATTTCCCCTAAGACAGAGACAGAAATGCCCAGTCTTTTGGCGAACCCTTCCTGAGTATACCCTTTTAGCTTTCGGTATGCACGAATTCTTCTACCCCACATGTCTTTTTCCATATGCTTACACCTTCTTGGTCTGTTACGGCGTTTATCTGGGCTTCGCCGATTTCTGGGCAAATCTCACTCATCGGAACAAGAACGAATAAACGTTCGTACATTCTAGGATGCGGCACTACAAGTTGTTCTGTTTCAATATTTTCACGATTATAAAGTAAAATGTCAAGGTCAGCTGTCCGTGGACCCCACCTCACTTCTCTTGTTCTACCTAACTCCTGCTCAATGTTCTGAGTCAGTGATAGAAGTTCTTCAGGACGAAGCGAGGTGGAAATCTTCACAGCCATGTTCAAGAAGTCATCCTGATTCTCGTAGCCTACAGGTGTTGTCTCATATATAGATGAAATGGATTCAACTTGAACACCTGGATGTTCGTGAAGTTTTTTGACAGCTTCTTTTAAGTAGGTTTCCTTTTTTCCTATGTTTGAGCCTAAAGCGATATATGCTGTATTGTTCATGCGCGTGATCTCGTCATTTCAATGGCAACGGACTGATAGTGTCCTGGAATTGGCGGATCTGGTTTGATTACTTTTACTGTACATTCTTGAACTGTCGGAAAGTCCTTTAACACTTGATTTGTAATTCTTTCTGTCAGCGTTTCAACGAGGTTCACTGGGTCCCCTTCTACAATATTTTTGCAGATGTTGTAGAGCTCAGCATAGTTGATGGTCTCATTTAGGTCATCCGTTTGTCCTGCCTTACTTAAATCAAGTGAAGCTGTTAGGTCCACACGAAAGCGCTGGCCTAGTTTATTCTCTTCTGCAAATACACCGTGATAGCCGTAAAATTCCATTCCGTTTACATATACTTTATCGATGATAAGCGCCTCCTTTATTCAGCATGGCATCCATCATTTTTGCCATTCTTGCGATTTCTTTTACATCGTGCACTCGGACCATCGCGCTGCCCTTTTGAATCCCAAGACAGACCGTCGCACCCGTTCCTTCAGTACGTTCTTCAGGCGGCAGGTCTAAAACTGCACCGATGAATCGTTTGCGGGATGTTGCTAGCAGCAGCGGATACCCTAGGTGGCAAAAATGTTCAAGTTCATTCATGACCATGAGGTTGTCAGTTTTATTTTTCGCAAATCCTACACCAGGATCTAATATGATCATGTCATCACGGACACCCGCTTGTTTCACAATTTGAACACTTTCTTTCAGATCTGCGATCATATCTGAAATCAGATGGGTGTAATTCCGCTCTGGTCGATTGTGCATTAAGATGATTGGCACGTTGTGCTTCGCTGCCACATGCGCCATTTGAGGATCAGCTTTCGCCCCCCATACATCATTAATGATTGAGGCTCCTGCTTTCACTGCCTCATCTGCGACATGGGCTTTATACGTATCAATAGAAATAGGTATGTCCAATTCTTTTGTGATCTTCTCAATGACAGGAATGACCCTTGAAAGCTCCTCTTGCTCTGAGACAAGTGCCGCTCCCGGCCGAGTCGATTCACCGCCAATATCAATAATATGCGCCCCATCTTCTATGAGCTGCGTTGCGTGAGCCAGCGCTTTATCAATTTGATTGAATTTTCCTCCATCTGAAAAAGAGTCCGGTGTGACATTTAAAATGCCCATGACCAATGTCTTTTCTTCATAACTAAGGGTATGGTGCTTGGCTTGTATGATTTTAGGCTGTTTTATCAATTGTTGTGTCATTGTGTCCACCTACTCTTTATGTTCTAGACGTTCTCTTGTATATTCTGTTCTCAGCTTGGTCGAAATCGTTCGGTTGTGGTTTTGCAGGACGGTGTCTCCGATATTTTTAAAAGGCACAATTCCCTGAACCGAATTGGTCATCCACGCCTCATCAGCTGAGAGCAAGTGTGAGAGTGGATATCTTCCTTCTATTAGTGGAATCCCCGAAGCTTGCAGCGTTTCGATACAATATCGACGGGTAACCCCGTTTAAAATGCCGGTATCAAGTGAAGGTGTATAGATCACATCTTTTTTTCGCCAAAATAGATTTGACGTAATTCCTTCTGCCACATCGTCTTCTTTTGTTAAAAAGATCCCTTCTACCGACGGATCGTTCCCTACTTCTCTCTTCGCCAGCAGGTTGTTCATGTAATGATGCGACTTGAGCCGTCTTGGACCTTCCGGTGTGTTTCTTCTTGTATCAAGAATGATTCCCTGTTTTTCATCTACTATTGATTCAGGCCGGAATGGGGAGATCATCACAAAAACAACAGGCTCCTCATAAGGGTCTGCAGAAAATCCATTGCCTCTGCCCGCAGAAACATTGAAGCGGATCCTCGCATAACCGTCCGTTATTTGGTTTTGATTGAATAATGTATGAATGATGTCGAGTACAAATGGTTTCTCTATTGTGGATTCGATGCAAAGGTCACGCAATGATTGATTGAGCCTTTCAAGATGCCAGTCTAACAAGAAGACTTGTCCTGCTAGAGAGGTAAATGTTTCGAATACACCGATGCCATATAGAAAACCATGATCAAAAGGAGAAAGAGTCGCATCTTTCTCCTCTATATACTGACCGTTCAGGTAAATGATCATGCGTTTACTTCATTCCCCTTTTTACGATAGGTTTCAATGAAATTTCTGAGCATTTCCTTACCGAAGGACGTCATAATCGATTCTGGATGGAATTGAACACTTTCAATCGGAAGTTCTTTATGGCGAATGGCCATAAGTTCACCTTCCTTTGTGCTCGCTGTTCTGACAAAGCACTCCGGTAGCGTCTCGTCTTTAACAATTAATGAATGATATCTCGTTGCGACGAGCGGATTTTGGAGTCCCGTGAAGACACCTTTGCCGTCATGTTCAATCTCTGATGTCTTCCCATGCATTAACCGCTCCGCACGAATGACATCTCCACCAAATACTTGTGCAATGGATTGATGACCTAAACAGACACCGAAGATCGGAATCTTCCCAGCAAAATGTTTGATCGCTTCCATACTAATTCCTGCTTCATCCGGACTGCAAGGTCCTGGAGAAATCATCAGAAAGTCTGGCTTAAGCTCTTCGATTTCTTGAATAGTGACTTGATCGTTTCGTTTTACAATCAGTTCTTCCCCAAGCTCACCTAAATACTGGACCAGGTTGTACGTAAATGAATCGTAATTATCAATCATTAATATCATACTCTGCTCACCTCTAACTCAAAATAGTCTCTTCTTTGCTCAACTGTAATGCTTTTTTCACTGCATAGGCTTTTTTAATCGATTCTTTGTATTCGTGCTTTGGTACAGAATCGATGACAATGCCTGCACCTGACTGCATGAAGGCTCTGCCCCCTGTACAATAAGCCGTACGAATGACGATATTAAAATGCATATCTTGATTGAATCCAAACCAGCCTATAGATCCAGTATAAAGCCCACGCCTTGTCGGCTCAAGCTCTTCTATGATTTCCATTGTTCTCACTTTTGGCGCACCTGTAATTGTGCCGCCTGGGAATACAGCTCTCATGACATCTACTGCATCACAATCATCACGCAGCTCCCCTTGGACATTTGATACAATGTGCATCACGTGTGAATATTTCTCAATGGCCATAAACTCGTTCACCTTGACTGAGCCATAAGTAGACACTCGTCCAAGATCATTCCGCTCAAGATCAACGAGCATCACATGTTCTGCGCGTTCTTTTTCATCTTCAATGAGTTCTTTTGCCAGCGCTTGATCTTCCGCATCATCCTTGCCTCTTGATCTTGTACCAGCGATCGGTCTTGTTTCGAGCTGAATGCCTTTTTTCTTAATAAGCAGCTCTGGAGATCCACAGACAATTTGGAAATCTGGCGTGTGCAGATATGACATATATGGAGATGGATTCACGTGACGTAATGTTTTGTATAAATGATATGGATGAGTAAGAAACTGTTCATCTTGTCTAATGGATAGGTTCACTTGGAACACATCACCGTTCGCGATATATTGTTTAATCGTTTCTACAGCTTCCCCGAAAGCTTCTTCAGTAAAAGGTGCAGCAGGTACACATTCCGAAGAAGACACGTTGACAGATGAATGTGCTGACTCTTCTGATGTGCTTGTCCAGCTTTGCTTTAATTCTTCGAGTCTTTGATGAACTTCACTGACAGGTTCGTCTCCTTCTGTATGAGTCATCAGCCAGAGGACGTCTTTATTATGATCAAAGACAGCGACATCATTGAATACGAGGAAATACAAATCAGGCGTCTTCAAATCATCGATGGACAGCATTTTAAAATGCTCGATATATCTTGCGTAATCATAGCTTAAAAATCCAATCGCTCCACCTTGGAAGTCAGGGTATTCGTCGTTCGTTTCGGTTTGTAGGGTTTGAAACCAATCAGCAAATGCCCTAAAAGGATCTCCCTCTTTGAACAACACCTCATTCTGATAATGGATGGTGGTCATCCCGTCCTTCCCTTTCGCTTTAGCGATCGGATGAATGCCGGCAATACTGTATTCTCCGCCACGTGCACTTTCAAGAAGGACGTGATGTGATTCATGAGCCGTTAATTGTTCGTATCGTTTCAAGAATGCATCTTTCGTAAAAGGAATTTTGATGCCCATCGGCCTACGTTGTGTCATGTAATCATCCTTTTTATTTTCATTAACCTTATTGTAATGCAATCCATTTTAATTAGAAAATAGTATTTGCTTTCCATCTTCAGAATTCATGAAAAAACCCCAGCAAATGCTGGGGTGTATTGTTTAATCAAATTGATAAAGCGGCGTACTAAGGTAACGTTCACCGTTACTTGGAATAATCGCTAGAACCTTTTTCCCTTTACCAAGCTTCTTCGCTGTTTGAAGCGCTGCATAAATGGCTGCTCCTGAAGATATACCACCAAGGATTCCTTCTTCTTTCGCTGCCTTTCTTGCAAGTTCAAATGCATCTTCGTTTTTCACTTGGATAATGCCGTCATATACTTCTGTGTTCAAGATAGATGGAACAAAGCCTGCTCCGATGCCTTGAATTTTATGCGGACCTGGTTTCCCGCCTGATAGTACAGGAGAATCTGTTGGTTCTACCGCATAAAGCTGAATAGATGGAATGGCTTCTTTCAGGACTTCACCAGCACCTGTAATCGTACCGCCCGTACCAACTCCTGCAATAAATGCATCAAGGTCGCCGTCAAACTGTTCAAGAATCTCTTTCCCTGTTGTGCGGCGGTGAATCTCAGCATTGGCTTCATTGCTGAACTGCTGAGGCATGAAGTATCCGTGCTCTTCTGCTAATTCTTCTGCTTTTTTGATGGCACCTTTCATTCCTTCTGCACCGGGTGTTAATACAAGCTCTGCACCGTAAGCGCGTAAAAGGTTGCGGCGCTCCTGACTCATTGTATCCGGCATAACTAAAATCGCATTGATTCCTTTTGCAGCCGCGACCATCGCAAGACCGATTCCTGTGTTTCCGCTTGTTGGCTCAATGAGTGTGTCACCAGCTTTTAATGTACCTTTTGCTTCAGCATCTTCGATCATCGCTAACGCAATACGATCTTTTACACTGCTGCCTGGGTTCATATATTCAAGTTTCAAGTAGACATCCGCACTGTCTTCATCTACTAAACGGTTTAATTTAACGACTGGTGTATTTCCTATTAGTTCAAAAACTGAATTTGCAATACGAGCCATCACTAACACCTCTATCTCCGAGTAATTTTATTGTATTAATATTAAATTATCAATTTCGAAAAATTTTGTCAATGCTTTTAGTCCTGCTCTCCATCGTAAAACCATGTGACTTTTGCTTCTTTCCACAGGGTTTTGACATTCGCCTTTTCACCCAGATCTTCCATGGCGATCTGCCTTTTGATCTGATCTTTGACTTCTTCATAAGAGAAGGAGCGGCCATTTAATTTTTCTTTTAATTGTATGATGGCATAACCGTTTTTGATCTCGATCGGCTCTTTCGTCCATTCATCTGGCTGAAGCTTTTGGGCTTCTTGTATGTATAGGGCTGGAATGCTTTCTTGCTCTTCTGTGACAAATCCAAGATCTCCGCCGTAAGGAGAGGTATATCGATCGGTGGATCGTTCAGCTGCTACAGCTTCGAAACTAGATCCGCCCTTTAAATCTTTTAATACACTTTGTGCCTCGTCTTTTGTTTTCACAACAATGTGGCGAATTCGGTATGAGTCATCATATTGATACAAGTCTTTGTTTTTTTCATAAAAGGATTTGGCTTCTTTTTCAGAAACGACCGCATCTCTCGTTAGAAGCTGTTCTAATAAAATTTGATAACGAATCTGCTCTTTCCATTCCTTTTCGCTTGTATGACCGTCTTCGTAGAAATTATTAGATACCGCTTTCAGCATCAGCAGCTCACGATTGATCTCTTTTGAAGATACCTCCAGCTTGTTTTCTTTCGCAAGCTGATTGACTACCTTCTGATTGATCATTTGTTCAAGTGTTGCCTTTCCGTAGCGGTCTTCCATTTTCTTTAACCATTCTTGACGTGTGACTTTCTCTTTCCCAATAGAAGCAATTTCTTCACCGCTCTTCCCATTTGAAGAAGCCTGCGACATTTGTGATTTTGTTAATACATATGCAATGACAACGGCATTAATCATGAGCAGAACGAGGATAAATGTCCATACCACTCTTGCTTTCAGTCTCATCTTTCGTCTCCTTTCCATTCTAAAAAGAAAACCCGCTGCTTAGAGCTTAGCGGGTTATTTCTTCACGTAGCTCTTCTAGCTCTTCTTTTGTAAATACATACGTTTCGTTACAAAAATGGCATTGAGCTTCTGCTTGTCCGTCTTGTTCAATCATATCCTCAATTTCGGCTTTCCCTAGGCTGATAATACCGTTGGCAAACCGTTCTTTTGAGCAGTTACAAGAAAATTCGACAGGTACAGTTTCTAAAATTTGAGGTTTTTCACCGAGCACTTCTTCTAAAATTTCTTCAGGAGTCATCCCTTTTTCAATCAGTTTAGAGATTGGTTCAATGGTTGATAATCTCTTTTCGAGTCTTTCGATGACTGCATCTTCTGTTCCAGGCAGCAATTGAATGATGAAACCGCCTGCTGCAAGGATCGAGTTATCTGGATTGACAAGAACACCCACACCTACAGAGGATGGCACTTGTTCAGAGGAGACGAGGTAATAAGTAAAGTCATCTCCAATTTCACCTGAGACAATTTCTGTTTGCCCTGTAAAGTGGTCTTTCAGTCCGATATCTTTGACAACACTTAACGTTCCAGATGTTCCAACAGCACGTCTAACGTCCAGCTTCCCATGTTCATTTAAATCAAAGTGAACTTGTGGGTTTGAGACATATCCGCGCACCTGACCTTTTGCGTTTCCATCCGCAATGATGGCTCCGATCGGCCCACCGCCTTCAATTTTGACAGTTAATTTATTCTCGCCTTTCAGCATGGCTCCCATCATGACAGTCGCTGTCATGGTTCTGCCGATTGCAGCTGAAGCAGTTGGCCACGTATGGTGTCTTCTCTGCGCTTCGTTGATTGTATCTGTTGTGTTCGCAGCATACGCACGGACTTTCCCGTCATATGCTAACGCTTTAACTAAATAATCCATTTTGATTAAACCCTCCTATAATACACCGACACGATTGCGTTCATAAATTAATTGGAGCCCTTTTAATGTGAGGAACGGATCGACAATATCAATACAGTCTGATTCATTTCCAATCAATGTAGACAAACCGCCTGTTGCAATGACTTTCGGTGTTTGTTTGGCTTGCTGCTTCATCCGTTTCACTATTCCCTCGACTTGACCAACATATCCATACAGGATACCTGATTGCATCGCACTGATCGTGTTTTTCCCTACGATATGATCTGGACGAACAATTTCAATCCTTGGCAGCTTAGCCGCTCTTGTATATAAAGCCTCTGTTGAGATGGTAATACCCGGTGCAATTGCGCCACCCATGTATTGTTTTTGTTCATTGATATAGCAGTAGGTTGTGGCTGTTCCAAAGTCTACCACAATGAGAGGCGCCCCATACAGATGAATGGCCGCCACTGCATTTACAATTCGATCAGCGCCGACTTCCTTTGGATTGTCACACATAATGTTTAATCCAGTCTTCATGCCAGGCCCAACGATTTGAGGAGTAATGTGAAAATACTTTTCGCACATTCTTTCCAGAGCAAACATCATTGGCGGGACAACAGAAGAAATGATAATCCCTTCTATCTGGTCAAACATCAGCCCTACATAGTCAAATAAGGATCGGATTGCCATACCAAATTCATCTTCTGTTTTATGACGGCTTGTTTCAATCCGCCAATGGTAGTTCAAATCGCCATTATGATAAACACCTAAAACGGTATTTGTGTTTCCTACATCTATCACGAGTAACAACTTCATCACCACTTTGAATAGTGTCTCAAAAAGAGCATTTTTCGACTTTCTATCATACCATACACGAATTGAGTTCCATTTGTAAACAATTCGAAACCGATCCATTCATGAATCGAAATAAAAAAAGCTGCCGGTGAGCCCGACAGCTTTTTATAGAAGGAGATTAAATCTCTTCGTCTTCTTCTTTTTTCTTGATGTTCACTTTCACATCATCGTTTTTCTCTTCGTCATCTGCGTATACACGCTCTGGAAGCTTTCCAGTATCGTAAAGAGATTTAATTTGTTCAGCATCTAATGTTTCCACTTCTAGAAGAGCTTGTGCGATGATTTCTAGCTTATCTTTATTCTCAGTGAGAATTTGTTTCGCACGTTCGTAGCTTTCTTTGATGAAGCGCTGAACTTCTTGGTCAATTTCATAAGCGATCGCTTCACTATAATTCGGCTCGTTGTTGAAATCACGGCCAAGGAATACTTGACCTCCTTGTGCTTGACCGAATTGTAGAGGACCAAGTTTATCAGACATACCGAACTCTGTGACCATTCTTCTTGCAATGCCTGTTGCACGCTGGAAGTCGTTGTGAGCTCCTGTACTTACTTCACCAAACGTAATTTCCTCTGCAACACGACCGCCGAGCAAGCCGACGATTTTATCAAGAAGCTCTGGCTTCGTTTGGAAATAACGATCTTCTCTTGGAAGCATGACCGCATATCCGCCTGCCTGACCACGAGGAACGATCGTTACTTTATGCACCATGTCAGCTTCGTCAAGGACAAGTCCAATGACGGTATGACCTGCTTCGTGGTACGCCACGATATTGCGTTCTTTCTTAGAAATGACACGGCTTTTCTTAGCCGGTCCAGCAATGACACGGTCAGTTGCTTCGTCGATATCACGCATATCAATTTTCTTTTTGTTTTGACGGGCAGCAACAAGCGCTGCTTCGTTTAGTAAGTTCTCAAGATCTGCCCCTGAGAAACCTGGTGTTCTGCTTGCAATGGCTTTCAGGTTGACTGTATCATCAAGCGGTTTGTTTTTCGCATGAACCTTCAGTACTTCTTCACGGCCAATGACATCTGGGCGGTCAACCGTAATTTGACGGTCAAAACGTCCCGGACGCAGCAATGCAGGATCTAGGATATCTGCACGGTTCGTTGCAGCAATGATAATAATCCCTTCGTTGGCACTAAAACCATCCATTTCAACAAGAAGCTGGTTAAGCGTTTGTTCACGCTCATCATGACCACCACCAAGACCTGCTCCACGCTGACGACCCACTGCATCAATCTCATCAATAAAGATTAAGCAAGGTGCATTCTTTTTCGCATTTTCAAACAAATCACGTACACGTGATGCACCGACACCGACGAACATCTCGACGAAGTCAGAACCACTGATGCTGAAGAAAGGAACGCCTGCTTCTCCTGCAGATGCTCTCGCAAGCAATGTTTTACCTGTACCTGGAGGTCCTACTAGTAAAACCCCTTTAGGGATTCTTGCGCCAAGCTCCGCAAATTTACGTGGATCTTTTAAGAATTCAACCACTTCTACGAGCTCTTGTTTTTCTTCATCCGCACCGGCAACATCTTTAAATTTCACACGTTTCTTCTCTTCTGTGTAAAGCTTCGCCTTACTCTTACCAAAGTTCATGACACGGCTTCCACCGCCTTGAGCTTGGTTCAATAAGAAGAAAAACAGGATAAAGATGATGATGAATGGAATGATGGTTGTCAGAACTTGCAGCCATCCATTTGTTTCAGGTGCTGGTTCTACTTTTACATCTGTATTCTTCAGTGCACTGTAAATTTGGTCAACTCCTTGACCGTCTGGAACGTGGGTAATGAAGTATTCATCTTTCTTCGCGCCATCTAATTGACCACGAATTTCATAAACCCCTCTTACAGGCTGGATGGAGATACTCTCCACTTTTCCCGCACTTAAATTTTGCGAAAATTTGCTGTAAGACATGTTCTCAGGCTTTTGATTAGGGGATCCTAACCAACTGACAACCCCTATCACAAGTAATAAAATAAGTATATAAAAAATCGTATTACGAAAAACCCGATTCATTCCTTACCTCCTCCCACAGTAAGCACAACTATGTTCAATAGTATCATAGAAAATCATTCCAACACAACCAATAACCTCATGTAAACGTGTGCTCATTAGCCTTCGTAAACAGATGGTTTTAACACTCCAATATACGGGAGGTTTCGGTAACGTTCGGCAAAATCCAATCCATAGCCAACAACAAATGCATCTGGTACTTCAAACCCAACATAATCTGCTTTGATGTCTGCTTTGCGGCCGCTTGGTTTATCAAGCAATGTCACAATTTTAATGGAGTTTGCTTTACGGTATCGGAAAAGCTCTACCAGATAACTCAAAGTTAACCCACTGTCGATGATATCTTCCATAATTAGAATATCTCTTCCTTCAACAGAAGTATCTAGATCTTTGATGATCTTCACTTCTCCAGAAGATACGGTAGACTTTCCGTAGCTAGATACATCCATAAAATCAAGCTCTAAATATGTATCAATGTGTTTGATCAGGTCTGCCATGAATGGAAGAGCCCCTTTCAAAACACCAATAGCCAGGGGAAATTTACCATCATAATCGCTGGTTAATGTTGCACCCAGTTCCTTCACTTTTAGCTGGATCTCTTCTTCTGAGATCAAAATCTTTTCAATATCTTGTTTCATGCTTTTGCTTGCCCCCTACAAATTTTCGTGCTGTCTATATTGTAATACAATGAGATCGCTGTTTGTCATATCAATTTCTTCAAAAACGGATTTTTTCAGACCTGGGATCCAGATGATTTGATGATCCGAGTCAGTGACGATCGGCCAGCTGTCTCTTTCTGCAAGAGGCACTTTTTTATCAATAAATATATCTTTCACCTTTTTTGATCCATTCATCCCTTTAAGTTTGATTCGATCACCGTTTTTTCGTGAGCGAATGATCAAAGGAAGACGAACATGATCTTTTTGAAGCAAGAAAAAATGGTTTCCGTTCCGCGCATCCTTCGGAACATGATTTGATACCAAGATAGACTGTCCATTCGGGAGAAAAAGTTCCTCGCCAAGCTCACCTTTTAAATGATGAGTATATGACTGATCTATGACAAGCGATCGTTCAAAGGTAAACATACAGTGATCATAAGATTTGACAGCTTGTAAACCTTTTGGCAAATCTAATGATCCAGACGGTTGATCAGTATGAGATAACCAGTCCAAAGTCCCTAGAATATGCTGGTTTGAAAACGCTGATTGAGTGTTTTCATAAAGATAGTTTAATATTAGTTGAATGCCTCTTCTTTGTAAAGGCAAAGGCAGGTCAAGCAAAGGCTTCGTTTTGATCTCAATTTGCTTAGGCGTTTGATTCGTAATGACTTGATGCATTTGATCCTTTGTTAATGCCTGCAAGTACTGCTCATCCTCAGTCAGCATGTCACTTACAAACTGAAAGCTTTCATGCACATGAGGTGCCTCTTCTTTTAACACGGGAAGAACGTGTCTTCTGATCCGGTTTCTCAAGTAGTCATCGGTGTGATTGCTTTGATCAATGACATAAGGAACTTGTTCTTTTTCGCAAGCAGTGAGTACATCATCCTTAGAATATCCAATCAGCGGACGAATCAGCCACCCTTCTTGAAAAGGGCGCTTTGCTTGCATACCTGCGAGTCCTATTCCAACAGTCCCTCTTGTCAGCCTCATCACCATTGTTTCTACTTGATCGTCTCCATGATGTGCAAGCGCTATAAATTGAGCGTTGTACTGTTCCATCAATTGACGAAAGAAAGCATATCTGCACTCTCTTGCAGCTGCCTGTTTGTTTAAGCGGTTTTCTTTTGCATATTGGGTGACCTGTATACGAGCCGATTCAAAAAGGATCTCATGCTCTTTACAGTACGCTTCAACAAATGCCAAATCAGCAAAGGATTCTTCTCCTCTGAACATGTGATCTACATGGGCTGCAATCAGCTGAAAGGAACCTTTTCGACGTTTGTTTAGTTCATGCAGCAAGAGCATAGAATCTGGTCCGCCAGAAACCCCGACAATGACTGTCGTATTTTCAAGGAAAACATCATGTTTTTTCAAAAAAGATTCAATTCTATTCACAACTTCCTCCTCACAAAGAGCAGGTAATTTAAAGATATACATATCCTATCACTTTCATTAGCTCCAAGCAAAGAAGAAGCCTGCTTTTTTACAGCTCTATAATAGGAATAAAACCACATAAGCACAGTAAAGAGCGAGCACACTGCATAAGATGAGAATGGTTTCAAAAAGCCCGCCTGATTTTTTGCGTACTGATGTTCTTTTCGCAGCAGCAACTCTTGATCGTGAAGGTGCGACCTGTTGATGTTGGGGAACAGCTGGCTTTTGCCTATTTTGCTGTGATGGCTTCTTTTGTCGTGATTTTCTTGAAGCAAGCAATTGTCCTTCTTTCAGCATCGCGCTTTTCATGTCTGCCGCTGATTGATATTTGCCTTGTAGAGCCGCTTTTAACACCCTCTCATATCGCTTTAATAAAGGATGTCCTTCAATCGCCCGATAAAGCTGCTTTTCTGGTTCTGCCCCTTTTTTAAATTCTTTTTTATAGGCACAGTTCACCATGACCATACTTAAGGCAAATAAATCATAAGAAGGTTCTGCTTTTCTTGTACCGAAGCCCCAGTAGCCGCGGTCAAAAAACTCGGTGTATTCCTTAATCGCCCTTCCCGCCTTCGTTGTTCCTCCAACATCAATACATCGAATCGTAGCTGGGGGGCCTGAAACGATGAGATTATCAGGCTTCAAGTCACCGAAGGTCCAGCCTTCCTTATGTAAGTGAGCAAGGTTAGACAACAGTTGAATCATGAGAACGACGATCCATTCATCGCCTTTTTGTTTCACAAATTCAAGCAGCAATGGCCCTCTGACATACTCCATGACATAAAACGACCGTTTCTCTGACATTCCAGGATAAAGAGCATCATCCATATCATAAAAAGAAGGCCCCATGGTTTTCACAGGAGCCTTTGAAAAGGATTTTAATACATTGACTTCAGATGCAATGAGCATACTGTCATCACTCACTTTAAGGGCCACTTGTCCCTTTGGCGATTCGGCCAGATAAACCACACCGTTCGCCCCTTTTCCCAGCTCTTTTACAATGCGGTAATGTTGGTGATGCCACTTTCCTTTTATCATTGTACCTAATGGGATGTTAGAAGCCGAATTCATCATGTTCTTCCTTCGCTTCAAGCAGCCCTTTTCGTGAACGAACTAATTTGAAATGCTGGAGTGCTTCTCGAATTGCTGGTCCTGTCGGTGTAATTCCTCCTGTTGTCAGCTTCGGGAAAATCGATGATAACGAATCGAACCGAGGCGTCCAGTTCAACACAATTTCTGCATCTGAGTTTTTCCCGGGAAATACACACATCCCAAACTGATTTTCACCAATTCTCGAATTTAGACTAATAGAGAGATCGATGAGTGCTTCTTTGACCGTTGGCAACTTCGGTTTCATGCTTGCACTCGTATCCACAAGCACAAGCACTTGAAGATGAACCGTCTCACCGAGCTCGTCCACAACCTCCATCACTTCTCCACGCTTATCTGGGGGAAGTTCTTCAATTTCAGTATCTTTGCCAAGAATTTGCTGCAATTCTTTATTCACAACACCTTGTAACGTTTGCGTCATCGCCTTTTTTGTCACCATTTGTACGGTTTGAGACAATTGCTGAACGTAGACAACCTGATGAATGCCTCCGCCTGCTAGAGCAATCCCCTCTACTTCTTTCATCGCTTCATGATCGTGTCTGTTCTCTTCCATAATGCCAATGACATTGACTGTGATCCCTTGCTCCTTTGCCAATGCGGCAATCGCAAGTGGGTCTTCCCCATGATTTGAGCAGCCATCTGTAATCAGTAAGATTTGGTTTACGTGACCTTTTCGCATCTTCATTCCTCCTGGGATTGTAACTGAATGCTTATATCCCCATCATCGCCAGAAGAAATTCATATTATACGATATTTCAAGAAATCTCTTGTTTCTGAAGATAGAATGTACCTGTCGGAATGGATGCCCATTTTGGTGTATTGTGGTCGAGCCTAATAACGACAACCGTCATATCGTCATCAATTTGACCTGCTCTTGTGCGAATGACCTCCTCCATTAATAAATCAGCAATCTCTTGCGGATCTTCTGTTTTAAAGCTCTTCATTTTTCGTTTGACCCACAAATCATGATTTTCGATATGCTTTGGTCCTTCAAAGATACCGTCGCTCATCATGATAAGGAGATCTCCTGCCTTCATCTGTTCACTCACCACTTCTACTTCAAATTCATCAATAATGCCAATAGGCAAGTTGCTGGCCTGTACCTTCATCACTTGATCACCACGTTTAATAAAACTTGGGGTGGAGCCAATCTTGAGGAACTTACAGCTCGCATCCTGTAAATCAATGATGGATAAGTCTAATGTGGAATAGACTTCATCCGTTGTCCGTAAAGATAAAATGCTATTAATCGTTTTAATCGCTACTTTTTCATCAATACCAGACGCCAAGATTTTTTCTAACAGCTTGATCGTTTCATTGCTTTCAAAATGGGCTCTTGCTCCATTTCCCATCCCATCACTAATAGCTGCGGCATATTTACCTGCACCCAGCTCCATCATGCTGTAGCTGTCTCCAGATACTAATCCTCCGCCTTTCGCTGCATGTGCTACACCTGTAGACACTCGATACGATTTTGCAGAACCGAATACAACATGACAATAACCTGTTGGATGCTCCGCACACTGCTCTGCTTTGACTAAAACTTGTTCTTCTAAAATATCCGAGAGCATTGGAGCGATGATTTTTTCGCATTCCCCATGACCTTGGCAATAGGGAATTCTCATCTCTATATCAACATTTCCCTGTTCTAAGCTATAAATTTCAACTTGCTGAATTTCAATTCCAAAGTTCTGAAGTGCTTCTATCATCTGCTCTTCCTGAATAAAATGCTGCTCTCTTTCTCGTTTTATTTCCCGGGAAAAATCCTCCATGACTTGTGAGACACCCATAAGTTGTTCGGCCACAAGGCGCCTGCTGTCTTGGACCTTTTTCTTTAAGGTCTGATTTGCTTTATAGTAAGCTATCTCCTCTTCAATCAATTCTTCTACATGCTTTGATTTTGAGCAGTGCTGACTGAATTTCTTTTTCAACTTCCGGTTATGCTCGTACGTTTTTTCATCAGATTCATGCATAACTTGTTTCATGAGTTCATAGGTTGTATCAAAGTTCTGCACCCAGCATTTATTTTTCTTATAGCACGTTTGACAGGAACGTTCTGTGATCGTACTTAAAAAAAGATCTACATCCTCTTCCTGCTTCTTCTCCTCAGGAATGGATTCGTAAAATGTCGCAAAACTCTCAGACAGCGCATGAAATACATTAGAGAATTGATCTACCTTTTTTGCTGTCACGTCTCGTACTTTTCTGGCATATTGCTGCTGTTCCTGTACATGCTCTACCGTACCAGGAATATATTTTGCCACCTTGGACGTTACTGACTGTGGCGTGAGCAAAAACAGTGCAACTGCGATGAGTGATTCATATAGCGTGGTCATTAGCCCTGCTGACCCTTCACCGTAGAGGGAGATTAGTAAAGAACCCACAATCAAGCCGATGGCGGCTCCTGCTTTTTTCCCCTCTTTTAGTAATCCGCCTAATAAGCCCGAAAAGGCAAGCAGACTCATCTGATAAAGGTTGCCGATGTTGGCGAGACCAAGAATTAATCCAGTTACAACACCCACTGTACAACCAATACTCGCTCCTCCAATAAAGGCAAAGCTCAGCACTACATATCGTGACAAAATATGCTCTGCCTGCATTCCTTGAAATGTGATCCCAGCCAGACCTGTTAAAACTGAAGCGATTAATATCATAAAGCAAATAATTTCTTCAACCTTTAAAGAGTGTTTGATTTTCCTGACTGTAAAAATCGGCAAACTTTGAAGAAATATCAGTGTCAGAATGAAGGCAAGTCCAGCTTCAACCCCCGCCATCACATAGTCATAGCTTTGAACCGCACCCTGCTCGAGGTATACAAAAGCTCCCCTCGTCATCAGCATTGAGAGCACAATCACAACCGGTAATGTTTTCACCGGGTCTTTGATGATGAATGAAACGACCTTTGACATGAGGAGGAACACGATCAATGACGCAAATACGAATAATGCATTTTGAGGTGATATCGTCATCGCTCCAGCGAGTAAAGCAAGACAAGCAAGCATCGCTTTATCCCTTTTAATGAGCAGCATGGACCCAAAGAAAGGCAATGCAAACGGCATAATTTCAGATAAGATAAAGGCTCGTCCCAATAAAAAGCCCAGAACAACATAAATAAACCCTTTATAGAAAAAAAGAGAATGCGTATGATGAAGAAACAGGTTTTTCATCTTTTTTAACCCTGCACTGATTCTTTCAAACCCGGCTCCCGTTAAATCAGTTCTTCTTTCTAGTTTTTCCATCTTTTCATCCCCCACCTGATATTCGTTGCTTGTCATTATAGCGAAGGTGAAAAAGAAATTTTGTCAAAAGAAGTTGTCGTTTCCATAAAACGTTCGACGCTTTATTTGCCAAAAAGGCATACTTTCTTGAAAGTCGATGTCTTTCATCAGAATTTTACGAAAGCACAAAAAAACAGCTTTCCTATAGAAAGCTGTTTTGAAGATGACCCGTACGGGATTCGAACCCGTGTTACCGCCGTGAAAGGGCGGTGTCTTAACCGCTTGACCAACGGGCCTTGCTTATCGTTCTTTTTAAAAGGATAGCGGCGGAGGGGATCGAACCCCCGACCTCACGGGTATGAACCGTACGCTCTAGCCAGCTGAGCTACACCGCCATAATGTAAAATGCGCTAAGAAGCACAAGAACTATAATACAAAGGATTCGCTTGTCCGTCAATAGAAAGTTTTAAATTAAATGGCGAAATCACAAAAAGCGTTGAATTTGTATTAAAAAAAGCACCCGCTAAACAGCAGATGCTTTGTTGTGAAAAATATATAGAAAGCAGCAACAAGTTAACCTCTTCTTGCTCCGCGCCCCCCACGTTTTGATTCCGTGTTACGTTTTAAAGATGTTAAGCGATCTTCGCTATCTTTTAAGAATTTGTTCATTTTTTGCTCAAACGATTCCTTCGGACGGAAATCATTTCTGCTCGGTCTTGATTGTTGTTGTTGAGGACGATCTTTTGCTTTTTTAATGGACAAGCCGATTTTACCGTCTTTTTCAACGTTAATCACTTTCACTTCAACTTGTTCACCGACTTTTAAATGCTCATTAATATCTTTTACATAGTTATCGGCTACCTCACTGATATGAACGAGACCAGTTGAACCGCCTGGCAACTCCACAAAAGCTCCAAAATTTGTAATGCCCGTAACTTTCCCTTGTAACTTGCTGCCAACTTCAATCGACATAAAAAAAGTGCTCCTCCTTAGACTTATAAAAAAATCTCATTTGTTCAATTATACATAAACTGAATTTTAAGTGTCAACAAGGCTAATCGCTCTTATTGCCCACATCAAAGATTTTTTCGCCTTTTTTAGACATATAATAGTCCCGTCGTGCCAGTTCGAGTACGTATTCTTTGCTTTTCAGCTTTTTGATTTCATCAGAAATATCTTCCTGCTTTGTTTGTAATTGCTTCAATTCTTTTTCAAGCGCAACCTTCTTCTCTTCTTTTTCTTTCAATGCAGACGATTGCGACCAGAGGGCACTTGTTACCAAAACAGCAAACATGAGCACAATGACTCCAAACACGGTAAGCCTTCTAAGGAGTCCCCGGCGTTTGCGTTTTAGGCGCTGCGCTTGCTGTTCCATTTGTTTTTGATAATCATTTTGAATTTGTGCGATATTTCTTTTTCTCTCGTTCAAGGATGAAGGCCTCCTCTCTTACTTTGTCCAGAATTGTTTCCATTTCGTTTTCATGGTACGAGATAATTTCTTGATCCCTTGTAAAATTCCTGCTCCTTTTGAGAAAAACAACCTCATTGATGTTCGCCATTTTTCGGGAATTCGATGAATAATGGTCACATTGAGTAACCAAATAAGCGGATAACAAACAATATACAGCACCTTCCACACGAGTCGAAACGCAAAACGAACAAGGCGTAAGAGCGAGTGGAACAAGAACAGAAGAGCACTTATGATCAAACCGACGATCCAGCGAATGGGCTGGAAAACCATCGACATGATCAGCCTTTTCAGGAAGAGAACAGTCTGATAAATACACCTCATCACAAACTTGAGGATGTTCATATACAGCTGTTTCATCAATGCCTGATACATCGAGAAACCTAAAGCAACAGCTAGAAAAATATAAAGTCTGAATTCTCCCTCATTGGTTAGCAGCAGGACATAAAAGAACAACAGACCCTGCACCACCCAAAAAAGGAGGTCGTGAATGACCAGCAGCCATTTTGCTGTTTTTTCCCGGTTCACAAACAGCTTGTACGTATCCAGCGATGCGCCCAGCCAGATGCCCATCGCCGCCATCGAAAGCATCGTATAAAACTGGACCGTCAGTGTCATTTAAACAGCTTGCTAAAAAATCCTTTAGCTTTCTCCCCGTGCTGCTCATCTACATAGATTAAGTCAAAGACACGCCCTTTAATGGACACAACGCCCTTTTCTACATCTAAGTTTTTCATTTGCAGATTTTCTCCGCGAATGGCGAGGACTCCCATGACAGTCTCAAGCAGAAATTCTTCATTATCAAAGCTCTCGACCTGTTTGACCCCGGTAATATCTAAATGCTTTCTGTTGCGCATTGTGACATGATGCTCGGCTTCTGATGACAACTTCGTGCCTTGAGGTTGATTATAATATTGATTCATTTATACATCCCCCATATCTCATACTTGCATTGTTACTGCATTGTATGTGACAGGCGGGACATTTAGAACAAGCCCTATTCTGCTGTTTTTTCTTCTTTTAGCACGGTATACATGCCAGCAGCTTCTTCTTTTTTGGTGGTGTCTTTTAACTCGTTTACTTGAACAGTCACAAGCTTTTGACCAAAGCGAATTTGAAGCTCGTCCCCTTCTTTCACGTCAGAGCTGGCTTTCGCCTGCGTGCCATTAATGGAAATTCTCCCTTGATCAGCTACTTCTTTTGCCAATGTTCTTCTTTTGATTAAACGAGACACTTTTAAGAATTTATCTAGTCTCATGTATGTTCACCTCTTTCTATACGTTTGGCATCGTTCCACAGATCGTCCATTTCTTCTAAGGTCAAGTCCTCTAGTGAACGCCCTATGTCCTTTGCTTTTTGTTCAATATGCTGAAAGCGCCGCATGAATTTTGTGTTTGCAGAAGAGAGGGCGGTTTCAGGCTCTAGATGATAAAATCTTCCAATGTTGACGAGAACAAACAAAAGATCCCCAAATTCATCCTTCATTTGCTTTGTTGCACCTTCACCCGTCTTATCTGCCACTTCCACAAGGAATTCCTGCTTTTCTTCTTCGTATTTGTTCCAAATATCCTCTACTTCTGTCCAGTCGAAGCCCACTTTTGCTGCTTTCTTTTGGAGCTTATAGGCTTTTGTTAAAGCTGGAAGAGTCGTTGGAATGGATTGCAAAATAGAAGCTGCACGCTCCGGTTTTTCCTGCTGCTTGATTTTTTCCCAGTTGGCGACGACATCTGATGCTTCAGACACATCCGTATCACCAAACACATGCGGATGTCGTCGAATCATTTTTTCTGTGACATGCTGGATGACGTCATCCATTGAGAAGTAACCATCATCTTCACCAATTTGGGCATGGAGTAAAACTTGCAGCAGTACATCTCCGAGTTCTTCAACCATATGATCTGGATCGTCTTCATCTATGGCTTCCAGCAGCTCATAACATTCTTCAATTAAATATGGTTTGAGCGACTCATTCGTTTGTTTTTGATCCCAAGGACAGCCGCCAGGACCTCTTAATGTACGAATGACTTCACGGAAAGTGTCAAATTGTTGATAGAGTAGCTTTTCATCTTGGATTGGAGGCACATAAACACTCGTTAAGTTATTTATCGACACATCTCGATCAAGTTCAAATAAAGGAACACCTGTAATCTGCTCCTGACTGCTTCCAGCTGCCGTTACGATAAAGACTTCATAATCGTCAGGTAGCTTTTCCATGAGGGTCAGCTTCACATTCGAGGCTGTCATCTGATCATATACCTGACAGATCAGCACATGCTGGGTCAACTTCAGATCATCCGCTCTCATATCCCCTGCGTCAACGAATTGCAGCCCTTCAACTGGGTCAATCTGTAAGGAATTAAACGTCGCATCCAAAAAGCTTTGTCCACCAGCGACGTACACCTCAACCCCGCGCTCCTTCTGTTGTGAAACAAGAAGCTGCACTGTCTTTTCCGCTACAAACGGGTGACCTGGTACTGCATACACAATATCTTTCCCCTCAGCCTCTTGGAAGAGAATGTCTGTGATTTCCTCATACACTGCATCAAACTGATCATGCTTTTCATATATCTCATCAAAAAAGGTCAGAGACGGGACCTCCTGCATCAATTCTGCGGTGAGTGGATGATCCTGCGTTCTCATGTATACTTCTTTCGCCTGCTTCAGCTGCTTATATACACCGAGCGTCAGCTGATCCATGTCGCCTGCCCCAAGACCAACGACTGTAATCTTACCTGCCATTTCGATTCCCTCTCATCTGTTTAAAATATAAAATCTTTTCTCCTAATGGAATGAGTCTCCATTCCTCTTCCGTAAATACGTCTAGCTTAAGAATACTATATAAAAAGGCGAAACCACCAATAAAAACTGAAGTCAGGCTCTCTAAAACAGAAAACGGACGTTTCTCAAAGGGAATGACCCAAGAAAACAATGCCTGATATCCAATTAAAACGACAGCCATGAATGCTGCTGATAAAAGAATTTTCACTGGGAATAGCTCTCTTATTGAAATCCACCCTTTATGCTTCAAATACACCGCATTGAGCGCAGCGGCGGCGAGAAACCCACAAACAGTCGACCATGCGGCTCCATAAATGCCGAATAACGGGACAAGAGCCAGCGTCAGACCCCATTTCACCAGTACACTGATCAGGACCACAACAGCCGGGTACACGGTATGTCCCAGACCCTGAAGTAAAGCGGTTTGCGTAATCGCCATTGATGTAAAGGCAATGGATATGCAAAATATTTGCAGCGCATCTGTCCCTAAGTCATTACGAAAAAGCATGATGTTCACAGACGATAAAATACATATAAGACCGACAGCTGAACCAATCCCCAGCACCGATGTTGCCTTAAACGATGTACGTACTTTTTCACGAATTGCTTTATGCTGCCCTTTTCTTAAGGCCGACGACAAAAACGGAACAAGAGACGTCCCGATACTAATTGCAAACACCGTCCCGAGCTGCAAGAACGGCTGACCTCGGTCATACACGCCTTTTGCCGCCTTTGCATCTGCTTCACTCAGTCCCTCACTGCGCAGCAGCGCATACAGGTGAAAAGCATCGATCATTTGCATCCATAGGATCAGCAATCCACTCACACAAATCGTCAATGTATACAGCACCAAACTCTTCAGCACATCTTTTTTCCGCAGTGTAGCCTGTTTTAATGTCTTGCTCGCTGACGACCGCTTCCGATAGGTCAGCCAAAGGAAAAGAAGCAAAATGAGTGAAGCCGCACTTCCAGCTATAGAAGAGAACACCGCACCCGCTCCTGTTTCATAAAGCGAATAGCCATGTCTCACAAAATAGAAAGATAAAACAAGCAGGACGCCTACTCTGATGAGCTGCTCAGCCAATTGAGAGACCGCAGTGGGGAGCATCAGCCCATCACTCTGAAAAACACCCCTCAGCATCACGGTAAGCGGCAGAAACAAAAACACAAACGAACTCATCTGGATGAGCAGCATTAATTGACTGTCCGCCATGAGATTCGCAATTGTGCCTGCTCCTATGTATAAACAAAGAAATAAGGCCAAGCTCAGCAAAGTGATATACACCAAGGATACCTTTGTAATGATTCGGCGATTCTCCTCACCATGCTCGCTCAGGAGCTTGGACACCATCACAGGAAAACCAGTGGTGCCGAGCATGATCGCAATGCCAAGAAAGGGATAGACCTGCTGATAAATATAAAAACCTGTGTCTCCTACGATATTTTGAAAAGGGACACGATATACGGCACTCAGTACCTTTGATAACAAGCCTGCGATGGTTAAAATCACCGCACCTTGGAAAAGCCAATGCGGCTGATTTACAGCATTTTTCATGGATGACTCCTTTATGTTCAATCAAAAAATATACCTGCATTTAAACGCACTCATTATATCATACGTGACTGGCAAGCCGTTTCTTTCTAAGGAGTAGACGATACATTCATTGTTTTGTTTCATCCCATATAAAAAACGCCGACAAAATCAGATGATTTCATCGGCATTCTTTCGTTTTATCAAAATGATATAGATTTATTAGACCTAATGTTCCATTTGACGGGCTAAGAAGCCAGCTGCCGTTTCTGCCGCTTTATGCTCCACTTCTCCCATTGAACGCTCTTTAGAAAATAAGACGACGGCGCCAATTGGATCTCCGTTTGCAACAATAGGTGCAATGGTATAAGCTGATACATCATCATCAATACCATCCACAAGCTGAATTTCTTTCTTGCTGTCCTCTAATACAGAATTACGCTGATCCATTGTTCGTTCAAGTAAATCACTAATGGATTTGTTTAAGTACTCTTTTTTTGAACTACCGGATACAGCAATATACGTATCACGATCACAGATGAGGATAGAATGACCCAAACTGTCGAATAATGCATCAGCATATTCCTTCGCAAAGTCTCCTAGCTCACTAATCGGTGAATACTTCTTCAAAATGACTTCTCCATCGCGGTCGACAAAAATCTCAAGTGGATCTCCTTCCCGGATGCGCAATGTTCTGCGAATCTCCTTCGGTATAACCACTCTACCTAGATCATCGATGCGGCGTACAATTCCAGTTGCTTTCATTCACTGCTGCCTCTCTTTCGTTTGATGATGTGTTGGGTGAATGGAACAAAAGCGTCCACTTTATGCAACATTCACCACTTGACCCTGAGATTAGTATCCGTCACATCAAACGTAATATACACGAGAGACCAACAAAATTTTATGAAGATGGAATGGTTTCTTTTTTCACATCTTGAAGACCTCGAAGCATACGAAGAACGACTTCAAGCCACTCCTCCGTTTTCTTGCCTTTTGTTTGGACAGAAATAATCAGCTTGCTACCTTCCATGCCAAGACCGATATCACGGCCATATTGACTGCCAAGCTCAAATAATTTTTGACCATCGATGTCGCTGCTAGCTTTTTCATCGAGAGTGAGTCTGACAATGCCTTTCTCCATCTTGATCAACTCGACACGTTCCTGCACAGCGTACACCTTCATCGTCGCAATCGTGAACAAATCAGCCACTTCTTGCGGATATTCTCCGAATCGGTCAATCATTTCATCTTGAAGCTCTTTCCGCTCTTCTATAGATCCAATCGCTCTAAACTGTTTATACATCTCGATCTTTTGTTTGCCATCAGAAATATAGCTATCTGGAATGTAGGCATCAATTTGGAGATCAATTTCCGGCTCAAATTTTTCTTGAGCAGTCGTATCGCCTCTTCTTTCTTCAATGGCTTCTTTCAGCATTTGAGAGTAAAGGTCGAATCCAACAGAATCAATAAATCCATGTTGCTGTGCACCAAGTAAATTTCCTGCTCCTCGAATCGTTAAGTCACGCATCGCAATCTTAAAGCCTGATCCGAGCTCAGTGAATTCTTTAATAGCTTGAAGTCTTTTCTCAGCTACTTCAGAAAGCACTTTATCTTTTCGATAAGTGAAATAAGCATAGGCCACACGATTCGAGCGCCCAACTCGTCCTCTTAACTGGTACAGTTGCGAAAGCCCCATTTTATCAGCATCGTGAACAATGAGCGTGTTCACATTTGGAATGTCTACGCCCGTTTCGATAATGGTTGTACTGACGAGTACATCCGATTCACCTTCTAGGAAATTAATCATCACGGATTCCAGCTCGTTCTCACTCATTTTCCCATGTGCGTAGCTTACTTTTGCGTCTGGAACAAGCATCGAGATTTCATCTGCTTTTCGTTCAATATCCTCCACTCGGTTATAAAGGAAGTACACTTGACCGCCTCTTGCCAGTTCTCGCTCAATGGCTTCTCTAACTAACGCACCATTGTACTCGACAACATAGGTTTGAACTGGGAAACGGTTCTCAGGTGGCGTTTCAATAACAGATAAGTCACGTACGCCAAGCATCGACATATGAAGCGTACGAGGAATTGGCGTTGCCGTTAACGTCAGCACATCAATATTGGCTTTCATTTGTTTAATTTTCTCTTTATGCGTCACACCGAAGCGCTGCTCTTCATCGATAATTAACAGTCCTAAATCCTTGTACACAATGTCTTTTGAAAGAAGACGATGCGTCCCGATGACCATATCAATCGTTCCGTTTTTCAGCCCTTTTAAGGTTTCTGTTGTTTCTTTTCGTGTACGGAAGCGGCTAAGCTGAGCAATTTTAACAGGATAGTCTTGGAATCTGTCCATAATCGTGTCAAAATGCTGCTGCGCTAAGATCGTTGTTGGTACAAGCAGTGCCACCTGTTTCCCGTCAGCAATGGCTTTGAAGGCCGCTCGAATCGCCACCTCTGTTTTTCCATAGCCCACATCTCCACAAAGCAGACGATCCATCGGGCGCTCCCGCTCCATGTCTTGCTTGATTTCATGAATCGAGCGAATTTGATCGTCTGTTTCTTGGTAAGGGAATGCAGATTCAAACTGGCGCTGCATCTCATGGTCAGGCGAGAAGGCATACCCTTTGCTTGCTTCACGTTCTGCGTACAGCTTAATTAGATCATCTGCAATGTCCTGCACAGATGATTCTACTTTTTTCTTCACGCGCTTCCAGTCGCTACCGCCTAGTTTGTATAGCTTTGGTTCTTTTCCTTCTGACCCAACATACTTCTGCACCTGATCAATTTGTTCAACAGGGACATAAAGCTTATCGCTTCCTTGATAATGAATATTTAAATAATCTTTATGAATGCCGCCAATTTCAAGCGTTTCAATTCCTAAATACTTACCGATCCCGTGGTTAATGTGCACCACATAATCGCCCACTTGCAGCTCTGAATAGCTTTTGATTCGCTCTGCGTTCGTCAGCTTTTGCTTACGTGCCTGCTTCTTCACACGTTTCTTGAAAAGTTCACCCTCTGTAATGACAGCAATTTTGGATAAAGGCAGTTCAAAACCGGTTTGCAGCTCACCTTGTAAAATATATACTTGCCCGCTGACAAGCTCAGCATCAGGTTTAGCAAGAGCTGCTTCAATGTCATAATCATGCAAGACAGATGACAGCTTCTCTGTCCGCTCTTCATCCGCACCTAAAAAGACAACCGTATAATTCTGCTTTTTGTAGCGTTCAATTTCACTTGCAAGCACATTCATCTGCCCATGGAAATTCTGCATTTGCTTACTAGATACATTGACGATATTTTGCGGATTGGTCTGCTGAACATGTCTCAAAAATAAGGAATAGTACAGAATCAATCTCGATTGCTGATTGAATAGCTCTTGAAATGGGAAGGAAAGGGCTAGATCATGCAGGATATTCCCTTCTTCCAGCAGACTAATTGTCCAATCTGCTTCTTCCTGTTCAAGCTGTTCTTCCATCTCCTGAATTCTGCTGATTTCATCTAGAATGATAATCGTATCCTGCGATGTATAATCTAGCAAACTAGCAGGCTTTTCATAGAAATAGGACAGATACTTCGTCATTTCTTGTGTCACAATACCTTCTAGCAGCTTCTCACGATCAGCAGAAATATTCTGATGGAGCAGTTCTTTTTGTTTATCCGAGTTGAATTTCTTTAAGCTACTGGCAAGACCTTCGTCAAGCTGTTCAATCGCTCTCACTCGTTCAGGCGCTCTTACAATCAGCTCTTTCGCCGGGCCAATCTTGATTTCTTGAAGTGTTTCCAATGAACGCTGCGTGTCAGAGTGGAAGGACCGAATAGAATCCACTTCTGTATCAAACAGCTCAATACGGATCGGGTGGTCTTCCGTTAACGCATAAATGTCAATGATTCCTCCGCGCACACTAAAGTCTCCGGGCGCAGCGACCATGGACGTCCGGTCATAACCGATTTGCACGAGTTGTTTTGAAAACGCCTCCAAATCAATTTCTTCACCAACCTTTAAATGGATCTGACTCTCCTTCCAGAGCTCTACAGGAGGAAGCATTCTACGCACTGCAGCTGCTGGGGTCACGACAATCGGATTTTCTCCATTCGCGAGACGATTCAATACATCAAGACGCTGCGCTCTAAGCTCCGGGCTTGCCACAGCAATTTCAGATGCAATGAGTTCATTGACAGGATAAAGAAGGACCGAGCGATCTGGCATCACACTTGCTAGATCATCTGTGACCTTCTGCGCTTGATATAAGTTGTGTGTCACAATAAACATCGGCCGCTTTAATTCGTCTGATATGGCGGCTGTAAATAAAGATCTGACGGAGCCTGATAGTCCGGCGAGCAGTTGTTCTTTTAAACCTTCCTTTAGCCCATTAAAAATGGACTGAAAATCATCACTTTGTTTGATAAATGATTGTATGTTTTTCATTTGGCTCCTCCTCCCTGCTTGTTTAAAACAGAAAAACGCTTTGGTCTATTATCTACACCAAAGCTTTTTATTGAATAAAGGTATGATACTGATGGTAATCAGGATTTCTTTCGAGCGCCTCTTGGCAATCCTCACAAATGGTTTGTACATGTAAATCACCATTTTCCCTATAAGAAATCATATCGTTTCTTTCCTCATTTGTTAAGTGATGAAATCCAAGTGCTTCACTTTGGACAGCGGATTCATCTAGACTGCCAACCTTTACACCACAGTGCCGGCAGTAATAGTGCAAAGCCATACGTGATCCTCCCATGCTGAGATTTTATGATCAGTATGTGCTTTGCTTATCATTCTTATACCTTCTTGTTAAAATCATTCATCACTTCTAAAAATGGCTTTGTTAAAGCCGCTTCACAAGCTTCAACAGATGATTGAATAGCAGATGAGATATCAGGCTGTTCTTCCTCTGAGAAGCGTCCTAGTACGTAATCGACGACCTTCATGCCGTTTTGTGGACGGCCAATGCCGATACGAAATCGGTCAAACTCTGGTGAACCTAAATGCTGAATCAACGATTTGATTCCGTTATGTCCGCCTGCACTTCCTTTAGTACGCAAACGAATCCGGCCCGTTGGCAAATCAAGATCATCATAGATAACCTTCAAATGTTCAAGGGGAATATCATAGTAATCCATCAGCGGACGCACACATTCCCCTGATAAGTTCATATATGTAAGAGGCTTCACAAGTAGAACCTTTTGCCCCGAAACAAACCCAGTTCCATATTGTCCATGGAATTTTGATTGATTTAATGGGATGTCCCATTTTTTTGATAGTTCATCTATAGTCATAAACCCGACGTTATGTCTTGTTTTTTCATATTCTTTTCCTGGATTACCCAATCCAACGAACGCAATCATGAAACCAATAACCTCCTTTGTCGCACATGCACACGCCTAAAAAATGAGCCAATGTGATTGCCTCATGCAAAACGTATGAATTCTTTTCATTCTAGCACAAAAGACGTAACCGCGGGAGGGTTACGTCTCTAATTGACCAGTTATTCTTCGCTGTCATCTTTTTCTTTAATGGCCTCAGGCTCTTGCGTTTCCTCTTCACTATCTGGCTCTGGAACCTCTGATTGCTGAGGCGGTAAGATCGAAGCAACAACTTCTTCTGGATCATTATTAATTTGATACGTAGACTGAACAGACAGATCACCAACTGTTAGTACGTCATTTACTTCTAAGTTTGTAATATCAGCTTCAATATTTTGCGGGATATCCTTTGGTTTCGCTGTAATGGATAGCTCAAATAGTGGCTGCTGAAGCACACCGCCATCCTTTACACCTTTGGATTCGCCAATGAGTTGTACAGGTACATCTGCGTCAATTTCTCGCTGTAAGTCAACCACTTGGAAATCAGCGTGGACTAGCTCATTTTTCAACGGATCTGTTTGCAGTTCTGTTACCATCACAGATTTTGTTTCTCCGCCAACGTCTAATGTGATGATTGTGTTTTTTCCTTCATCACGTAATGTCTTTAATAAATCAATACTGTCTAATGAAACAGCAAGGTTGTCTGTATTTTTTCCGTATATGACACCAGGAACGTGTCCTGAATGACGGATTTTTTGCAGTGTGGAACGTTTGAAATCAGTTCTTTTATTTGCTTTTAAAGTTGCCATATTCAGCACCATCCTATTTCTTTTTTGTCACTACTTTCATAAATACCCATAACTGAATCATTTTAAACATGTTTGCCTTTCATTTATCACAGCAAAAAGACCCCAAGCGGATGCCTAGGGCCTTTTTCAATCAGAAAATTAGCTGAAAAGGTAGCTCACAGATTCTTCTTCATGTACACGGATGATGGCTTCTGCAAGCAAAGGCCCAACTGAAAGCGGAATGAATTTTCCAACTTTCTTGTCATCTGTTAGGTGAATACTGTTTGTCACAACTAATTCTTTAATTTTAGAGTTTGTAATACGTTCTACTGCTGGTCCAGACAATACTGGGTGAGTACAACAAGCATAGACTTCAGCCGCTCCATTTTCCACAAGTGCATTTGCAGCAAGTGTAATCGTACCAGCTGTATCAATGATATCATCGATGAGAATCGCCGTTTTGCCTTCAATGTTCCCAATGATGTTCATCACTTCAGCCACGTTCGGCTTCGGACGACGTTTGTCGATAATTGCGATTGGTGCTTTCAGGCGGTCCGCCATTTTGCGCGCACGCGTAACACCACCGTGGTCAGGAGACACAACAACGATATCATTCAAGTTTTTCTGTTCAAAATAGTTTGTTAAGATTGGCACAGCCATTAAGTTATCGATTGGAATATCAAAGAAACCTTGGATTTGCGGCGCATGAAGATCAAGTGCAATGACACGTGTAGCACCTGCTGTTTCAAGTAAGTTCGCAAAAAGCTTCGCCGTGATTGGCTCACGAGGTTTCGCCTTACGATCTTGACGTGCATATCCGTAATAAGGGATGACAATATTGACCGTTTTCGCAGAAGCGCGTTTTAGTGCATCTACCATAATGAGTAGCTCCATAATGTGCTCATTGACTGGCGCACTAGTAGATTGAATAACATAACAATCACAGCCGCGGATACTTTCTTCAATATTGATTTGGACTTCACCGTCACTAAAACGTTTAACAGAGCTCTTTCCTACATCAACTCCGATTCGATCGGCAATTTCTTTGGCAAGTTCAGGGTTTGAATTCAAAGAGAATATCTTTAAATTCGCATCAGCATAACGATTAGACATGGTAAACCTCCGGGTATTTGGATTATTTTTTATGAATATTTTTCACATAATCTTCTTTATTGACTTGTCTTGCTCTAGCAATAGACAATGCATCCTGCGGTACATCTTCTGTAACCGTTGAACCGGCTGCAACATATGCCCCTTTTCCGACAGTGACTGGTGCAACGAGATTTGAATTGCAGCCAATAAATGCGCCATCTTCAATCTTCGTTAAGAATTTGTTCTTCCCATCATAATTAACTGTAATGGATCCACAACCAAGGTTTACATCCGCTCCGACCTCTGCATCTCCAATATAGCTAAGATGAGACGCTTTGCTTCGGTCACCGAAAACTGTTTTCTTGATTTCGACAAAATTTCCGATCTTCACTTCATCGCCAATTTTCGACAACGGGCGAATATGAGCAAACGGTCCAATTGTCACATCTACTCCAACTTCACTATCACAGACAACAGACTGCTTAATGACTGTCCGATCTCCAATTACGCTATCAACAATTTCAGTGTTCGGACCGATTGTGGCATCTGCACCAATCTTTACATTCCCTTTGATGACCGTCCCAGGATAAATCATTGTATCTTCACCGATGACTGCATCTGGCGAGATATACGTGTTCTCAGGATCAATCAAGGTTACACCATTCTTCATATGCTGATGATTAATACGTCGCTTCATGAATTGCTCTGCTTGTGATAGAGCGATACGATCATTGACTCCAAGTGTTTCTTCAAAATGCGGTGTTTGATACGCTGCAACCGTCTGTCCTTCATTCTTTAGAATTTCAATGACATCTGGCAAATAGTATTCACCTTGTGCATTTTCATTTGACACTTGCTCAATCACACGGAAGAGATCTTCATTTGAAAAGCAATAGGTTCCAGTATTAATTTCATTCACTTGACGTTCAGCATCATTTGCATCTTTATGCTCGACGATTTTTACTACAGCACCTGTTTCATCACGAATAATACGTCCATAACCTGTTGGATCATCCGCGTGTGCTGTCAAAATCGTCACTTTCGCTTGTTGTTTTTGATGCTCGTTTAACATGGCTTCCATTGTTTCCGCTGTCAATAATGGTGTATCTCCACAAATGACAATGGTTGTTCCCTTTTCCTGCGCGAGGAACGATTTAGCTTGTTTGACGGCATGTGCTGTTCCCAGCTGTTCTTCTTGAAGTGCATATTCACTTCTGTCCCCAAGCTGCTCCTTGACGTCCTCAGCTCCATGACCGACAATCGTCACAAGCTTGGCTAAAGATAGCTTTAACGCTTGATCTGCCACATGCTCGACCATTGGCTTTCCGCAAACTGGATGAAGTACTTTGTATAACTTTGACTTCATTCTTGTTCCTTTTCCCGCTGCTAAAATCACTGCGAACCGCTTATCCATTGATTGGCCTCCAATATCCCTATTATCCATAGAAAAATATATCCTAAATAAGGACTGATTTCAAGGATACAAGAGGAAGTACATTAATTTTCTAATGGTTGAAACTTAAAAGAATCATGAGGAAAAACGCAAAAAAGACAGCATTTAAAAGAAAACATTCATTTTCTCTTAAAGCTGTCTTTTTAGGTTCACATATCTTTAAGAAGCTCCAGCTTCTTCATATTCAATTGTCTCTTCCTCTTCGCCTAAGCGATGATACTCATTTAAAACAGCATCTTGGATTTTACCCCGAGTGCTTGAATTAATTGGATGTGCAATGTCGCGAAACTCTCCATCAGGCGTACGTTTGCTAGGCATTGCAACAAACAAGCCATTGTTTCCATCAATCACACGAATATCATGAACAACAAATTCGTGGTCCAGCGTGATGGATGCAATCGCCCTCATGCGACCATCGGTATTCACGCGGCGTAATCTTACGTCAGTAACTTCCACAGTAGTTCACCACCTTTTCCCAATATAAAAGCATTAATTAGGTATTCAACGATTGTGGTGATTCTCCTGCTCTTTTTTTAAACTTTTTTTGAAATATCGGGATATTTATACATTTTTTGTCATTTTGATGACGGCGCTTACATCGGTTGCGTAAAAAAAGACATCATGCCGATGCCTTTTCATACATATAATGAAACCAAACGGCCTCCAAAGAGATGGTCTGTTTATTTCACTAATGCCACAACTTCAATTTCTACAAGTGCATCTTTTGGAAGTCTGGCTACTTCTACACATGAACGAGCTGGCTTATGTGTATGGAAGTATTCACCGTACACTTCATTCACTTCAGCGAATTGTTCCATATCTTTAATGAAAACCGTTGCTTTCACGACTGTTTCAAAGGAAGCACCCGCTGCTTCAAGGACGGCTTTAAGATTATGAAACACTTGATGTGTTTGTTCTTTAATATCTCCATTCACAAAATCTCCAGCTGGCGTTAATGGAATCTGCCCTGAGCTGTAAAACATGTTATTGACGATAATCCCTTGAGAGTAAGGTCCAATGGCTGCTGGCGCGTTTTTGGTTTGAACAACTTTTGTCATATCAATCTCTCCCATTCAAATACATGTTTGATCAAAACTTAAGCTTTCGAATGAAAAAACTCGTGGAAATTACCTTCATTAATCTCAATGATTTTCTGCTTCATATCAATGGTTGAAAGCTTTAAAAGTGATACATATTCATCGACAAGACGTTCATCTACGCCTTCATCTTCTAATAAAACACCGATCCCTGCAACATTTGCATTAAATTCCTCTAGAAGATTCATCATGCCATTAATGGTTCCGCCTGCTTTCATAAAGTCATCAATAATCAACACATTGGATCCTTTATCTAAGCTCCGCTTTGCAAGTGACATGGTTTGAATTCGGTTAGAAGAACCTGATGCATAATTAATACTCACAGTTGATCCTTCAGTTACCTTATTATCTTTTCTAACGATCACAACAGGCACATTTAAATAACCTGCAACAGAATAGGCAATCGGAATACCTTTCGTCGCAACAGTCATGACAACATCAATCGGTCGATCCGAAAAAATGGTCGCAAAAAGCTTACCGATTTTCGCAAGAATCGATGGATTGCCTAAAACATCAGTTAAATATAAATAACCGCCAGGAAGCACACGTTCAGGAGTTGATAATGCCTCTCCGATATCGTTGACGACTTCGTCTGCTTCTTTTAGATGAATCTTTGGAATATATTTCACTCCGCCAGCAGCGCCAGGTACAGTAAGTAAAGTCCCTATTCCCTGCTGTTCGAAGGTCTGTTTGATAATCGTTAAGTCTTCACTAATAGAGGACTTTGCAGATTGATATCGCTCTGCAAAAAAAGTTAAAGGTACTAGTACGTGCGGGTGGGTTAACAAATAATTTGTTAAGTCCACCAATCTGCCGCTTCGACGAAACTTCATGAACTTACCCCCAGAACCCGAATAATTTATGAATAATATAACTTAATATACGGATTTAATCAAGGGTATTTTGTTCGCCGATCATGCGGACAGCGTAAACCTGATCACAAAATCCTCTCAGTCCGTTATATATTCTTTGTACCTTCGATTCATATTGAATCAAGCCAAATACAGTTGGCCCGCTGCCGCTCATTAATACAGCATCTGCTCCGAAACGCTTCATCTGTCTCTTAATCATATCGACTTCCGGATACATCTTTAATGTCACAGATTCCAACACGTTACCGAGTGAGCCGCACATCTCTTTATAATCTTTCGCTTCAATTGCTTCAATCATACGCTGTACATTTGGGTGTTCTACTTTGCTTGCGTCATATTGTCTGTAGACCTCAGCTGTAGATACCCCTATCACCGGCTTCGCTAAAATCACCCAGCAATGCGGCGGTGTCGCAATATGCTTTAGTTTCTCTCCACGTCCTGTCGCTAGCGCCGTCCCTCCGTGTACACAAAAAGAGACATCTGAGCCGATCTCCGCTCCAAGCTCAGCTAGTTCATCTAACGTGAGATTTAACTTCCACAAACGGTTTAAGCCGCGAAGCGCTGCTGCGGCATCACTGCTGCCTCCAGCTAAACCTGCTGCGACGGGAATTGCTTTTGTGATGACAATCGATACGCCTTTTTGAATACCGAATCTTGTTTTTAATAATTTAGCTGCCTGATAAGCCAAATTCCGTTGATCATCTGGCACAAAACGATTATGAGATGATACACGGATTTCGTCTTTGTCCAGCTCCGTCAGCTCTAGTCGATCTGCAAGATCTATTGTTGTCATCACCATCTCCACTTCGTGATATCCATCCGGTCTTTTTCCATGAACATCAAGTGAGAGATTAATTTTTGCCGGTGCTTTTTCTAAAATACGCAAACATTTCACCTACTTCTCCATCTAAACATAAGTATCAATATTGTATCACATTTGATGGATCTGATGAATATTGGCTTTTGCCCCCAGCACACTCACTTTTTCAAGCAAAAAAGACCAGAGACACCCGAGGTATCCCTGATCATTTCTTTATCGTTGATTCTCTTCTTGAGCCATGTGCTGTTGAGCTAATTCAATGGCACGTTTGACCATATTTCCTGCGTCACGCGCACGAATCTCTCCCCAGCCTCCATTTTTGACGGTATCATAAAATCCAAGATCCTTCGCCAGCTCGTATTTGAACTCATCTGACATAATGCCTCGGCGTCTACCCAAACGAAACAGCCCCTTTGGTCGAGAATTCGAATCATCGCCACTCCTTTGTGGCTTTCTTATTTTGCATCGATTCCCGCCTTTTACCCCTTTCAAATAATGGACAGCCTCCCATACAGAAAAAAAGGCAAAACAAAAAGCAGTAAACAAAAAGTTCACTGCCCATTAATAGGCGACTGAGCTAGCGGTATCATCGAACGTTAATTCGACCGTCTCAGTCAGTATATCTGCATAACTGTAAGAAACTCTTTCAAACGAATTCTCATCTTGATCTAATTGAATCACAAAAACAGAAGGGTACGTTTCAGCTAAAATGCCCGAACGCTCAATTGTTTTTCGGCGGCCTCCGTTAGCCTTTAACGTCAAACGTTTACCTAAGTTACCATCAAGCGATCTTTTGATGTCGGACAAAGTCTTCGCCATTGCATCCACCTCACTGAGATAATTATACAACAACGGCCCATTTTTGTCAAATAAAAATTAAATTATATCAACCAACACGAGCCATTGTCAACAAAATAATTTTGACAAACTTCTACCTTTTCTCCTCCCTATTTTTCTCAAATTCCGGTGAATTATGTATTCATATGAAATTTCTTTTTGAGCATAAAAAAAACCAGACTGAAATCAGTCGGGTTATGTCGATTCATGGTCTCTTTTATATGGCATACCTACCCTTAAAACACCCCTTGTTTCAATTCCTCCGAGACCTTTTTCTCTCGTCAGTGTATTTCGGAGCACATCCCACACGTTGATTCGATCTACAAATGGAGTGAAGCTGATCTTGGCAACAATATAGACGGGGTCAAGTGCATGAATGTTGACACGTGAGGGTGAGCTTGCAAAATTAGCACCTGCTTGAATTAATGATTCAAAATGAGATTGGCAGGCACCTGCAAAGATCACGAGCTGATCTAAATGCGGAACCTTCCTTCTTGCCTTTTGAACCGTTTCAACGAAATGACGAGAATGACGATATGCACCAATATCGTGTACACCGCCCTTTTGTTTAGAATACGCATCATGTCCTGTGATGACCAAAATATCAGGCCGATATTGATCAATTAATGAATCAATCATGCTTGGCATTTTCTTCTCATGGCAATGCACACCATACACAGGTACACCGATTCTTTCATATACATCTAAGCATTTCTTTAAGTATGAAGCATCTCCATCTAAATGCAGAACCTTTCCGGGCATATGAAAATACTGCTCCTGATGCTGATATTGTCCAGACGTATAATACTCTTGTTTTTCACGAAGCAGCTGATAATCTTGCCTGAGTAAGTCGAGCGATTCGTTAATTTTCCGTTCATCGTCTTTCTCTCTTGTCAGCTGCTCCTCTTTTTGAATCAAGACCAAATCTGACATCTTCGCATCGGCAATCAGCCTCACTTCATTCCCATGCAAAATGGCGGTGGCTTCGTGCTGGTCTGTCTCATCAATTCGAATGATACGAAACATAATATCCATCTGATAGGATGCCCTCGTCACCATATCTCCTATTTGAAATTGCATGCTTTTCACTCCACAATCAGGCTCTTATCCTGTTGGTATCGTCTTACGCTACACTTGTTCTTCTTTCAGGTGTGTTGTTCTTTCTAGCCTATGCCTGAACAGGTGAAGTGGTGAAAACCAAAAGAAAAAAGCCCTTATGAAAGGGCTTTCAGGCTGTCGAGAAAATATCGACAGCTTTATTTTTTCCCTTAAATTTTCCACTATCCCATTTTATAATAGAGAAAA
>NZ_VSSC01000011.1:0-41936 GCF_008123875.1 Bacillus sp. Y3 | reverse complement strand
AATGTGAGTGAGCAAGTGCTTCTCACAGCTGCCTGCCAGAACATGAAGAAGATTGCCACACACCTAGCAAAGCTAGGCTAGGTGTGTGGGAGGCCTTTTTCATGTTTTTCCTTCAATCTCATCTATTATAATGATAGCGAAAATAAAAAAGATTGTAGAAAAACATGAGTTTCTCTACAATCTGAGCCTATCTATTATAGGCTCGTTTTTTACATCCGTATCATAGCTGTTTCTTCAGCCTCTCTTGCACTTTTTACTGTGCGATAAGGGGAATACCCACTTCCCTTTTCAAACGCCGCACAATGCGTCTTTTCTTCTGCTTTTGATGGTACAACTTCTTTAAATCGTTTATAAGCCTCTAGTAACGCTTGTTTCGCAATTCCTGTTTCATAGGCTTTTTCAACGGCTTGAAAAAATGAAATGACCGCCATCTTTTCTTCAGTTGTCCAGTCGACGTCCATTGGATATTGATATTCCATTTACTTGTCCCTCACTTTAATCCACATTTCTTATTTGAACTTTTATTATAGCATCTGTTTGATCAGAATCCGATTGATTTTATGCTTTACATTCCGATCAGTTCATAATATAATTCTTTTGTTTTATGCAATGAAATCTGCTGTTATTGGGATAATAATAGCAGGTATTTCGATGAAGGTGGGAAAGCAATTGTCACAACATGATACACCCTTATACACTGGACTAAAAAAACACGCTTCAACCAATCCAGTCCAATTTCACATTCCAGGCCATAAAAAAGGAGCCGGAATGGACCCTGAATTTAGAGCATTCATTGGAGACAATGCATTAAGCATTGACCTTATTAATATAGAACCTCTTGATGATTTACATTCGCCTCGAGGAATGATCAAAGAAGCACAGGAGCTTGCAGCAGAAGCATTTGGTGCCGACCATACGTTTTTCTCTATACAAGGAACAAGCGGCGCGATCATGACAATGGTGATGACCGTCTGTGGTCCTGGAGACAAAATTATTGTTCCACGTAATGTCCATAAGTCGATTATGTCTGCTATTGTATTTTCTGGTGCAGTACCTGTTTTTATTCACCCGGAAATTGACAAAGAGCTTGGCATCTCTCATGGCATCACGCCAGAGTCAGCTAAAAAAGCGCTGACTAAACACCCAGATGCGAAAGGGCTGCTTGTGATTAACCCAACGTATTTTGGCATTTCAGCTGATTTAAAAACCATTGTAGACATTGCTCATTCATATGACGTACCTGTTCTTGTAGATGAGGCACATGGTGTGCATATTCATTTTCACGATGAGCTTCCATTGTCTGCGATGCAGGCGGGAGCTGATATGGCAGCAACAAGTGTGCATAAACTTGGCGGCTCTCTCACCCAAAGCTCGATTTTAAATATAAAAGAAGGGCTTGTTTCAAAGGATCGAGTACAATCTATTTTAAGCATGCTGACAACTACGTCTACTTCTTATTTGCTTTTAGCCTCCCTGGATGTCGCTAGAAAGCGATTAGCGACTGAAGGAAAGGCGCTTGCAGATGAAGCCATTCGATTAGCTGAATCAGCAAGAACTCGTTTAAACGAAATTGAAGGTATTACTTGTATTGGTCAAGAAATTCTCGGTTCACCTTCTACTTACGATTATGACCCAACAAAATTAATCATCTCCATTAAAGACCTTGGACTGAATGGCCATGATGTGGAGAAATGGCTGAGAGAAAGCTACCGAATTGAAGTAGAGCTCTCTGACCTATACAACATTTTATGTATCGTGACGCCTGGCGATTGTGATGAGACGATTGATACGCTTGTAACGGCTATGAAGGAAATTGCGGCAACCTCTGCACGTCAAGGCGGCAAACAAGCCGTGACAGAAGTGTTACTGCCTGAGATCCCTTCGCTTGCGATGACACCGCGTGACGCTTTTTACGCAACAACGGAAGTCATTCCATTTAAAGAAGCGGCTGGCCGTATCATTGCAGAATTTGTCATGGTTTATCCGCCTGGTATTCCTATTTTTATACCAGGTGAAATCATCACAGAAGAAAATATCTCCTATATCTTTAAAAATATCGAAATCGGTCTTCCTGTTCAAGGACCAGAAGATTCCACACTAGATATGATTCGTGTCATTAAAGAACAAAAAGCCATTTTATAAAAAAGAAACATGCAGCCCCAATTGGAGCTGCATGCTTTTTTATTTATTCAGAGGCTTCATCACAGCAATGACAGTGACCACATGTTCCATAAAGTGTTGTCACTTTTTCATTTTCAAATTGATCAATGGTTTCATTGCAATCTTGACAAATAATTGTACCCACGTACATTCCCCTTTTCTTTACTCAAAGTTTGAAAGCGTTTAATCTATTTCATACCTCTATAATATGATGTCATATTTAAGTTGTCAACGGTTAATTGTATGACACATTTAATCATTTTTTATAAATATATGCTTTTTTCTCATCATATTGAGGAAACGTTTCAAATGTATTTTGCTTCATATCAATTCTGTAACAATTGAGTAACAATCGAAAATTGTCAAAAAGGACGTGATACACTAGAGTGACTAACAGGGAACTAACTCCTAAAAATGTTGGTACAACCCCAAAGGATTTTGAGGTGAATAGATTGAATTTTATGAGGACCCTTCTCATTATATTCCCTATGCTCTTTGTACTTAGTTCATGCTCATTTGCGTATATCATACCGAATCAGACAGACCAGGTCAGTCATATTCAAAAGCCGAGAATTCTCTTTTTTACTGATGCAGAAAATCTTGATAAAGAAAGTCCTTATTATGACGCAGTGCTTGATTTAAAAAATGAATATCCGAAGGAAATGTCCAAGATGATTGTCAAAGAAGATCGTAAAGGCTGGAAAAATGAAGTAGACGAACTGCCGGCTATTTTACTTGTCAATAATGAAAAAGTCATTGTGAAGGTGGAAGGTAATGTCCGAAGTAAAGAGGATATCTTATCACCCATATGCCAAGCATTAGATCGAGTGAATACAAATTAACGGTTCGACTTTGCACTTATATATCCATATGAAAAAAGCCCTCATCTCATGAGGGTTTTTCTTTTTCAGCGACGTTTCACATACATAAAAAACCCCTCTCCGTGTGGAGAGGGGTTAAACGTTCATTATTTTACGATATGGATTGGGCTTCCGATTGCTACTTCAGCCGTTTCCATTGTGATTTCACCTAAAGTTGGGTGAGCGTGAATTGTCATTGCGATATCTTCAGCCGTCACACCAGCTTCAATTGCAAGGCTAAGCTCTGAAATCATATCAGAAGCACCAACACCTGCGATTTGTGCACCGATCACTAGACCATCCTCTTTACGAGTGATCATTTTCATGAAGCCATCAGTTGCATCAAGAGAAAGTGCACGTCCGTTTGCTGCGAATGGGAATTTCGCTGCAACGATGTCGATTCCTTCTTCTTTTGCTTCTGCTTCAGTGTATCCAACAGTTGCAAGTTCTGGCTCAGAGAATACAACAGCAGGAATACCAAGGTAATCAATTTCAGCTGGCTCTCCAGCGATTGCTTCAGCAGCAATTTTACCTTCGTAAGAAGCTTTGTGTGCAAGTGGTGGTCCATCAACGATGTCACCAATTGCATAGATGTTTGAAACGCTTGTACGGCATTGTTTGTCAGTTTTGACAACTCCGCGGTCTGTCAATTCAACACCAACTTGCTCAAGACCAAGCTCATCTGTGTTTGGACGACGACCAACAGTCACAAGTACGTAGTCAGCATCGACAGTTTTTTCTTCACCTTTTACTTCGAAAGTAACAGTGACACCGTCAGATTTTTCTTCAACGCCTTTTGCAAGAGCGTTTGTGTGAATTTCAACGTTTCCTTTTTTCTTCAGGTTACGTTTCACTAATGAGCTCATTTGCTTTTCAAAACCTGGAAGGATTTCGTCTCCACCTTCAAGGATGACAACTTCTGTTCCAAAGTTCGCATAAGCAGTACCAAGCTCAGTACCGATGTATCCACCACCGATGACAACTAACTTTTTAGGTACTTCTTTAAGCGCTAAAGCACCAGTTGAGTTAATCACGCGGTCTGTGTATTTAAATGTAGGCAATTCGATTGGACGAGATCCAGTTGCAAGAATTGCATTTTTAAATGTATAAGTCTGCGCTGAATTTTCATCCATGACACGTACAGAGTTGCTGTCTACGAAATAAGCTTCACCTTTGACGATGTCTACTTTATTTCCTTTTAGAAGACCTTGAACTCCACCTGTTAATTTGTTGACAACAGAAGCTTTCCACTCTTGAACTTTTGTGAAATCAACTGTTACGTTTTCAGCTTTGATACCCATGTCTTCAGAATGCTTTGCATTCTCGAAACGATGTCCAGCATTGATCAATGCTTTTGAAGGGATACAGCCGACGTTTAGACATACGCCGCCAAGTGTTCCTTTTTCAACGATTGTTACTTTTTGTCCTAGCTGTGCAGCACGAATAGCAGCTACATATCCACCAGGACCTGCACCGATGACAAGAGTATCTGTTTCGATTGGGAAATCTCCTACTACCATGAATTTACGCCTCCATTAAAATTAATTGTGGATCATTCAATAAACGCTTGATGTGGTTAAGGGCATTTTGCGCAGTAGCTCCATCAATCATACGGTGGTCAAAGCTTAGGGAAAGAGCTAAGACTGGAGCTGCAACGATTTCGCCATCACGAACAACCGCTTTTTCAGCGATACGGCCAATACCAAGGATCGCTACTTCTGGGTGGTTGATGACTGGAGTAAACCATTGTCCACCAGCAGAACCGATGTTTGTGATTGTGCAAGATGCACCCTTCATTTCAGCTGGAGCCAATTTACCATCACGTGCTTTTGTTGCAAGCTCGTTGATTTCGTTAGATACTTCGAAAATCGCTTTGCGATCTGCATTTTTCACAACTGGAACAAGCAAGCCTTTTTCAGTATCAGCTGCAATTCCGATGTTGTAGTAATGCTTTTGAACAACTTCATCTGTTTTATCATCGATAGAAGTGTTAAGTACTGGGTACTTTTTCAAAGCAGAAGTTAGAGCTTTTACAACGTAAGGCAAGTAAGTTAACTTGATTCCTTGATCAGCTGCAACTTGTTTGAATTGTTTACGATGTGCAACAAGGTTTGTTACATCAACTTCATCCATTAATGTTACGTGAGGAGCTGTGTGCTTAGAGTTCACCATTGCTTTTGCGATCGCTTTGCGGATTCCGCTCATTTTCTCGCGAGTTTCTGGGAATTCTCCTTCTAGAACTGGAGCTGCTGCCGCTTTTGGAGCTGCTTCTTCTTTCGCACTTTCAGCTGCTTGAGGTGCTGCTTCTTGAGTTGCTGCAGAACCGCCATTAAGGAAGCTGTCGATATCTTCTTTTAGCACGCGGCCATTTTTACCAGTACCTGCAACTTTGTAAATTTCAACGCCTTTTTCACGCGCATATTTACGTACAGATGGCATAGCAATAACGCGTTTGTTAGGATCAGCATCTACTTGCTCTTGTGCGCCAGCACCAGTTGCTGCTGCCGCTTCTTCTTGAGCAACTTCTTTCTTTTCAGGCTCGTTACCAGCTTCAGCAGTACCTTGTACTTGAGCTTCAGTTTTCGCTTCGCCTTCTTCTTCGCTGCCTTTAAATTGAAGATTTTCGTAACCAGGTGCATCAAACGTAATGATTGTTTGTCCTACAGTTGCAACCGTTCCCTCTTCAACTTTTAATTCTAATACTTTTCCTTTAACAGGTGAAGGAATTTCTACAACTGCTTTATCATTTTGTACCTCTGCTAAAACGTCATCTTCATTGATTTCGTCGTTTGGTTTTACAAACCACTTAACGATCTCACCTTCGTGGATACCTTCTCCGATGTCCGGAAGTTTAAATTCAAATGCCACTGTTTTTCGCCTCCTAGATTATGTTAAACCATTGTTCTGTCAACATTACACGGTCATGTAATTGATAAAGGGGAAGAGAAATAAATTCTTTTCCCCTCTGTCATTTAATTAAAATTCAAGAACTTTCTTAGCTGTTTCAAGCACGTCTTTATGGTTTGGAAGCCATACGCTCTCAGCTTGAGAGAAAGCAAATACAGTATCAGGTGCAGCTACACGAAGTACTGGTGCTTCTAGGCTAAGGATTGCTCTATCATTGATTTCAGCTACTACGTTTGCTGCAATACCAGCTTGTTTTTGTGCTTCTTGAACAACGATCGCGCGGCCTGTTTTTTCAACAGAAGCGATGATTGTTTCAATATCAAGCGGGCTCACTGTACGAAGGTCGACGACCTCAGCAGAAACGCCTTCTTTTTCAAGTTCTTCAGCAGCTTTAAGTGATTCGTGAACCATTGCACCGTAAGTGATGATTGAAAGGTCAGAACCTTCACGTTTCACGTCAGCTTTACCGATTTCAATTGTGTACTCTTCTTCAGGAACTTCCTGACGGAAAGAACGATAAAGTTTCATATGCTCAAGGAATACAACCGGATCGTTGTCACGGATTGCAGAAATTAATAGTCCTTTTGCATCGTAAGGTGTTGAAGGAATAACAACCTTGATACCAGGCTGTTGTGCAATAAGACCTTCTAAGCTGTCAGCGTGAAGCTCAGGTGTGTGAACTCCTCCACCAAATGGAGAACGGATTGTCACTGGAGAATGCCAGCGTCCACCAGAACGGTAACGCATACGAGCCATTTGTCCAGAAACAGAATCTAATACTTCGTAAACGAATCCGAAGAATTGAATTTCCATTACTGGGCGGAATTCTTGTAGTCCAAGGCCAATTGCAAGACCGCCAATACCAGATTCAGCAAGTGGAGTATCGAATACACGATCCTCACCAAACTCTTTTTGCAATCCTTCAGTCGCACGGAATACGCCGCCGTTTTTACCAACGTCTTCTCCGAAAACGAGAACGTTTTCGTCATTTTTCAGTTCTGTGCGTAACGCATCAGTGATCGCTTGAATCAATGTCATTTGCGCCATGGCTTACTTCGACTCCTTCTGTTTGTAGATTTCAAGCTGTTCAACCAAGTTAAATGGTTTCACATCGTACATGTTTTCAATCAAATCAGTGACTTTCTGCTTAGGCTGTTCGTCAGCTTCTTTGATTGCTTGTTTGATTTGTTCTTTTGCATCTTCGATGACTTTATTCTCTTCTTCTTCAGACCAAAGGCCTTTGTTTTCCAAGAATTTGCGGTAGCGTACCAATGGATCTTTTTGCTCCCACTCATTTTCATCTTCTTTTGTACGATATCTTGTTGGATCGTCACCAGCCATTGTATGTGGGCCGTAACGGAATGTAAGAGTTTCAATTAATGTTGGACCTTCACCATTTACAGCACGCTCACGAGCTTCAGCAGTCGCTGCGTATACAGCTAATGCATCCATACCGTCAACTTGTACGCCTACGATACCAGCTGCAGCTGCTTTTTGTGCAATCGTTTGTGCAGCAGATTGCTTTTCAACAGGTGTAGAGATCGCATATCTGTTGTTTTGGACAACAAAAATCGCTGGCGCTTTGTAAGCCCCTGCAAAGTTAATACCTTCGTAGAAATCACCTTGTGAAGCTCCACCATCACCAGTGTAAGTGATTGCAACAGCATTTTTACCGCGCTTTTTCAAACCAAGAGCTACACCAGCAGCTTGAATGATTTGTGCACCGATAATGATTTGCGGAGAAAGTGCATTCACATCTTCAGGCATTTGGTTCCCAACAAAGTGTCCACGAGAGAACAAGAATGCTTTTGTTAGTGGAAGACCATGCCAGATTAATTGTGGTACATCACGATATCCTGGAAGAATGAAATCTTCTTTCTCAAGTGCAAAGTGAGTTGCAAGCTGAGAAGCTTCTTGTCCAGCTGTTGGCGCATAGAAGCCAAGACGTCCTTGACGGTTCAATGAAATTGAACGTTGATCTAATACACGTGTAAACACCATACGGCGCATTAATTCTTTTAATTGGTCATCTGAAAGATCTGGCATTGCCGCTTCGTTTACGACTTCGCCTTTTTCGTTTAAAATTTGGAACGTTTCAAACTGCTTTTTGATGGCATCGAATTGCTTTTTGCTATCAACAATTGCTTTTTTTGTTTTTACAGCCATTCTAAAGTCACCTCTTCCTTTCTTTTAACAGTCAATTTGTCGTGAATCCATTTATACATACAGATATAGGATAACCCAAAATGCTCATATGACTCCTGTATATAATAGCCACAAAGATCGTTGTCGAAACATTGGATGATCGCTTGCTTTTGAGTTTTTCTAACTGTATTAACGATAGTTCACAAAAAACTAATACAACTTCTGTTAACAAGGAATAGTTTACAACAAGAAAAATAGTCCGTCAATTGATTTAACGGCTTTATTTAAATAAATGTATTCGCTTTACTTTTTATGGTGACCTGTATCAATCTGTTTAATCAACAGCATAAACTGTACTAGTATAGAGTGGGTCACTGTACTACAATAGCACATGTTTGTTTTTGGCGAAAAATAAAAAAAGAGCTATTTTTAGCTCTTTTGATCATGATGGACAAAGGGCTAAAATGAACTTCATTTTAACCCTTTCTCTTCTTTTCAGTTTGACATCTTGGAAAAACGAGTAACGACACGCAGGCACTTTGTGAGTAGCAGCGATAAACAAAACTAGCAGCAAATATGCAAGTACTGTTTTTAACTGTTTTGTGATTCTTTCTGAGCTGTTTTGTATAAAGCTTGTTTATATTCGTTCAATTGATCTGTATATTGATTGAACTTCTTGCTTTCTTTTCTCACTTTACTATAGGAACGATTGACTGTTTTCAGTTTGGATTTCAGTTCAGCGTATCCTAAGTCTTTTCTTTTTAAAGATTCATACAAGTGCTTGTCTTGTTTCAGCGCCTTTTGATACTCACGGTAAAGCTGATCATACGATGCATATCTTTTTTCAATTGATTTGACTGTTTGTTCTGCTTTGTCTCTTACTTCCGCATCTTTTATCTGTTCAGCGAATTCCTTTACAGATTGAAATTCTTTTTTCGATTGATCCATGCTGTCTTTTTCTGTTTTTAAATGTTCTTCACGCTTTTCTGCCGATGCTAATGCTTGATCAGACAAGTTTGAGACTGTTTTTGTGTGGTCTTTTGTTGTTTGAATCATTTTTTTATACAACTGCTGCTCTTTTTTCTCATAGCTTTGCAGTGCACCTTGTTCTTTTTCAAAGGATGCTTCTTTTTCGCTCATTTTCGTCATAGCATCTTGCATCTCATAAAGCGGATTTTGACCTCCGCAGCCCGCAAGCAAGAGGGTACATATCCCCGCTAAAGCTGCACCTGCTTTTATTCTTCTTTTCATCTGTTTCAATTACAAGGTCCCCCTTTACATCTCCACATACCACTATAATTTTTCAGGGCGGTTGTGACAAGGAAAGAGGCGTGTTTTTTGAGGGGAAAGAAGATTTTTTTCATGCTCTAGGCTCATGACTATACAAATAGTGCATTCATACATAGTTTATATTACACGCTTCGCCTTCACTTATGAGAGGCCGAGTGTATTTCCAAAGGAGGTCAAAAGTATGTCTAATTATAGTCATGGAAGTATGTATGGTGGATACGGCGGTTACGGATATGGATACGGCGGCGGTTGTTGCTATCCAAGTTATGGTGGTGGATACGGTTGCGGTTACGGTGGTGGACGTACATTCGCTTTAATCGTCGTCCTATTCATTCTATTGATCATTGTTGGCGCAGCATTCTTAGGTGGCGGTGGCTGCTGCTAATGGCTGAATAAGCCTCTGACCGGTCTCATACGACCGGTCTTCTTTATTTCATTGCATATGTCGTGTATCATTTTATATACTTTACATACAAAGGAAATAGGAGTGAAGTTTTGTGATTACCATGGATGATATCGTACGAGACGGGCATCCCGTCTTAAGACAAACAGCTGAAGCGGTCGAACTCCCGCCAACAGAAGAAGAAAAACAGCAATTAGCTGACATGATTGAATTTGTCAAAAACAGTCAGGATGCAGACATTGCTGAAAAATATGAACTTAGACCCGGTGTTGGCCTAGCAGCTCCGCAAATCAATATCAGTAAACGAATGATTGCTGTTCACTGTGAAGACGAGGGCGGAGAACTTTACAGCTATGCATTATTCAATCCTCGCATTGTTAGCCATTCAGTCAAAAGAGCTTATTTAGCTACTGGAGAAGGCTGTTTATCTGTTGATGAAGCCATCCCTGGATTCGTCCCGCGCTATGAAAAAATCAGGGTGAAAGGTACAACGCTTGAAGGTGAAGACATTGATATTCGCCTAAAAGGGTTTCCGGCCATCGTTTTTCAGCATGAAATTGACCACTTAAATGGCATTATGTTTTATGATCATATTCAAAAAGATCATCCATTCGCCGAGCCAGACAACGCGGTTGCGATCGGCAGATCATAATAAAAAAACAAGACCCGTCCATCAGCGGGTCTTGTTTTTTTATTCATCAATAAGGCCTAATTCAGTCACAGCGTGGAATATGCCATCCTCATCTACAGGTTTGGTGACAAAGTCAGCTAATGTTTTTAATTCATTGACTGCATTCCCCATCGCAACGCCTGTTCCAACAAACGAAATCATTTCTCGATCGTTCAGCCCGTCACCGAAGGCAATTGTGTCCTTTTGATCGTACGGGAGTCTTTCAATGACTCGTTTAATTCCTTCAGCCTTTGATCCACCTTTTGGCAGGACATCCGTAGACAGCTCATGCCACCTGACGAGATCAATTTCTTCACGGAACGCTTCATATAGATGTTCCTCTTCTGCTTTACAAAATAGCAGCATTTGATAAATGACGTTTTCTTTAAAGAATGACAAATCGTGCTCGGGATGCTCTGTTTTTAAAGTGCCAATCCCTTCATGGATAAATGGATGGTTCGGCACAGACGCCTTCATCGTCTTCTCTCCCATGAAAACAAGCGGATGATCATGTTGATCCGCTGTTTCATAAATTTTATCCATCAGCTCTTGCTTAAGCGGATTGCCATAAATGACTTCTCCTTCGTACATGACATACTGACCGTTATAAGCAATAAATGAGTCAAGCCCTATTTCTTCTAAAATAGGCTGGATAAGAAAAGGCGAACGGCCAGATGCAATGAAGAGATGATGCCCTTTTTCTTTTAATAAACGAACAGCTCGCTTCGTTGATTCAGGTATTTTTTTATCATGGTCATATAAAGTACCGTCGATATCAAAGAAGATGACTTTTTTATTCATATCTCGTCTCCTGTCTCTTGTTATGTATACCCTCTCCCCTTCATCATACAGAAAGATCTTCACTGACGAAACCACTTCCTCTTAAAACGCCCATTTCCCACATATAACCATGTAACATTAAGTGGAAACATCATATAATACAAGTATATAGAGAGAACGGAACAAATGGCTGAATGAGACTCATACCGAAAGGAGGCGATCCGCGATGCTTCGTCGTCTGCGCAAGAAAATTCGAAGACAATGGAAGGACATGCTTCGTAAAAAATCGATTGCTTAAAAGGATCTTCCGCACATTTGCTGAAGGTCCTTTTTTCTCTGAGACTTTTCTTATGCGCGTTTTTTTAATATAATAGAATAAGCGAGTGTAACATACGGTATTTAAGGAGAGATTTGGATGATATATAAGGTATTTTTTCAGGCAAGTACGACTGAGGTACCTGTGAGAGAACACACAGATTCACTATACGTTGAAGCGGTTTCTGAAAGAGACGTACGCGATAAGTTGAAAAAACATAACTACAATATTGAATTCATTCAGCCTGTAGACGGTGCTTTTTTAGACTATGAACGAGAAAGTGAAAATTTTAAAGTATTGGAGCTATGAGAGGAATGAAATTTGTAAAAAACGATCAGGCGGCAGTTTTTGCGCTCGGCGGATTAGGCGAGATCGGTAAAAACACGTATGGCGTTCAATTTCAAGATGAAATCATTTTGATTGATGCTGGTATTAAGTTCCCTGAAGATGAACTTCTTGGAATTGATTACGTCATCCCTGACTATACGTATTTAGTTAAAAACGAAGATAAAATCAAAGGTCTTTTTATTACTCATGGACATGAAGACCACATCGGCGGTATCCCTTACCTTCTCAAGCAAGTGAACATTCCAGTTTACGGAGGCAAACTCGCAATCGGCCTACTTCGTAACAAATTGGAAGAGCATGGTCTATTAAGACAGACCAAACTTCACATCTTTGAAGAAGAGGATACGATCAAATTTAGAAAAACAGCTGTGTCTTTCTTTAGAACGACGCACAGTATCCCAGATTCTTATGGAATTGTCGTGAAGACACCTCCTGGTAACATCGTACATACAGGCGATTTCAAGTTTGACTTTACTCCTGTTGGCGAGCCTGCCAATTTAACGAAAATGGCTGAGATCGGGAAAGAAGGCGTTCTTTGTCTTCTATCTGACAGTACAAATAGTGAAATTCCAGAATTTACGATGTCCGAAAGACGTGTAGGTGAAAGCATTGATGACATCTTCAGAAAAGTAGATGGACGTATTATCTTTGCTACATTTGCATCTAACATTCACAGACTTCAGCAAGTGATCGAGTCAGCTGTTGCCAACGGCCGAAAAGTCGCTGTGTTTGGGCGTAGCATGGAGTCTGCCATTGATATTGGACAAGAGCTCGGATATATCAAATGTCCAAAAAACACGTTCATTGAACACAATGAAATCAACCGCCTTCCAGCAAACAAAGTAACCATTCTTTGTACTGGTAGTCAGGGCGAACCGATGGCCGCTCTTTCTCGTATTGCCAACGGTACGCACCGCCAGATTTCAATTAACCCTGGAGACACTGTTGTCTTCTCGTCTTCACCGATCCCAGGTAACAATATTAGCGTAAGCCGTACTATTAACCAGCTGTATCGTGCTGGTGCTGAAGTCATTCATGGCTCACTTAATAATATTCATACCTCTGGACACGGCGGGCAGGAAGAACAAAAGCTGATGCTCCGTTTAATTAAACCTAAATTCTTCATGCCGATCCACGGTGAGTACCGCATGCAAAAAACGCATATTAAACTTGCGAATGATTGCGGAATTCCTGAGGAAAACTGCTTTATCATGGATAACGGTGAAGTTCTTGCTCTGAAAGGTGACGAAGCAAGTGTCGCTGGCAAAATTCCATCAGGCAACGTGTATATCGACGGTAGCGGTATTGGTGATATCGGCAACATCGTGTTAAGAGACCGCCGCATTCTTTCAGAAGAAGGTCTTGTCATTGTTGTTGTCAGCATGGATATGAAAGAATTCAAAATTTCTGCAGGTCCTGATTTAATCTCAAGAGGTTTTGTCTACATGAGAGAATCTGGAGACCTCATTAATGACGCGCAAGATCTCATTTCAAAGCATCTTGAAAAAGTAATGGAACGTAAGACGACTCAATGGTCAGAAATTAAGAACGAGATTACTGACACTCTTGCTCCTTTCCTTTATGAAAAAACAAGACGCCGCCCAATGATCTTACCGATTATTATGGAAGTGTAAGGACGTACAGGGAGACATAGCCAATTGGCTGTGTCTCTTTTTTATGCGCAATAAAAAAAACCCGCATATCTGTACGATACGTGCGGGTTCAGTCATTGTTTTACGATTGAATCGGGAGATGCTGAAAACTTCTCACATCAAACAATCCTTGTGTTGTCATTTTCACATCAGGAATGACTGGCAGTGCTAAGAAGGATAATGTCAAAAACGGATTAAAGTCTAAGACAAAGCCTGTTTCCTTTAACGCTTCATGAAGTGCATGAAGGCTTTCATTGACCTTATGTGCAGGTTGATCTGATAATAAACCGGAAATCGGTAATGGAAGCGTATGAAGAACTTCTCCGTCTTTTACAACGGTCAAACCGCCCCCTGCTTCTTTTAACGTCTCAATGGCTTTGATCATATCAGCATCATTTGTTCCAACGGCAATTAAGTTATGCGAGTCATGGGCAACTGTTGTTGCAATTGCCCCCTCTTTTAAGCCGAATCCGCTGACAACCCCTATCCCAATTTCAGATAGACCTTTGTGGCGTTCGACAAGTACTATTTTTAATACATCTCGATCAATATCACTCGTAAATTGTCCATCGCTTCCAGATGGAGATATTTGTTCTAATTTCGTTTCAAGCTGATTCGGTATAATGCGAATGACATTCATCTTTTGATGATCTGTTATAGGCAGCGTTAAATCTTTCTCTTGAACGTCCACTGCATGTACCGATTGCATGAGCGAAGAACTTGGCGTGATCTTGTCGACACTTGGCAAATATTCTCCATGTTCAGAGACCAATTCTCCTGCGATAAAGACGCTTGTAATTCCTACCTCATGTAAGTCAGAAATGAGCATAAAGTCCGCGTCAAAGCCTGGTGCAATCGCTCCCTTTGTTTTGAGACCGAAGCACTCCGCTGCGTTTAAACTTCCCATTTGATATGCTAAAAAGGGGTCCAATCCTTCTTGTATCGACATCCGTACTTGTTCATCAATACTTCCTTGAGCCATTAAATCATCTAAATGTTTATCATCCGTACAAAAGAAAAAGCGTCTCGCATTCTTCTCATTGACAGCAGGTAATACGTTTTTCACGTTTTTAGCAACAGAGCCTTCTCTGAGCATGACATACATGCCTCTTTTGACACGTTCAAGGGCCTCTTGAGCTGTTGTCACCTCATGATCCGTTTGGACATTAGCTGTTCGGTACACATTAATTAATCGGTCCGTTAATCCTGCTAGATGGCCATCAATGAGTTTATGTTCATGTTGAGCATCAAGCAGTTTTTGAAGCATATCTTCTTCCGCTTGTTCAACCGCGACATAATCCATCACTTCGGCAAGACCAAGCACTTCTTTCTCCTGATAAAGAGGCTTTAAATCTTTTGCTTTTAGTGTAGCACCTGATCGTTCAAAGCTGACTGCCGGTACACAGGATGGCAGCATGAAATATATATTTAGAGCAGCTTTTCTCGCTTCTTCGAGCATAAAACGGATACCTGCAACACCGGATACATTGGCAATTTCATGCGGGTCTGTGACAACAGTTGTCACGCCGTGAGGAACGACAGCTTTGGAAAATTCAGCAGGAGTCACCATCGAGGATTCGATATGAACGTGGCCGTCAATGAAACCGGGAACAAGCATTTGACCTGTTGCATCCAGCTCCTGTTCTCCTTCATACTCCCCAATTCCTACTATTTTTCCATTTTCAACAGCGACATCAGCGTCTATCCATTCCTGGTTAAACACGTCCATAACCTTCGCATGTTTAATCACTAGGGCTGCTTTTTTTCTCTTTGCAGCTACCTCAATTTGATGTCTGAAAAGCTCCTTATCCAACGACACTGCCTCCTCCGAGTAAACAATATAATGTTTCTTATCGTAAACGAATCTGTTTGTCCAGTCAATGACATTTAGAGAAAATCAACCATATCAAAAGATTGATTTTTATTTCTGAATAGTGATAATTAGCTGAAAAATAACCATGTTCTATTTTGCTGTTCTTTTGGAAAGTAAACGGCTCATTTCCACTTTGTTCTCTCCCACAATGTCCGCCCCATACGTACACTTCTAAAGCAAAAAACACCCCTTCTCGGAGTGTTTAATAGTCGTTCTGCATTTCCCGTTTTTCAAAGCGCCCGATATCTGCCACTGCCCCAATGACAATGAGGATATCTTCTTTTTGAATCATTTCATCTGCGAGCGGTGAAACGATCACTTCTTTCCCGCGCTTAATTGCCACGATATTGATCCCGTACCTTGCACGAATGTCGAGATCTAACAAAGAGTGCCCGGCGAGTCTGCTGTTGGCGACGATTTCAATAAGGCTGTACTCATCTGACAGCTCTAAATAATCAAGCACGTTGTTAGAAATAATTTTATGTGCAATCCGTCTGCCCATGTCTCGTTCAGGATGGACAATACGGTCCGCACCAATTTTATTCAAAACCTTTTCATGGTAGTCATTTTGAGCTTTCACTGTGACCATTTTGACACCCAGCTCTTTCAGCATAATCGTTGTTAAAATACTCGCCTGAATGTTTTCACCTATCGCCACGATCACATGATCAAAATTGCGAATGCCTAGGTTTTTTAGGACAGATTCGTCCGTCGAATCACCAATCACGGCATGTGATGCAATTTTAGCATATTCGTTCACACGATCTTCATTCATATCCATGGCCATGACTTCAAGTCCTTCTTCGCTTAGCGCCTTGCAGATACTTCCGCCGAAGCGTCCAAGACCAATGACTGCATATTCCTTTTTCATGTTCAGACTCCTTTTATATCACTTACCATGCATTTTACTACGGTTTCATTAATGAATCCATATGTGACCGTATTTTTTTACGGAATGCTTCACTTAAGTAAAGGTCTGCTCCTTTTTCGATTTCACTGCGATAATGACCAGGAGGCGCAATTTCTTCGCTCTTTTTTAAAACGAGAAACGTTAAGCAGTCCTCATACACTTGATCACCTACTGTGACATCGACAAATGCTGGACGATAAGTCCCTTCATTTACACCTTCTCGTTTGTACAAATAACGAATGGCATCAAAAGGTACTTCATATAGAACACCCTCTGTTTCTCCGCCGTCTTCTACCATATCTGCTCTTGATCCATCAGGACGCACCAATGTAAACCTTGTGGTAAAACGATCAAGTGTGCCGCCGCCGATGATTTGTTTGAAATAATGATCCACTTTCGCAAGCTTAAACCTTGCATCATCCATGCAGGACCCATAGGCAAAATAATAGAAGGAAGACGGTTTGCGCTCCCATAATTGATATGACTTCCAGCAGCCGCTTTCAATCTCCTTTAGGCTCGAAGCCTTCTGCTTACCTATTGTATAAGCAACGGCTGACCTTGGTCCCTGGTCTGTCATAACCTCTATTTCCTGCTGGTCATACCCTTCCTCTAGCTCATCTATCTTATGCAGCGTTTCATCACTGACCTCATACAATTCTCCATATACTGTGTTTTGTTCCGAGACAACACACACAGGGTAACCCTCACCTGTATCGTACAGTCTCCCCTTTATCCAAGCAGATGCTGCTAATGGACTGCTTTCTTTCATCAATGTCTCGTGATACTTTTCGTGCTTTAAAAGTGTCCCATACACAAATAAAGTTTTTGTCTCCTTCGTCATCACACATCACATCCTCTCACCTTGCTACTATCTGCTTTTTTGATACACAGGTAAGTAAATATCAAAAGCCGTCCCTTTGCTGAGCTCGCTCTTTACATCCATTCTTCCATGGTGATCTTTTAAGATCGTCGCACAGATCGTTAAACCAAGTCCTGTACCTTCTTTTTTAGTCGAAAAGAAAGGATCATATATTTTCAGAATATCCTCTTCGGACATTCCTTTTCCTTCATCTTGAATCGTGATTTTCCATTCATTCATCACTTTTTCTGTTGATATGTATATATTGCCGCCTTCAGGCATCGCCTCGATCGCATTTTTGATTAAGTTAATGAACAGCTGCTTCATTTGATTGGCGTCTGCTAATATCGTGCCAGCATCCTGCTTTTTAAATGGCTGTTTGAGATCAATATTTGAAAGAACGGCATTTGTCTTTAATAAGGTAATCACCTGCTCTAGCAAATCATGGAGCTGTACTTCTTGAAATTGAACCGATTGAGGTTTTGCTAAGACAAGCAGTTCACTTAAAACAAAATCAATGCGTTTAATTTCAGAAAAGATGATATCAAAATAATCGGTTCTTTCAGGATATTGCGTTTTCATCAGCTGCAAAAATCCATTGACTGAGGTGAGCGGATTTCTGACTTCATGGGCAATGCCAGCAGCTATTTGTCCTGCAACAGCCAGCTTTTGTGCCTGCATTTGCAGTTGCTGATTTGATCTTTCAAGTTCAAGCTTTGCCTGCTTTTGTTTCGTGATATCTGCAACCGTTCCAATACCTCCAGTAAACTGGTGCTGTTCATCGAAATAAAGCTTATAATGCACATCTCCCCATACCTTTTTTCCTTCTTTATGGAGAAGCTGCAGCTCCACCCGCCCCTCATCCTTATGCTCTTTGATCACAGACAACAAATGCTGAACGACATGCTCTTCTTGATCAAAGTACTGATTGTACATCGTACCTAGACACTCCTCTATGTCGTAACCCGTCATTTGTTTCCATGCTTGATTTAAAAAAATGATTTCACCTTTTTCATTGGTTTCAAAAACGATTTCTTGCAAGTTATCTGTGATTCGATTCAGCCGCTCTGTCAGTTCGTGTGCTTCTTTTTCTCGTTTATTTAAATCTGATACAATCAAATTCAACCGGTCCACGTAGCCTGAGATGGTCCAAATACCGGCCAAAACAACGACTGTAAAGGCTAGATCGAGCGGCCAATTAATGTGATAGCCGCTAAGATAATAAAAGAAATCCCAGCTCAAAATTAATATAAATGCAAGAACGGATAACAGGATCCGTACTTGATATGTTTTGTTCAAATAATTCCACCTGCCGCCCTGAGATTCTTTGTCAATTGTACCATTTTCCACTTATTTTTTGAGGAAGATGTGGCATTTTTAAGGAACTTTTTTAGAAAAAAAAGCCTGCTCTCAGCACAATGGGAGAGAACAGGCTATTTTTATTTACTGCTGAAGGGCTTCTTGAAGCTCTTTTAGCAGTAGTTCTGCGCCTTCAGCGCTTAATGTAATTTGACCATTTCCATACTCGTGGTTCTCAGAAGTAATCTCACCAGTCATCAGGCAGACGCCCTCTGGCTGATATTTTTTCAAGACGATTTTATCTCCATCTATAAAAAATTCCATACTGTCTTTAATAGCGATATCAAGTGCTCTTCTCAATTCGATTGGCATCACAATACGCCCTAGTTCATCTACTTTTCTTACAACTCCGATAGATTTCAATTTCGTTCCCTCTTTCTTTCATTAGCTCAAGATCAATCTGTTTTTCACCAATTGATATATCGTAGACGTAAGAGATTCTTAAAAGGTTTCTCCTGCATAAAAATTTTTTTCAAAATCGAAAAACCAAAGGGAAAATTTATTGTGAATGTCAAAATGAGACTTGAATTTTACAGATTCATTTCAAGGTGATCACACACCCCCACAAATGACCTCAACCCTCTGAACTTTTAAATGTAAAATTGTTTAAAACAGCAAAAATAGAGATTGGGTGAAAACATGTTTCAAAATGCCGAAATTGGAATTGATTTAGGAACAGCTAACATATTGGTTTACAGTAAAAATAAAGGAATTATTCTCAATGAACCATCCGTTGTGGCAGTAGATACGGAAACAAAAACTGTCCTTGCAGTGGGGTCAGAAGCAAAAGAGATGATTGGGAAAACACCTGGAAAAATTGTAGCGATCCGTCCGATGAAAGATGGTGTCATCGCTGATTATGATATGACAACCGATTTACTTAAACAAATTATGAAAAAAGCAGGAAAAAATATTGGGTTTACCTTTAGAAAGCCGACCGTGGTTGTTTGTACACCTTCAGGCTCAACAGCTGTCGAACGCCGCGCGATCAGCGATGCTGTCAAAAATTGCGGGGCAAAGCATGTGCATTTAATTGAAGAACCCGTCGCAGCTGCAATCGGTGCTGATCTCCCAGTGGACGAGCCTGTTGCCAACGTCGTTGTAGACATTGGCGGAGGTACGACAGAGGTAGCGATCATTTCATTTGGCGGGGTTGTCTCTTGCCACTCGATCCGAATTGGCGGAGATCAACTGGATGAAGATATCATTACTTTTGTGAGAAAGAAATACAATTTACTGATCGGTGAACGGACAGCTGAACAGGTAAAAATGGAAATTGGTTATGGTCTCATTGAACACGAACCTGAGTCATTAGAAGTACGTGGACGCGACCTTGTCACAGGTCTTCCAAAAACAATTACACTTGAATCAACAGAAATTCAAGGTGCTATGCGAGAATCACTTCTTCATATTTTAGAGGCGATTCGGGCTACATTAGAAGACAGCCCTCCAGAACTGAGTGGTGATATCGTAGATCGAGGCGTCATTCTAACTGGCGGTGGTGCACTATTAAACGGCATTCAAGAATGGCTCTCTCAAGAAATTGTCGTCCCAGTTCATATCGCAGCAAATCCTCTTGAATCTGTCGCAATTGGAACAGGTCGTTCATTAGAAGTCATCGACAAATTGCAAAAAACATTAAAATAATCTTCATGTTCTACTTCTTTTTTCATCATTTCGATCATATCGTGATGAATGGATAAACGTGAAGGAGGAAGAACATGTTGCTTGATTTAGGTAAACGGGTCGTTGTCACAGTCATTTTAACCGGTATTATTTTAGGAGGAATGAGCCTGTCGTTTTCACATATGCCCCCTTCTAATGCACAGCCTGTGAAACAACTGAACCGCTAAAAAAGCCGCACGAAAGCGGCTTTTTTATTTTGCTTCGGGACGGCTCCCTATTTTCCTTTTCGGTCTTAAATCTGATATGATGAACATGACTAAAGGAGGGTTTTTTATGAGTTCATTCGAAAAACAACTAGATCAATATGCAAAAACCATCGTTGAAGTAGGTGTAAATGTTCAAAGTGGTCAAGAAGTGGTCGTATCTGCGTTCACTGAATCTGTAGACCTTGTCCGCCTTGTGGCAAAACACGCATATGAGCGCGGAGCGAAAAACGTACATATCCGCTGGAGTGATGGTGTTCTGACCCGTTTAAAATATGAACATGCCCCACAAGATGTGTTTGAGCAATTTCCAGAATGGGAAGCACAGATGATGGAAACCATCGCAAAACGTGGCGGTGCTTTTATTACGATCTTGTCAGAAAGCCCTGATCTTCTAAGTGGCATTGACTCGAAAAAAATTGCTTCACAGCAAAAAGCTGCAGGTTCAGCACTTCATACATATCGTCAATACGTTCAATCTGACAAAGTTGCATGGACAGTCGTCGGTGCTGCATCAAAAGATTGGGCGAAAAAGATTTTCCCTGAGCATGCAGATGAAGAAGCTGTTGCATTATTATGGGACCAAATCTTTAAAGTCGCCCGCGCTGATCAGCCAGATCCTGTTGAAGCGTGGAAAAAGCATGATGAATCACTAAATGAAAAAGTAAAAGTATTAAATGAACGTCATTACCACAAGCTGCACTATGAAGCACCTGGTACAGATTTAACGATTGAACTTCCAGAGCAGCATATTTGGGTAGGTGCTGGCAGCGTGAGTGAACGCGGCGTATCATTCATGGCCAATATGCCGACAGAAGAGGTCTTTACCGTACCTAAAAAAGATGGTGTAAACGGAACTGTCTCTAGCACTAAGCCACTTAGTTATGCAGGAAACATTATCGATGAATTTACGTTAACCTTTGAAAATGGGCGTATTGTAGATGTGAAAGCAAAAGAGGGCGAAGACATTTTAACCTCTCTCGTTGAAACAGATGAAGGCTCACATTATCTAGGTGAGGTTGCCCTTGTACCAGATGATTCACCAATTTCTAACTCAAATATCCTCTATTACAATACACTTTACGATGAAAATGCATCCAATCACCTTGCCATCGGCAGCGGTTATGCATTTAATATCGAAGGCGGTAAAGAGATGAAACGAGAGGAATTAGATGCAGCTGGTGTGAACAGCAGTATTACACACGTCGATTTCATGATTGGTTCAAAGGAAATGAATATTGATGGGATCACAAAAGATGGTAAACGTGAACCGATTTTCCGAAATGGAAATTGGGCTTTTTAAAGAAAAAAGACATCCTCATGTGGATGTCTTTTCTTTATGTTTATGCATACAGCTCTTGTAGTCTTTTTTGAATCTCTTGATCTGATAAGAACTCATCATAAGTTGTTTGTTTATCAACGATGCCATTTGGCGTCACTTCGATAATACGGTTTGCAACTGTTTCAACAAACTGATGGTCATGAGATGAGAAGAGCATAGCCCCTTTAAAGCTCATTAGACCGTTATTTAGCGCTGTGATGGACTCTAGGTCTAAATGGTTCGTCGGCTCGTCTAACAGCAAAATATTCGCTCCAGACAGCATCATTTTTGATAACATACAACGAACCTTTTCTCCACCTGATAAGACGCTTGCTTTTTTCTTCACTTCTTCCCCAGAGAAAAGCATACGGCCTAAGAAACCACGCAGGAAGCTTTCACTTTGATCATTAGGAGAATATTGACGAAGCCAATCAACAAGATCTAAATCGCTTCCTTCAAAATATTCACTGTTGTCTTTAGGGAAGAAGGCTTGAGATGTTGTCACGCCCCATTTAAATGTCCCGCTGTCTGGCTCCATTTCACCAGCAAGGATTTTAAATAAAGTAGAGACAGCAAGTTCATTACGACTTAAGAACGCAATTTTATCCTCACGATTCATAATAAAGCTGACGTTATCCAGTACTTTTACACCGTCAATCGTTTTTGATAGACCTTCTACTTGAAGGACATCATTTCCGATTTCACGCTCTGGCGCAAAATGAACATAAGGATATTTACGAGAAGATGGTTTAATGTCATCTAGCGAAATCTTATCAAGCAATTTCTTTCTTGATGTCGCTTGCTTCGATTTAGATGCGTTCGCACTGAACCGAGCAACGAATTCTTGAAGCTGCTTAATTTGTTCTTCTTTTTTCTTGTTGGCATCCTGGCTGAGTTTTAATGCCAGCTGGCTTGATTCATACCAGAAATCATAGTTTCCGACATACACTTGAATTTTTCCAAAGTCAAGGTCTGCAATATGCGTACATACTTTGTTTAAGAAATGACGATCATGCGATACGACGATGACGGTATTTTCAAAGTTAATGAGGAACTCTTCTAACCACTGAATGGCTTGTAAGTCCAAGTGGTTCGTTGGCTCATCGAGAAGTAGAACATCAGGCTTACCGAATAAAGCTTGTGCTAAAAGCACTTTTACCTTTTCAGATCCGCCAAGCTCAGACATTTTCTTCGATTGCAGGCTCTCTGGAATGCCAAGACCTTTTAATAGGATCGCAGCTTCACTTTCCGCTTCCCATCCGTTTAACTCAGCAAACTCACCTTCAAGCTCTGCTGCACGAATCCCGTCTTCATCTGAGAAATCAGGTTTCATATAAATCGCATCTTTTTCCTGCATCACATCATATAGACGTTTGTGACCCATGATGACGACTTTTAACACTTCAAACTCTTCGTATTCAAAGTGGTTCTGTTTTAAAATCGCTAAACGTTCACCTGGACTCATATGAACATCGCCCGTTTGAGCTTCAATTTCTCCAGAAAGAATCTTTAAGAACGTTGATTTACCAGCTCCATTGGCACCAATTAGTCCGTAGCAGTTGCCAGGAGTGAACTTAATATTTACTTCTTCAAATAATTTACGATCAGCAAATCGCAAACTAACATTATTCACTGCAATCATTTATTAATCCTCCATCACTCATTCATCAATATGAAGTATAACATGAATAACGATTGATAGAAACGTCTCTCGCTAAGAACAAAGGCTTTTTGTCCAATATGGTATAATAAGTGGGAATGTTTTTGTTGAAGGAGTTCGGGCGATTTGAGATTACTCACACTCATGGAATACTGTTTATTGATTTTCTTTATGGGCATTTATTTATCGGCGACTGGCTTTAATGCAAGAGACTTTGGCCTTTATATTGGGCTTGTCCTCATTTACACACTGGTCCATATCTTTTCAAAACGCTTTTTACAAAAGCGCGGAAAAGACAATGTGAAAATTGGATTATTCCGTTCTGTTTTGGCGATTACTGGGTCCGTTTTCGCTTCTGTTTTGGCCATTGTCATCATTGTCACGATGCTCACACCAAATTAAAAACGACCCTACATGAAGGGTCGTCCATTCAAGCACCTTTCTTACGCATTGAGAAAGGTGTATTTATTGTGTTTGTCGAATATCGCCAAATGGGAAGAAAACAAATTCTGATGTGCCGACAATACGATCCTTTTCAATGAGTCCGAGTCCATTTCGACTGTCCATAGAATTCAGTCTGTTGTCACCCATAACAAAGTAATCGTTTTTCGGTACTTTCACTGGACCAAAATCTCCTGTTAAATGTACCTCATACTCTTTGGCATGTGCCTTGTTCTCTTTTAAATAAGGCTCATCTACTTTTTTACCATTAATGTAAAGCGTATCATCCTTCATTTCAATCGTGTCGCCTGGAAGACCGATCAATCGTTTGACATAATGAATTTTCTGACCGTCTTTTCCATTAATAATCACGATGTCACCACGTTTGACTCCACCGAGATAGTTGATGGTTTTGTTAACAAACAGCTTTTCTCCATCATGAAGGGTTGGTTCCATTGACTCTCCTTCCACCACATACGGCTCAAAAATAAACGTACGGATGATGAGGACGAGAGCAAGTGCAATTAAAATGGCTTTGATCCATTCAAACAGAGAACTTTTCTTCTCTTTTTTGGCTTGTTTCGCATCAGATTGAATGTCATTTTCGTTTTGTTTGTTTTCTTCGTTCAAAATACTGCTTCCTCCTAAGACTTTCTGCTAAAAGACTTGAAACGTGAATTGAATAACTTTACTTTATCACATGTCATTTAAAAATTCACAAGACAACCATTCAATTAGATATTTTTTCCTAATTTATTGATAATTAAACAAAAAGAAGCACCGCTCTTCACGATGCTTCTTTTCAAATTAAGCTTCTTGTCGGACTGGTTTTTTTAGAATTCCGAGAAGTAGCGCTGTAACAATGGCACCGATTAAGATGCTGATGATGTAAAGAACTGGATGGTTTGTTACCCAGAAAACGAATAGTCCGCCGTGCGGTGCAGGAAGCGTCACTCTAAAGAATTCTGTTAATCCACCTGCAACTGCTGCACCAATCACAGCTGAAGGAATGACGCGCAGAGGATCTGCCGCTGCAAACGGGATCGCCCCTTCAGTAATGAACGCAGCTCCCATGAAGTAACATGTAATACCTGCTTCGCGGTCACGTTTAGAGAATTTGTTTCTAAAGATCGTTGTCGCTAGGGCAATTCCTAGCGGCGGCACCATTCCGCCTGCCATAATCGCAGCATGCGGTGCATAGTTGCCAGCAGCAATCATCGCAAGACCAAATGTGTAGGCCGCTTTGTTAATCGGACCACCCATATCAATGGCCATCATACCAGCTAAAATAATCCCCATTAGTACAAGGTTTCCAGTACCAAGTGATTCAAGCCAGTGTGTTAATCCGTCCATGACCATTTTAACAGGTGTGTTGACGATGTAATGCATGATAATCCCTGTAAAGAAAATACCGAACAATGGATAGAGCAGAACTGGTTTAATACCATCAAGCGACTGTGGTACAAAAGTGAATACTTTTTTGAGCAGCACCACAATGTAACCAGCAAGGAAACCAGCAATCAATCCGCCTAAGAATCCAGCACCTGCTGCAGAGGCCATGAATCCGCCAACCATACCTGGTGCAAAACCTGGACGGTCTGCAATACTCATTGCGATAAATCCAGCTAATACAGCAACGATTAAGGCAAGTGCATTATCTCCGCCAATCCCTTTTAATACAGCTGCAAATGAATTGAAAGAAGGATCTTTAGGGTCAGCTGAGTTAATTCCCCAGAAGAATGAAATCGCAACGAGGATACCGCCCCCAACAACAAACGGAAGCATGTTGCTTACACCGCTCATTAAGTGCTTATAGAATCCACTTCTTCCCTTACCTGACGATTCATTTTCATCTTTTGAAGAACTGCCGCCTGAACCTTTATAAATCGGTGCATCTTGATTGATGGCTTTTTCGATCAATTCTTGCGGACGGCGAATTCCAGCTGTCACAGGTACTTCAATGACATGTTTGCCTTTAAAGCGTTCCATTTCAACTTGTTTATCAGCTGCCACAATAATAGCTGGCGCTTCTTCAATTTCTTTTGCTGTCAGGGCATGTTTAATTCCACTAGAGCCGTTTGTCTCAACTTTAATGTCAACGCCCATTTCTTTTGCTTTTTCTTTCAAAGCATCTGCGGCCATAAATGTATGCGCGATGCCTGTTGGACAAGCTGTCACCGCTAAAATTTTAGCAGGTTTTCCCGGTGCAGCCGGTTCCTCTTTGACTTCCTCTTCTTCTTCATCGTCTTTATCATGTGTATTGATAATTTCAATGATTTCATCTTCAGTAGCCGCTTCAAGAAGCTGCTTTCGGATCTCTTCACGCATGAGAAGTGTGGATAAACGAGAAAGTGCTTCTAAATGCGTGTTGTTTGCGCCTTCAGTTGCTGCAATCATAAAGACAAGATGACTTGGCTGTCCGTCTAATGATTCATAGTCTACACCAGCTGTTGAACGGCCAAATGCAATGGCAGGTTCTTTCACACTTGCTGTTTTCGCATGAGGAATCGCAATTCCTTCTCCGATTCCCGTAGAGCTTTGTTTTTCACGATTAACAACAGCTGCTTTGTAGCCTTCTTTATCATTTAATTTACCAGCTGTATCTAATACAGTGACCAGTTCTTCAATAACGGCTTCTTTTTGCTGGCTGTCTAATTGAAGCTTAATCGTATGCTTCGTGAGTAGTTCTGTAATTTTCATGATGACTCCTCCTTTAAATGCGTGTGACTTTTACTTGTGGCAATAATGTATCGACAAGCTCTTTTGTTCCAAGTTCCTCAGAAAATGCTGTAGCACTTCCTGATGTGACGCCAAGCTTAAATGATTCTTCTATGGAAAGGCCTTTAGAAACGCCAGCTAAGAATCCTGCAACGACTGAATCCCCTGCACCAACTGAGTTGATCAGCTTGCCTTTTGGAACATTAGATTGAAAGATCCCTTCCTTACTGAATAAGAGAGCGCCGTCTCCAGCCATAGATACAATGACATGTTCAGCACCTTGTTCCAACAGCTTTTTCCCATAAGGAATGGCTTCTTCTGCAGATGAAATACTGGTTTCAAACATTTCACCTAACTCATGATGGTTTGGTTTCATTAAGAATGGTTTCAGATCTGCTGCTTTTTTTAAGGCTTCTCCAGAAATATCAAGTACTACTCTTACCCCTTGCTTCGCACATACCTCAGCAATGCGCTCATATGTGTTATGAGGCAGTGAAGAAGGAATGCTACCTGCTAATACAACGACATCGCCTTCTGTTAATGAAGTGAATTGGGATAAAAACGAATCGAACTGTGCTTCAGTAATACTTGGACCGAGCCCGTTGATTTCTGTTTCTTCGCCTGTTTTTAGTTTCACATTGATACGTGTATCTTCTGACACCTCATGAAAGGCTGTTTGTAATTGTTCGTTTTGTAAAAAGTCTTGAATATATTTGCCTGTAAAACCGCCAATGAATCCAAGTGCTTTTGATTCAACACCGTGCCGTTTTAAAAGCCTTGAGACATTGATTCCTTTACCACCTGGATATTTTTTGTCATAGGTTGAACGATTTAAACCGCCGACCGCAAAATCCTCCACGTGTACGATGTAATCAACTGATGGGTTTAAAGTAACTGTATAAATCATGTTTTCACTACCTTTATAACCGTTTTTTCATGGTAATTATCGAATGAATCCTCTTTTGCGTCGTTTGTGATAATGGTCGCTTCCTGTAAACTAGCAAAGGTTGAAAACGATATTTCGCCAAACTTTGAGGCATCTGTTAAGATGTAGGTTTTTTTCGCCTGCTTCATGGCTCTTTTTTTAATGAGCGCTTCTTCTGGATCAGGTGTTGTAAACCCTGCCTCGGGATGAATGCCGTTCGTCCCAACAAAGCTTTTGTCAAAACGGTAATTTTCCATAGCTGTCAAAGCTGCGGCTCCCACCATGGCTCCTGTTCGATGTTTCACTGATCCGCCTATCAGGTAAAAAGAAATGCCTTTTCTCATGAGTGCTTCAATGTGCATGACACCATTTGTCACCACCACGATATCTTGATCTGGATCGATAAAGTCAATCATTTGCTGTGTTGTCGTACCAGCATCTAAGTAAATACAATCGCCTTGTTTTAAAAGTGATGCAGCTGCCTCTGCAATCAATGACTTTTCATGAAGGTTTTTGGCAGATTTCTCAAACACATCTGGTTCAAGACGAATACTAGATATTTTAGCAGCTCCTCCGTGAACTCTTTTAAGAAAGCCTTTTTCTTCGAGGGCTGATAAATCTCTTCTAATTGTAGATTCAGACGCATCCGTCATAATCGTTAAGTCCTGTATTTTGATGACATCGTTTTCTTCTAAATAGTCGATAATGAGTTGATGTCTTTCTGGTGTGAGCATTGAAAACACCCCCTTTTGAAAACGTATTCATTTTGCGCGCACCTTTATTGTAATCGCTTTTTTCAACATTATCAATACAAAACAATCAAATACATTCAATAACTATCAAAATCTTTCACAATGGTCATCTTACCTTTATATGTACCATTTGTAAACTGAAAAATATGTGACATTGAGAAGAAAGTCATGATATTAGCATTTCTATCATTTTTCATTTCATTCAATTGAACGAAAAAAAGCCTTTATGCGTTTTGCATAAAAGCTTCAGGTGCGGAGCAGCAGGCAATATATCTCGTTCTACCTTCTTGTCAGCACCTTGAAAGTTAACTTTAGGATTATTCATATCTAAGTGATTCAATCGGATCGAGCCTCGCTGCTTTATTGGCAGGAATCAGTCCAAAAATAATACCAATGAGCATACTAAATAGGACGCCTCCACATACGATTTGCCACGATACAAGAGAAGGCCACCCTGCAAACAGTGACACAAGTGAAGCACCTCCTAAGCCAAGAGCGATTCCAAGTAACCCACCGATCAGTGTAAGGACGACAGACTCAATTAAAAACTGAACGAGTATTTGAGCCCTAGTTGCCCCAAGTGCCTTTCGAATTCCAATTTCTCTTGTTCTTTCTGTGACAGATACGAGCATAATATTCATGACACCAATGCCGCCGACAAGTAATGAGATACCAGCAATTGAGCCAATGATTGTTGTCATGACAGACGTAATCTGACCAATGCCTGCTGCAATCTCTTCCAGATTGATCATTTCGTAAGCATCTTCTGTATGGTGATTTTCATTTAAGCGTGCAGCCGCACTCTTTCCTACTTCTTTCATTTGATCAGCATGTGCGACTTGAATAGACAACTTATCATATTCTTTCACACCAAATGCAGTTGTCAGCATTGCAAAAGGGACATATATTTCATTCATATCAAATGAAAACAGCCCTTCCTGTTTTGCTAAAACTCCGATCACCTCAACCGGCTGTCCATTCATCCAAATCAACTCGCCTACTGCCTTCTCTCCATTAAATAATTCTTTTTGTATCCCTTCTGAAATAACAGCTGCCCTTCTTCCGCTCCTAAAATCGATTTCACGTAAGTCCTGTCCTTCTGATATATGTAATGAATGTACATTCGTGTAGCCTTCATTAATCCCATTGACCGTTGCATCTATTGTTGTATCTTGGAATCTTAATTGCATGCCTTGTGCAGTGGAGGAGGCAACCTGTTTAACCCCATTCAATGCTTGAACACTTTGAATGTCTTCTTCAGTAAATGTGGCTTCAAATAACGCATTAGGATTCGCATTTAACTCCTCATCAGAGGGTGTATAGGTCATATCAATGGTATTGTTTGGCCCTGAAATTGATTCTTTCAGCATTTGCTCTCCGCCTTGACCGATGGCAACGACTGCAATCACTGATCCAACCCCAATAATAATTCCAAGCATTGTTAAAATAGACCGCAATTTATGAGCTAGGACAGAATTCAGCGCTATTTTAATATTTTCAAAGAGTTTCATTCATTGCGTCTCCTTGTATCAATCTATCTTGAACGAAGCGTCCATCTCTTACAACGACTATCCGGTTTGTATACGCAGCTATTTCTTCTTCATGAGTAACGAGCACAACCGTTGTTCCTTCCTCATTGAGCTTTGTAAACTGTTCCATAATCGAGCCGCTCGTTTTTGAATCAAGAGCGCCTGTTGGTTCATCTGCCAAGATGAGCTTCGGCTCATTGACAATCGCACGTGCGATGGCTACTCTTTGCTTTTGACCCCCTGACAACTCGTTTGGCATATGCTTCATTCGATCTGCCAAACCAACCTTTTCAAGTGCCATTTCCGCACGTTCTTTTCTTTCCTTTTGACTGATACCAGCGTAAATCATCGGAAGTTCAACATTTCGCCTCGCATTTAATCTAGGCAGTAAATAAAATTGTTGAAAAACAAAACCAATGGATCGATTTCGAATCACTGCGAGTTCTTGATCCTTTGCTGCCGACAGCTCCATACCTTGAAAATGGTACTGTCCGGAGGTCGGGTGGTCCAAACAGCCAATGATATTCATTAACGTTGATTTTCCAGAACCGGACGGGCCCATAATGGACATATACTCGCCTTTACCAATGACGAGGTTCACATCACTTAATACATCAAATGTCTCCTCAGCGACTTCGTAGCTTTTTGTCACGTTTGAAAGCTGAATCATTCAGCATTCACTTCCATTCCGTCATACATATCATCTGATGGCTCTGCAATGATTTGATCTTCTTTTGTTAAACCTTTCGTCACTTCAAGATCTTGACCTGACGTTTCACCTAATGTCACTTTTACTTTCTTCAGTGCATTCTTTTCAACAACATAAACGTATGATCCATCTTTCTCTTTTTTCACGGCTGTTTCAGGAATTGTGAGCACTTGACGCTTGTCCGTTTCAATTTCCATGATCATTTTAAAGCCTGGTTTTGCATCCGGCTTTTTCCCTTTTATTTCAATTTCGACTGGATATTGTACGGTTTGATCACTAGCAGCTGTTTCTGCTGTTGACTGGGCAGGCACAGCGCCCACTTTTTTCACCACTCCTTGCCAGCTCTTTCCGCGAATGACATCAGACGTTACCTTTACTTTTTGTTTCTTTTTGACTTTCATAGCGTCATACTCAGTGATTAAGCCTCGTACGATCATTTTTTTCTCATTGCCAATATGGATCACCGGCTGCCTCTCTTCTAGCTTCCCTGCGCCAGCATCTTGCTCGATGGAGATGACTGTTCCTTCAATTTTGCTATGTATCGTTAAATCTTCTATTTGTGCCTTTACTTTTTCTTGGTTAAGCTCCGCTTGTTTTTGCTCTAATTCAGCAGCTTTGAGTTCGAGTTCAAGCTGATCTCGCTCGTTTTTCGAATCAGAGCCCGCCTTTTTCCCCTGATTTTCATCTAATGTATTGAGTCTATTTTGTAATTGTTCAAGCTTTAGTGTACTTGATTCAGCCGCAAGTGCTTGCTGCTGTTCTTCAAGCTCCAGTTCCTTATTTTCATATGTCAGGAGCGGTGTTCCAACTTTCACCTTTTCTCCTTCTTTCACAGCGATATGATTCAGGCTTCCCTTCTCCTCTTCTGTATAAATGAATTGCTCCTCCGAGAATGAAAGTGTTCCAGGCGTCATCACCTTAGAGGTTATTTCTTTTGGTGTGAGTTTAACTGTTTTAAATGCTGCCGTAGACACAGGTTTTGATTGGTTTTTTGCAATGTTAAATCCAATAAATAAACCAATCACAATAATCAAAATGGATCCGATGATGATTTTCTTTCTCATAAAAACATTCTACCCCCAGCTTACTGCATGTTGATGGTGATCGTAGTTCCTACATATTGAAAAATTAAAGATAATACATAAAAGACACTCACAATAACCCAAGATATTCTTGGCGAAGTGCGGCCGACTTTGATCAATAAAAAGCCTGTTAAAACAAGATTCCAGATCACAAAAAGATCGATATTGGCTAACACGGCATGCCATGGACCAGACATTCGAATGAATGCGTTTAATGAAGTAACCGTGATATCTTTTGGCACATGAAAAAAAATGATCGCCAAATGAGAAATAATCGTACCAATGATCGTAATAGGCGTGATATACAGTACACCTGAAAACAGCTGATGAAATGTTGCATCACCTTTTGCTAAAAAGACGATGAGCTTGTATACAGCAGCGTTAATCACAATCCCAATGACCAGACCAATGAGCGTGATCACATAAACGAAAGGGATTGGCAAAATTAAATCTGCCCACAATCCTTCATTCACTAGCTGAGACAAATAAGTGACAACAACTGTTAATACAAGCACACATGATAAAGGCCACCAAACGAATGGATGTTCCCACACTCTTTTTAAATGCTCTGATGGTCTAGTGCTTACTCCAATTATTGTGGGTTTTTGCGTTGTTTCTTTCATCAAATGTCATCCTCTCCATGTGCTGTAAGTATGGAATCGTTTTTTCATACTCTTGTTGTTTCTATTTTATCAAAAGATTGCCAATAAGTGATAGATCATTTGATTTTCTTATTTTCATAGTGATAGGATTGAATCTATTATTCTATTTTCATGAACGACATCCTTCAAATTATACCTTGATCCGACCATATTCATATGAAAAAATCATGATTTTACTGACTGAAAAACAGTTTATGAAGTAAACAACATGTCTTTCGGAATAAATATCCTTTTCCTTTGGATTCAGATGGTCTCATTTAGACACAACAATTTTTTGTTAAAATATTCCTAGTAATTTCAATGAATCCCGGCTTTATAGGACTATGTTTAGCGCCTTTTATAGAACAGATGAGCCTTTAGTATCAATACTTTCATATTAAAAAAATAAAAATAAAAGGATTTTACTTGATCAAATGTTATTTTTTCATATAATGTAAAATAGAGGTAGGTTAAATGATAGTGGAAATGGAGTCAAGTGAATGTTAAGAGAAAAATTGAAAATGCAATTGATTTTACTTTATGAAAAGGAACAAGAAGCATGGCAATACTTTAGAAAGGAAAGAGAACTGATTTATCATGAGCTCAAATTACTTGATATGAAAGAAAGCAGACCTTCTAATGACAAAATATACTACGCAGCAAGGTGTGTAGATATTATTAAAGAAAAAAAGGGAAGCATCGTGAGCACAAAAGAACTAAAAGAACAGCTTCAAGCTCAAACAGATTTCAATGTGAGACGAATCAGCGAATTGTATGATCTCATTCAACAGCTCGATCCTCACATTTCTAAAGCACGCCGGGGATGTTTTATTTACGAAGATCATACCCAAGTACCTCTACAATCTTTTCACACATAAAAAAATTGGTTACAGCCGCTGGCCATAACCAAATCCTCTAATATCTATTATCCACCACTTACAGGAGGAATGAGTGCAACAGTGTCCCCGCTACGCACTTCAGCATTTCCCCTCGTATATATTTCGTTGACTGCAACCATCACGTTTTGTGCAGTATCAACACCATATACCTCCTGTAATTCTATTTTAATCTCATCAACCGTTGTTTGATCTTTTTGAATGATGATTTGTTGTTTACCGGCCTTCTCAGCAAGGCCGGCGAACAATAATACGCTAATCATGCCGCTTCCCTTCTTTCTCGTTAAGTTGGAGAGTACTAGGTTTTCCTTCAGGGTAAGAAACGGTTTCAAGCTGATCACCTATCCAAGCCTCTCCATCTTCCCAGTATTCCTTTTTCCAAATAGGAACTATTTCCTTTATTCGTTCAATCGCATATTCATTGGCTTCGTATGCAGCTTTCCGATGAGGTGATGAAACAGCTATTGCCACTGCAATGTCACATATCTCAAGAGTTCCAATACGATGCACAATGGCAGCTTCTGTATCAGGCCAGCGTTTTTTAATTTCTTGTCCAATTTGACTCAACATATTTTCCGCCATTGGTATGTATGCTTCATATGTTAAACGCAGCGTTTTTTTGCCATTTGTCCATTCTCTTACCGTGCCTATGAATGTCGTAATGGCTCCCGCTTTGCGTCTTGTAACATGCTGAATCAATTCATTCACATCAATTGGCTCTTTTGTGATGTTAAAAAGTTCATTCATACGAGGCTTCCCCCTTCAATAAATTAAAAGCAAATGTGATCCCGCGCTTGTCAAATGCTGAAAACACAGGAAACGGGTATTTCTCGGAGAACTGTATTTCTTTATTGAAATAAATGGCTGCTTGTATATGAGAAAGTGTCGAAAGATAAATGAGTTCCTGTTGGTCTTTGACACACAGGATTTTGCGGTAAGGCGCCTGTTTGTATCCTTCAATCAAGACGGCATCTAAAGGAAGATGCTGACACATGTTGACTAGTTGTGCAAACGTCATGTGCTGCATGAAAAAGTGACATTCACCTTCTCCCTCCACACCAGCAGCAAACGCACCCGCTTGAACATATCGATCCGTATCTTTTTGTTTGAACAGACGGTCTGGTTTTCCGCCATGTCCATGATGTTTCAAGCAGCCTAGCTTCATTTCTTCTTCATCCGCCAGCTGACATAATTTTTCGATCAGCGTCGTTTTACCACTATTTTGAAAGCCCACGACTTGTAGAATGTTTAATTTGTCATCCAACATGTAGCACCGCCTTCGTGGTGAAATAACAGAACGCTGACCTGGTCACCTGCACTAAACCCTCTTGTTCCTCCAGGCAAAACAATGAAACAATCAGCATGAGCAATAGATGTCACCGCACTAGATTTATCAAGACCTGTTGGCGTCACACTCAGCTGGCTGCCAGCGAAATCAAGTGATGCTCTAACAAATCGAGTGAATGGATTGGCTTTTGGAAAATCATGTGTCAGCTTCGCCTCAGCAAAAACGGGAAATGGATTTTCTTTCAAACACCATTTATAAATGATCGGTTTGACAAATAGTTCAAAGCCAACAAAACAGGCAGCCGGATTTCCTGACAGCCCATAAAGCAATTGACCATTTGACAACGCAGCAACGGTCGTCACACTTCCAGGTCTCATCGCCACTTTATTAAACAACACATCTGCACCTAGTTTTTCATAAATAGCAGGTAAAAAGTCAAAATCACCTACCGATACACCACCTGTTGTGATGAGCATATCAACTTTGCTTAAGGCTGCTTTTACGGCTTCATAGCTTTGATCAAAATCATCGGATACACCGCCTAAATCAAGCGGTTCTCCTCCAGCTTCAAGAACCTGAGCGTACACCATACTTAGGTTACTATTTCTAATTTTACCGTCCACCATGGCATCACTTACTTGTAGGAGCTCGGTACCTGTTGAGATGATACCGATCACCGGTTTTTTGACGACTGGCACAACCGCATATCCGAACGTTGCCAATATCGCCGTCACGCCTGGGGTAACTTTTGAGCCTTTTTTGATCATGACGTTCCCTTTGAGGGTCTCTTCTCCTTGCCGAGAAATATTGTCACCCTTTTTCAGAGGTCTTTTAAGTGACATCATTGATTTACCGTCTTTTTCAAACGTTTTCGTCAATTCGAGCATGATCACAACATTTGCTCCTTTTGGAATCTTCGCTCCTGTCATGATGCGAATCGCTTGAAAAGGACCGATCGTTTTTGCAGAAACAATACCTGCCCCTATATGATCAATGACCTCAAATTCAACCGGATGCTCGCTCGATGCATCCTTTGTATCTTCTGCTCGAAGTGCAAAACCATCATACGGAGAACGATCAAAGGCAGGAACATCATGGTCTGCTAAAATATCCTCTGCAATCCATCTTCCAAGGCTGTTCTTTAAAGGAACCCATTCGACTTGTCCATGTTTTTGAAATTGGTGGACTTTCTTTACTGCCTCTTCTACTGGAATTGGCTGTCGTCTTTCCATCACTTCTCACTCCTATATGCCTAGCAGTCTTGCTAGTAATGAATTGGCTACTCTTTCATCATTTGTCCCATGGATTAATACACGTCCTCCTTTAAAACAAACGATACGGTGTCTTTCATAGCGTATATGAATTAAAAAATCGTTCACTTCCACCTCACAAATAGATGACAGACGCTCTTTTACATGCTGAAATGAAAGGTTTTCTAAATCCTTCGATATGATCTGAATGGTGTCACGCCCGCAAAGAATCGCTGTTTTTTTTCGCTGTTCATCTAAATATGGATACGTTCTATTTATGCCGCAAGATGGACAGCTCTCCTGCTTCGTACGAGATACATCCATTTTAAACGAAGACGACTGCCACAAATCAAACGTGACAAACTTTCGCTCCATTTGCTCTTCATGCCCAGTTAAATATTTTAATGCCTCTGTTTGCTGATAAGCCGACACCATTTGGACAGCAGGAGAAATAATACCAGCTGTATCACATGTCAAACCCCCAACAGGCACTGAGGTAAACACACAGGATAAGCAAGGTGTTTTGCCCGGCAAAATGGTCATATACATTCCCTGACTGCTCACACAGGCACCGTAAATCCAAGGCGTATTTGTTTCTAATGATAAGTCATTCATCACCATTCTTGTCTCAAAATTATCAGTCGCATCAATGACGATATTTGCTTTTCGGAATAAAGGTCTTAACAGCTCTACTCCTGCATCTTCAATAAGAGCGTGAATGGTCACTTCATGGTTGATCTCTTGGAGACGTTTTTTAGCTGCTGCCGCTTTTGGCACATGCATCTTTGCATCGTGTTCAGTGTACAGCTGCTGCCGCTGTAAATTTGAGAATTCGACATAATCACGATCTACAATCGTCAAAGTACCAATTCCAGATCGGACAAGCCCTTCAGCAGATGCTGTTCCAAGTGCACCAGCTCCAACAATAAGGACATGACTTTCGGCAAGTGCAGACTGCCCTTTTTCGCCTACCGGAGGGAACAAGATTTGCCTTGAATATCGCTCGTTCAATATTGTTCTCTCCTTCTCGTTTTTATGTATCATATCATACCGTTTTCAGGTAAATCGCTTCTTTTATTGATATTATGAAATTCATTTGGTGCCACGTTCAGTTCGTCGGCTGGAACAACCTGGACGTGAAGTTTTTGCAGTAAGTCTTTGATAGCTAATTGATTCTCTTTTAAACACGCAGAAATAAACGGAAGACTGCGGCGGTGATAAAGCGCAAATAACGGCTGTAATCTTCCCTGCACCATCGGAACCACAGCATCTACATGCTTATGGCAATAAGAAGATAAAGCGACGGCTGTCTCTTTTCGTATGAATGGCATATCACATGCCGTCACTAAATACCACTCTGCTTCTTGCTTTTGCATAGCGGTATATATACCTGCAAGCGGGCCATACCCACGTACCTGTTCATCATCTAACCAAACAGCTTGTTCCCCTCTTGCTTTGAAAAAAGGCAGAAGCTTCGGGTGACTGATGATGATGGTTTCCCCTTTCAAAAGTTGCTCTTTCACATGTTCATATAGTGGTTTCCCCTGATAGACATGACTTGCCTTTGGCTCTCCAAAACGCCTAGAAGCACCTCCGGCTAGTATCACATTCACTATTCTCATCATCTCATCCCCTTTGATATGGTTGTTCTAATCGCACTCATTTCGCATACTTTATTGATAACATGAATAAGGAGGGTCTACCTATGAACCGGCGCCATGCTTCTCCCCTATTCCATGATCTGTCTCAAGAAAATCTATTTTTAAAAGCTGAAACGGCCAAATATCAACAGATAATTTCAGATTTACAGTCCACGTATACCTATGCTAAAAACAAGAAGCTATCTCAAGAATATCATGAGATGAAAAAGGATTTCACTCAATTAAAACAACAATTGGATGAAATGACCATTGACCAAGACGAAGCATCATCTAAAATACAAGATCTCTCTTATAGCAAATCGGAATTATTACATAAAATCGTCCTTCTTCATGAAATGCTGCAAAAGGAAACCTATCATAGACGAAAAGAAACAGAGGAAAAGCACCGATTGCATTTGAAGGTTGTAAAATATAAGGAAATGTCTCAGCAACTACAGGAGCGATTACTAGACCAAGATAAACAGCTTGCAAAAGAGGAGAAAAAAGGAAATACTTTATCCGCTGTGATTGAAAAACTGCAGCAAACTCTAGGCGATAAAAACGCAGAGCTTCATTTATTACAAGAAGGCGTCCGGCATCTACAGGAGCGTTTTTATGAAACACAAGAAAAATTACTGCACATCGAAAAAGCAAAAGAAGCCATTTTTTATGAAACGCTCACGAGCTACCAAAAACAGTTGGCCGAAAGCGAGGAATGGATCGCTTCTCATTTTGCTGATATCGACCAGTCAGCCCAAACAAATGCCGAGCCGTTCTCACAAGACCCTATTTTACAAACAACCGAAGAAATAGGACCGATTTTGAAGAAACTAAACGAACAAGTAGAAACGCTCCAGGCAAAAGTTGATGCGGTGCAGCGGAGTGGAGAGGTCATGACAGTGAAGATCGATGGATTTAAAAAACAGCGCGACAACATGCCCAAAGAACGAAAGATTGTCTATACAGTTAATCAAAAAAAGTGATTCATTCATCACGTACGCAAGAAAAAACTGCTGGCATTTACGCCCAGCAGTTTCTTTTTTATTTATTCGTCTTCTGTTTGAATGTCGCCTTCTAAAATATACTGTCCGCGATAAGGTTTCTTCACTTCTGGGTACATTTTAATTAAGCTTTGCATAAACGTTGTCATATTTGGAATTTCAAGACCGCTCTCTTTTTCAATCTCTTTTTGGAGTTCAGAGCTTTTAATCGCCGCATTATGACGCTTTAATGTTTTGATTGCAGCTTCACGAAGCTTAGCTGCCTTTGATCCAGGTCTAGCTGTGCCTCTTCTGCGTCTTGTAGATCCTTCAGGAATACCTACAGGTGCACCATTTAGCTGACCTGTTCCTAAAGATGATGTAACGTTTGACTGCGTTTGCGCAGGCTGCTGGTAGCTTCTCATTTCTTGTGCAGCCAGCTCAGCTAATACAGGCAATGAATCCGTTTTTCTCTCTGTACGCACTTCTTTTTTTGTATCTGTGACGAGACCTGTACCTTGACGGTCTAATTCTCTTAGTTTTGCGTAAATCGCATCTCGTTCAATTTGATATTCACGGATGACCTTTACTTCTGCTTCGTTTAATTGTTCCAATCGTAAACGTAACGCTTCCCTCTCATTAAACAATGGATTTCCCCCTCATCATATAAAAAATATTCTATAGTAAATATTAGATTAGAAAACTAATTTTATCAACTATTTTTTTATCATTTTACAGTTTGCTATCAGATAGGTATTTCCAACTAAAATTTTGCCAAAGAAGAAAAATCGGCACCCATTTCATTGCCACTATAGGCTTTTGACCACCTTTAAAATATTGTAAAAATTTTGAATAAATGCTTATACTACTTGATTTATATAGTTATTTACCAAACTGAAATTTCTTTTGTGCAAAAACGTTCTGAATAGTAAAAAGTTAAAATCTTTACATTTTCATTTCAAAATAAAAATGTAAATAGGTCATAATGCCTTTTTATTTCAGGGAATTTTTTTAATGAAATCCCTCATTTTCTCTTTTCTTAGGCATTCCACCTACAATCATATTCATCCAGTGCAATATGTCTCCTATTTTTCCCCATGAAAAAACCCCCATTCATGGGGGGAAAGCCTATTCTGCAGCCTTTTCAGACTCAGAAAGAACTCGATTGACGCGTTTTTCAAGCATTTTCATACCGCTTCCGCCAGCTTGGAAGTGGCGTAAAGCACCTGTTTTATCGAATACATAATAAGCTGGTACATATTCGTTCTCAAATGCTTCTGTTAGTTTATGGTCGCTGTCTACAAAGATTGGCTGTGTGATTTCATGCTCATTTGCAACCTCTTTGATTTTTTCTAGATCTAGGTCATCCTCTGAACGTGGCATATGAACTGCGATCACGTTTAGTTGATCCTTGTATTCATCACGGAATTGGTTCACTTGCGGCATCGCCTCTTTACAAAGGTGGCAGCTAACTGACCAGAAGTGGATCAATGTTGGTTTATCACCAATTAATTCTTCTCTTGTTACTTCTCCATTTAACCATTCTTTTGCACCAGTTAGTTCTGGCATTGGTTGACGTAATTTCATTTTGAAGCGCCTCCATCCATTGTATGTCTCGAAACAAAAAGGTCTAACATCAGTTAGACCCCAGCGTGTAGACAAACCCTCGCATTCTTTGTCAGTCCTGCGTGCTGGTGCTCACGAATGTCAAATTCGCTTTGCGCCAGTACTCGTCCTTCCTAGGGCTGCAAAGGTTTTCTATCACGCTGAAAAGAAGACAAAGGGCTAAAATAAACAACATTTTAGCCCTTTGTCAACAATCTGAAGGTCTAACACCAGTTAGACTGTTTCTTCAACTATCAATTAAAGTGTTTTTTGACCAGGTTTCCAGTTCGCTGGGCAAAGTCCACCAGTTTGTAATGCTTGAAGAACACGTAGTGTCTCATCTACATCACGACCGATATTGTTGTGGAATACTGTTTGATATTGAAGTTCGCCTTCTGGGTTAATGATGAATAGACCACGAAGTGCAATTCCTTCTTCTTCAATTAAAACACCGTATTCTCTAGATACTGTGTGGTTTGTGTCAGCAGCTAGTGGGTATTTTAATTCTCCAAGACCATTGTCTTTACGATCTGTGTTGATCCAAGCAAGATGCGTATGGATTGTATCAGTAGATACACCAATGATTTCTGCATCTAAATCTTCAAACTCATCATAACGATCACTCATTGCTGTAATTTCAGTTGGACAAACAAAAGTGAAATCCATTGGATAGAAGAAAAGAACTGTCCATTTGTCATTCTTGATGTTTTCCTCTAAACTCACTTTACCAAATTCCTTATTAGCAAGTACTGCTTCCATTTCAAAACGTGGAGCTTGTTTTCCTACAAAACGCTCTGCCATATGTAAATCCCTCCAAAAATAATATCTTTATACAGACTTCTTAGCTGTATATAAAATGAGAATCAACAGGTTGAATTCTCATTTAGTTAATAACTTCACAAATATAATTATAATACTTAAGCGATTTTTAGTCAATATTAATTAATAATAAATTTAATTAACGATTTGTCACAATCTCTCGCTCCAACTATTAAAAGTTTAACATGACTTGCATAAGGGAACAAATGATTAGCTTCTCATTTCGCACATACATAGAAAGGTTTTGAAGATCATGAAAGCACTTGAACAAGTAGATTGGGTTTCCATCATCATGAATATCAGTATGATTTTGCTAAAACTCATTGCTATTTTTGTGATTTATTTTATCATCAGAGCGATTGGAAATAAGATGATTAAGCGTGCCTATTCAGCATTCTCTGAGAAGCACGATGTCTCTTTATCACGAGCTCAAACGCTGCAAAGTCTTACCTTAAATATTTTCGCCTACTTGCTGATTTTTATTCTAGTTGTGATGATCCTCGACTTATTTCATTATAACCCAACCGCCTTGCTGGCTGGCGCAGGTGTTGTAGGACTTGCCATTGGATTTGGCGCTCAGGGATTGGTGAGTGATATTGTGACAGGCTTCTTCATACTGCTGGAAAAACAATTTGATGTCGGCGAGTATATAACGGTTGCTGGTTTCGATGGGATCGTTGAACAAATTGGACTGAGAACAACACAGCTTCGAAGCTTTGATGGCACTCTTCATTTCATTCCGAACCGAAGTATACTCAATGTGAGCAATCATTCACGAGGGACGATGCAGGCACTCGTTGATATCGAATTATCCCCAGATGAAAATGTGGATCAGATGATCACCACTTTGCAGGCAGCCTGTGATGAAGTTCGTGAGGGCATGCCACAAATCATCGAAGGTCCTCAAGTCGTTGGAGTGGAGGCATTTGGCTCCTCATCTCTCGTCCTTCGTATCATTGCAAAAACTGAAACGATGGAGCAGTGGCGTGTCGAACGAATTCTGCGCAAAAAAATGAAAGAAGCACTTGATCTAGCCAAAGAGCAAAAAGAACCAGGATCATAATATCCTGGTTCTCAGATTGTAGAGAAACTCATGTTTTTCTACAATCTTTTTTATTTTCACCATCATTATGATAGATGAGATTGAAGGAAAAACATGAAAAAGGCCTCCCACACACCTATCCTAGCTTTGCTAGGTGTGTGGCAATCTTCTTCATGTTCTGGCAGGCAGCTGTGAGAAGCACTTGCTCACTTACATT
>NZ_VSSC01000010.1:0-62296 GCF_008123875.1 Bacillus sp. Y3 | reverse complement strand
ATGTATCATAGGATTTTTTTATAAAAACTCGAATTAACAGGTACGTTTTGTCTTGTTTAGTTTTCAAAGATCATCTTCACCGTTCTTAGCGGCTTTAATAATATAACATTTCGCTTCATCTTATGTCAATAACTTTTTTCAAGTTTATTTCCCGAAGCGTTTGTGTTTGTCACTGTGTGTCAGCGACGATTAATAATATATCACGAAAACATTCTGTTGGTCAACGCCTTTTCATAACTTTTTTTAAAATAGTTTTATCGTGCATGTTAAACCCTTGTCCTGCATACAATCAAGTAACAATCTTGGACAAGGCAGGAGTGTTTGAATTGAGTCGATTATATGTGTTGCCTATTAAACGGCTGAAGCAAGTAGTCATTATTCTTGTAGCAGCCCTTGCAGCTGCAACCTTTTTTTATGTACAAAAGGCACCGCCGCTGTCGGTATTTAAAACAGAACAAGGACCCCGAGCAATTTATAAAGGAGAGACCTCATCAAAACACGCATCCCTTACGTTTAATATTGGCTGGGGAGACGAGAAGGCTGTTCCTATTTTAAATGTCCTCCGCGAGTACGATATAAAGAACGCCACTTTCTTTCTGTCTGCTTCTTGGGCTGAGCGTCACCCGGATATTGTGAAAAGGATTAAAGAGGACGGCCATCAAATCGGCAGCCTTGGCTATGCATATAAAAATTATAGCCAGCTTGAAGAAAACGAAATTAAGCGAGATCTTGTCCGTGCACAAAATACATTTCAAAAGCTTGGACTGGAAGACATTCAATTATTAAGACCGCCAACTGGGCAATTTAATGAAACGGTATTGAAAATTGCAACACAGTATGGCTATACCGTTGTCCATTACAGCATCAATTCTCAAGATTGGCTGAACCCGGGCGTCGACCAGATTGTTCATAATGTAAATGATCGAATGAAAAGCGGAGACATCATTCTCCTTCACGCCTCAGATTCAGCCACCCAAACCGCTCAAGCCTTACCAGCTATTTTAAAACACTTAAAAGATCAAAATTTAAGAAACGTCACGGTTGGCGAGCTTATCTCTAATACAAAAACAAAGTCAACTGAGGTTAAGTAGCTTTTGCTTTTGAAAACCGCGGCATAGCTAATAACTGAAACGCATTACAACCTAATAGCGGGAATAGCATTAAATATAGCCAGTCCTCTTCATTGACTCTAAGCGCCGGAAACCATTCTAACGACGTGATGACGACCATGAGAAACATTGCAGAAATAAATGTTTTCTTAGAGGACTGTTGCTGTTTAAAATAAGACACGATCAATGCAAACACACCGATAAAAACAGGCAGCCACAAGTATGGAAGAAATGATTCATTCTCCCCGAAAAACAAAAACCGCAGATAAGCCAAATCAAACAGCACGAAAATCACAAGAAATAACTGAATGGTATTCCATAAAGAATGCGACCTGAAAATCTCCAGCGCAAACCGGTGCACCGTCAAAAAGACAACAAACCCCATCTGACTGATTACACTAAAGATCATCCCCACACCAATAAACCAGAATAACACAGACGCAATCTCTAAAATCTCAAACGATACAAACAGCTTCTGATATTTCCCCCACTCCAGCGCAAAACCTACCACGCTTGTAATGACCGCTCCAACAGCCAGCACAGAGAAGAAAAAACGAACTAAATCCCGACTTTTCATTGAATTGACCCAACCCCTATTTTTGTTATGTATAAATTCACGTGAAACATTCATATTAAAAGTAAGACATGTAACGAAAGGAGCCACAGTATGTCAAAAGGCATCTTGCGTATAATGAGCTGTTTTCTTCTTTTATCTCTAACAGCTTGTGCTCCCAAAACCCAATCCTCATCTAATATGGACTATGACGAAACGAAAAAAATGGTCGTCGATATTTTGAAAACAGATGACGGTAAAAAGGCCATTCAACAGTTATTAAATGACGAGGCAATGAATGAAGCTTTGGTAATGGATGAACAAACTGTGAAAAAAACAATAGAGAAAACACTGACTTCTGATAAAGGCAAAGAGTTCTGGAAGAAGGTCTTTGAGGATTCTAAATTTGCCGAGACTTTCGCAAAATCCATGCAGCAACAGCATGAAAAGATGTTAAAACAATTGATGAAGGACCCTGACTATCAACAGATGATGATGGATATTCTCAAGGATCCTGAAATGGAAAAGAAATACGGTGAACTGGTCAAAAGCAAAGAGTTCAGAAAGCACTTAGAGAAAGTTATTACAGAAACATTAAGCAGCCCTCTCTATAAGAAGAAATTCGAAGATGAGCTAAAAAAAGCAGTCTCTGAAAGCAGCAATGATTCCGGTTCACAAGGAAACGGCAGTTAAACATCACCCGAGTGGCACAAGGTCCACTCGGGCTTTCATTATGCTTTCACTGCTAATTGTTCAATGACTTTATTAGCAATGTGTTGATACACTTCCCCTGTCGGATGACTCGCATCATAGACAGAAGGTGCAAAATCGTCCTCATTCCAATCAGGCTGTCTTAAAGGGATTTGACCAAGAACTGATACACGCAGCTCCTCCGCCAGCTTGTCCCCGCCGCCTTTTCCAAAGACATATTCCTTCTCACCTGTTTTTTTGCTTTCATAGTAACTCATATTCTCAACGACCCCTAGCACCTCGTGATCTGTTTGCAGTGCCATTGCGCCTGCTCTAGCAGCAACGAAAGCCGCTGTTGGATGCGGTGTTGTCACAATGATTTCTTTACAGCTCGGAAGCATCGTATGAATATCAAGTGCCACATCACCTGTTCCAGGCGGAAGGTCTAATATTAAGTAATCTAATTCTCCCCACTCTACTTCGTGGAAGAAGTTATTTAGCATTTTACCAAGCATCGGTCCTCTCCAAATGACCGGTGCGTTTTCTTCAACAAAAAAGCCCATTGAAATCACTTTGACGCCAAAGCGTTCCACAGGAATAATCTTTTCCCCTTTAACTGTCGGTCTGACGGTGATTCCCATCATATCCGGTACGCTAAAGCCGTAAATATCAGCATCGATCAGTCCCACTTTTCTCCCTAGACGAGCCAGTGCCACAGCCAGGTTAACGGAAACGGTTGATTTCCCAACGCCGCCCTTTCCACTCGCAATCGCTAAGAACTCAGGCGGATTTTTAGAGTTGAGCAGGTTTTCATCCTCATCCTGTGACGGCATAAACTTTTCAAGCGTTTCTTGAGGCAGTTCTTCAAAACGAAGTCCTACAGTGTTCGCGCCCGCTGCTTTTAAAGCTTGTACGATTTCTTGCTGCAGCTTCATCTGCTCAGCAGTGCCTGTCTTGGCAATCGCCACTTTTAAGCTCACATGCTCTTTTTCAGGCTTTAGGCTGATTTCCTTGATGGCATCCAGCTCACCAAGCGGTATATGAAGGAAAGGTTCGTCCATCTTCCCAACTAGTTTTCTCACATCATCTTGTCCGATCATAGCAGAACCTCACCCTTTATTGAATTCGTTTACAATCCAAGTATATCATACATATCCTTACAATGTCTGTCCTCTTTGCCTGCGATAAACAGGAAAAAGCCCCTTATTCAGGCGGCTCTTTTTGCTCTGTTAAATATCTGAGAATGCCTTTATAAATCGAAGCAGCAATTTGATCCTGATATTTAGGAGTCGCCAGCTGACCAGCCTCTTTTGGATTCGATAGAAATCCGATTTCGACAAGCGCTCCTGGCTTCGTGACATTTTGCATTAAATAAATCCCATTGATTCGCTTCGCCTTGCGATCTGTGTTTTCAAGGTTGTTGCGCAATTCATCTTGAATGAACTTTGCTGCTTTTTCATTCTCTTCATACTTTCCGTAAAAGAACGTCTGCGCTCCGCTCCATTTGTTAGAGGGAATCGCATTTAAATGAATGCTTAAATAGAGATCCGCTTCAGACTCATTGATGACTTTCACACGGTTTCTCAAATCCTCCGCTTTCTTTCGGGCATAACCCTTTGTATTCTTTGATGATAAATCAGAGTCATCCTCCCGGGTCATGAGAACAAGCGCTCCCTGCTCCTGCAAATAGTCTCTTATCTTCATGGACACATCCAGTGCAATCTCTTTTTCGAGCAGCTCTCCTCCTACGGCCCCGCCATCTGGACCACCGTGACCCGGATCTAAATAGATGATCTTGCCGCTCAAAGGCAAGTTCCATGATTTCCACGAATCATCATTTAGAAACTGAAATCTGAATAAGAATAAGAGGACAATAAACCCGATTAAAAACCCTGTCCATTTCAGCTTTCTTTTCATCCCTGTCCCTCCCATACACCATTATTTTATAGATATGGGACAAGGGCTGGAAATATGCTTAGTGCAGGCGAAGCTTATGCCTTTTTTCTGATTCCCGAAAGCCTTCCTGCCACCATATGCTTAAAAATTCCTTCGCAAATGGATACAGACACGACATCTTACGCTCCATTCGGAACATATTCCCCCACGATTGCAAACACCCTGCTAGCTCCTCAACCAGCTCATCTTCTTCATGAACTGACCGCTTTTTTATATCATCGAATGATTCACCATACTTACTCGACTCACCGTATCTCCCACCTGCTAAAAAAGCCTCAATGGCGAAATCGATACAGCCATCACTCATAATCCCAGCTGGATCATCTGCAAATGGGAACAGCTTCCTCGTGAATTTCTCGGAAGCGATCGTCACCTGTTGAAGAGACAATGTACGCAACAGCTTCTTTTCAAGCGTGACATCTCGTTTTGTTTTCAATTGATAAAATGAAAGAACTTCTGCCATGGACTGAACTCCTTTTTTCTTTGTATTGTTCGTTGGTTTGAACAAAACATGCAGTTCAGTAAATGGAAATGATGAAATAAGTGGTGGAAATGGGATCTTGTGATAAAATGGGTTTTTATATAGAAAGAATGATAAAGGGGCAAAATAAATGAAAAAATGGATGTATATCCTACTACTAATGACAGTCATTCTATCCGCTTGCAGTAGTCAAGCCAGCGAGAAAGAGAGTGACATCAAAGGAATAGAAGACATTTCCTTAAAACAGCTTTCTAAGCACAAAAATTCTTATATTGGAGACAACGGAGCAGTCGGCGCTATTTTATCAGATCTTCCAGGTAACGTGATTCGCGAGTATGAAATCGTAGATGAAAAAGCGCTAAAAGTGACATACGGCGTGAAAGAAAATACCAATGATACAGAAGAACAATTTGATTCATTTTGGTTTGATAAGAAGGATACCATTGAAAAAAACTACTTATATAATGCATTGGCACTTTTTATTCTTATCGATAATGTGGAGCAAGTGACACTCAAGATGAACGCTAAAGACGAGCCATCCGTCACGTTTAAAAGAAAACAGCTAGAAAAAAAGCTGCCTCACTCTTTTAAAGTGTACAAAGACGATACAGCGCTTTGGCAAAAGGAACTGGTTGATGGAGTTGTGAAGTCAAAAGATAAACGTCAAGATGTATACAAAGCGTTTCCCATCAAGAAATAATAAAGACAGAGGGGCGTCACCCTCTGTTTTTTGATAATTATGTAGTAAAAGCTTGAATCAATCGTTGTCGAAAGTTTTGATCTGCTACTATGGTAAGTATAAATTCATCGAACACTTCCCCCATCCAGTGAGAATTCTCCGCTTTCAGGTCATTGATGAATAGAGAAATCGATATAGTTGATGTATCCGTTTTTCGATATAAAGCAGCAGTGACAACAAACAACGTCGATCCACCTTTATACCAAATATATTGATCTGTTTCCGTCTTCAATATTTCTCCCAGCACAATTTGGCTAAAAAGACGCTTTTCTTCTGTTGTTAACAGCTCATCCTGTAGACGTTTCATAAAATGTGCATATTGATTCGTTGTAGACCTTGTCATCTTTTGCGTCAGTAAAGATTGAATACGCAAGCTTAACAAGTTCTTTTTCATCAATTTTTCTTCTAACGCCTTTTTATGCTCCGGGTCATTCTTCATGATATGAAAAATCTCAAACATCAGAGATTTGTATTGTTCATCAGTTACATCGCTTATTTGCTTTAATGCATCCTGCTCATGATCAGATACATAGGCTGGCCACAACACCTTGGGTGTCAGCGGCATGAGTTCATCATGTTCTGTAAGACCTGCTTGTTTCATCTGATCATTGATCTTTTTTAGGTTGAGCAAGTCAATCAAATAATCAGTACAAGCATTCGAACTAAATTGCATCATCCCTTTGGAAACATCTAATAAAGTTGCATGCTCAGAAAAATCGTTGACCTCCAGCCAGTATGTGTGAGCACCGCCATCGGTTCCATCAATATAAAACCGCTCTATATCAGACAATGCCACTTTTTCATTTAGCTTGATGTCACCGCTGGATACAGCTTTAACAAAATGAAACAAAACCATTAATTTCATCGTACTTGCAAGTGGTGTTTTTTGATTACCATTCCATTCTAATATCACATCTTCATTTTCAATAATTGTTACTGATACGTTCTTTTTGTTTTTCCTGACAAATGTCAAAAGATCCTCTTTTGTTTTCTTCAAATGTTTCTCCTTTCCAAACCACTATAGATTCTCGTCTCCAATATAACAAAAATTTGAAACAAAGGCACAAAAAAGCAAAGGGTTGTGAATACCTTTGCTTCTTGGTGTGTTTATTTACGAAGAAGATGCAGCTTCATCCCATCATGCGTAGCTTCAAATCCTAACTTTTCGTAAAAACGGCGTGCTTCTGGCCTCTGTTTGTCTGTTGTCAGCTGAATCATATGACAACCGCGGTCACTTGCGCGTTGAATAGCCCGTTTGATCAACAATGTGCCAATTCCTCTTCCTCTATGAGTCATGGCTGTACGAACTCCTTCTATTGAAGCTCTCCATCCACCTTGATACGTTAGAAATGGAATCATTGTTAATTGGAGAACACCGACTACCTCTTCCCGATCACAAGCGACGATTAATTCATTATTGGGATCCGCTTCGATCGAATGAAAGGCATTGAGGTAGCTTTCTAATAATGGACGAGTGTAGCGTTCTCTCTTTTGGCCTAATTTGTCATCTGAAAGCATCAAAACGATGTTGTCGAGGTCTCCTTGGACGGCTTCTCTAAATGTCAATTGATTCAGATTCAATGAACACACCTCCTATCACGGAATGGAAGCCTTTATTCATTTGCCAAAATACCAATTGATAGCGTTCTCATATAAAATTTTATCCGCCGCTTCCTCATCAAACATCTGTTGAACCAATTCGACATCACCGTATTCAAATGGACGTTTCGCCCTTGTAGATGGAAGATCTGTACCAAACATCAGTGCATCAGGATTCGTTTGATAAATAGACGTCAATGCCTGTTCGACCTTTAAATCAACACGACCAAAGCCCGTTGCTTTCACACGAACCCCTTTTTCAACCAGCTTGAGCAAATGCGGCAAGCCTTCTTCCGATAAGCCTAAATGATCAATCGAAACGGCCGGCAGCTGTTCAAGCGTTGATGAGATGTCAGGGAGATGCTTAGCGTCTATGTAAACCTCACTATGCCACCCAGCCAGCTCATACACCCTTCTCGCAAAATAGTCGAGCTTTGAAATATCCTCCGAACCACCCCGCTTCACATTAAAACGTAAAGCCTTTACCCCTTGTTGATTCAATTGAACAATCTCATCATCAGTTGCTGTAAAAGATAATTGAGTCACACCGCAAAAAGCCGGTCCCATTTCATCTAGTGCTTTCAACAAATAGCCTTGATCAAAGCCCTGAAATGACCCTGATACAATCGCTCCACCTACAATCCCCAGATCAGCCGTCTCTCTCCTATAATCATTCACCACATAACTCGTCGGTGTATATCCTTGGTTTTCTTGAATGGGAAAATCAAAATCAATGATATGAAAATGTGCATCAAAGATCCTCATGCCCGCGCCCCTCTTCTACTTATTTGACCTGATTATATCAATAGAGAAAGCCAAGGGATATTTGGAATGACGAATTACTTCATATCATGAAAACTTATCAAGTTTTCCATTCCTCTCGTAAGATGGCATAATAAAACTCATCCCACCACTCATTTCCTTGTGGTATACATTTTTTAAAATATCCCTCTCTTCTCATCCCCATTTTCTCCATCACTCTCCATGACGGCACATTTTCAGGCTGACAAGTGGCAATGATTCGATGTAAATGCATTGTGTGAAAACCATGATGTAGGACAGCATACGCCGCTTCAGAAGCAAAGCCTTTGTTTTGATATGCAGAATTGAAGACCCAGCCAATTTCATATGTGTGCTCACCAAAGTAGGGATGAAACACGATATGCCCGATGCATGTATGATCTTCTTTTAATAGAACAGCAAAATTCTTGGCCGTCTTAAGACGATTATTTTTGACAAATTCCTGCGCCTCTTCTCTAGAAAAAACACCTTCTGGCATATACTTCATCACCGCTAGATCAGATGTATATGCATAGACATCCTGCCAATCATCCTCAATAAACGGTCGAATGAGACATCTTTCTGTTGTTAGTTTCATAAATGCCATCCCCCTTTAACATCATTTTTTAAACAGAACCTGACTATGATCCTATTTTATATGTTTCCAGACAGAAAAAAACACAAATAAAAAAAGCACCAGCAGCATGCTGATGCTTTTCATATAGGGTTTGTCTGTACAAACCCTTGTAAAACGTCCATACAATATAATATTGATTAACGTTTTGAGAACTGAGGTGCGCGACGTGCGCCTTTAAGACCGTATTTCTTACGCTCTTTCATACGAGAGTCACGAGTAAGAAGTCCAGCACGTTTAAGTGGTGTACGGTACTCAGGATCTACTTCTAGAAGAGCACGAGAGATACCGTGACGAATTGCTCCAGCTTGACCAGAGAATCCACCACCGTGAACATTTACAAGAACATCGTAGCTGTTAGCTGTTTCTGTGATGTTCAAAGGCTGTTTCACGTCTTCGATTAAAGCAGCGAATGGAATGTATTCAGTAATTTCACGATTATTAACGACGATACGGCCTTCACCTGGAACTAAGCGAACGCGCGCTACAGAACTTTTACGACGACCTGTACCGTAATATTGAACCTGTGCCAAATTGTTAACCTCCCTTATAATTAACCGCGAAGTTCGTAAACTTCAGGTTGTTGTGCTTGATGTGGATGCTCAGAACCACGGTACACATTTAATTTTTTGAACATTTGACGACCTAGTGGACCCTTTGGAAGCATACCTTTGATAGCAAGCTCCAACATTTTTTCAGGGTAGTTTGTACGCATCTCAAGAGCAGTTCTTTGTTTCAAACCACCTGGGTGCATCGTATGACGGTAGTAAATTTTGTCCGTCAATTTCTTACCAGTTAATTCAATTTTCTCAGCATTGATGATGATCACGTGATCACCTGTGTCAACGTGTGGTGTATAAGTTGGTTTGTGCTTACCGCGCAAAAGTGATGCTACTTCAGTAGAAAGACGACCTAGAGTCTTACCTGCCGCATCAACCACTAGCCATTTGCGCTCAATTGTGCTTGCGTTCGCCATTGGTGTTGTACGCATGAGTTTCCCTCCTAAATAAATCAATGAATTTTCCTGAATCAAATGCTACGTTCTATTTCAAAACACAGATAAGTCTTCCGGGGCTTATTTGTGGGGTTGAAATACATACCATATGATATCTTATAACTTTCTGCTTCCTGTGTCAAGAACATGTTACACCTGGTTTAGTTGTCATAGAAAACTTCCCATAAATACAGTCCGTGACTGGGCGCAGTCTTGCCTGCCGCTTCGCGATTTCGGGCGGCAAGCATGGCTTTTATCTCCTCAGGGTGAAATTTACCAGAACCAACTTCAAGTAACGTTCCAGCGATAATTCGCACCATGTTGTATAAAAAGCCATTCCCTCTCACACGCATTTCAAGCCCGTCTGAGACGTTTTTCCACTCGAGGGCGTAAATCTCCCTCACCTTGTCCTGAACCTCTGTATTGGCCGCACAAAAGCTTGTGAAATCATGTGTGCCAATCAGGTGCCCAGCGGCTTCTCTCATTTTGTCGACATCCAGCGGATAAGGATAGTGACAGGCATACTGTCTCGTAAACACATTTTGGTGCGTTTCCGTTGAGACCCTATAACGGTACTCCTTTGAAGCGACACCAAATCTAGCATGAAATGACTCATCCACTTCCTCAGCCTTTAGAACACGAATGTCATCTGGCAGCAAGCTGTTGAGGGCAAACGGCCATCTCTCCATCGGAATGGCGAGCGGGGTGTCAAAATGGATGACCTGCCCCTTTGCGTGAACGCCACTGTCTGTCCGGCCGGAAGCCACAATCGGAATTAGTTCATCTTGTTTATGCATTCTAGCAAGAACAGATTCAATCTCCGTTTGTACAGTTCGCTGTCCTGGTTGCACTTGATACCCTTTAAAATGTGTCCCATCGTATGATACGGTACATTTTACTTTCATCTAGGCATCACCTAATTTCTAAGCAGCACAAGGAGTGCTGTTAACAGGATGAATAAAAGCAGCGTGAACGTGTCTTTCATTCCCCAGACAAGCTGACGGTATTTCGTGCGCCCTTCTCCCCCGCGGTAGCCTCTCGCTTCCATAGCGGTCGCCAATTCCTCCGCACGCTTAAACGCACTGACGAAAAGCGGGACAAGCAATGGAACAATCGCTTTTAAACGATCTTTCACGGGTCCGCTTGTAAAATCAACACCTCTTGCCATTTGTGCTTTCATGATTTTGTCTGTTTCTTCGAGTAAAGTCGGAATAAATCGAAGAGAGATAGACATCATAAGAGCAAGTTCATGAACAGGTAGCTTGATTTTACGGAAAGGATGCAGCAGCTTCTCCATACCGTCTGTCACTTCAATAGGCGTTGTGGTCAACGTCAGAAGTGTTGTCATCATGATGAGATAGACAAAACGGAGTGAAATGAAAATCCCCTGTTTTAGACCTTCTTCATAAATATTCAGAAAACCAAAGTGAAAGAGCAAAGCGCCATCCTTTGTCATGAAGATATGCAGGATAAAGGTAAACAGAACAATCCACAGGATGGGTTTCATTCCTTTGAGAATAAAGTACAGCGGCACCTGAGACACCATCACCACAAGGATCGTAAAGACCCCTAAAAGCCCGTAAGTGATGTAGTTATTCGCAAAAAAGACAATAAAGACAAAAAAGAAAATTGATAACAGCTTTGTCCTTGGATCAAGACGATGGACAAAGGATGTACCTGGCACATATTTGCCGATAATCATACTATCCATCATGATGTCGTGTCCTCCTGATATAAAGCTGTTAAGGCTTCTGCCATTTCATCCATGGTCAGAAGCGGTCTTGGAAACGTCATCCCCAGCTTTTCTTCGACAGCCTGCTGGAATTTGATCGTTTCCGGGAGGTCCAGTCCGAAAGAAGACATGTCGGTACGATTGGCAAATAGCTCCCTCGGCGTACCTGTCGCCTTTACTGTTCCTTTGTGCATCACAATCATTTGATCCGCATAATGAGCGGCATCTTCCATACTGTGTGTCACAAGGATCGTCGTCAGGTTGGCTTTTTGATGAAGCTCATAGAACATGTCCATGATTTCTTTACGTCCGCGTGGATCTAATCCCGCAGTCGGCTCATCAAGCACAAGCACTTCTGGCTCCATCGCTAGAACACCTGCAATCGCCACACGTCTCATTTGACCACCGCTTAATTCAAAAGGTGATCGAGATAACAAGGATTCAGGAAGGCCTACAAGCTTCAGCATTTCTTTAGCCTTGGCTTCTGCCTTTTCTTTTGGAACGCCGAAGTTCATCGGACCAAAACAGATATCCTTCAGAATCGTCTCCTCAAAGAGCTGATGTTCAGGAAACTGAAACACGATACCTACCTTTTTGCGAAGAGATTTCAGTTCCTTCTGCTTTTTATTGGCTTGTAAGACCGTATCTCCAAGCGCAATGCTCCCCTTCGTTGGTTTGAGCAGTCCATTTAAATGTTGCAGCAATGTCGACTTGCCAGAACCCGTATGACCAATGACAGCAACATAGCTGCCTTCTTTGATGGAAGCATTGACATCATACAAAGCGAGACGCTCAAACGGCGTTTTCATTTGATAACGATGCTCTAATTCTTTGATCGTAATGTCCATAGCTCTTTCACCAATCCTTCTTGTGTCAAATGGGCATTTGCAAGCGGCACACCTTGCTGCTTCAATTGCTTACTCAACCGGTAGGAAAATGGCAGATCAAGTCCAATCTGAACCAGCTGTTCATCTAGTTCAAATACTTCCTCTGGTGTTCCCTCGGCAAATTTCTTCCCGCCATTCATCACAATAACGCGGTCTGCCTTCGCAGCCTCGTCTAAATCATGTGTGATGGAAATGACCGTGACCGTTCCTTGTTCCTTCAGCAGTCTGACGGTTTCTAACACTTCTTCACGGCCAATCGGATCAAGCATTGATGTTGCTTCATCCAAGATCATGATGTCAGGGCTTGCGGCAAGTACACCAGCGATCGCTACTCTCTGCTTTTGCCCGCCTGATAGATGGTGCGGCTCTTGATCAAGAAACTCCTGCATATTGACCTGTTTGACAGCCCAATCTACACGCTCTATCATCAATTCCCGCTCAACCCCGTTATTTTCTAAACCAAAAGCCACATCATCACGAACCGTTGAGCCAACGAATTGGTTGTCTGGGTTTTGAAAGACCATGCCGACCTTTTTGCGAATATCCCAAACACTTTCTTCTTTCAGCTCAATCTCACCAACCTTGACCGTTCCTGCATCCGGTAAAATGAGCCCATTCAGTACACGGGCAAGTGTGGATTTACCTGAACCGTTGTGGCCAACAATGGCAAGCCATTCATTTTGATTCACATGCAATGACACTTGGTCTAAAGCGGGCTTGTCCGCATCTTTGTGATAACGAAATACAATGTCTTTTACGTCAATTAATGTCTTCTCCATCTCTACCGGACCTCCTCTCAGCTCAACCTCTACTTTGCCTATTGCTAAAAAGCCGTAGTATCTAAAAAAGGGCATAGATCCAGTTATGAACTGTCCCGCCCTTTCTTAGATACACGATATGTGATTAAACTAATTCAATGACAGCCATTGGTGCGCCATCGCCGCGACGAGGTCCAAGCTTCATGATACGAGTGTATCCACCTTGGCGATCTTCGTAGCGAGTTGCAACGTCAGCGAATAATTTTTGAAGTGCATCTTGGTTTGTTTCAGCGTTAGCTACTTCGTTACGAATGTAAGCTGCAGCTTGACGGCGAGCATGAAGATCTCCGCGTTTGCCAAGAGTGATCATTTTTTCAACTACAGAGCGAAGTTCTTTCGCACGTGTTTCAGTTGTTTCGATGCGTTCGTTGATGATCAAATCAGTCGTTAGGTCACGAAGCATTGCTTTACGTTGTGCACTAGTGCGTCCTAGCTTTCTGTATGCCATGTGATGTCCCCTCCTTAATTAGAGATGCTGTATGAATAAAAAACACACGAAAATCCTAGTTCACAATGAAACTAGTCAATCGTCTTTACGAAGACCCAGTCCAAGTTCTTCTAGTTTCGCTTTCACTTCTTCAAGAGATTTACGTCCAAGGTTACGAACTTTCATCATATCCTCTTCTGTCTTGTTAGCAAGCTCTTGAACAGTGTTAATACCCGCACGCTTCAAACAGTTGTAAGAACGAACAGAAAGATCAAGCTCTTCAATTGTCATTTCAAGCACTTTTTCTTTTTGGTCTTCTTCTTTTTCAACCATGATTTCTGCATGCTGAGCTTCGTCAGTTAACCCAACGAAAATATTTAGGTGTTCAGTTAAAATCTTAGAACCTAGAGCGATCGCTTCTTTCGGTCCTGTGCTTCCATCAGTCCATACATCTAGTGTTAATTTATCATAGTTTGTGATTTGCCCAACACGGGTGTTCTCCACTTGATAAGTTACACGAGATACAGGTGTATAGATTGAGTCGATCGGAATCACGCCGATAGGCTGATCGTCTCTTTTGTTTGCATCAGCAGGATTATACCCGCGACCTCTTTGTGCAGTCAAACGAACACGGAAGCTCGCATTTTTGCCAAGAGTTGCGATGTGAAGATCTGGATTTAAGATTTCAATATCGCTGTCGTGTGTAATATCAGCAGCTGTTACAGTTCCTTCATCTTGTACATCAATTTCAAGCGTCTTCTCTTCTTCAGAGTAGATTTTGAGTGCAAGCTTTTTAATGTTTAAGATAATCGTTGTAACATCTTCAACCACGCCTTCGATCGTTGAGAATTCGTGTAAGACACCATCTATCTGGATCGATGTTACAGCTGCACCAGGAAGTGAGGATAAAAGGATACGACGAAGGGAGTTCCCTAAAGTGGTACCATATCCACGCTCAAGTGGCTCTACGACAAACTTGCCATACTTGGCATCGTCGCTGATTTCAACCGTTTCGATTTTTGGTTTTTCAATTTCGATCATCTAATAAAACCCTCCTTCAAAACGTCGAAACCTCGAATAGAATCATATGAGATTCCATCCGAAATTCCTCATTGTTTAGTCCCGTATGTGCTCAGGCAACGAGTCGTGTATTCGTCTCATAAATAACTGTATCATAACCCATTATTGACAGGGACACAAAATCTATACAAACAAATTACACGCGGCGACGTTTTGGTGGACGGCATCCGTTATGAGGAACTGGAGTTACGTCTCTGATTGCAGTAACTTCAAGACCTGCAGCTTGAAGCGCACGAATTGCAGCTTCACGACCAGAACCAGGACCTTTAACAGTTACTTCAAGTGTTTTAAGACCATGTTCGATAGAACCTTTAGCAGCAGTTTCAGCAGCCATTTGTGCAGCGAAAGGAGTAGATTTACGAGAACCTCTGAATCCTAATGCACCAGCACTTGACCAAGAAATTGCGTTTCCATGAACATCAGTAATCGTTACAATCGTGTTGTTGAAAGTGGAACGGATATGAGCGATTCCAGCTTCAATATTCTTTTTCACGCGACGTTTACGCGTATTTTGTTTACGAGCAGCAGCCATTCTTTAACTACCTCCTTTACTTATTTTTTCTTGTTAGCTACAGTACGACGCGGACCTTTACGAGTGCGCGCGTTGTTTTTTGTGTTTTGTCCACGAACAGGAAGTCCTCTACGATGACGGATTCCGCGGTAGCTTCCGATTTCAATTAGACGCTTAATGTTAAGTGAAACTTCACGACGAAGGTCACCTTCTACTTTAAGTTTGTCAATGATATCACGGATTTTACCTAGTTCGTCTTCAGTTAGATCGCGAACGCGAGTGTCTTCAGAAACACCTGCTTCTTTAAGGACTTGTTGAGCCGTCGTACGACCAATTCCAAAAACATATGTTAAAGAAATGACAACACGCTTATCACGTGGAATATCTACACCAGCAATACGAGCCATGATTTGGGCACCTCCTTGTTATTAGCCTTGTTTTTGTTTATGTTTTGGGTTTTCACAGATCACCATTACTTTTCCTTTTCTGCGAATCACTTTACATTTTTCACAGATAGGTTTAACAGATGGTCTCACTTTCATGTGTTTCCAACCTCCTTCTTCCGGAGTTGCTTTATTTGTAACGGTACGTAATTCTACCACGAGTTAAGTCATATGGAGATAATTCTACCGTAACTTTGTCTCCAGGTAAAATGCGAATGAAGTGCATACGGATTTTTCCTGATACATGAGCCAAAACTGTATGACCATTCTCTAGTTCAACTTTGAACATTGCATTTGGCAAAGTTTCTGCTACAGTACCTTCCACTTCAATTACATCGTCTTTCGCCATTCAAGTGTTCTCCCTTCTTCAAATCAGTAACTTGCTCTCTGATAAATGTCCAAATGAGATGTTCTCAATTGTCCATCTATCACCCGACCTGTTTTGAATATACTGTTCTGAACTTCCGGAGATACGCAATCATAAAAGGTTAAATGATTGATATTTTTTCTTAGGAGAATGAATTTACGCTTTTCTCCGTCTGCGATTAGTACTTGGCAGCCATCGAACACGCCGATGACAACTGTATACTGATCTTGTTCTTTCCTTGGACTATACAGACAACCTGCCCGATTTGGGCCTGAAAGGCTTCAGTGAAGACCTAAATCTTAGTCAGTATATCAAAACCTGTATCTGTAATCGCAATTGTATGCTCAAAGTGAGCACACTTTTTCCCATCAACCGTTACAACCGTCCAGTTATCAGCCAGTGTTTTCACATATCGGCTGCCTTCGTTCACCATCGGTTCGATGGCCAACACCATTCCAGGTTTGAGCCGTGGGCCTTTGTTCGGCGGACCATAATGAGGAATTTGAGGGTCCTCATGAAGATCCTGTCCGACCCCATGTCCAACATATTCTCTAACAACTGAGAAATTCTCACCTTCAACATACGTTTGTATGGCATGGGAAATGTTTGACAGACGTTCACCTGGCTTTGCTTCCTGTAAGCCCTTATATAGAGATTCCTCTGTGACTTCCAGTAGTTTGCGGTCCTCATCACTGATTACCCCAACTGGATAAGTCCAAGCAGAGTCACCATGATAGCCATTTAACTTTGCGCCGATATCGATACTAATGATGTCTCCATCACGTAAAACCCGTTTACCAGGAATACCGTGAACGAGTTCTTCATTCACCGAAACGCAAATGCTCCCGCGAAAACCATTATACCCTTTAAAAGATGGGATTGCACCCTGCTTTGTAATAAAACGTTCGGCAATTTGATCCAATTCTTTTGTCGAAATACCTGGTTTTATGTGTTTCTTCAGCTCTTCATGAGTCAGTGCGACAATGCGTCCAGCTTCTCTCATAATCTCAAGCTCGCGAGGAGTTTTACAGATAATCATTTATTTAATCCCCCAAGCAGGTCCTTGATATCAGCGTAAACATCGTTAATGTGCTTCGCACCATCAATGTTTGCAAGATATCCTTTTTCTGAATAGAAGTTCAGTAAAGGTTCAGTCTGCTTTAAGTTCACTTCAAGTCTTGTCGAAACGGTTTCTGCATTATCATCTGCACGTTGATAAAGCTCGCCTCCACACTTGTCACAAACATTTTCTTTCGCAGGTGGATTGAATACTAAATGATATGTTGCTCCGCAATCTTTGCAAATTCTTCGGCCAGTCAGACGCTCCATCAAAGCATCTTTATCGACTTTAATATTAATGACATAATCAATCGTTCTGCCAAGGTCCTTTAGAATGTCTTCTAAAGCTTCAGCCTGAGCGACTGTTCGCGGAAATCCGTCCAGAAGAAAACCTTGTTCACAATCATTCTTGCCAAGTCTTTCTCTAACAATACCGATTGTGACCTCATCAGGAACAAGCTCTCCTTTATCGATAAAGGATTTTGCTTCGAGCCCAAGTTGTGTCTCCTCTTTCATAGCAGCACGGAACATATCTCCTGTTGAGATATGAGGGATCCCATAATCATCAACAATTCGTTCTGCCTGAGTGCCTTTACCAGCACCCGGAAGCCCCATTAAGACTAAGTTCATTTCGGATTTCCCCTTCCTTACTTAGAGAGGTTGGGCAGGAGCCCAGCCCTCTGTTTTATTTCATAAATCCACGGTAATTTCGTTTCACTAATTGGCTTTCAAGCTGTTTCATTGTTTCAAGTGCAACACCTACAACAATGAGAAGACTTGTGCCGCCAATTTGTGCAGCGGAAGGTAATCCAGCGAATTGAATGAAAAAGATAGGAAGTATTGAAATCACGGCTAAGAAAATGGCGCCCACAAACGTGAGTCGGTACAAAATGCTCGTAATTCTATCTTGAGTCATTTTCCCTGGACGAACTCCCGGGATATAGCCACCCTGCTTTTGCAGATTTTCAGCCATTTGTTCAGGGTTTACTTGGACAAAGGCATAAAAATATGTGAAAGCAACAATCAGTGCTACATAAATCGTCATACCGATTGGCTTAGTATAGTCAAAGTTGTTAGTTATCCAGGTTGTCACATTATTTGTTCCGAAGAACGATGCGATCGTCTGCGGAGTAATAATGAACGAAACGGCAAAGATGACTGGAATCACCCCTGCTGGATTCACTTTCAATGGAAGGTGCGTTGCTTGACTAGCAGACATTTGTGCACGGCCAGTTCCTTTTGAATATTGAATCGCAATCTTTCTCACTGCCATTTGAATGTAAATAACACCGATAACAATGACAAGAATAGCAATCACAATAAGGGCAATTTTCAGGATTTGCATGAACAGCTGTCCATCTCCACCTACAAATTGCTGAGCGTACACTTGCTTTAATGTTTGAGGGATACCTGCGATGATACCGGCAAAGATAATAATCGAAATACCGTTACCAACACCGTGAGCAGTAATCTGCTCTCCCAGCCACATTAAAAATGCTGTTCCCGCAGTGAGTACGACCGCAATTAAGAGATACGTTGAAACACCTGGGTTTTCAATCAGCATGCCTCCTGCCATATTGTTAAATCCATATGACATTCCTAACGCCTGGATAAATCCTAGAACAATTGTAAAATACCTTGTGAATTGTGCTAATTTTCGGCGGCCAACCTCTCCTTGCTTTGACCACTCAGTAAACTTCGGTACAACATCCATCTGCAAGAGCTGGATGATGATCGAAGCAGTGATATACGGCATAATCCCCATTGCAAGAATGGAGAATTGGAAAAGTGCCCCGCCCCCAAACGTGTTGAGGATTCCGAAAACACTCATTTGATCCTGTGCCTGGAGAACTTCGGCGTTCACATTAGGCACAGGGATGAAAGCACCTATACGAAAGACGACTAACATTAAAAGTGTAAATATAATCTTATTCCGTATATCTTTCACGCGCATAAAATTGGAGATTGTCTTAAACAAGTTAGATCACCTCGGCTGTACCGCCAGCAGCTTCAATCGCTTCTTTAGCAGAAGCAGAGAATTTATTGGCTTTTACAGTTAATTTTTTTTCTAATTTACCGTTGCCAAGAATTTTTACTCCTGCTTTTAACTTGCTTATTGCACCAGTCTCTAGAAGAAGTTCAGGAGTGACTTCCGTTCCTTCGTCAAAACTGTTTAATCTGTCTAAGTTGATTACCGCGTAATCTTTACGGTTGATGTTTGTAAAACCACGTTTTGGAAGGCGTTGGAATAAAGGCATTTGACCACCTTCGAATCCAGGGCGTACACCGCCGCCAGAACGAGCGTTTTGACCTTTATGACCTTTACCAGAAGTTTTACCGTTACCTGATCCAATACCACGACCAACACGGTTGCGTACTTTACGTGAACCTTCTGAAGGCTTCAATTCATGAAGTTTCATTTGGGCACCTCCTTATCGATTAAAAATGTTTTATTGTTCTTTAACAGAAACTAAATGAGACACCTTGTTAATCATGCCGCGGATCGCTGCATTGTCTTCATGTACGACTGTTTGGTTTGTTTTCTTTAGACCAAGAGTACGAACAGTGACACGCTGATCTTCCGGGCGACCGATTACACTGCGTTTGAGGGTAATTTCTAATTTATTTGCCATTATTGTTCCCTCCTTATCCTAACAGGTCTTCTACAGATTTTCCACGAAGCTTCGCTACATCTTCAGCACGTTTAAGTTCACTTAAACCTTGAAGTGTTGCGCGGATCATGTTGATCGGTGTATTAGAACCTAGAGATTTAGAAAGGATATCAGCTAGACCAGCAAGCTCAAGTACCGCACGCACTGGGCCTCCAGCGATAACTCCTGTACCTTCTGAAGCAGGCTTCAATAGAACGTTTCCTGCACCGAATCGACCGATGATTTCATGTGGAATTGTAGTTCCAACCATTGGTACTTCAATTAAATTCTTTTTCGCGTCTTCAACAGCTTTGCGGATCGCTTCTGGTACTTCTTGTGCTTTACCAGTACCGAATCCTACATGACCGTTTTTGTCACCGACAACAACTAAAGCTGCAAAACGGAAACGACGTCCACCTTTAACAACTTTCGCTACCCGGTTAACCGTAACTAAGCGTTCTTCTAACTCTAATTTGCTTGGGTCAATACGACTCATTCGGATGTGTCCCTCCTTCTTTTATTAAAATTTAAGTCCAGCCTCACGAGCAGCTTCAGCTAGAGCTTTTACACGTCCATGATATAAGTATCCTCCGCGGTCAAATACCACGTTAGAGATGCCTTTTTCAACAGCACGTTTTGCAACAAGTTCGCCAACTTTAGTAGCAGCTGCAGCGTCAGAACTATTCTCGATCTTTAACTCTTTATCAAGAGTAGAAGCACTTACAAGTGTTACACCGTTAACATCATCAATTACTTGAGCGTAGATGTTCTTGTTAGAACGGAAAACGTTAAGGCGAGGTCTTTCAGCAGTACCTGAAAGTTTCGCACGAACACGAGCGTGTCTTTTAAGACGAGTAGCGTTTTTGCTAGTTTTCGTAATCATCCGAGTCACTCCTTTCTTCACATTAAGCGATCTTACTTACCAGTTTTTCCTTCTTTACGGCGAACGAATTCACCTTCGTAACGAATTCCTTTACCTTTGTAAGGCTCTGGAGCACGGACAGCGCGGATGTTAGAAGCTAGAGCTCCTACACGCTCTTTATCGATACCTTTAACGATTACTTTCGTTTGAGATGGAACTTCTACTTCAACTCCAGCCTCAGGAACGATTTCAACTGGGTGAGAGTATCCAACGTTAAGAACAAGTTTGTTTCCAGATTTAGCTGCACGGTAACCGACACCGATTAGTTCTAAACCTCTTTCGAAACCTTTAGATACACCTTCAACCATGTTTGCAATTAAGCTACGTGTTGTACCATGTAATGCACGGTGTTCTTTATTTTCAGACGGACGGCTTACAGTTAAGACGTTGTCCTCAATTTTAATTTCCATATCAGGGTGAAATGCACGAGTTAGTTCACCTTTTGGTCCCTTTACTGTCACTGTGTTATCGTTGTTTGTCACAGTTACTCCTGAAGGGATCTCGATTAGCTTTTTACCTATACGAGACATACCAAGCACCTCCATTCATCTTAAACTTTTTTTACCATACGTAAGCAAGTACTTCTCCACCAGCTTGTTTAGCACGGGCTTCTTTGTCCGATAAAACACCTTGTGATGTAGAAATAATTGCGATTCCAAGTCCGTTAAGTACACGTGGTACTTCATTTGATTTCGCATATACGCGTAAACCAGGTTTACTGATTCTTTTAAGACCAGTGATAACACGTTCGTTGTTTTGGCCGTATTTAAGGAACAAACGGATAATTCCTTGTTTGCTGTCTTCGACGTACTCAACGTCACGGATAAAACCTTCACGCTTTAAGATTTCAGCAATTTCTCTTTTGATTTTTGAAGCCGGTACTTCTAGCTTCTCATGACGTACCATGTTCGCATTGCGAATACGAGTCAGCAAATCTGCAATCGGATCTGTCATAACCATTATTTAATAACCTCCTTCCCATTTATGGGGATTACCAGCTGGCTTTTTTAACGCCAGGAATTTGTCCTTTATATGCAAGTTCGCGGAAACAAATACGGCAAAGTTTAAACTTGCGAATTACTGAATGTGGACGTCCACAACGTTCGCAGCGCGTATACTCTTGAACTTTAAACTTTTGTTTGCGTTGTTGTTTCGCAATCATAGACTTTTTAGCCACGATTTCGCCTCCCTTTCATTGATTATTTCTGGAACGGCATACCTACTTGAGTTAATAACTCACGTGCTTCTTCGTCCGTGTTGGCAGTCGTAACGATAACGATATCCATACCGCGGACTTTTGTTACTTTATCGTAATCAATTTCTGGGAAGATTAACTGTTCTTTAATACCAAGCGTGTAGTTTCCACGACCGTCGAAAGATTTCTTAGAAATCCCGCGGAAGTCACGTACACGTGGTAAAGATACAGAAATAAGTTTATCAAGGAAATCGTACATGCGCTCTCCGCGAAGTGTTACTTTCGCACCGATTGGCATTCCTTCACGTAGACGGAATCCAGCAATAGACTTCTTCGCACGAGTAACGACAGGTTTTTGACCAGCGATAAACGTTAATTCTTCAACAGCAGTATCGATTGCTTTAGCGTTTTGAACGGCGTCACCAACACCCATGTTGATCACGATTTTTTCGATTTTTGGCACTTGCATTACTGATTTGTATTCAAACTTAGAAACTAATGCAGGTGTAATTTCTTTTACATACTTTTCTTTAAGGCGGTTCATGAGAAAGACCTCCCTTCCTTATTTACTATTTATCTAGAACTTGCCCAGATTTTTTCGCTACACGGACTTTCTTTCCGTCCTCAACTTTATATCCAATACGTGTCACTTCACCCGTTTTAGGATCAAGCGGCATTACGTTTGATACGTGGATCGGCGCTTCTTGTTCAGAAATTCCGCCTTGAGGGTTAGCTTGGGTTGGTTTAGAGTGTTTTTTCACAAGGTTAATACCTTCTACTAAAACACGGTCCTTTTTAGGGAAAGCAGCAAGGATGACACCTTGTTTACCTTTATCTTTACCAGAGATAACCACTACTTTATCGCCCTTTTTAACATGCATTTAATCGCACCTCCTTGAGTCGCGGATTGTATTCATTAAAGTACTTCTGGTGCTAAAGAAACAATTTTCATATAGTTGTTTTCACGAAGTTCACGTGCTACTGGTCCGAAGATACGAGTTCCACGTGGGCTCTTGTCGTCACGGATGATGACACATGCATTTTCATCAAAACTGATGTAAGATCCATCGTTTCTGCGAGCTCCGCTCTTAGTACGAACGATAACTGCTTTCACAACTTCACCTTTTTTGACAACGCCTCCTGGTGTTGCTTGTTTAACCGTACAAACAATGACATCACCGATGTTAGCCGTTTTACGTCCAGAGCCACCAAGAACTTTAATCGTTAGTACTTCGCGTGCGCCAGAGTTGTCAGCTACTTTTAAACGAGTCTCCTGTTGAATCATTAATGTTACCTCCCTTCGGAAAAAGAAATCCGAACTTTATTAGATAATAACAGCTTCTTCGACAACTTCAACTAGACGAAAGCGTTTAGTCGCAGATAATGGACGAGTTTCCATGACCTTTACGATGTCTCCGATTTTTGCTTGGTTGTTTTCATCATGTGCTTTGAACTTTTTAGAGTATCTTACACGTTTGCCATAAAGTGAATGCTTTTTGTATGTTTCAACTACAACAGTGATGGTTTTATCCATTTTGTCAGAAACAACACGACCTTGATACACTTTACGTTGGTTACGTTCGCTCATGTTTGCGGGGCCTCCCCTCTAATTATTATTTATTAGCAGCGATTTCTCTTTGACGAATCACAGTTTTCATGCGTGCGATTGATTTACGCACTTCACGAATGCGAGCAGTGTTTTCAAGCTGCCCAGTCGCTAATTGGAAACGAAGATTGAAAAGTTCTTCTTTAAGAGACTTTACTTTTTGTTCAATTTCAGCAGTGGTAAGGTCACGAATTTCATTAGCTTTCATTTGATTCACCACCAATTTCTTCACGTTTTACGAACTTCGTTTTAATTGGCAATTTGTGAGATGCAAGACGAAGAGCTTCACGAGCAACTTCTTCAGACACACCAGAAATTTCAAATAAAACTTTGCCCGGTTTTACTACAGCTACCCAGCCTTCTGGAGCACCTTTACCGGAACCCATGCGGACCTCTAGAGGTTTAGCTGTGTATGGCTTAGAAGGGAAAATTTTGATCCAAACTTTACCGCCACGTTTCATGTAACGAGTCATAGCAATACGAGCAGCTTCGATTTGACGGTTAGTGATCCAAGAAGCTTCAAGAGCTTGGATACCGAACTCACCGAAATGTACTTCAGTACCGCCTTTTGCACGACCACGCATTTTTCCACGATGTTCTCTGCGATACTTCACGCGTTTTGGCAATAACATATTATTTTCCTCCTTCCGCAGTATTCTTCTTAGTTGGAAGGACTTCTCCACGATAGATCCATACTTTTACGCCAAGCTTACCATAAGTAGTATCAGCTTCAGCAGTAGCATAGTCGATGTCAGCACGAAGTGTGTGCAATGGAACAGTACCTTCACTGTAATATTCAGAACGAGCAATATCTGCACCGCCAAGACGACCAGAAACCATTGTTTTGATTCCTTGTGCTCCAGCACGCATTGTGCGTTGGATTGTTTGTTTTTGTGCACGACGGAATGAAATACGATTTTCAAGTTGACGAGCGATGTTTTCAGCAACTAGCTGAGCATCAAGATCTGCTCTCTTGATTTCAAGAATGTTGATGTGTACACGTTTGCCAGTTAGGCTGTTAAGAGCTTTACGAAGTGCTTCAACTTCAGATCCGCCTTTACCAATTACCATACCTGGTTTAGCCGTGTGGATTGTGATATTTACGCGGTTTGCAGCACGTTCGATTTCTACTTTAGAAACAGACGCGTCAGACAAACGCTTGCTGATGAATTCACGGATTTTCAAGTCTTCATGTAAGAAGTCAGCGTAATCTTTTCCTGCGAACCATTTAGATTCCCAATCACGAATGACGCCAATACGAAGACCTACTGGATTTACCTTTTGACCCACGGATTATCCCTCCTTCTTTTCTGATACAACGATTGTAATGTGGCTAGTACGTTTGTTAATTGCGCTCGCACGACCCATAGCACGTGGACGGAATCTCTTAAGTGTTGGACCTTCGTCAACGAATGCTTGAGTAATCACTAGGCTGTTAGCGTCCAACTCGTAGTTGTGCTCAGCATTTGCGATAGCAGATTTTAATACTTTTTCAATAATTGGTGAAGCAGCCTTAGGTGTAAGGTTTAAGATAGAAACTGCTTCTCCTACTTGCTTACCTCGGATCAGGTCCATTACTAGACGTGCTTTACGAGGAGCAATACGGACTGTTCTTGCGACAGCTTTAGCTTGCATTTAAAAGCCTCCTCTCATTAGCGTCTTGTTTTTTTATCGTCACTAGCATGACCTTTGTAAGTACGGCTTGGTGCGAATTCGCCCAATTTGTGACCTACCATATCTTCAGAAATGAAAACAGGTACATGTTTGCGTCCGTCATAGACAGCGATTGTGTGACCGATGAATTGTGGGAAAATTGTAGAACGACGAGACCAAGTTTTTACGACTTGCTTTTTGTCAGTTTCATTCAATTTCTCGACTTTAGCCATCAAATGATCATCAACAAATGGTCCTTTTTTTAAGCTGCGAGCCATTGTGGAACCTCCCTTCGTGATTGAACTACGGTCCTAAATGAACCGTAGACAACCCCGTTACTTGTTTTTACGACGACGTACAATGAATTTATCAGACTTGTTGGTTTTCTTACGAGTCTTGAATCCAAGAGTCGGTTTACCCCATGGAGACATTGGTGATTTACGTCCGATTGGAGCGCGTCCTTCACCACCGCCGTGTGGGTGATCGTTAGGGTTCATTACAGAACCACGAACTGTTGGGCGTACGCCTTTCCAGCGAGAACGTCCAGCTTTACCGATGTTGATTAGTTCGTGTTGTTCGTTTCCAACTTGACCGATAGTCGCACGGCAAGCAGAAAGGATCATGCGTACTTCACCAGAGTTCAAACGTACAAGAACGTATTTACCTTCTTTACCTAGAACTTGAGCAGAAGTACCAGCAGAACGAACTAATTGTCCACCTTTACCTGGTTTTAATTCAATGTTATGCACAACTGTACCAACTGGGATGTTGATAAGTGGAAGAGCATTACCTGGTTTGATGTCAGCTTCTGGTCCAGAAGTAACTTCAGTACCAACTTGGATTCCTTTCGGAGCAAGAATGTAACGTTTCTCACCATCTGCATAGTTTACAAGAGCGATGTTCGCTGAACGGTTTGGATCATACTCGATTGTAGCAACGCGTCCAGGTATACCGTCTTTATCACGCTTAAAGTCGATGATACGGTATTGACGTTTGTGACCGCCACCTTGATGACGAACAGTCAATCTACCTTGGTTGTTACGTCCGCCTTTTCTGTGAAGCGGTGCAAGCAACGATTTTTCTGGTTTGTCAGTCGTGATTTCAGCAAAATCTGAAGTAGTCATGCCACGACGACCATTACTGGTTGGTTTATACTTTTTAATCGCCATTTTGAATTTCCCTCCTTCTTTTTAAGATTTACGCTTCAAAAATTTCGATTTCTTTGCTGTCAGCAGTTAATTTCACGATCGCTTTTCTGCGACGGCTAGTCATACCAGTGTAGCGTCCAACGCGTTTTGATTTACCTTTGTAGTTTTGAACGTTGACTTTCTCAACTTTCACTCCAAAGATCTCTTCAACAGCGTCTTTCACTTCTGTCTTGTTAGCTCTGACATCAACTTCGAACGTGTACTTCTTCTCTGTCATTAGATCAGCAGAACGTTCAGTAATGATAGGGCGCTTTAGAACATCACGAGGATCTTTCATTATGCAAGTCCCTCCTCTACTTTTTCAACCGCTGCTTTAGTGATCAGAAGTTTGTCGTGGTTGACAACGTCAAGAACGTTGATACCGTTAGCTTCAACAACTGTTACTCCAGGGATGTTACGAGCAGATAAAGCAACTGTTTCGTTTGCATCCGCAGTGACGATCAACGCTTTCTTCTCAACAGATAACCCTTTAAGGATGCCTGCGAATTCTTTCGTTTTCACTGCATCAAGAGTAAGATCTTCAAGAACGATGATGTTGTTGTCGATTACTTTAGAAGACAATACTGACTTGATAGCCAAGCGGCGAACTTTTTTAGGTAATTTATAAGAATAGCTGCGTGGTGTTGGACCGAATACGATACCGCCTCCGCGCCATTGTGGTGAACGGATAGAACCTTGACGAGCACGACCTGTACCCTTCTGTCTCCAAGGTTTACGACCTCCGCCACGTACTTCAGAACGAGTTTTTACTTTGTGAGTTCCTTGACGTAAGGAAGCTCTTTGCATAAGAATAGCATCGAATACTACGCTTTCGTTTGGCTCAATTCCAAACACAGAAGCGTTTAATTCGATTTCACCGTTAGTAGAACCGTTTTGGTTAAATAATGCTACTTTTGGCATGACTTGTTTCCTCCTTTCCTAAGAGAGTTATTTAGTTTTAACTGCACTCTTTACAGTTACTAGAGATTTTTTAGCTCCTGGTACGTTACCTTTGATCAAAAGAAGATTGCGTTCCGCATCAACTTTAACGATCTCAAGATTTTGGACAGTGATTTGCTCTCCGCCCATACGTCCTGGAAGAAGTTTACCTTTGAATACTCGGTTTGGATCAACAGGTCCCATTGAACCAGGACGACGGTGATAACGTGAACCGTGAGTCATTGGTCCGCGTGATTGTCCGTGGCGCTTGATAGCCCCTTGGAATCCTTTACCTTTTGATGTTCCTGTTACATCTACGATATCTCCATTTGCGAAAATATCAACTTTGACTTCCTGACCAACTTCATACGCATCTAACTCCACACCGCGTAATTCTTTTACGAAGCGCTTAGGAGCAGTTTCCGCTTTAGCAACGTGGCCTTTCTCTGGTTTGTTAGAAAGCTTCTCACGTTTGTCGTCAAAACCGATTTGGATTGCTTCATAGCCATCCGTGTCAGTAGTCTTCTTCTGAAGAACAACGTTAGCAGCAGCCTCAACAACAGTTACAGGGATAAGATCACCGTTTTCTGCGAATACTTGCGTCATACCAATTTTTCTACCTAAGATTCCTTTGGTCATTCGTCACACCTCCTATAATATGTGTTTTCTATTTGAATTAAAGTTTGATTTCGATATCTACACCGGATGGTAAATCTAAACGCATAAGTGCATCAACTGTTTGCGGAGTTGGATTCACAATGTCGATTAGACGTTTGTGAGTACGCATCTCGAATTGCTCACGAGAATCTTTGTACTTATGCACCGCACGAAGGATTGTGTAAACTGATTTTTCAGTTGGAAGCGGGATTGGACCAGATACACTAGCACCAGAACGCTTAGCCGTTTCAACAATCTTCTCAGCAGATTGATCAAGAATTCTATGATCATATGCTTTTAAACGAATACGAATTTTTTGTTTTGCCATTATTTTCCCTCCTTTTCGCCTACTTACGTTAGACAGTTCTCCGTGAGAAAAACCTGATCACCTTGCCATGGCAAAGCGGCCGGGTGTGTCAGCAACCTCTCACTTCATCGCAGTCAAAGACCAACATGCACTATTGTACCAAATTGGCCTGCGTGTTGCAATAATAAATCGGATAAATTTATGATTTGCACACTTTTCATATTATACAGGGGTTCAGCCTATAAATCAAGCTTTCCCTGAAGATGATGTGTAGCTGTCTTCCTGACGATACGAATAAATTCTTCTGGCTCTTCAATATGCGGAGAATGCGCAGATTCTTTAAAAGTAAACCACTCTTTTATTGGTGCTGTAAGTTGATCAACATATGGTTTTGATACAGCAGCTGGTGTAATCATGTCATGTTCCCCGATGATAAAGTAGCAGGGTATTAATATAGAAGAAACTCGGTATTGAATACTTTCGTTCATCAGCTCGTCCCACAGCAAATCCTGGCTATACTTCTGTCCCATAAGGAATTTCCACTTATCTTTTAGCTGATAATGCTTACTAACAAGAAATGCATACAGCATTTGAAAAAGTGGCTTCCACCTATGCGTGAGCCCTACTTTGGCGAACTCTTTGTATAGAGAGAACAAAGCATGAGCAGAGGTGCGTTTCCAAGGGGGTGGTGTCAGCAATCTTAGACATCTACTGAAGAAATGCTTGCCTTGATATTTTTTTAGAAGAAGTTCGTACGATACAATATCCTCTTTTAATACATCAACCACCTGACTAATTCCATAATAGGCATGATACAAATCTGGTCGTTTATGTACAGCTTGTATCGCAATTAATGATCCCCATGAATAACCCGCAATGTATATTTTCGTTTGATCATTATAAGAAAGCAGTTTTTCTGTCAGCTCAATCGTATCCTCTATGAATTGCCCAATGTTCATAGAAGACTCAGGAATGTTTTTTTGATAAGACAGTCCTGCACCGCGCTGGTCCCAATGAACAACAGTGAAGTCTTGATCAAGTTCCTTATGAAAGGAATCGATATAACTCATTTGAGCTGAGCCTGGGCCACCGTGTAAAAATAATAAAACAGGTTTTGTTTTTTCTGCTTGATCTTCTTTTATCATAAGCCATTGATCAAGCCCGCCAATCAGCCACTTTTTCAATATTGTCTTCGCCATTCCAGTGATCCTCTCGGTTCCATTTAGATTCTATAGCTTATAGTAGCCGTTATGCACTGGAAAAGCAAAAAAAGAGACCCTTTTGCAAGGAGTCTCTTTTAACTGTTATTACTTAATGATAGTAGAAACGACGCCAGAACCTACAGTACGTCCACCCTCACGGATAGAGAAACGAGTTCCTTCTTCGATAGCGATAGTAGAGATAAGTTCAACTTCCATCTCAGTGTTATCGCCAGGCATTACCATTTCAGTACCTTCTGGAAGATGTACGATACCAGTTACGTCAGTTGTACGGAAGTAGAACTGCGGACGGTAGTTAGTGAAGAATGGAGTATGACGTCCACCCTCATCTTTAGAAAGTACATAAACTTCAGCTTTGAAACGGCTATGTGGAGTGATTGTACCTGGTTTAGCAAGTACTTGACCACGTTGGATATCTTCACGAGATACACCACGAAGTAGTGCACCGATGTTGTCACCAGCTTCAGCATAGTCAAGAAGTTTACGGAACATTTCAACACCTGTAACAGTTGTTTTACCGTTTTCTTCTTGAAGACCGATGATTTCAACTTCGTCACCGACTTTAACTTGTCCACGCTCAACACGACCAGTAGCAACTGTTCCACGACCAGTGATTGAGAATACGTCCTCAACTGGCATCATGAATGGCTTCTCAGTGTCACGCTCTGGAGTTGGGATGTACTCATCAACCGCATCCATAAGTTCGAAGATTTTTGCTTCGTAATCAGCATCACCTTCAAGAGCTTTAAGAGCAGAACCTTTGATAACTGGTACATCGTCACCAGGGAAGTCATAGTCAGAAAGAAGGTCACGAACTTCCATTTCAACAAGTTCAAGTAACTCTTCATCGTCAACCATGTCACATTTGTTAAGGAATACTACGATGTAAGGAACACCTACGTTACGAGAAAGTAGGATGTGCTCACGTGTTTGTGGCATTGGACCATCAGCAGCAGATACTACTAAGATCGCGCCGTCCATTTGAGCAGCACCAGTGATCATGTTTTTAACATAGTCAGCGTGTCCTGGGCAGTCTACGTGTGCATAGTGACGAGTTTCAGTTTCATACTCAACGTGTGCAGTTGAGATTGTGATTCCACGCTCGCGCTCTTCTGGAGCACCATCGATTTGGTCATAAGCCATAGCTGTACCTTTACCAGATTTCTTATGAAGAACTGTTGAGATAGCAGCAGTTAGAGTTGTTTTACCATGGTCAACGTGTCCAATTGTACCAATGTTAGCATGCGATTTGGAACGGTCGAATTTTTCTTTAGCCATTCTAAAAATCCTCCTTAAAGGTTCATTGTATTTGGTATGAGTGATAGAAAGTGAAGAGTTACCTCTCACTTTCTGATCTTCAATAGTAGTTATACTTTAGTTTAAAGGCAAAATCAATTATTCACCTTTATTTTTTTTGATGATTTCTTCACTGATGCTCTTAGGCACTTCTTCGTAGTGATCCATGTGCATAGTGAAAGTACCGCGTCCTTGTGTGTTAGAACGGAGTGCAGTTGCATATCCGAACATTTCAGAAAGTGGAACCATAGCGCGAACAACTTGAGCGTTACCGCGAGCTTCCATACCTTCTACACGTCCACGACGAGATGTGATATCACCCATGATGTCTCCCATGTATTCTTCTGGGATAACGACTTCTACTTTCATCATTGGCTCAAGTAGAACTGGGTTACATTTGCTGACAGCATTTTTCAATGCCATAGATGCAGCAATTTTAAACGCCATTTCGTTAGAGTCAACATCGTGGTAAGATCCATCGAATAATTTTGCTTTGATGTCGATTAATGGGAATCCAGCTAATACACCATTTTCTAGTGAATCTTCAAGACCTGCTTGAATTGCTGGAATGTATTCACGTGGAACAACCCCACCGACGATTGCATTTGTGAATTCGAAGCCTGCGCCTTCTTCGTTTGGTTCGAATTCGATCCAAACGTGTCCGAACTGACCGCGTCCACCAGACTGACGTACGAATTTACCTTCAACTTTTGCACTAGAACGGAATGTTTCACGGTACGCAACTTGAGGAGCTCCTACGTTAGCTTCAACCTTGAACTCACGCTTCATACGGTCAACAATGATATCAAGGTGAAGCTCACCCATACCAGAGATGATCGTTTGACCAGTTTCAGTGTTTGTTTGTGTACGGAATGTTGGATCCTCTTCAGCTAGTTTAGCTAAAGCGATACCCATTTTATCTTGGTCAGCCTTAGATTTAGGCTCGATAGCTACATCGATAACTGGCTCTGGGAATTCCATAGACTCAAGGATAACAAGATTTTTCTCGTCACAAAGAGTATCACCAGTAGATGTATCTTTAAGACCAACAGCTGCTGCGATATCCCCTGCATATACAGTAGAGATTTCTTCACGGCTGTTTGCGTGCATTTGAAGGATACGTCCAACACGCTCACGCTTGTTCTTAGAAGAGTTCTTCACGTAAGAACCAGAATCAAGTGTTCCAGAGTATACGCGGAAGAAAGTTAGTTTCCCAACATAAGGGTCAGTCATAACTTTAAATGCAAGAGCTGCGAATGGTGCGTCATCAGTAGACTCACGTACAACCTCTTCATTTGTATCTGGCAATGTACCTTTAATTGCAGCAACATCAGTTGGTGCAGGAAGGTAGTCAAGCACAGCGTCAAGTACAAGTTGAACACCTTTGTTTTTGAAAGCAGATCCAACAAGAACTGGGTAGAATTCAACATTCAACGTTCCTTTACGGATTGCAGCTTTCAATTCAGGAATTGTGATTTCTTCACCCTCAAGGTATTTTTCCATAAGCTCTTCATCAAGCTCAGCGACAGCTTCAATTAAGCTGCTGCGAAGCTCTTCAGCTTTATCTTTATACTCAGCAGGGATTTCTTGTGCATCAGAGCGAGTTCCAAGGTCATCTTCGTAGAAGTATGCTACGTTTTCTACAAGGTCGATGATTCCTTCGAATTGATCTTCAGCGCCGATCGGCAATTGAATTGCATGAGCGTTCGCTTGAAGACGATCTCTTAATGTGCTTACAGAGTAAAGGAAGTCCGCACCGGTTTTATCCATTTTGTTAACGAATACGATACGAGGTACTCCGTAAGTTGTTGCTTGGCGCCAAACTGTTTCAGTTTGAGGCTCTACACCTGATTGTGCATCAAGAACAGCAACCGCACCATCAAGTACACGCAAAGAACGTTCAACTTCAACAGTGAAGTCTACGTGTCCTGGTGTATCAATGATGTTTACACGGTAACCTTTCCATTGTGCTGTAGTAGCAGCAGAAGTGATTGTAATACCACGTTCTTGCTCCTGCTCCATCCAGTCCATTTGTGAAGCTCCTTCGTGAGTTTCACCAATTTTATGGATACGACCAGTGTAGTACAAGATACGCTCAGTCGTTGTCGTTTTACCGGCATCGATGTGAGCCATGATACCAATATTACGAGTTTTGTCTAAGGAGAACTCTCTTGCCATTGGGTAATTTCTCCTTCCTTATTAGGGAATAGTTTTTTTAGTTTGGTATAAATCCTACCAGCGGTAGTGAGCGAATGCTTTGTTCGCTTCTGCCATTTTGTGTGTATCTTCACGTTTCTTAACAGCAGCACCAGTGTTGTTAGCTGCGTCAAGGATTTCGTTAGCAAGACGCTCTTCCATCGTTTTTTCTCCACGAAGACGAGCGTAGTTTACTAACCAGCGAAGACCTAAAGTCGTACGACGATCTGGGCGAACTTCTACAGGAACTTGGTAGTTAGCTCCACCTACACGACGTGCTTTAACTTCAAGAACTGGCATGATGTTTTTCAAGGCTTGTTCGAAAACCTCCATCGCTTCATTACCAGTACGTTCTTTGATGATATCAAATGACTTGTAGAGAATAGTTTGTGACTTTCCTCTTTTACCGTCGATCATCATTTTGTTGATCAAACGAGATACAAGTTTAGAATTGTAAATTGGATCTGGCAAAACGTCTCTTTTTGCTACAGGACCTTTACGTGGCATCTGAATAGCCTCCCTTCTCTTTTAAAAGGATTTCTATCTGTCTTTCATCTCAATTTCATTGTCAGCTGCCTGACTCCACTGATCTGAACTCAACTTCTAAAAACCCTTATGTTTGTTTATATTATTTGCTTTGTTTAGGGCGTTTTGTTCCGTATTTAGAACGTCCTTGCATACGACCGTCAACTCCGGCAGTATCAAGCGCACCACGAACGATGTGGTAACGTACACCCGGTAAGTCTTTTACACGTCCGCCACGGATAAGTACTACACTGTGCTCTTGTAGGTTATGTCCGATACCAGGAATGTAAGCTGTTACCTCAATCAGGTTAGACAAACGTACACGAGCATATTTACGTAGTGCTGAGTTTGGTTTTTTCGGTGTCATTGTACCGACACGAGTACAAACCCCGCGCTTCTGTGGAGATGTTACGTTAGTGTGCTCTTTTTTGAAACTGTTGTATCCTTTGTTAAGTGCAGGAGACTTTGAGTTTTCAACTTTACTCACGCGTCCTTTGCGTATTAGCTGATTAATTGTAGGCATGTTGTTATTCCTCCCTTCATTACTTTTTTTATAACCCACATACCCAGGTGGTTCATCAAAAGGCAAAAAACAATGCTTTTGCATTTTAAGCATGCAAAAACAAAACAAGTACGCTATAACATAATGGCAACAGCTGCTGCCCCAACTTCAATTCCGCAGGCCTTGCCGAGCTTTTTCATGGAATCTACCACTAAAATGTCTACACCCTTCTCTTGCGCTAGTTTCATTACACTAGCGGTTAAAGCAGGATCAGCATCTTTCGCTACGACGATTTCCTTCACTGAATCTCGTTTCAGAGCTTTTACTGTTTGCTTCGTACCAATAATAATGGATTGAGCCTGTGATACTTTATCATAAGACATCGAATATCCTCCAAAGTAACAGGTTTTATTTTGAGCACCTTGGTTATATTATCATCATGGCAGAAGGATGTCAATATCGTTTGACAGATTATCTTGACATCCTTCACCATTTTTTGATGATTTTTATAGAAATCTTAAGAGAAAGATTACTCTACAGGAACCATATCGTCAGACGGCTGCACTTGTGAAACCGGCTTAACTTTACGGTAGTTTGGCATTCCAGTTCCAGCAGGAACAAGTTTACCGATGATGACATTCTCTTTCAAGCCAAGCAGTTCATCACGTTTTCCTTTGATCGCCGCATCTGTTAGGACACGAGTCGTTTCTTGGAAGGATGCTGCAGACAAGAACGAGTCTGTTTCAAGCGATGCTTTTGTAATACCAAGAAGAACTGGACGGCCTGTTGCAGGACGTTTGCCTTCGAATAGTACTTTTTTGTTCGCTTCTGTGAATTGGTGTACATCAAGAAGTGTGCCTGGTAATACATCTGTATCCCCTGCATCAGCGACACGCACTTTACGAAGCATTTGGCGAACCATTACTTCTACGTGCTTATCTCCGATTTCTACCCCTTGCATACGGTATACTTTTTGTACTTCATGAAGCAGATATTCTTGAACAGCTGTCATATCAGTCACTTTAAGAAGTTCTTTCGGATCGATCGAACCTTCTGTCAGTACTTGACCACGAGTGACTTTGTCACCTTCAACAACTTTCAGACGTGCATTGTAAGGAGCTGTGTAAGAGCGAGTTTCAACTTCGCCTTGAACCACAATTTCCTGTTGCTTGTCACGAACATCGTTAATTTCAGCAACGACACCATCAATTTCAGAAATGGTTGCCTGCCCTTTCGGATTACGCGCTTCAAATAACTCTTGGATACGAGGTAAACCTTGAGTGATATCGTCTCCTGCTACCCCACCGGTGTGGAACGTACGCATTGTAAGCTGTGTTCCTGGCTCACCGATCGATTGTGCAGCGATGATTCCAACTGCTTCACCGACTTCAACGTCAGTACCAGTTGCAAGGTTACGGCCGTAGCATCGTTTACATACACCATGAGGCGTGTTACATGTAAATGCAGAACGGATCCATACTTCCTCGATTCCTGCTTCAACTACTTCAAGTGCTTTATCTTCATCAATTAGTTCGTTTTCGCCAACAATGACTTCGCCCGTTTCAGGATGAACAATTGGTTTTCTTGCAAAACGTCCGATCAGACGTTCTTCAAGTTTCTCAATAATTTCATTTCCTTCTTTAATGGACTTCGCCAAGATTCCACGGTCTGTACCGCAATCTGTTTCACGGATGATAACATCCTGTGCAACGTCAACGAGACGACGCGTGAGGTAACCTGAGTCAGCTGTTTTAAGAGCTGTATCGGCAAGACCTTTACGCGCTCCGTGAGTGGAAATAAAGTATTCCAATACGGTTAAACCTTCACGGAAACTAGATTTAATCGGAAGTTCAATGATACGTCCAGCCGGGTTGGCCATCAGACCACGCATACCAGCCAGCTGAGTGAAGTTAGATGCGTTACCACGCGCTCCAGAGTCACTCATCATGTAGATAGGGTTGACTTCATCAAGGGACTTCATCAGTTTACCTTGGATGACATCTTTAGAAGAACTCCAGATCGAAATGACTCTCTCGTAACGCTCTTCTTCAGTAATCAAACCACGTCTGAATTGCTTCATGACGTTATCTACTTTTGCTTGCGCTTCTTCGAGGATCTTCTGTTTATCATCTAATACGACGATATCAGACACCCCAACCGTAATACCCGCTTTAGTAGAGTATTTGAAACCAAGATTTTTCATGCGGTCAAGCATTTTAGATGTTTCAGTGATATGGAATCTCTTAAAGATTTCCGCAATGATTTTACCTAAAATACCTTTTTTGAACGGCGCATTGATTTCTTGTTTCTCGATCGCAGCTTTGACATCTTCACCTTTTTCAAGGAAGAAGCGGTCAGGCGTTTTTTCTTCAATATTGCTCTTAGTCGGTTCATTCATGTATGGGAATGATTCCGGTAAGATTTCGTTAAAGATTAGTTTTCCAACTGTTGTAATCAACAATTTAGAACGCTGTTCATCAGTGAATGTCACATTCTTCAACGAGTTAGCTGCAACAGCTACACGTGTATGAAGATGCACATACCCATTTTGATAAGCTAGAAGGGCTTCGTTCGTATCTTTGAAGACCATACCTTCTCCGATAGCACCTTTACGCTCAAGTGTAAGGTAGTAGTTACCTAGCACCATATCCTGAGATGGCGTAACAACAGGTTTTCCATCTTTCGGGTTCAAAATGTTTTGAGCAGCAAGCATTAAGATACGAGCTTCAGCTTGAGCTTCAGCAGATAATGGTACGTGAACCGCCATTTGGTCACCATCAAAGTCAGCGTTGTAGGCAGTACATACAAGTGGATGCAGACGAATTGCGCGTCCTTCCACAAGTGTAGGTTCAAACGCTTGAATACCAAGTCTGTGAAGAGTTGGTGCACGGTTTAGTAAGACTGGATGCTCACGAATCACTGATTCTAAAACATCCCAAACTTCCGGCTGCACGCGCTCAATCTTACGTTTCGCGCTCTTAATGTTGTGAGCTAATCCTTTTTCAACAAGCTCCTTCATCACGAATGGTTTGAATAGTTCAAGAGCCATTTCTTTCGGAAGTCCACACTGATACATTTTCAAATGTGGTCCAACGACGATAACGGAACGTCCAGAATAGTCAACACGTTTACCAAGCAAGTTTTGACGGAAACGCCCTTGTTTCCCTTTCAGCATGTGAGAAAGAGATTTCAATGGTCTATTTCCTGGTCCTGTTACTGGTCGGCCTCTACGTCCATTATCAATCAAGGCATCGACAGCTTCTTGAAGCATACGCTTCTCGTTCTGAACGATGATGCTTGGCGCGCCAAGATCTAATAAACGTTTCAGACGATTGTTACGGTTGATGACACGACGATAAAGGTCGTTCAAGTCAGAAGTAGCAAAACGTCCGCCATCAAGCTGAACCATTGGACGTAATTCTGGTGGAATAACCGGAAGTACATCAAGGATCATCCAAGACGGTTTGTTTCCTGAGTTACGGAAAGCTTCCAACACTTCAAGGCGTTTGATCGCACGTGTACGACGCTGTCCTTGAGCTGTTTTTAGCTCTTCTTTGAGTGTATCTACTTCTTTCACAAGATCGATATCTTGAAGAAGTTTGTTAATTGCTTCTGCACCCATAGCTGCTTGGAAGGTGTTACCGTATTTATCTAAATAAGCACGGAATTCTTTCTCAGAAAGAAGTTGTTTCTTCTCAAGCGGTGTGTTGCCAGGATCAGTCACGACGTAAGAAGCGAAGTAAATCACTTCTTCTAACGCACGTGGTGACATATCTAGAACAAGACCCATACGGCTTGGGATACCTTTGAAATACCAAATGTGGGAAACTGGAGCAGCCAGTTCGATATGCCCCATTCTCTCACGACGGACTTTTGCCCGTGTTACTTCTACACCACAACGGTCACATACAACACCCTTATAACGAACGCGTTTATACTTTCCACAATGACATTCCCAGTCTTTTTGCGGTCCGAAGATACGTTCACAAAAGAGACCATCTTTTTCCGGTTTCAGTGTACGATAGTTAATCGTTTCAGGCTTTTTCACTTCACCAAAAGACCAAGAACGGATTTTATCAGGTGATGCGAGACCGATGTTCATATACTCAAAATTGTTCACATCTAGCAAGGGGCCTACCTCCCTTTTAATCTTCGGGTTATACCCTAGTCACTTGCTCTAATCGTTTCTGCTATTCTTTTGTGACTGCGTCACGTTCAAGATCGACAGGTGCGAGGTCTGCAGCATCTTCGTCATTAGATAACGCTAATCCGTCTGCTTTCTTCGTTTCCTCATCGTCTTCTAAATCTCTCATTTCTATCTCTTCTTCATCGCCAGATAGGATTTTCACATCCATACCTAAACTTTGAAGTTCTTTAATTAATACTTTGAATGATTCAGGGACACCTGGTTCAGGTACGTTATCCCCTTTGACGATCGCTTCGTATGTTTTCACACGACCCACAACGTCATCCGATTTTACAGTTAAGATTTCTTGAAGTGTATATGCTGCACCGTAAGCTTCAAGTGCCCATACTTCCATCTCTCCGAAACGCTGTCCACCAAACTGTGCTTTACCGCCCAGTGGCTGCTGCGTAACAAGTGAGTATGGTCCAGTTGAACGTGCGTGAAGTTTATCGTCAACCATGTGAGCCAGTTTGATCATGTACATGATTCCCACTGATACACGGTTATCGAATGGTTCACCAGTTCGACCGTCATAAAGGACTGTTTTCGCATCACGGGACATACCTGCTTCTTCAAGCGTTTCCCAAACATCTTCCTCACGCGCACCATCAAATACTGGTGACGCAATGTGGATGCCTAGGTAACGTGCAGCCATACCCATATGAAGCTCAAGTACCTGACCGATATTCATACGAGATGGTACCCCTAGAGGGTTTAACATGATATCAATCGGTGTTCCATCTGGAAGATACGGCATATCTTCTTCTGGAAGGATTTTGGAGATAACCCCTTTGTTACCATGTCGTCCGGCCATTTTGTCACCTTCAGAAATTTTACGCTTCTGAACGATGTATACACGGACTAACTGGTTAACACCTGGTGGTAATTCATCTCCATCTTCACGGTTAAAGACTTTGACATCGTGGATGATTCCGCCGCCGCCGTGTGGTACACGTAGAGACGTATCACGTACTTCACGAGCCTTTTCACCAAAGATTGCATGTAATAGACGTTCTTCAGCTGTTAGTTCTGTTACACCTTTAGGCGTTACTTTCCCGACAAGAAGGTCTCCGTCTTTTACTTCTGCACCAATACGGATAATTCCACGCTCGTCAAGGTTGCGTAATGCATCTTCCCCAACATTTGGAATATCACGCGTAATTTCTTCTGGTCCAAGCTTTGTATCACGAGCTTCTGATTCATATTCTTCAATATGAATAGAAGTGTAGACGTCATCTTTTACAAGGCGCTCACTCATAATGATCGCATCCTCATAGTTGTAACCGTCCCAAGTCATGAAGCCGACCATGACGTTACGTCCTAGAGCCAATTCACCTTTTTCCATAGAAGGACCGTCTGCAAGGATTTCTCCTTTGACGACTTCATCTCCAACACTTACAATTGGGCGCTGGTTGTAGCAAGTCCCTTGGTTAGAGCGGACAAATTTCAGCAAGCTGTATTTGTCTAGGTTTCCTTTGACTTGTTGTCCGTCAACGTCTTCATAACGGCGAACCCAAATATTCTTCGCTTCAACACGTTCTACAACACCTGGGTAACGGCAGATCACAGCAGCACCAGAGTCTTTACCTGATACATACTCCATACCTGTACCAACAATCGGTGATTCCGGCTGCATCAAAGGCACAGCCTGACGTTGCATGTTCGCTCCCATTAGAGCGCGGTTAGAGTCATCGTTTTCTAAGAATGGGATACATGCTGTCGCTGCAGAAACAACCTGCTTCGGCGAAACGTCCATGTAGTCAACGCGGTTTCGAGGAACAACGGTGTTTTCCCCTCTGAAACGAGCAATGATATTATCATCAATAAACGAACCATCTTCACCTAATATAGCGTTCGCTTGTGCTACTACGTAATTATCCTCTTCATCAGCCGTTAAGTAATCGATTCTCGGCGTCACTTTACCTGTTTCAGGATCAACCCGACGGTAAGGTGTTTCGATAAATCCGAAGCGATTCACTTTCGCAAATGAAGATAGAGAGTTGATCAAACCAATGTTTGGACCCTCTGGTGTTTCAATCGGACACATACGACCATAGTGAGAATAGTGAACGTCACGAACTTCCATTCCTGCACGCTCACGTGTCAAACCACCCGGTCCAAGCGCTGATAGACGACGTTTGTGTGTCAATTCAGCAAGCGGGTTTGTTTGATCCATGAACTGAGAAAGCTGAGAGCTACCAAAGAACTCTTTGATAGAAGCGATCACAGGACGGATGTTGATCAGCTGCTGAGGTGTGATCGTGTTCGTGTCTTGAATCGACATTCTTTCACGAACAACACGCTCCATTCTGCTTAAACCAATACGGAATTGGTTTTGCAGAAGTTCACCTACAGAACGCAGACGACGGTTACCAAGGTGATCGATATCATCTGTGTCGCCTACTCCATGAAGTAGGTTAAAGAAGTAACTGATTGAAGCAATGATGTCAGAAGGCGTGATGTTCTTCACAGCTTCCTCTACATATGCATTACCAATCACGTTGATCACTTGCTCGCCTTCTTGATCAGTTGGTGCATAAATCTTGATAGATTGAAGTTCTACTTCATCCTCTACTACGCCACCGTTTGGATAAAGCTTTCTAAATCCGATGCCGTTTTCTAAGTATGGAAGAACTTTATCAAGCACTCTTCTATCTAAAATTTGACCTTTTTCTGCTAGGATTTCACCTGTTTCAGGATCAACTAGCGTTTCAGCCAATTTTTGATTGAATAGTCTATTTTTAATATGAAGCTTCTTATTAATCTTGTAGCGTCCAACATTTGCTAAGTCATATCTCTTCGGATCAAAGAAGCGAGAGTCTAGCAAGCTTTTCGCATTTTCAACAGTTGGCGGCTCTCCGGGACGAAGACGCTCGTAGATTTCGAGAAGTGCTTTATCAGCATTCTCTGTATTGTCTTTTTCCAACGTGTTGCGTAAGTATTCATTCTCGCCAATGAGGTCAAGTATCTCTTGATCAGAGCTGAAGCCGAGAGCACGCAAAAGAACCGTAACCGGCAACTTACGTGTGCGATCGATGCGTACATAGACTACATCCTTCGCATCAGTTTCGTATTCTAACCATGCGCCACGGTTTGGAATGACAGTCGCAGTAAAACCTTTTTTACCGTTTTTGTCTACTTTACCACTGAAATATACACTTGGAGAACGTACTAACTGAGAAACGATTACACGTTCCGCACCATTAATGATAAAAGTACCTGTGTCTGTCATGATTGGGAAATCACCCATAAACACATCTTGGTCTTTTACTTCTCCAGTTTCTTTGTTAATTAAACGAACTTTTACTCTTAGTGGAGCAGAGTAAGTTACATCACGTTCTTTTGATTCTGCTACAGGATACTTAGGATCCCCTAGGCTGTAATCAATGAATTCAAGAGAAAGGTTACCAGTAAAATCCTCAATTGGGGATATATCTTGAAACATCTCTCTAAGACCCTCATCAAGAAACCACTGATAAGAAGAGGTTTGAATTTCAATGAGATTTGGTAATTCTAACACTTCGCTTATGCGTGCGTAGCTTCTGCGCTGGCGGTGTCGTCCATACTGAACTAGTTGACCTGTCAACTGATTCACCCCTCAAATCATGCGTATTATATGTGTAAAAAGTATTTCTGTCTTTCAAATGTCAGTAAAGAAATACTTTTACAAGACAAAAGAAAAAAGGGTTTCTAAAATAAGAAAACCACATCCAAAAACAAATACCGATTTTATTAGTTTTCCCAAGTATGCATAATTTATACAAAATAGTTGTTTTTTAAACCTATCAAGCAAAATATACACATTGGCATTTTATAATGTTAACACAGCTAGGAAACTGCGTCAAACTTTTTTAGCTTTGATAATATAGTAGCCCTTTTTTTTCATAACGACCGTCACTTCTCCAAAAAGCTGCTCTAATTTCTCAATCGCAGATGGTCCACCTTGTTTTTTCTGAATAACCACCCACAACTCACCTTCCGGCAATAAATGATCAGCACTTTTTTCAAAGATCGCATGTACTACTTTCTTCCCTGCCCGTATTGGGGGATTGGTCAGTATAGAGGCAAAAGCAGCTGATGAATGAACATTCGAGAACAAATCACTTTGATAGATGCGGACATTATCAATGCGATTATGCTTAGCGTTTTCCTTTGAAAGTTCGACTGCTCTTTCGTTCACATCAATCATATGAATGGTGCGGCCTGTCATTTCGTTTGCTAACGATAAGCCGATCGGTCCATAACCGCAACCGACATCTAAGACGTCGCCATCCAAGTCAGGTTCTTCAAAAGCTTCAATTAAAAGCCTCGAACCATAGTCGACTTCTTTCTTAGAAAACACTCCACTGTCACTTGTAAAAGTAAAGCTACGGTTTCTCAAGGTGAAGTCCCATGTCTGTTTATTGCTTTTCACTGATGGCTTTTCCGTATAATAGTGGTCACTCATGGTGAATGGACCTCCTCTGGATTCAATCGTTTCAGGAGATAAGAAAAGAAAAAGCCCGCCAGTAAAAGCGAGCTTTCCCAAAAGGTTAGGCGAAGATTACTTAACTTCTACAGAAGCGCCAACTTCTTCAAGCTTAGCTTTAAGTTCTTCAGCTTCTTCTTTAGCAATACCTTCTTTAAGTGGTTTTGGAGTGTTGTCAACAAGTTCTTTAGCTTCTTTCAAGCCAAGACCAGTGATTTCACGAACCACTTTGATAACTTTGATTTTTTGGTCTCCAGCACCAGCAAGTACTAGATCAAAATCAGTTTTTTCTTCAGCAGCAGCACCGCCACCAGCAGCTACAGCTACAGGAGCAGCAGCAGTTACGCCAAATTCTTCTTCGATTGCTTTTACTAAGTCGTTTAACTCAAGTACAGTTGCTTCTTTAACTGAAGCAATGATTTCTTCGATATTTAAAGCCATTTGTAATTCCTCCATTTTTAAGTTTTTTACGTCAAGTACGCATTAAGCGCCTTGTTCTTCTTTTTGATCTGCAACTGCTTTAGTAGCAAGAGCAAGGTTACGAACTGGAGCTTGAAGAACGCTAAGCAACATAGAAAGTAAGCCTTCGCGAGACGGAAGTTCCGCAAGAGCCTTCACTTCTTCTACAGTCGCTACGTTTCCTTCGATAACACCAGCTTTGATTTCTAAAGCTTCGTGGCTTTTCGCAAATTCGTTGATGATTTTCGCAGGTGCGATAACATCTTCGTTACTGAATGCGATAGCGTTTGGACCTGTTAAGAAATCGTTTAAACCCGTTAGTTCAACTTGTTCAACTGCACGGCGAGTCAAAGTATTTTTGTAAACTTTGAATTCTACGCCAGCATCACGAAGCTGTTTACGAAGTTCAGTCACTTCAGAAACTGAAAGACCGCGGTAATCTACGATTACAGTAGACAAACTGTCTTTAAATTTAGAAGTAATTTCATCAACGACAACTTTTTTAGTATCGATTGCATTGCTCATGGTTACACCTCCTGTACATTCTTTGTGTAACACTTATACCGATCAGGCCATCACGTTCCTAACGAACGGTTCTCCATATAAAAAGCCTCCATTAAGACATGGAGGCTGTATATACAAGCATACGTTAACGTAAGACTGTGACATATACACCTCGGCGGGTTAATTAAGCCATAAGGCCCCTGCTGTCTACGGTATAAATGATTATTCTATTTTACAACATTTTGATATTACCAAAACGGTTGTGACAAGTCAAGAATTATTTTGCAGAGAAAGAAGATGGGTCCACTTTCACGCCAGGGCCCATAGTAGATGTAACAGAAACGTTTTTCACGTATACACCTTTAGCCGCTGCAGGTTTTGCTTTAAGGATTGTGTCATAGATTGTTGCAAAGTTCTCAACAAGCTTTTCGTCCTCGAAAGAAACCTTTCCGATTGGCGCGTGGATGTTACCAGCTTTATCAACGCGGTATTCTACTTTACCAGCTTTGATTTCATTGATTGCTTTTTCAACTTCGAAAGTTACAGTTCCTGTTTTAGGGTTTGGCATAAGACCTTTTGGTCCAAGTACACGACCGATCTTACCAACTTCACCCATCATGTCAGGTGTCGCAACGATTACATCGAATTCGAACCAGCCTTGTTGGATTTTAGTGATGTAATCAGAATCTCCAACGTAGTCTGCTCCAGCAGCTTCTGCTTCTTTTGCTTTTTCGCCTTTAGCGAACACAAGAACGCGTTGAGTTTTACCAGTTCCGTTAGGAAGTACAACTGCACCGCGGATTTGTTGATCGTTTTTACGAGGGTCTACGCCCAAACGAAAAGCAACTTCTACAGTCGCATCAAATTTCGCTGTATTTGCTTTTTTTGTAAGAGAAACAGCTTCAGCTACATCATACGCTTTAGTACGTTCGATTAGCTTAGCAGCTTCTACATACTTTTTACCTTTTTTAGCCATTATAAAAATCCTCCTTATGTGGTTTTAGCGGAATAACCTCCCACGAATAAGGGTTGCGAACTTGTCAAAACCAAACTCGCAACCCAACAAGACAAAAAATTAATCTTCGATGACAATACCCATACTGCGTGCAGTACCTTCAACCATGCGCATAGCTGATTCAACGCTAGCAGCGTTTAAGTCAGGCATTTTTGTTTCCGCGATTTCGCGTACTTTATCACGCTTAACAGTTGCCACTTTATTACGGTTAGGTTCACCAGAACCAGACTCAATACCAGCTGCTTTTTTAAGTAAAACTGCAGCAGGTGGAGTTTTAGTAATAAATGTAAATGAACGGTCTTCAAAAACCGAAATTTCAACAGGAATGATAAGACCAGCTTGGTCAGCTGTACGAGCGTTAAACTCCTTACAGAATCCCATGATATTAACACCGGCTTGACCTAGTGCAGGTCCAACTGGTGGAGCTGGGTTAGCTTTTCCAGCAGGAATTTGCAATTTAACAACTTTTACTACTTTTTTAGCCACGAGACACACCTCCTTAAAGTCCGTGATGTGGTAATAGGGGAATCCCCCTCCCACTCAACAACTTCATTCTTTATATGAATGACGAAATAACTAGCTAGCGATCTTGAGCGAACTCAAGACGTACCTTTGCTATATTACCACTTCTATACACTCATTTCAAGCTCTTTTAAATTACAATTTATCGATCTGTGTGAACTCAAGTTCCACAGGAGTTTCTCTACCAAACATATTAACGAATACTTTGACTTTGCTTTTATCATAATCAATCTCTTCGATAGAGCCTGTGAAGTTAGCAAATGGTCCATCGATGACCTTGACTGTTTCTTTTAGTTCAAAGTCGATTTCTGTCTTGCGCTCTTCAAGTCCCATTCTCTTCAGAATGGTTTCTGCTTCGCCAGGTAATAACGCTGTCGGCTTAGAGCCTGATCCAGCTGATCCAACGAATCCTGTCACACCTGGTGTATTACGAACGACATACCAAGAATCGTCAGTCATGACGATTTCTACTAGCACATATCCAGGGAATACTTTCTTTTTCACTACTTTTTTCTTACCGTTTTTAATGTCCGTTTCTTCTTCTTCTGGTACAACAACGCGGAAAATTTTATCCTGCATGCCCATTGATTCAACACGCTTTTCCAAGTTTGCTTTCACTTTGTTTTCATAGCCAGAGTACGTATGCACAACATACCAATTCTTTTCCATTTTCGTTCAGGACTATTTAGTCCTTCCCTCCCCACATTTCGTAATGTCTATTTGACGAATCTCGAGTACCGGTAAATATTTTCAAGCAATTGAAAAAACCCGTAAAACGGGTTTTTTGGCAAGTCATATTATGATCTATTATAGCACGTTCAGCAGACCATTATTCAAGTATTAATGAATTAATTCGATTAATTGTGAGATTCCTATATCAAGAAAAGAGAAAAAGATGGCAAAAAATACGACTGTTAAAATAACAGTGATCGTGTAGCGGACCATTTCGTTTTTCTTTGGCCAGCTGACCTTTTTCATTTCTTTCCCGACACTTTTTAAGAAACTGATAATACGCATGTAAAAGACCTCCACAGATTAAAGAACGCAAATCCTACTTCGTTTCTAAATGTGTTTTATGTGAATTACAAGTCTTGCAATATTTCTTAACTTCTAATCTTTCAGCTGCTGAAGCAACACTTTTCATTGTCGTATAATTGCGGCTTCCGCAGTCTTTACAGGCTAGAGTAATCTTTTTCCTCATATTTACACCTATTTTCTCGACATCATTTCCTTAGTACCTTATCACAGTGTCGAAAAAGCTGTCAATATAGGTTTGATTAGAGACTGATCTCGCGCAGCTCTAAATATTTCTCTAACTTTCTCTTTACTCTTTGGAGTGCGTTATCAATTGATTTCACATGACGGTTTAAATCTTCAGAAATCTCCTGATAGGACCTGCCATCAAGATAAAGCACAAGTACCTTTCTTTCCAGCTCGCTTAGTAATTCACCCATTTTCATTTCAATATCATCAAATTCTTCTTTGCTAATGATTAAATCTTCTGGGTTAAGCGCTTTAGCACCGGAAATGACGTCCAATAATGTTCTGTCCGATTCTTCATCGTATATCGGCTTGTCTAATGATACATAGGAATTTAACGGGATATGTTTTTGGCGAGTAGCTGTTTTAATTGCGGTGATAATTTGGCGGGTAATACATAATTCTGCAAAAGCCTTAAATGAAGTAAGCTTGTCCTCTCTGAAATCGCGGATAGACTTATAAAGTCCGATCATCCCCTCTTGGACAATGTCCTCTCGATCCGCTCCAATCAAGAAATAAGATCTTGCTTTCGCACGTACAAAATTGCGGTATTTCGTTATTAAATAATCTAGCGCATCACTATCTCCGACATGAACCCTTTCAATGACTTGTTCATCTTCCAACTGGCAAAATTGCTCTCTGATGGACTTACCCTTGCTGTTGTTTAGATTCACTTCGATCCCCCCGACCGCACCTAGATAGAAATATTATACAATAATGGTTGAAATATCGTCAAGCTATTCCAAGTTTCCCCGCCGCCATTTTTCAAACGTTTTCAATACATCTTCTGACAATTCAATTTTGGATGCTGGTTTATCAGAAGTAATCTTTTTGACACGTGTTTCAATCTTTCGTTCAATCACTTCTATCTCTCTTAAGAGCTCACGTGCTGACTTACGAAGTGCACCCTGTCCAAAAATTGCCCATTGTTCTGTATAATCAGAGGTCGCCACATGAATTTGCGTCCGAATGTTATTCAAGTCTTGTGCCAGTTTTTCAATCCGCTCATCAGCCGTTTCATTTTCTCTTGTAAAGATGACCTCTACTCGGTGGTTTGTCCGCTTCTTTTCGATTCCTTTGACCATATGGGCATCGAATACGACAATGACTCGATACCCTGTATATGCTTGATATTCTGCTAAATGTTGAATCAGCACGTCTCTGGCTTCTTCAAAGCTGTTTTCTTTTAAGTGCTGCAAACGAGGCCATGCACCTATCATGTTGTATCCATCGACTAAGAGGATGTCCATCTCTATTCTCCTAACGGATAACGTTTTCGATACACTTCATACATCAATAGACTAGCGGCAACTGATGCATTTAATGAAGTGACCTTCCCGGCCATTGGCAATTTAATCAAGAAATCACATTTTTCCTTAATCAATCGGCCAATTCCTTTTCCTTCACTGCCAATGACAAGAGCGAGAGGCATCGTGCCATCAAATTGTCTGTAGTCCTGCTTCGCAGATGCATCTGTTCCTGCGACCCAAATTCCTCTTTCTTTCATTTCATCAAGAGCTCTGGAAAGATTGGTTACTTTTGCGACCGGGATATGTTCAATGGCTCCAGTAGATGCTTTCGCAACAGTTGTCGTCAAGCCTACCGCTCGTCGTTTTGGAATGACGATTCCATGTGCACCAACAGCATCGGCCGTACGCATGATCGACCCTAAATTGTGCGGATCTTCAATTTCATCTAAGATGATGAAAAATGGTTGTTCATTCCGCTTTTCAGCAATTTGATACAGATCGTCCAATTCTGCATATTCATATGCTGCTACTTGTGCAACGATTCCCTGGTGCTGACCTGTTACCATCTGATCAAGCTTTTTCCTCGGAACATACTGAATGGTGATATTTTGCTTTTTCGCGAGTTCAATGACCTGCTGGGCTTGTCCTTTTACAGTGTTTTCTGCCATCCAGAGCTTGTATAACTCCCGATCTGACTTCAGTGTTTCAATCACTGCATTTTTCCCAATCACATAATCATGTTGCTGACTCATTTGTCTTCCTCCCTGACGTTCCGATTTCAATCGCCTGACTAATCAACTCTTCTAAGCGTTCGTCCTGCTTCTCGATAAATAAATAACCCATGAGCGCTTCAAACGCTGTACTATAACGATACGTTTGAACGTCTGTGTTTTTAGGCACTGTGCCTGATTTTGCATTTCTTCCTCTTTTCAGCACCGCTTCTTCCGCTTCTGTGAAAAAGCCCTTCTGCTGAAGCTCAAATAAAATAGCGGCCTGAGATTTAGCTGAAACGATCTTACTTGCACGTTTATGAAGCTCATTCGGTTTGGTCGCCCCCGTTTGGAGGAGGTGATGCCTCACGTATACTTCAAAAATGGCATCACCCATATAAGCAAGCGCAAGCCCGTTCAACTGTTTTCCGTCTTTCAGCTTTTCAAAATTCAACATGACCTATTCTCCTCTTTTCCAGCGCGTACCTTGAGGAGTGTCCTCCAATACAATATTCATGCTCTTTAGCTGATTACGAATTTGATCAGACAATGCGAAGTCACGATTCCTTCTAGCTTCATTCCGCTTCTCAATTAATGCTTCTACCTCTTCGTCAAGCGTGTGCTTTTCTTCTAGTGAGAAGCCGAGGACGGATGTGATTTCTTGGAACAAGCCAATAAATGCCTTGATCACTTCCTCGGAAGTATGATCAGTTTCCATATAGTAATTCGCTTGTTTCGCTAGTTCAAATAAAACAGAGATGGCATTTGCCGTATTGAAGTCATCATTCATTTCAGAAATAAATGTCGCTCGCTGCTCTTCAATCTTTGTCAGCCATTCAGTGTTATCCTCTGTTAAATTGGTACTGCTCTCAAGGCGATGATGTAGATTTGAATAGGATGTTTTGAGTCTGTTAAATGCACTCTTTGTACTTTCCAATAAGTCAATGGAGTAATTGATTGGATGACGATAGTGAACCGACAGCATAAAGAAACGAAGCACATCTGGATCTTGTTCTTTAATAATGTCATGTACGAGCACAAAGTTCCCAAGTGATTTTGACATTTTTTCATTCTCAATATTAATATACCCGTTATGCATCCAATACTTCGCAAAAGGTTTTCCTGTCAAAGCCTCAGATTGAGCAATCTCATTCTCGTGGTGAGGGAACGTTAAATCCTGTCCGCCAGCATGAATGTCAATCGTATCGCCTAAATATTTTTTGACCATCGCAGAGCACTCGATGTGCCAGCCTGGACGCCCTTCGCCCCACGGGCTATCCCAAGAAATCTCCTGATCCTTTGCGGCCTTCCATAATGCAAAGTCGAGTGCATCCCTTTTCTTTTCACCTACACGAATACGGGCACCTGTCTTTAATTCATCAATCGATTGGTGAGACAGTTTTCCGTAGCCTTCAAATGAGCGTGTGCTGTAATACACGTCACCATCTGCTTCATAGGCGTAGCCTTTTTCAATCAATGTGGCGATAAACGCAATGATATCATCCATATTTTCTGTCACTCGCGGGTGAAGGTCTGCTTTTTTGCAGCCTAATGCACTGACGTCCTCAAAGTATGCTTGGATAAATCGATCAGCAATCGTTGGGACATCTTCGCCTAATTCATTTGCTGCTTTGATGAGTTTATCATCCACATCAGTAAAGTTGGATACGAAATTCACATCATAGCCGCTATATTCTAAATACTTACGTACCGTGTCATATACAATGGCAGGTCTTGCATTCCCGATGTGAATGTAGTTATACACGGTTGGTCCGCACACATACATCTTGACCTTTCCTGGTTCAAGTGGGACAAACTCTTCCTTCTTACGTGTCAATGTATTATAAATATTGATTGTCATGATTGTTCTTCCTTTCTGCTCAATGAAGCCAGCTCACGTTTTAGCTTTTCCATTTCTCGCTCCAATTCTTTGAAACGATCAGAAACTGGATCTGGCAAATCTTGATGATTGAGATCACGATTGATTTTCTTTCCATTTTGAACGACCACTCGCCCAGGTATACCTACAACAGTAGAATGGTCTGGTACGTCTTTTAACACAACAGACCCCGCACCAATCTTGGACCCTTTTCCTACGGTAATAGAACCGAGCACCTTAGCACCAGTCGCAATCAGCGCATCGTCCAAAATAGTTGGATGCCGCTTTCCCTTTTCTTTCCCTGTTCCCCCTAATGTCACGCCTTGGAAAACAGTGACGTTATCGCCAATTTCACATGTTTCCCCAATCACGACGCCCATGCCGTGATCAATAAAGAACCGCCGGCCGATGGTTGCTGCTGGGTGAATCTCAACCCCTGTGAAAAACCGGCTGACCTGAGAAATGATCCGCGCAAGAAAATACAGCTTACGCTTGTAAAATGCATGCGCAACACGATGAGCCCAAATCGCATGAAGCCCTGAATAGGTTAGCACTACTTCAAGATAGCTTCTAGCAGCAGGATCTTGATCAAACACAGTATCAATATCTTCTTTCAGCATTTTGAAAAACACATGCTCCCCCCGTTCTTCCCCATCAATCTCTCTTAGGACTTGCTCTCTTTTTTGGACAAATAAAAAACGCCTCTGCCATATGACAGAGACGTTTTGAAAACGCGGTTCCACTCTGTTTAGAAAGCCCTCATTTCGCAGCCTTCTCAACTTCATCCCATAACGGAGGGTACCGCCCTTGCATACTAACATACGTGTTCCTCAAGGGTCTTGAGGGTGCATTTCCAACGTCTGCCCATAAGTCTCTTTCAGCCGGTGAAGACTCTTTCTGTGATAGGCGAAAACATTGTACTTCTCCCTCGCAACGATTTTCCTTATATTTGTTTAATGCGGTTTAATACCGTCTCTTTACCTAGTAGTTCAATACTTTGCGGAAGCTCTGGGCCATGCGTTTGTCCTGTGACAGCCACACGAATTGGCATGAATAGTTTCTTGCCTTTATGCCCTGTTTCTTTTTGTACCGCTTTAATGGCAGCTTTGATTTCATCAGGTGTGAAAGACTCTAGACGTTCAAGCTGACCTGCAAACGAAGCCATCACTTCTGGTACTTGCTCTTCTGCAAGAACTTCCTTTGCCTCTTGATTATACTCAATTTGTTCCTTAAAGAACAACTCTGTTAACTCAACAATTTCTGCTCCGTAGCTCAATTGCTCGTGGTATAGAGAAATGAGTTTGCGCACCCACGTGTTTTCTTCTTCTGACAGCTGCTCGCTTACCTTGCCTGCCTTTTGAAGATGTGGAAGTGTAAGAGCCACAACTTGATCAAGATCAAGTGCTTTTACGTATTGGTTATTCACCCATTTTAGTTTATGCATATCGAAGAGAGCTGGTGACTTAGAAAGTCGATTGACATCGAAAATATCGATGAACTGCTCTTTTGTAAATAGTTCCTCTTCACCAACTGGAGACCACCCAAGTAGTGCAATGAAGTTAAACAAAGCTTCTGGTAAATAGCCCAAGTTCTTATACTGTTCGATGAACTGGATAATTGATTCATCACGCTTGCTTAATTTCTTGCGGTTCTCGTTTACAATCAGCGTCATATGTCCGAACAGCGGAACATCCCAGCCAAATGCATTGAAGACCATAATTTGTTTAGGTGTATTCGAGATGTGATCCTCACCACGAAGAATGTGAGTCATTTTCATCAAATGATCATCCACTGCTACAGCGAAGTTATACGTTGGCGTACCATCTTTCTTCACAATGACAAAGTCACCGATGCCGTCTGTTTCAAATGAAATCTCGCCTTTGACCATATCATCAAATTTGATGATCTCTCCTTTAGGCACTCGGAAGCGGATGCTTGGCTCTCTTCCTTCAGCAATCAGCTTGTCCTCTTCTTCTTTTGATAAATGACTGCATTTACCAGAGTATCGAGGCATTTCACTGCGGGCAATTTGTGCTTCACGCTCTTCTTCTAGTTCTTCAGCCGTACAATAGCACTTATACGCCAAGTCTTTCTCTAGCAGCTCGTCATAATATTTTTTGTAAATATCATTACGCTCTGATTGTCTGTAAGGACCGTAGCCCCCATCTTTATCAATGCTCTCGTCCCAATCAATCCCGAGCCACTGCAAATGGCGAAGCTGGCTTTCTTCTCCGCCTTCTACATTACGCTTTTGATCCGTATCCTCGATTCGAATAATAAATTTGCCGCCTTGGCTGCGTGCGAACAAATAGTTGAAAAGAGCCGTTCTAGCATTCCCAATATGTAAATGACCAGTTGGACTCGGTGCATAACGAACACGCACTTCATTTCCCATGAGTTTAACTTCCTTTCATCTGCATCATGTTGTCTGACACCAATTTTTTATAAACGTATTTTATCATCAAAACCCATTCTCATCAAAACGGATTTTACTTTTTCTGAAGAAGTACGGTTGCTTGAGAGGCAATTCCTTCGCCTCTTCCTGTAAATCCAAGTTTCTCTGTCGTTGTTGCTTTGACATTCACCTGTGTGACATCTGCCTCAAGGGCTTCTGCGATTTTCTCACACATTGGCTGAATGTATGGTGCCATCTTTGGTTTTTGCGCCATGATCGTGCAATCGATATTCACCAGTGTATAGCCTTTTTCTTTTACAAGCGCCCACACGTGCTGAAGTAATTTAAAAGAGTCTGCATCTTTAAACTCCGGATCCGTGTCTGGGAAATGTCTGCCGATATCTCCTTCTGCAATCGCACCTAGGCAGGCATCCGCCACAGTATGAAGCAGTACATCCGCATCTGAATGCCCAAGTAGACCCTTTTCATAAGGGATCGTCACACCGCCAATAATAAGAGGTCTTCCCTCTGTTAATTGATGTACATCAAAACCTTGTCCTATTCTAAACATGTTCTAGTACCCTCTTTCCGCATCCATAATTGCCTTGGCAACCAATAAATCATCCGGTGTTGTCAGTTTAATATTGGTATAGTCTCCTTGGACAATATACACACTCTCACCGTGTAATTGTTCCACAAGACTGGCGTCATCTGTTCCAAGAAAGCCTGTCCGCTCCGCATGTTCATGCGCTTCTTTTAAAATAGAATGACGAAAAGCTTGTGGGGTCTGGACTGCCCACAAGCTCTGACGTTCAATGGTTTGTTCCACTTTGCCTTCTTGAACGCGTTTGATTGTGTCTTTCACTGGTACCGCTACGACTGCGGAGCCTTTTTCAATCGCTGCTTTAACGAGCAAGTCAATCTGTGTATGCTTAATAAAAGGCCTTGCGCCATCATGAACAAGCACGATGTCCGCATCTTGCACAGCCTTCAATCCTTCGTATACACTTTGCTGCCGTTCTTCACCGCCAGTGACAAGTGAAACAGGCGTTTGAAAAGCGTGTACCTTCAGTAGCCTTTCAAAGTCACGACGCTCTTCTTCATTGATCGCTAAGATCATGCGTCTGCATTGTGAATGAGCGTCAAACACCTTCAGTGTGTGGATGATGACCGGCATTCTTTTCAATTCAATAAAAAGTTTATTGCGGCCGGCCTTCATTCGCTTCCCCTGCCCCGCAGCCGGAATAACTACTTCATAATACATGTTCGTTCTCCCTTTAGAGCGCCTTCTCCAGAAGTTTTGGCTTCGCAAAAATCATTCTTCCAGCAGCAGTTTGCAGCACACTCGTGACGAGCACATCAATGTCTTTTCCAATATAATTGCGTCCTTCTTCGACCACAATCATCGTACCGTCATCTAAGTAAGCAACACCTTGGTTATGCTCTTTCCCATCTTTGATGACCTGTACCTTCATTTCTTCCCCAGGCAGTACAACCGGTTTGACTGCATTGGCTAGATCATTGATGTTTAACACTGCTACTTTTTGAAGTTCGCATACTTTATTTAAATTAAAATCATTTGTCACAACAACACCTGAAGTTAACTTAGCGAGTTTCACAAGCTTGCTGTCAACCTCTTGAATATCTTCAAAGTCACCTTCGTAAATTTCAACTTTAATATCCAGTTCTTTTTGGATACGATTTAAAATATCAAGACCTCTTCGGCCTCTATTTCTCTTTAATACATCAGAAGAGTCGGCAATATGCTGTAATTCCTCAAGTACAAATTGAGGAATGACCATCACACCTTCTAGGAATCCAGTTTGACAAATATCTGCGATTCTTCCATCAATGATAACACTTGTGTCTAAAATTTTCAGCTTTTTATCTTCTATTTCAGGTTCATCATCAGCTGCTCCTTTTTTCTTTGTGACCTTTGCAGATCGAGAGAACAGCCCCATCATTTCATCCTTCTTCTTAAACCCTACCTGAAATCCAAGGTATCCTAAAAAGAAAGCCAGGAAAATCGGAATAATGGTACCAAAAATATGATATGGGATATTGTTTAGCGGGATCACGTTTACAATAAGATATGCTAGAATAAGTCCAAATACTAAACCGAAACTTCCAGATATAAGATCAGGAAGAGGCGCCTTCAATAGAGAATCCTCGATCCATTTCACCCAATTAACCACATAGCCTGTGCACCATTTACCAATGATAAAGAACACAGCGGCTCCTATTAGTGCTGAAGAGTAAGCATTTGTTATGAAAGGTATGTCCTTCACATTTAACAGCAGAAATAACTCTGGAATGATAAAAATCCCTACAACTGCACCGAAAATGATAAAAAACGCCTGAACGATTCTTTTTAACATACCTTCACCTCCTTTATTTTTCATCTGTCAATCCACCTTCATCTGACATTGATATATGCTTAAGTTTCCTATCATCATGAACAGAAAACAAAACCATCATTAATATACCCATATTCATCCATTTTTAACCGTATTTAAGAAAAATTTCTCTTTTTATAGCTGACGGTCGATATAATGTTTTTCTTGCAGTCTTTTTAATCCTTTTTTTATCTTTTTCGCTCTTACTTCTCCAATTCCTTCTACTTCATCCAAATCTTGTACATCTGCTTCCATAATTCGATCTAGCACACCAAATGCTTCGACCACGTTTTCAACGATCGGCATAGGCAATCTAGGGATTTTATGAAGTAATCTGTATCCTCTTGTGTACACATATTCGTCAATATTTGTAGATGCTGGATAGCCGAGTAACTTGTACAAAATAGAGTCATCTAAAAGTTCAAAGCTCGACATATCTTGGAGCTGTTTCAGCAGCACATATGGATCTTTGATCTTTTCTTTCACGTAATCTTTAATAAATAAAGCCGCTTCCTGCTCCATATCTGTAATCAGCTCATTGACTTGCAGACGGATCAAGTGTCCTTCTGTCCCAAGCTCTTTGATATACATATTGATTTCATTTTTGATTCTAAGTACCATTTCATAACGATGCAGCACGGATAATACATCACCAAAGGTCACAAGCTCTTCAAATTCTAAGGCGCTTAACGCAGAAATGGCATGATCTAAAATGGTTTTATATTTCTCAAGTGTTTGTATCGCTTGGTTGGCCTTCGTCAAAATAAAACCAATATCTTTCAGCGTATATCGTCGATTCCCTTGGTATAAGGTAATGACGTTCCGACGTTCAGAAATGGCAATGATTAAGCAGCCTGTCTGCTTTGCTACACGTTCAGCCGTTCGGTGTCTCATGCCTGTTTCTGATGAATGAATGGTTGCATCCGGCATGAGCTGTGTATTCGCATACAAGATTTTTTGACCAGAGTCACTTAAAATAATCGCCCCATCCATCTTCGCCAATTCATATAAATGTGCTGGGGAGAATGCAGAATTAATATGAAATCCTCCATCTACCACACTTTTCACTTTATCGTTATAACCAACAACAATGAGCCCTCCAGTATTGGCTCTTAGGACGTTTTCAATCCCTGCCCGCAGGGGTGTCCCCGGTGCCACAAACTGGACAATATCTAAGAGATCGACTTCTCTCGCTCCTTTTTTCTCTTTTTCCATTTCTATGATCCCCCTAGTGAAATACGAAGTGCCTCTGCTACATTTTCTACACCGACTAACTCAATCCCTCTCGGTTTTTTCCATCCATCTATATTCGCCTGAGGAATAAACATTCGCTTAAATCCTAGTTTAGCAGCTTCCTGCACACGCTGTTCAATTCTTGATACTCTTCTGACTTCTCCCGTCAGACCCACTTCTCCTATAAAGCAATCTGCTTGATGCGGCGCTGCATCTTTAAAGCTTGATGCAATACTAACGGCAATAGCCAAGTCAATCGCTGGTTCATCAAGTTTCACACCACCTGCGACCTTTAAATAGGCATCTTGGTTTTGCAGCAGCAGCCCTACCCGTTTTTCTAAAACGGCCATAAGCAATGACACTCGGTTATGATCAAGGCCAGTAGCCATTCTCCGTGGATTCCCAAAGCTCGTCGGTGAAATAAGTGCTTGTATCTCCACTAGAACAGGTCTTGTTCCTTCCATTGAGGCAACAACACACGATCCAGATACACCTGCTGACCGCTCTTCTAAGAAGATTTCTGATGGGTTTAATACCTCTGTGAGCCCTTCCTCTCTCATTTCAAAAATTCCTAATTCATTCGTTGAACCAAAACGGTTTTTCACTGCCCGTAAAATACGAAACGTATGATGACGCTCCCCTTCAAAATAAAGAACTGTATCTACCATATGCTCTAAAAGGCGCGGCCCAGCAATCGAGCCCTCCTTCGTCACGTGACCAACGATAAAAATAGGAATACCATTCGTCTTGGCAATTTTCATCAGCTGAGCAGTACATTCCCTCACCTGAGAAACAGACCCAGGAGCTGACGTGATATCGCTTTGATAAACGGTTTGAATTGAATCGACCACAACAAAAGCGGGTTTCATCTCTTGTATAGCAGACGTTATATACTCCATATCGGTTTCAGCCAAAACATGTAAAGAGGCACTTTCAATACCGAGACGGTCCGCCCTAAGCTTCGTTTGTTTGATTGATTCCTCACCAGATATGTATAACACATTCTGATTTTGATCTGATAGCTGTGCTGAAACTTGTAATAATAGTGTGGACTTCCCAATCCCAGGATCACCGCCAATAAGAACGAGTGAACCTTTGACAATTCCACTTCCTAATACTCGGTTAAATTCTTCTAAATTCGTTTTAATTCGGGGTTCTTCGGATGTTTCAATTGCAGATATAGGTGAAGGTTTTTGAATGGTTTGAACAGAATGATTAAACGCACTTCGACGATTTGCCGGCTCTTTACGAACGACCTCTTCTGTCATACTGTTCCAAGTGCCGCAGCCGGGACATTTCCCCATCCATTTGGCTGACTCATAACCGCACGATTGGCATATAAATTTTGATTTTGACTTAGCCATAGATTGAAGAATACAACTCCTTATACTGGTCAGAAAATAAGTAAAGGGAGGCATCCAACTTACTGGTATGCCTCACACTTTTTTCTTACTATATTAGTTCGTAGCAGCCGTTGCTTTTACGACAATTTCTCCATCTTCTACATCTAATACGATATGTTGGCCTTTTTCAATATTGCCTTTCAGCAATTCCTCAGAAAGTCGATCCTCGACGTGCTTTTGAATCGCTCTTCTTAACGGACGAGCACCATACTCAAGATCTACACCTTCGTCGGCAATCTTGGCTTTTGCTGCTTCCGTCAATTCAATTGAAAGGTCCTGCTCTTTTAGTCGTTTTGTCAATTGATCAGACATGAGAGACACAATCTCTTTTAGATGTTTCTTTTCGAGTGAGTGGAAGACAATGATTTCATCAATACGGTTGATGAACTCCGGTCTAAACGCACGTTTCAGCTCACCCATTACTTTGCCTTTCATATCTTTGTAATTTTGACTTTCATCCTGCACGTTAAAGCCAACATATTTATTGCGCTTCAGCTCACTAGCTCCAACGTTTGAAGTCATAATCAAAATCGTATTTCTAAAGTCAACAGTACGACCTTTAGAATCAGTGAGACGACCATCTTCTAACACTTGAAGTAAGATGTTAAACACATCAGGGTGCGCCTTTTCAATCTCATCTAGAAGCACGACAGAATACGGCTTTCTTCTCACTTTTTCAGTCAGCTGACCGCCCTCATCATAGCCCACATAGCCTGGAGGTGATCCAACAAGTCTTGAAGTCGAGTGTTTTTCCATGTACTCAGACATATCAATACGAATCATCGCTTCTTCATCACCGAAGATAGACTCAGCGAGTGCTCTTGCAAGCTCAGTCTTACCAACACCTGTTGGCCCTAAGAAAATAAAGGAGCCTATCGGACGTTTCGGATCTTTTAGTCCAGCACGGGCACGTCTTACAGCTTTTGCAACAGCAACAACTGCTTCATCCTGTCCAATGACGCGAGAGTGGAGCAATTGTTCCATGTTTAGAAGCTTATCTGTTTCTGTTTGAGCAATTTTTGAAACAGGTACTCCCGTCCAGCTAGAAACAACCATTGCGATATCATCAACAGATACCTCTGAATTCTCTTGTCCCTGCTTTTCTTTCCAAGATTTCTTCGTCACTTCTACCTTTTCACGCAATCGCTGCTCAGTATCACGAAGAGAAGCGGCTTTTTCAAATTCTTGACTTTGAACAGCTGCATCCTTTTCCTTGCGTACTTCATCCAGCTTTTGCTCAAGTTCCTTTAGATTAGGCGGTGTTGTGAAAGAACGTAAGCGAACTTTTGAACCCGCCTCATCAATTAAGTCAATCGCCTTATCTGGAAGGAAACGATCAGAGATATAACGATCAGAAAGTTTTACCGCCGCCTCAATGGCTTCATCTGTAATAGACACACGGTGATGTGCTTCATAACGGTCTCTAAGCCCTCTTAAAATTTGAATACTTTCATCAACAGATGGCTGGTCCACTTGAATTGGCTGGAATCGACGTTCAAGTGCAGCATCTTTTTCAATATATTTACGGTACTCATCTAACGTTGTTGCCCCGATACATTGAAGCTCACCACGTGCTAAAGATGGTTTTAGAATATTAGAGGCATCAATCGCACCCTCTGCTCCTCCTGCACCAATCAGTGTATGAAGCTCATCAATGAAGAGAATGATATTTCCAGCCTGACGGATTTCGTCCATGACTTTTTTCAAACGATCCTCGAATTCACCACGATATTTCGTTCCCGCTACAACGGTTCCCATATCAAGTGTCATGACTCGTTTATCACGCAAAATTTCAGGCACTTCGTTGTGAATAATTTGCTGTGCGAGGCCTTCTGCGATCGCTGTTTTACCAACACCAGGCTCTCCAATCAAGACAGGGTTATTCTTTGTTCTTCTACTTAGGACCTCAATGACACGCTGAATTTCTTTGCTACGGCCAATCACAGGGTCCAAACTGTCTTCTTTCGCAATAGCCGTTAAGTCTCTTGCCAAGCTATCCAAAGTTGGTGTATTGGCATTGCTATTAGATCCTGCCGCAGATGCACCCGTTTCATTGCTGCCTAGAAGCTGCAATACTTGCTGGCGTGCTTTATTTAAGCTCACTCCGAGGTTATTTAAGACACGGGCAGCTACACCCTCTCCCTCACGAATAAGACCTAAAAGAATATGTTCTGTCCCTACATAGGAATGACCAAGCTTTCTCGCTTCATCCATAGAAAGCTCCGTAACCTTCTTCGCTCTAGGTGTGTAATGAGGAATAGCTTGAGACACCTCTTGCCCTCTTCCAATCAAGCTCTCGACTTCTTTTTGGATTTTATCTGAAACAAGGCCCAGTGCTTCTAATGCTTTTGCGGCGATGCCCTCACCTTCACGTACAAGACCAAGTAAAATATGCTCTGTTCCGATGTTCTTATGGCCTAGGCGAATGGCTTCTTCTTGTGCAAGTGCTAATACCTTTTGAGCTCTTTCAGTGAATCTTCCAAACATCATATCGTTTCATCCTCCTGTCCATTCCTATGCATTTCTAAGCGCAGCCTTTCTCTGATAATTGCTGCTCGTTTTATATCTCTTTCATTTGGTTCCAAGGCTCCTCCTGAATATTGCTGAAGGAAGCCAGGCTGTGTCAAAATCATGAGTTCATTCAGTATATTACTTGAAAGCCCCTTAATGATACCTAAATCAATTCCAAGTCGCACATCTGACAAACACTTAGCCGTTTCCTTAGATTCAATCATGCGACAATTAGCCAAAATCCCCAAGGAACGGTACACTCTGTCTTCAAGTTCAATTTTAGACGTCTGATATAATGCCTTACGTGCAGATCGCTCTTGTTCAATGAGCTGTGCCGTCACACTATTCAAGTCATCTACAATATCTTCTTCTGATTGACCCAGTGTCATTTGATTTGAAATTTGAAAGATGTTTCCTATTGCTTCGCTACCCTCACCATAAATTCCTCTGACCACAAGACCTAATTGATTAATTGCAGGAATAATGCGATTCATTTGTCTTGTCAGGGCTAATGCTGGTAAGTGCATCATGACTGAAGCCCTAATACCTGTACCTACATTGGTCGGACAGCTCGTTAAGTATCCTCGCTTTTCAGAAAACGCATAATCCACTTGCTCTTCAATCCAGTCATCTATTTGGTTAGCTGCTTTTAGTGCATTAGCCAGCTGAAATCCTGGGAACAAGCATTGAATACGAATATGGTCTTCCTCATTCAGCATGACACTGATTTCTTCATTTTCTGAAAGCAAACAGCCACCAAATCTTGATTCTGCTAAATTGGGGCTAATCAAATGCTTTTCAACAAGTACCCTTTTAGCCAAAGGCTGCGTGTCATTCATTCGAATCAGAACAAAGTTTCCAATGTCCTTCACTTCCTGGCTCGCAAACTTTTGCTCGAATTGCTGAAGAACAGCTTCAGCCTCCTCTTGAGAAAACTGAGTTGGGAAACGAACATGCTCTAGATTGCGTGCCAGCCGAATACGACTGCTTAGAACAATGTCACTTTCTGGTCCTTTCTGTTTCATCCATTGACTTAATGCGTCTTGAATAAAATGCTGGAGCGACATGTCGTTAATCTCCCTCCCTCTGCTGAGATTGCTCATGCTCTAATGCACGAATTTGATCTCGAACTTCCGCTGCTTTTTCAAACTCTTCCTGTTCAATCAGCTGCTTCAGTTCTTGCTGCATTAACTCAAGTTTCCGGCGAACATGCAGACTGCCGGCAATCCGTTTAGGGACTTTTCCGTTATGGACTGTATTTCCACTATGGACTTTCCTTAAAACAGGATTTAAATACTGATCAAAGGTTCGATAACATTCTGCACAGCCAAAACGGCCTGTTTTCCTGAATTGCTGAAAAGTTAAGCCACACTTAGGACATTGATCCACTTCTCTTGCCTCTTGAAAAATAGATGATCCTTTATTCGCACTTGTGGTAAAGCTAGGATCAATATTCAATAAGCCTGATAATAAGTTGTGAATCGAGAAACCTTGGTTTCCACTCATAGCATATGAATCACTGTTTTCTTTTGCACATTGTTCACATATGTGCATTTCTTGTTTTTCTCCATTTATTACTTTCGTAAAGTGAAAAGTGGCTGGTCTCTCATTGCATTCTTGACAAATCAATCTTTTCACCCGCTTTACTTTAATTTCAAAGCATTTAACATCGCTTTCATCATCCGAGCCCGCAGTTCATCTCGTTCAGGTAAATCAATGTGTAAAACAGAACGGTCCATGACACTAATCATCATCTTTGCTTCTCTTTCGGATAAAATGTTGTTCTCAACAAGACGCATGATGATATGATCAGATGCAGCCTGTGATAAACGATGATATATTTGGGAAATAATGTTGTTCAATAAATCGACTTCATCATTCATTTTGACTTTAATGATACGGATATAGCCACCGCCGCCACGCTTACTTTCGACGATATAACCTCTTTCGCTCGTAAAGCGTGTATTGATAACATAGTTAATTTGTGAAGGTACGCATTGAAACTTATCTGCAATTTCATTGCGTTTAATTTCTAATATTTCTCGACCATTCTGATCCAAGACTTCCTTCAAATACTGCTCGATGATATCAGAAATATTTTGTGCCACTCCGCCTCCTCCTCCATTGACTTTGACTATATTTGACTTTAATCTTACTATAAATTTTTTCGATCGATTTTTCAAGATAATCGCTCAACTAACAATATTATTTCCACATTTATCTGGTGCCAAACGTCCCAAAAACACAAAAAAGACCAGTTCCGATTGGAACTGATCCTTTGACAAGCTTGGCGGCGTCCTACTCTCACAGGGAGAAACCCCCAACTACCATCGGCGCTGAAGAGCTTAACTTCCGTGTTCGGTATGGGAACGGGTGTGACCTCTTCGCTA
>NZ_VSSC01000001.1:0-966714 GCF_008123875.1 Bacillus sp. Y3 | reverse complement strand
CTCCCTTCTGTCCGCTCGACTTGCATGTATTAGGCACGCCGCCAGCGTTCGTCCTGAGCCAGGATCAAACTCTCCGAAAAAGTACAAAACCGAAGTTTTGTTTTTCGTCAGCGTTTGACTGACTACCTATGATGTATCATAGGATTTTTTTATAAAAACTCGAATTAACAGGTACGTTTTGTCTTGTTTAGTTTTCAAAGAACTTGTTTGTCACTCTCTCAAAGCGACCACTTAAATATATCATATATCTCTATCAATAGTCAACATTTTTCTTGAAAAACATTTTATTTTTTTAAGAAGTTTTTGTTATGAAAGAGATAAAAAATAGAGCCTCTTTTTGCTCCTTTGAAAGATTAACACATATCTATGAAAAAAGCATTATAAACTTCAAAAAAAATCATGTTTTTTCAAAAAAAAATAAAGCCGGTGAAAAACCGGCTTTATCTTTACTCAGATTGCTCTTGATCTGACTCTACATTTTCTACGTTTTCTTCACTATTCTCTTCATCGTCTTCCGGTGATTGTTCTACTAATGCCACTGTAGCGACATGTTCATCATCACCTAGACGGATCAGGCGGACACCTTGAGTGACTCGGCCTGTTGTGGAAATATCTGAAACGGCCATACGGATGATGACACCACTACCTGTAATAATCATCAAGTCTTCTTCAGCTTCAGCGTTAGTCGCCTTCACTGCAACAAGCGGACCGTTGTTGTCAGTGATCTTGCACGTTTTCAGACCTTTACCACCACGGCTTTGGACACGATATTCTTTTTCAGGCGTTAATTTACCATAACCTTTTTCAGTTACGATCAATACGTTTGCATCTGGCTCAAGGATTTCCATTCCAACGACGATGTCATCCTCAGAAAGTGTGATCCCTTTAACTCCAGCTGCTGTACGTCCCATTTCACGAACATCTGTCTCATCGAAACGAATGAGCATTCCTTTTTTCGTTCCGATGATGATTTGTTTTTCACCATTGGTTAAACGAACAGCCATCAATTCATCTTCATCACGCAGGCTGAGTGCAATCAAACCGTTGTTTCGGATGTTTGCAAATTGAGACAATGACGTTCGTTTCGATACACCGTGTCTTGTTGTAAAGAAGAGATACGAATCTTCATCAAATTCGCTGACTGGAATAATGGCGTTTATCCACTCTCCCTTTTCTACTTCAAGAAGGTTAATAATCGGAATCCCTTTCGCTGTTCGTCCGAACTCAGGGATCTCATAGCCCTTCGCTCGATAAACCTTCCCTTTATTAGAGAAGAAGAGAATCGTATCGTGCGTAGATGTTGAGATCAGCTGTTCAACGAAATCATCTTCGTTGGTTCCCATTCCTTGTACACCTTTACCGCCTCTTTTTTGACTGCGGTATGTTGATGCAGGCAGGCGCTTAATATAACCATTATGAGTCAGTGTGATCACAATATTTTCAACAGGAATCAAATCTTCGTCTTCGATTGTTTCTATACCCGCTGTCACAATTTCTGTGCGGCGCGTATCATTGAAGCGTTCTTTGATTTCTGTTAATTCTTCTCTAATGATTTCTAGAACTTTCTCATTGTCTGCTAGAATGGCTTTCAATTCAGCAATCAAGTCAACAAGCCCTTTGTATTCATCTTCTATTTTCTCTCTTTCTAAACCAGTCAAACGCTGGAGTCGCATATCGAGAATGGCCTGTGCTTGTTTTTCAGACAAGCTATAGTTTTCCATCAAACCATTTCTTGCAATTTCAGCAGTTTGAGAGCCTCTAATTAAGGCAATGACCTCATCTAAGTGATCAAGCGCAATTCTTAAGCCTTCTAAAATATGAGCTCTTGCTTCTGCTTTACGCAATTCATACGCCGTTCTTCGACGAATGATCACTTTCTGATGCTCAAGGTAATATTCAAGACATTGTTTGAGAGACAACACTTTCGGCTGTCCATCAACAAGTGCAAGCAAGTTAATACCGAAGGACGTTTGAAGTGTCGTTTGTTTATAAAGATTGTTTAATAGAACATGGACGTTTGCGTCTCTTCGTAGTTCAATGACAATTCTCATTCCATTACGGTCAGATTCATCACGAAGATCTGTAATGCCATCAATCTTTTTATCACGAACAAGATCAGCGATTTTTTCGATCAAACGAGCTTTATTAACCTGATAAGGAATCTCGTTGATGACAATGCGCTGCTTACCACTAGATGTTTCTTCGATGTTTGACTTTGCACGTAATGTAATAGAGCCGCGTCCTGTTTCATACGCTTTACGAATACCGCTTCGGCCAATGATTTGTCCTGCAGTTGGAAAGTCTGGACCTGGAATGATGTCCATTAGTTCCTGTGTCGTCATTTCAGGATTTTGACTAATTGCCAATACCCCATCAATCACTTCACCTAGTTGGTGTGGCGGGATATTCGTTGCCATCCCTACAGCGATTCCTGTTGCCCCGTTCACTAATAAGTTCGGGAACCTAGCAGGCATAACGACTGGCTCTCTTTCACTGCCATCGTAGTTATCTTGATAATCAATGGTGTCCTTTGTGATATCACGCAGGATCTCCATCGAAATTTTAGAAAGACGTGCCTCGGTATAACGCATGGCTGCTGCACCGTCTCCATCGACAGAACCAAAGTTCCCGTGCCCTTCAACCAGCATATTACGATAGTTGAAATCTTGCGCCATCCGAACCATCGCTTCATATACAGCGCTATCACCGTGAGGGTGGTACTTACCGATAACTTCCCCAACGATACGTGCAGATTTCTTAAATGGTTTATCACTTGTCATACCTAGGTCATTCATCGCATACAAAATTCTTCGATGCACGGGCTTCAATCCGTCTCGCACATCTGGTAATGCACGCGAAACAATAACACTCATTGCATAATCTAAAAAGGACGTACGCATTTCATGGCTAATATTCACTTCGCGTACATTTGGTGTATGTTGTTCACTCACTATAAGAACCTCCCTTTACGTATCACATGAAATAAATTATGTGGGAGTAAAATATGTATTTATCTTCACAAGACTATTCTCCATTATATCAATAATCTTGCCTTTATACACATTTATTTACTAGAAAATCAACGAAACGCAGAAAACCAGGACATTCGTTTCACGCCCCTGTTTCTTGAAAAACAACCTTATTCCAAACAAGAAATAAGGTTGCTCTCAAGGGGGATACCTATCTAAATATCAAGATTTTTTACGTATTGTGCATTTTCTTCGATAAAGTTACGTCTCGGCTCTACTTTATCTCCCATTAGCATTTCAAAAGTCTCATCAGCATCGATTGCATCCTCAAGTGTCACTTGAAGAAGTGTTCTCGCATCAGGATCCATTGTTGTTTCCCAAAGCTGAGTAGCATTCATCTCTCCAAGACCTTTATAACGCTGAAGTCCAGGTTTCGGTGTTTGAGGCAGTGTTTTTAACAGTTCATCTAGCTGTTTATCGTTATACACGTATTCAACACGTTTTCCTTGCTGCACTTTATATAAAGGCGGCTGTGCAATATACACATAACCGTTTTCAATGATTTCACGCATGTAGCGATAGAAGAATGTTAGGAGTAGCGTCCGTATATGCGCTCCATCAACATCAGCATCAGTCATGATCACAATTTTGTGATAACGTGCTTTCTCTAAAGTGAAGTCTTCTCCGATTCCAGTCCCTAGCGCTGTAATCATTGAACGAACCTCGTTGTTAGATAAAATTTTATCTAGTCGGGCTTTTTCAACGTTTAGGATCTTCCCTCTTAACGGTAAGATCGCTTGGAAATGTCGATCACGACCTTGCTTAGCAGATCCGCCCGCAGAATCTCCCTCTACGATATAAAGCTCAGAGATGGAAGGATCTTTAGAAGAACAGTCTGCCAGTTTCCCAGGCAAGCTAGAGACTTCCAGTGCACTTTTACGTCTTGTCAGCTCACGTGCCTTTTTGGCAGCCATTCTTGCACGAGCTGCCATCACACCTTTCTCCACAATTTTCTTTGCAGCATCAGGGTTCTCTAAGAGGAATTTCTCAAGTGCTTCGGAGAAGAGGGAGTCGGTAATGGTTCTTGCTTCTGAGTTACCGAGCTTTGTCTTCGTTTGTCCTTCGAATTGAGGGTCTGGATGTTTGATAGAGATAATGGCTGTTAAGCCTTCTCGTACATCTTCACCGCTCAAATTCGAGTCTCCATCTTTGAATACGCCATTTTTACGAGCATAATCATTGATGACACGCGTCAGACCGGTTTTAAAGCCAGCTTCGTGTGATCCGCCTTCATATGTGTTGATGTTATTGGCGAAAGAATAAATATTGCTTGTATAGGAATCGTTGTATTGCAGTGCAACTTCAACGGTGATTCCGTCTTTTTCACCCTCGATGTAAACTGGTTCTTCATGAACGACTTCCTTCGAGCGATTCAAATGTTCTACATAGCTCTTAATACCGCCTTCATAGCAGTATTCGTTTCTTCGCTCTTTGCCTTCACGTAAGTCTTCAATGATGATGTTGACGCCTTTTGTTAAGAAAGCTAACTCACGTACACGGTTAGCAAGTGTGTCGTAATCAAATTCAATGGTTTCAGTGAAAATTTCTGGATCTGGCACAAAATGAGTGGTTGTCCCTGTTACATCTGTTTCACCAATGATCTCTAAATCTCCAACTGGAACACCGCGTTTGAATTGTTGATAATGAATTTTTCCATCACGGTATACAGTCACGTCTAAGGTCGTAGATAACGCATTAACAACAGATGCCCCTACACCATGCAGACCGCCAGATACTTTATAACCGCTGCCGTCAAATTTACCACCAGCGTGAAGAACCGTCATAATGACTTCTACAGCAGGACGTCCCATTTTTTCGTGAATCCCAACAGGAATTCCGCGGCCGTTATCTTTCACTGTGATGCTATTATCTTTTTCAATTTGCACTGTAATGTCTGTACAATAACCAGCTAAAGCCTCATCAATACTGTTGTCGACAATTTCCCATACAAGATGGTGAAGTCCTTTTGCACTGGTTGACCCAATGTACATTCCTGGACGTTTTCTAACCGCTTCTAGTCCTTCGAGCACCTGTATCTGATTTTCATCATAACTATTATGTTGCTGTTCCATTGCCACGTACATTCACCTACACTTTTCTTAAACGATATATTTATATGAATTGAGCTTTTAGACTTCAATTTCAATCACAAATGAAGCACGTTTTTTGAGCGTGCTTGAGGAAAGAGGAGAGTAATACACGGATTCAGTTGTGACGACGATGGATTTAGGTGTCCCTTGTGACAACGAAATGATTTGTTCTTCTTGTTTTTGAAGAAATTCCTCTACAACAGAAGATGACCTCATTTTGTAATCAACAATTGCGACAATCTCTCGTGTAGAAACAACACAATCATCACCTAAATGAATATACAAGACTCACACCTCATTTATCAGTCAATTACTTTTCCACTGGCTACTCTGAAAATTTCCGCTTCTTTCAGGGTGGCGTGATCGATGCCTTCAACACTCGTAGTGGTGACAAAGGTCTGTACACGTCCCTGAATGGTATGGAGCAAATGAGACTGTCTGTAATCATCAAGTTCAGATAAAACATCATCGAGTAGAAGAATTGGGTATTCACCGATTTCTTCATGAATCAGATCAATTTCTGCCAGCTTTAGTGAAAGAGCTGTTGTTCTTTGCTGCCCTTGAGAGCCATATGTCTGAACATCCCGACCATTCACAAAGAAAAGAAGATCATCTCTGTGAGGCCCCCATAGCGTCACCCCTCGGTCTATTTCTCTGTCTCTTAGTTTCTGAAACGATTCTTCATAGCTATTTTTTATTTTCGACAAGTCTGACGCTTCTGATACCTCTATGGCCGTCTGGTATTGGAGCGTGAGCGTTTCCAGCTCTCTTGAAATCCCAAAATGCAGCGGCTGCGCCCATTTTTCGAGCTGTTTCGTAAAAGTCAGTCGTCTTTTGACAACCTTCGCTGCCGCATCAATCAACTGCTCTGTTAAAATCTCCAGCATCGCTTGATCCGTTTGCTTTCTTGTTTGCAATTGTTTCAAGTAATGATTTCGCTGAGTGAGGATTTTTTGATAGAGCGATAAATCATGCAAGTAGACAGCAGACACTTGTCCAATCTCCATGTCGAGGAATCTTCTGCGGATTTGCGGGCTACCTTTCACAAGGCTGAGATCCTCTGGTGCAAACATGATGGTGTTCAAGGCACCAACATAATGACTGAGTTTCTGTTGTTCAATGTGATTGACCTTGCCCTTTTTTCCTTTTTTTGAGATCACGAGCTGCATGGGGAGTGGACCATTTTTTTTGATGACTCTACCTTCTATTTTAGCATAGTCTTCGTCCCATCGGATAAGTTCTTTATCATTTGACGTACGATGAGACTTTGCCATCGACAATACATAGATCGCTTCCATCAGGTTCGTTTTACCTTGGGCGTTCTCACCAATCATCACATTCACCTTATTGTCGAATTGAAGCTCGGTGTGTTCATAGTTTCGGTATGAAGTTAACGCCAGACTTTGAATGTACATGTATTGTCACCCGTTTCTAATTCACAACTTGAAATGTGCCGTGACCTTCTATCTCGACAACATCACCTGGGTATAATTTGCGTCCCCGTCTATTATCTGGCTCTTGATTGATGAACACCTCATGTTCACTTAAAAACCACTTCGCCATTCCACCAGATTGAATGACTTCGGCTAATTTCAAAAACTGCCCTAATGTAATCATTTCTGTTTCAATCGTTATCAGATTAGGCATTGTATCGACCTCTTTCAATATCACTAATATCTAATTGTACTAAAAAACAAGACAAGAAGGAAAGGGGGAAAGCGAACTGGGATGAAAGAAAGCTGAGGAAACGAGGAAAAAAGCTGCTGTGCGCTCACACAGCAGCCATTTTAGACCAAATTAATACGTTCTAACTGGAAGAATCAATTGCAAAATGGAATCATCATTTGGCGTGCGTAATAGGAATGGTCTCATTGCGCCAGTGAAACTGACATGAATCTCTGTTCCCTCTAATACTTTTAAAGCATCAAGCATATATTTCGGACTGAAAGAGATTTTGAGATCCTCCCCTTTAATGTCATCTGCTTGCACCGTTTCAACTACTTTACCGATTTCAGGCGAATTAGAAGAAATTTCAAGGCTTTGCGCAGGATCAGCAGAAAGCTTCACAACGTTGTTACGCCCTTCTCTTGCTAAAAGTGACGCGCGATCAATCGCTTGAAGGAATTCTTTCGTATTCACCACTACATCCGTTTTACTTTCTTGCGGAATGAGGCGAGCTGTATCTGGGTAATTACCATCCAGCAATCTTGAGAAGAACAGCACGTTCTGTGCTTTAAAGAGAACCTGTGTCTCCGTAATGACGATGCTCACAAGATCTTGTCCATCATCAAGAATTTTACTTAGCTCTGTTAAACTCTTTCCAGGAATGACCACATTGTACGAGCTTTCCTCGTTAATATCCAACTTCGCTTTTCTTAAAGCAAGACGATGACTATCCGTTGCTGTGCATATTAATTCACCTTTTTCAACCTTCCAGTTTACACCTGTCAAGATAGGTCGTGTTTCTGAGGTGGACACTGCGAAAACCGTTTGACGGATAAGGTTTTTAAGCAAATCTGTTGGAATTTGAAAAGCATGATGCTCTTCAATTTGTGGCAGATGCGGATATTCTTCAGCATCTAAGCCGTTTAAATTAAATTCTGCTGAACCAGAGCGGATGATGGTCAGATGATTTTGTTCTACCTCAATTTCGACAGTAGACATAGGCAGTTTCTTAACGATTTCGCTAAAGAAGCGGGCTTGCAGCACAATACTTCCTGGTCGATCAATTGTAATGACTTCTAAATCTCCATCTCTTTGAGGAATAAAAGATTCGATTGAGATATCAGAATCGCTCCCTGTGAGAGAAACCCCTTCGTCAGATGCAACAATTTTAATCCCTGTCAAAATAGGAATCGTTGTTCTAGAGGATACGGCCTTTAATACATCTTGGACACTTTCAACAAGACGATCTTTTTGAATCGTGAATTTCATAGTGGTCCTCCTAATTTTTCTTAATGACATGTATATATATTTATTTAATAAAAATCGTAGAAGTACTAGTAGGGCTTGTGAATATGTGGATAAGTCAGTAGAAAGAAAGGAAAGACAGCCTATCCACATGTGGACAGACTGTGTATGACTATGCTCTAGTTATTCACATTTTCCCGTACTTATCTTATCAGCTTGATTATTTTAGTTGTTCTTTGATCTCTTTGACATGCTGCTGAAGCTGTTCATCTTCAACGATTAATTTTGAAATTTTCTCATGAGCATGAATGACGGTCGTATGATCTCGTCCGCCAAATTCTTCTCCGATTTTAGGTAGAGAGGAATCTGTCATTTCTCTAGAGAGATACATCGCAATTTGTCTTGGATAAGCAACTGATTTCGTACGTTTCTTCGCTTTGAAATCTTCTAATCGAATATTAAATTGCTGCCCTACAATTCTTTGAATATCTTTAATTGTAATCACCTTAGGTTTCGATGAAGGAATGATGTCCTTTAGGGCTTCAGCTGCTAGATCAGCATTGATGTCTTTATTGATTAAAGAAGAGTAAGCAACAACACGAATCAAAGCACCTTCCAGTTCCCGAATGTTGCTGTCGATTTGATTGGCAATATAAAGCATGACTTCATTCGGAATGTCTAAACCTTCTGCTTTTGCTTTTTTACGTAAGATCGCAATACGCGTTTCTAGATCTGGCGGGGTAATGTCTGTAATTAAGCCCCATTCGAATCGAGAGCGTAATCTGTCTTCAAGTGTCGGAATTTCCTTTGGCGGACGGTCACTAGAAATGACGATTTGCTTACTTTCTTCGTGAAGTGTGTTGAATGTATGGAAAAACTCTTCTTGTGTTTGTTCTTTTCCTGCTAAAAATTGAATATCATCTATCAAAAGCACATCTACATTCCGATAGCGATTACGGAAATCGACTGCTTTGTTGTCCCGGATTGAGTTGATAAATTCATTTGTGAATTTTTCAGATGATAGATAGACCACTTTGGCTGATGGATTATGGTCGATGACGTAATGACCGATCGCATGCATTAAGTGAGTCTTTCCTAAACCAACGCCCCCATAAATAAAAAGCGGGTTATATGCTTTTGCTGGTGCTTCTGCGACTGCAAGTGAAGCGGCATGAGCAAAACGGTTGCCTGAACCAATAACAAAAGTATCAAATGTATATTTTGGATTCAGCATATTTTGTGGAATTTCAACGGGTTCTTCTTTCGACATTTTTTTGATTGGAGATTTTGGCATGGCTTCCTCTTCGTCCTGATTTTGAGGAATAATAAATTTGATGCTGAGCTCTTCGCCTGTCAGTTCATAGATGGTATCTGCAATTAAGTGAAGGTATCTTGACTCGAGCCAGTCTCTTGCAAATTCATTAGGTGCAGTAATAGTCAGCGTATCTCCTTGAAGAGAATGGGCTTTAGTGGACTTCATCCATGTTTCAAAACTAGGTTTGCTCAATTTTGTCTCTATTTTTTGAAGTGCTTTATTCCACAGATCCAAAATATTTTCCATAAGGCTTCTCCCCCCTCCTTTTCTTTTTAAAATGACCAGTATCAAACTGTTATAGAACACGAAAAAGAGCAAATGGTCATCACCATTCGTGCACATACTTTGTTGAAAACAATTAATATAGTAGAAAAACGTCTTTTCGACAAATTACACAGGTTGTGGATAAACAATTCAACAAGCTGTGTAATAACTTTCCACAGGTTATCCACAAATTGTGGATAAGATAAATAGGCCAGATAAGTAATTAAGAGTTAAAACACAAATATAATATCAAAATAAACAAGATGGTGCAATGGGTGTCACAAACTTATCCACACACTTTACATCCTGTTGAAAAATAATTATCCACATAGGTTATTTGTGTGAAAAAAATGTCGATAATGGATGTGGATAGTCAAAATATGCCGGAAAAATATCCACAACCTTGTTTTGAAGGTTTTTTTGAAGGAAAAAAAGAATAAAATGCTGGAAACTAAAAAAGAAGGTTTCTTCACTTGATAACTTGTGTTATGCTTATAAGGTTGATAATAAGAGTTTTATCATTGATATTGACAATCGATGGGTTACACAAATATAATGAGTTAGACTGTCTTAAACAGCTATTCCTCAGGGAGGTGTCATAAATGAAAAGAACGTTTCAACCAAATAACCGTAAGCGTAGTAAAGTTCATGGCTTCCGCAGCCGTATGAGTTCTAAAAACGGACGTCTAGTTTTAAAGCGACGCCGCAGCAAAGGTAGAAAAAAATTATCAGCTTAGGCCACTGAATAATGTCAGTGGTCTTTTTTACATAAAATCGTAAATGAACTGTCAGTTTTTATCGGAGTGGAAGAAAACATGAAGAAGCGAAACAGGCTAAAAAAAAATGAAGAGTTTCAAACAGTGTTCAAAAAAGGTCAATCAATGGCTAATCGCCAATTCGTCATTTATCAGCTGGACCAACCAAATCAAGAAGAACTGCGTTTAGGATTGTCTGTCAGTAAGAAGATAGGTAATGCAGTGATAAGAAACCGGATTAAACGACTAATCCGTCAGGTGTTCTTAGAGGAAGGTCATAAGCTAAAGCAAGAAAAAGACTACATTGTTATCGCACGAAAACCAGCAAGCGAATTGACCTTTGAAGAAACAAAGAAGTCTCTCCAGCATTTATTTAGAAAATCCGCTGTTTATCAACAACAACCGAAAAAGTCTTCGTAATAGAAACTTTCGTTGAATCAATTTTTAAAAGCGCTTCCTTCATCTAGTGAATTAAAATGAAACCACCACTTTGTAATGAAAAAATGTTACCATACTGATTAGGTGAGTCACTTTCGTAATCAATTCCAACTTAAATAAAGTTTGAAGTAATGGGAGGAATCTTGTTGAAAAGGCGATTATTACTAATATTTAGCTTGATTGGCGTGTTGGTTCTATTGGCAGGATGTACACAAATCAATGAACCAATCACATCAGATAGTAAGGGATTCTGGAATTCTTACATTGTATACCCGCTATCTCAATTAATCACTTATATGGCAAACTTAACTGGTGAAAACTATGGTGTAGCGATTATTATTGTAACTCTTTTGATTCGTTTGCTCATTTTACCATTAATGATTAAACAGTTAAGAAGTACAAAAGCAATGCAAGCACTTCAGCCAGAACTAAAGAAGCTTCGTGAAAAATATAGCTCAAAAGACCAGAAAACACAGCAGCAGCTTCAACAGGAAACAATGGCTCTTTTCCAAAAGAATGGTGTAAATCCATTAGCAGGGTGTTTCCCAATCTTAATTCAAATGCCAATCTTAATTGGTTTTTATCATGCGATCATGAGAACAGCTGAAATCAAGAAGCATACTTTCTTATGGTTTGACTTAGGCAGTCCAGATCCATTATTCCTGCTACCGATTATTGCAGGTGTAGCTACTTTTATCCAGCAGAAGCTAATGATGGCTGGAAATCCTTCGGACAACCCTCAAATGGCGATTATGCTTTGGGTGATGCCAATTATGATCATTGTATTTGCAATCAGTTTCCCAGCGGCACTTTCACTGTACTGGGTTGTAGGTAACATTTTCATGATCATTCAAACTTTGGTCATTAAAACACCTCAAGTAAAAGTTGATACAAAAGAAAAAGCTGGCGGGAACAAAAAATGAAGGAAATAACTGCTGTCGGTCGCACAGTCGAAGAAGCAGTAGATTCCGGACTGAAACAAATTCAACTACTACAAGAAGAAGTAGATATCACAATAGTAGATGAAGGAAACAAAGGGTTTTTAGGATTATTTGGTAAAAGACAAGCTGTTGTCAAGTTAGTAGAAAAGCGAGATGCGCTCAAATTAGCAACACAGTATTTAGATAAAATTGTTAAATCAATTGATCCTAAAGCAAATATTGTTTCGAAAAAAGAAACGAAAAAGATTTCTTTTCACATTAATGGAGACAAAACTTCATTAATGATTGGAAAAAGAGGACAAACACTGTACTCTTTAGAAACCTTGGTGCAGTTAGTGTTTAATCGTTATTCTGATCAGTATCATCATATTACAATTGATATTGGAGATTATAGGAAGAAACGACAAGAAGCACTTGAACAATATGCAATCAAAACGGCAAACCGTGTTTTAAAAACGAAGAGAAAGGTTCATTTAGAACCGATGCCTTCGAATGAACGAAAAGTCGTTCATGATACGATTGCAGCATTTTCTAAAGAACTTGCCACGGCATCCGAAGATACAGGCAGCAAGCGTCATGTTGTGGTGATGTATAAAAAATAGCAGAAAGGCTAAGATTCAGCAAAGCTGGATTTTAGTCTTTTTTTATTGAAAAATTACCTTTTAATAGTAGATTCCTCCTTTATTTCTAAAAAGTTAGTGTGTTATTTAGATCGAAAACGTCATTTTCCCTTAGTTGCAAAGGGAGAAGGGCGTTTTAATTTATTGGATTTAGGTGTAAGATGTGAAGACAAGTTTAGAACGTCGTTATTCACATGTGGATAAGTTAAGTGTTAAAATAGACAGGGTGCAAAACTGTGGATAATTAAATGTGGGCTACTTTCGCTTCGCATGCATTTATGGTATCTTTAAATTTTGGATTAAGCGTTTTTGATATAGAGATGGACAACGTCCATTTAATTGATATAAGACTGTCTATTGAATAGAGAAAGAGGTGAATGAGCGGTGGATACAATTGCAGCAATTTCTACACCAATGGGTGAAGGGGCAATTGCCATTATACGTTTAAGCGGGCCTGATGCAGTTCAGATTGCTGATCGCATGTATAAGGGGCCTAAGGAGAAAAAACTTGTATCAGTGGATTCTCATACCATTCATTATGGTCATATTGTAGATTCAAGTACCGAGCAAGTGATAGAAGAGGTCATGGTGTCTGTATTAAGAGCGCCAAAAACATTTACGAGAGAAGACGTTATTGAGATCAACTGCCATGGCGGAATTGTCACGGTCAATAAAGTCTTGCAGCTTGCTTTAAAAGAAGGAGCGAGATTAGCGGAGCCAGGTGAGTTTACAAAACGTGCTTTCCTAAATGGAAGAATCGACTTGTCACAAGCAGAAGCCGTAATGGACTTGATTCGTGCAAAGACTGACCGTGCGATGAATGTCGCAATGACTCAAATGGAGGGACGTCTCTCCGGTTTGATTAAACGTCTTCGTGGTGAGATATTGGAGACACTTGCCCATGTAGAAGTGAATATTGATTATCCAGAGTATGACGATGTGGAAGAAATGACACATCGAGTCTTAGTTGAAAAGGCGACATCTGTGAAAAAGGAAATTGAATCGCTTCTAACGACTTCACAGCAGGGGAAAATCCTACGTGAGGGTTTATCTACTGTTATTATTGGAAGGCCAAATGTTGGGAAGTCTTCCTTATTAAATAGTCTTGTTCAGGAAACAAAGGCGATTGTGACCGATATTCCTGGAACAACCAGAGATGTCATCGAGGAATATGTGAATGTAAGAGGAGTACCGCTCCGTTTAGTAGATACTGCGGGTATACGTGAGACTGAAGACATTGTTGAGCGTATTGGGGTCGAACGATCAAGACAGGTCTTAAAAGAAGCTGACCTGATTTTACTTGTGCTCAATTATAGTGAAGAGTTATCTGAGGAAGATATTAAGCTATTTGAAGCTGTCTCGGGTATGGATATTATTGTGATTGTCAATAAGACTGATCTTGAGCCTAAACTTGATGTAGAAAAAGTAAAAGAGTTAGCGAAAGATCGTCCAGTCGTGACAACATCTTTATTACAAGAAAAAGGGATTGATGAGCTTGAAATGGCCATTCAATCTTTATTCTTCACTGGCTCAATTGAAAGTGGAGATTTAACGTATGTAAGCAATACTAGGCATATTGCGCTCCTTCAAGAAGCAAAACAATCGATTGAGGATGCTCTAGAAGGAATTGAAATGGATGTACCGATCGACATTGTTCAAATAGATTTAACACGCTGCTGGGAGCAGCTAGGTGAAATTATTGGGGATGCTGTTCATGAAAGCTTAATCGATCAGTTATTCTCTCAATTCTGTTTAGGAAAGTAAAGGGAGGAACAAAAGAAATGGGTTATGAAGCTGGCCAATATGATGTAATCGTCGTCGGTGCCGGTCATGCTGGTGTTGAGGCTGCTCTTGCTTCTGCAAGACAGGGCGCCAAAACACTTGTATTGACCATCAATCTCGATATGGTTGCTTTTATGCCATGTAATCCGTCCGTAGGAGGTCCCGCTAAAGGGATTGTCGTCAGAGAAATTGATGCGCTAGGCGGAGAAATGGCACGAAATATAGATAAGACGCATATTCAAATGCGTATGCTGAATACTGGGAAAGGACCTGCTGTCCGTGCGTTAAGAGCGCAAGCAGATAAGTTTCAATATCAGCACGAAATGAAAAAAACAATGGAAAATGAACCAAACCTAACAATGTTGCAAGGGATGGTAGACCATTTAATTGTAGAAGATGATGAATGTAAAGGTGTTGTGACTCAAACAGGTGCAAATTATCGCGCGAAGTCTGTTGTTCTAACGACTGGTACTTTCTTAAAAGGCCGCATTATTTTAGGGGATCTTTCTTATTCAAGCGGTCCTAATAATCAGCAGCCTTCCATTAAATTGTCGGATCATCTAGCAGAATTAGGATTCGATTTGGTTCGCTTTAAAACTGGGACACCACCTCGAGTAAACAGCCACTCGATTGATTATAGTAAGACGGAAATTCAACCAGGTGACGATGTGCCACGTGCGTTTTCTTATGAAACTGTGGAATATATTACAGATCAATTACCATGCTGGTTAACATACACGAGTTTAGAAACTCATCAAATTATTGATGAGAATCTTCACCGTTCTCCTATGTATTCAGGTATGATTAAAGGAACAGGTCCTAGATACTGCCCGTCCATTGAGGATAAGGTGGTTCGTTTTAATGATAAACCGAGACATCAAATTTTCTTAGAGCCAGAAGGCCGTAATACGCAAGAAGTGTATGTTCAAGGTTTATCTACAAGTCTGCCAGAGGATGTACAGCAGCGAATGCTGTCAACCATTCCAGGGCTTGAAAATGTACAAATGATGCGAGCGGGTTATGCCATTGAGTATGATGCGATTGTGCCTACACAATTGTGGCCGACACTTGAGACGAAGAAAATTTCTGGATTATATACAGCTGGCCAAATTAATGGTACCTCTGGTTATGAGGAAGCTGCAGGTCAAGGAATTATGGCAGGTATCAATGCAGGAAGAAAAGCATTGGGTAAAGAAGAAGTCATTTTAAGCCGATCTGATGCATATATCGGTGTTCTCATTGATGATCTTGTCACGAAGGGTACAAATGAACCTTACCGTCTTTTAACTTCTCGTGCAGAGTACCGCTTACTTCTGCGTCATGACAATGCTGATTTAAGATTAACGGAACTTGGATATAACATTGGTCTAATTTCTGAAGAGAGATTCCAAGCATTCACACAGAAAAAAGAGGCTATTGAAGCAGAGAAAAAACGTTTATATTCTGTCATTATTAAACCTACAGCAGAGACACAGGAATATATCCGTTCTCTTGGTGGAAGTGAATTGAAGGACGGTATTCGCGCTAGTGATCTGATGAAGCGTCCAGAGATGAACTATGAATCTGTTGTGAAACTAGCTCCTGCTGACACACCGCTTCCTGCTGATGTGTGTGAACAGGTAGAGATTCAAATTAAATATGAAGGTTATATTGAAAAGTCGCTCCAACAAGTTGAAAAGCTGAAAAAGATGGAAAACAAAAAGATTCCGGATCGAATCGATTATGATGCCATCAAAGGGATTGCAACTGAAGCGAAGCAAAAGCTAAAAGAAGTCCGACCGCTTTCTGTTGCACAGGCTTCTCGTATTTCAGGCGTTAACCCTGCTGATATTTCTATCCTTTTAGTATATTTGGAGCAGGGACGTATTGCGAAGATAGCAGAGTAGAAAGGATGTCGGCATGAACATTGAACAATTTACAGCAGCACTAGAGGAGAAAGGGATCACTCTTTCTCCAGTGCAGCTTGAACAATTTGAAACTTACTTCCATATGCTTGTAGAATGGAACGAGAAGATGAATTTAACGTCCATTACAGAAAAGGAAGAAGTATATTTAAAGCATTTTTATGACTCGATATCAGCAGCATTTTTTATTGATTTTCACAATGTGACAACAATTTGTGATATTGGAGCTGGTGCTGGTTTTCCAAGCATTCCTCTTAAAATTTGTTTCCCTCATCTACATGTGACCATTGTTGATTCTCTCCAGAAACGCATTACGTTTCTCAATGAGTTAGCAAAAGGGTTAAACTTACAAGATACTACTTTTTATCATGATCGTGCGGAGACCTTTGGACAACGTAAAGATCAACGTGAAAGCTATGACCTTGTCACCGCTAGAGCAGTTGCGCGCTTATCTGTCTTGAGCGAACTATGCCTGCCTCTTGTGAAAAAGGAAGGTTTGTTTGTTGCATTAAAAGCATCTGCTGCAGATGAAGAGATGCAAGCAGGAAAAAAAGCCGTTACTGTCCTCGGAGGAGAGGTTGTTGAAAAGCATTCCTTTGTTCTTCCTTTAGAAGAAAGCGAACGGAACATCATTGTCATTGAAAAGAAAAAACAAACACCAAAAAAATATCCTAGAAAACCAGGAACACCTAATAAATCACCAATAGAGGGTTGATCATGTAAAAGGTCGGTTTTTCTTCAATATTTATGATTTTACAGAAGGAAAAAACATGAGAAAATAGAATTATAAAAAGGTAGTTTTTAAAGGTGGTGTAGGTTCATGAAGCATTCACTCTCACGCTTCTTCGGGCTTGGTGACAAAGAACATCCTGAGCGTGATACCGAAATAGAGGCAGAGATTGCTGAGCATGAAACATTAAAGGAAGAGATACAGGAGCTCCCGGTCGACACAATTATGCCTAACCGTTTTCAGCCACGCACCATTTTTTCAGAAGAAAAGATACAAGAGCTGGCCACAACCATTCATACCCATGGCATTATTCAACCGATTGTTGTTAGACCAACAGAAGAAGAAGGAAAATATGAACTGATCGCCGGCGAAAGACGTTGGAGAGCGGTACAAACTCTTCAATGGGAGAAGATCCCCGCTATTATAAAAGATTTTACTGATACGGAAACGGCATCTGTGGCATTGATTGAAAATTTGCAAAGAGAAGAGCTGTCTGCAATTGAAGAGGCTCATGCTTATGCACGTCTTTTAGAGCTTCATGATTTAACGCAAGAAGCGCTTGCTCAGCGTTTAGGTAAGGGACAATCGACTGTTGCAAACAAACTAAGACTTTTAAAGTTGCCTGAAGAGGTACAGCAAGCCATTTTGGAGAAAAAAATCTCAGAGAGACATGCCCGTTCACTTGTACCTCTAAAGCTGCCAGAATTACAGATCACGTTGTTGCAGGAAATCATCGAAAAGCAGCTGAATGTGAAACAGACTGAAGAGCGTGTAGTGAAGATGCTTGAACAAAAAACAGATCGCAAACCGAAGCCGAAACGTAAGGCGTTTAGCCGAGATACGCGAATTGCGATGAATACCATTCGTCAGTCTCTCCACATGGTAGAAGACAGCGGACTTAAAATAAATACCGAGGAAGAAGAATTTGAGGAATATATCCAATTAACGATTCGAATTCCTAAATAGAAAGAAGCTGATGAGCATTACTCGTCAGCTTTTTTGTCTTTCTCTCCCTTCAATTCATGATATTTACTTATTATTAATTAATTGGTAAAATATGATTTTCATAGTAGAAGGGAGGTGACATATAACTGATGAAAATGAAAAAGACTGTTTTTGCTATTATCTGTTATTTACTAATCTCTTTTTCTCTTTTTTCAAATGAAACGACTGTGTTTGCTGTGAGCACGTCAACAAATCATGATACTCATTCAGCGGAAGAAACGATTACGAAAGAAGAACTGAGTACTCTGAAGAAACAAGGTGTGGTTTCGACAGATGTAACGGTTCAACAATTAAATCAAGAGCAAGCGTCTCAGGACGATGCGATCGATGTGATCACAGCTGATGATGATTTGGAGAACTATGGTTTAAGGCAAAACAAACAGGATGAAATGGTAACGGATGAAAGGCCGAATACCATTCGCCATCTTTTTGGTAAACCGTATCCTGGAACCGATATTATGCCTCAAAAAGGGGATATATTGGTGACGAGCACTGGTGCTTTGAATGGTTTAATTGGTCATGCAGGCATCGTCATTAATGAGAAAAGCTATGCATCCATTCCTGGGTTCCGGCAGCATCCAAATATTGATTCGATTCAAAGCTGGTTTCGCTATAGTGCCAATACAAAGGTGATTCGGATTAATCATCAGGAAAAGGCAGATTTAGCAGGGGATTGGGCGCATGATTACGTGAAAGACCATCCGAAGGCTCGATATTCGATCACTATGTCTATTCAATCCTTGGACCCTACTTATTGTTCAAAGATTGTATGGCAGGCTTATGCGAAAACCGGGGACGCTGTTGGACATGCCACATTTACCATTAAAGCACCCTATGGGTTTTTGAAAAAGAAGAACTATAAAACAGTGACACCTAAAGTCATTGTAAGTGAAGGCCGAAAAATTGGCGGGCTAAACTTTTGATTGTATCTCCCTCACTTTTATGAAAGTGGGGGTTTTTTGTCTCGTTATTTTCTTCAAAAGATTTATTAATATATCTTTAAAGCGTATTTTTATGCATCTATTCATGTACGGAAACACAGATTCATTCACGAATTTATAATGGGGGAACAAAAAAAGCAAACGTTTCATACTTTTTTTGATAGAATAGGAAGTATGAATGAATGAGAAACTTGTTAAGTTGAAAGTGGGTGACATCGTGGGGAAAATCATAGCGATTACCAACCAGAAGGGCGGCGTTGGGAAGACGACAACTTCTGTTAATTTGGGTGCGTGTTTAGCATACATAGGAAAACGAGTGTTGTTAGTTGATATTGATCCGCAGGGAAATGCCACGAGTGGTATTGGGATTGAGAAGGCCGACGTAGAGAAGTGCGTGTACGATATTTTAGTAGACGATGCAGATGTACTTGATGTGATTAAGACGACAGAGGTCGAAAATCTTGATGTCATTCCTGCGACGATACAGCTTGCAGGGGCGGAAATTGAGCTTGTGCCTACGATCTCACGTGAAGTGAGGCTGAAAAGAGCACTTGAATCTGTGAAGCAAAATTATGATTATATGATTATTGACTGCCCGCCATCGCTTGGATTACTGACGATTAATGCGTTAACTGCATCCGATTCTGTTTTAATACCGGTTCAGTGTGAATATTATGCGCTTGAAGGATTGAGTCAATTGTTGAATACGGTTCGTCTTGTGCAGAAACATCTAAATACCGACCTTGCCATTGAAGGTGTCTTACTGACAATGCTGGATGCAAGAACAAACCTTGGAATCCAAGTCATCGAAGAAGTAAAAAAATACTTTAGAGATAAAGTCTATCAGACCGTGATTCCGAGAAATGTGAGACTAAGTGAAGCGCCTAGTCATGGGAAACCTATTATCTTGTATGATCCACGTTCAAGAGGTGCAGATGTCTATTTAGACTTAGCAAAGGAAGTGGATGCGAATGGCTAAAGGTCTTGGGAAGGGTATTAATGCGCTATTTAACAATGTGGATGCCAATGAAGAAACTGTCGAAGAAATTAAGTTGAAGGATTTGCGTCCGAACCCTTATCAGCCGAGGAAAACGTTTGATGATGATGCATTGTCTGATCTCAAGGAATCGATTCAGCAGCACGGTGTTTTACAGCCGATTATTGTTCGCAAATCGATTAAAGGATATGACATTGTCGCAGGAGAACGCCGTTTCCGTGCAGCACAACAAGCTGGTTTGACAACGATTCCTGCGATCGTCAGAGAATTTTCAGAAACACTGATGAGGGAGATCGCTCTTTTAGAAAACTTACAGCGCGAGGATTTATCTCCATTAGAGGAAGCGGAAGCCTATGCCTCCTTACTAGATCACTTAAGTGTGACTCAGGAGGAATTAGCCAAGCGATTAGGCAAAAGCAGACCGCATATTGCGAACCACCTTCGTTTATTAACATTACCGGATGAAGTACAGAAGCTGATTGCAGATGGAACATTATCCATGGGACATGGACGCACGCTGCTTAGTTTGAAAAACAAAAAGAAGCTGGCGCCATTGGTAAAGAAGGTCGTGGACGAAGGATTAAATGTCCGTCAGGTTGAGAAACTTGTTCAGCAATTAAATGAAAATGTTCCACGTGAAACAAAGAAAAAAGAAGCACCAAAGGATCGCATGTTGAAAGAAAGAGAATCTTTCTTACAAAATTACTTTGGTACTTCAGTGACGATCAAGAAACAGAAGAAAAAAGGGAAAATTGAGATTGAATTTCTCTCAAATGAAGATTTAGAAAGAATCCTTGAATTGCTTTCTACGAGAGAATCATCGGAATGACCATCTTGATATGAGATGGTCTTTTTTATATTCTTCCCGTGATATTTTGAATAGGGGTAAAGAGAGAACGGCTTTTTTCTCTCGTCCAATCCATTTGATCAATGTGGGATAGACTTTCAGAAAGTGTATTGGCCATAGACATTACAAGATGAAGACGTGTGTTTTGGAGAACGAAGTATTCCATAAAACCGCTCACGTTGACGATTCCATTAATATGAATATTGCCTACTTCTGGCAGCTCTTTTTGCACACCTGCACCGGGCTTTAACGGTCCTTCTCCAATTTGAAACGATCCTACACTTTTCACTCTACCTAAACAGGCATCAACGGCTACGATAAATGGATGTTTATGAGCTTGTTCAATTTCAGCGAGCTTTTCCTTTAAATTGACCGCATGCACTGGGTCAGAGAGAGTGCCGTATACATGCAGCTTTTTTAAATCAAGGCTTGAAAGCTTTGTTCCTACAAGTGGACCTAGAGAGTCACCGGTTGAGCGGTCTGTTCCTATGCAGACGATGGCAACGGGTCTTTTTCCTGCTTTCTGAAGATGCGAGAATAAAATACTTTTAAGCTGCTGAATGGCATTTGTATCCGTATGGGACACGTATTCTTTCACCCTATTTCTTAAAAAAAGACCGTTCTTGCTATTCATAGGTCTCACTTCCTTGTCATAGTAGTTAGTAACAGTATACGGAAACAAGCTTAATTCTATACCTATGAGGTGATGATTGTGTGGAAGGCTGGTTCAAGGTGGACGCTTTTAATTTTAGGAAGCTTGATAGGAGCGGGATATGCCTCCGGTCAAGAAATTTGGCAGTTTTTTGGCCTTGATAGCGGACTAGCCATTCTACTGTTTACGCTCATGTTTATGCTGTCTACCTATGTGGTGTTAAAAATCAGTTATGAGGTGCGTGCCGATCATTTTGTGCCGGTGTTAGAGCGTCTTGTAGGTCCTTGGCTGGCCAAGGTGTATGATATTTTAATTGTTCTTTATCTATTCACGACAACAACAGTCATGATTGCCGGTGGCGGGGTGACACTTGAGATGTATCATGTGCCATTTTGGGTTGGAATCGGTGCATTTTGTTTATTCTCATTTATGATTTTTTTCTGGGATGTGAAAGGGCTCTTATCTGTGAATGCCTTCATTATACCAATTTTGGTGGCGGGGCTCATCTATGCGTTTGTTTTTTATTATATGAATCATGATCATATGTGGAGAATTGATTTTGGCCAGCAATACAATTGGCCTGCTAGTATCGTCTTTGCTTCTTTGAATATATTATCTGTTGTGGCGGTGCTATCTTCAGTGGGGAAAGAAATGAAGGGGCTTGGAGAGGCCAAAGTTGCGAGTATATTAAGCGGTTTGATTTTTGGTGTCATTTCTTATGTGTATAACGAAATACTAGTTGATATTTCTGGGAGTCTTTCAGCAGAAGGGATTCCTTTGTTTACAGTATTAGAGGGGGCACCAACATCATTGTTTGTGTTTATGACCATTGTTCTTTGTTTAGCGATTTATACAACAACCGCTGCGGGATTATTTGGTTTATCCAGCCGCATGCTCTCTTTTGTACGAATGCCCCGCTGGTTCATTGTATTCATCATGCTTCTTTTGATGGCACCTTTAACCTCTCTTGGATTTGCTGATTTAATTGCTTTCTTGTATCCGATTTACAGCTTGCTCAATCTTTATTTGCTTGTCTGTTTAATGCTGTATCCGATTTTAAGTAAAAAGATATTTTTCCGTTCTAAAAATTATACTGATAAAATAAAATAAACACCTCTCTTTCAAAGAGAAGTGCTTATTTTATCCGAATGGAATCAATCGCTTCCTTGATATCGTCATATACAGGCATGTGCTGAAGACGCTGCATGCGTTCCTCTATTTCTGAGATGGCTTGTCCCTTTAAATGCTGGGATACGTGTTGTTTGACAATGGTTGTCTGGTTCATCATGTCTTCTGTTTTGGATAATTGGTACTCCAAGTGCATGCGTGTGTTTGCCAATTCATCGTGAAGCCGCATTTTCAGCAATCGCTTTAAATCTTTTCGTTGTCCTTCTCTGCGCATGGCCTGAATAGCGGCAATTTCTTCAGGTGATTGCGATTGTGTTTGTGGTGCAGATTGACTTTCGAATACAGACATGGAGCGGCGGGCACTCACATTTTGCAAGAAACGCTGGGCGTCACTAGGAGGTTTATTTTGATTGATCATATGTCGACTCCTTTCTTAACGAATACCCATTTGCATCGCAAGGCGTCTATCTGCCTTTGCATAGTCATCACCCATTGTGTACATATGTCTTGAAAGGGTGGAAAGTTCTTGTTCGTAGTCTCTCAAGGTGTACAAGGCATTCAGTTGTTTTTCATGAGAATAAAAGGATGATTGCGGCTGCTCCATCCTTACCTCCTCTAATAGTGCTTCTACATCGCTATGGGTTAATAAATCATAGTGACCAAAGCCGACAAGTCCTTTCAGCTCTTGTTTTACATGATGGACGGCATCTTTGACACTATCATCAATTCCATCTATTTTCTCAAATACAGTGTGTACTTCATGTTCAATAATACTTTGTAGATCATAAGATGAATTTTTTAGTAAATGGGATTTTATGATAATTTCAAGCCCGTTTTGTGCATATGCACGGCCTGAATGGATTTCTTGTAAAAGCATCGCTGTAAAACTTGTATTGTGATCAAGCTGTTCATCTAAAATACGAGCGGTTCCATTAGAATGGAATGAATACCCATTTACTTTAAATTCTCCTGAAACGAGAGCTAAAAATGCATTTGTATCAAACGATTCGTTCCACTCTATATTCATTGATGCAAAAGCTGATCTTAAAAAGGTGTCAATTTCTCTTGGTTTATATTTTATGGATTCTTGGACCGATCCCTGCTCCCGGGGCGGTACGGTGTACTTGACTTGTCCAACTCCATGATCATGGCGATTGAGTAAACCTACATAATGATTGGGTTGAATATATTCCGTGAGAACATGGGTATATTTTCCTTCTACTGCTTTTTGCTGAATGGAAGGTGCAAGGCTGCTCCATATATTTGGGCTATCGAATGTGATGGCTTTTTTGACAGCTGGCTGTTCTGTCGCTATGTAAGCACAAACAGCACCGGCAAGCGCTTGTCCAGTGAGATAGATGGCTGCATTTGGGTGCTTCTGACAGATGTCCTCGATGTATTCCTTCCCTTTAAAAAAGACATGATCTTGCTTTCCGGCTAAGGATTTTCTTTCAATGGGGTAGGCATAATCCGTTTTTAACAAGGATTGGGTAGCCGTTTGAACATCTTGTGCCGATGTCACCGTCATTTGTTTTGGCAGAGGACAGTGAAACGCGACAATGAACTCATCTGACTGTTCCTGCTGCATCGTTAAACCATATAATTGATGATCTATTTTTAGAAAATCGTTGACAGTGAGCGTATGCTGACCTACTTCTATCGTATGGTTCTGCTGGTAATTCTCTGCGTTTCCAGCGTGATCGGATATGATTTTATAATCTTTGTCGGTTAATCTATCCTTTCGATTGACCATCGTACCTGCTCCCTCACATAACATTTATGCAGATATCATAAATCAAAAAATATGGAAAAACCACAGCGTTCTACCAATAAAAACCTTTTGACCTACAGTGTTTGTGACAATATTGAAAAAAAGTGGAGTTTAAGTAACTATTGGTCACAAATAAAATGATCTAAAAGAAGGGTTTTTTCTATAAAAAAGAACGGGATTGATACATGACTGCGGCTCTTTATTTTGTGCATTGCTCTCTATCGTCGTTTTTTTGTACAATAGATTTAATGAAGTGAGCAAGAGAGGTGAATGCTGATGGCAGACAAAGCATTTGGGTTACATGACGTCGTTGAAATGAAAAAACCCCATCCATGTGGCGCCAATCGGTGGAAAGTCATTCGTTTGGGCATGGATATTCGTATTAAATGCGAAGGGTGTGGGCACAGCGTGATGATCCCAAGAAGAGATTTTGAACGAAAAATGAAGAAAATTCTCGTCAAGCATGAGGAGCCAACTGCTTAAGTAGGCCTCATGCTTTTTTGATGAAATTTGTCTTTTGTTCAGAGAAACAGATGCAATTTCTCATTTTAAAGCTCCGATTTAGTCTTTTTGGTAATGTTTCTTCTATTGAAAATGCATGATGGTTAGCTTGTCTTTTCATGTAAACCTACTTATAATTGCTCTAGGTTCATATTACGCAGTATAACGAGCACGTTTCATATAGAGGAGATGAAAGAATGGCTTTAACAGCTGGTATTGTTGGCTTACCTAACGTCGGGAAGTCAACGCTATTTAATGCAATTACACAGGCTGGAGCGGAGTCTGCTAACTATCCGTTCTGTACCATTGATCCAAACGTCGGAATTGTAGAAGTTCCAGACGAGCGTTTGCAAAAACTGACAGAATTAGTGCAGCCAAAAAAGACAGTTCCGACTGCTTTCGAATTCACTGATATTGCTGGTATTGTGAAAGGTGCATCTAAAGGAGAAGGTTTAGGAAATAAATTCCTTTCTCACATTCGTCAAGTAGATGCGATCTGTCACGTGGTGAGAGCTTTTGCTGATGATAACATTACACATGTGTCAGGTAAGGTTGACCCAGTGTCAGATATTGAAACGATTAATTTAGAATTGATTTTGGCTGATCTAGAAACGGTTGAAAAGCGTTTAACTCGTGTGAGTAAGCTTGCGAAACAAAAAGATAAGGAAGCGGTAGCTGAATTTGATATTTTGGAAAAGCTGAAGGACGCATTTGAAGCTGGAAAATCTGCAAGATCGGTTGAATTTACAGATGAGCAGCAGAAGCTTGTGAAGCAGCTTCATTTACTCACGTCAAAACCTATTCTGTATGTAGCAAATGTGAGTGAGGACGAAGTAGCAGATCAGGACGGAAACGAATATGTACAGCAAATTCGTGAGTTTGCATCTGGCGAAAACGCTGAAGTCATCGTCGTTTGTGCGAAGATTGAGTCTGAAATTGCAGAGCTTGAAGGAGAAGAAAAGCAAATGTTCCTTGAAGAGCTTGGCATTAAAGAATCAGGTCTAGATCAGCTGATTAAAGCGTCTTATTCACTTCTAGGTTTAGCTACGTATTTCACAGCAGGTGAGCAAGAAGTACGTGCTTGGACATTTAAAAAAGGAATGAAGGCGCCGGAATGTGCTGGAATCATTCATACGGACTTCGAGCGAGGGTTTATTCGTGCTGAAACGGTGGCTTATGAAGATTTACTAGCTGGCGGAAGTATGTCTGCTGCAAAAGAAGCAGGAAAAGTTCGTTTAGAAGGTAAAGAATATATAGTGAAAGATGGAGACGTCATTCATTTCCGTTTTAACGTATAGGTTCTTGTCATAGGCCAAGTAATTTGTTATAATATACAATTGTGAGTAATATAATTTATTGCTCCTTGCCCGTATAGGGCCGCTTAGACCAAAAGGAGGTGCAATCAGATGAGAAAGTACGAAGTTATGTACATCATCCGCCCAACAGTTGACGATGAGGCTAAAAAAGCAGTTATCGACCGTTTTAATAACGTGTTAACTTCTAACGGTGCGGAGATCACTGGAACAAAGGATTGGGGTAAACGTCGTCTTGCATACGAAATCAACGATTTCCGTGAAGGCTTCTACCAAATCGTAAACGTTCAATCTGACGCTGCAGCAGTTCAAGAATTTGACCGCTTAGCTAAGATCAGTGACGATATCATTCGCCACATTGTTGTTAAAGAAGAAGAATAAATCATTGAAATATATATTTAAAGGTGGTCTTTCAATATGCTAAACCGTGTTGTATTGGTCGGAAGACTAACAAAAGACCCTGAGCTTCGCTACACGCCTAATGGTGCGGCTGTAGCCACGTTTACTCTAGCTGTGAATCGTACGTTTACGAATCAATCTGGAGAGCGTGAAGCCGATTTCATTAACTGTGTTACTTGGAGAAGACAAGCCGAGAACGTGGCTAATTTCTTGAAAAAAGGAAGTCTTGCCGGTGTAGACGGTCGCTTGCAGACAAGAAACTATGAAAACCAGCAAGGACAGCGTGTCTTCGTGACAGAAGTTCAAGCTGAAAGTGTTCAATTTCTTGAGCCTAAAAGCGGCGGTGCTGGTTCAGGTGGATACAGCGGCGGTGGCAATAGCGGAGGCCAGTATTATGGCGGTAGCCAAAATGATCAGAATCCATTTGGAAATGAACCAAGTCAAAATCCATATGGCAATCAAAACAACCAAAATCGTAATCAGGGAAATAGCTTCAATGATGACCCATTTGCGAATGATGGTAAACCGATTGACATCTCCGATGATGATTTGCCATTCTAATTGATCTGAAAAAAATGACCAAAGGAAAGGTGTGAAAACAAATGGCAGGTGGACGCAGAGGCGGTCGTGCGAAACGTCGTAAAGTATGTTTCTTTACTTCTAACGGAATCACGCACATCGATTACAAAGATGTTGATCTTCTTAGAAAGTTTGTTTCTGAGCGTGGTAAAATTTTACCTCGTCGTGTAACAGGAACTAGCGCTAAGTATCAACGTAAATTGACATTAGCGATTAAAAAATCACGTCAAATGGCATTACTTCCATACGTTACTGGTGAGTAAGTCGTTGACTTAAAAGCGAAGGGCCTTGAGCTCTTCGCTTTTTTTATTTGTCTCACTTTTATGAGAAAGCCGTTTCTGGCAGTCTAACTAGGGGAAGTATGTAAAAAGAGAGTCAACGTGACAGTTTGTTCTATACAAATACTAGGTCAATCTGTCATATTGGTATTTTAAAATATACTTGCAGTCAGGGCGTGGGAAGATGATTGAATTTAAGAATGTATCGATGCAATTTTCTGATGACCGCTATGCCGTTCAATCTGTTGATTTGGAGATTCAAAAAGGTGAATTTTTTGTATTGATTGGACCTAGTGGAAGCGGGAAAACGACGACTTTGAAAATGATCAATCGTCTCATCTCTTCTACAGAAGGTGAGATTTACATAAAGGGTCGAACCATCAGCGATTATGATATTTATGAGCTGCGCTGGGATATTGGTTATGTGCTTCAGCAAATTGCGCTGTTCCCTCATATGACCATAGAAGAGAATATTGCTATAGTGCCAGAGCTGAAACAATGGAAGCGGACTGAGACGAATCAGCGTGTTGATGAGTTGATGTTCATGGTGGGGCTTGAGCCTTCTACCTATCGACATCGAAAGCCAGCAGAGCTTTCAGGAGGACAGCAGCAGCGAGTCGGCGTAGCACGGGCACTTGCTGCTGATCCTGAGATTGTCCTGATGGATGAACCTTTTAGTGCGTTAGATCCACTGACGAGAGAGAAATTACAAGATGATCTGCTTGAGTTACAGCGCCGTATTCAAAAGACCATCGTTTTTGTGACACATGATATGCAGGAAGCCATGAAGCTTGGAGATCGGATATGTGTGATGAATGAAGGAAAAGTGGTGCAGGTTGGACGCCCAGAGGAATTGATTCAGCATCCAGTTAATCCATTTGTGCGGGAGTTTGTTTCAGGAGCTGCCCGTCATGTAGACCATCAAGCATTTGAGCTGACAACTATTTCTCAGCCCATGCCTCAAGAAGATCTGTTAGGCGATGAGGTGGTCTCCATCCATGCGACGCTAGAAGAGGTTCTATCTCGACTGGTAGAGCATGAAGAGCTTGTTGTTGAGAAGGATGGGGAACGGATCGGGCTCATCACTCGTCAAGCGGTGATTCAGTATTTAGCCGGTACTTCTGCTGAGAGGGGCGAGACACATGAATGAATGGATCAGTGTGCTATGGGCTCGAAAAGATCAGCTCGGACACGCCTTACTTGAGCATATTCAAATTTCCTTCATTGCGTTATTTCTAGCGATTTTGATTGCCATTCCTTTAGGGATTTATTTAACGAGAGTCCCTAAGATAGCAGAGTGGATCATTGGGGTGACGGCTGTCTTGCAGACAATTCCGTCTTTGGCGCTGCTTGGACTGCTGATTCCTCTCGTTGGGATTGGTCAAGTGCCCGCAATTATCGCTCTTGTCGTCTATGCTCTTCTTCCTATTTTAAGAAACACATATACAGGCATTCGTGAGGTCGATCCGTCGCTCCGAGAAGCGGCGCTCGCTATGGGGATGAATCACCGCAAACGCTTATTAAAAGTAGAACTCCCTCTTGCTATGCCTGTGATCATGGCAGGTATCCGAACAGGGATGGTTCTTATTGTAGGGACAGCCACTCTTGCAGCTCTTATTGGGGCAGGTGGATTAGGGAGTCTGATTCTGCTTGGAATTGATCGAAATGATATGTCTTTGATCATCATTGGTGCTATTCCAGCTGCATTACTTGCGCTCTTATTTGATGTGGTCTTGCGGACACTTGAGAAAATCTCCTTTAAAAAAACCGTGATCTCTGTAACGGTCTTTGCTGTAATAGCAGGAGCAGTTGTCGCTGCCCCATTGCTGTTTCAACAAGAAAAGAAAGAGATCACCATTGGAGGGAAGCTGGGGTCAGAGCCTGAAATTTTGATCTCTATGTATAAGCTTTTAATTGAGCAGGATACAGATATCCAAGTCAATCTTAAGCCTGGTCTTGGTAAGACGTCCTTTGTTTTTCAGGCACTGCGGTCTGGTGATATTGACATCTATCCTGAATTTACAGGGACAGCGATTTCTGAATTTCTGAAAGAAACAGCGAAAAGCACGGATAAGGAAAAAGTGTATGAGCAAGCGCGCCAAGGTTTGGCGTCATCCTTTCAGCTTCAGCTTCTTCAGCCGATGGCTTATAACAATACATATGCTTTAGCCGTGCCTCAATCACTAGCGGATCAATATGATTTATCAAAGATTTCAGATCTGGGTCAAATCAAGAATCGTATACGTGCTGGCTTTACTTTAGAGTTTTCTGATCGTCAGGATGGATATTTAGGCATTCAAAAAGCTTATCAGTTTTCTTTTGACGATGTGGTCACGATGGAACCGAAACTTCGATATCGAGCCATTCAAAAAGGGAATATTCAGTTGGTCGATGCGTATTCGACAGACAGTGAATTGAGACAATACAAGTTGAAAGTGCTGGATGACGACAAGCATGTTTTCCCGCCCTATCAAGGAGCGCCCTTGCTAAGACAGGAGACATTAAAAGAGTATCCTGAGATTGAGGCCTCTCTCAACAAGCTCGCTGGTCAAATCACAGATGATGAGATGAGAGAAATGAATTACGAAGTCAATGTGAAGGGGAAAGATGCATTTCAAGTAGCCGAAGCCTATTTAAAAAAGAAAAAATTGCTTCAATAATCAAGGGAAAGCAGGTCTGCTATAACAAAGCGGCCTGCTTTTGAAAAGAAAAAAACAAAAATCATTGACATCTATTTCAAAAAAGAATATCCTTAATTCGAGATAAATATATTTTTTGGTCATATATCTCGAATTCGAGATAATATAAAAGCGTCAGTCAAGACATAATGAGTAGGGACATGTTACGTCATGAAGAGGAGGTCATTAGAAGTGAAGAAAACAGAAGGAATTCACCATATCACAGCAATTGTTGGTCATCCTCAGGAGAACGTTGATTTTTATGCAGGTGTTTTAGGTCTTCGTCTCGTGAAAAAGACCGTCAATTTTGATGATCCCGGCACATACCATTTATATTTTGGAAATGAAGGAGGTTCTCCAGGTACCATTATTACGTTTTTCCCTTGGCCAGGTGCACAAAAGGGACAAATTGGAGCAGGTCAAGTAGGTGTGACAACATATGTCGTACCGACCGGTGCCTTCTCTTTTTGGAAGGAACGCCTTGAGCAGTTTGACGTTTCTTATGAAATGATTGAACGCTTTGGTGAGGCCTTTCTCTCATTTGAAGATCCGCACGGTTTATTGATAGAACTTGTAGAGCGTGAAGAAGGAAAACAGAATGACTGGACATTTAATGGGGTGACACCAGAAGTAGCAATTAAAGGGTTTGGCGGAGCTGTTTTATTAACTTCACAGCCTGAGCAAACGATGCAGCTGCTAGAGCAAACGATGGGACTTGAAAAAGTCGGCACGGAAGGAGATTATGTGAGATTCCGTTCGTTTGGAGAAATCGGCAATGTCATTGATGTGAACAAGACACCTGTTGCACGAGGACGTATGGGCGTGGGTGTTGTACATCATATTGCGTGGAGAGCAACAGATGATCAGGATCAATTGGATTGGCAAAGACATGTTGCGCAAAGCGGATATCAAGTGACGCCTGTGCAAGATCGAAATTATTTCAATGCGATTTATTTTAGAGAGCTTGGCGGCATATTATTTGAGATTGCGACCGATCCTCCAGGGTTTGCACATGATGAATCTGTGGAAACGATGGGTGAAGCGTTGAAACTGCCACCGCAATATGAGGCTCAGCGTAGTCAAATTGAACAAATCGTGCTGCCGATTGAGGTAAGAGAAATCAAAGGGAAAGGAGATTCATGATGAAGCATCTTTTTCAAAAAGGAAAGAATGAACAAAAACCTGTCCTTCTCATGCTGCATGGAACTGGCGGGACAGAGCAAGACTTATTGCCGCTTGCAGAAGTGGTAGACCCTGAAGCATCTGTTCTTAGTGTGAGAGGAAATGTATCAGAAAACGGCATGCCGCGTTTTTTCAGGCGTTTGGCAGAGGGTGTTTTTGATGAGCAAGATTTAATTGAGCGTACAGAGGAATTATATACATTTATCGGGGAAGCAGCAGATAAGTATGGATTTGATCGTCACAATGTGGTAGCCATCGGCTATTCAAACGGGGCGAATATTGCTGGAAGTCTGTTATTCCATTACGGAGATGCGCTGAAAGGAGCGATCCTGCATCATCCTATGGTCCCAAGACGAGGGGTTTTATTACCTTCATTAGCGGGGAAACAAGTCTTTATAGCAGCTGGTGAAAATGATCCAATGTGCCGTCCTGAGGAATCTCAGGAACTGGAGCAACTGCTTCAGGAGGCGGGAGCATCCGTAACGCTTCATTGGGAAAATCGTGGACATCAGCTAACAAGAGAAGAAGTCGATGCTGCGGCATTGTGGTATCGTCGTCAATTTAAATAAGGTGGGGAATACAGGTGGGATTTTTACAAAAGCTTTTTGGGCAAACCAAACAAAAGGAGATGGAACAAGTGGAAAACGTAAAACTAGCGATTATTTATTATAGTTCAACAGGTACAAACTATCAGATGGCGAAATGGGCGGAGGCTGGAGCGAAAGAAGCTGGTGCTGAAGTCAAAATTTTAAAGGTTCCTGAATTGGCACCAGAAGCAGTTGTTGCATCAAATCCAGCATGGAAAGCACATTTAGATGAAACAAAAGATGTCCCTGAGGTTCAGTTAAGTGACTTAGAGTGGGCGGATGCCATTATTTTCAGCATGCCGACACGTTTCGGTAACTTACCGGCTCAAATGAAACAATTCTTAGACACAACAGGCGGTTTATGGTTCCAAGGGAAACTAGCAAACAAAGCAGTGAGTGCGATGACATCTGCACAAAACCCAAATGGCGGACAGGAGCAGACGGTTCTGAGCCTGTATACAACGATGTTCCACTGGGGAGCCATTATTGCCGCTCCTGGCTACACGGATGATTCCCTATACGGCGCAGGGGGTAACCCTTATGGTGTGAGTGTGACTGTTGACCAAAATGGAAAGATCCAAGAGGATGCAGAAGCAGCCGCAAAACATCAGGCGAAACGTACAGTGAATGTAGCAGAATGGATCAAAAAAGGTCAAAACGCTTAATAGATGTATACAAAAAGAATGCAGCCACTCCGCTGCATTCTTTTTTCATTAATAAGGATCTGAAGGGGTGCTGTTGTTGATCGCATCGTTGACAGCCTGTGCCGCGCCTGTTGATCCAATTGGTCCGCTTGGCTCCTCTTGTTTGAAGGCTTTTAAGCCATCGGCCACACGTTTTCCATAGTCAGGATCAGCTTTTGTAAAGTTTTCGATCATTTGGTCTTGGATGTCTTTTTGGCAGGTAGCTAAGGTGTTGACTAAGTTTTTAATCAGTTCCTCACGTTCCCAATCATTGAAGCGGCGATAGGTTTCTCCCGCTTGTCCGAAATTGTTCGGGCGGTCAATGGCTTCTCGTTTGACTTCACCCTCTACAAAAGGCGTATGATCCTTTCCATCTTGCTGCGCTTCTTTTAATCCCCCTAGAATGGACGGTTCATAATTCACATGGGGGTTTTGTCCTTTTCCTTGATCCACATGATATTCCATTTGCCCATCTCGCTGATTGGTGGCAACATGCTTTTTCGGTGCATTGATCGGCAGCTGTAAATAATTTGGCCCGACTCGATATCGCTGCGTATCAGAGTATGAGAAGGTACGTCCTTGCAGCAATTTATCATCTGAGAAATCTAATCCGTCTACAAGAACCCCCGTCCCAAAGGCAACCTGTTCCACTTCTGCAAAATAATTTTCTGGATTTTTGTTTAGCACCATTCGTCCGATCGGTTTCCATGGATAGTCATCCTTGTACCAGAGCTTTGTCGGATCGAGTGGATCAAAGTCTAGATGGGGGTGGGTGTCATCTTCCATGATTTGAGCGTATACTTCCCATTCAGGATGATCCCCTTGTTCAATGGCTTCATATAAATCCTGTGTGGCATGATTAAAGTTTTCCCCTTGAATGGCTTGGGCTTGTTCTTGTGTCAGGTTGCGAATCCCTTGCTTCGGTTCAAAGTGATATTTGACCAGTACTGCTTTTCCTTCATGATTCACCCATTTATAGGCATGGACGCCAGAGCCTTGCATGTGCCGGTATGTGGCGGGAATGCCCCATGGTGAGAAGAGAAATGTCACCATATGTGTTGCTTCAGGTGATTGTGAAACGAAATCAAAAATGCGCTCGCCATCCTGACGATTGGTGACAGGATCAGGCTTAAAGGCATGAACCAAATCAGGGAATTTCAAAGCATCTCGAATAAAGAAAATTTTGAGGTTGTTCCCAACGAGATCCCAGTTGCCGTCTTCTGTATAAAATTTGATCGCAAATCCCCGCGGATCGCGTAAAGTTTCTGGTGAATGTCCGCCGTGAATAACAGAAGAGAATCGAACGAAGACAGGGGTCTTTTTTCCTTTCTCCTGAAATAATTTGGCTCTTGTATAAGTGGAAATGGGTTCGTCACCGAATGTACCGTAGGCTTCAAAGTATCCGTGTGCGCCGGCACCTCGTGCGTGAACGACACGTTCAGGGATGCGTTCACGATCAAAATGACTGATTTTCTCTAGGAAATCGTAGTTTTCAAGTGTAGTCGGTCCTCGATTCCCAACGGTTCTTATGTTTTGATTATCTGTTACCGGGTGACCTTGTCGATTCGTCAAGGTTTCTTCTGACTCTGAAGATGATGTAGGCTGTTGATCTTCTTTCAAGGTAGAATCCCTCCTTCAATATCTCCCTAACAATATGGTCATGTTGCTCCCTATTTCATACAAGGATTGATATAATGAGTGAAAACTTTTATGAGGAGCGGACCTAATGATTCGATTACACTGCCTTCACGCACATCCATCTAATATTTCTTACATTGACGACGCTTTCTATGACACAGGATTTGATCTGCATCACATCGTCGATTCAACCTTTATGGAACGAGCCAAACAAGATCCCGCATTTGATCTTGAGCAGCAGCAAACCTATGCCATCAACAGACTCATGCAAGAAGGAGAGGCTGATCTTGTTTTATTAACGTGTACACAATACATTGCGGCTTTGGGGGAGCAGCAGCACCTGTTCAAACAACCAATTGTTCCGATAGATGAGCCGTTATTTGAGCAGATTTGTGAGCGAGAGGGTCCGCTTCAGCTGGTGTTTTCAAACCCAGATACAGTAGAAGGAACGATGAAGCGACTGTCTTCATATGTAAAAGAGCGGGGAAAGCAGTTGAAGGCAGAAGTGGTTGTGCTAGAGGATGTCTTTCATCTTTGCTTGAACGGTGATATACAAGCCTACCATGAGCGAATCATGGAACAGTTAAGGCAATCTGTGAAGCAGCAGCATGGAGATATTTGTGTGATGCAGCTCTCGATGGTTCACGCTGCAAAGCAGGTGGAGCAGGAAACAGGAGTGTCCATCATTCATCCGCTATCACCACTCAAACCATTTGTTTATCAAAAAATAACGGCTTTAAAAGAGTGAACCCGTCAGGTTCGCTCTTTTTGTATAGAAACGTAAATGGGATGACATGTTAAAAAAATAATGGAGCGCAAACTATTTTTAACAGGTGTGCGTCTATCCAATGTAAGAAATAACAGATGCGCATTTAAGATAAAGGAGCTCTTTGTAAAATGAAGAAACGAAAGATTGATGATCAATTTGCGGATTACGTAATGGAGCATAAACACAGTTTTTATCGATTGTCCTATAGCTATGTCAAAAACCCAGAAGATGCGATGGATGTCGTTCAAGAGGCGATTCATAAAGCACTCAAATCTGTTCACCGATTAGAGGATGCGACCAAGATGCATAGCTGGTTTTATAAAATCGTCGTAAACGCTGCCCTCGACTTTTTACGAAAGAAGAAGCGTGTGCAAGTGACAGACGATGACACGCTGGAATTTTTATCACAGGGTGAATCGGATGTCTATGAGGATCAAGATGTCAGACGGGCGATAGAAGATTTGCCGGAGATGTATCGGGTCATCATTATATTAAGATTCTTTGAGGATTTAAAGCTAGAGGACATTGCTCATATTCTTGGAGAAAATGAAAACACCATTAAAACAAGATTATATAAGGCGTTGCGGCTTTTAAAAGTAGAATTATCGCAGGAGGAAATATAAATGGATAAGCATTTGGAACAGTTAAAAGAGGAATATTTAGAAATCCCTATTCCCCCGGAATACGATGCTATGGTTGAACGGACATTAAAACGAAAAAACAAGAAACCTCATTTTCAGAAATGGACGATCGGACTGGTTGCTGCGGCTGCTTTATTTGTCACCACTGTAAATGTCAGTCCGCAGGCAGCAAGAGCGATTTCAGAAGTACCCGTCATTGGAGAGCTTGTGAAAGTCGTGACGTTCACAGAATTTAAAAAGAGCGATCAGGGAACAAATATTGATCTCAAAACACCACACGTTTCAGGGCTTGGGGACGGAAAATTACAAGACAGCCTGAATCAAAAATATTTAGCTGAAAACAAAAAGCTGTATCAAGATTTTGAAAAGGAAACAAAGGGCTATAAAAATGGTCATTTGAGTGTAGAGAGCGGATATGAAGTAAGAACAAATAATGATCAAATTCTTTCACTAGGTCGATACAAGGTGACGACTCAGGCTTCTGCGGCAGAGGAAATGACATATGATACGGTGGATAAGAAAAACCATGTACTCATTACATTACCAAGTCTGTTTAAAGATGACCGTTATATTGATGTGATTAGTGAAAATATTAAAGAACAAATGAAGAAACAGATGAAAGAGGATTCAAATAAGATTTACTGGATGACGAAGCAAGATACGGTTGATCCGTTTAAGAAGATTCAGCCAGATCAAAGCTTCTATATCAATTCAAAAGGCAAACTGGTGATTTCCTTCAACGAATATGATGTGGCGCCTGGTTACATGGGTGTAGTTGAATTCACGATTCCAACAAGCGTGCTAAAGGATGTTCTTGTCAGCGATATGTACATTCATTAAAAGAAGAAAAAAGACTGCTGAAGATGTCAGCAGTCTTTTTATGTTTATGAAGAAAGTGCGTCTGTTAGTGCAGGCACGACTTGTTTCTTTCTTGATACGACACCTTTGAGTAAAGCAGTGTTGTTTTCAAGTGTGACATTAAATGCTTTTTCTACTTTTGCTGCTTCAGCACCAAGGGCAAGCGCAAGAGAGTCATTTTCTAGAATGTCTGTGATCACTAAAACAAATAGATCAAGACCTTTCGCTGCGATAACTTCATTGATTTTTGCTTCGATGTCAGCTTGTCTTGCTGTTACTTCAGCGATATCAACTGTATTAACTTGTGCAATTTCGACTTTGCTGTTACCTAGTGCAAATTCTTTTGCATCCAGTGTGATTAATTCTTGAACTGTTTTTTGGCTTAGGTCAGCTCCTGCTTTCAGCATATCTAAACCATATACTTCAGGGTCTACTCCTGCGATTTTTGCCAGCTCATGCGCAGCATCAACATCCTGCTGTGTGCATGTTGGGGATTTGAATAGCAAGGAATCAGAAATGATCGCAGACAAAAGCAAACCAGCGATTTCTTTTTCAATTGTGACTTGGTGCTCTTTGTACATTTTGTTTAAGATCGTTGCTGTGCAGCCAACTGGCTCAGCACGATAGTAAAGAGGTTCACTTGTTTCAAAGTTGGCAATACGGTGATGGTCAATGACCTCTGTCACTTGTACTTGATCAATATCGCTTACACTTTGTTGGAATTCGTTATGATCGACAAGAATGACTTGTTTTGTTTCGTTTGCAGCCGTTTCAATGAAACGAGGTGCTTCTTGTTTAAAGAAATCTAATGCGTATTGTGTTTCTCCATTGATTTCTCCAAGTCTGACAGCTTCTGCTTGAACGCCAATTTTGTTTTTCAGATCAGCGTAAGCGATAGCAGAGCAAATCGTGTCTGTGTCAGGGTTTTTGTGTCCGAATACGAGTGTTTTTCCCATGTGAATTCTCCTTCTTACTTTTATTGATGATGTTTCTATTCTAACAGCTTTTGACCTTGAATTCAGGGTTTATAGCTAAGAATAATCTAAAAAATTGTAACATGTCGTCTGGAAAGTTGCATGTACAAGACGATCTAAGTTGTTCCACGTGAAACGCTCTTGGGATAGCCTGCATTTTACTTGCGATTTACGGCTATGGTAAAATAAAGGTTGGGTCAAGATATGCCGGAGCGTACATCGTACGTATACATAGAAGTACACATTGAGCAAGATATAGAAAAATGATTGGATTGAGGTGAAGGTGTGAAACAAACAAAAGCGTTAGTAGAAGGCGCTATCATGATCAGTATTTTTGCGGTAATGACGCTGTTTTATTTGTATGTTCCACTTTTATCCATTATTTTCTTCATGGCTGCTCCGATTCCGATCATTCTCTATACAATCAGGCATGGCTTGAAAAAAGGAATTGCGGCTGGCGCTATTGGCATAGTGATCAGCTTTTTAATTGGGTCTATTAATGGGCTGTTAAGTGCGCCAATGTTGATTGCTGTTGGAATAGGTATGGGTGTTTTCTACAGCAGGAGGCAGCCAGGTCAGGCTATCATTATGGGTGCGCTGATCTACTTATTCAGTTTTCTGATTTACTTTGTTGTCAGTGTCCAGCTGTTTCAAGTAGATATACTGGGTGTCGCAAAGGAATCAATTGACCAAATCATGCCGATGGTAGAGAGTACCTTAAAACAATCTGGCGCTTCTGATCAGGACATAGCAAAACAACTCAAGCAGTTTAGAGAGATGCAGGATACGGCATTAAATTCTTTACCTGTAGCGCTTTTGATTTTTGTCACGCTGATGTCTTTCGTCAATCATTGGTTTGTGCGGCCGTTGATCAAACGGTTTGTTCCAGACATGCCAGCTCTTAAGAAATTTAAGGATATGCGACTGCCAAAAAGCATGGTATGGTATTATTTACTCACACTGCTTTTGATGCTGATTCAGCCGGAGAAAGGCAGCTTTTTATCGCTCGTGCAAACGAGTGCTTTTCAAATTTTATTTATACTGGTGCTTATTCAGGGCTTTTCTTTTATCTTCTATTATTGCCACGAAAAAAACATCTCAAAAGTGGTACCCATTTTTGCCGTCGTATTGACGATTCTCTTTCCGCCAATCGGTGTGATTGTGCGTATTATAGGGATTGCTGACATAGGCTTTGATTTAAGAGAAAAAGTAAAAACAAATAATTCACTCTGAATGTTGAGGAGTTGATATCAGTGCCAAGCTTCTATCGAAAACCTGTCATCAAGTATCCGATCTTCGCGTTAATTGTTCTTGCGGTGATCACAGTCCTCCTCAACCTTTATTTTAATTGGATCATAGGAGCGGTTGGTCTTTTAGTCCTTGCGGGTGTGCTCTACTTTTTAAAGTGGGCAGATACGCAGGTGCAAAAAGAGATTGATTCATATATTTCAACATTATCCTATCGAGTCAAAAAGGTTGGAGAAGAAGCATTAATGGAGATGCCAATTGGTATTATGCTGTTTAATGACCAGTATTATATCGAATGGACCAATCCATTTCTCGCTTCGTGCTTCCATGAAAGCACACTTGTCGGCAGATCCTTGTATGATACATTTGAATCCATTGTGCCTCTTATTAAACAAGAGGTTGAGACAGAAAATGTGACGCTGAATGACCGGAAATTCAAAGTCATTATTAAACGGTCAGAGCGCCTTTTATATTTCTTTGATGTCACGGAACAAGTGCAGATTGAAAGACAGTATGAAAATGAACGAACGGTGTTATCTTATATCTTTTTAGACAATTATGATGATGTCACACAAGGTCTCGATGATCAGGTGCGCAGCGCGATAAATAGTGAAGTCACATCGCTGTTAAACAATTGGGCACAAGAATACGGCATTTTCTTAAAAAGAATTTCATCTGAACGATTTATGGCGGTATTAAACGAGAGCATCTTAGCAGAGCTTGAAGCGTCGAAGTTTTCCATTTTAGACGAGGTTCGTGAGAAAACAGGGGCACATAGCGCCACGCTTACCCTTAGTATTGGAATCGGTGCGTCTGTTCCTTCTTTAAAAGAACTTGGCGCACTTGCGCAGTCAAGTCTTGACCTTGCCCTCGGACGAGGCGGGGATCAGGTAGCGATTAAACAGCCGAATGGGAAAGTGAAATTCTACGGCGGAAAAACCAATCCAATGGAAAAACGGACACGAGTACGCGCACGGGTCATTTCACATGCTTTAAAAGAAATTGTATCTGAAAGCGGTAATGTCATGATCATGGGGCATAAGTTCCCCGACATGGACTCTATCGGTGCCTCGATCGGGATTTTAAAGGTTGCTCAGGCGAATGGAAAAGAAGGTTACATCGTCATTGATGCCAACCAGATTGGGGACAGCGTTCAACGCTTAATTAGTGAAATTAAAAATTATGAAGAACTTTGGTCCCGTTTTATCACGCCTGAGGAAGCGATGGAGCTTGCAAAGGATGACACATTGCTTGTGGTCGTAGATACACATAAACCGTCCCTTGTGATGGAAGAACGACTGCTAAATAAGATCGAAAACGTCGTTGTCATTGACCACCATAGACGTGGTGAGGAATTTATCCGTGATCCTTTACTTGTCTATATGGAGCCGTATGCTTCATCTACAGCAGAACTTGTGACAGAGCTGTTAGAGTATCAGCCGAAGAAATTGCGGATTAACATGATTGAGGCCACAGCACTTCTTGCTGGGATCATCGTGGATACGAAGAGTTTCTCCCTCAGAACGGGGTCAAGAACGTTCGATGCAGCATCCTATCTTCGTGCAAAAGGGGCAGATCCTGTCCTTGTGCAAAAGTTTTTGAAAGAGACAGTCGATCATTACATCAAACGGGCAAAGCTCATTCAGCATACAGAGCTGTATCAAAATCAGGTAGCGATTGCTTCCTTGCCGTCTGACAGGTCTGAGTATTATGATCAAATTACGATCGCACAAACGGCTGATTCTCTCTTGTCGATGAGTGAGGTTGAAGCATCATTTGCTGTCGCAAGGCGAGATGACGATACGGTTTGTATTAGTGCAAGATCGTTAGGGGATATCAACGTTCAAATTATTATGGAAGCATTAGATGGTGGCGGTCATTTAACTAACGCTGCGACCCAGATTTATGGTATAACCATTGAAGAAGCGGTAGAGAAGTTAAAAGCTGCCATAGACGAATATTTCGAAGGAGGGGTTCAAAGATGAAAGTCATCTTTCTAAAAGACGTAAAAGGCAAAGGGAAAAAAGGCGAAGTCAAAAATGTAGCTGACGGATACGCTCACAACTTTCTCATCAAACAAGGGTTAGCTGTTGAAGCAACTCCAACGAACCTAAGTGCATTGGAAGGGCAGAAAAACAAAGAGAAAAAGAATGCCATCCAAGAGCTTGAGCAAGCGAAACAATTAAAAGAAACACTTGAGGCGCTGACAGTGGAACTCACTGCTAAATCAGGTGAAGGCGGTCGTCTATTTGGTTCGATTACAAGCAAACAGATCGCTGATAAATTGCAAAAAGAACATCAAATCAAACTCGATAAGCGTAAAATCGAGTTGAATGATGCCATTCGTGCGTTAGGATACACAAATGTACCGGTGAAGCTTCACCCAGAAGTACAAGCAACATTAAAAGTGCACGTCACAGAACAAGCATAAACAGAAAAGAACCCGTCTCCTCGTGAGACGGGTTCTTAGCGTGTAGACAAACCCTAGCATTCGGTGTCAGTCCTGCGCGCTGGTGCTCACGAATGTCAAATTCGCTCCGCGCCAGTACTCGCCCTTCCTAGACTGCAAAGGTTTTCTATCACGCTGAAAAGAAGACAAAGGGCTAAAATAAAGTTCATTTTACCCCTTTGTTTATGACGGATCTGAAATATAGACGCTTCGTCCAGCACGCATACCGGATATAAACATGAAAAATAGGACGATGATAAAGATGATAATGGCTGGTGTCCATGTATGTGTCACATCAAAAAGGATACCGATCATGAATGGACCAACAGCGGCTAATAAATAACCGAGTGACTGCGCCATTCCAGAGAGGGCAGCTGCTTGTTCCATATTGGTTGTTCTTAATCCGATAAATGTGAGAGCAAGACTGATACTGGCCCCCTGTCCGACGCCGATGAATAGCACAGAGATGACAAGAATAGGCGTCGACCCTCCGAGAAGGAGACCAATCATGCCGAGTAAATACACAAGGACAAGGCCGACGACAAGCGGTCTTTGCGTTTTTAATTTTTCTGCAAAGACGGGCGTTAAGAAGGTGGATGGCAGACCAGTGAACTGCATAATAGAGAGCATCCATCCCGCTGTCGCCAGGTTCATGCCATGTGATGTCAAAATATCAGGAAACCATGCGATACTGCTGTAGAAAAGGAATGATTGCAAGCCCATAAAAAAGGTCACCTGCCATGCGACACGTGAACGCCATATTGGCTGTTCTTTGAGTGAAATGCTTTTGACAGCCGCTGTGTTCTGATGAAGAAGCTGCGGCGCCCACACCATCATCGCAAGAAGGGCAAGTCCGGCCCAGACAAGGAATGATGTATTCCAGCCCCCAGGCATTGCATGACTGAGCGGAACGCTGACACCAGATGCAAGTGCAGCAAAAACGGACATCGATGTCGTATACACGCTTGTCATTAATCCAGCATGTGCAGGGAATTTATGTTTCACAAGTCCAGGTAAAAGCACATTACAAATCGCAATCCCGACGCCGACTAGCGCCGTTCCCATCATTAAAAAGGTGATGCTACCAAATGAACGAATGACAATCCCAAAGAGCAGGACAGCAAGCCCAAGCCAAAGTGTTCGTTCATTCCCAAGACGTTTTCCGATTTTAGGTGCAATGGGAGATAGCAATGCGAATGAGAGCAGTGGTAATGTCGTGAGGAAACCAGCCAGTCCATTTGAAAGCTGTAAATCAGAACGAATGGCACCGATCACAGGACCAACAGACGTAATGGCTGGCCTCAGGTTAAAGGCAATGAGTAAAATCCCAGCAATCAGCAAAATGGTTTGCCCTGTACTGCGAGGATGAAATGTTGATTTTTCTAGTTGTTGTTCCATGAATGTAAACTCCTTTATTTCTTTAAGAACGATCTTTCTTCTGTTCAAGCTCCGCTAATTTAGCTAATAAGATGTGCTGCGGCATATGCATGATTTGCTCTAACGGTACATTGAGTGATGCAGCAAGCTTTTGTGCGGTATCGGCTGAGATTTGTAAAGGTCTCATGCGCAAATCCCTCCTCTTTCAATCTATACGTTCCAATATACCATATCGACTTTGTGACTTGCTGATAAAAAATTTGGGTTTTCTTTTATAAAACCACTTGATGGCCGATAAGAAATTTTTTTGAAATTGTTTCAGATGGTGGCCCTCTCCTTGTTCAATGTGAAAGTGAAGCTTTCGTTCCTGCATCCCTTTCTGTAATAAAAGATCATGGAGTTGTTTGTTGAATAAAGGCATGTGCTGTTGGGCAGATGTTTTGCCTTTCCCTTCTTCACTGCCTACAGACAAATAGACAAGGTGGTCCACAGACTGAATGCTTTGTTGTTTAGCAAACGATAGAAAATCTGGATACCAAAATGACCCGGAGAGGGACGCGATGTTTTTAAAAAGGTCAGGGTACATGAATAAGGTATAAATAGCAAAGAGTCCACCTAATGAAGCACCTACGTGGCTATGTTCATGACCGGTCTGTTTAACTGGGTATTCTCTTTTGATATATGGAAGCAAGTCATTTGCTAAAAATGACACATATGTCTGTGCCTCACCTTTAAAGTCAGGGAATCCAGAATGCAGTGCTGATGCCTTCCATGGTGTATATTCGTCAAGTCGGTTGAAGGGGTGTATACCGACGATGATGATTGGCGAGATGGTTTTGGCTTCAATCATGCTTTCGATCTCTAGCAGGTGGGTTCTAAACAAAGAAGAGCCATCTTGTACAAAGACAGCTGGAACATCAATAGAGGTGTCCGGTGGAAGGTAAATATCAAGCTGACGCCCGTTCAATTCGTCATATAGAAACGTTCCGTTCATGTGTATTCTCTCCTTCAAGTTTTCAAGCTCCGCTGAAAAGAAGAACAAAGGGCTAAAATGTTTAGCCCTTTGTCAAGATGCTCATCTTTTTAGTTGGTTTGATCTAGCCATTTGACAGCCTGATCAAGGAAGGTGGTTTTGCTTAGTGCTGTTCCTCCCTGAAGCATAGGATCAACGACATTTTCATTGATGTGTCCATTTTTCACAGCTTTTAGGCTGTTCCAAATTTTATTTCCCTCTAAGTCCTTCAATGCATTTGGATTCGATGAGTTTTCCTCTTGGGAGAATTGAACAAAGATATAATCAGGATTGAGTTCACCTAGGCGTTCCAATGAAATCATTGCTTGTGCTTTGGCTTTTTTGATATCACTTGGTGTTGTAAATCCTAAGTCCCCATATAAAGTAGAGTTGAAGTATACGTCTTCAGGGTACACGTACAGGTCGCCCTGTCTAATGCGTAAAATGACAGCTGTTTTGTTGTTGCTTTTGTCTTTCAGGGTTTCTTTCGCTTGTTTGAGATCTTTCTGATAATCAGAAATGATGCTTTTCGCTTCTTCACTTTTTCCAGTCAGTTCACCGAGTAATAAAAGGTTGCTTTCCCAGTCGGAAGAGACATGTGATACTGGGATCGTCGTTTGAACTTTATCTAGTTTTTTAATTGTTGCAGGCGGAAACTTGGTTGATCCGAGTATCACGTCTGGTTTTAGTTTTAAGATTTTTTCTAGGTTCGGTTCTGTTTTTTCCCCAATGCCTTCTGTTTTTGCTGTAATGTCTTTAAATAATTCAGGGAAAGTGCCGCCGACAGTAGAAGCACCAATAGGGTCGATACCAAGTAGTTTTGCATCTTCCATCGATTCTAGGCTTCCAGCAATGACGATTCGTTTCACTGGTGTTTTCAGTTTGTACGTTTGATCTAAGTATTTGATGTTTGTTTCTGCTGCTTCAGCTGACTTGCTTTTGGTTGTGTTTGAAGCCGGTTTATTTTCTGCAGCACCACAGGCTGCTGCGGTGATCGTCATGATACAAAGGATAAGCAATGCGAACCATTTTTTCATTTTTTTTCTCCTTTAACTGATAATTGTTCTCAATTAAAGATTGTAGTAGTCATTCGTCCTTTTATCCATAGACAATGATCTGTCTAGTGATGGACTTTTTACGGAAAAAAAGATAAAAGGTCCTGAATGACTCGTTGATGACTGGCTGCTGTGTATTCACGCCAAGGGTCAGAAGCGAGTGGATAGACGGCTTGTTGCGTCACAGCCTTGAGATTTTGCCAAGCCTCCTGTTGCTTTAATTTTTGATAAAAAGCAATCGTTTTTGGTTCTTTATGCAACAAAAGGAAGATGGCATCTGGGTCTAACTGCTGTATAGAGTGAATGCTGATTTTTTTTTCGATGAGCTGGCCATCATTCTGAAAAGCTGGCAGAAGGCCAATGTCATGAAAAATTACTTCTGACATGGTGCGATTGACAGATAAGTAGAGCTGATCTTGAAAGATACGAAGAGGCAGGACGGTTCTTGGTGGATGATCAATAAGGCATGCCTTTTTCGCTTGAATGACGAGTTCTTCGTAATGAAGGAGCCATTCTTCTGCTTCCCTCGTTTCGTTTAAGAACAGAGCTGTTTGTCTGAATTGAGCGCGCCAATCCAATTGTGTGAATGGAACAAAGTGAACAGGACAGATGGTTTTCAACACTTGTTTTTCTTCCTCTGTCACATGATCATTGGCAATGATCAGCTCAGGTTGTGCTTCCTTCAATTGCTGTAAATTGGCTTCAGCGTGTTCGTTGATACGATGTGCACTCAGATGAATCGGAATTTCTTCTGCATAATGCTCAAAATCATGTGCTGTCCATTTAGGGTGAAGAGGGGCAGCATATGGGATGATATGAATAGGTGTGAGCTGCCCGAGTATGGAATGGCCATAGGCAGCCATTTTCCGTTGACGGCTTTTCATATAAGCAGAAGGAGTGATACCCGTTTTTTTCTTAAAGATGCGGCTAAAGTAATAGGGGTCTTGATAGCCGATGTCCTGTGCAATGTCTTTGAGTTTTGCATGACCTTTCGCCATGAACTGTTTGGCTCTAGCCAGTCTTTTCTTGGTGATATAATCAGTGACACTCACATCAAAATGCTTTTTAAATAACTCGCTGTAATGATTGGCGCTGATACCAGCCATATGAGATAGACTTGTAAGGCTGAGAGGTTCTTCGGAATGTTGATCGATATATTGTTTTGTTTTGAAAAGGGCGTGTGTTGTGTCACAAATGTCTTCTTTATGCAGTGTGAAAAGCTGCAGGATGAGCTGTTGAAAAAGGGTTTGGCTTCTAAAAAAGCTAATGGATTCAGGTTTTTGCCATTTTGCTGTCATGTCGGACAGTAAAGAATGAATGTGTTCAATCGAGCTAATATCGATAAATTGCCATACATTCAGTAAAGATCGGGCTTGTTCAGTTGATACTTCTTCTATGCTTTGACCTTGTGGCGTGTACATCTGAAAGCGAAACAGATAGAGCTCGTGTTTTTGATGTGGCTCTGTTTTCAACATAAATGTTTCCCCAGGCATCATCGTATAGAGTGTCAGATTTTTCAATCGCCATCTTTGATCATTCAATGTAAGTAAACCGCTGCCGCTTATGTTAAAGAGGAGGCAGAAAGTATCTGAAAACTGCTGCTCCGTATGTGGAAGATCTGCATTATTTATTTTTTTAGTATATGTTAATCGATAAATGCAGTGTTCAGCATTTACCTTTGTACATAATTGATGATTGTTTCCCATAAAACCACCTGATCTCTTATTAATTGATAAATATTCTCAATTGAATTGTATCAGAAAGAGCTGGAAAATGGTGTGTTTATTCTGTCAAAAAAGCACCCTGATGGAGATCAGGGTGCGTAGGGTGTAGAGAAACACTTGTATTCGCTGTCTGTCCTGCGCCTGTGATAAGGGCAATCTTTTGAGATAGATCACTATGTTTCGTGTGTTCGCTAGCTTTTTTTCATGTCTGTGGTTGTTAATGGATCATCATGATAGAGTGCAAAACGAAAAGCATAATTCATCAGCACTGACAAAACGGACGTATGTCCTTCTTCAGGGAACTCGTGATAGGCCGTATGCAAGCCGTATGACGATAAAGGCAACATACGATTTGCTAGTGAATTGGCATGATCATTCATTTGACATGGATGATGTTTTTCTAACTCACCTACACCTACAAGCAGCCTGACATCCATAGTCACTTGACGTATATAGTTGGTGAATTGGTGTTCTTTTTCTAGAAATAATTTTTTGTTCCAGTGGATAGAAGGGCTCCCTGCAATATATGTCTGATAAGCATCAGGGTGCTCAAATAGTGTGTGTAATACAAAAAGACCGCCAAGAGAATGCCCAAACAGTGTTTGACGACTTTGGTTGATTGGAAAGCGTTGTTCGATATAGGGCTTTACCGTCTTTTCTAAAAAAGAAAAGAAAGTAGAAGCGCCGCCATATGTATGGTTGGAGAAGTCCTTTCTTTTCCTCCCAATGGAAGCATCAGGGGCGGTAAGAGTGAGATCATAATGCCTAAGCGGATGATAGGGCGCTTCTGTCTGATAGCCAATTCCAACAATGATAGCAGGTGCGACACCTGTTTTTTCAGGTCTTCTTGACTGTAAACGGATGGCTTCGACCATTGTGCCAAAAAGTGAATTCCCATCAAGCACGTACATGACTGGAAAACCAGCCGCTGGAGGAGTGGTAGTCGGTTTAAATATAAAAAGTCTGTATGGGTGTGCTGTGATATCTAGTTGCTCCGTCCCAGGTATAAAAAAGGGACGGCTTTCTCCGAAAAGTGAATTCTCAGTACCCATTCCTTCAGGGCGTTTCAACATATATAAAAATTCCCTTCCTCAAAATGATCCTCATATGGTGATAAAAGCAGACTTGTGAATATTAGTTGGATGAGAGTATTACTTGAAAACTTCAAATGAAAATGATTCTCAATTATCATGTGAGCAAACCAAATAATAATAGTTATTAATTATAAAGTCAAATGTTCATAAAGTTGTATAAATGTTAATTTTGCCCAATTGATTGATACGGCCTGCTCTGCTTCTATATTTTGCGTCGGCAGCCGGTCATCGAGAAGTTCCGCCATACCAAGCACCGTCCTTTCATACAAAAATACACTACTCTTCTTTTTAACATTTTCATTCATAACAAAATGAAATGTTCAGTCGGGGTTCTGCTAGAGAGCGTGTTGAAAGAGGAGGGGCTGTTTTAAAAGTGGCGAAATAACATATAACATCAAAAATGAGGCAATAAAAAAAGTAAGGGATGTGCCCTTACTCTTTGATCAATTGGTGCACATATCTGTTAACATCATTCACTTAAAATCCATCTGTGACATCATATTCGTAACGGATATCGGCTTTGACATTGCTCATAGTAGATCTCGCGGTAGCTTTTGCGTTGTACTTAAAGCTCCATTTTTGAGCGACTCTTAATTGATCATCCAGAGATATACGATAAGAACCACTTGTTGCAGAGGAGAAAAGTGATTGATACCAAATGTTACTTTCACTATCCATTAATTTGTGTGTGACATTCCCTTGGTTAGGTGTTTGAGTGCTAGTTGTCGTAATCGATTTAACGATTGCACTTTTAGGAATAGAAGAATTATTCGTTAAATCCATTGTAATGACAGAAGAATCAACTCCTAAAAAATTTAAAGAAGAATTCCCCAAGTTTGTAGCCGTCCCCGTAAAATTGAATGTCCCATTTCCAGATTTAATACGATCTTGAATGGAAACAGTAAAATACATATTCCCAGTATATGTACCACGGGTCACTTTCACAAAATAAGTTTCTGAAGTTGAAGTCACGTCACCAGTATTTGCAAAAATAAAGGGCGTTACTGAATCAGGATTAATGACTCTAGACCTCCCATCAGAATTTTTTGAATTATACACCTCGATTTTCATACCCGTATATTGCTTATTATACGAACTTCTGACATAAACTCTTTCCCCTTTATTGATCGTAAACTGATAATACGCTTCATTTTCACCTTCAGGTAAGATTGTCGTGTCTGAACGACTATTTTTCCAATATCCCATTGAACTTGCAGTGTTAGGACTGTTATTCCCGGTAATTGCTGCTTCTGCTGACGTAGGTGCGAAAAAACTAGTAACAAGCGCCAATAATAATGCTGGTAATAATAAACGTTTAAAGATAGTATTTGTCATATATTAACCCTCCTTGTAATAATTACTATATCGACATTAAACTAACAAATTTTAACTGAAATGCCGATATATTTAATAATCACTATTTTCTTAAAAAAGGAGAATCAAAATGAATATTAATACGTCATACACAGCCAGTTCTTCGAACAATTTGAACCAAATAGACTCTAAAGGCCAATCAGCTATTAAAAGTACAAACGAAGTGATGACCGAATCTGATAGACGAATGAAAATATTAGATGAAAAATACGAAAAAATAAATGAACAAAATAAACGATTTAAAGATCCTCATGGTCATATATACGATAAGTATCGAAATCAACACTCCCCTTATTTCAGAAGTGATTTAACCAAATCGGAAAGAGAAGCGGCTTACTCTATTGAGATTGGTTGGGCTAATAATGGAACAGGAGGACATTATAATTCTAATGATGCCGCCTTCCGTAATGAAAATCGGTACGACCCTACCCAGGAAAGTGTCGAAAAGAAACTATTAAATCGTCAAAAGGTGAACGAACAACTGCAAGCTTTGTTTTCTACCAATGGTTTGAATATTCCTAAAAACGCCAATTTAACTTTTACCATTGACCCAAATCATTTCAAATTAGTGGTGAGTGGATCAACTGATGAATCACTGATCAAACAAATAGAAGACATATTAAATACAAGCAACAATACAAGAGAACTATTTTTTCATATTATGAAAAGTAGAAATGATGATTCGACTCAATTCACGCCGGATTCACTTGCAAAGTTCCACCTTGTCAATCAAATCAAAACGGTGACAGGCTACAATTTAAAAGATTTAAGCATTGTAAACGGTCAATTTGTAACGGATACCGGAGCGAATATTTTTGATATCTACAAAGAAGAACTTCTGAAAAACCCATACACAGCAGAAAATGCCCGCATTGCTGCATCACATTATGGTGCACAGCTCTTTGATCTAGCGAAGAACGGGTATGATTCTATTCCCGATTTGGTGTTATCTATTGGGTATGAAAACGGGTCTTTATATGACATTGGACAAAAGGTGAATTATGGAGTATCAAAGTGAAGATCAATACATCAAACGCAGCAACTGTTCTAAACAATCAGAACTTTACCGACTTCAATAGCCAATCAGTTATTAAAAGTACAAACGAAGTGATGACCGAATCTGATAGGCGGATGAAAATATTAGATGAAAAATACGAAAAAATAAATGAACAAAATAAACGATTCAAAGATCCTCAGAGCCATATATATGATAAGTATCGAAATCCATACTCTTCTTATTTCAGAAGTGATCTAACTAAAGTGGAGAGAGAAGCTGCTTATACGATGGAAATGAGTTGGGCAAGGAATAATAAAGGTGGACAATATGACTTCAATGATGCTATCTTCCGTAATGAAAAACGGTACGATCCTACCCAAGAAAGTGTCGAAAAGAAACTATTAAATCGTCAAAAGGTGAACGAACAACTACAAGCTTTGTTTTCTACCAATGGTTTGAACATTCCTAAAAACGCCAATTTAACTTTTACCATTGATCCGAATCATTTTAAATTAGTGGTGAGTGGAACAACAGACGAAACCCTAGCCAAACAAATAGAAGACATATTGAATACAAGCAACAATACAAGAGAACTATTTTTTCATATTATGAAAAGTAGAAATGATGATTCGACTCAATTCACGCCGGATTCACTTGCAAAGTTCCACCTTGTCAATCAAATCAAAACGGTGACAGGCTACAATTTAAAAGATTTAAGTATTGTAAACGGTCAATTTGTAACGGATACCGGAGCGAATATTTTTGATATCTACAAAGAAGAACTTCTGAAAAACCCATACACAGCAGAAAATGCCCGCATTGCTGCATCACATTATGGTGCACAGCTCTTTGATCTAGCGAAGAACGGGTATGATTCTATTCCCGATTTGGTGTTATCTATTAGTTATCAAAATGGCTCCTTATAAGACATTGGGCAACAGGTGAATTATGGAGTTAAGAAAACGATAGATTAAAAAACGCACCTGATATTTTCAATATTTGATCATGTGCGTGTTCATGCCATGTTGGAGTATCGATCACATGTGTGAACAACAGCTACAAATTCCATTAGCGATACAAAGGACTCTATAACAATTTATGTTACAGAGTCTTTTCTATTTGAAGTGTGATGTTTCGCTGTTCAATGAAACAACCACATGGTAATTTTGACTATAGTTGATGTTTTTCACTTTTTTATTGATGAAAATGTTAAAATGATGAGTAGCGTATTTTTTTATGAAAGGACGGTGCTTGGCATGACGGAACTTCTCGATGACCGGCTGCCGCCGCAAAATATAGAAGCCGAGCAGGCCGTATTAGGTGCTGTTTTTTTAGAACCATCTGCGCTAACGCTCGCTTCTGAAGTATTAATTCCAGAGGATTTCTATAGAATGTCGCATCAAAAGATTTACAATGCGATGCTTGTACTTGGTGATAGAGGGGAACCAGTTGACCTTGTCACGGTGACATCAGAACTTGCCAATACAGACTTACTAGAAGAGGTAGGCGGGATTTCGTATTTAACAGATATTGCGAACTCTGTCCCAACTGCCGCAAACATTGAATATTATGCAAAAATTGTAGAAGAAAAATCCATTTTAAGGCGTCTGATCCGTACAGCGACAACCATTGCACAGGATGGATATACGCGTGAGGATGAAGTAGAAGATCTATTGAGTGATGCTGAAAAAACCATTATGGAAGTGGCTCAGCGTAAAAACTCAGGAGCTTTCCAAAACATTAAAGACGTTCTTGTTCAGACATATGATAATATTGAACAGCTTCATAATCGAAAAGGTGATATCACTGGGATTCCAACGGGTTTCTCAGAGCTTGACCGGATGACAGCTGGCTTCCAGCGAAATGACTTGATTATTGTAGCGGCTCGTCCGTCCGTAGGGAAAACAGCCTTCGCGTTAAATATTGCACAAAACGTTGCGACCAAGACAGATGAAAGTGTCGCCATCTTTAGTTTAGAGATGGGCGCTGAGCAGCTGGTCATGCGTATGCTTTGTGCCGAGGGAAATATCAATGCACAAAACCTAAGAACCGGTAATCTCACAGAAGAGGACTGGGGTAAGCTGACAATGGCGATGGGTTCGCTATCAAACAGTGGGATTTTCATTGATGATACACCTGGTATCAGAGTAAGTGAGATTCGCTCGAAATGCCGCCGTTTGAAGCAAGAAAACGGGCTTGGCATGATCCTGATTGACTACTTACAGCTCATCCAAGGGAGTGGACGATCAAGCGATAACCGTCAGCAAGAGGTATCTGAAATTTCTAGGGCTTTAAAGTCACTAGCAAGAGAACTTGAAGTGCCGGTCATTGCCTTATCACAGCTTTCTCGTGGGGTAGAGCAGCGTCAGGACAAACGTCCGATGATGTCTGATATTCGTGAATCAGGAAGTATTGAGCAGGATGCCGATATTGTGGCGTTCCTTTATCGTGATGATTACTATGACAAAGAATCAGAGAATAAGAACATTATTGAAATTATTATTGCGAAACAGCGTAACGGTCCAGTTGGAACGGTATCACTGGCTTTCGTGAAAGAATATAACAAATTCGTCAACTTAGAAAGAAGATTTGACGATGCGGGTGTTCCGCCCGGTGCTTAAAGCCCAGCTCAAGAAGCTGGGCTTTTTTTGATCCATCTACATCGAAAGAATGACTGAAAAACATTCGAAATGAGGAGGAGAGACAGAAATACAGATCGTATACTAAAGGGAGAAAAGGAGTGATGACTGATGAAGTTTCAACAATTCGAAGCCGCTCAATTACGCATCGCACGTCCGACCGTCAACATGAAAGAGGTTGTTTCTTTTTATGAAGAAGGTTTAGGGCTGAAACGAATTGGCTCATTTGATCAGCATGAAGGGTATGATGGGGTCATGCTTGGGCTTCCTCACCAGCATGTTCATCTGGAAATCACCAAACATGAAGAAGACGAAAGCTTGCCTGTTCCCCACCCAGAGCAGCTGCTTGTATTCTATATTCCGAATGAAGAAGAATTTCAGCAGATGAAAAAGAGACTGATCGCATTTGGTGGACGGCATGTCACCTCTACGAACCCGTACTGGGATCGAGGAGGCGTGACGATTGAAGATCCAGATGGATATCGAGTGGTGCTCATGAATACAGAAGGAATTACACCTGATTAAGAAAGACTCCCATCTCGTGGGAGCCTTTTTTGTTAGGAACGAGGCGTGACACGGAGCTTCAGTTCTTTTAGTCCATACATACCGCTGCTTGTCATTGGGACGTAAGAGAGAAGCTCTAGTGATTCATATCGTGACTGTATGGCTTTGATGGCAGTGCAGGCTTCTAGGCGAGCAAGTGGTGCGCCTAGGCAGAAATGAATGCCGTGGCCGAAGCCAATATGAGGATTAGGGTGCCTGTGTATATCGTACTCATGTGCGTTTGGAAATTGACGCTCATCCCGGTTCGCAGAAGCAAGAAAGACAATCACACTGTCTCCCTTTTTCAAGACTTTCCCTCCAAGTTCGGTGTCTTCTGTGACATACCGGACAATTGTAGGCGCAGGGGCACGAAAACGGACAGCCTCCTCCACAGCTCGAGGAATGAGGTCAGGTGATTGAGCGAGCGCTTCATACGACCCCGGATTTTCTAACAAACTAAAGATCATATTGGAGATCAGGTTGGTGGTCGTTTCGTTGCCTGCTAACAGGAGAAGATTGCAGAAAGGAATTAATTCGTCTGCGGACAGCTTATCTCCATCTTCCTCCGCTTGGATTAAAAGCGAAATCAAATCCTCACTAAGGTTCTGCCGCTTCTCTTCAATGATGTCAGCAAAAAACGCCATCATGTCCGCTTCGCTTTGATCCCGTGTTTTTTGCCATTCAACGACATCTTTTTCATGTTCACTTTTAGGCATGCTGACGAGGATATCGGACCATTCTTTAAAGGATTGTTTATGTTCTGTTGGCACACCTAAAAGCTCTGCAATGACTATCACAGGAAGCGGATAGGAGATGTCTTGAACAAGATCAATCTCTTCCTTACCTTCTATTTGTCCAATGAGATCATCCATTAACTCTTGAATGCGTGGTTCCCACAATTTCATCACCCGGGGTGTAAACGCTTTGCTCACAATGGAACGGATTCGTGTATGTTTTGGCGGGTCCATCATGACCATTGTTTTCATCAGTGAATGTTTCCGGTGGTCTTGAGGAGGTTGACTAGAAAAGGTATCTTTATCGATGGTGACGCGCTTTGCTTCTTCATAGGTGAAGACACTCCATGTTTGGCTGTGTTCATCAAAATGAACAGGAGATTCTTGACGCATTTTGGCGTACCAATCAAATGGGTGATACGGGTCCTGCTTATTTTTCCCTCTTAATAACGCTTTTTGAACGGCACTAGGTGTTGTTGTTTCCATGATCATCACTCCTTATGGGTTGTCAGATGATTCCTTTTTTTTACTGTGTTAGATTTAAAGGTAATTCATCAGGAGAAAGGATTCAACCAACAGAAAAGCGAAATCTGTTGAAGAAAATGGGAAGGGGAGAGCGGCTTGTGGCGGACTGCTACAGAGGGGATAAGCGCGCAACTGAATCAAAGCAACAATTAAGAAAAGCATTATTTCAGTTATTAAAGGAGAAGGAATGGGGGAAGATTTCTGTACAAGATTTGACGAACAAGGCAGGGATCCATCGCACAACCTTCTATCAGCATTATGAGGATAAGTTTGACTTAGCTCAGCAGGTCATGGATGAGATGTTTGATGTCATGAAAACCGCTATTTTTGCTCCTGTACATGAAAATGAGTGGAAGAGCGACCATGCAGCATATGTGTATATTTATCGCTTTTATCAGCATTTGCAGGAACATGAAGAGGAGTATCAGATTCTCTTGAAAAGGGGAAAAGAGCTTAATATTCATCAGACGGCCAGTGCTTTTTTTGAAGAAAGCTTTACTTTGGGGCTCGAAGAAGTTACAGGTTCACCACCTGATCCACAACACGTTCCTCTCGAAATGCAGAAGCAATTTGTCATTTCTGCTTATGTTGGAACAGCTGAGTGGTGGCTGAGAAAAGGTAGACCATATTCACCCGACTTTATGGCAAGTTCGATGATTCAATTGATTGAAAATCACTGAACAAACGGAAATGAGAAAAACAGTAATTTTGATCGAAATCTTCTTGTTTAAGCGTAGAATGAGCAATTAAAGCGCTTTTCCTCACATGTAAAACGAACAAAATTTGATTTCGAGATATTAATGTTCGGATTTCACGTTGACTTTTTCATTGTCCATTGATAAAATAAATGTGTTTGAAAGAGATAACGTTTTGAAAGGTTAACGGAGGTGCACGATATGTCTTCAGTAGTCGTAGTAGGTACGCAGTGGGGTGACGAAGGGAAAGGGAAAATTACCGATTTCCTTTCAGAAAATGCAGAGGTGATTGCCCGTTATCAAGGGGGAAACAATGCAGGTCACACAATCAAATTTGATGGAGTGACTTACAAGCTACACCTCATTCCGTCCGGTATTTTTTACAAAGAGAAAACTTGTGTCATCGGTAATGGAATGGTGGTTGATCCTAAAGCGTTGGTCACTGAGCTTGCGTATCTTCACGAACGGAATGTGAGTACAGATAACCTCAGAATCAGCAATAGAGCCCATGTCATTCTGCCTTATCACTTAAAATTGGACGAGGTAGAAGAAGAGCGGAAAGGGGCTAACAAGATCGGTACGACGAAAAAAGGAATCGGACCAGCTTATATGGACAAAGCTGCCCGCGTCGGAATCCGTATCGCAGATTTATTAGATCGTGAAGTATTTGAAGAGAAGCTTGCCCGTAATCTAGAAGAGAAAAATCGTCTTTTAGAGAAAATGTACGACACAGAAGGCTTCAAAATTGAAGATATTTTAGATGAGTATTATGAATATGGTCAGCAAGTGAAAAAATATGTCGTGGACACATCTGTTGTATTGAACGATGCTCTAGATGAAGGCCGCCGTGTTCTTTTTGAAGGGGCACAAGGCGTTATGCTTGATATCGATCAAGGAACATATCCGTTCGTGACGTCATCTAACCCAGTGGCTGGAGGCGTGACGATTGGTTCTGGTGTAGGTCCTACGAAAATTCAACATGTGGTCGGCGTATCAAAAGCTTACACAACTCGTGTAGGTGATGGCCCATTCCCGACAGAACTCCATGATGAAATTGGCGATCAAATCCGTGAAGTTGGCCGTGAATACGGTACGACAACTGGCCGCCCGCGCCGTGTTGGTTGGTTTGACAGTGTTGTTGTCCGTCATGCACGCCGTGTGAGCGGAATTACAGATTTATCTCTTAACTCCATCGATGTACTGACAGGGATTGAGAAATTGAAAATCTGTGTCGCTTATAAATTGAACGGAGAAATCACTGAAGAATTCCCAGCAAGTCTAAATGAATTAGCGAAATGTGAACCTGTCTACGAAGAAATGCCAGGTTGGACAGAGGATATTACAGGTGTGAAGAATTTAAGTGAACTGCCTGCAAATGCCCGTCATTACTTAGAGCGCATTTCACAATTAACAGGTATTCCACTTTCTATTTTCTCAGTCGGACCAGACCGTTCCCAAACGAACGTTGTCCGCAGCGTGTACCGTCCATCATTATAGACTGATCAGACACCAGTAAAATCACACATTTTACTGGTGTTTTTTTGTTTAAATATTCCTTAATTTCTACGGAACGCTCTTCCTGTCATTACCAAAATGTGATAACTGTATAAAAAGGAAGGAGCGTTCTAGTGAAAGAAAGAATACGATTATTAGATATTTTACGAGGTTTTGCGATATTAGGTACATTGGGTACAAACGTCTGGTTTTTTGCATACGCAGGGGATACCTTTGCGACAGATCAGATTGCGGATGAATATGAAAATGGTAGTTTTCTTGAAAGTCTTGTCTCTATGTTCGTTTATGGCAAAATGCTATCGCTGCTCACAATCATGTTTGGCGTAGGGCTAGAGCTGAAACACCAGCAGGCGAAAAGAAAAAATACGACTTGGCCGGGTACATATTTATGGATTCTTTTATTTTTATTTATTGAAGGCTTTGTCCATTTTGCGCTAGTGATGGAATATGATGTGCTCATGAGTTACGCCGTCACGGGTTTGCTTGTGGCGTTTATTGTCCGTGGAGGAAGTCGGCGCATCAAAAAAGGCATGATTGTCTCGGGTGTCATTCATTTGTTGGTGACGGCTTTTCTCGTTGTATTTTCTTTCTCCGAATTGGAAACTGAATCCTATGACGAGAGCAGTGAACCAGCGTACGAAGAACAACTGCCGGAGACATGGATATCTCAAGTTCAAGACCGATTACAGCACTTTTTGATGTACCGAGAAGAAGCGATCTTTATTATCCCAATGAATACCTTTTTGTTTTTATTAGGTGTGCGGATGATGAGAGCTGGTGTATTTTATGCAAATGAGCGTGGGCAAACTCTGCGGAAAACATTGTTCCGAATGGGTTTGTGGATTGGACTGCCGCTGAATGCGCTCGTCTTTGTACCAAATGACATAGTGGAATTCGTGGTGCGCTATGTGTTTTCGCCATTCCTCTCTATTTTCTATATTGCTGTCGTGGCGAAGCTTCTAGCACGCACGGAGTCATGGTTCATGTGGACTTGGTTTGAATATGTAGGGAAAATGGCGCTTAGCTGCTATATCCTGCAAAATGTCATCTGCTTGATCCTTTTTTACAGCTGGGGATTGGGTCTTGGCGGGCAAATCAACGCCCCCCTTATCGTCTTGTCATGGTTGTTGATCTCCCTGCTGCAAATCGCCATTTCAGCATGCTGCTTAAACGTCTGGGGAATCGGGCCAATGGAATATATTCGTTCACGGGCACTTCGCCGGGTGACGATGAAAAAAGCATCATAAAGGGGATAGACACAATGTTTTTTAAAAAAATGACGAAAAGAGAACAAGTCAATGCACAAAAAGCAGCAGGATCGGCGTTTGTTTTTTATCTTCTAGCATTAGGAGGACATGCGTCTTACGCTTTTTTTCAAGGTGAGAGTACACCTGTGACTTTTGTGATTTTAATGACAGGTCTTCTTGTGTTTTTCACCGCAGATTGGCTATACAACAAAAAACATTCATAAAAAAGAAGCCCTCTGATGAGAGCTTCTTTTTTATTTTAGGCTTTTATATTGGCCTTTTAAATTTTTACGAATGTATTGAATGATTTTGCGCAGTTCGTTTGCATGCGGTCTGCCAAATGGACTTGTTTGTCTTTGCTGATAGAGGACTTGGCCTTTTTCATTTAATAAGAAATAGGCAGGTTCTCCGTGCACCCCGTGGTCTTCGTATGGGGCATCTTCCCCGTGATAGAAGACTTCATAGGCTTTCAATGATGTGAGGTCTTGGTCAGACATGATGGGGAAAGAAAGTCCCTCTTTGTCTGCAAATTCTTTCAAGTCTTTAGGGTTATCCGTTGAAATCGTCATTAAGTGAATATCCTTTTCTTGAAAATAGGATTGCTGTTTTTCCAGCTCTTTTAATTCCTCGACACATACTGGGCACCATGATCCTCTAAAGAAAACGATAAGGTGCCAGCTTTGATGCTCCTCTAAATGTTTGTAAAACTCAATGTGATCGCCCTGCACTGTTGGCAGTGAAAAATCGGGCATTTTATCTCCTAATTTAAATGAACTCATCCTATGCTTCCTCCTTTTTCAATCACCATGCTGTTTGTTTCTTGTATAACCAATATTGGTCGGAATCAAACATTTCTGTGTGCTGGATTGGGCAGTAGCCATTGATTGAATGAAGGCGCTTTCGGATTTAGGCGATGTAACAGAAGATATCAAATCCGACACTTTTTTTAAAAAAATGTCGAAAAACGTATTGCCATATGTAATTACTCTATGATATTATAAATCTCGTTGTTGCAAAGGTCTCTGAAACTTGTTAAGATGCGATTTTCCAGCTTTTAAAGCGATTGGTTTGACGCAATACAGCTTCTTCAGATTCACTTTTCACAAACCGAGAGCCATTAGCTCAGTTGGTAGAGCATCTGACTTTTAATCAGAGGGTCGAAGGTTCGAGTCCTTCATGGCTCACCATGTTTTGGCCCGTTGGTCAAGCGGTTAAGACACCGCCCTTTCACGGCGGTAACACGGGTTCGAATCCCGTACGGGTCATTGATTTACTTTAGCGTTAAGCTAATTTTTCCTCACTTGCTTGAAGGAGCACCACGATTGCTTTTTCGGGCAAGTTACTGAGGTCCGGTAGTTCAGTTGGTTAGAATGCCTGCCTGTCACGCAGGAGGTCGCGGGTTCGAGTCCCGTCCGGACCGCCATTTATACATATTCATCTTTTGATGATGGCTCGGTAGCTCAGTTGGTAGAGCAACGGACTGAAAATCCGTGTGTCGGCGGTTCGATTCCGTCCCGAGCCACTTCCAAACGCATCTGCAAGCGCAGGTGCGTTTTTCTTATGAAAAGAAGGCATAAAAAGGGAGAAGCCGGACCTAGGTAGGGCCCGGCTCCATAAGAAGAAGACGTTACATGTATATAGACGTTTGGTGACTGGAAAAGTTTCAATAAAAAAGGAAAAAGTCATCAAATCTTTTGGGCGGGGTTCTTCTATCCAACGTTTACTAGCAAAGAAAGCCGTTATTATTTTTATCTTTGCCTCGTAAAACGTTATAATAGACAGTGAGCCTTTTTTTCGTAAATGAAAAAGGCGTAATGAGACATGCAAAATGGAATGACATAGATGCTAAAAATGCAGGAGGAAATCACAATGGAAAAAAAGATTCTTGTCGTAGATGATGAAAAGCCGATTGCGGATATATTGGAATTTAACTTAAGAAAAGAGGGCTACGAGGTTCATTGTGCGTATGACGGAAATGAAGCCCTTGAAATGGTAGAAGAAATTAAGCCAGACATCATTTTGCTCGACATTATGCTGCCGAACAAAGATGGCGTTGAAGTATGCCGTGAAGTGAGAAAGAAATATGACATGCCGATTATCATGCTGACAGCAAAAGACTCTGAAATCGATAAAGTCATTGGTCTTGAGCTTGGCGCAGACGATTATGTCACAAAGCCATTCAGTACACGCGAGCTGCTTGCACGTGTAAAAGCAAATTTAAGAAGACAGACGGCTGCTCCGCAATCAGAGGAAGAATCTGAATCAAATGATATCGAGATTGGTTCACTTGTGATCTACCCAGATGCGTATGTCGTGTCTAAGCGTGACGAAACGATTGAGTTAACGCATCGTGAGTTCGAATTGCTTCATTACTTAGCGAAACATATTGGACAAGTCATGACACGTGAGCACTTACTGCAAACGGTTTGGGGCTACGATTACTTCGGAGATGTCCGTACAGTAGATGTGACAGTCCGCCGTCTTCGTGAAAAAATTGAAGACAACCCTAGCCACCCGAGCTGGATCGTGACAAGACGAGGCGTCGGCTACTATTTAAGAAACCCAGAGCAGGACTAAGATTCTTATGAGTAAAGTAGGTTTTTTTCGCTCGATTCACTTTAAATTGACCTTGATTTATGTGCTGCTGATCATTGTCGCCATGCAGATCATTGGCGTGTACTTTGTGAAGCAGCTAGAGCAGTCCTTAATTAATTCCTATGATAATTCCTTGAATCAGCGAATCTACTCGTTATCGTATTACCTAGAACAAGATTCATCGAAAAGCAAGGCGGAATTAAAAGAGGATGCTCAAAAGATATTAAACGATTTTAACAACAAAGATGAGTCTAATGAAATTTCTGAAGTCAGCTATATTGACGAAAGCAGAGAGGTCATTGCCTCTGTGAATAACGGCAGTCAAGAGATTGCCGGGAAGAAAATCACAGATCAAATCATTAGCCGTATTTTCGCGGTTGGCAAAGACTACGAGAAAAAATTCTATGACCCAGAATCGAATAAACGAGTCCGCATATCAGCAACAGCCGTGAAAAATGAGAACCAAGAAACCGTTGGTGTCATTTATGTGGTCTCATCCATGGAAAGTGTTTTTAACCAAATGCGAACGATCAACACCATTTTGGCGACAGGTACACTCATCGCACTTGGGACGACCGCTCTACTTGGTATATTCATATTCAGAACCATTACACACCCAATTTCGGATATGAGAAAGCAAGCGATCGAGCTCGCCAAAGGGAACTTTTCCAGAAAGGTTCGGAAGTATGGACATGATGAGATTGGTCAGCTAGCGACGACATTTAACCATCTGACGAGAGAGCTGGAGGAAGCGCAGCTGATGACAGAGGGTGAGAGGAAAAAGCTTTCTTCTGTTATCGCCTATATGACCGATGGCGTCATTGCCACGAATCAAAACGGGGCCATTATTCTATTAAACAGCCCGGCACTAGAGCTTTTGAATGTTTCACGTGAAACAGCTCTAGAGATGCCGATCACGTCCTTGCTTGGCTTAGAAGAAACTCATACATTTGAAGATCTAGTCGAAAATCAAGACTCCATGCTGCTAGAAATTGAACGTGAAGATCAGCTGTCTGTTTTGCGTGTGAATTTCTCAGTGATTCAGAAAGAGCATGGGAAGATTGATGGTTTAATTGCAGTCATTTATGACGTAACCGAGCAGGAAAAAATTGATGCGGAACGTCGTGAATTCGTGGCGAACGTATCGCATGAGCTGCGCACACCGCTTACGACGATGCGAAGCTATCTTGAGGCTCTCGCTGAAGGTGCGATTGGTGATAAAGAGCTTGCGCCAAGGTTCCTCAGTGTCACGCAAAATGAAACAGAGCGCATGATTAGACTTGTGAATGACCTGCTCCAGCTGTCTAAGTTCGACAGCAAGGATTATCAATTCAATCGTGAGTGGACGAATTTTATCAGGTTTATCTCGCTCGTCATTGATCGTTTTGAAATGACGAAGGAGCAGCATGTCGATTTCATCCGCAACTTGCCGCAGCGTGAAATATATGTGGAAATTGATCAAGATAAAATCACTCAGGTGCTCGATAATATCATTTCCAATGCCATGAAATACTCGCCAGAGGGTGGACACATTACGTTCACTGTCGATTTGGATGAGGAGCAAGGTCTTGTGTTATTCAGTGTCAAAGATGAAGGAATCGGTATTCCGAAGAAGGATATGGATAAAATCTTTGAACGTTTTTATCGAGTGGATAAGGCAAGAACAAGAAAGCTTGGCGGAACCGGCCTAGGCCTTGCGATTGCAAAAGAAATGGTTCAGGCTCATGGCGGAGATATTTGGGCTGACAGCATTGAAGGAAAAGGAACAACGGTAACCTTTACCCTTCCGTACAATGAAGAACAAGAGGATGATTGGGATGAAGCGTGAGACCTTTAAAACCATTATATTGACAATCCTAATTGCGATCAGTCTTGTGTTTACGTGGAATATTTGGATGTTCCAGCCCGTCATGCAGGATCAGGCGGATGCCGGCACACAGGTCGTGGAAACGAAGAAGATTTCAAGCGACGAGCCTCGGAGTCTCATTGATGTCGTGAAACCGCGTGAGATGTTCATCCATTCCAATGGAGAGCATTTCAAAGTGGATCAAAAGGAACTCTTCCAAAACTTTTGGAATGATGTGAGCCTGTGGGATGTCAAAGAGATTGCCGATGTGTCGGACCAATATTCCGAGCAGAAATTTAAGAATTTCTTCTATGGACGCGAGGGGCAAGGCAAAACATTGGATCTTGTGTTCAATGATCCGATTCCGATTGATATTTTCCAAGCGCTGTTTAAATGGCCGAATAAATCCATTGAATACAACTCATTTGACCGGATGATTGTGCCGTTCGCTCAGCCGGATAAGGCCAATAAGAAAGTCTATTTGGTTTCATACAGCAAGGAAACGGTGCTTGAGCTGACGATTGAATCAGCCAACTATCGTAATCTGATGGATAGTATTGCAGCCGCTCAAAACGAGATGCCGCGCTATGATCTATATACTTTCTCTACGAATTCAAAACGAGATTTCCTTCTGCCGCAGAAGCAAAAGCAGCTTGAAGCGAAAATGTTCTTTATCGAAACGATTAAGACAAGCAAATTCAAGGACGCTTTGTTTACAGACCCAAGTCTAGTTGGGGAGGAATCTAATTTAAACCGGACGGTGTATACGGATGGAACGAGTCGTCTTGAAGCAAATCAAAAAGACCACCGCATCCAATATCAGCATCGTAATATCAATTCTAGTACCGTATTCCAAACGGGAGATTTGATCAAGCGAAGCGTGAAGTATTTCAATGATACCGGAAGTTTTACCGATAATTATCAATACTTCGGCATTAACAGCAACCAGCAGCTGTCCTTTAATATGTTTATGGATGGACTGCCGATCGTCAACAGCACAAAACATCCATTTGGTATGACATCACTTGAAGTACAATGGGCGAATGATGACATCTTGAGTTATAAGCGTCCAAACTACATTCTCGGCAACAAAGCGAGTCAGAGTGAACAGGTCAAACTGATGAATGGGACAGAGCTGAAAAACTTGATCATCAAGCAGACGAAGTATGATGATTTAGAGAAAATTGAACAGATTTTCCCTGCCTATCAAGCGACATCCACGGCATCAGATCAGGATCAAGCGATGTTTGTCTGGCTAGAGCCGGTATGGTGTATGAAATATAACGGAAAAACCGTCATTTTAACGAATGATTTGCTGACAGAGGGGAGCGAGAATCATGGAGTGGAATAAGACCAAAACGATCTTTATCCTAGCCTTTCTCGTTCTCGATATCTTTCTAGGTTTTCAATACTTTGAAAAGCGATCGACCGATCATTTTGCGATTATCGAAAAAACAGATACGCTGGAAGAAATGAAGGCAGACGGAATCAAATATGGCAATCTATCAGATGAAGCGAAGATTGGATACCGCATTACAGCTGAGAAAAAGCAATATACGAAAAAGGATGTCGACGGATTAGCTGATCAAAAGACGAAAAGCACATTCCCGAAAACCGAGAAAGATGATCCTGTCACCCTGCTTGAAATGACCTTCAATAAACCAGTTGCATTGCCGAAAAAAGATATGAAAACAGCAGCGACCAATCTTGTGAGCCAGCGTTTACTGGATGGCAAGAATTATAAGCTCTGGAGCATCGATGAAGAAACAGGTGAAATCGTCTTTTTCCAAACGTATAAAGGAAAATACATCTTCCAAGAAGGTCTTGATGACACCGAAACCATCGGGAAGATCACATTGGATGTGAACGATCAAAACGAGGTCGTCTCGTATCGGCAGTCGATGGTGACATCGATTAATGAAGTGAGAAAAGAAACCCTTGTCCCGGCGCTTGAAACGGTGAAGGACTTATATACACAAAATATGCTGAGCCAAAACACGACAGTGAAAAAAGTGGAGCTTGGCTACTACACGCAATACCCAGGTGCAAGCACTCAAGTCATGGTTCCTGTATGGCGAGTAGAGATTGAAGGCGTGGCAACTGGTTCAAAGAAAAAGACAGAAGAAGAATATTTGATCAATGCCATTGATGGCTCAACACTTGATCATATAGAGAAAGAAGACAAATCTTCATTGGAGTGAGAGAACATGAGCTTGCAGTTCAGTGTACTAGCGAGCGGAAGTACGGGGAACGCTTTTTATTTAGAAACAGACGAGCATGCTTTTTTAGTAGATGCGGGCTTAAGCGGCAAACAGATGGTGGAGCTGCTTGGTCAAATCGATCGCAAGCCTGAAGACTTGGACGGAATTTTTGTCACACACGAGCACTCAGATCATATTAAAGGACTCGGTGTGATGGCAAGAAAGTACAAGCTTCCTGTTTATGCAAATGCGAAAACATGGAAGGCGATGGAGTCACATATTGGGAAAGTGGATACGGAGCAGAAATTCCACTTTGATATGGAGACGGTTCAATCATTCGGCGGTCTCGATGTTGAATCATTTGGCGTATCACATGATGCGGCAGAGCCCATGTTTTATGTATTCCATTATGGCGGGCGTAAACTTGCCCTCATGACGGATACAGGCTATGTGAGTGATCGAATGAAAGGAATTATTAAATCAGCCAATACGTTCGTATTTGAGAGCAACCATGATGTCGGCATGCTGCAAATGGGGCGCTACCCATGGAGCATTAAACGCAGAATTTTGAGCGATGTCGGACACGTATCCAATGAAGATGCAGCTCTTGCTATGACAGACGTGATTGGAGACGCCACCTCACGCATTTATTTGGCTCACTTGAGTCAAGACAACAACATGAAGGACTTAGCTCGTATGGCGGTCCAGCAGACGCTTGAAATGAAGGGCTTTGTTGTAGGGGACGGCTTTGATTTATATGATACGGACCCGAAAAAAGCAACCCCGCTTTGCGCCGTATGATTTTTACAATCGTATGATTAAGATAAGAGCTTCTTACCAACACTATATACATCATCTATTCACTGAAAGGAAGGAAACATAGTGGATTATCGCGATGTAGAGTGGAAGCCGAGACGAAGCAGAAAAGGATATTTCCTATCTGGTCTGATCGGTGTATTGGTAGGAGCTTTTTTAATGGGATTCTTTTTCCCCTATGTATCTGGACAAAACGGCAGCCCCTTTGGCTGGCAGTCAGCTGGAGATCAGCAGGCATCAGAGGGCCCTTTAAAGACCGTCAATGTGAACGTGAATGATGCGGTCACAAAAGTGGTATCGAGTATGTCAGATACAGTTGTCGGCGTCATTAACATTCAAAAGTCGAGCTTCTGGGAAGAAGGCGGTGAAGCAGGCAGCGGGTCAGGTGTGATTTATAAAAAAAAGGGTGACACCTTTTATATCGTGACCAACCATCATGTCATCAAAGGCGCAAACCAGCTTGAAGTGAGCCTTCAGGACGGGACAAGGATCGGGGCAAATCTTGTCGGCAGTGATCAGCTGATGGATTTAGCGGTACTCACGGTCAAAAGTGATAAGATCAAGAAAACCGCCGCCTTCGGCAATTCAGACCATGTCAAACCAGGTGAGCCTGTCATCGCCATTGGAAATCCATTAGGCCTTGAATTTGCTGGCTCCGTCACACAAGGTGTGATTTCTGGAACGGAGCGTGCGATCCCTGTTGATTCTAATGGGGATGGACAGACGGATTGGAATGCGGAAGTTTTGCAAACGGATGCCGCCATTAATCCTGGGAACAGCGGCGGAGCTTTGATTAATATGGACGGCAAAGTAATCGGTATCAATTCAATGAAGATTGCTGAGTCAGAGGTGGAAGGGATTGGGCTGTCTATTCCTGCGAATCTGGTGATCCCTGTCATAGAGGATTTAGAGCGCTATGGAGAGGTTAAGCGTCCGTACCTTGGTGTTGGGATGAAATCACTAGCAGATATTGCGAGCTATCATTGGCAGGAAACGTTAAAACTGCCATCAAAGGTCACAACCGGAGTCGTCGTGATGAGTGTCGAGCCTTTGTCTCCAGCAGGAAAAGCGGGGTTAAAAGAGCTGGATGTCGTGACGTCGTTTGACGGCAAGGAAGTACAAAATATCGTCGATCTGCGTAAATATCTTTATCAAAAGAAAGTCGGCGACAAGGTAAAGGTGCAATTTTACCGAAGCGGAAAGAAAAAATCAGTCGAGATCAAACTCTCCCAAACCGATCGGTTCGGAGGCTAGCCAGTTCCTATAGGGGACTGGCTTTTTTGACATGCCCGGCATATGATAAAGGAAAGGGGGAGATACGTTTGGTCACATTACAGCCGATGTCACAAACGGATTATGACGTCTTGATAGAGGCATCCATTAAGAGGTACGCAGAAGAAAAGATACTCGCAGGGACGTGGGGTCAGGAAGAAGCGCAAAAGAACGCAGAGGAACAATTTGAGCGGCTGCTACCTGAAGGTCTTCAGACAGAGGATCATGAGCTGTGGACATTCATGCATGGAGACGAATCCATTGGGTGGGTATGGCTTTGCTATGATCCAGATCATCCCCAGCATGAAGGATTTATTTATAATTTTATTTTGTTTGAAGCGTATCGAGGAAAAGGGTTGGCAAAACAGGCCATGGCGGCATTAGAAGAGCAGGCAAAGTCATTAGGTGTGAAGAAACTATCGCTGCATGTCTTTGCCCATAATCAGATCGCCCGCTCACTTTATGAGAAAACGGGATTCGCTGAGACTGGGATTTACATGAGCAAGCCTTTATAAAAAAAGAGAAGTACCGTGCGGCGAGCGTACGGTACTTTTTTATGTGGACATCATGGCATCTTGCGCCGTGACTCGGTATAGATCGACTTTGCATTTCACAAACGCACGGATGATGGCTGGGACTTGAGCTTCTGAACGAATCAACAATGAGGTCTCGTCATCTCTGATCACAAGGTCTGTTCCCACACTTTGTAAGTACTGCGTGAGAACAGGCTTCACCTCATCATCAATCCATGCATGCTTGAAGGTGGCACGAATGGTTGAGGACGTGATGGTTTTCTCTTGAGGATGAGTACTTGAGGACACGATTTTTCCTTCAGATATGAAAGCTGTTTTGGTACAAATAGGCTGGGTGAACCTTGGCTCGTCTGCTGTTAAAAAGACAGTTTTTCCTTCAAATTTTAACGATTCAATCACCCGCTGGATATGTAAGATAGAATCTGCATCAATATCCGCAAAAGGCTCATCAAGTAAAATAAAGTCAGGCTGATGAGCGATGGCCTGAGCCATTCCGAGCCGCTTCTTCATCCCAGGTGTAAAGGCACCGACTTTCTCTTGATGATAACGATGTAAGCCAACAAATTCGAGTAATTCTTCATAATAGCTCGTTTTCTGGCGAGTACCCGTAATTTTCGATAAATAGGCAATATGCTCAATAGCAGTCAGCCCTTCATATAAATCCGTATATTCAGGCAGAACACCGATATGATGACGTACTTTTTTTAACGACGTCATGTTCATCATGATAAATGTGCCAGAGGTGGGGCGGGAGATCCCTGTAATGATATTAAAGAATGTTGTCTTACCAGCATCCTTCGGTCCAATGAGGCCGAAGATATCCCCTTGATGGATATCAAGATCAATATGATCTATTGCGACTTTTGTCCGATATTTTTTTGTCAGCCCTTTTGTGTGAAGCACTTAGACATCCCTCCTCTGAAACAGTAGTGCAGTTCCAATGAGTAAGACAACTGTCAATGCGGCATTCATCAGCACATAGGTCAGCGGTTCACTCCAGCGCGCATAATAATAAGGCGTCACGTATTGGAACCAGTGAATCAACCGTTCTGAAGAAAGAACAGACATCATGCTCATGATCGGAAATAAAAAGGAAAACAACATGCCAACAAACATCGATTTCTGTGGTGTTGGAAAGAGCATGGACAAAAACAAAGCACAGGAGATGCCGACACTGATAAATGTTAATATTTTTAAGGCATCGGAGAACAGAAAACGATGTGAAATCACCATATTTAAGATATATGTGGTCATAATGCAACTGAGCCAAAACAGCATCAGCCCAAGATATTTCCCGATGACAATGTTTAAACGGGTCGTTTTGCTGACGAGAAAACGAATGGTTTTTAAATGAATTTCGCGGCTCAAAATATCATGAGATAATAAAAAAATAAGGAAGAAACCAAATAACGAAATCACTAGTTCATTCCCAATGGAATAAGGGTCCTTTGCCTGTTCCCACTTCCCTTGATAAGCAGCTATAAATGGAAGACTTGATACAAAAGTAGATAAAATGAAAATAATAACAATTGTTAAGATGGATTTTGTGCTTTTGAAGAGCTGCTTAAATTCATTCATACAGATGGTCCACACACACTGTACCTCCCTTCATCTTTATTATACCTCTAGAAAAGAAAGACACCATATCTCGCTCTTTAACATTTGCTTAAATTTTATAAAAAAGAAGACTCTTCCAGAACAGTTAACTCATTTTTAGAAATGTTCAGAAAAATATCTTGATTTATCAAAAAACATCATGTATGATAGCTTTAATTCAAGATAGTTAAACAGGCAATGACGAGAGAAAGTACAATCATCAATTTTTCCACAGAGAGCTTCGGCAGCTGAAAAGAAGCAAAAATAATGATTCGAAAAATGGTCTCTGAGCCTCGTGCTGAACATATCCATGATATTAGTAGGTGACGACGAGAGTTGGTACTCGTTATCAAAACCACAGTATATGAGCCAAATTGGAGCTTTGTACTTGTAGAGGCTGTTTAGCGCGAGCAAACAGTAAATAAAGGTGGTACCACGAGACAAATACCTCGTCCTTATGATTCATAGATAAGGATGGGGTATTTTTTATTGTCCACTTTTTTCATACAAATGTTCAAATGTTCCACGTGAAACACCACAACCATTTTTTCAAATGAAAGGGAGATTAACATGAGTGAACATGCATTGGTTTTACAATCAGATTTCGGTATTGATGATGGAGCGGTCAGCGCAATGTACGGCGTAGCCAATACAGTGAGCAGCGGCATCCGCATTTTTGATTTAACTCACAACATTCCCCAATACGACATTTGGGAAGCGTCTTATCGCTTGCTTCAGACGGTCACATATTGGCCGGAAGAAACGGTATTTGTCTCCGTTGTTGATCCAGGCGTTGGATCAGAGCGAAAGAGCCTCGTCGTCAAAACAACAAGCTCACACTACATCATCACACCTGATAATGGGACACTTACGCATGTCGCACAGGATATTGGTATCGTGGAGGCTCGGTATTTAGATGAAACCATCAACCGTCTGCCGAAGTCAGGAAAATCACATACTTTCCATGGTAGAGACATTTACGCCTATACAGGCGCGAGAATTGCTTCAGGTGTGATTTCTTTTGAAGAGGTCGGGCCAAAGGCGAATATAGAGGACATTATTCACCTTCCAGTCGTACAAGCTTATGCGGAAGAAGAAGTGATCACAGGGACGATTGATATTTTAGATGTGCGGTTCGGAAACCTATGGACAAACATTCATCATACGTTATTTGAACAGCTTTCAATCAATTATGGGGATGCAATAGAAGTTACCATTGCCAACGGGCCAAAAAATGTGTATAAAAATATCATGACCTATGGACGATCTTTTGCCGATTTAAAGGTAGGCGAACCACTCGTATATGTCAATTCACTCGATCATTTAGGCGTGGCGATCAATCAAGGGTCATTTGCAAAGGCTTATAACATCGGTACAGGCACAGGCTGGCGCCTTTCGATTCGCAAAGCTCCGCGCATTATATACGAATAAGAGGAGGAAACATCATGGCAGGTAAACAACTTTCAACGAAAACTGTCGTTGCCATCGGGATTGGCGCAGCCGTCTTTGTCATTTTAGGACGCTTCGTCTCCATTCCAACTGGGATTCCGAATACACAAATTGAAACATCGTACGCGTTCCTTGCATTAATGGCCGTGTTATTTGGTCCTATTGCAGGCGCATTGATTGGATTTATTGGTCATCTCATTAAAGATGCCACCACATTTGGACCTTGGTGGAGCTGGATTATCGTTTCGGGTGTTGTTGGTTTATTGATCGGCCTCATTTCGAACCGTTTAAAAGTAGAAGAGGGCGACTTTGGCTGGAAAAAAATCACGCTCTTCAACGCCGTCCAAGCCGGCGCACAAGCATTAGGCTGGTTTGTCATTGCGCCGGTACTCGACATTGTGATCTATGCAGAACCTGCAAATAAAGTGTTTGTTCAAGGCATCGTAGCAGGAATCTCAAACATCATCACAGTCGGTGTACTAGGCACCATCATCATTGCGGCTTATGCGAAAACAAGAAGCAAAAGCGGCAGTCTATCGAAAGAAACATCATGAAGCAAGGTGGAACACATAAATGAAGAAACCGATGATTCAATTCGAACATTTCGGATTCAAGTATCGCAGTCAGGCAGAACCAACATTGAAAGATATCAACCTGACCATCTATGAAGGAGAAAAAGTCCTCATCGCAGGCCCGTCTGGATCGGGAAAAAGCACACTAGCCCATTGTATCAATGGGCTAGTTCCTGCGTCTTATAAAGGTTCTATGGAAGGAAGTCTCCACATCGGCGGAAAAAATGCAGAGAAAGAGAACATTTTCTCCCTCTCACAGCTCGTTGGGACGGTGCTGCAAGACCCTGATGGACAATTTATCGGGCTAACCGTAGGAGAAGACATCGCATTTACACTTGAAAATGATCAAGTCACACGCGAAGAAATGAAAACACGTGTCGAAAAAGCGGCAAAATTAACAGAGGTAGACGGCAAACTCGCATCGTCCGTACATGAGCTGTCAGGCGGTCAAAAACAACGTGTCGCCATCGCAGGCGTACTTGTCAACGATGTTGATATTTTGCTATTCGATGAGCCACTGGCAAGCCTTGATCCCGCAACAGGCAAAGAAGTGATCGATCTCATTGACCGTCTGCAAAAAGAAACGAAAAAAACGGTCGTGATGGTGGAACATCGATTGGAAGACGTCCTCTTCCGCCATGTCGACCGCATCATCGTTGTCAATGACGGCACGATTGCAGCGGATATGACACCAGATGAATTACTCGCCTCAAATGTATTAGAAGCGGCGTATTTACGTGAGCCTTTATATGTGAGAGCGATGAAATATGCAGGTATTCCGGTTGAAGCAGGAGATCAGATCGCTAATTTACAGCATCTCACCTTAAATGACGAGGCAAAAGAGAAAATCGAACAATGGATGGAAGCATCTGAGCCATCAGTCGAGCAGAATGAAGCGCCGGATTTACTAGAAGTGCGTGAGCTGAGCTTTGATTATCCGACAAGACCCAACACACTGAACAATATCTCTTTTACCGTCAAAAAAGGAGAAATGATCAGCATCGCCGGTGCCAATGGCGCAGGCAAGACGACACTATCCAAGGTGCTTTGTGCATTTGAAAAGCCAACAAAAGGGACAATCCTTTTAAATGGCGATGACATCACAGGAGACACCATCAAGCAGCGCTCCGAACGAATCGGCGTCGTCATGCAAAACCCAAATCAAATGATTTCGAAACAAATGATTTTTGATGAAGTCGCCCTCGGTCTCGTTTTAAGAGGCGTAAAGGAAGACGACATCAAGGATCGTGTAGAGCGGGTTTTAAAAGTATGCGGGCTGTATCCATTTCGAAATTGGCCGATCTCAGCACTCAGTTTTGGACAGAAAAAACGCGTCACCATCGCATCCATTCTTGTGTTAGAGCCAGAAATCATCATCCTAGACGAGCCAACCGCCGGACAGGATTTTAGACATTACACAGAGATGATGACATTTTTAGAGCAATTAAATCAGCAGGGCGTCACGATTTTGATGATCACCCATGATATGCATCTCATGCTCGAATACACAACAAGAACCATTGTCATTTCAGATGGAGAAAAAATCGCAGACGATACACCAGCTAAAGTACTGACAGATCAGTTGCTAGTCCAAAAGGCGAGCTTAAAGGAAACGTCGCTGTATGAACTGGCGCTAAAAGCAGACTGGCCAAATCCAAATGAACTCGTGGATCGCTTCATTGAGGTTGACAGAAAGGAACGAATGACATGGCTGTAGACATGCTGTCTTATATCGATCGCCCGTCGCCAATTCACCGGCTGACAGGGGCAACCAAACTCATTTGCTTTATCCTCTGGTCATCCGCAGCGATGCTCACGTATGATACAGGCGTATTAGTGTTTATGCTAGTTGCCAGTATCGTGTTCTTTCAGCTATCAAACGTACGATTTCGTGATATCTCTTTCGTAGTGATTGTCTTGGCGATTTTTCTTGTCATCAATAACATCGCCATTTACGTTTTTGCGCCTCAGCAAGGTGTCGCCATCTATGGAGCGAAGCACGAGTTGTTTCATATTGCAGGCTGGTACAACGTCACACTTGAACAGCTTTTCTATCAGTTAAACATTACACTGAAATACGTGACTGTGATGCCAGCAGCACTTTTATTTATCGTGACAACAAATCCAAGTGAATTCGCCTCATCGCTCAGCAGAATCGGGGTCAGCTACCGGATTTCGTATGCGGTAGCGATTGCGCTGCGCTACATCCCAGATATTCAGCGTGATTTTCGAACGATTGCCATTTCTCAGCAAGCAAGAGGCATTGATTTATCGAAGAATGAAAAACTGGGAAAACGGATTAAAAATGCGCTGTCGATTGTGATGCCGCTGATTTTCTCCAGCCTAGAGCGGATTGAAACGATCAGCAATGCGATGGAACTGCGCGGGTTTGGAAAGCATAAAAAGCGCACATGGTTTACGGCGAAAGACTTTCAAAAAGCAGATTATGCGGCGTTAATCTTTGTTGGAGCGGTACTGATTGTGTCGCTAGTGATTACATTTGTTAGAGGAACGAGATTTTACAATCCGTTTTGATAGAAGGAAGCCTTCACAGGAGTGGAGGCTTTTTTATTTGGTTTGTGGACAAAAGGTGTGGGAAATGGTAAAAGACTATTAACATGTGAATAAATCGGTTATATTGAACAATGAGCGAAACACTTGTGAATAACCAAACAACATATTGGAGGAATTAGAAACTTATGAACAAATCACTTTATGCTTGTGCAGAACATATAGAAACCGTACTAGACATGTACATAGATGATCACGAAACACCGCCAGAATTCAGAAAAATCGAACATACACACAGCTTATCCACAACCTGTGAATTGTGCGATGAACCTGCAATATATATAGTGGGGAACGAATGATCGGACACAAAATACACAAATTTTATCCACAATTGTTGATAACTTATATGAATAACTTGTTCTTAAGGTGGGGATGACCTGTGAATATATCAATTATCACAGTAGGAAAATTAAAAGAGAAATATTTAAAGCAAGGCATAGCCGAATACACAAAACGATTACAAGCATACGCAAAAATCGAGATCATTGAGCTCGCAGACGAAAAAGCACCCGAGAATCTCAGCGAGCAAGACATGAAAATCATCAAAGACAAAGAAGGCGAACGCATCCTAAGCAAAATCAACCCAGACGCCCACGTCATCGCCCTCGCCATCGAAGGAAAAATGAAAACTTCCGAAGAATTAGCCGATACAATAGATAAGCTGGCAACATACGGAAAAAGTAAGGTGTGTTTTGTCATAGGGGGATCCCTTGGGTTAAGCGATGCTGTGATGCAGCGTGCGAATGAGAAACTGTCGTTTTCGAGGATGACGTTCCCGCATCAGTTGATGAGGCTGGTGTTGGTGGAGCAAGTTTATCGGGCGTTTCGGATTGTGCGGGGGGAGCCTTATCATAAATGAGTGATAGAATCGCAATTGTTAACAGATACGATTTTACTTATTGAAAATTATATTATTATTTATGTAAGGGGAGGATATTTTGAATACTATTACTAAAGAGAAAACTAATATTAAAGATGCTTTTGAATCTATCTTAAGGGCAGATTATATTTCTATAGATGGATTTGATCAACTAGATAAATTAGAAAAGTATTATATTGATACATTTAATAACCTTGGATTACTTTTACAAAGACAAGATAATTATTTAGCTGGAAGACGTGGTACAGGAAAAACTACTCTTTTAATGCGTGGGTATTATGAATGTTTAAAGTCAATCTCTCCAAAGTTGAGTAAAAAAGAAAATTCTTTAGGGGATAAAAAGATATTACCCATTTACATAGATTTAACTAGTTGTAATGATCTATTTAATTCAGAAAATGAACTTGAATCATTAGAATTACATTTTATAAGACAAATTATAGCTAATTTAAAGAGTCAGCTTGAGGTTATGTTTGATGAAAAATATCTAATGATATTTAAAAAGGAAAATCCAGCATTAGATGATTTAGATTATATAGAAACAATATTAGTAGAAGGTTTAAAAATCAAGGAATCTTCTAATATCGCTGTTCAAACAACTATGTTTGACGCCAGGGAATCTAGTGTTAGAGGAAATTTAAATTTAGCTAATCCAAGTTTGCAATCTAATTTGAAGCAAAATTATAGTACTAACCAACAAAGAGAATTTAATGAGGTTAGGGGAATAAATATACAAGAGTTTCTAAAAAAAATTAGTGATATTAAAAAGAAAGCAAATATCGATTCAATCTTTATTTTTTTGGATGAGTTTTCAGATTTAAATAATGAAGCTCAATTAAAATTATCTTCAATAATTAAGAGTTTGCTAGGAAATAAAATAAATATGTTTTTCAAAGTCGGCGTTATTACAGACAGGTATACATTTGGCGATAAAATAATTTTAGGAAGAGATTTATATCCAATTTCTTTAGATTTAAATGATGTGGTTGAAAAATTAGATGGTGCAGTGAGTACGTTAAAAAAATTAGAATTACATATAGGGGATTTAATTGAGAAACGATTAAGTGCTTTTTGTTCAGGTGTTACATATAGTACTATTTTTGATATAAAAAAAGAAGTTTTATGCCATAGATTAGCTAGAGCATCGTTAGGTGTTACACGTACATTGGGTTGGGTATTGCAAAATGCATGGATGCAATGTACAAATTCAGATGGAACCTTTGGAAAAATAAAAATGCAAGATTTAAATTTTGGAATTAGAAGTGCTAGGAAAATGCATTCTAAGCAATTTCAAGGTAGCATTAAAGGAAATTTAATACCAGGTTATTACATGGATATGTGGAATAGAATCATAGAAAAAGCAATGAAAGAGAAAAACAAGCATCCTGATAGGCCGGCTAGTCATATCTTATTGGATCCAATTCGTAAAGATTATATGAATAAATTTTGTGAAAATTTTATGTTAACTCTTTTAGAAGAAGGGCGATCGTCTAAAGCTGGTGGGAATTATAATCTATATGCGATAGATTATGATATTTGCACAGATTTTAATATTAAATTTGCTGAGGAGAAAGATGAGTTCACAGCAATTAGATTTATTTATGATGATGTTTTAAGTGAATTTGATCCATATTTTGTGAAGGATAAAATAAAAAGTTATAAATGCCCCGAATGTGGAACTATTTATGAAGAAAGTGAAGTTGCACATGTTAAGGTAAAACGATGTCATGAAGATGACGAAAAGTTGGAAGAAATAATTCATAAAGAGGTCCCCATGAGTAAAGGGAACTTTGTTGAGGTAGAAACAAAAATATTGGGTTTAATAAATGATTTAGATGAGCAAGAGGCTATGAGTGCTCAAGAGATTGCAGATGTTGTAGGGTGTAGTAGACATAAAGTATCTAACTGGGGTTCAAAAGTACTTGCGAAACAAAATTTAATTAATATAAAGGTAAAAGGCAATAAAAACTATTATTTTTCCAATAATATTTAATAACCGCATTAAGAACAGTAACGGTAAGCCGTATCATAAGTAGCCTCAAGAGTATTTTTGAAAGAACGAGCCTCAACTTCCTGTGCCTCAAATCTAATGCAATATTGCTATTGGGTAATGATTTTTATGATTGAGTGAGGAAACTATTCTTAAGCTCTATTTCTGCTTTTCGAAAGTTCTTAACAGAGTTTAATAGTGTGTTTTTTGATTTTGGGTCTAATAAACTCCGGGTTAATTAGGATAATTTTGTATTAAATAAATATTGTAAAGTAAAAATGCCCCATAAGATACGAGTTCTACAAGAGAAAAGTAACTTAAATTTGGTGAGATTTGATACAATATAACTACAGTTTATATGAATCGGAGTGATATATATGATTAATAATTGGCAAGTACCTCGAAATAAACGAAGACTTTATCCTGTTGTAGATATATTATCATTATTCACATTACAAAATTTAGGTGAGAATTGGAGAGGAAGTTTATCACGTCAATTAGATTTTGAAACGGAATTGGAAAGATATGGATTGAAAAGAGTGGGACAACGTAGGGATAGGAGAGCTGGTGGGGCGAGAACATACGAATCGTGGTTATACAATTTAGGTCTTGTCTATATAGAAACAGAGACTAACATCACTCGTACTACATTAGCAGGAGATGCATTGCTTTCTGGTCAGCCACCAGTTCCTATTGTCACAAATCAATTAATGAAGTTACAGTATCCTTCTCCTTACTCTTTAAGAAGAAGAGTAAATATCAATAAGCGCTTTCAAATTCGACCATTTCGCTTTCTATTAAAACTCCTATTAGATAATCGTGTACATACTTTGTCTAAAGAAGAGATTGGGAGATTTGTAATTACAGAAGGAGAAAACGAATCACAAGGGTGCTTTGAAAACGTGGTACAACGTATTTTAGATTACAGGTTACTGGGGGATGCTGTTTTACCCGAGAACTTTGAGGAGCTATATCCAAGTAGTACGACTGGTGTTAGAAGTCGAGAGAAGACTATCAGTGGATTAGAGGATATTGCTAATACCCTAATCAATTACTTGGAATACACTCAGTTCATAAGCAGGAATGATAATGGAAGTATATTTATTTTGCCTGAGAGAATTGTAGATGTGCAATCGATTATGACTGACGGGACCACATTGAGAAGGTTAGACGCTAATCATCAATTTGGCATAGAAAACTTTCAAAGAAACTTTGGATTAGCTCCAGGTCAAAATCGTGATAATCGTAATTTTGGTGGGCAAAACATTACAGATAATATATACAGAGAGAGGCGAATTCGGAGTGAACTTCTGCACATAGCGGGTACGACTCCAATATCCACCATAACCGATGACATATTAAACAGGATTTCGTCTGCGACCGGTTATACGACAAATGAGGTAGCAAGAGCTCTAGATGGATTTCGACCGGATACTTTTTCGCTGTTTGAAGCTACCTATATGAACATGGCTGTCAGCGGAAGAGAACTTGCTACCGAGTTTGAGTTGGCTACCCAAAATGTTTTTGAAGAGTTAGGGTTTAATGCCCAGCATGTGGGGGCTAAACCACTACATCCTGATATCTATGTAGAATCACCGTTGAACTATTCGGGAATCATTGATACTAAGGCTTACAGAAGGTACTCGATTACAAATGACCATAGAAATCGAATGGTCAGGAACTACATACCAACCTATAGAGATGATGACTTCACATTCTTTATGTACGTAGCAGATGGATTTGGTTCTAATATTTCTTCACAGATACAAAGTATTGCTGAAGAAACAAATATCAATGGAACGGTGATTACTGCATCTAATATAATGAGGCTTCTACAAAGGAATCAAGTCGCTACAATTGATCACGCTTCTCTTAGAAACTTGTTCACAAGCAACGAGGTAGTCTCGATTTCTGATATTAATTCATTGTAATAGAGAGTGTTCGTACTACAATTATTTTCAACCGTTTAACTATGGTGTATAATAAATAAAAGCGAACAAAAGTACGAACACTTGGAGTTGTGAAGTAATGATATTTAAAAAAGGCGAGCTCTTTTGTGGGCCAGGAGGATTGACGCTTGGGGCAAGAGAAGCTCAGATTGAAAAAAATGGTGAAGTATTCAAAGTAGAGCACCAATGGGCTAATGATTACGATGAAGCGACATGTAATACGTTTAGACATAACATATGTCCTGGAAATCCTGAATCAGTTATTTGGGAAGATGTTAGACAGTTAGATGTCACAAAGTTACCAGCAATAGATTGCTTTGCATTTGGCTTCCCTTGTAATGACTACAGCATAGTAGGCGAATCAAAGGGCTTGGAAGGTGAATACGGTCCTTTATACACTTATGGTATAAAGGTATTAAAGCATCATAAACCCAAATGGTTTATAGCAGAGAATGTAGGTGGGTTGGAAAGCTCCAATGAAGGAAAAGCATTTATAAAAATAATGCAGGAAATGGAAGAGTCAGGGTACAACATTACTCCTCATTTATACAAGTTTCAAGAGTATGGCGTACCGCAAGCTCGACATAGAATTATAATAGTCGGAATTAGGAAAGATTTTGGTTGGAAGTTTAAAGTGCCTAAAGCTCCTTTTAAGAGTCCTACACAGTGGAAAACAACAAGAGAAGCACTGGAAAATCCACCTATACCAGCAGATGCTTTTAACCATGAGTATACAAAACATAAAGGCAAGGTAATAGAGATGTTAGAGTCAATACCACCTGGTGAAAATGCATGGTTTGAAGGTATTCCAGAGCATTTGCGATTAAATGTAAAAGGTGCAAGATTATCTAACATCTATAAAAGGCTTAATCCTGATACCCCTGCTTATACGGTCACTGGTTCAGGTGGGGGTGGTACTCACATGTACCATTACGATGAGCCAAGAGCTTTGACTAATAGAGAGCGAGCGAGATTGCAAACTTTTCCAGATGACTTTGAGTTTTTGGGTGGGAAAGAAAGCGTCAGAAAGCAAATAGGCATGGCAGTTCCTCCAGACGGAGCAAAAGTTATAGTTGAAGCAATACTCAAATCTTTTGCAGGTATTGAATACGAATACGAAACTTCAAAATGGGAATATGAACTAAGTGAGATGTTACTTACTGGTCAAACTAAAAAGAGCAGAAAAAAGTCAAAATCCATTGAAGAAAAAGTATTAGAAGATGTAGTGCAAACAAAATTGTTTAAGTAATCTCATTAAAAAGTATCGTTTGAGGTAGTGTCCTTAGACGATACTTTTTTAAATTTCGGTAATTGAAGAAATTATAAAAAACATAGCATTCATACTTAGTTAAAGGAATATTTTATCTAGAGATAATATTATTTCTTTAAGAGCCCATATCAGTGATCATAAAGTAGATGTCTTTACTATTGGTCCTGATTTCAAGTTTTCCCACTTTATATTCTATAATTTGAAATGAGTAAAGGTTTTTTAAGTAGTTTGGTAAATCACCTAGTAAAGTGAAGTGGTAATTGGTATGGTTAGTGTCTGCCAAATTTTTATAGTAAAGTATATATTGGAAGATAAGAAGAATTATTTATTGTTTAAAAGAATCTCTTATAACGGAGATTAAGGGAGATCAATAGAATTAAAGGAGACTTCCATGAGTTTTAAAGAAAACTTTAAACATGAAATACGTAACGTAATAAAAGACGTAGAAAAAGAAATAACTAAAAAATGGAAAATGGATTATAAAGGGCATTCTATAGAAATTACAAACCAGATAAAAGAAGAGCAACTAATCATTGATGGTGTGACAGTTGATAAAAAACAACGAAAAAGTTTATTGACTCATATGATCCCTTATTCAAAATTGTCAGGGATATTGGAGCTTCAAGATGGTACAAAACACAAAGTGTCCGTTAAACTTGGTGGGTATGTACGATTTCGTTGTATTGTGAAAGTAGATCATGAAACGGTTTTAGATGATTCAATGAAGATAGAATTTCTACCATGGGATCATAAAGAGAAAATCGTTCCCTTTATTCAACAACAAATTCAAACACATCATAAAATAGTAGATGATCGTTTACCCGATGAAGATTATTTATTTGACGAAAATGAACCACGATTGGCTCCCGGTTTATCTGATTATTATGTAGATGAACGACCTGCCCCTTTTTATGTGAAGAAACTATTGAAGCTTTTTGAAATACAACTGAATCATCCTACAAATGAAACTAGAAAAAAAACATATGAAAAAATCATTTCTAACAATATGGCGAGTCGCAACAGTGAGCTAATTGAACGATTTCAGCAAACACAATGGGATGAATCCCGTGTACAGCAAGAAGCGTTATGGCTTCTTGAATATGCGGCACATCGGGAGGTCGTCAAATTTGCAGTTATGATACTGGGATGTACAAACTGTGAAAAATACAAAGAGCTTTTATTCACAATAGGTATGCATGAAGAATTTACTTCTTATGTCGTGTTTGCATTGAAGAATGGCACAATTCAAGGAAACGAACATGTTTGGCGTCTTGCAAAGTCCGTCGATGGATGGGGGAAGATTTCGGCTGTTGAGCAATTGGAAGCATCGACGCCAGAAATAAAACGATGGCTCCTAACAAAGGGCTGCGAAAATACAATCATGAATGAATACTCAGCTTATACTTGCGCTCTTAATGGTGATCTGGAAACAGCTTTATCAGAAGATGAAATTTCCAAAGAATTATACGATGGAGCGAGTCTCATCATTCAAGCATTATTAGAAGATGAGGTATCTATCTACGGAATCGATGAGTATTCAAATGCAAGCTCAGTTCTCTGCCGATTTATTCACCATGCTCATATGCACTGCCAAACAATTGAGGGCTTTTATCCAATATTGAAAATAAATGAGTTTTTAAATGATGAACAAGAGATTTGGGACGACCGATTGAATGCTTCATGGAAACAGGACGATTATAAGGCTATCCAGGAAGCTGTTCAACCGTTTATCAATGACAGTAGATGGCCAAAGCTTGCAATCGATTCGTTACAACAGGGTTTTAGCTCCCAAGCACTTGAAATCGCTCTCTTTTATCGTTTAGATGTGATTGAGCATCTATTTGCTTTACTTGAGAAAGATCCGGCAAATAGTGAAATATACTTTGCTGTGATGGACACAAATCATCACCAGCATATTAGAGAGCTTTGCACATTTGCAGAAACACATTTATCGTTATCAAACCTCTCAGATGATGAAGTGGCTTGTCTACAATATATTGTGCAAGATTTATATGAACACGACGGTGTAGGATTGCCATTGATTCAAGCTGCACTTAGATCAAATGATGGAAATTTACAGTATCATGCTTTAAGTGTATTAAAAGAATGGTCTCCTTCGTATTCGCAGCAAGCGGCCACAAGAGAATTGATTGAACATATTGCCGTGAAGACAAAGGATAAGGAAGATCGAAAGTTAGCCAAATACTTATTAAAGAAATAGGCTTCGGTTTACCTTCGCACTACGAGAATAAAAATATTAGAAAGCAGGCACACCATGCACACAATCAAAAAAATAGGCAAAACCTTCTCCTACATCACACCAGTATCACTCACCGACCGCCCCATCCTAGGCATGGTCGAAGGCGATAACAAAACATTAATGATCGATGCAGGTAATTCAGAAGATCATGCGAACTATTTTATCCAAAAGACCTTAAAACAAGAGAACGCCACGCCGGATATGGTGGTCCTCACTCATTGGCATTGGGATCATATTTTTGGTCTGCCTGCGCTTCCTGATTCGGTTGCAATTGCTTCGGCAAAAACCAGAAAGGAAATGGAGAAGCTTCTTCCGTTTTCTTGGTCAGATGAGGCGATTGATGAGCGGGTGAGGGAAGGAACGGAGATTGATTTTTGCGCGAAGGCCATCAAAGAAGAATATAAGAATCATCGAGAGATTCAGGTCGTTTTACCGGATGTGACGTTTGATCGTCGGATGGAGATTGATCTTGGCGGGGTGACTTGTGTTGTGCAGCATGTTGGAGGCGATCATGCCGCAGATTCAGTGATCGTGTATGTGAAAGAGGAAAAAATCCTGTTTCTTGCTGATTGCATTTATCCGAAAATGTATGCTGAAAAAGTACATTATACGGTAAAAGAAATCTTGCGTCTTTTAGATGAGTTAGATGCATTTGATGCTGAAACGTATATTCCTTCACACCAAAGACCATGGACAAAAGAGGAGTTTCGTCAGGAAACAGATAAGCTTCGAATGATGGCGAAATACACGGATCTTTATGGTGGAGATCAGGAGAGAATCAAGAGTGAATATCAAACACATGTGAACAGAGAGCTAAAAGAAGATGAGTTAGAGACAATCGCTTATTTTGTAAATGGTTATTAAATAATTATGGTGACTAAAACAGAAAAAGTCTCATTTGAGTGATTTTCCTCAAACGAGACTTTTTTATTTCTATGGTAAACCTACAAAGTCTTCTGCATCACGAACTGTGATAGACATCTGTTTTGCATTAATAATAATGACACAATCCCAAGTGGGCTTTATTTGCAGTTCATCATTCTCATCAATACAAATAATTCCTTTAAATTCAACAGTCTGTTCTAGAAAGACCATTTTCTTTTCTGTATCATCTTTGACGGCTGTTAAATGTTCAGGATAGTGAACTGTCCAATCATAAAAAGTGGTTTTCTTCATAGTTCCTCCTATTTTCATTCGTACACATCTCCGAATACTTCTTTTGTTTGCCGGATTGTCAGTGATTTATTGGTTGGATCAATTGAAATGACACAATCCCAAGTAGGTTTGATTTGTAGCTCGTTGTTGTCGTCTATCCAGATGATGCTATTTAGTTCAATGGATGGCTCTAAAATAACCATTTTCTTTTCATGATGATCGGTAATCGCTGTTAAGTCTGCTTGTAAATGGATGGTCCAGTCAAAAAAAGTGATTTTTTTCATTGTTTCTCCTCTCATCATCGCTTATATTTCCATTATAACTTGCGTGTTTTCTGACACTATTTTATATCAAGTCTTCTATTACTAGAGAGGTAACTTACAGATGGACAAAATAACTAACCCATACGACACGTTCAAAACCAAAATATCGAAATATCCAATTGAACAAAATCATTGGCAAGTCTTCAAAGATGGAACAACGATTAAACAATTAAAAGCAGGTACATGCATGATCAAGGCTGGCAATCCAGTGAAGCATGCTTATTTCTGCATAACGGGGCTCTTCCGTCTTTACTATTTGTTACCGGATGGAAGGGAGTACAACGTGGCTTTTACGTTGGAAGATGATTTTGCTACTTCTTATGCAAGTATGATCAACGGGCAGCCTTCTCCTTATTCGATTGAAGCGATGGAGGATTCTATCGTGATTGAAATTCCGTATGATCTGCTTCAAATGTTGATGGACAGCAGTCATATGTGGGAGCGGTTTGTTCGGGTGAGTGTAGAAAGGCTGTATACGAGAAAGGAAGAGCGTGAGAGGGAACTGCTCTATTTGCCAGCCATTGAGCGATATCAGGCGTTTTTATTGAAATATCCCGGGTTACATCAGCGTATCGCTCAATATCATATTGCCTCATATATCGGTATTTCTCCGGTTTCGCTGAGCAGGCTGCTGCATCCTGCTGAACATTAACCTATGTTAATGCGCATTCTCTAGATCTGGCGTACAATCATCACATCATAGAAGAATCGAGGGGCTTGATGATGAAATATATGATGGTTGTTTTATTAGAGTTCTATCCATCTTGGCTTGCATTACCACGAGAGGAGCGAAGAACCCATGCGGCTTCGCTGCAAGAATTGATGCAGAAATATGAGGAACATGTGACGGTGCGCTTTTTTGATGCTGAAGCTCTTCCAGGTAAGGATTACACAGATTTTGTGATGTGTGAAACGGATGACCTGAAGTTCTATCATTTTATGTGGGAAGAGATTAGAGATTCTATTCCTTACACAAGTGGTTATGTCAAAATTAAAGAGGTCATCATGGGAATGGAAGATGCTTTTCAAACATATGAAAAAGAATCTTTGAAAATGGATTAGTAATCGAAAACCACCTGCTATCAGGTGGTTTTTTGCACATTCTATTTTTTGGTATAATCAGGGGTAAGGGAAGAACGGATAAATTTTTGAACTGAATCGGAGGTACTTATGAAGCAGCTGTATATGAAGCAAAAGGTATTTAGTCTGAGCGGCAGATTTACGGTAAAGGACCAACAGGAGAATGATGTATATGAGGTCGAAGGCAGCTTTATGAAGGTGCCAAAGACGTTCACCATTTTGAATACAGAACGAGACGTCATCGCTGTAATTACGAAGAAAATGTTTAGCTTTTTACCGAAGTTTTTAGTAGAAGTCGGTGGACAAGAGGTATTGACGATCAAAAAAGAGTTTACGTTCTTCAAAGCCAAATATTCAATTGATGCTGCTGGTATCGAAGTACAAGGGAACTGGTGGGATATGAATTTCCAAGTGCTGCAAAGCGGCGAAGTGATCGGCCAGGTGAAGAAGGAATGGTTTACTTGGGGTGACAGCTATAAGGTTGATATTTTGAAAGAAGAGATGGAGCCTGTGATGATTGCATTGGTTGTTGCGATTGATTGTGTGAAAGCGGATGAAGCGGCGTCTAGGTCTTCGTCGACGACAATGAATAATTAATTGGAGGGTTTAAAGTTGGACAATCTCACCCGCATTTTAAGATTAAGAGATGCAGAGATATGGGAGTATGAATTTCTCGATAATAAAGACATCATCGTTTATTTCTCGATTACAGATTTAAATAGAAAAGCAACGATTCATGATAACCCTCTGGCCACTCAAGAAGAACTGGATGAAAGAGATAATTACATATCAATGGATGTGCACAGCCATCTAGATCTCAAGAAAACGCTAGCAGAAGATATATTCGATGATTTTATCACCAATATCTCAGCTTTAGTAGAGCATATGCATGATTTTCACAATGCGCATGTTTTTATTCACATGCATGTTCATGACAAAATCGAATTAACAGATTTTCAGTTAGAAGAAGATGAAGAGATGCATGGCGATGAAAAAGAACAACTCTATACATTTAAACGTTTATGGATTCAGCAGGCATGTTTTCAATTGGTCGAACAACAATTAAATCGAAAAATCACAGACATGTCTAACAGTAGGTTTTGCCAAGATCTAAAGTGAGGTGAGCAAACGAATGACATTCCCATACAAAGTATTTCAAACAGTCGTCGAATGCGGCAGTTTTACAAAAGCTGGTGAGAAGCTTGGGCTGACGCAGTCTGGGGTGAGTCATAATATGGCGAAGCTTGAGTCAGAGCTTGGGATTGTGCTGCTTCATCGGAATCGAAACGGGCTGTCGCTGACAGATGCAGGTGAGCGGGTGATGCCCCATATTCGCCAAATCATTCATCATGCGTCATTGCTTGAGCAGGAGGCGGCGTTGATTCAAGGGATGGAAGTGGGGAGTATCAAGATCGGCACGTTCTCTAGTTTTTCTTCAAAAATGCTTCCGCAGCTCATTCATCGTTTTACGAAAAGTTATCCCAATATCCAATTGGAGTTATACGAAGGCGGCTATGAAGAGATTGAAGAGTGGATCGCGTCTGGCACAGTTGATCTTGGGTTTTTAACACAGCCATCTAGAGATTTGGAAACTGTTCCACTGTTTCAAGATGAATTGGTAGTGCTCATGCAAGAGAGTCATCGTTTCCATACAAAGAAGGTGATGGAAGTGGCTTCGTTCCAAGATGAACCATTTATTATGCCAAAAGCGGGCTGTGATCAACTCATTAAGAAATTATTAAAAGAAAGCGGCGTAAAACCCCATGTTTTATTTGAGATTGGGGACAACAATACGCTCATCTCTATGGTTCAGGAAGGCCTTGGGCTCACGATCATTCCGAAATTGATGTTGCCGCCTCAGGTGCCTCATGCGAACGTAATTCCACTTGAGACCCGTGTTTATCGCGAAATCAATATGGCGTTTAAATCTTTTAACGCAGCCTCTCCCTCTACTAAAAGATGGATTGAAGCAGTCAAAGATCATTTTAAATAGATTCAGCTTGAACGAGAGTCTCTATTCAAGCTGATCAATTTATAGCGTGACCACCCCGCGAATGGTAATAACCGCTGCACCTGCTACTTTAATGACCGGCTTTGTTTCATTCGGAATGACCGTGATACGAAGCAATCCTGGTCTGCTGATTGCATCACCTTGAGCAATGCGTAGATGAGTGGTTTCTTGCTGAGAAATGATCCCTTCCAAATACAGATATCCGGCCAATGCCCCGTTGGCTGCTCCCGTTACAGGATCTTCGGGTATACCAATGCCAGGTGCAAAATCCCTTGTATAAAGATCACAGTCTTTTGTGGATTGAAACGTATAAAGATGAGTCGTTGTGATATCCTGCTCTTTATTCATTTTTCCTAAAGCTTCCAAGTTTGGTGCTGCTTGATCAATGTCATTCTGGTGTTTCAGCGGAACCAGAAGATGCCAGTTTCCGGTGTTTGCTAATTTTATAGGATAGGATGGATCAATCCTGTCACTGCTTATACCGAGAATATCACTAAGCTCTTCTACATCGATGATAAAATCTCGCGTCTTTGGTGTGACCTGTGTCATCTCGACATCCACAACTTTGCCATTCTCTTCGTGCCATACAACGGGAACATGGCCGATCTTTGTTTCTAACACAACCCCTGATTTTTCTTTAGCCATCCCTAGCTCCGTCGCTAAAAGCCAAGTCAACCCAACCGTCGCATGCCCGCAGAAATTGACCTCTTCCGTTGGAGTGAAATATTTCACTCGATAATCGGCTTTCTCATCATGTGCCGGCAGCAAGAAAACGGACTCGGGTAAGTTCAACTCCTTGGCGATATTCTGCATCTCATCCTCCGTTAACCAATCCCCATCCAACGCCACCCCAGCGGCATTACCTCCAAATTTCTCAGTTGTAAACGCATCGACATGATACACCCTAATATCTTTCATCTGACGAATCCTCCTAAACATGTTGTTATGTTCATCATAAGTGTGTAGGATGCATTCGTAAAATGAATCTTTTGAATGTGATGAATTGGAATTGTTCATGCAATACAATATCAAACAACTAGGCGCTAAGGCTGAAAAAAATAATGATAGTTCAAAAGGCAGGTTCAAAGAGAATCTGCTTTTTGTAGTATGCTTGAACAAAACAAAAAGAAAGCGAGGGGGTCAGCATCGCTTTAGGAGGATATATCAATATTGGATTGGTATTCTATGATGACATTCATTTAACAACCACTTTCCACCAACTAATTGACTATTTAACAAAGAAAGGCATTTCAATAACGAAAGTAAAGTTTAGTCAAGATGCTAATGGCGAAGCATGGATCGAACATGATGTAAAAGAGAATAAAATCAAAAACAATTACTTGGAAGGCTATTATACAGAATTTGAATTGACGGGAACATGCCTAAAACATACGACTATCAACATACAAAAAGAAGCTGGTTTTGTGGGATTCGTTCTATATTTAAAGTGGACAGAGGTTGTTTCACATGATGTCGTTCGTATTCAACAGGAGATCGAACAGTGTCTTGTAGAACTTTATCATACTCTTCCGTTTGAGTATGCATTCATTGGTCATGAAATGGAAGTCGAGCTTCATCCAGATGATGTTGAAAAGAGTCTGCAAGAACACCATGCTTTTCCAGTTGTTCTTATAGGTAAAGGGGATTATTTAGTCACTTTTTATGGTGATACTGCCATTGACGGGCTAACTACTCAAGAGAGAGGGAAGAAATATTTAAAGGTTAAAAGAGAACAGTAGAAAAGCCTCCTGAATGTATCAGGGGCTTTTTCCTTTCATCACCCATAATAATTATTCGCCTGAATAAAAAATTGGGATTGCATGTAGTTATAAGTGATTTTCGAGAAGTCGAAAGGCTGGCCGTTTGTGAGATGAAAGACGGTTTCGACACGAAGAGCAGGATCATTTTGCTTAAGTCCGAGGTGCTTCGCTTCAGTTTCGTTTAGTTTGCCTACTTGTAAGTACATATCCGAGAAGCCCACTTTAAGACCAAGGCCTTCACTAATGAATTTAAATACAGAATCGGCTGCAATTTCTGTGTTGAGGTAAGGAATAATGGTTTTCCGGTAATAGGACTCTTCTAAACATAAAGTTTGTCCATTGATGTAACGAATGCGTTTAAGGTAGAAAACATCCTCATCTAGTTCAATGTTTAAATTCAGCGCAGCTTCTTCTGGCGGTTTGATGGTATCTAACGTGAGAACTTCTGATGTCAGTTGAAATTCCTCTAAATCTTTTTTGAACCCTTGGTTGGATAAAAGGCTGATATAGCCTTTGCGCCTGTGCCTTCTCACAAAGATGCCGCTGCCCCTCACCTGATAGACAATCCCTTTTCTTTCGAGTAAATCTAATGATTTGATAATTGTACTTTTGCTCACAGCAAATTGATTCATGAGCGTCTCAAGCACAGGAAGTTTGTCTCCTTGCTGTAGCTCATGTGTGACAATATATTTTTCAATATCGCTCGCAATTTGTTGATACTTTAACATAGCCATTCCTCTTTGTTTTCACGATTTATTGTCTTTGTATTATAGCACATCCCGATTTCTCTTTGATATGCAAACTAAAATTATATATGTATTGATAAATTGTACCGGTATAATTATAATGTACATATACTAGTAGTGATAAAGGGGGGGTTTTATATGTCAAAAGTGAGGGATTATCAAAAGCTTGCAGAAGACATCTTAGAAGCAGTTGGCGGAGAAGAAAATGTGGTGAGTGCCGCAAGATGCGCCACGAGGCTGCGTTTGGTGTTGAAGCGTTCTAATCCAAAGGCAAAAGAAGCAGTCAACGCCATGCCTGGCGTCATTACAGTGGTGGAAAATGGTGGTCAGTTTCAGGTTGTGATCGGTCAGCATGTAGGTGAGGTATATGAGCATTTTTCCAACCTTGTTCAGCTCCAAACGTCGGATGATGATCAGCCGAATGAAAACAAAGGAACGATACTGAATCGGGTCATTGCGACCATGTCCGCTGTGTTTGCGCCATTTGTGTATATTTTAGCCGCAGCTGGTATTTTACAAGGTGCACTTATCTTAATAAATTTGATATTTCCAAGCTTCTCGAAAACAGGAACTTATGAAGTGTTTAGCTTTATTTCTTGGGCACCGTTTACGTTCTTGCCCATTTTTATTGCGATCACTGCAGCCAAGCATTTCAAAACAAATATGTATATCGCGGTTGCTTGTACAGCAGCGCTTGTCAGTCCTTCTTGGACAGAGATTGCTGGACGTGTAGCATCAGGGGAAGGTGTGACCTTTTTAGGGATTGCGTTATCTGAAACGGTTTATACATCATCCGTCTTGCCACCGCTTTTCTTAGTATGGATTCTTTCCTATGTAGAAAAATTCTTAAACAAACGAATTCATGAGGTTGTCAAACCGCTATTTGTCCCATTTCTATGTATGGTCGTCATGGTTCCGTTAACCATTCTATTAATCGGTCCTCTTTCGACAGCAGGTGCAAATGGGATTGCAAACGGATACAATATCTTAGCTGAAAATGTACCAGCTCTGGCAGGGGCCATTATCGGCGGTTTCTGGCAAGTACTCGTGATTTTCGGTGTTCACTGGGGCATCACGCCAATGGTACTTGCGAACTTTGAACAATATGGACGTGACTCCTTTCAGGCATATCAAACCATCGCTGTTATCGCTCAAGTCGGTGCGGTGCTGGGAGTTATTTTAAAAGCAAGAAATCGGGAAACACGGAAAGTTGGGGTTTCAGCTGGAATCACAGGACTCTTCGGTATTACGGAGCCTGCGATTTACGGTGTCACCTTACGTTTTAAAAAGCCGTTTATTTTCGGGTGTATTTCAGGAGCGGTCGGTGCCGTTGTAGCCAGCTTCTTTACGCCTTATTACTTTGCATATGCAGGGCTGCCTGGTCCGCTGACCATTGTGAACGGAATCAGTGCAGATTATCCAACGTCTATCATTGGTATTTTGATTGGTGTGGCCATTGCGCTGATTTTACCAGTTGTGCTTATTCAAATGTTCGGATATGGAGAAGATACAGTAGAACAGTCAGCTAGTGAAACATCTATTAAAGATCAAGACGGAGAAACGACACAAGCTTCTATGAACAATGAAGAAATGATCACGGCTCCACTTACAGGAAAGGTGCTTTCGTTATCTGAAGTGCCAGATGCCGTATTTAGCTCTGGGGCGATGGGGAAAGGTTTTGCCATTCATCCGACCGATAACAAACTGTTTGCACCGTTTGATGGCAGTGTCGTCATGCTTGCACCAACAAAACATGCGATTGGTCTGCGTTCTGAATTTGGTGTAGAGTTACTTGTTCATGTAGGAATTGATACGGTCTCTCTAGATGGATCGGCATTTACACTCAATATCAAAGAAGGCGACAAGGTGAAAAAGGGTGACTTGTTGATGACATTTGATCAGGAAGCAATTGAAAGCAAAGGATTACAAACAATCACACCTGTTATCATTACCAATACCCAAGCATACGAAGATGTGATTGTAGAGGAACGTTCGACATGTCAGCCAACTGACGTCATGATGACAATTGTGAAATAGGAGGAATAGATAATGACTTTACCAAAAGATTTCTTATGGGGCGGGGCATTAGCCGCTCATCAATTCGAAGGTGGATGGAATGCAGCTGGCAAAGGGCCGAGTGTTGTAGATGTGATGACAGCAGGTGCTCATGGTGTACCAAGACAGATCACGGAAACGATAGAAGAAGGAACTTTTTATCCAAACCATGAAGCCATTGATTTCTACCATCGTTACAAAGAAGATATCGCCATGTTTGCTGAAATGGGATTAAAATGCTTGCGAACATCGATCGGCTGGAGCCGAATTTTCCCTAAAGGGGATGAAGAAGAGCCGAATGAAGCAGGCTTACAGTTTTATGATGATGTGTTTGATGAGCTGATTAAACATGGAATCGAGCCTGTCATTACACTGTCTCACTTTGAAATGCCCCTTCATTTGGCAAGAGAATACGGCGGATTCCGAAGCAGAACAGTCGCTGAATATTTCGCGAAATTCGCGGAAGTATGCTTCAATCGTTACAAGGACAAGGTTACGTACTGGATGACATTTAATGAAATCAATAACAAAATGGACGTCAACAACCCGTTGTTCCTTTGGACAAATTCAGGGGTATCTGTCAAAGAAGGCGAAAATGCCAAAGAAGTCATGTATCAAGCGGGACATCATGAATTGCTTGCAAGTGCATGGGCAGTGGCAAAAGGAAAAGAGATCAATCCGTCCTTTCAAATTGGAGCGATGGTGTCCCACGTGCCAATTTATCCATATTCCTCAAACCCAGAGGATGTCATGCTGGCAGAAGAATATATGAGACAGCGCTATTTCTTCCCAGATGTCCAAGTGCGTGGCTACTATCCAAGCTACGCGTTAAAAGAATTTGAGCGCGAAGGCTATCACATTCCATTTGAAGAAGGCGATGAAGAAAGTTTAAGAAAAGGAAAAGTAGATTACCTTGGCTTTAGCTATTATATGTCAACAACGGTCAAAAGCGATGCAGTATCTGATCACAACGGAGACATTGTCAATGGAGCACTGCCACATGGTGTAGAAAATCCGTATATCAAATCAAGTGACTGGGGCTGGTCCATTGATCCGACAGGTTTAAGGTATACATTGAATCGTTTTTACGATCGCTATCAAATCCCGCTATTCATTGTGGAAAATGGCTTTGGGGCCATTGATCAAGTGGAAGAAGACGGTTCTATTCATGACCCAGAGCGAATTCAATATCTCGCTTCTCATATTCAAGCACTGAAAAAAGCGATTGAATATGACGGTGTGGACCTCATCGGCTACACACCTTGGGGCATCATTGATATCGTGTCATTCACAACCGGTGAAATGAAAAAACGCTACGGCATGATTTATGTTGACCGCGATAACGAAGGTAATGGTTCAATGAAGCGTCTTAAAAAAGATTCGTTTACTTGGTATCAAAACGTCATCGCAACGAATGGTGAAGAAGTGTAATAAAGAAATGACTGGCCCGGATGAGCGTGGGATGCGCTTGTTCGGTTTTTTTTATTTCCTATGCTTCAATGTGGCCTGAATACAAAGAAAAAAGAGAGTGATCACAATAAAATAATTCATTGGATTGTGGAAGACATTGATACTAAATGCTAATTGAAGAAGAATCCAAAAACCGAATATCACTGTAACAGCTGGGATGATTTTTTTATACACATTGATTCTCCTTTCGAGAGTAGTTTGTTTTTAGGTGGCATTGTCTCATATCATTGTAGAGATGAAAAGAGAGAAAGATATTAATAGGTTCTATTGCACTATTTGGTATAATTGGTCTATAAAAACGATAAATGGTAGATAAAGAATAGGAGTTGTTGAAATGAATCAAACTCTGCAAATGGGTGCCAATACCGTACTAAACTCTCCAAAGGGGCAATTATTCATCAGTTATGAAGTGTCATCTGCAATTGATATTTCTTTAACGGCGTTTCTCTTAACAGGTTCAGATCTAGTTCAAGGAGATAATGGCATTATTTTTTACAATCAGCCGGAGAGTACTACGGGTGTCGCAACACTTTTACCAGCAGAGATATCAGATCAGTTGAAAAGACATCAATTGAATTTTGATATGAGCAAAGTGCCTGTCGGAATCACAAAGATGGCTATTACACTAACAGAGGATCGAGGAATCGGCTTTTCTCATGTGAAGAATCTGCAAGCAGAAATTCGAACAGGTGATGAGGTGCTATACCTAACACCAGTAAGCTTTACAAATGAAAAGGGTATTGTCGTAGTAGAGCTATACATAAGAAATAGTGAAACGAAAGCACGATCCATCTGGCGTGGCTTCGATTCTGGATTGGAAGGGCTATGCAAGCTTTATGGGGTGGAGGTTGAACCTGATGAACAGGATGTTTCTACACCTCCTCAAATGGTTTCTGAAAAACAAATTAATGAGCCTGCTCCAATGAAAACAGCCGCTAAACAGAAAGTCGCTGCACCTATTAGCTTAGAGAAAGTTCAAGGTAAAATTAGTTTAGACAAAGGTCATAAACCGATCATCATTGAAAAAACACCAGAGATTACGGCTACAGTATCTTGGGAGTCTGGCACCGATTATGATATCTACGCATTGGTCTATACGAAGTCAGGAAAACAAATAGATGTGGCCATGTTTGGCGCAAAAGGTGTTCCCGCTCTCAAAAGTTACGGTAACGGGGCTGTTGAGCATATGGGAGATGTCGGTAGAGATCGTGAATCAATGAAAACAGAAGTCATTAAACTAAGGTTAAATGATGATATCCTTGCGGTGGTACCCGTTGTTTACTCTGCTCAATCAAATGGAACAGGTTCTTTCTATAGATATAGAGTGTCTATGAGTATCGATAATCATCAAGGAACGTCTGTCACGATTCACGCAAAACATGCAAATGACAATGATCGAATTTATTCTTGTGTTCCAGGTATACTTCAAAACACAAATGATGGCGTGATCATCCGTCCCCTAGAGCTTTACAGTAAACCAAACTCTGAGCGTAGACCGAAGTTAAAAATGAAATATTCAAATGAGATCGATGTTTTGATGGATAAAGGACCAATCAATGACTATAAGTAACGTGAACATGTGGCTAGACAGAGTATAATGAACTGTCTGGCCTTTTCTATATCTCTACAATGGATAAACTCGTTTATCCAAATGAGAGGGTAAATTGAATAGAGAGTCCATTCCATTTTTTATGTCATTTAGCCTATTTTTCCGTTTTGGAGGTCACGGTAAAATAGACTTTATGATCAATAATGGAGGGAGTGGCTTCTTCTGGGCAAGATACTTGATGCAAAAGCACTAACCAGTGCCATGGATACAAGGGCAAAACACTATCAGGAACTCCGCGAACAAATGATAGATTTAAAAAAGGCATTACAAGGTGTTGCCAATCTCGGTGACGACTTCACTGGAAAAGGTGCCGATAACATTAAAAGCTTCTACAAAGAACTCGCCGGAAATGTGGACATGTTTATTAGCTTTATTGATAAACAAAAAGCCTTTCATGAAGGTGTTTCTGGGACACTTGATGATACAAACTTTGGCGGCGACACCTTTGTAGAAGAACACTTTTTAGACAACGCTGTACATATGGGAATCAAAAATGCCAAAAGTATTGTAAAGGATCAAAAAAAGGCACTCAAAACGATTTTTCAAGATGTTGATGACCTCATTTCTCTGGAGGTATTTGATAGTAAAACTTTTGACGAAAAGATTGCTGATGCGGAAGATGAACGGAAGAAAACGGTTAAAGATTTAATAGAACTTGATCAAAATCTAAAAGATGAATATGCTTTGTCAGAGACTGAGGAGAAGGCTACAATGGCATTGTACGCAGAAATGATCAATGCCACAAATGACGGAAAATCCATTTCGCCTATGAATTTTGACAAGAAAGCGTATCAAAATAGCGAAATCTACAAGGCAAAAAGCGATATTGAGAAGCAAACTTCTGAATATCTAAAAATCAAAAAAGATCAAGAAGAAGCCCGCAAGATCGCAAAGGAACAGGAAGCGCTCGCCAACCGTCCTTGGTATGAAAAAGCTCTTGATTACGGTGGGAATATCGTTAATGAGCTGACAGGCGTGAACGATGCAAAACGTGCCGCAACAGGTGTCGATCCGATCACAGGTGAAGAACTCACCGCAGGCCAGCGAGTCGCCGCAGGCGGCATGGCAGCAGCAGGCTACATCCCGATCGTCGGCTGGGCGGGCCGTATTTTCAAAGGCGGAAAAGCCGTCTATAAAACGACTCAAGCCACCTCAGCCGCAGTAAGAGCGGTCGACATTTACAAGACATCACAGAAGTCTTTCGATGCGTTGAAAACATCACAAAAAGGCTTATATGGCCTCACCGCAACAAACGGCTTCAGCGAAGCGATTACAGGTCGAGATATGTTTGGAAATAGGATCTCGAAAGAACAGCAGGAAGCGAGTATGAATGCGGCTTTGGGGATGCTTTTGCCATTTGGGGCGAAAGGGTTTCATGGTAAAATGGGGATTAAGGGTACGGGTGAAATTGGTTGGAATATGTCAAAAGGCGGAGGAGAAATAAATGGAAGAAGTTATTCTCAGCATGCTTTGGAAAGAATGGCACCTGATAGTCCTGAAGTAAAAGCTACTTTAACAAGTAGAGCAATTAAAAAAGCTGAAGAATTAGGGTTTAAACCACAAACAAAAGAATTTAGTGATTTCATCAAAAAATATGTTGATCCAAGAAATATTCCACCTTCAGTTATTGAAGACGCTATAATGAATACGAAAAAGATACCTGGTAATAGAAGTGGAACGTTTGTTCATGAAACACTGGATGTTAAAGTTATTATAAATGAAGCAGGCGATGTTATCACAGTTATACCGAAATAATTAATAAAAGGATGAATACGAATGTTTATTAAGTATGATGAATATGATCTATTAGAACTTTTCCAAAGTGAGCCGGTGAGTATAACAGGCAATATAGATGATGGAGAATTAATTTATACTTACAAAGATGACCAAAATTTCAAGGTGATTTTAACTTTAGATGTATATAAGCAAACGAGTAGTCTAAGTATTACATTTAATGATTCTATAGTATTTACAGGTGATTTTAATAATGTAACAAGTATAAAAAAAGATGAAAAAGCTATGGTAATGAACGTGGACGAAGAAGAGAGGTTAAAAGTTAAATTTTATAAACAAGTTGGAGTGGAGTTACTTTAAAATAGCCTTATTGTATTAGAAAGAAATATAAAACAATTATGATATTCTCTCAGATAAATCAGTAGGTGAAGTAGTTGTTACTTCTAAATATAATGTTATTGTTATCATACCTTGACTGGCTATATGCCTTTCAAGGTTTTTGTGTTTATTGGCCTTCATACCGAGAAAAAACGATAAAATGGGGATTTTTTTCCTGAGTGGATCATCGTATGATAGAGACAAGCAAAACGAACGCATTGAGCACTATTGAGAAGCACACTTCTGAATATCTAAAAATCAAAAAAGATCAAGAAGAAGCCCGCAAGATCGCAAAGGAACAAGAAGCGCTAGCCAACCGTCCGTGGTATGAAAAAGCTCTTGATTACGGAGGAAATATCGTCAATGAACTGACAGGCGTGAACGATGCAAAACGTGCCGCAACAGGCGTCGATCCGATCACAGGTGAAGAACTCACCGCAGGCCAGCGAGTCGCCGCAGGCGGCATGGCAGCAGCAGGCTACATCCCGATCGTCGGCTGGGCGGGCCGTATTTTCAAAGGCGGAAAAGCCGTTTATAAAACGACTCAAGCCACCTCAGCCGCAGTAAGAGCGGTAGACATTTACAAGACATCACAGAAGTCTTTTGACGCCCTGAAAACATCTCAAAAAGGATTAATGGACTCAACGCCACAAACGGATTCAGCGAAGCGATTACGGGTCGAGATATGTTTGGAAATAAAGTCTCGAAAGAACAGCAGGAAGCGAGTATGAATGCGGCTTTGGGGATGCTTTTGCCATTTGGGGCGAAAGGGTTTCATGGGAAGATGGGTGTAAAGAGTTCAGGTATACCTAATATTTCAAAAAGGCATGATGAAATTGCTCATAAAAGTTATTATGGTAGAAAAGATTTTAGAATAAAGATAAATAGCGCAGTGTATTCTCATCATGATAATAAGCATTTAAAGGCTAGAACTGCTGAAGAAGCGAAACGTTTTAGTGAAACCGGAAGACGAAATGCTCAATACCTACCTGAAATAAATAATAAAGTGATAGAAAAAGAAGCTCTTCAAAGAGGGCATATCATTGATAATGGCAATAATAATTTTTACTTCATTTATGATACTGGTAAAGTTGTTGGTTATGATAATGGAAAATCTACTAGTTGGATTAGAGGAGAACTAACGAGTGGTAATGTGTATCACGGTCATCCAATAGCTGGTGATAGATTAACTAAGTATTTAAACAAATTAGGAATAAAATAACTATAAAATTAACAAAGAGGTCGGATAAAGAATGAGAAAGCATGTGAAACTTGATATTCCGGAAGTAAACATTCATCCCTTGAGGATAACTGAAGGTTGGAATGTCCGTTATAATCATTTTTGGGAAATTGACCCTAGAAAATTAGAAACAGAAGATGAAAGATGGTTTATGTTCACTGAAAGTTTGTTACAGCTTTATCATGAGAAATCATCAATAACATTGGACTTAGGTTGGTATCCCGATTTATCTTCAGATGGCAACTATCTTGTTCTAATAGTTAAAAATACAGATTGGGACAATCCTATTCAGGAGTTTAGCTCTAATGACTATAGCAAAGTGATAGATTTTATAGAATTTCATTTAAAAGAAATTACATCTAACTGGTGGAAATAAAACTGTATGTATTTCTACGAGGTTAATAAGGCTAGTGCTTCTCTGTTTTGCCGTTTCTAAGAGCAGTACATGCTTGATGGTGGTGGTCTTATAATGAATAAAAACCAAACAATGCTTAAAAAGAAAAATATGTGGAACCATAATTGGAGCATTAAAAATGTATATAGAACTGGATAAACTTTTATCCGCTGATACAACGGTAGATTCTTGGTACGATGAAGGGTATATACTAGTAAGTGAGATACTCTCGTATTTTAGCCTAAACGATTGGGGAGAACTATCAAAACAGGTACTCAATAAACCGATAGAGTGGCAGCGAAAAATTGCGTACTGTCTCGATAATGAGTGCAATGAATATGAGTTTCATATTTTATTGGATTTGCTGAATACTAATGATGTTGAATTATTTGAGATTTGTATTGATACATTAAGAAGTTATCCTATTGAAGAGGGTACAAAAATAGTACTTTGATTGGTTTTATACTGATCAAGATTATTTAATTTACACTTTTATTCGGATTTTAAACAACATAAGATTCGTTATTACGTACATTTAATTATACAAAGTCCCCATTTATATTGATTTCCTAGATTTATATCCGGAAATTTTGAAAAAAAGCATAGTTATCTAGAAATCAGTTCATTCCACCGTGTAGCCTGGTGGAATTTTCAAAGGGGAGATGTCTAGAGAGCAATGTTTACGCATTGTGGAGGTGCTCCTATGAATAATAAAGGAAAAACTAAAATCGAAACCTTAAAAAGAAAAAGCAGAAGAAAGCACTTAATAAACGAATTAAGCTATATGACACTTCCAGAACCCCCTTTTTTGGAGGTCGAAGAGAATCAATTTTTTTGTCAGAAGGTATTTATTTTCCTGCAATCGAGAGAACATAAAAGTCAAATACATGGAGACAACGATCTAGAGCATATTGAAAAGTCTACACAAATGTTAAATGAAATGGTCGGGAGGATAAAAGAGACTCCTAAACAAGGGAGATTGCTTTTTTTCCGAGATCATGAAATTGAAGCGCTTTTAGTGAATGTGGATGAAGTGTTTCATCATTTAAATCAACTTCTTGAGCAAACCAAGTTTTTAAGTGGATACGGAGATTTCATTTTAATAGCAGAGGATTTTCATTTTGGATTATGCATAGAGCGTACAGAATATTTTTATGAGTTTAGTATTTGGGGCTGTGAGATTAAAAGTGGGATGTAGAGACGAAGAGATAAGGTTTTCTTGATAGTCAGGGTTTCTCAATGGTGTCAGGTTGACATCGTTTTTAGTTTGTTTTATTCTTTCTCACTCTATCAGTCATCTGAAAAGGTACATTTGGTTGATAAAAACAGACTCTTTGATCTATATTTATTCATTTTTTATTTGATTTTTAAGAAAAATGTTGCTTTTGTTTAAAAAATTACTTACTATAGTGATATTAACATGTTAAAAGCGGTTTCATGAAACGATGAAAATTTAAAAATAGAATAATGCGTACATTCAATAAGGCGTGTTACTGTTCGGCAGGCAAGACCTAGATTGGATGGGATATCTGTATTTGTATATTCCCACCCAATCCAGGTCTTTTTTTGTTGCCTGAGCTCCTATAATTAAAAATGAAAGCGGTGACTTTGATGAACCATAAAGACTTAGCTCAAGACATTCTAAAGCATATTGGTGGAAGTGAAAATGTTCAAAATGCGATCCACTGTATGACGAGATTAAGGCTGACTTTAAAAGACTCTTCACGTGCAAACTCTGAAGAAATTAGTCGTCTTGATGGCGTTATTCAAGTAGCTGATACAGCAGGTCAGTATCAAATTATTATTGGAAATGATGTAGGTTATGTCTATAAAGAATTTGCAAAGCTTATTGATCACAACCCAGAAGCAAGCGGGCAAATTGTCCAGAATAAAGATCATAGCTTCAAAGGATACTTCAATCGTTTTGCCAATTTAATCACTGGCATTTTTGCACCGATTATCCCTGCAATTGCCGGTGCTGGTATGCTGAAGGCTTTGTTGATTTTGTTGCCGATGCTGAATTTGATGAAAGAAGATAGCCAGACCTATTTGGTGTTGAAAATCATTTCAGATGCGGCGTTCTTCTTCTTGCCGATTTTGTTAGCCTATACAAGCTCGCAAAAATTTGGCACAAACCCTATGGTATCCATGGCTTTGGCTGGGGTTTTATTACATCCTAACTTAACAGCTTTGTTTAGCAGTGGCGATCCAGTTGCTTTTGCTGGAATACCATTGAAAGCTGTATCTTATGGCGCATCGGTTATTCCAATTATATTGATTGTTTGGCTTATGTCCTATGTTGAAAGGCTTGCGGATAAATTATCACCGGGACCCGTCAAAATATTTATGGTTCCTTTAATCACAATGATCATTGTCGCGCCGATTGGTTTACTGTTTCTAGGGCCGCTCGGTATGTATCTAGGCGCAGGATTAGCAGCGGGAGTGCTATGGATACAACAAACTGCGGGATGGGCGGCTGTTGCAATTTTAGCTGTTTTCTTACCTTTTATCGTGATGTTTGGCATGCAGAAGGTGTTCTATCCAGTTGTTATCGCTTCCCTTGCTTCGCCTGGATATGATGCGCTCATTGGAGTAGCCATGTTAGCGGCGAATTTTGCACAAGGTGGAGGTGCTTTGGCAGTTTCATTTAAAACAAAAGATCCTAAGTTAAAACAAATTGCGATGTCCGGAGGCATTTCTGCTTTATTTGGCATCACAGAACCTGCATTATATGGTGTCCATTTAAAGCTTAAGAAAACATTACTCGCATGTATGATTGGAGCAGGGGTTTCAGGTATATTTGTTGGATTAATTAAACTGAAAGCGTTTGTCATGGTTTCACCTGGAATTGCCACTATGCCGATTTTCATTGAAAAAGGGACTTCAAACTTTACGTTTGCCATTATTGGTGCAGTCATTTCAGCGGTAGTCGCATTTATTGCTGTTTACGTCATTGGCTTTAAAGATGCAGAAAATGAAGTCGTCCAGAAGAGCAATGAGCCTATCTCTACAACAGAAAACACAAGAAATCGTGAGGTCATTTATGCACCGATCAAAGGAGCTGTCATCCCATTAGCGAAAGTAAATGATAAAGTATTTTCTGAAGAAGTGATGGGTAAGGGGGCAGCGATCCAACCTAGCGATGGAAAAGTAGTAGCTCCATTTGATGGGCAAGTAGAAATGATTTTCCATACAAATCATGCGATTGGTCTAAAGTCAGACTTAGGTGTTGAAGTTCTTATTCATATTGGGATTGATACCGTTAACTTAAATGGACAATATTTTACTTCACATGTTCAAAAAGGTGATACAGTAAAGCAAGGCCAGCTTTTAATTGAATTTGATGATCAGAGTATACAAAAGGCTGGTTATGACACAACAACACCAGTGATCATTACAAATTCGGCTGATTATTTAGAAATTTTAACCCAAGAGGGAAAAACCAATCCTTCTGGTCATCAGCAGCCACTTTTAACTGTCTTATAAATAGATTTTGAATGTAACCAGGAAGGTGATATGGTATGGAAATTATAAAAGTGCTGAATACCAGTGTGGTTCTCGCTAAACGAGATGATGGAAAGGAAATCATCGTAATGGGGAAGGCGATCGGGTTTAAAAATAAGCCTGGCAGTCTTATTCAAGAGGAAGATATACAAAAGATTTATGTGCTAGAAGATCAAGGCACGTCAAATGATTTAGCTGAGCTCATGAGAGAGACTCCAGAGGAATTTTTAATCATAACGGATGAGATTATTTCCTATGCGAAGCATCGATTATCCACACACTTAAATGAGCATCTTTATATTTCTCTAACTGATCACCTTTTTATGGCTACAAAGCGCTTTAAGGAACATCTCACGATACAAAATCGCCTGCTTTGGGAAGTGAAGAAATTTTACCCTGAGGAATTTAGCATTGGTATGCACGCACTCGATCTAATAAAAAAACAACTAGGTATTCAATTACCTGAAGAAGAAGCAGCGAATATTGCTTTTCATCTAGTAAATGCGCAGCAAACCGAAGACAATTTGAATCAAATCGTGATGATGACCAATATGGTCAAAGATATTCTAAACATCATTAAAATGCATTATAAGATCGATATTCCAACAGATACAATTAATTACTCTAGGTTTTTAACACATTTACAGTTCTTTGTTCAGCGGTTGCTGGAGAACAAAATGCTTGAAACAGATGACCATGATTTAATCGATCAAATCATGAGGAAATACCCTGAAGAAGTGAAATGTGTGGAGAAAATCGAGAAATATATTAAAACAAATGTGGATTACACCATATCGAATGACGAAAAAATGTATTTAATTATACATGTCAATCGAGTGGTTTTAAGAAATAATGGATCGTCTTAAGGGAGGAAGAGAGATGTCTAATCAAGTTAGAAAGTTTCCAGAAGGTTTTTTATGGGGTGGCGCTATTGCGGCTAACCAAGCAGAAGGTGCATGGAATGTAGACGGAAAAGGGCTATCGACTGCTGATGTGGCGATTTTTAAAAAAGGCCTCAGCAAGTCTGACTATAAAAAGCACAATAAAGTGGATGAAGAACAAATTCAACAAGCGATGCGTGCAGATACCGCTGAAGGTTATCCGAAACGAAGAGGTGTCGATTTTTATCATCGTTATCCAGAAGACATGGCGCTCTTCAAAGAGATGGGATTAAAGACGTTGCGTGTCTCGATTGCCTGGACACGTATTTTTCCAAATGGAGATGAAGAAGAGCCGAATGAAGCGGGATTATTGTTTTACGACCGCTTATTCGATGAAATGAAGAAACATGATATTGAACCACTCGTTACGCTATCTCATTATGAAATGCCGCTATACTTAGTCAATCAATATGGTGGATGGTCTCACCGCATTGTTGTTGATTTCTTCGTGAAATTTAGTCGAGTGGTATTTGATCGATACAAACATAAAGTCAAGTATTGGCTGACTTTCAATGAAATTGATAGCATTGTTCGCCATCCGTTTACAAGTGGAGGAATCGTGTCAGAGCGTTTTGATAATGTAGAGCAGGCTGTTTATCAAGCGCTACATCATCAATTTGTTGCAAGTGCTCTGGCAGTGAAGTATTGCCATGAAATGATCCCGGGGTCAAAAATTGGCTGTATGCTGACGAAATTAACAACGTATCCTTATTCTTGTAATCCAAAAGATGTTTTAAAGGCATCGAAGAACAATCAATTTAATATGTTCTTCACAGATGTACAGGTGCGCGGGGAGTATCCACGTTTTATCCATCGACTGTTCAAAGAAAAAAACATTCACATTGAGAAACAGCTAGGAGATGACGAGTTATTAAAGGTTCATACCGTCGATTTCATTTCTTTTAGTTATTACAATTCACTTGTTGCTACTGAAAACAGTGAAGGGATGGAAACGGTCAGCGGAAATACGATAGGTGGCGTAAAGAATCCTTATTTAGAAGTGAGTGAGTGGGGATGGCAGATCGATCCTATTGGTATTCGTATTTCTTTAAATGATCTATACGACCGCTATCAATTACCGCTATTTATTGTTGAAAACGGATTAGGAGCAAACGATCAGGTGGAGCAGGATGGAACGATCAATGATGATTATCGTATTAGTTATCATGAACAGCATTTCCAGCAGATGTTAGAAGCGATTGAGGATGGAGTCGAATTGATGGGGTACACGAGCTGGGGGATTCTTGATTTAATCAGCTATTCATCGTCAGAAATGGAAAAACGTTATGGGTTTATCCATGTTGATCAAGATAACGATGGAAATGGAACATTAAATCGCACACCTAAGAAAAGTTTTTACTGGTACCAGAATGTGATTCGTCAAAATGGACTGGAAATGAAGGAATAGATGTGTCAGAAATCTTTTAAGGAGTGGTATACCCACTCCTATTTTTTATTGATGAATGTTTCAGCTCGTAAAAGAAAAGATATGCATATGGATATGCATTTCCCTCAAATTTAAGCAATTCACTATCATTACCTTTCACATTCATATAAAATAAGAGCTAGTGAAAATTTGAAGAGATGCTTGATAAATGAAGGGCATGTAAGCTGCATGAAATGATGAGATGTTTCAAGTACGTGAAGGTTGCAAAGCTGTTTCTCCTCACGCATGAATCTTGTAAGCGTAACCATTATTTGTCACTTCATTGCAATGTGTTGAGGGGTGTGTCAGCATGAGGAATCCGTATTTGAGAACGGCTTCTAGTCTTTATATCAATTATTTTTTATTAGGTATGGTCAATATTATTTTGGCTTCTAATATGCCATTTTTGATCAAACAATTAGATACAAATAGTGCGGGGATAAGTTATATGATATCTGCACTCGGTATTGGCAGGGTGCTCACGTATGGTTTATCGGGCGTACTGTCAGATCGTTTTGGACGAAAGCCGGTCATTTTGGTTTCGGGGGTGCTGATGGCGGTGTTCCTCATTGGAATTCCATTGTCTCCGAATTATCAAATTGCGTTTGCGTTTGCGATTTTGGCAGGGGTGGCGAATTCGGCGATGGATGCAGGGACGTATCCGGCTTTAATGGAAGCTTTTCCTCAAAACTCGGGATCTGCAAATGTGATGGTGAAGGCGTTTATTTCGATTGGGGCGACCATTCTGCCGCTCGCTATTTTCTTTTTAGCAGAGCATGATCTGTTTTATGGATTTGCGTTTTTTGTACCTGCTTTTATCTATTTAGTGAATGTGATCATGCTGTGGACATTGCCATTTCCGAATCATCGCAAGGTGGAGCAAGTTCAGGTGACGGAGCATGATGGACTTCCACGTTTCTCATCAGAGCCTACGTTTTGGAGAGAAGGGGTCGCACTGATTGTGATCAGTTTTACATCAAATGGTCTGTACGCATTGCCGCAAATTTGGCTGCCTACGTACGGTGAGGAAATATTGGGAATGGCTTCTGGCAGTGCTGTGAAGCTGCTTAGTTACTATAGCATGGGCGGTTTGCTGTCTGTCTTATTGCTCGCATTTCTTTTGCGCCGCATTGTTCGTCCGGTCACCGTGCTGCTACTCTATCCGATTATTACATTAGCCTCTATCTGTGTGCTATTGGTCGTGAAGTCTCCAGTCATCGGGACCGTCAATGCATTTGTATTGGGCTTTTCAACAGCGGGTGTCTTTCAGCTGACGTTAACCGTAATGGCTGAGTTCTTCTGGAAAAACAAAGGGACGATGACAGGAATTATCTCAACAGCAGGCGGAGTGTCCGCCATTGTGATTCCGGTCGTCACTGGTTTGATCGAAACCCACTCGACGATTTTGCAAATCTTTATATTTGATGCGGGTGTGGCTGTTGTGGCGATCCTTGGTGCGGTGTATATCCTTTATCGATATCGCCGTGTGATGATACACGAATAAAAAAGACGACTTCCAAAGCGGAGGTCGTCTTTTTTCTGTGTTTCGTTTAGAAACGGTCATTTTCAAATAGAATTTGTTTCACTTGTTCAACAGGCATATCCTCGCCAGTAAACAGTTTGTACGCAAGGGCACCTTGCCATAGCATCATGCCAAGACCGTTAATCGTTTTGGCACCAGCTTCTTGTGCTTGAGCAAGAAGTTTTGTTTTTTGCGGGTTGTAGACAACATCTGTCACGATTAAGTCTTTGCGTAATACATCAAGGGTATCGTCAATAATGCTAAGCTCATCTAATGGTTTCATGCCAAGGCTTGTCCCGTTTGCTAAGATCGCACTTTCAGCTACTTCACGACGGAAAGCGTCTTTGTCTTCAAGTGGGAAGATATTCGCTTTGACACCGAATGATTTCATTTCGTTGTTGATGTAATTTACATTTTCCTCTGCTTGAACAAAGTATTGATCATTACGAGCAAAAATACTAATTTCACGAATACCTGATTGTGCAAGCTGAATGGCAATCGGAGTTGCAGCGCCGCCAGATCCAACGAGTGTAACCTTTTGTCCAGCTAATTCAACGCCATGTTCAATTAAGTTTCTTACGTAACCAAGACCATCTGTGTTGTAGCCAACCAGCTTGCCATCTTTGTTTACAACTGTGTTGCTTGCTCGAGTATGTCTTGCAGAATCATCTAGTTCATCTAAGTAATCAAGTACTTTCATTTTGTTCGGCATGGATACGTTAAATCCAGCTGCACCCATTGCTTTCATCCCGTTTACTGCTGCTTCTAGTTCATCATTTCCTACCTCAAAAGCAAGGTAAGCATAGTTGATTCCTGTTAGTGTATAGCCAAGGTTGTGCATCCGTGGTGACAGGCTGTGCCCGATTGGTGTTGCAAGAAGACCGACTAATTTTGTTTTTCCATCAATATTACGTTCGTGTATGTTTGTCATGATTGACATCTCCTTTAATTATCTAAACAATTTTTTCATGCGTCGTAAAACAAAGACTGCTAACAATACGCTGATGACCGCAATGATCATATCGAAGAATAAAGTCATTTTAATATCGTACGTGCTAACGAGTCCGCTTGTAATCAGCGGAACAAGGATAAATGCTGAACTTGCCGCAATGTTGACATATGATGAAGCCGTTGCTTTGTTTGTAGGGAATAATTTCATCATGATACTCATCGCCAACTGGAAAATGCCGGCTGTAAATAATCCTAAGAAAAAGGTACTAACAATGACAATGCCGTATGTTTCGATTTGAAATAGTGAAAGCATGGCAAGGAATGCCCCAATTGGGTAAATAATGGCGACCATAATCGGTGAAATGAATTTATCTAATACGATTGAAAGCAATAGAACAGATACGAGTGCACCGATACTAAAATAAGAAAGAAGCTGTGTCGCTTGTCCTGAGCCAAGCCCAATCAATTTCAACCCGAGCTGTGGAAGCCAAGTTTGCCATACGACAAATAATGCAGTAGACGTGAATCCCATAAGTACAACAGCTAAACCTTCACCAAACATTTTCGGTTCTTCCTTCATTTGCTCTTGAACGGGAAGATCGTTTTGAGAAGCCGTTTGCTTATGATTTGGGAACGGCATAAAGATCAAGTAAATGCCTACAAGTAAATAAAGAAGTCCTAGCCCAAAGAATGCCCAGCCCCAGAAGATGTCATGTGCAATAAGGAATGCCAAGATAAATGGAAGAACAGTCGCACCAATTGATACAGACGCCTTCACTAATACAGAAGCTGAACTTGCTTTTTTAGGAAATGATTCTGTCAAAGCAGGATATGTTCCTGAATCAAGCAATGAGTTTGCAATCCCTGCGGAAATTGCGAAAATGAAAGCCAATGTATAATTGGTCGTTATTGGAATCCCCATTAAGAATAATAAGTAGAGAAAGTTACCTGTAATAATGACAGGTTTTCGCCCCCAGCTGTCTGCAAGCCGGCCAGAGAAAAAGAGAGCAATTAATTTACCGATCCCGATTGCTGATACAAGCAAGCTGATTTTTGGAATATCTACATGGTAGCGTTCAGATAAGCTTTCCATGTTTGATGCCACAATAATATTGATCATGCCTAGCATGAAATAGTTTAAGTACATGCCAAGTGATGATTTAATGTATGGATTTTTCATGTTCCCACTCCTATATTTGAAACCCTGTTCGGGCCAAATTCTTGTTACCCTTTGTTATTTCCTTAAACGTAAATAATAATAAGTCCATCACAACACCCCTTGTGTGATTGATGAAAAAATAATGAATATTCATCTGTTCTTCAAATAAGTACATCGTTCTACTAAATAATTAAAAATAATAACAGTTATCATAAGTTGATGGACTTCCTCGATTTGATCAGAATCAAAAGATCCATCTTTAACTGTAGTTGATATCATAAATAACGATATGTTCATAAAAGGTATAACGATATACTAAAAGAAGCAACGAGATAAATATACTCCTGTGTATAAAATGTGTCAAGTTTATGACTTTGTGATTTAAAAAAAGAAAAATGTAATAAAGAAATAGTTGACTTGCTCAATAAAAAAAGGAGAATCGCTTTGCAATTCTCCTTTCAGCGTGTAGACAAACCCTCGCATTCTTTGTCAGTCCTGCGCTCCGGTGCTCACGAATGTCAAATTCGCTCTGCAATTCTCCTTTTCATGATCATGTCGAGGTTTCTCGAATATGAAGTTGAGGCTTTAATATCAATCGCTGCAGTTCTTCATCCTGCTCGTTCATTTTATGATACAAAAGGTTGGCTGCTTTGACTCCAATGGATCGTGGAAATGATGAGACTGTGGTGAGCGGCGGGTGATACATCTCCGCTTCAGGGATGTTATCGAACCCAACTACATCAATGTCTTTACCAGGCTTGATGTCACGCGCTGCCAATTCTTGAATCACCCCAAACGCCACTAAATCACTGAAGCAAAAAATAGCAGTAGGTGGTTCGGGAAGGTCAATCACTTGGGCAAGGGCTTCTTTCCCGCCTTCTCGGGTAGGCACCATATCGATAATAAGAGATTCATCCATCGTTAGGTCTTCATCATCATGGGCTCTTTTGAACCCTTTCATCCGTTCAATCCAAGTTGAGGAGGATTTGACTCCGCCTAAGAAAGCGATGCGGCGATGCCCTTTTTGAAGAAGATGACGGACCGCCATCCAAGTGCCTTGTTCATAATCAACGCCGACATAATCACAATGGACATCTGCTAATTCACGATTTGCCAATACTTTTGGTGTGCGAATGTTGTTTAATTGTTTCACTGTTCGTGTCGAACTTTTCGATGCTGGATTTAAGATGATTCCACCCACTCGGTGCTCTACCATTGTGGAGATGAGACGCTCCTGCTTATCTACACTATCAAAGGTTGTCCCAAGTAAAACGGTATAGCCAAGTGACTCAAGGGTGGTTTGCACACCGATTAAAAATTCAGAAATAAAGGTGTTTGAAATATCCGTGACGATCACACCTACAATATTTGAACTTTTCGACCGCATGTTGGCAGCGACGCGATCGTACACGTATCCCAAATCCTCCATGGATTGCAGCACTTTTTTCCGGGTGGCTTCAGATATCCTAGGGTTGTTGCGAACAACGAGTGAGGCCGTTGAAGTCGATACACCGGCATGCCGAGCGACTTCTTGTAATGTCACACGCTGTTTGTTCATTTTTTTCATTTGTCTTCACCAACTTCATTGGATTGCCTAACTATGGTTCATCATCAAGATGGATGTCTCCACCAAACGAGCCGAACATTCTTTGTTTCATTATACCTTAATCAAGGGGTGTTGATGAAGTGATGTCATATCAGCTTCAGATAAGGAGGAAACAACATCTTAAAAGATTACCATTGACAGCTTTCTTTTAGAGGCGTAAAATATAAAATTATTCAGAAATAGCAACATTTAAAGTAAATATCGAAGGCTATGATTGCTGTGGGTCACACTATGGCAGGAGCAGCTTCTGGAGAGACCGCATGTATGTGCGGCGCCGAAGGGTTCACAATCTCAGGCAAAAGGACAGAAGAGTACGAAATATTGTATTTGTGATGCATGGATCATACTGTGTATTGCTTTTCTCTATTTTGCTATTCTTTTATGACCGTGAGATTGGAGCGCATCCAATCTCTTTTTTTATGGACTTTTTGATAGTTCATTATTTCAGTATAGGATCGTGTCGTAGGAGGGTGTTGAAATTGGCACAACAAGAGTTAAAGCGAGATTTATCAAACCGTCATGTTCAATTAATTGCCATTGGCGGAACGATTGGAACTGGGCTGTTTTTAGGGTCTGGAAAAGCCATTCAATTGGCAGGACCATCGATCATTTTTGCGTACTTAATTGTCGGAATGGCCATCTTTTTTGTCATGAGGGCACTTGGAGAATTGCTCTTATCTAAGGCGGGCTATCAGTCTTTAACGGATATAGCAGAGGATTATCTTGGACCGTGGGCTTCCTTTGTGACAGGATGGACGTATTGGTTTTGCTGGATTATGACAGCGATGGCGGATGTTATTGCGGTCGGGGTGTATGTGCAGTACTGGTTTGATATTCCGCAGTGGATTCCTGCTATTATTTGTTTATTGATTTTGCTAGGATTTAATTTATTAACGGTGAAGCTTTTTGGAGAAATGGAATTTTGGTTTGCACTGATTAAAGTGATTACGATATTACTGTTGATTGGCGTTGGAATTGTCCTGTTAATCATTGGTTTCCAAACAGATGCAGGGCCCGTGACGGTAACGAATCTGTGGTCACACGGAGGATTATTTCCAAATGGTGTGACAGGCTTCTTATTGTCATTCCAGATGGTGATTTTTGCGTATGTGGGCGTGGAACTTGTCGGTGTGTCAGCAGCAGAAACAGCGAATCCGCAAAAAAATATCCCGTCTGCGATTAATAAAATTCCATTAAGAATTCTCTTTTTCTATGTAGGTGCGATTTTTGTATTACTATGCATCAACCCATGGACAGAACTCAGTGCATCAGAAAGTCCTTTTGTGAAAACCTTTGGGCTCATTGGGATACCAGTAGCGGCGGGACTCATCAACTTTGTCGTCCTGACATCTGCGGCGTCTGCTTGTAATAGCGGTATGTTCTCAACGAGCCGAATTTTGTATAATCTCAGTCATCAAAAACAAGGACCGGCATCTTTTGGCCGACTAAATAAGCATGCTGTTCCAAGTAATGCCCTGTTTGTGTCGACGATTGTGGTGTCAGTAGGGGCTCTTTTAAGCAAGCTGATTCCTGAACAAGCCTTTGGTATTGTGACTACGATCAGTGCCATTTGTTTCATTTGGGTATGGAGTATTATTTTAATATGCCATCTGAAATATAAGAAGACACGTCCTGAACTGCATAAGGCGTCTACCTTTAAAGCGCCATTTACACCTTTTGTGAATATAGCGGTTCTTGTGCTCTTTGCTGCCATTCTTGTCATCATGCTTTTCGCTGATGCTACACGTCCAGCGCTGTTATTGACACCCGTATGGTTTGGGTTTCTATTTTTGATTTATGCACGAAAGAAACGCCGTTCAGCATAATGAACGGAAAAAGCACAGCCTTTTTAAATGGCTGTGCTTTTGCTTATTTAACGATTTCGAATCTTTAACATATAGTATGCATTAAGAATGATCAGTACAAGTCCAACGACGATGATGGAGAAGAGTTGAGAGTGATTGGCGCCAAGAGAATAGACAATCAAAATAAACATGGCACCGGTCAATAAAATATTCATCATTTGGAAAGTGTGAAAAAGTCCATCGAGCATCACATGCTTTTCGCCTTCATCAGAAATGGCGAGCAGTTTTTTGCCATAATCTTTATCGGTTGGACTAGGTAGTTGACGATTAGGATAGACGAGCTTTAGGACAGAGATCGATGCATAAGAAAGAATGACGGTGATCAAAAATAAGGCAGCATTTACGAGAATCAGCCAGAGTGGCTGCTCGGTTACGATGGAAATACCAATTGCAATGATCGATAAAATGGTACTCACCGTATTAGCTAACGTTACATCAGTAAAGGTTCGGTACTGTTTTACCTCTAGTTCATCTTCCTCATCACCAGATACTGAAAGAGAGACTCTTTTCTTCATGCGTGAAATGCCTGAAAAACAATAAATGATGAATAGAACTGTCAAGCCAGTGATGACAAGAGTTGCTTCAAATGCAGCTTGCAGAAGTGTCAGCTCAAATTCGGCTGCCAGCAAACAGTAAGCACCGAGAAAACCAAGGAGAGCACCTAAGAGCATTTTGTATACAGTTTTCATGTGAGTTCATCCTCCTCGAATAGAAAAATATGTTCAATGGGTTCTTGAAAAATACGTGAAAGCCTCATAGCAAGTAAGAGAGACGGCATTAATTCATCTCGTTCCATTAAGCTGATCGTCTGGCGGGAAACCTTTGCCCGTTTCGCAAGCTCCGTCTGGTTTAAACCATCACGTGCCCGCAACTCTTTTAGCCGATTTTTCATTCTGTCACCTCAACTCTGATCAAAATGTTATCTTGATTGTAAAGTATTATATTCATTTTGACAAGTATAGTTGTCAAAATGATAAAAATAATTGTCAGAAAGATCGTCTTTATTCAAAAGGGAATCAATGATACGCTAAAGAAAAGAGAAACAGAAAATAGGTGATGCCCATGTTCATTGATCAATTAAAAAGTGATTTACATCAATCACAGCCGCTATTTATCGGAGAAGAGACAGCGTTCAAAGCGGCAGTCCTTGTCCCTTTGGTGCAAGTAGACGGGGAATGGCATGTTTTATTTGAAGTGCGATCACTGACGATGAGAAAACAGCCTGGCGATATTAGCTTCCCAGGAGGCAAACTCGACGGCGGGGAAACCGCACAAGAAGCTGCACTGCGGGAAACATATGAAGAACTAGGAATTCCGCCCGAATCCATCAAGGTTTTAGGGCAGCTCAGCCCTTATATTGCCTCACCATCCTTTGTGGTATATCCATTTGTCGGGATTATTGATGAACAGCAGGTCAAACATTCCTTTAATCAAGAAGAAGTAGAGGAGACCTTTACTGTGCCTCTATCATGGCTCAGCCAATATGAGCCATACTTACACCATGTATCGGTGCAGCCAACACCAGGAGAGGACTTTCCTTATGAAAAAATCATGAATGGTGAAAAATACAGCTGGGGGAGTCGTTCGATTGAGGAGTGGTTTTATGATTACGATCGTTACACCATTTGGGGATTAACTGCCCGCATATTAAAACATTTTGTGATGGTTGCAAAAAGAAATTCCTAGAGAATCAGCTCTAGGAATTTGTTGTAGAAAGGCGTTCTTTTGCGGTTTCTTTTCCTTTCCCTTTTCCAATTAGGATGGGCGCTTTCGCTTGGCTCAATCCATATGAAGGCATGTTCACGTAGATAGATTCATATGAGCCGGCTTGAATTTGATACGTTTCATGATAAATTCCGACCGCGTCATTATGTCGTGCTCTTTGGTTGAATCCTTTCCAAGCAGTCAAATGCTTCTCCATCTTGGCGTAGGCAAGGAGGTCCTCTGTTGATTTCCAATATTGGATCATGGTGGTGGTGCGTAAACCGAAGTAATTTTCTGTCCCGAGAAAACCAAGTTCATCTTGATGTGTATAAAGTTCTTTGATCATCCCCGGCATCGCCTTAAATACTGGCAGCCATTGATGGACAGCCCAGCGTTTATTGATTCTCATTCCGATAATGAACACAACAATCGGCTCAGAATTGTCTGTTGTATACCTGCCAGCACGTATATTTTTTTTCATTTGTTCACCCTTCTTCCTTCATCGATTCACAGGTCTCCACGCACCAATCAATTCCAGCCTGCGCCACTTTCTTTCCGTAATCTAACGTATACAGCCAATACTTCGCATCAGCTTCATCTGGATACAGCTCTTGAATGTTTTGTTCAATCGCAACATATGTCTCATAACGGATACGGAGCTGCCTCTCATAATCCTGTAAAAGCACCAATTTTTTCTCAAACGAAAGATATTGACCAAAAAATAACTTTAATAACACCTCATTTCGTTCTGATGGTACTTGATCGAGCGGCTGCGCCAGCCATTGCCTCAACGTGTCCAGCCCTTTTTCAGTTAGATGATATTCTCGCTTGTCTGAGCGGCCAGTTGTAGAAGTGGGTGAAACCTTCGCAAGCCCTTCCTCGACTATTAACTTTAAAGCTGGATAAATTTGTCCATAACTAATTTTCCAAAAGTGATGCAAGCTCCTATCAATTAATTGCTTCACTTCATACCCAGACTTACAATCTGTCGTTAAAATCCCCAAAATCGCATACGTCGTATCATTGTATTTTTTCATTGATCAACACACCTATCTAAAAGATATATCATTTAGATATATAATAAACGATGTATAACTGCAGATACAAGAGGTATGAGAAAAAAATAAATGCTAGAAAGGAGGTGAAGAGATCACTGATTTGTTAATCAATGAGATGAATCCTTCATATAGAATGAACGATCATAGTTTGGAGGGGACATATGAGTAAATCGAAAATCTGGATCATGACTATTCTGGCGGTACTACTGATTGGTGGAGGCGGCTGGATAGCCTATCAAGCAATCGCAAAAAAGAGTGGTTTGAATCATCCCTACGCCTTTGCATATAAGACTCATGATCGTGTGAACTGGTTCAAGGTAACGGAGAGAAACGGAAAAGTAACAGGCCAGCTGAACGAAACCATTTTAGAGGAAAATCCGAAAAGGCATTATGATCCCAATCTATTTATCAACAAATATCAATTAACCGGAAAATCAATTGAAAACGGTTACGAATTTTATGTGAAGCAAGGGAAAGAAACGGTCACATATGAAGTTCACCTTGCCGAAAAAGATCTTTCTGTGAAAAAACAAGGTGAAAAGCACAGCATCACATACAAAGCAGTTGATCAAAAAAACCTACGTGCTGTTCAACAGGACATTCATACTCGATATGAGAAACTGATGGATGACACGGAAAATAGATTTCATGATTATGTACGAAACTTCATTAAGAAAGTAACAGGCGCTTATGGTTATCTGTATACAGCAGAGGATGGTTCATACCAACTATTTTTAAAAGTAAAACGAATGTATATGCAGTCTGAATGGGCAGGTTCTTTTCTAATGAGAAAGGTTCCAGGAGATGGTGGTGAACCATATAAAGAAACGAAACATACAGCCGGTGGAGTTTCAGATGGGATAATGTTTGATTTGAGTACTTATCCTGCAATTGAAAAGGGTTTTATTTTAGGGGAAACTGACCGAGACGCAACATACATTAAATTTCCTTTTAAAATGGCAGGCGGGATTATAGAATTTAAAGCGGTCACGAAAGAGGAATATCAAGAACAAACGGAAGCATTCAAAAAGAAGGCGAAAGAATGGCAAAAATAGATCGTGTTGGAACAGATGATTGTTGTGAATGGCATTTCAGGACGATCAGAATTTAGTTGAATAAATAGGGATAATGAAGATTTTTTAAATCATATATTAGTGGAGGTACCTATGAGTAAATTGAAAATGTGGGTCGTGTCTATCCTGGCAGTACTCGTCTTAGGTGGAGGCGGCTGGACAGCATATCAAGCAATCGCACAAAAGAATTCATTGAATCATGCCTATGCATTTGCGTATAAAACGAAGGATAAAATGAGCTGGTTTGAGATATCGGAGAATAAAGGCAAAGTAACGGGGCATTTGAATGAAAAGTATATAGAAGAAGTAAGGTGGGATCCGCAAATCTATAAAAAACAATTTGTCGTATCTGGCAGTTCAAAAGAAAATGGGTATGAATTCAAAGTCACACAAGGTAAAGAAACGATCGTATACGAAGTTCACTTTTCAGGAAAAGACCTTTCAGTAAAAAAACAAGGCGAAAAGAAAAGTATGATATATAAGGCAATCAATCAAAAAAAGCTAGATAAATATCATAAAGAGATTCAAAAACGATATGATTATCTATTCGATACCGCTGAAGATAGGTTTTATGATAGTATGAGAAACTTCAAGGAGAAAGTGGCAAAGGTATATGGCTTTCTCTATACGGCAAAGGACAAACAATTATTTTTACAGGTGAAAACCATGCATATTGAGATTGGATGGACCGGCTCCCTTCTAATCACAACTGTTCCTGAAGAAGATTGTAAGTCTTATAAAGAAATGAGATTAGAAGTCTCGGGTGAAACGGATGGAAGAACTTTTTTTATGGGCTATGAGCCTTCAATTGAAGATGGAATCATTATAGGTTCCACTGATCGAGATGTAAAATCAATCAAACTTCCATTTAAAATGACAGGCGGTACTGTAGAGTTAAAAGCAGTTACGAAACAGGAATACCAAAAACAAGCGAAAGCATTCAAAAAGCAGGCGGAAGAAAGAAAAAAATAGATGATAAGAAACCAGATGAGTGAACTTATCTGGTTTTTTATTAATAAAGAGTTCTTATTGATGATAAAAAATATTGGTGTATAAAAAAAGTGAGAAAGGTTGCTTCAACTAAATTAAAGAAAATTAATTTAGGTATATAGACCTTAATAATTTTTAGAAAAATAAATGTTGACGCTTTCATATAATCAATATATACTAAAAACAAATCCAATATAAATAAATTAGACATGTGACTGGTCATGCAGGCAGGATCTAAAAACGATGAATTTCTTTAATTTGTCGTTTTAGATCCTTTTTTTATTGCCAAAATATAGGTCCCGTGTATGAGAAAAGGAGGAGAAAAAATGGATTACACACAAGTCGCCAAAGACGTTTTACAGCATGTAGGTGGTAAAGAAAACATTGCGCACCTTGAGCACTGCTCAACAAGACTTCGCTTCACACTAATTGATCAGAAAAAAGCAGATGTGCCAGCATTAGAAAAAACACCAGGTGTCATAGCTGTCAGAATGTCAGGACAATGCCAAGTGGTCATTGGAAATGACGTGATTGAAGTGTATCAACAGGTAACAAATTTAATGGGAGGCAGCTCGTCTGGGCAAGGCGTGCCATCCAATCAGCCAAAAGAAAAAAGAAAAGTAGGCACAGTTCTATTAGATTTCATTGTGGGTGTCTTCCAGCCGCTTGTTCCGGCTATCGCAGGCGGAGGGATTTTAAAATCATTTCTTCTCCTTTTCTCTTTATTAGGCTGGGTTGATGCAAAAGGCCAAACCTATCAAATACTGAACATGGTGGGTGACGCACCACTATACTTCCTGCCATTACTAGTCGCTGTCACAACGGCAAATAAACTAAAGGTAAACCCACTGGTCGCATTATCAGCAGTCGGTGCACTCCTTCTTCCGAACATGACAGCCATGCTTACTGAAGGTGCGCAATTAATGTCATTCGACGTAAAAAATATAGCTTATGCGTATCAAGTGTTTCCAGCAATCCTTTCTGTATTGCTTTACGCTCAAATGGAAAAATTCTTCACACGATTTTCACCAAAACCAATTCGGATTTTCTTTGTCCCAATGATGTCATTAGTCATTACTGTACCCGTTACGTTACTGTTATTAGGACCACTTGGTTTTACAGCAGGACAAGGGTTTTCATCCGTTATTCTTGCGATGTTTAATACAGTAGGTTGGGTAGCTGTCGCAATTTTAGCAGCGGTACTCCCGTTTATGGTTGCATCAGGCATGCACAAAGCAATGGTCCCTTATGCAGTGACAACGATGGGGAACCTCGGGAAAGAAGCACTTTATTTACCAGCATCACTTGCGCATAATATTGCGGAAAGTGGAGCATGTTTCGCAGTGGCACTACGCACGAAAGACAAGGTACTCAGATCAACAGCCATTTCGGCAGGAATTTCAGCATTTTTTGGCATCACAGAGCCTGCTTTGTATGGTGTGACACTTCAAAATAAACGCGTACTTGGAAGTGTCATGATTGGTTCATTTGTTGGTGGGATATTCATTGGATTAGTTGGTATACAAGCATTTGTACTTGTTGGCCCTGGATTAGCCAGTATGTCGATGTTTATATCAGATGAGCTTCCACGAAATCTAATGTTTGCTGTCATTGGAGCTGTCATTTCCTTCGTTGTTGCTTTTATCGCTGCTTTTGTATTAGGTAAGGATAAAAAAGTAGAAGAAAAGTCAAATGATCAAGAAGCATTTGCTGAACAAATTGGAGCAGGGGAAACTTTCAAAAGCCCTGTGATTGGTCAAATGATCTCTCTAGCTGAAGTAAAAGATGATATTTTCTCTTCAAAGGTCATGGGAGACGGAATTGCCATTGTTCCTTCAGAAGGAGCGTTATATGCACCAGTAGATGGTGAGGTCACCTTGCTGTTCGAAACAAACCATGCACTTGGTATGAAAACGGACAAAGGGGTGGAAGTATTATTCCACATTGGCATTGATACTGTACAGTTGGAAGGACAGTATTTTTATCCAAAAGTGCAGGCAGGAGATCGTGTACAAGCAGGGGATTTACTCATTGAATTTGATGTAGGAAAAATCATGGAAGCAGGATACGATCCAGTTACGCTTGCTGTCATCACGAATACAGATCAATATGATATTAAGGTACAGCCATTACAAGAGGTCAATCGCCAAGATACATTGATGGTTATCACCCAATTAGGAGGCTAAACATATGACGACAATAAAAGGTTTTCCAAAAGGATTTTTATGGGGCGGCGCCATTGCCGCCAACCAAGCAGAAGGCGCTTGGAATGTAGATGGAAAGGGCCCGTCTGTTGCTGATATTGCGATGTACCGGTCTAATTTGAGTGTAGAAGATTATGAAGGGCATCTAGCTGTTACTTCTGAAAATATAGATCGATCGATGAAAGACCCAGATGATAAAAAGTACCCAAAACGCAGAGGTGTTGATTTCTATCATCACTATAAAGAGGATTTGGCTCTATTTGCAGAAATGGGTTTTAAAACTCTTCGCATCTCTATTGCATGGAGCCGTATCTTCCCAACTGGAGAAGAGAACGAACCAAATGAAAAAGGACTCCAATTTTACGATCGTTTATTTGCAGAAATGAAAAAACACAACATAGAACCGATTGTGACGCTGTCACATTATGAAATGCCGTTAGCACTGAGCGTGAAATATAATGGCTGGGTTGAAAGAAAAGTCGTTGATCTCTTTGTTAAGTTCGCCAATGTATGTTTTGAACGCTATAAACATGATGTGAAATATTGGCTGACCTTTAATGAAATAGATAGTATTCACCGCCACTCTTTTATTACAGCAGGAATTATTCCTGATCGCTGCCCAGAAGGGAAAGAGGAAGAGACGGTTTATCAAGCACTCCATCATCAATTCATTGCCTCTGCACTCGTAACAGCAGATTGTCATCGCATCATACCAGGCAGTCAAGTAGGGTGTATGCTGACAAAATTAACAACGTATCCGCACACTTGTCATCCGAATGATGTGGAGCGGGCATTGAAACAAAACTTAGAAAACTATTTCTATGCAGATGTTCAGGTATTTGGTGAATACCCTCCGCTTATCAAGCGCATGCTTGAGAGAAAAAACATTCATATCCAAATGGAATCAGATGATCTTTCTATTTTAAAAGAAAATACAGTAGATTTTATCTCGTTCAGCTACTATATGTCTTTAACTGAATCAGCTGATGAAGGATTAGAAAAAACGGATGGAAATACCATCCGTGGGGTCAAAAATCCTTACCTTCCATCTACTGATTGGGGATGGCAAATTGATCCGGTTGGTCTGAAAATTTCTTTAATAGAATTATATGATCGTTATCAAAAACCACTGATCATTGTAGAAAACGGCATGGGTGCAAAAGATGTTGTTGAAAGTGATGGATCAATTCACGATGATTATCGTATTAACTATTTCAAAGAGCATTTCCGCCAAATGAGAGAAGCGGTGGAAGAAGGCGTTGACCTCTTCGGATATACGAGCTGGGGCTCAATTGATATTATTAGTGCAGGTACATCACAGATGTCAAAACGATACGGGTTTATTCATGTAGATCAAGATGACGATGGAAACGGTACATTAAAACGTTCTCGTAAAGACTCATTTTATTGGTACAAAAAGGTCATTGAAACAAATGGTGAATCGCTTGATTGAAAAACCACAATCATGAAAACAGGTGATGACGATGTTTAAAATCAAAAAAGTTTTAAACTCGAGTGTGGTTCTGGCTGAAGATCAGAACCAACAGGAGATGGTTCTATTCGGCCGGGGGATTGGTTATGGACAAAAACCAGGTCAAATGATTGAAGAAAAGAAGGCAGATCAAGTGTTTATGTCTGTCGATAACATGAGAGCGAAGGAATTTCTCCAACTGTTAGATTCAATGCCGCAAGAGTTTATCGATTTAACTCAGCATATTGTTCAATATGCTGAAAAACGCTTAAACTCAAGTCTGAATTCTGGTGTCTATTTTACCTTGATGGACCATTTGAATTTTGCAGTAGAACGGCACAAGAAGAATATTAATATTACAAATCGAGTATACTGGGAAATCAAAAACTACTATACCGAAGAATTTGAAGTAGGTAATTATGCGCTTGAGTTAGTCAACAATACATTGGGCATACAATTACCAAAGGAAGAAGCGGCCAATATCGCCTTCCATTTAATTAATGCGTTAGGTGAAGAGTCCGATTCCAAAGATGGCATGAAGTATGCCAAGATGATCGGAAGTATTGTGAATCTCGTCCGCTATACGTTGAATATGAAAATGGATCAAGAGAATATTCATTACAGCCGATTTATTACACATGTGAAATTCTTTGTTGAAAGATTTTACGCAAATAAATTATTATCAGATCAAGAAAATGAGTTGTTTGAACAAATTGCACACTTGTATCCTCAAGCGATGGATGTGGCTTTCAAAATCAAAGATTATATTAAACAGGTGCACAGTATTGTTATTCCAAATGACGAACTTACGTATCTGGCGGTACATATTCACCGCCTCATTTCTTATCAAGAACTGAAATAAATGTGGACCACTTGCCTTGTAATGAGGCAAGTGGTTATTTGTATTGTATCGGTTTATGTTCCGATAGGTCGTTCTGTTGGGCCAAGATTTGTATCATTTAACGAATTGTAAGACACCGTTTGTCCGAAAACAACGATGGCTAAAGCGAAAATGAGTAAACTCACTTTTTTCATCATAATTCCTCCAATTAAGTGTAGTGTGTTCCAATTGATAGGCATCCTTCAAAAAGAGGTATGCTTGGTGAATTGAACCCAGCTCTTCAAAGTGTTTGGCAGCTAGTGCACTTAATTCACGGGCACCTTCAACATCCTTTAATTCTTTCAGAATACTGATGTCATCGAAACAGGTTTGAGCTTTTTTGGATATGTCTTCAGTGAAATATAGGTGATAGAGAAAATTCATTTTTGCTGTATAGATGGGGTTTCTGTCTATTTCTTGTTTTTGTTTGACTAATTCAAAATAATAGAGAGCTTGCGACTTTTCATCAATGGAGAGCAGCTCTTTTAGTAACATAAACATGGAGTGTTCGAAATAACAAGATGAAAGGTAGTCATCATCACTAAGAGCCTTTTCTAGGGCATCAATACATTTTTTTGATTCTCCAGCTTCGGCATATAGAATACTGATATTGTGATAAAGCTGTGATGCTAGAAAATGATCGTTTAATTGGTTTGAGATGTGTAATGCTTTTGTGTAGTAATTCTCAGCTCTTTTGAAATCGCCAATATCCATGAAGTTGGTGGCTGCGATCACAAAAGCTGCTGCCAGTCTTCTTTCATAGCCATCATGACCTTTGAAAATATCGATAGCATTCTGAATATAATGAAGTGAAATCAGGCTTTGGCGAAGCATCATATATAGGTTTGCGACCTTCGTATGGAATTCTGCTACTTCTATTTCATCAGGAATGTTTTGTAGTTTTTTCTCAGCAATTTTAAACAGTCCGATGGCTGATGCATAGTCTCTGTTATATGAAGCGTAAAGAGCTTTATATAGGTAAAAATAGTATTCAATTAAGTCGTTTGTTTTAGAAGGGTATTCTAGCACTGTCGGTTCATTTAGTTTTTTACCTCTTCGTTCATATAACATGAGCTTAAACTTGCCTTCTAGCAATGAATAGTAGGTCAAGACCTCCTGATTCTCTTCCATCTCTTGAAGTAATTCCTTTAATTCTGTGTAGATTGTCTTTGCATTGTGTACATCATGCTTACGAATGGCAATTCGCCAATCATTTAAACGATTCCCCACCTGTTCAGCTGAAATGATTTTCATGGAAATTTCACCTCTTTAACATCCTTTCGCCTGTTTCAATAAAAAACGATATCACAATTTTTGGTAAAATATAATCGTTTCTGGGAGGTGATTGACAGGAGGTAATAAAAAGGACCTTATGTCATGAGATGTACGTTATTGTAATGATGATTGATTGTTTATTCAAATGAGTAAAATCTTTTTTTGGAAGTCTAAAAATGTGATAGGTACTATTAGTTTTAAGTTTATGGTCGAAAATACCATCCGAATATATGAAATAAAGCTATTTTAGCTATGAGAGAAGAACAATGAAAGGTCGATCTAGAAGGGAAAATCAGTTATGATGTTGCTAGATGATTTTGGAAAAGAAACTGGTAGTTACTGAGAAAGGTGAATATCCGAGACAAGTGTTGACCTTTCAGAAAGGATGTTGAAATGAAAAAAAGATTTCAAATGTTAAACTGGCAAATGACAATTGTGATGACAACGCTTTTACTTGTTTTAGTCACTCTTTATATCTCAAAGAGATACTTTTATAGCAAAGAAATTGAGTTGCTGACAGAATCTTGTCAACAAGAAGACGGCAAAATCATACTAGAAACAAATACTTTGACTATGGATTACTCCTTTGAGTGTAAGAAAAAATAAAACAGGCAGAAAGCTGCCTGTTTGACACCAATTAAAACCCTAAGTTTTGTAACCACTTGTTTAACAAGGCCTCTCGTTTCTCAGCGGTGAAGCGATCGTATTTTCCTAAATTTAAATGGGCTGAAATTTCACCGTCATTCATAAACAAAATTCTTTCAGAGCAAAGGGCCACTTTTGGATCATGGGTGACGAGAAGCAAAGTTGTTCCTTCAGAATTGATTTGTGAAAAAATATCCATGACTTCCTTTGTCGTGCTTGAATTAAGAGCACCTGTGGGCTCATCGGCAAAAAGAATGTTTGGTTCATTCATAAGAGCTCGACAGATAGAGGCTCTTTGGAGCTGTCCTCCTGATACTTCTGATAAATATCTATCAGCTAAATGATCAATATCAAGTTTCTCCATTAAATATTTCGCTCGTTCATTGATTTCTTTTCTCGGCATTTTCTTCGCTAAGTAAGCTGCAGCAATGATGTTATCAAATAGATTGAGGTTTTTTAGTAAGTGGCTGTGTTGAAAGACGAATCCCATCTCTGATAAGCGCAAAGCTGTTAACTGTTTGTCTGTCATTTCTGATAGCAGTTGACCTTTATATTTGATTTCCCCTCTGGAGGATGTCTCTATACCGCTAAGTTGATAAAGCAAAGAGGTTTTTCCGCACCCTGAAGGTCCCATAATGGTGACAAATTCTCCACGTTTAATGGTTAAGTGAATATTTCTAAGAATGGTCTGTTTTTGTCCTTTTAATGAATCAATTTGTAAAGACAATTGTTTCGCTTCAATTAATTGTTCCATGTGAAACATCTCCTTATGAAAGTGTATGACGGCTGATTTTACTAGAAAAAAAGGACTTCAATAACCACGAGATGACAGTTAAATTCACCATAAACAGCAGGAGAGGATACACGATCCAAACCCATTTCGGGGCTAACCACTGAAGGCTGGACGCTCCTAATGATGCGCCGCCTGCACTCATCAACGCCGGACCAATAGTATGAACAGCGATTGCTCCAATGAAGGCACCAATAGAGAGAACGACGATAAAACTTGTTAAGTATTGATAGGTTAAATCTTTTTGAGAAAAACCAATCGTCCTTAACAAGTGAGTACGATTTAAATCTTTCGCCCTTAACATGTGCAGAAACATCATTAACATGAGGCTGGCTGTTCCAAAAGCTGCGATGGTTGAAAATAATGCAATCACTTTTACTAGAGATGCGGTGCTTCCTATTGTTTGATGCACATATTCTTTCATATCCGTCACTTTTGCAGGAGACATATTTGTTTCAAGTGTTGCTTTTTTCCCTGCCATATCTATTCCTTGTTTTAATTGTATTTGAATGGTTTTCCAAAGGGATGAATGAGGAAAAGGCTGAGATAATGATTTAGCTGTTTTCCCTCCGTTGGTGACGTCTTGATAAATGCCGGTAACTATTTTTTGAACTTGCTGTCCATTTGTGGCGAGAGTGACTTTTTCGCCTATCTTTTTATGAAGTGAGTCAGCACTTAACACCGATAAAGCAATCTCTTCCTCCTTCAACGGTTCCCGTCCTTGTAAATAGGTGAGAGGGAATGCTGATAGATCACCTGTTTCTAAATAGAGCGTTTCTAGTGTATTCTCCATTGTTTTGGCTTGTAGAGAAGTTGTTTCATAGACGGCAGATGTTTGAATGTCTTGGTCTACGCTAATCATAGACTCTATTTTATTTGTACTTTTCTCTAAATGGTTTCCCTGCCGAATATCAATTCGAAGGTCACTTTTTCCTGAGCCAAGATATGTGACGAAATCGGGTGATTGTAATGTGTACCATAACTGAATCGGCATTAACATTAAAAATGTACAAAGCGCAATAATACAGGTAATTGTTGAATACATCTTTATTCGCGAGAATAGATCTTTCAAACCAAACCAAAAATTGACTGGGAGGAATCTGTTTTTCTGGAGGTGCATAGGAATTTGTTTTTTATGGCTTGGTGAGCTTATGCCGCCTTGAATGGCTTGAGCTGCTGATATTTGACCAAATCTTCTTAGGACAGTATAGCTGAATGAGATGACGATCATTGCCGTCAAAATTGACACCAAAAGCGGGATCACCTGATGAATAAAAGAGAGGCGATTCCCCATATATTGCTGAATATTGGCTGTAAACAAATCACCAAACATGAGTGTCATCAAATATCCTGCTATACATCCTATACAGGCAAGCACAGCATACTTCCCAACGTATAATTGTTTGATTTTTGATAAAGGGATTCCTAGTACTTTTAAGATTCCAATTTCACGTTCATCCTCTTCTATAGCGGCCGTCATAGCGAGACGAAGAGAGAGGAGGGAAATGCTAATGAGCAGAAAGCAGACAAGAAGGAGAATGGCGATCACCATACCATCTGTTAGGGCATTCAGCATGCGAAGCAGGGATAATGTGACAGCAGGGCCCTGTTGTGGCAGCTCAGATGATTGATAGAGTGTTTGAAAAGCATCTGCTTGACTAGCATCATGCAATAAGAATTCAATTAAGTACTCCTTTTTTTGAAACACTTGATTCAGTGTCGCCCAGTCCGCATCATGCAGAAGAAATCTCTTTGAACTGACAAGACTTGGATTCATTTGGACATCTCGTAAGAATGTTTTGATTTGAAAAGAGAATTGATGAGAGCCTTTTGTAATGAGTAACCTTTCGCCAATCTTTAAATGGTATTTTTGTTGAAAATAAATAGGGACTGCTACTTCTCCTTTATTGACAGTGAGCTTTTCATTTCGTTCGTTTAAAAGAAAATCAAAATAGCGATTTTGTTTTACAAATAAATGATCCATCACACCCGCTTGAGCAGGCTCCTGCCCGAACTTGATGCTGACATGTTCGATCGGAATCATTGGAACAATTTGATGTGCCTTTACCATCGACTGTTTATTTGAAAATATATCGACCGCTTTTTCATCTAAGCTGCCATCGTGCATTTGGACAAAGTCTGGTGCTTTGGCTGATTGGAGTAGATCAGAAATGGAACCATTCAACTGAACTGTCATTTGCGCAGCGCTTGTTGCTAAAAATGATGTCATCATGATGCAAAGGGTTAAGCCGATTGAAATGAGACGGTGGCGGGTTAGGTCTTTCTTGATAAACGTCAATCTCATGAGGCTGATTCTCCTTCATGTCGAAGCATATTTTTTGTAAGGAAGGCAAGTGCAAACATCAAGGCACTGACGATTAACACGGTCACATACATGCTGGCGGAAAAAGTGTTGAACAAGAACCCGTACATCATTTGACCGAGCGGTGCAGCACATTGAGAGACCATTGTCAGATTGGCCATGACTTTTCCTAATTGAGCATTGGGTGTTTTCTTTTGCACATGTGAGATGACAACGATCGAAATTATGGTGAGCAGCATGGCAATTGGGAGACACCCTGCTAAAAAGAGAAAATAGGCTGGAAATGTCCCAAATTGAAGAGCCACCTTGGATGTTGAAAAAGCAACAGGCAGCAAAATGACTGCGATGACGAGCAGCCAGCGATACAAAGTAGGAATGCGCCAATGTTTCGCTACAAGCCCAACTAGCAGGGCGCCTGCGATGACGGCAAACTCAATGATGCCCATTCCTATTCCATACATGATGTCACTGCTTTTCATTGTGACCCTTAAAATAATGGGACCTCCAACGATAAAAAATGGTGTGAGGATGAAATTTAGCAGCGCTGCAAGCAGCATGGCTCTTTTTAAAAATGGCTGGCTTCCGATATAGGAAAATCCTTGTTTCATATCTTTCAAGAGTACTTTGGTCATCGGTTCTGCGAGTGGGCTAGGTGAGAAAGAGATATTTAACCGTAAAAGCATGCATGCTGATAGAAAAAATACAATGCTACTAGCACCTATGATGACCTGGCTCCCAATGAGTCCGTATAAAACGCCGCCAATGATAGGAGCGACAACACCTGAAAGGGCCTGCACGCCATTCACGATGCCATTTGCTTGTTCTAATTTTTCTTCTTTCACTAGCTGAGGAATACTGGACATCACAGCAGGAGCATAAAATGTACTCATGACACCAAGGAGAATCATGACGGCTCCAATCATATAAAGTGAATCATGACCTGAAAATAACCAGAAATAAAAAGCCAGAATCATAATGCCAGTAAGAACATCGAATAAAATCATCAAATTTCTTCTGTTAAACCGGTCAGCAATTGCTCCTGCTAATGGCGAAAGGAGGAGCGGGATATTGGATAAAGCGAAAAGCAGAGCATATAAATCAACACGATGTGTTATATCCAAGACGTGTAAAGATAGAACAAAACGAATCAAGGAAGACCCGAAAACGGAAATAATTTGCCCGAGAACGAGGTAGATAAAGTGGGTGGAACCATTTTTGGCTGATGACGACATGAAAATCACTCTCCTTTTAGACCGACCGTCAGTCTATAATGTATGCAGGATTGGTATTGAAGTGACCAATCACTGATTATTGTCTTCCGGTTCTCCAGTTAAACGTTGGAGAAGGAAGGAGAAACTTCCCTTTTCTGCATGTAAAGAGGCTTCAAGGATTGCGATAAATGCTAGCGCCCGTTGTATGCTTTCCGCTGTGGTCCATTGGAAAAGTCCCTCATCAAAGATAACCTGTGCAGAAGCGAGGAGAAATTCGACAGTTTCTTGTGGGTAATCCGTTTGAAATATCCCTTCTTCTACACCTTGCTGAATGACTTCTGCTAAAACGGGTGATAGCTCTGTAATGGCTTTGATCAAGCTTTTTTGATGCATCTCTGCATTAGCAGGCTGATGAAATTGTTCGATCATGCCTTCTTTATGGCTGCCCTGTTTAGGAGATTGTGCCATGATGATGCGAAATAATTTATCGACCACTGAGATATCTGGATCAGCGGCAATACGCTTTGCCTCGATGATATCTGCTTTTATGATCCGGTCAATGATTGCATCCATCACTTCTTCTTTGGAAGTAAAGTAATAATAGAATGTGCCTTTTGCAATGCCAACGGCTTTGAGGATGTCAATAATTGTGGTTTGCTGATAGCCTTTGGTTGAAAAAAGCTTCTCTGCTGCATTTAAGATGTCATTTTTGCGTTCCTCAGGATGTTTAACGGTTCTCATAAAGCCATCCTTTCTTTTGACTAGACTGTCGGTCGGTCCCTTGATTTGATTAAACACTTTTTGGCGTATCCTTGTCAATGGCTGTTTTTTTCAGCTTTGCATTTATTGTGCAATGACACTATGATACATTGAATGAAAACCCCTTCAGGAGAGATGCAGAATGCAATTTTTAACCAGTGAATTGGCGCAAGAGATGGTTGAACGTACGATGCATATTTTACATCAAAACATCAATGTCATGAATGCAGATGGTGTCATTATTGGGTCTGGTGAACGAAAAAGGATTGGACAAAAACATGATGGAGCACGTCTAGTGCTGTCAAGCGGAGATAGTGTGGAGATTGATCAGGAGACGTCCCGCCGCTTAAAAGGCGTGAGACCTGGAATCAATCTGCCTATTTGCTTTCACGAACAAGTCGTTGGTGTCATTGGGATTACGGGTGAGCCAGGGGACATTCGTCATCATGCCGAGCTGGTGAAAATGGCAGCTGAACTCGTATTAGAGCAGTCTTTTCTACTTGAACGCTTCCAGTGGCGGCAGCGAATAGAGAGTGAAATTGTGAATCAGCTCATCTCCGAGTCTGACATGGGTGATCATCAGTTGAAGCACCGTGCTGACTGGCTTGGAATGGATCTAGACAAGCGGCGAATGGCTATTGTTTTTCAGCCGATTCCATCGTCCGAGGATACTGTACACAAAATGATGCATGCCATTCAATACGATAAGAATGCGGATGATTTACTAGGCATGACCTTCCGTCATGAATTAATCCTGTTAAGACAGCCGATATGTGACCATCAATTCAAGCATGTGATCGAACAGCTGCAACAAACAATGGCAGGTGCAGTTGATGGACAAGTGCTAGTGGGTGTAGGAACTGTCGCTGAGGACATGAGTCAATTACCGTTGTCCTTTCAGCATGCGAGAGAGGCCCTGCGGTTAGGAAAGGTGCTCCATCCAGAGGAAAACATATATGTCTTTGAATCTTATCAGCTTGAAAGCTTGTTTATAAAAGCGAGAGCCGCCAAAGAGGGCAAACGGTGGAGTGATTTTTATCATCCGCTGATACAAGAAATGGAGCTCGTTCAAACGTTAAAGGTTTACATTGAAGAGGGCGGGGATTTACAAAGAATCGTTGATCGTCTATTTATTCACCGTAATACACTGCGATATCGTTTAGATAAAATCCAGACATTGACCGGAAAAGACCCTCGTCATGTGAAACAGTTGATGGAGCTGTACATAGCACAATTGGACAATCAATTGTCTTAATTGTGCATTTGCACAACTGGAAGAAGAAATAAATAAAAGAAGTTCATCTGGATTCACAACTCGATCCCAATGAGTAAACGCTTACAATTAAGAAAAGACAATCAGGAGGGATGGAGTATGGGTGGAGATGTGACAGTGAGTACATTGGGCGCATTGACTGCGCTTGTAATCGCTATTGTTCTTATTCTAAAAAAAGTATCACCTGCTTATGGCATGCTGGCAGGTGCATTTATTGGCGGTTTGGTTGGCGGTGTAGATGTTGTGCAGACCGTGAACGTCATGATGGAAGGCGCAAAGGACATGATTCCGGCTGTTCTCCGAATCATGGCGGCAGGTGTACTGGCAGGGGTTTTAATTGAGTCGGGTGCTGCGTTATCTATTGCGGAGGCCATCGTGAAAAAGCTTGGAGAGGCGAGGGCACTTTTAGCACTCGCACTTGCAACAATGATTTTAACAACGGTGGGTGTTTTTGTAGATGTAGCAGTCATTACAGTAGCACCGATCGCACTTGCCATTGCCAAGCGTGCAAAACTTTCTAAAACGGGGATTTTACTTGCGATGATTGGAGGAGGGAAGGCGGGGAATATCATGTCACCGAATCCGAATGCCATTGCAGCCTCTGATGCCTTTGGTGTACCGCTTACTTCCCTGATGGCGGCAGGTGTCATACCGGCTATTTTCGGGATAGCCGTCACGTATGTATTAGCCAAAAAGCTTGCGAATAAAGGGACACCTGTTTTGGAAGAGGGAGCTGACCAAGGCGAGGTTCAAGTACCTGGTTTTCTACAAGCGCTTATAGGCCCGCTGGTGACCATTCTCTTGTTAGCCTTAAGACCGTTGTTTCAAATAAATATTGATCCAATGATTGCCTTACCAATAGGAGGAATTGTTGGCGCTCTTTTCATGAAAAAAGGGAAGTTTCTCAATGATTATGCGATGTCAGGGCTGCATAAAATGTCAGGTGTAGCGATCATGTTACTAGGGACAGGCACATTAGCTGGAATTGTATCGAATTCTTCCATGAAAGAGGTATTTATTCAGGCGCTTGACGCTTCGGGATTACCTCCTTACTTGCTTGCACCAACGTCTGGAATTTTTATGTCGGCAGCCACAGCTTCGACAACTGCAGGGACGGCAGTTGCAAGTGGTGTATTTAGCGGAACTCTTATTGGACTTGGTGTATCTGCCCTTTCAGGCGCAGCTATGATTCACGCTGGCGCAACTGTTCTCGATCATATGCCGCACGGAAGCTTTTTCCATGCAACGGCGGGAAGTGTTCAAATGGATATAAAAGAACGGTTGAAATTAATGCCCTTTGAATCGTTAATTGGTTTGACATTAACTGTGGTATCGACCATTATCTTTGGTATTTTCCAGCTGTTCGGCTGAGGACTTAATGAGAAACGAGGGGTTTTTGGATGAAAATTGTGATCGCACCAGATTCATTTAAAGAAAGTTTATCTGCTTATGAGACAGCATGTGCCATCGAACGAGGATTTCGCTCTATTTTGCCATATGCAGAATATATGAAAATCCCAATGGCAGATGGAGGAGAAGGCACAGTTCAATCGTTAGTGGATGCGACAGGCGGAACCATTGTCCAGCAAGTGGTCACAGGCCCGCTTGGCAAACCTGTAGATGCCTTTTTTGGTATGTTGGGAGATGGGCAGACAGCTGTCATAGAGATGGCAGCAGCATCAGGATTACATCTTGTCCCGCCAGAAAAACGGAACCCCTTATTCACGACGTCTAGAGGGACAGGAGAATTAATGCTTGCAGCGCTGGATAAAGGAGCGAAGCATTTAATCATTGGGCTTGGCGGAAGCGCAACAAATGATGGCGGCGTTGGCATGATGCAAGGTTTAGGTGCTTCTTTTCTCGATAAAGCAGGCCAACACCTCACGCCGGGCGGTGGATCACTGAATCAATTAGCTTCTATTGATCTATCTCGACTGGATCCAAGATTGCGATCCGTCCGTCTGGAAGTGGCGTGTGATGTGGACAATCCTTTAACGGGTGAAAGAGGAGCGTCTGCTGTGTTCGGTCCTCAAAAGGGAGCAGATGCAGAAATGGTTCAACTGTTGGACAAGAATTTATCTCATTTTGCACAAGTGGCTAAGCAGCATCTTCATGTCTCCTTTGGTGATGCAGCAGGTGCAGGAGCGGCAGGAGGACTGGGCGCGAGTTTATTAGGCTTTTTACAGGCTGATCTGCAAAAGGGAATCGATATTGTACTGAAAGCCGTACATTTTGCTGACGTACTAAAGGACGCTAACCTAGTCATTACAGGGGAAGGCCGGATTGATCAGCAGACCATTTACGGCAAAACGCCGATCGGTGTAGCCAAAGCTGCGAAACAATATGGACTCCCTGTCATTGGCATCGCTGGGTCCCTCTCAAAAGACAGTGCAGTCGTACATGATCATGGCATTGATGCACTTTTTAGTATTGTCCCTGGCGTCACGACTCTGGCTGAAGCCATGCATGATGCTAGTGTGCATGTAGAGAGAACAGCGCGGAATATTGCGGCCGTCATGACATTTGGAAGAGATAAGTAAATGATGAAAAATGTTTCCTTTTCTATCACATTTCTTTCTATAGAAATGTGGTAAAATGGTTCTAAATGAAAAAAAGTTGGAGGAAACACAAATGTCTAATCTACCGAATTGTCCATCGTGCAGTTCAACCTATACATACGAGGATGGCAGCATGCTTATTTGTCCAGAATGTGCGCATGAATGGTCGCTAGAACAAGAACAAGCGGCAGAGGAGCAGCTTGTTGTCAAAGATGCGAATGGAAATCTATTAAGTGATGGTGACACGGTCACTGTGATTAAAGATTTAAAAGTCAAAGGTTCTTCTTCGGTTTTAAAAATAGGGACGAAGGTCAAAGGGATTCGTTTAGTCGAAGGCGATCATAACATTGATTGTAAAATTCCTAGCTTTGGCGCGATGAAGTTAAAATCGGAGTTTGTGAAGAAAGTATAATATATGAAAAGAGGCTGTCGATCATCAGCCTCTTTTTTATTTCGATATTTATAGGTGAAAGGTATAATCTTAAACATCATTTCATACATATGTACCTGTTGAAAATGATTCTTTTTTTAAAAAATCAAGCCTCTTTTCTTATAAAAATTCACGCTTTTCTTAACCCTACCTTAAAAAAGGCAGATGACTCTCTAAATTTTGCCTAATCCCCTTCACAACTTTTGGGCATTGCTGTACCATATGGAAGTGTTCTTCTATTTTTGACGGATCATGGTGTTTATCAGGAAATAGATGATAGATGATACTTAGACAAAGAAGGAGAGGTAACGTGACGAACGTTTTAGAACTGCAAAATGTATCTAGGCATATTCGCGGGAAAAAGATTGTTCAAGACTTGAGTTTCTCTGTCCAAGCGGGCGAAGTCTTTGGCTTCTTAGGGCCGAATGGCGCAGGAAAAACGACAACCATTCGCATGATGGTCGGTCTTTCTCCCATTACATCTGGTGACATTCTGATTAATGGTCATAGTATTCAAACCTCATATCAGCATGCCATCCAAGATGTCGGTGCAATTATTGAAAATCCAGAAATGTATAATCATTTAACGGCGAGACAAAACCTTGTTCATTTTGCCAGAATGAATGGAAAAGTGGATGAAGGTCGAATTGATGAACTGCTAGAACTAGTTAGTTTGCAGCATGTGAAACATAAGCGTGTCCGTACGTTTTCATTAGGAATGAAGCAGCGTTTGGGGATTGCTCAGGCATTGATACATAAACCGAAACTGCTAATCTTAGATGAGCCGACCAATGGACTAGATCCAGAGGGAATTCGTATGATACGAGATTACTTGAGAAGGCTGGCAAAGGAAGAAGGGCTTGCTGTCATTGTTTCAAGTCACCTCATGTCAGAAATGGAATTGATGTGTGATCGTTTCGCCATTATCCAAAAAGGAAAGCTGATTGCGATTGAGGATCAGCGTGCAGAAACGAAGCAGGATGATTTGGTCAACTATCGTATGAAAGTAGCATCAAGTGAGCTAGAAGAAACTCAAAAGCTCATTAAAGCATTTGAGGAAGGCATCACAGTTAGAGAAGAGGAGCAGTACTTATTCTTCTCCATCCTAGAAGAGAAAATGCCACAATTGATTCGTCATTTGAGCGAGGCTTCTATTCATTTGTACGAAATCAAAATAGAAAAACAAACCTTAGAAGATAAGTTCTTAAGCTTAACAGGTAAAAAGGAGGCAGACGTATGATTCGCCTCATTCAAAACGAGTGGATGAAAATCAGTTATCGTGTGGGTACTTGGATTATGGTGGGGCTTCTTGTTTTAGGTATGATTGCGACGTTGATTTTTGCTGTTAAGACAAATGACGGAGATCAAGCATCCGGTGATTGGAAAACTGAGTTGCAAGAAATCAATAAAGCAAAGAAGCAAGAATTGAAAGAGGATAATATAAGCTTTTATAAGAGATCCCTTGAAACCGAAATAGCGATCAATGAGTATCGAATCAAACATGATTTACCTCCAGCCGATCAATTCGGTAAAAATGCATGGACTTATGTGGAAACAAATGCTAATTTGCTTCAGCTGGTCGGTGTATTTGTGATTATTATTGCAGCCACAATTGTCTCGGCTGAATATAAGCATGGTACAATTAAATTATTATTGATTCGTCCACCATCCAGGTTGAAGGTTCTTTTGTCTAAATACTTTACCGTTCAACTATATTCACTTTTCTTGATCGCTGTCCTATTTATCTTATCCTTTATCTTAGGTGCGATATTCTTTGGACTAAACAATGATTATGTGTATTTGGCTTATCAAAATGGTGAAGTCATTGAACGGTCTCAGTTTGCAAATATGGTCTCTTATTATTTGGCGCATTGTGCTATGTTTGTTGTATTAGGGACACTTTCTTTTGCCATCTCAACGGTGTTTAGAAGTGAGGCCATTTCCATAGCGATTAGTGTATTAGCCTATGTTGTGGGAGCATCCATCACAAGCATTTTGATGTTCTTCTTTGATTGGGCGAAATATTTATTGTTTGCCAACGATCCTGCACAGTATTTCGCAGAAACACCTACTTTTATCGAAGACATGTCCCTAGGTTTCTCACTAACGGTCCTAGTCATTTATTGGGCTATCTTCTTGGCGGTTGCTTTAATCGTCTTCCAAAAGCGAGAAGTAAAAACAGGTTAATTTAACTTTTTAGGAGGTTTCTATCAATGATTAAGCGTAAAGGTGAAAAAATTATGGGGATTATCAGTATTGTCCTCAACGTAATTGGTGTTGGTTTTGGGGCATTGATGCTCTCTGTGGACCCAGCAGTTTATGAAGAATTGAATGAAGTGTTAAAAGAGGAAGGCAGCGCCTTGCCAGTTGAAACACTTGAGGCATCGGTTTATGCCTTTGGCGTTCAGTTTATGGTTGTTTCCGCAATTGCGGCTGTCTTAGCCCTTGTTGGTGTGATTGTTTTGAAAACAGACCGCCGTGCCGTGCTTTCTGGTATTCTTTTCTTGGTTTCGGCTGTGACTCTTTTAATTGGAACTGTTGGTCTTGCTTTCGTTCCGATGATCTTGTTGCTAATCGTTGGATTGATGTCACTAATTAGAAAACCGAAAACAGACATTCACACAAGTGAATATCCTTCATAATTCAAAGAAAAAGACATGCGCTGGTTTGCGCATGTCTTTCTTTTTATATGATGCCAATCAGTTTGGCGATGATGAGTAAAACGATACTGAACCCCCACATCCAAAAGAAGGAGTAGCGGATATGTTTCCCCATATCGACCCCTGCAAGACCGATGGCAAGCCATACAGCAGGTGCAAGGGGGCTGACAAAGGTGCCGATGATATTTCCAATCATCATGGCGTATGCCGCAGATGTCCCTGACACACCAACCTCTGATGTAATCGATTCGACAATCGGCAAGAGTGCATAATAATAGGCATCCGTACTTGTCAGCATATCAAGCGGAACCCCAAATATCCCCACAATGATATGTAAAAATGGCAGTAAGAAAGCTGGCAAAATGTGAATACTGTCCACTGCAATCGCCTTCAGCATGCCCGTTCCTTCAAGAATTCCTAAAAAAGAACCTGCGGAGAAAATTACAGCTGCCATCATTAGTGCACTCGGGGCATGCGCCTTAATTCGCTCCATTTGTACATTCACATTTGGAAAGTTAATCAGAAGTGCTAGTGAAAGACCAATCATAAACATATAACTAGCAGGAATCACGTTCAGCACGAGAAGGACAACAACAGCTAAAAATAGAATGAAGTTGACCCAGATTAAGTGATAACGCTTTAAAGACGCATCGCCTGTTTCGCTGATCGATTGAATAGCACGATCCCAATCGGCGCCTTCTAATTGGACAGCAGCTATTTCATTTGCCGCGATTTTCACCCGAATTCGTTTTTCTTCTCTTTTTCCTAAAATGAATGCCATTCCTAATACGAGCACGACCCCGATCAGCTGAATGGGAATAAGCGGTACCCACAGTTCAGATGGGTCCATATTTAGGACACTAGCTGCCCGTCCTGTGGGGCCAGCCCATGGAATCATATTGGTTAATCCAGCACTCGTTCCGATTAACAATAGCAATAAATAAGGACTCATATGTAATTTTTTATAAAGCGGAAGCAGTGCAGGTACAGTTAATAAAAAGGTTGTAGCGCCTGCTCCGTCTAAGTGTGCGATGACCCCAATCAAGGCAGTTCCCATCGCAACTGTGACAACATTCCCTTTTGTCAGCTTGATTAACGCTTTAATTACAGGTTCAAAGAACCCTGTATCTTGTAAAATGCCAAAAAATAAAATGGCGAAGATAAACATGGTCGCCACTGGCAATACTTTGATAATCCCTTGTTCAAAGAAAGTTTGAATGTCATTGATACCAAATCCTGCGATGAGCGCCCCTATTAAAGGCACCATGACCATGGCGACAATTGGACTTGCTTTCCCCCAAATCAGCAAAACAACAATCGTTAAAATAATCAACAATCCAACAAACGTTAACATAAGCCCCTCCCCCTACAATAAACCGTTTACATTTGTTTGTTTTTTTACCAATGCAATCCCACATTTGCATTGAAAAAAAGAGTATCAAAAATATGAGTATTAGGCAACCGCTTTCATACCTATACAATGGTAAAAAAGGATGGCGGGGCCAATCATGGTGCGGTGTTCAATATGTCAAAAAATTTAGATAAAAAATAATACTTCTATTGATAATCTACTGCCTGGAGATGTTTTATAGGTATTTAGATTCACTTAAAAGTAAAAAGCGCCCTTTGGATGGACGCTTCTTTCACACTATTTTTTCAAAATAACATATTCGTAAGGATTCAGTTGTAACCGTTGAGATGTATGCTGTCCAGTCAGCATATTTTCATAGCTTTCCGCTGAATCTAGTGAAATGTTCTGTTGCTGTTCTGTAAAATTCATCATAAACACAAAGTCCTGCGATCCATCTGTTCGTTTCTGGACACTGACTCCCTCTGGAATCGAAGAGGATAGGATGGGTTGTATGCCTATTCCTGTGATGAGATCTTCGTAAAAATCATCATAAAACGCTTGCTCATTTTCAGAAGCCATATAGTATGCTTTCCCTTTGCCAAATGGACGAACAGTAAGGGCGGGCTGTCCTTCGTAGCAGCCATTCTCAAAATGCCCTAACACAGAGGCTGATTCTGGGTGAATGGATTCGCAATATTGCCCGACATGGTAGGTGCGTCCATTTCCTGTGGTCATTAAGACGTGTTCATCTGGCATCAATGTGTTGATTTCCTCTGCCCAAACACCAAGTACATGGCGGAGAGGGCCAGGGAAACCACCGAGGAAACAGAGGTCGTTTTCATCGACCATGCCGCTCCAGTATGTTGCCACAAAAATGCCGCCCTCTTTGACAAATGCTTCGATCTTTTCTGCCACGCCTGGTTTGATCATGTAGAGCATTGGCCCAACAAGCACTCGATAGGATGAGAAATCCTTTTCCATCCCGACAATATCAACAGGGATGCCCTTTTTCCAGAAACTGCGATAGTGAGTTTGGCAAGCCTCTATATAGCGTTTGTTGGTATTATTTAAGCCTTGCGCATCATCAATCGCCCAATGGTTTTCCCAATCATATATGATGGCGACTTCTGGTTGAACGGATGTACCCGCAATCGGCTGAAGCTGCTCCAGCTGTTTTCCTAAATCAGCGACTTCTTGAAACACGCGCGTGTGTTCATGTCCAGAATGATCCACAACGGCGCCGTGGAATTTTTCAGAGGCGCCTCGGCCTTGTCTCCACTGGAAATAAAGGACGGAGTCGGACCCGTGGGCAATCGCCTGCATGGCAGAGAGGTGTGCCATTCCTTTATGCTTCACCTTATTCACTTCATGCCAGTTCACGAGGCTTGGTGTGCTTTCCATCACAAGAAACGGCTGACCGCCCTTTAATGAACGATACAAATCATGAACGAAGGCGACGTTTGACGCTAATTCTGCAGTGGTTTCTCTGCCGCTATGCCATGCTGGATAGCTATCCCATGAGATCACGTCGACTTCTTTTGCAAATTGATGATAATCCAGTCCAAGGAATGGACGCATATGCGGATAGTCGCCCATAAAATTGGTGGTTACTGGCACATGAGGTGTTAATTCTCTCAGCGGTTCAATTTCATTTTGATAAAAATTGATCGTTTGCGCTGTGACAAAACGCTTCCAATCTAGGTTCATGCCATGAATCATGTGCTCGCCATGAGGGGCTGGTGACTCGATTTGCGACCAATCGGTAAAGGTGTGGCTCCAAAATCCCGTCCACCATGCTTGATTCAAAGCTTCAAGGTCATGGTTGTATTTGTCTTTCAAATAGTCTCTAAATGCTTCTTGGCAAAGATCACAATGACATTCGCCGCCGTATTCATTTGAAATGTGCCACATGATCAGCGCTGGATGGTCCTTGTAGCGTTCAGCAAGCAAACGATTGAGTGTATTCGTTTTTTCTCGATAAACTGGTGAGGTAAAGCAATGATTATGGCGAAGTCCGTGTAAGTTGCGCTGGCGGTTTGCTTCAACGCGTAAGACTTCTGGATATGTTTGCGAGAGCCAAGCAGGTCTTGCTCCGCTTGGCGTGGCGAGAATGGCGTGAGCTCCCTGCGCTGCCAAGCGGTCCATGATATCATCCAGCCAGGCAAAATCATATTCCCCTTCTTTTGGCTCGAGCTTGCTCCAAGCGAAAATGTTGATAGAGAATGTTTGACAGTGTGCAAGCTTCATTAATCGAAAATCTTCGTCAATGATCTCCGGCATATGAAGCCATTGATCAGGATTATAGTCGCCACCATGCAAAAAGCCTTTCACATTTGGGTGAACGAGTGGGTAACGCTTTCCCATTTTGTCACGTCCTATCTGTTTAATTACGGTGTCATTTGTTTAAATACATCAAGAGAAGGCAGGGCTTTTCCGTTGAAATCAAACATGGCCTGATTTTCCCAAGCATTCCCGACTGTGCCGGTTGTTTGAATGTAAGCGAGCCCGTATTGACTAGACCACGGAGCACCTTTTGCTGGAATCCAAAGCGGCTCCCAATAAAAGAACCCTTTCCCACGATTGTTTTTCACTTGTGAAATTTTTTCTGATAGATCTCGTATAAAAGATGCCTGCCCTTGTGGTGATGCTGGATAACCGGCCGTATTGACTGAATCTTGGTTAAATGAGTTATCGAGATTGTCACCATTTGCTGTTGTAAAGCCGTAGGCGGTTTCTACCACAATGACATCTTTGTTATAGCGGGCGCTAATATCATTCATATTGGTAGTAAGACCGCTAAATCCCCCGTCCCAATACGGGTAGTAAGATAAACCGATCGTATCGAACGAAACGCCTCGTTTGGTGATTTCATCAAACCACCAGCGAGATGCGCCATTGTCCCCTCCATGTGCAAGGTGAAGCATGATTTTGATGTTTGAATCGACAGAGCGGACCGCATTTGTTCCCGCTTTTAGCAAAGCAGCGAGCCGGTCAAATTCACCGCCGCCTTCACCCCAGCTCTTTCCGTTCGGCCAAAGCATACCTGAATTCAATTCATTCCCGACCTGTACCATATTTGGTAGGGCATTTTGTGCTTTCATCGCTTTGAGCACATCGTTTGTGTAAGTGCCAACCGCTTTTTCTAAATCGCTTTGCGAGAGATTGGTCCAAGCTTTCGGTTTGAACTGTTTACCGGGATCGGTCCAGAAATCACTGTAGTGAAAATCAAGCAGCACTTTCATATTTTGTGCTTTTGCACGTTTCGATAGAGCAATGGCGGTATTTAAATCGTTTGTCCCGCCGTTATAGGCACGGCCTTGGTTGTCGTATGGATGGTTCCAGAGTCTGATGCGCACATAGTTGACACCTTTCTCTTTTAATAGCTTGAGCGGATCAACCTGCTGCCAGTTTTGGTTGTAGTATTTGCCGCCGCTTCGCTCCACTTCTGCGAGCATGGAGATATCGGCTCCTTTGATGAAATCACCTTGCAATCCATTGATCGGTTTCACCGAAATCGTATCAGCCTTTGCTTCAGGCAGAATACCTAACCCCATCAGAAAGAAAACGACAACAGTGACAAGCAACCATTTCTTCATCAAATCTCCCCTTATCCTTTTGTCCCGCCTTGTGTGAGGCCGGATACAAATTGTTTTTGTAAAACAAGAAACAATAAAGCAACTGGAATCGCAATGAGTAAAGCCCCGGCTGCAAAGGTCGTGTAGCTGGCACCCATTTTGTCTGATACAAGATTGTATAGACCGATTGGGAGCGTATACATTTCGGGTGAACGGACAATGACACTGGAGATGATGAAATCACCCAGCGGTCCTGTAAATGAGTTGATGGCAACAACGGCTAAAATCGGCTTGGCAAGTGGCATAATAATTTGGATGAAAATCCGGAAATGCCCTGCGCCATCCATTCTGGCTGATTCATCGAGATCCTTTGGAATCGCATCAAGATAACCTTTCATTAAATACGTATTCATCGGGATTTGTCCGCCTGCATAAATCAAAATCAATGCGAGGTGGCTGTTAATGAGTCCAAGCATTTGAGCCAATACAAAAATGGCAATCAGCGCTGAAAATTGAGGAATCATTTGCAGCAGCAAAAAGAGCATCAGTCCATTCTTGCGTCCTTTGAATCGGAACCTAGAAAAGGCATAACCTGTAAAGCTAACAAGGATCAACGTTAAGAGCATAGTCGCAATACTGATTTTCATTGAGTTCCAATACCATTTTGCATAAAGTGCTCCCTGACCGAAGAAGAGTTCTGTAAAGTGGCTGAACGTTGGATTCTTCGGAAACATGCTTGTGCTCATCAGGCTGTTCCCAGGATTAAAGGAAGCACCGATCGTCCAAAGGAGTGGATATAGAATACATACGGAGGCGATGAAAAGGATGAAATAAGTGATACTCAGACGAATGAGCTTATTTTGTTTTGATCCCATATCACATCATGTCCTCCTCTTTGAATGAATTCGTTCTCTTAAACTGCCAAAGTGCAATGGCAATGACGAAGATTGACAGTAAGATCGTAACAGCGGCAGCGAGTGCATATTGAGAAGACTGCATCGTCAGTTTGTAAATCCAAGACACTAAGATGTCCGTTCCCCCAGCAGTTGAGCCAGCCACAGGCGGTCCTCCGCCATTAAATAAGTAGATGATATTAAAGTTGTTAAAGTTAAACGTATATTGCGTGATTAATATAGGTGCAATTGAATAGAGGACAAGCGGTAATGTAATGGAACGGAATTTCTGAAAGAAATTTGCCCCATCAATGGTTGCAGCCTCGTATAAATCTTCAGGAATGGCCTGCAAAACGCCGGTTGTCATAATGAACACAAAAGGAAAACCAAGCCAAGTCTGCATCGCAATAAGAGCAATTTTGCTCCAAAATGGATCTGTCAGCCATGGTTTTGGATCAATTCCAATCGATGCAAAAAGGGTATTGTTGATCGCACCAAACGTGTCGTTAAACAATCCAGCAAACACCAAAATGGTCACAAATCCTGGAACAGCCCACGGCAGAATCAAAATCGTTCTGAAAAACCGTTTTCCTTTTAAATCTTTTTGATTGAGCAGAACCGCTAGAAAAATGCCGACAGCACATTGAAGGGTCGATGCAGCCAACGTCCATACGACCGTCCAGCCCAGTACATCAATGAATGTGTCTCTCCAAATATCGATTGAAAAGATATTTTGAAAGTTTTTGATGCCTACCCAATCAATGAGATTGGCAGGAGGCGAGTGGTATAAATCATAGTTTGTAAAGGCCAGCGCAAAGCTGAACATAATAGGAAAGACAACAGAGAATAGAAGTAAAAAGAAAGCAGGAGTGCTCATTAAATAAGGAAAGCCTTGGTCGATGAGCTGATGGTATTGAGCACGGATGGAATGAAGCGGAACCCCTTGATCACGTTTCTTTCCGTTCATAAATGCATCTCGTATCATGAGTACATAAAAACCGATGCCAAATCCAGCTGTTAAAAGTGCAATAATTCCTTTTGCTAAAAGGAAAACAGAGTTGTCACGAGGCAGCATCGTACCAAGTGTGAACAGCCCCCAGAAGCCAATATTGAATAAATCATAAAACACAAGTAGAAAAGAAACGCCAAACAGGAAAAAGAGTGCCCCTTTGCCATACTGTTTGTTGTATATTTGCCCCATCCCGGGTATAAGAGAGAACATTAGCGCCCGTCTCCGGTGTGTCTTTGATTCCACTATGTGTGTGCGGTCTAGTTCAAGGTTACCCGTCACGTCTAACACCTACTTCATATGAAATTAGATCAAGTGCAGGCAGCATGATAGATGAACAGCTACCTGCGCTTGATGTTTATTTGGAGTGATTCGCTTTAATTTGCGAGTCGATTTGTTTGACCGCATCATCAAATGCCTTTTTCACATCGGTACGGCCGGTCGCAATCAGTCCTAATGCACTGTCAATCGGCTTCCACACCTCTGCCATTTCTGGATTGTTCGGTGTCAGCGTGGCATATTTCGTTTGCTTTGAAACAGCATCCGCATTAGCGTTTTCAGTAATGACTGGGTCTTTCATCAGCTTTTTCACTGGTGGAATTTCCTCTGTGACTTCAAAGCGCTTTTTCGAATTTTTTTCGTTCGTGATAAACTCAACAAATTTCTCGGCAAGTTCTTTATTTTTAGAATAAGAGGAGACGTTGTAGCTCTTTACACCTAAGAACGAGCTCATATGTTTTCCGTTAGGGAGTGTTGGCAATTCCGTTACGCCATAGTCGATACCCGCTTCTTTATAAGGACCAAATGACCATGGACCAGAAATCACAGCCGCTGCCTTTTTCTCAGTGAATAAGGAATTGAGGACATTGATTCCTTGCTCACCAATGATGCCTTTCGGGAAAAGACCTTCGCTAAAGAATGTCTGAATGTATTTTCCGCCTTCGATGGCACCATCGTTATTAAGACCAATATCATTGACGTCATAAGACCCATCGTTTTTCTGTTTGAAAATATAGCCGCCTGAACCGCCTAATACACTTTGTGCGTAATAAATTTCATCCCACTTCGCAACAAAACCGTATTTCCCGTCCTTTGTCAGCTTTTTCGAAAGGTCATACCAGCCATCGAGTGTCGTTGGTGCCTTTTTCACAAGGTCTTTGTTATAGAAAAGCACAGTGGTTTCAACGGATTTTGGCAGGCCATACAGCTTACCATCTACCGTTTGTGATTGAATCGATTCGTCTGTGAAGGAATTGATCACTTTTTGATCTGGTTTGATTTCTTGTAACAATCCCTCTGTGACAGCTGATCCAATTTGGTCGTGAGGCATGGTGATGACATCTGGACCAGTGCCGGCTGCGCCATCAAGACGAAGCGCTTCAATTTGGTCGGCATATGCTTTTTCGACTACTTTGACTTTCACGTCGTTTTGTTTTTCAAATTCTTTGACAGCGTCTTGAATCCCATCAGACTTTTTGACATCCTCCCACACTAGCAAGGTCTTTGTACCTGTAGATGCCGGCTGTGTACCGCTTGAATTGTCATCTCCTGGTCCGCATGCTGACAGCAGCAGCACAGCAGTACCAACGACTGCCGATAATGTCGCCCATTTTCCCTTTTTCATTCGTAATCCCCTCTCGTTCTTTTTTCACAGATGATAAGAAAACGCTTTCTTAATGTGAGAATATCAACTTGAGTAAAAAAAGTAAACACATTTTATTAAATTTATTAAGTAAAATTTTTTACTGAAATAAAGAGAAAAGAAGCCCACCATATACGGCAGGCCTTCCAGCTGTTTATATCGTGCTTTTCCGAAAGACAGGTTCTGAGGCAATCAGCACGGTTTTTGGTAATGTTCTGCCATCAACAAGTCTTTCTAAAAGTAAATCGACAGCTGTTTCGCAAAGTAAAGAGGTATGGATGTGATAAGTTGTGAGCGGTGGTGACACATATTGAGAGACGTGAATATCGTTGATACTAAAGACACTCACTCGATTTGGTAAAGAAAAACCGCGTTCATTTAATGCTTGTAAACAGCCTATCGCAAGAGGATCACTTGCGACACAAAAAGCGGTTGGCAGGTGATCGCCGAGCTCGTCGATCGCCTTCATCATCAATGAATAGCCTTCATCTACAGAGAAGTGGTGACCGATATAGACCAATTGTTCATCCAGTTTGTTGTGTGCTGTCATGTACTGGCGGAAGGTCGTTTCACGAATATCTGGAATACGTCTATTTGTATTGAGATCAAGATCTGTCCCGCCAATAAATCCGATGGATGTGTGCTGTTTTTCGATAAAAGAATCAATAATCTTTTCTACAATTCGTTTCAGGTTTGGTTTTACAGAATCAAAGCGGTCTTCATCTGGTGATGTATCAATAAAGACGATATGTTTTGTGATCGCATATAATTGATCCAGCTCAGTTTTTTTAAATCGACCGATGGCGATGATGCCTTCTGTAGAAGGATCAATAGAATGAAGACCATCAGATGGGTTGTAAGCGGTAACATTTAAGCTTCGGGTATTGGTGAGTTCCTCGATGCCTAGACGAATGGATTTAAAATAAATATCTTCAAGCTCTTCTTTTTCGGTCATCCAATAGAGAAAGGCAATTTTTTTTAGTGAATGTTTGAATGTCTTTTTTTGATAGGACAAAGCTTCTGCTGCCGCGTATACTCTCTCACGTGTTTGATCTGTAACAGATAGGTTGGGATCTTGGTTCAATACGCGAGACACGGTAGCGATGGATAATCCGGCTTTTTCCGCAATGTCCTTTATTTTAGCTGCCAAGTCAGCACCTCCTATAGAAAATATCTCCTTTCAGTATAGAGTCTTTAAAAAAATTAGTAAATATTTTTATTAAATTGATTGCGTTTAGACTGTTCTTTACGATCTCGAAAGGAATTAGTAAGATATATGTATTGAAGATGTAGGATTAAGATTTCTGATAGGAGAGGGACAGATGTATTATGATGCACTGAAGACATTTGTGACAGTGGTAGAAGAGAAAAACTTTACAAAAGCAGCTCAGAAGCTACGGATTTCTCAACCGAGTGTCAGTCTTCACATTAAGAACTTGGAGCAGGAATTTCAGACGGTTCTGCTCAATCGTTCGCCAAAGCAATTAACGGTGACGCCAACTGGGGATATGCTGTACCATCGATCAAAACAAATCATTCGTTTATATGAACAGGCGAAGCAGGATATTTATGAGCATCATCATCTGGCACGAGGGAAGCTCACGATTGGAGCGAGTTTTACCATTGGGGAGTATGTGCTGCCGCAAATCTTGGCACAATTTCATCAGCTTTATCCGCATGTTGATATTGAGGTAGTCATTGATAATACAGAGGCGATCGCTAGACATGTTCGGTTGTTCCATGTCGACATCGGACTGATCGAAGGACAAACCAATGACAAAGAACTCTCTGTGGAAACGTTTCTAGAGGATGAACTGTATATCGTTGCCCCATTAGACCATCCGTTTGCAAAGAAAAAGGATGTCACCATTGATCAATTGCAAAATGAAACATGGATCACAAGAGAAGAAGGATCTGGGACAGGAGAATACTTACAGCACGTCTTGAAATCAAATGGACTGAAAGCGCGGACTTTTGTGACATTTAGCAGCAATCAAGCGATTAAAGAAGCTGTCATTCATGGAATGGGGCTGTCTGTTTTATCTAAATATGTGCTCCAGCGGGGCAGCATTGGCGGAGAATTGGCTGTCATTTCTGTGAGGGGAATGGACTTTAAACGGACATTTTCCTATGTCGAATCCCCGATGACAGGTGGGAATAAGAATAAGGAATTGCTTGTTGAGTTGTTGAAGGAGGAGAACACGCGAGTGAACTAACATTTTAGATGGAGATGTTGAAAGTAAGCAAGGATCATTGAAATTATAGTATATAGGAGATTAGTTAATTGATACGTAATAGAGATTATAAACTAGATAATGTAAAGGCACTACTTATTACTTTAGTAGTAATAGGTCATCTGGCAGATTTTTATGTGTATACTTCTACAAATATGAAATTTATATATTTTTTTATTTATATATTTCATATGCCGCTATTTATATTTTTATCAGGTTATTTCATTAAAACGACTATTAATGGTGGCAGATTTAAAGTTGAAAAAGTAATATCGTATTTTTTGCTATATTTATTATTTGAAGTGATCATGTATGCTCTTTTTAAATATGTATTTTCCGTTGAAGAAACAAGATTTAATACATTCAACGAGATTGATGCCCCATGGTATTTACTTGCTATGTCTATTTGGATTATTTTAACCTATGTGTTAAAACAAATTAAACCTTTATTTTTAGTATTATTATCAGTGTTATCAGGAATTTTAATTGGATATGACTCATTTGTTGGTGATTATTTAGTTTTATCAAGAGTTATTGTATTTTTCCCGTTTTTCCTACTGGGTTATTACATAGACCAGAATAAATTCGTAACTTTTCTTTCTTCGCAAAAGCTGAGAATTTTATCTCTGATGGTTTTAATAATCTCTTTTTTATTTGTGTTTTTTAATATTGAATATATATATCAATTTAGGGGTTTCTTAACCGGACGCAATTCTTATGAAGTTTTAAAACAACCTATATACGGTGGTTTTTACCGTATGGTTTTTTATCTTTTAGCCGTTATATTATCAACAGCGTGCTTGTTTATTGTCTCTAAGTCGAAAACAATTTTCACTATAATTGGGCAGAGAACCTTACAAATATATATTCTACATATGCCTTTCATATATATATTACATCATTTTCATTTCACCGAGTGGTTAGTGTCCATCTCTCAACAACATTGGCTAAAGTTATATATTCTTTTTTCTATACCGATGGTAATATTTTTATCTTTCAAACCTTTAGGTTGGCCTTTTCACTTCATAATGCGATTGAAATTTAAAAGTTTATTAAAAGCAGATAATAAAAATCCGGGCTAGAGTGTTAGCACCGGATTATTTTAATAAGCGATTCTGTTTATAGTTCTTTGATCTTAAGCAGGTCAACTGGGAGGAAAATCTCACCTGTATCTGTGTACTTCATGGTGACTTGATCGCCTTCTTTTAAATAAATAATAAGAGGCTCTTTTTCAGAAGACATCGTGTAGTTTTTCCCATCGTCTAGTAAGAAGGTGACGGTTGTATAATCACCGGTCTTTTCCTTATACACCCTCTTCACTTTGCCTGTTGACTCTTTCTTTTCTTGCTTTGATGAACTATTGACGGTACCGCCGCCTTTTTGAAGAGCTGTTTTATAGGCTCTTAGTGCTTCGTTTGGTGTAGAAGCGTATGCGGCGATCTCAGGATTGGCTGCCGAAACAATAAAGTAGTTTTGCAGGAACCCGTTTGAATCAAGAACAGGTGTAAGCCAGCTGGCTTCCCCGTAGAAATTATAAAGAATCGGCATGCGGCCCTTCCATTTCTTCTCGATAAATCGTTTCTCAATAATTTGCAAAGCTCCCTGTGAATCCATGTAGGATTCTTCAAGATTACCCGTATAATACGTAGCTTTTCCTGTTCGGGCATTTGTCAGTGCATACCCGAGCATGGAATCAACGCCCTCTTTTGGACTGGTGAAATCTGTGAAGTAATACATATCCCCTTTGGCATCAAACACTGGACTTACATTGGCTTCCGTTCCCTCGTCTGAAGGCAGCTTCACATCTGATTTTCCAAACATACTGTTCCAGAAACCATGAACATAGTTGCCGAAGTAACTATTTTGCAGACTGACGGCCTCTGGCGAAACAGCGCCATCAATAAAGGCTGGTACTTTGTCTAAGGAATATTTCTTCGTTTCACCCGTTTTGGCATCCACAACAACCACACCTGAAGCTTTAAACCCGTTTCGTGCAGAGATGAAATCTCCAAATGTTTGGATGTAATAAGGCTTGCCATCATCATTGATCTCCAGCTGCGTATCTCCATAGAAAATCAAGTCTGGGTACTGAAGACGGATATGCCGCTCAATTTCCTTATTGAAATAGGAAGAAGGCGTATAGACCATCTCGGTTTTCACAAACTTTGGATTGGCAGATGAGTCGGTCGCACTTAATGTAAAGTAACCTGGTGTGCTACCAGAACGAATCCATTTAAAGAAATCGGAGAACTCGACGGGTGCGATATACACATACTCACCATTGACCTTCTGAATTTGCAAGCTGCCAAGCTCGTAGTAGCTCGTGTTTGGCACCTGTCCGAACGATTTCTTCATCTTATTGCGAGCAAATTGCGGTGGTACACTCGCAGGTGTTTCTGTCTCATCAAACGCTTTGATTTCGACTTTTTGATCCATCTTAGACACGTCGAATTTCTCATTTGCATTGAATAGAAAAGCGGTTGCCATATAAACACCGAGCAACAATAATATGAGAAATAAAACGCCCTTGATCTTCCGCTCCAATCCCACTGATAAAAAGGCACCTGCTGCTGTCACAACAAGTCCAATGAGCCACAGTGATGATGGGTTGCGGTCTAAATTGGTGATGTAGTAGAAGCCGAAAATCCCGATGATGAACAGCAGTGCCAGTCCCGCAATCCACATAAGCGGCACCTGTTGTTCAGTTCCTTTCTTTCTAACGATTAACCTGAGTGGTGTGAGCAAAAGGGTCAGGACAAGACCGATCACAACCGAAAATAACAACATATATCCCACAAACAGATCTCCTTTCAAATCAATCACTCTTTTAGTATATACGAGTGAGGCGGGGAAAAGATTCACCGGATGGAAGGTTCATTTAAATGCCGATCGAGTCGATGGCGGATTGAACATCTTCTTTCAGCTCAAAAAATGTGAGTCTTTTTTCGATTTTTTCGATTAAGGCGTCAATGGCTTCACCTGACATATGGGTTTGGATGTTCCTTTGATGTTTGTACACGTTAATCAGAAGGTCATCAATCAGATCTACTATTTTTTTGGCTTCTTGGCGATCCTCTGCAAATTCATTTTGAAGTTGATGCCGGATGGCTCTAATCAGCGCTGTTTTCTGTTCTTCTTTGATCTTTGCCTTCAAAGCAGCTAGCTCTGCTGGTGTCATGTCTTCCGTGTTAAAGTTTGTTTTTGAGAAGATGGAGCTTGATGTATGCGTATCTGTCATTCTTTGCAAAAAACGATCTGCATCTGTTGGTTGTTTCTTTGAAAATTCCATTTGTCGTACTCCTTAAGAAATACCCATGTTCTTGGCTAGGGCCGTATCTGCATCGTGGTATTGTTTTCCTAGCTGGCTCATATCATCTGATATTGAGTCCAACCACCTTTTCATATTCATCGCATGATCAATCGCTGCATCATACTTTTTGACCGAATAGAACTCATTTTCAAGACCCTCTGTTTTTAAGTGGCGAATGACAGCATCCACATCTGAAGCCGTCAGCTGGTCATACGAACCAAAACCGACAATTTGTTTGTATCTTGAACGTACTCGTTCTACCGATTGATCCACTTTGTCATCGAGTTTCTCAATTTTGCGAATGATTTGCTGCGTATGGTGCTCGGCATATGTGGAGAATGTACGACCTGTGTTCATGAGAACATGCGACTTGATTAAAATCGCTACCACACTTTGCGGGTGAACATTTGATTGGCTCAATTGATGTAACATGGCGGCAGTGAGAGAAGGGTTTTTTCTCAACATATCATCAATGGTTTGAACGGAGCCATCTGACGAAAAGGAATACCGGTCTAAGCCATGGCTGCCGGCGAGGGCTTCAAGAAATAAATTCGCATCAAGTGAAGGATTCACACTCATTGCTCGATTGAGGAGATTTTTCATAAATTGGACGGCTTTTGAGGAGTCCTCAGTGTAATCGACGCCTTCAGGTAAAGCGGCATCATACATCAATTTCACACGACCGATTTCTGTCGTATGACGATTTAAGAGAGATAGCCCGTCATTGAGATTGATATATTCTGTTAATCTACTACGGTAATCACCTTTTAATGCTTTGGCTTGCAGACCATCCGATAGATTTGGGTAAATATTCGGATTCTCAAAGGTGACCCCGCCTTTAATAAAATCATTTTTGACAAGAACATAAGAAGCATTTGACCCGCCAAGTGAATGCCCTGTCACATACATCTTCGCATTCGGCATTTTCTTATGGATCTCTTTCGCATACCGGTCCGCTTGCACCATTTGATTCTCTGCACCGTGTTCAAAAGGAATATTTTTAATTAAATACTTCGTATCTGAAATCAACCAATCTTGTACAATCTCATTTGTATAGGTCGTTGTCCCTGTCGTCACCTTCGTCGTCACTTCCTTTGACGTCTCTGACTGGCTAAAAGGAGGCAGCTTTGTCAAAATGGTAGAAAGAAGATCATCTGACTCTTTTTTTCCATGTTTTTTAATGGTATCTTTATATTGGCCTGCGCCAATTGGTTCTGACCCGCGGTAGGCGATGACGGCGTTTTTGATTTTGGTGAGGTCTTTGCCGCCATCGGAGCGCTCGAAATCTTCTTCTGATACAAGGGTTAGTGAGTTAAGCCCTTTTTTTGTTTCTTGGTGGTCAACAACATACATTATTTTACCATTTTTCAAGTGTATATCTTTAGAATTTTCATAGTTGAAGATATCATAAGAGGCTGATGATATTTCATTATATTCTTTATCGCTAAGTTGATTAATTGCATATTTTTTGGCCAACATTTACACTCCTGTAATAATTATCATGTATATTATAAGATATTGTATGGTAAATATCTATAAAAAAAGGTATAAAAACCTATCGGTTGAATATTTAAAAGGTGGGATATTTTTTGTGAAAAAGACATTTAAGGTTGTACTGATTGTTTTGATTACTATCGTTTTTATTCTAGTATTATCACTTGTTTTTCAAAAAGATAAAGAAAAAAAATTGAATGAATCAGAAGGTGAAACAATCGTGAAAGAGAAGAACGATTTAGAACAAGCAAAAGAATTCGCAGAAGAAATGAAACCGAAAGTAGAAGAACGTTTACATAAAATAGATATTCACAACTTTATTAAAACCATTACGTTCGATAAGGGAGTAAATGTTAATCCAATGGGTTATATAATAATTAGAGGGTATATTAATGGTAACCCAGAAAAGTATGACTTCTCTGCATCATTAGAATATCGATCTAAGGAAGTAGGTACCATGACTTTTTCTCCTGAATTATCTTATCGATTTAAAGACTGGGATAAATTCAAAGATGAACCTGAACTAAAGGAAAACTATCTTAAAAGACTCTCCGAAAAAGAACGTGAACAGTATCTTAAAGATATTGGAGAAAAATAATAAAGCAGGTAATCACCTACCTGTTTTTTATTTTGTAATCCATTAAGGAGTTTTGCTTTTTATGAGAAATACAATGAAGTTTTCTATTATAATTGTGGCCGTCATCATTTCAGTAACTGTTTTTATTGTAGAGTACATTAATAAGAGTCTGTCAGATGAAGTAGTGGAAGAGAAAAGTGATCAGGAAAAAGCAGAAGATTTTGCAAAGAAGATGAAACCTAAGGTTGAAGAGCACTTACACAAAAGAGATATTCATCACTTTATCAAAACCATAACGTTTGAAAAAGATGTGACCATCAATCCTATGGGGGGATATTATAATCGATGGCTATATAAATAATGAACCGGAGAAGTTCGGATTTTCAGCTTCTTTACAATATAGAGCTAAAAAAATAGGTTCAATGAGTTATGATCCTGAGTTGTCATATCGTTTTAAAGATTGGGACAAATTTAAAGATGAACCAGAATTAAAGGAAAACTATCTTAAACGACTCTCTGAAAAAGAACGAGAGCAATATCTAAAGGACATTGGAGAAAAAGAGTAGAACAGGTACTAGCCTACCTGTTTTTATTTTGTCAAATTCAATAGTCAGCTGATTAAAGTTCATCAAGGAGTTTTGCTTTTTATGAAAAATATCATGAAATTTTCTATTATAATTGTGGTCGCCGTCATCTCCGTAACTGTGTTTGTTGTAGAGTACATTCATCAGAGTTTTTCAGATGAAGTAGTGCAAGAGAAAAGCGATCAAGAAAAGGCCGAAGAATTCGCAGAAAAGATGAAACCAAAAATTGAAGAATATTTACATGAAAAAGATATTCACAATTTTATTAAAACCATCACATTTAAAAAAAATGTATCTATAAGCCCTATGGGTTATGTCACAGTTGATGGATATATAAATAATGATGCAGAAAAATATCATTTTTCTGCATCATTAATATACAAATCTAATGAAATAGGTTCGATGAGTCATTCTCCTGATTTATCATATCGCTTTAAAGACTGGGATAAATATAAAGATGAGCCTGAAATAAAGGAAAACTATCTTAAAAGACTCTCTGAAAAAGAACGTGAACAGTACCTCAAGGATATTGGGGATAAATAACAAAAAGTTAATTTTTCATTATTAAGAAGGTGGCAACGGTAGACATGAAAAACACAATAAAACTTGTATCTGTTTTGGTCGTTATCATCATTGTCTCAGTGACTTCGTTAATCACTCAGCACAATAAGCAAAGTAAAACAAATGATGTGGTAAAAGAAAAGAGCGATCAAGAAAAAGCAGAAGAGCTCGCAGAAAAAATGAAGCCTAAAATAGAAGAATGTTTACGCAAAGAAGACATCCATCACTTTATTAATACCATAACGTTTAAGAAGAGGGTAACTATTAATCCTATGGGCTACATCGTAATTAGAGGATATATAAATGATGAGCCAGAAAAGTACGAGTTCTCCGCTTCATTAAAGTATAGAACAAAAGAAATTGGTTCAATGAGTTATTCAGGAGAACTAGGAGATCGTTTTGAGAACTGGGATGATTTTGATCCTCAAGTGAAAGAAGACTATTTAAATAGTTTATCTAAAAAAGAACGCGAACAATATTTGAAAGACATTGGAGAAAAAGTGAAATAACAAGTCGACAAAGCCGATTGATTCCCTAAATCAATTTCAAAATATGCTATCATTCCCCTAACAACACTTACAAACAAGGGAGAGCTTTCAAACATGGCAAATAAAAAGAAATTGATCTTGGATGTAGACACTGGAATTGATGATGCGATTGGTATTTTGCTTGCAGTGAAAAGTAAGCGATTTGATATGTTGGGGATCACAACGGTGTGCGGGAATGTGTCTGTTGAAGCGGCTACGTTGAATACGTGTAAAGTGCTTGAGCTGGTTGAGGCAGAGGAAATCCCTGTCATCAAAGGTGCAGCGACGCCTCTTTTGAGAGCCCCTCATTATGAACATCGGGTGCATGGGGAGGATGGAATTGGCGGCGCTTTAAAGGACGCCCGGCCTAAGAAGACCGCGGATGAAGGTTTTGCGCCTGATTTTATCATTGACCAAGTGCTGAAGTATTCGAAGCAGGTTACGCTCGTGTTGACAGGACCGTTAACGAATTTAGCCCTTGCGGTAAAAAAATGCCCTGAGCTGATTCATCACGTAAAAGAAGTCATTTTTATGGGGGGTGTCGTGCAGGGACAGGGGAATGTCACACCGGTTGCGGAATTTAATACATATGCAGATCCAGAAGCGGCGAAATTGGTGCTGGAGGCTGGTTTCCCTTCATTGACTCAAGTAGGGCTGGATGTCACGAGACAGGTCTTGTTAACGGATGAGAGAATTAATGCCATTCAAAATGAAACGTTAGCCAGTTATATCAGAGAGAGCACAAGCATTTACCGCCAGCGCTATTTTGAGCGGAATGGGGTGTGGGCATGTGCCATGCATGATCCGCTTGCTGTAAGTCTTGCAATTGATAAACAACTTGTGAATACACAGGCTTTTCATGTAGAAGTGGAGACGAAGAGTGAGTTCTGCGATGGTCAAATGATATGTGATTTTCAGCATCAATGGGGAAAAGATCGTAATCTTCAAGTGTGTATGGATGTAGATGCTGAAGGGTTTTTTGATTTAATGATCAAAGTCTTGAATTCTTAAAAAAGAAGTCTGTGCAAACAGGCTTCTTTTTTATAAGATGGGAACATGAGGAAATGTATGCGCTCACATGAATGAGGAAGGAGTGAAGTCAATTGGCTTCTGTCAGTTTAAGTAGTATGGATAAGATAAGGGCAGCAAGCAGAGGATTGCCGCCAAAACTGAAAGCAATTGCTGAGCACATTACGAGTGAGCCCCGCGACATCATCCATTTGTCGATTGTCGAGCTTGCCAAAAAGACAGCGAGCTCAGAGGCAACGATTTTTCGTCTTTGTAAAAGGCTTGGATTTGAGGGGTATCAAGATTTGAAGATTGCTATTGCCCAGGAAATAGACCAAACGAAGCCTGATTATGTAGATGAAGAGATGAGTCTTGACGATGATACTGCCGTTTTTATGCAAAAGGTATTTCAGGCAAACATCACTGCATTAAAGGATAGTTTTCAATTGTTGAATCCAGAAGATGTAGAAAGAGCCGTACAATTAATCCATGAAGCAGAGCGCTTAGAGTTTTATGGCAGCGGTGGGTCTGGTCTCATCGCCACAGATGCTTTTCACAAATTTATGAGGACAGGCATCAACTGTATTGTTCATACAGATTCTCACTTTCAAGCGATGTCAGCAGGTCTGCTTGATCAAAAGAGCACAGTGCTTGGTATATCTCATTCTGGTCGAAATAAGGATTTACTGGATGCGATGAAAACAGCTAAGGAAAAAGGAGCGAAAACCATTGGCATTACAAGCTATCAGCGTTCTCCATTGAGTCAGCTTGCAGATGTCACGCTGTATACATCAACGCAAGAAACGGCTTTCCGAACGGAAGCGATGTCTGCTAGGCTTGCCCAGCTTACTGTGATTGATGTGCTATATTTTGCGCTTGCACATTTAAGGCAGCAGGAAACATTAACAAACTTAAAGCAAATGAGAGAAACCATTTCTCAAAAAAGAGTGTAATGGTTTCAAAAATAAATTTTTCTATTAATGAAAAATGCTGTTGTGGTAACGATTCTAAGGTTTTAAATGAAAATTATTTTCTTTTTGGTCGTTGAATGTCGAAAAAAATATTCCTATAATGGGATTTATCAGGTACACCGGCACCACGACACTTTATTTCAAATCAATGATTGGGCGTGATACAGATGAAGGGAAACCAGGCGGTAATTGGTTTGGATATTGGAACAACAAGTACAAAGGCGGTTCTATTTGGACCACAGGGGAAAGTCATATCAAAGCATTCTGTTCCTTATGACCTCATTCACCCCCAGCCAGCATGGGTTGAGCAGAACCCTGAACATATTTTAGATGCTGTGATTGCGAGTGTAAGAGGCGCATTGACGAAAGCAGCATTTGATGCAAAAAACCTCATAGGTGTGGGAATTAGTACGGCGATGCATTCCTTAATCGTCATGGATGAGAATGGAAAAGCATTAACAAACAGTATCATTTGGGCTGATAACAGAAGTGCAGAACAAGCGAAACGAATCATAACGGACTTAGATGGCTTTCAAATTTATAAAAGAACCGGAACACCGATCCATCCAATGTCACCGCTTTCAAAAATACGATGGATCAAGGAAATGACACCTGACGTCTTCAATCAGGCAGCAAAATTCATTTCCATCAAAGAGTATGTCCTTTATCATTTCTTCGGTCAGTATGTGGTCGATTATTCAATCGCATCAGCAACAGGACTGTTCCGATTGGAAACGCTTCAATGGGACGAGGAGGCACTACGTATTGCAGGAATTCAGGTGAATCAGCTGTCTGAACTTGTTCCAACGACGCATCAGCTACGTGGTCTTCAGCCAGAAATTGCGCTGCGAATGGGCATTGAAGAAGATACACCATTTGTTGTGGGTGCAAATGACGGTGTACTAGCGAATCTTGGTGTTGGTGCGATTGGCAAAGGTGAGGTAGCAGTCACGATTGGGACAAGTGGTGCAGTACGTACAGTCGTAAATCAGCCAATTACAGATGAGCAATCAAGAACATTTTGCTATGCATTGACGGACAAGCATTGGGTCGTCGGAGGACCGACCAATAACGGCGGAATTATGCTGAGATGGCTCAAGGATGAATTTGGGTCTTCCGAGGTGGAGGTAGCAAAGCGTCTAGGTGTAGACCCTTACGATCTGATGATTGATATTGCAGAGAAGGTTCCAGCTGGCTCAGAAGGACTGCTGTTTCTTCCATTTTTAACAGGTGAGCGTGCACCTTATTGGAATCCAAACGCAAGAGGCACGTTCTTCGGGATCGGTCTTCAGCATAAGCGCGAGCACTTTATTAGAGCCGTGTTAGAAGGCGTCATTATGAGTGTTTTCTCGATCGGTGTGGCACTAAGAGATTTAACAGGTCCAGCGAAGGATGTCAGGGCTTCTGGTGGATTTGCGAGATCCCCTCTATGGCGACAGATTTTGGCGGATACGATGGGCAGAGAAGTGCTCGTTCCAGAAAGCTACGAGGCTTCCGCACTTGGGGCGGCTGTCCTTGCACTTCATAGTTTAGGTCATATGGAAGAGATAGAAGAGGTGCAGGAATGGATTCGTATTTCTGCCCGCCATGAACCAAATATGAAGAACAATGAAACATACATAGAGCTGTTTTATTTATATGAGCGTCTCTATGACAAACTGAAGGATGAATTTGATGTCATTAGTGCGTTGCAATTAAAACAAAATCGTTAAACATCGGGGAAAAGGTGGGAGAACATGCTTTTATTCATTGTGATTGCGGCGATTGTCCTTTTACTCATTCTCATTACAGTCGCTAAGTTGAATCCGTTTGTGAGTTTGATCATTACCTCTATGCTAGTAGGCTTTGCTACAGGAATGGATTTACAGGAAATCATTCAATCGATTAAAACGGGATTAGGGAACACGTTATCGTTACTGGCGATTGTACTAGCGCTTGGGACCATGCTTGGGAAAATGATGGCTGAGTCAGGGGGCGCTGAGCGGATAGCTCAAACACTCATCAGTCGTTTTGGGACGAAGAATGTGCATTGGGCGATGATGTTTGTAGCCTTTATCGTGGGGATACCTGTCTTTTTCCAGGTCGGATTCGTTCTTCTCATTCCTTTACTCTTTACCATTGCGATTGAAACGGGCATTTCGCTCGTGACGATTGGGATTTCATTAATCGCAGGATTGTCTGTTGTGCATGGGCTAGTTCCGCCTCACCCAGCTGCCATGGCAGCAGTAGGCATCTATCATGCCAACGTGGGAAAAACGATTTTCTTTTCAATCATCGTCGGTTTGCCAACAGCTATTATTGCTGGACCGCTGTACGGTAAGTGGATTGGAAAACGGATACATAAACCAGTTCCAGAGCTGCTCAGAAAGCAATTCACGGAACGACATGCTGATCGAAAGCTTCCTGGTTTTGCGAATACGATGTTTACCATTTTGGTGCCGGTCATTCTTATGCTGCTTGCCACGTTGGCGGATATTATTTTGCCAGAGGATAGTATGTGGTATCAGATGTTCAAGTACATTGGAGATCCCATAACAGCTTTATTGATTGCGACAGTGTATTCTTTCTTTAGTCTTGGCTTTATACAAGGGATGAGCCGTGACCGAGTGCTGTCATTCAGTAACGATTGTTTGGGACCGATCGCTTCCATTCTGCTTGTGATTGGTGCAGGCGGAGCGTTCAATAATGTACTGATCGATTCAGGCGTTGGGGATTATATTGCTGATTTAGCCAAACACTCCCCAATCTCACCGATTTTACTTAGCTGGCTGATTGCTGCGGTTATTCGTGTGGCAACAGGATCAGCTACAGTATCCATGATGACAGCGGCCGGAATTGTAGCCCCAATCGCTGCATCCATGCCGGATGTGAGCAGAGAGCTGCTTGTTTTAGCAACAGGAGCGGGTTCACTGATTTTGTCTCATGTCAATGACTCTGGTTTTTGGCTGATCAAAGAGTATTTTGGTATGACCATTAAAGAGACGTTCTTGACATGGACGGCTATGGAGACCATCATTTCCGTTAGCGCCATTGCATTTATTATGATTATTAATATGTTTATATAACGGGACAACAGCTCAATTCTTCGGAATTGGGCTGTTTTAGCTTGTTGTTATGCCGCTTTTGACAATTTAGGATAAAATAATGATATTGAGCTATGGGAGGCGGACACGATCGAACCTTTAAAACATGTATATAATGAAACATTTATTCAACATTTAGCAGAAAAACTGGCGCAAGCGTCAACTGTATTTGATGCTGATCACTTTCAGCAGCTCGTGTTTCAAGAGGATTGGGAGCAGCTGGAGTTAAAAGGACGAATGAGAAGAGTGACTGAATCGATGCACGCCTGTCTGCCTGAGGATTATGAGAAGGCAATCGATGTACTGCGTCAGACAGCACCGCATTTTACAGGGCTCAGTGCGCTCGTATTTCCAGACTACGTGGAGACATATGGTGTTGACCATTGGGATATCTCGATCAAAGCACTTGAATTCTTTACACCGTTTTCCACTGCTGAATTTGCCGTTCGACCTTTTCTCATTCAAGATCAAGAGAAAATGCTGGCGCAGATGCTTGTGTGGTCACAGGATCAAAATGAACATATTCGCCGTCTCGCTAGTGAAGGATGCAGGCCTCGTTTGCCGTGGGGATTATCCGTCCCTGCGCTGAAAAAGGACCCTTCTGTCACGCTGCCCATTCTAGAAAATTTGAAGTCAGATTCGGCCAAGTATGTGCAAAAAAGTGTAGCGAATCATTTAAATGATATTTCCGCAATTCAGCCAGACCTCATGAAGCAAATGGTCAAAAGCTGGTATGGAACCAATGAACATACAAACTGGATTGTCAAACATGCATCCCGTACGTTATTGAAAAAAGGCGATCCAGATATCATGGCTTTATTTGGCTATGGAGATGATCCGTCTATCCAAGTAACGGATTTGAAGGTGACGCAAGACCCCATTCATATTGGAGAGAAGCTGACGTTTCATTTTATTCTTCAAACTGATAAGCCATTAAAGCTGCGCGTAGAGTATGCCATTGATTACGTGAAAGCTCGTGGTACACGCAATCAAAAGGTATTTAAAATCACAGAATTTGAAACAGAATCGGCGCTGCACAGAGAATTTGTCCGGTCACAGTCGTTTCAAAATATGACAACGAGAAAGCACTATGAGGGCATTCATACATTAACCATCATCATCAACGGCATCCCAAAAGCGTCTGTTGATTTCGAAGTCACAGCAGCTGCTCATGAAAAAACCCGCCACTGAGGCGGGTTTCAGCGTGTAGACAAACCCTCGCATTCTTTGTCAGTCCTGCGTGCTGGTGCTCACGAATGTCAAATTCGCTCTGCGCCAGTACTCGTCCTTCCTGGACTGCAAAGGTTTTCTATCACGCTGAAAAGAAGACAAAGGGCTAAAATCAAGTTCATTTTAGCCCTTTGTCAACAATTTGATACCCGCCATTGTGGCGGGCTTTGCTTGCGTTTCTAAGCTTTCTTTTTCATTAAGAATGAAGCAATGATGGCGGCTGCTAAGAAACCGATACTGATAATCGAGCTAGGTAAGTTCTCTGGTCTGAATAGGAACAGAACAAAACTGACACTGAGTACAAGACCAGCAAATAAAGTGAAATACGGAAATAACCATACTTTGAAATACGGCTCCTGCGGATATCTTGGACGCAGTTTCAAATGAGCCAGACAGATGCTGATCCAAATAAGAGAAACCGCAAAACCAGGAATAGCCAGCATATAGCTGAAAATTTGATCTGGGTACAAGTAAGCAAAGAATGTTCCGATTAAAAGAAACAGAACGGTCACCCATAAACTTAAAATAGGTACACCTCTTTTGTTGACCTGTGCCAGCTTTTTTGGACCGCCGTCTGATTTAGATAGAGAATGAATCATTCTCGTCGTGCCGTAAATACCAGAGTTGGCGGCAGATAGAACGGCTGTAATTAAGACGAAATTAATGAAGTGAGATGCCCCCTGCATGCCAGCTGCTGAAAAGACTTGGACAAAAGGACTGTTATTCGGATCAATTTGATTCCAAGGAATGAGTCCACAAATAATCAAAATCGGCAGTGTGTAAAACAAGATAATGCGCCACATCATACTTTTGACAACACCAGGTAATACCTTTTCTGCATCCTTTGTTTCTGTAATGGTCAGCCCGATCAATTCAGAGCCTCCATACGAGAAGATCACCACTAATAATGAGGCAAAGACAGCACCCCATCCGTTCGGGACAAAGTTTTGGTAATTGGTGAGAACAGGCGTGCTTTGTTCGCTCGGAATGATTCCAAATAATAATGCAGCACCGAGAATAATAAACACAATAATAACGAAAATCTTCATTCCAGCGAACCAAAACTCAATTTCACCGAAGTATTTTACATTATTTAAATTAATTCCGATGACTAAGAGTGAGCAAAGTAAACATAAAGACCATAAAGGTACGTTTGGCATCCAATATTGAAGTAAACTCCCCGCTGCAATGATTTCAATGACACATACAGTGAGCCACATAAAACAGTAAACCCATCCGACAACAAATGAAAAACGTTGACCAAGCGCAATCTGTATGAGGTCGCGAAGGTTGTTCCCCGGGTAGACGATGGCCATTTCAGCTAAAGCCGCCATGACAATGAGAAGAAGCAATCCAGCAAATACATAGGAAAAGATAACTCCAGGACCTGCTAAGCCGATTGTATCGGCACTTCCTTTAAAGATTCCTGTACCAATGACCCCGCCCATCGCAATCATGCGAATATGACGCGGCGATAAAAGCTTTTTTAATTCGTGTTGTTCCTGATTCGCGCTCATGACGTTCTCCTTTTTTAAAATGCTTATGTTCCATTTTCTTTTTTCGAGAGGCCAGTGTCAATATAAAAAAAGAGATTTTTCAGACAAAATAGGCGGTTGATTCTATCAAATGAGCCGTTTTCTTCCATAAATCCTTTCCATGACCCATCCCCAAAATCTGAAACTTCGTGAAAAAATGATCATTTGCCTTCATTCTGACATAAACAATTTTCAGTTTTTGTCGATATATCTTTTGTGTTACTAAAGTCCTAATAAAGAATTGTTTATAACTGTAAAATATTTCAAAAAAGTATGGAAGAATGAAAGGAGTTATTGAAGATGTTTATGAGAAAAGTAAGTGATTCATCGTCGGGGGCCCTTCTTAGTGAAAGCAGTCAATTAGTTGAACGAATTGAGAAGGGAGATTTTTCAGCCAGAATTGATACTGCTGCATTCTCTTCTAGTCAAACAATAGAAGCTGTGGCTCAAATAAATGAAGCGTTACAAAAGATGCAAGAAGCGCAAGAAGATATTCATATGCGTATGAATTTAGTGACAAAAGCGATTCAAGTGGGTCTATGGGATATGACGGTTGTAGCAGGAGATCCTGTGAATCCAAAAAACGAATTCACATGGACAGATGATTTCCGCAAAATGCTAGGTTTTCAAAATGAAAACGATTTTCCGAATGTCTTAGACAGCTGGGCATCTCGAATTCATCCAGATGAGCAGGAATACACTTTGAATGCATTCTCTACGCATTTATTGGATCATTCTGGCCGTACACCGTATGATATCGAATATCGTCTGAAGTTGAAAAATGGCGAGTATCGTTGGTTCAAAGCAACCGGAACGACGATTCGAGATCGAAATGGGGTACCTCTTCGTGTGGCAGGAGCTCTTTTTGATATTCATGATCAGAAATTGAAAGAAGAAGAGCTGCAAGCATTCGTGACAAGATATGACTTGATCAACCGTGCGCTTGTGGAAGCGCCTTGGGATATGGTTGTAGAGGCTGGCGATCCTGTCAATCCAAACAATGAATTCTGGTGGTCTCCGCAGTTTAGAAAAACGCTTGGTTTTATAGATGAAAAGGATTTCCCGAACGTGTTGAGCAGCTGGAGTGATCGTTTGCATCCTGAAGATAAAGAATCGGCTCTCCAAGCTTTTGCGGATCACTTAAATGACCATTCTGGCCGTACACCATTTGACATTGATTATAGATTGCAGAGTAAAAATGGCGAGTATCGCTGGTATCATGCGGGCGGTGAAACCATTCGTGATGAGAAGGGTGTCCCTTTACGTGTCGCAGGAACGATTCGTGATATTACGTTAGAAAAAAATAAAGAAAAAACAGCCAATGAAATGGCTTCCCAAGTAGAGCAGCTTTCAAGTTCTATTAGTGAAATGGTATCTGGTATCAGTTCTGTAACAAACCAAGCACAAGAGCTTGCTGTCGCTCAAGAGCAGTCAACGTCTGCTGCTAATTTGGCGAAAAACAGTGCAGATGAGACGAAGAACATTTCAGACTTGATCAAAGAAGTGGCAAACCAAACGAATCTGCTTGGTTTGAATGCCGCAATTGAAGCAGCAAGAGCAGGCGAGCAGGGCCGCGGTTTCTCAGTCGTTGCTGATGAAGTACGTAAGCTAGCGCTTCATAGTGCCAATGCGACAGAAAATATCGAATCTAGTTTAACTGAAATGAAAACACAAATCGATCAAATTCTTGAAAATATCTCCAATATGACAGCTCTTACGCAAACACAGGCTGCTTTGACAGAGCAAGTGAACGCTTCAGTTGATGAAGTGAATCATATGTCTCAGCGTCTGGTGGCATATTCAAAGAGTATCTAATGTCAAAAAACCGCCTTTTCATCAGAAGGCGGTTTTTTTATTTAAGCATGATCCGCTGGGAAAACAATACCGGCGTCTTTCCTAGCGGTTTCAAGAACCTTCATGACAGAAAGGCTGTCATCAAGCCATTCATAACACTTTTCGACATTTCCTGTTTCAATGATATGCTGAAATGCTTCTGCTTCATAAAACAGGCGGTTTGAATTGGTTTGTGCATTGAGTGAAGTGACTTGGTCTCCTATATGCAGCAACACTTCCTCACAGCCATTCGCACCATTTTTCACATGCAGGAACCCTTTTTCCCCTTGAATCAAAGCGAAATTCATACTGCTTGTATCTTTGCTGCCAACACTTGTGGCGATGAAATCATTGTAAGTAAAAGTTAAAACACCAGATGTGTCGATGCCGTTTGGATGGCGGTTGGCCTGGTAACGAATGTCTTTCGGTGAACCAAATAGATTCATAATGAAATGAACATTGTAGATGTTAATATCCATTAGAGCACCGCCAGAAAACTCTGGGTTAAAGACATTCGGCGTTTCCCCGGCGAGCAGCTGATTATATTTACTTGAATATTGACTATAGTTACATTGAACGAGTTTGATTCTGCCTAATTGATGAAGGTGTTTTTTGATTAAATGATAGTTGGGCATATGAACGGTCGTAATGGCTTCAAATAGGAAGAGCTGCTTTTCCTTTGCGAGAGCGATTAAGGCTTCTAGCTCTTTCACATTAGAGGTAAAAGGCTTTTCGCAAATCACATGTTTTCCGTGTTTCAATGCAGCCGTGGCATGCTCGCTATGTAAACGATTGGGTGATGCGATATATACCGCTTCTATGTGGGGATCTTCTAACATAGCGGTTAAATCCGTATAAGTCGTTTGCACCCCAAATTGATCTGCGAGTTTCTTTGCCGTAGCTTCCTTTCTTGAATAGACAGCGTGGCAAGAAGCACCTTCAAGCTGTTCAATTGCCTGGAGGAAACCTTCCACAATCACACCTGTTCCAATGGTTGCTATTCTCATTCTATTCATAACCCCTTTCATGCGATTGATGTCACGTCAAGCTGTCTCTAGTATACCTGATGTTTTCATACAACGTGTACTTAACAGCTAGGCGCAGAGGGGTGCCAGTAAAAAATACCGGCACATCTTTGGCAGCCTCTACAATTAACTAATGTTAGCTAATGTTTGTTTCGTTAACAGTTGAATGGCCGCCTTCCTCTTTTTTAACTCTTGAATGGATTTTTGAATATCTTCTACTTTTTGTTCGAGCAGCTGTTCCGCTTCTGTTTTCGACTGTTTCTCGAATAGTGACGTGATAATTTCTCGAATTTCTTTGAGTGAGAAATCTAGCTTTCTTGCTTCAGTGATAAAGGATAGCATGAGTACATATTTTTTATCATATAAACGATAGCCGTTATGTGCTCTCTTAGGCTCGGGGAGCACACCCTCATTTTCATAAAAACGAATGGTTTCAATATGTACACCAGACATTTTTGACAATTTTCCTCTCGTAAATGTAATCATTCCCTGCACCTCCTTTCTTTGCTATCCATCATACAATTAGATTTGCTAGTTTCAAAATATTCTCCGATGAACATTTGTTCCTTTTCATACTGTTAAAATGACAGGTCTGTCCTATTCACAGCGGATTTCATAGAATAGGTTATAATAGATGAGGATGAAGTGATTTTTTGTTACAGATATGAACAAGTAGACAGTGTGAGAAAAAAACGATAGGCTAAAATAGGTACATAGTATGATGAACAGCATGTGATCATGTAGATGATCACTCAAAATAGTGACAGCATGTTTTGCTGAGAAAAGGGGAGCAGTGAATGTATAAATTAGTCGCAATTGATATGGATGGTACGTTATTAAATGATCAGCATATGGTGCCGGATGAGGTGTTTGAAGCCATTCAACAGGCGAAGGCAGAAGGCGTTAAAATTGTTTTATGTACAGGCCGGCCGATTGGCGGGGTGCATCGCTATTTAAAAGAGCTGCAGCTTGATCAAGAGGGGGATTATGTCATCGCCTATAATGGAGCGCTTGTACAAAACAGCCATACAAATGAAGTCGTATCAGAATTAACTTTATCCTATGATGATTTGACTTCTTTATATGAACTGAGCCGTCAGCTGGATACACCTATGCATTATTTCGATTCAGCTCATCTATACACACCAAATCGGGATATTAGTGAATACACGGTACTTGAATCGTACTTAACGAAATTGCCGCTTAAGTATTTACCTGTCGAAGAGGCAGACCCATCCATGAGACTTCCGAAGATGATGTATATTGATCAGCCAGAACGTTTGGAAAAGACGATACAAGCCATTCCATCTGAAGTGAAGGATCAGTACATGATGGTAAAAAGCACAGATTTCTTCCTAGAAATTCTTCATCCTGATGTGAGCAAAGGGAATGCCGTGAAGCTTCTAGCGCATGAACTGGGAATTTCTCGTGAAGAAGTGATGGCGATTGGTGACAATGGGAACGACGTGTCGATGCTGAAATTTGCAGGTTGTGGCGTTGCGATGGGAAATGCCATTGATGATGTCAAAGCAGTTGCGGATGTTGTGACAAAATCCAATAACGAAGCAGGAGTCGCACATATCTTGCATGAGCGAGTCATCGGAAAATAAAGAAAGAGCGGTCTACCAATGAGGTAGCCGCTTTTTTATATGTGTGAGAAAAAGTAAACAAGTATACGTCTGCTGTTCAAATTTGTTTTTTCGAGCATCGCCTTTACATGATCATGCACCGTATGAGGCGAGATAAATAACGTACTGGCAATTTCTTTTGTGGATTGTCCTTTTATTAAGCAGTCAAGGACGTTCATTTCTCTTTCTGTTAGCCGATATGTTTTCGCTATATAAGGAAGGATGTCACTTGTTTGAGCTCGTTTAATATGAATCATGACAGCCTCTTCGTGCCCGGCTGCTTGTGCTAAACGAAATGCTTGAAGAGAGAGAAAACGCCCTGTCGGCATTCTGGTGATGCTGACCGCTGTTTGGTCACCGCCGCCATATAAAAGCTTAGCACCTAATGCTCTAAACGGACGGGGCATGATGGCACCGTCATGAATTTGCTCAAAGGTTTGGAAGGTGTGGAGCCAATGAAGTCCGGTTTCATTTCCATAAAGAAGATGGTAATCGTGTGAAAGAATGAGGAAGCCTTGGTGTTCCGCCGTTTCATCTTCTTCCGTTTCTCTTCTTTTAAAAAGTTCATCTCTTAGCTTGGCTGCGAGTGCTGGTGTTTGGCGACTAACCGCTTGTATATCTTGTTCATGAAAAGGTTCCTTCTCCTTTTTTCGATAAAGGCTGGCAATTCCCCAGCATTCACCTTGAATCACAAGGGCTGCCCGCAATTCATCTGCCCATCCGTTAGGCAACAAAATGTGCTGGTATCGACCACTATTGATGTATTCTCCGCTTTGGACGAGACTGGCAGCGTGGACAGGACCTTTCGCTAGATCTTCATGCTGGTGCACATCTTTTTTTAAATATTCATTTTGAAACAGCTCGTTATGTATGGCTTCAATCGGTTCATCTGTAAAAGAACCCGTCGAGAGGAGAGTAGCTGGATCAATGGTTGTGATACAGGCAGCATCAAAATCACAGATAGCAGCAAGTTCATCTCGAATGCTTTTTCTCAGCTGCTGAAAATGAGCGGCTGGATTGTTCATTTGATCTCCTCCTCAATATCCCCACTTTTAGGGATCGTTTTTTCTCATCTATCTTCTTACAATGAAGATAACATACCGTTAGTGTAAAGGGAACGAAGCAAAGCGGAAACTGGAGGAGAAGACATATGAGTGTAAATCAACATTGGCATGATCCTGTTGCTGAATCCTATGCAGCGACAATTGCACATAAAGTACCGGGCTATCATCTTTTGCATGAGCTGACAGTGGATAGAGTAGAAATCGAATTAATGGGATCGGCTTCTCGCATGTTAACAGTCGGAGCAGGTGGGGGCGAAGAGATCATCAACATACTTCAAAGAAATAAAGACTGGCATATCACAGGGGTTGATCCATCTCCAACCATGCTTGATATGGCCAAGCGCAGAGTGGCACAGCTTCATATGCAAGATCGCGTCACATGGTATGAGATGGCCTTAGACAAAGTGCCGGTTGAAAAGTTGTACGATGCAGCAGTAAGTTTGCTTGTCATTCATTTTGTAAAAGATCAGCTGACCTTTTTACAGGAGATCGCCCGCCGGCTTCAACCAGGGGCACCGCTCGTGTTGGCGTTTATTCAAGGAGACCCAGAAACGCCTGCATTTCAGCAGGAGCTTCATATGCTTTCTCTCTTCATGAAGCGTCAAGGCTTGGGAAAGGAAGTGTTTACGTCCTTCCGAGAAAGGCTGGGTGTCACAACATATCCCGTGTCTGAAGAAAAGATGACAGCACAATTAACAGAAGCGGGATTTCAAGACATCAGACCTTATTTTCAAGCTGGCATGATCAAAGGGATTGTTTGTAAAAGAGGCGATAGAAAGGCGGTTGGAAAATGAGGTCAAAAGTGATGGTGATAGGCGGTTATGGACATGTGGGGCAGCAAATATGTCTTCAATTAAGTGACGTGTATCCTGGGCAAGTCTTTGCGGCTGGCCGAAGTTATGAGAAGGCTGAACAATTTGCACGCCAAACGAATGGGCGTGTACGTCCATTTCAGATAGACGTCAGACAACCAATGGATACGGACTGGATGGATGAAACGAAACTCGTGATCATGTGTCTTGATCAAGATGACACGTCATTTGCTGAAACATGCTTACGGTCAGGTATTGATTATCTCGATATTTCAGCAAAAGGAGCCTATATTGAGAAGCTGGCAAAGGTCCATCAACAGCAATTGAACGCAACGGCTGTGCTGAGCGTAGGTCTTGCACCTGGTCTCACCAATTTGCTTGCAGCGAAGGCGGCATCTATTCTGACCTCTGTGGAGCAAATTGATATTAGTATCATGCTTGGGCTAGGTGACCAGCATGGAAAAGCAGCTATTGAATGGACGCTTGATCATGTGCATACGGATTATGAGCTGACGAAGAATCATCAGCGAAAGAAAGTCAAAAGTTTTACTGGAGGGAAACGCATTGATTTTGGCAAAACGCTTGGAAAGCGGCAAGCCTATCAGTTTCCTTTCTCTGACCAGCAAACATTGCCTTCAACGCTCCATGTGCCTTCTGTGACAACAAGGCTCTGTTTTGATTCTGGCATAGCGACACGTGCATTTGCTCTCACAAGGAAACTCGGAATGACGTCCCTTCTCACGATGCCGAAAATCAAGGAACGAGCCATTTCACTGATTCAATCTGCTCAAATGGGTACAGATCAATATGCAGTGAAAGTGGAAGCGGTAGGATTGAAGGGTAACGAAATTCATCAAGCAGCGCTTGGAATAAAAGGTCGCGATGAGTCTCAAGCAACGGCTCAAGTCGCCAGTGCTGTGGCACTGCATGTATTGAGCAAGCAGTTTCAGGCAGGTGTCTTTCATATCGAAGAATTATTTTCATTAGCGTATGAGAATGGTGATTTTGCGTTGGTGGATCAAAAAACGAACGAAAAGCACGCATTAGCATTGAGAGCCAGCCCTTTAACGGCATAAAAGAAAACGACAAAAGATACGCATCAGCTCAAAAGTACAGGTCAGTCATGTGGGCGCTTTATTCATGATCCGAAAACAATAGCTTGCTCGCCATGTAAATGGCCGAGAGGTGGAAGAGATTTAATCAAGGATTGTAGTCGGAGCTGATATAATGGTTACATTGGGCAAATAAATCTCAAGTGGGTGTTTACAAGTGTTAGATACAGAACAAGATGTAGTGAAGAATTATATAGATTCACCCCAAAAATTGAAAAATTTATATAGACGAGTATTGTTCGTTGTCAGTCTATCGCAAATATTTGGAGGGGCTGGAATAGCTGCAGGAATTACGGTAGGTGCCATTTTAGCGCAACAAATGCTTGGAACTGAAGCCTATGCAGGAGTCCCAATCGCTTTATTTACTTTGGGGTCAGCTGGGTCAGCTTTCATTGTAGGAAAGCTTTCGCAACGTTATGGACGACGCATCGGTTTATCGACAGGTTTTGTTGCTGGAGGGCTCGGAGCAATTGGCGTTGTGCTGGCAGCTATGATGAATAGTGTCATTTTATTATTTGCATCGCTCTTCATTTACGGAGCAGGAACATCCACGAACTTACAAGCGCGTTATGCTGGGACGGACTTAGCGAATTCTAAACAGCGTGCAACTGCCATTAGTACAACAATGGTCATGACAACATTTGGAGCAGTAGCAGGTCCGAATTTAGTTGAAGTGATGGGTAAATTTGCAGTGTCCATTGGTGTTCCAGCACTTGCCGGTCCTTTTATTTTATCAGCAGTAGCATTTATTGTAGCTGGTCTTGTCCTTTTTATTCTGTTGCGTCCTGATCCATTAGACATTGCCCGAAGAATAGCAACTTACAAAGCAGAACATGGTCATGGAAATAAAGCAGATGCTGCTGATAAAAAAACAGATAAAAAAGGGCTTACAGTAGGTGCCACAGTGATGATCTTAACTCAAATTGTCATGGTGGCACTCATGACCATGACACCGGTGCATATGCAGCATCATGGTCATGGATTAGCCGAAGTGGGCATTGTGATTGGTTTTCATATAGGTGCTATGTATCTTCCTTCACCTATCACGGGTGTACTTGTAGATAAACTAGGACGAACAGCTATGAGCATAGCGTCGGGCATCACATTGTTACTTGCTGGTTTATTGGCAGCATTCGCACCAAGTGATTCAATGATTCTATTAATCATTGCTTTGTCTTTACTTGGATTGGGATGGAACTTTGGTTTAATTAGTGGTACTGCTCAAATAGTGGATGCTACAGAACCATCATCCCGGGCAAAAACCCAAGGAACACTCGATGTTTTTGTTGCGTTAGCAGGTGCTTCTGGCGGTGCCCTTTCAGGAATGGTCGTTGCGAATACGAGTTATGCTACATTATCTTTAAGCGGAGGAATTTTATCGTTAATTCTCATCCCTGTCATCATTTGGTCTTTTAAAAGTAAAACATAATGCAGCTCTGTGCTCATCCATCACAAAAAAGACATGCCTCCAATCATAGGAAAGCATGTCTTTTTTGAATCTCTCTTCACAGGATGCTAGTCTTCTTATGATGCTGAGGACACATCTCCTTTTTTCTTGATACTGGCTTTAATGAGCTCAGTCAATGTGTCAGAGCCTTTTGTGGAAAGGTGAACACCATCTGGCTGAAAATAGGATGGCTGTCCGGTAGCGGCTGAATGCCAATCGACTAAGCTCACATTGTGATGTTGATTGGCCACACGCTCAATGACTGCATTCACATCATTTTCCCAAGATCTTGGAACGCGAGTGTTCACAAGGAAAATATGTGCTTTCGAGAAATGTTGAATGAATGAAGTCAAAGTTCCCTCTGTAAAATAACCATTTGTGCCAAGCTCAATAATAACAGCGGCATCAGCCTTGTTAAAAGAAGCATATTGAGGGGCGATGCGGATGGCTTCGTTCATTTGCCTTCCGACCCTTGCGTCAATGGTGATTGGTTCATAGGCCTTTTCTAAATTTGAAGCAATGTCTAACATGACGGAATCACCAATGGCAAGAACTTGGTGAAATTGTTTAGGATCCGCTGCTTTTTTCTCATGTTTGTCTTTCTTTTTCTTCACTTTTGATTCTGTCTGACCGCCTGCCTTTTGGGGCGCTGTCTTAATTTGTGTTACTTCTTGTGCATGCGGGGATGTATGAGACGAGCTAGACATGCCAATGGTAAATAAAATCAAAAGGACTGCGGCAATCCCAAGAAACACTTTATTGGACATAGACCATTGCTTGATTCCTGTTTTCCAAATCGACCAAGAGGCAAAATAGTGTCTAAACCCGAGTTTACGAATCGGCTGTTCGATCAAACGATAGGAAGCCTCTGATATGAGTAGAATTGCGATGAGCTGCAATGTGACACGTCCCATAGAAGGCTGTCCAATCTCAATGACCGGTGTGGTCAGCACGATAATTGGATAATGCCATAGGTAGATGCCATAAGACCGCTTCCCGAGCCAAACGAGTGGTTGAAAAGACAGCCATTTCCCAATAAGACTGGCAGGATGGCAGACACACGCAATTAAGATCGCTGCATTCAGACAGAATAAAAGCATACCGCCTTGGTAGAGAAAGCCGTCAAATTCGTCGACTGCATAAACACATAAGAGGAAAATGACCATCGAACCGAATCCGGCTATATGTAGTATACGTCTGCCGACAGGAAGTAATTTTCTGCTGGAAAGTCTGTGCATGGGCCAGACAAATGCAAGACTGCACCCGATGAGGAGTGCAAACGCACGTGTGTCTGTTCCATAATAGATCCTGCTCGGGTCAGTATCCGGTGAATAGAGATTGGCCATCCATAAAGCAGATACAAGTGCCAGACCAAAGGTGATCATAGGAAGATGGGATCTATTTTTCACCCATTTCAGTCCAGCAATCAACAGTACCGGCCAAATGAGATAAAATTGCTCTTCAATCGCCAAAGACCATAAATTTTTTAGTGGAGATACAGCATTGAAGCTGTCAAAGTAAGAGAGCTGATGAAAAATGTACCACCAGTTACTCACATAAAAAAAGGACGATAAGGCATCGCCGCGAATGGACATTAATGCATTTGAACCAGCAATGGCGCACCAGCTGACGATTAAAAAAATCATGACGTAGGCAGCTGGAAGCAGCCTTCTGATGCGGCCCATCCAAAAAGGCAGAAGCTCTTGATAACCCAAATCCTGCTTATGCAGCAAGATGGTTGTAATCAAGTAACCAGAAATCACAAAAAACAAATCAACGCCAAGAAACCCGCCGCTTGCGGGTTCAATATGTAAGTGATAAGCAATGACCGCCAATACGGCAACAGCTCTCAGCCCATCTAATCCTAATATGTAACGTAAACGGTTTTCCTTGCTGTTCATGAAAAAGAATCCCCCATCAATGTCAAACGCGTCTTTTTTGTTGTCACTCCAAAAGAACAACGATTCTTTTATTTTATATAAGATTAGACGAATCAGCATTACATTTTGTTGGCGAATTTCTGTCTTTTTTAAAATTTTTTTATATGAAGAAACTTTCTAAGGCTTGAGGGATTCTTATTTTTATACTCAAACCGAAAATCCCTGTCATAATAAAAGAAGAAGGAAAGGGGATGTGTTGAATGAGAACGATTGAAAATGATCTGTTATTGGTTCAAATCAGTGAGAGAGGTGCCGAGGTGAGAGAGGTGCTTCATAAAGAAAGTGGACGTCAATATATGTGGTCTGGTGACCCTGCTTATTGGGGCAGAGTGTCGCCCGTCTTATTTCCGATTGTCGGACGGTTGAAGGATGATCAATACAAGATAGACGATCAAACGTATCAACTCTCGCAGCATGGATTTTTGCGTGATGTTGATTTTGAACTATTTGAAGAAGCAAAAGATCAGGTGGTTTTTCAATATCAATCAAATGGCCGTCACACGTCACAATATCCGTATGAATTTACAGCGCGCATCAGTTATGCACTGTCGGAAAATGGACTAACGATTTCCTGGGAAATTGTTCATGAAGGAGATGGCACGATGTATTTCTCGATTGGCGGGCATCCGGCATTTCATGTCCCGCTTGTTGAAGGCGAGCAGACAGCTGATTATTCACTCACATTGGCACCTTCCACCGAACATGATCCAGTCCAATATGAACTTCATGATTCACTTGTGAGAGAGAAGGAGAAAGGTGTTGAGTTTGAGCCGATTCAACTTCGCCCAGAACTTTTTCAGAACGATGCAATGATCTTTAGTCATATTGATCAAGTATCATTGATTTCTCAAGCAGGTCACGGCGTTGAGGTCGATCTCAGTGGTTTTCCGTTCGTTGGTATTTGGTCTCCATATGATCAAGAAAAGGGAACAATGGCTCCTTTTGTTTGTATTGAGCCTTGGTATGGGATCGCTGATATGGAAGGGACAAATGGGCAGTATAAGGAGAAATTCGGCATTCAAACCTTAGAGAAGCAAGAGACCTTTCACGCAGCTTACACCATTTTCTTTAAATGAACATTTGTGCATGGTGAAGTGAACAATTTGTTATGATAGAGGAAAAAAGGAGGCGTACGAATGGATCGGGACAAACAGCAATTAAGTATTGAAGCAGCAAGGCTCTATTACTTATCTGATTACAGTCAGCAGGAAATCGCCAAGCAGCTTGACCTGTCGAGGCCAACGGTGTCTCGTCTGCTTCAGTATGCGAAGGAAAAAGGGTACGTCCAAATTACAGTGATGGACCCATTTGAGGATTTAAATGAGCTGTCCTTATTGCTGAAAGAAAAATATGATCTGCTCGAGGCTCATGTGGTATTTTCACCAAAGGACGATTATCCAACGATTACGGATTACTTGAGCCGGTTTGGTGCAGATTATCTTCAGAATACGGTGAAAGACGGCGATATCGTTGGAGTGAGCTGGGGCACCACGATGTATCAAATTGCTCAAAAGATGCAACCTAAACAGGTAAAAGGGGTAGAAGTTGTTCAGTTGAAAGGTGGAATCAGCCATTCACATGTGAATACATATTCTGCGGAAACGATTCAGCTGTTTGCATCAGCTTTTCAAACGGCACCACGCTATTTGCCACTGCCTGTTGTGTTCGATAGTGCCGCCGTTAAAGAGATGGTCGAACAGGACAGACATATTCATCGCATTATTGAAATGGGCAAACAGGCAAATATCGCTGTGTTTACTGTTGGGACGGTAAGAGATGAGGCGCTTTTGTTTAGGCTTGGTTATTTCCGTGAAGAAGAAAAGGCGTTGCTCAAGACATCCAGTGTCGGAGATATCTGTTCACGTTTTTATGATCAAGAAGGACGCATTTGCAGTGAAGCGATTAACAATCGCACAATCGGTGTGGAGCTGGATGATTTGAGAACAAAAGAGCGCTCCATTCTTGTTGCTGGTGGACATCGAAAGGTTGCCTCTATCCATGGGGCGCTGAGAGGAAAATATGCGAACGTATTGATGATCGATCAGCACACAGCAAGAGCTCTTTTAAATGTCACAAAATAGATGAACAAAATTTCATAACTATATTTACAATTGTTCAATAGTCATTTAAGATGAAAGTATCATATTTAAAAGGAAGTGTGAATCATGACAATAGCAAAGCTCATTGATCATACAGCACTAAAACCAGATACATCTAAAGCTGCGATCATGCAGTTACTAGAAGAAGCAAAGACATATCAATTTGCTTCCGTTTGTGTGAACCCAACTTGGGTATCTCTTGCGGCGAAAGAACTAGAAGGAACAGGCGTTGATGTATGTACAGTCATCGGTTTCCCGTTAGGTGCAAACACAACAGCAGTGAAAGCATTTGAAACAAAGGATGCCATTGAAAACGGTGCAACTGAAGTGGACATGGTCATCAATATTGCGGCATTGAAAGATGGCGAATATGATGCAGTTGAACAAGATATTCGTGCCGTTGTAGACGCAGCAAAAGGCAAAGCCTTAGTGAAAGTCATCATTGAAACTTGTCTACTCACGGATGAAGAGAAAGTACAAGCTTGTGAACTTTCTGTAAAAGCTGGCGCTGATTTCGTCAAAACATCGACTGGATTTAGTACAGGCGGTGCAACAGCTGAGGACATCGCATTAATGCGTAAAACAGTTGGACCTGACATCGGTGTCAAAGCATCAGGCGGCGTAAGAACAAAAGAAGACGTAGAAGCGATGACAGCTGCAGGCGCAACCCGTATTGGTGCCAGTGCAGGCGTTTCCATTATTAAAGGGGATCAATCAGCTCCTTCTAAAGACTATTAATTCATACGATCCTATGGTAGGATAACATTCATGACTGATTAGATGATGAAAAAGTCATATGCGGAAGGATCTCATTTCTGGGATTTTCTTCCGCAATTTGTTTGCGAAATAGGGTTTGTTCTATACAAGCACATTAATGTAAACGAATTCATTCAAGGAGGAAAAACATGAAATACGTCATTGGTATTATCGGTTTGCTGGTGATTCTCGCCATTGCATGGCTGGCAAGTAACGGGAAAAAGCGAGTGAAATTCCGTCCAGTCATTGTCATGATTGTACTGCAATTTATTTTAGGTTATATTCTGCTCAATACAGGTGTTGGGAACTTCCTAGTCGGTGGCTTTGCAAAAGGATTCCAAATGCTTCTAGGCTATGCTGGTGAAGGGATCAACTTCGTATTTGGCGGTTTAATGAATGATAATGCGTCAACTTTCTTTATCAATGTCTTGCTGCCGATCGTCTTCATTTCTGCCTTGATTGGTATCCTGCAGCATTGGCGTATCCTTCCGCTGATCGTACGCGGAATTGGGTATTTGCTTAGTAAAGTCAATGGAATGGGGAAACTAGAATCTTACAACGCCGTAGCGTCAGCGATTTTAGGTCAATCCGAAGTGTTCATTTCCATTAAGAAACAGCTTGGATTATTACCTCAACAGCGTCTTTATACATTGTGTGCATCTGCGATGTCGACTGTATCAATGTCCATTGTCGGTGCGTATATGCAAATGATTAAACCGGAGTACGTTGTTACAGCACTTGTGCTGAACCTATTTGGTGGATTTATTATTGCGTCTATCATCAATCCATATGAAGTGTCTAAAGACGAAGACATGCTTGAAGTCGTAGAAGAGGAAAGACAATCTTTCTTCGAAATGCTCGGCGAATACATTATGGATGGTTTCAAAGTAGCCATTGTTGTGGCTGCGATGTTGATTGGATTCGTTGCATTAATTGCGATGATTAATGGCATTTTCACAGCTGCCATCGGTGTTTCTTTCCAAGATGTACTTGGATATGTGTTTGCACCATTTGCTTTCCTTGTTGGTGTACCTTGGAGTGAAGCGGTACAAGCAGGAAGTATTATGGCGACCAAAATGGTATCTAACGAATTTGTAGCGATGCTTGCTCTATCTGGCGACGGTCTTCATTTCACTGCTCGTACAGAAGCGATCATTTCTGTATTCCTTGTGTCATTTGCGAACTTCTCGTCTATCGGTATCATTGCTGGAGCAGTGAAAGGCTTAAATGAAAAACAAGGAAACGTTGTCGCACGCTTTGGATTAAAGCTGTTATTCGGTGCAACACTCGTCAGCTTCTTAACAGCAGGCGTTGTCGGTTTGATTTACTAAACTAAAAAAGGAATGGTGAAAACAATGAGAATGGTAGATATCATTGCGAAAAAACGTGACGGAAAAGAATTATCTTCAGAGGAAATTTCTTTCTTTGTCAAAGGTTATACGGACGGAACAATTCCTGACTACCAAGCAAGTGCCTTGGCGATGGCGATTTTCTTCCAAGATATGACGGATCAAGAACGTGCAGATTTAACACTCGCTATGGCAAACTCAGGGGACACAATTGACCTGTCTGCTATCGACGGCATTAAAGTAGACAAGCATTCAACAGGCGGTGTAGGCGATACAACAACGCTTGTACTCGCTCCTCTTGTTGCAGCACTTGATGTACCTGTTGCAAAAATGTCTGGGCGTGGTCTTGGACATACGGGTGGAACTGTCGACAAGCTAGAGGCAGTCAAAGGCTTCCACGTTGAAATTACAAAAGACGAGTTCATCGAGCTGGTGAACCGTCATAAAGTAGCGGTCATTGGACAATCAGGCAACCTGACACCTGCTGATAAAAAACTGTATGCCCTTCGTGATGTAACAGGAACTGTTAACTCCATCCCGCTCATTGCAAGCTCGATTATGAGTAAGAAAATCGCTGCTGGCGCAGATGCAATCGTATTAGACGTGAAAACAGGCGCAGGTGCTTTCATGAAAACACCTGAAGACTCTGAGAAGCTTGCAAAAGCAATGGTTCGTATCGGAAATAATGTTGGCAGACAAACGATGGCTGTCATCTCAGACATGTCTCAGCCGCTAGGATTAGCGATTGGAAATTCCCTTGAAGTGAAAGAGGCGATTGACACGCTTAAAGGCGAAGGCCCTGAAGACTTAAACGAGCTTGTGCTCACATTAGGAAGTCAAATGGTCGTTCTTGCGAAAAAAGCAGAGACACTTGATGAAGCAAGAGAAAAGCTAATTGAAGTCATGAAAAACGGCAAAGCACTTGAGAAATTCAAGGAATTTTTAGAAAACCAAGGTGGAGACGGCTCGATTGTAGATCAACCGGAAAAACTGCCGCAAGCACCTTATCAAATCGAAGTGCCGGCAAAAGAATCAGGTGTGATCGCTGAAATCGTCGCAGACGAAATCGGTGTTGCAGCGATGATTCTTGGAGCAGGACGTGCAACAAAAGAAGACGATATCGACCTATCTGTTGGCATTATGCTAAACAAAAAAGTAGGCGATCGTGTAGAAAAAGGTGAATCTCTCGTGACGCTGCATGCAAACCGTGAAGATGTTGCGAATGTCATGGAGAAAATTTATGACAACATCCGCATTGATGACCATGCCGATGCTCCGACTTTGATTCATACAGTGATTACAGAATAAAGAGAAAAAGACAAAAGTGATGAATCGCTTTTGTCTTTTTTTATGTAAATTTTAGGTAGCGCTTCTTCTAGATATGATAAGTTAGATGAGTGGGAGGGGATAAACCATGAGAATGCTCAAACTCATTCTCTTTATTTTTGTTGTCTTGATGATCATTGGATTTATCAGCTACTATGTGGGACCAACAACGACACCAAGTTCTTAAGACGAGCAAAAGCTCGTCTTTTTTGATTGAAATAAAAAATTTCACTTTATGAAACAAACCTCTTGCAATCATGAAACAATGGGTGTATATTAGTTGACGAGTCAATGATTGATATATCAAATAATTGATCTGAATAGAAAAGAGGGGATGGCATTGACTGCATTTTGCTCTGAAGAAGCAGAGGTATTATATCGTTTGCAGTGCGTGAACCGTATGATGGGTGTGAAGTTCGAAGCATGCACGGGCATCAGCCAATCAAGACTGGAGTTGCTATCACTGTTATTCCAAGCCGACGAAATCAGCCAATCCGATTTGCAGAAAAAAGTAAATATTGATAGTGCGGCTGTGACGCGTCACTTAAAACAGTTAGAAACAAAAGGAATGGTCACGCGCAGAAGAAAGCCGGAAGATAATCGAGTCACGCTTGTTCGTCTGACAGATGAAGGCAGAACAAGAATCGAAGCTTCTAAAAAAGAAAAAGAACGATTTATCTCAGAAATGCTTGAAAACGTAAGTGATGAAGAACGAAAGCTTCTCACTGATGTGCTCATCCGTATACAACAAAACATCGAAAAGATTCAAACAACCTAAAGGAGTGTTACACATGGCTACAACTTTAAAAACAAACGATTTTATGGATATTATGAAAGGGCGCCGCTCCATTCGTAACTATGATCCAGCAGTGAAAATTAGCAAAGAAGAAATGACAGAGATTTTAGAAGAGGCAACCACAGCACCATCATCAGTGAATGCACAGCCTTGGCGCTTCATGGTCATTGACAGCCCAGAAGGAAAAGAAAAGCTTGCACCACTCGCAAAATTCAACCAAACACAAGTAGCTACATCATCAGCTGTCATCGCTGTGTTTGCAGATATGAAAAACAATGAATACTTAGAAGAAATTTATTCAAAAGCAGTAGAACATGGCTACATGCCGCAGGAAGTAAAAGAAAGACAAATTGCTGCATTAACTGCACATTTTGAAGCTCTTCCAGAGCAAGTGAATCGTGAAACGATCTTAATTGACGGTGGACTTGTGTCAATGCAGCTGATGCTTGCTGCTCGTGCGCATGGCTATGATACAAACCCAATTGGCGGATATGACAAAGAAGTCATCGCTGAAACATTCGGCTGGGATAAAGAGCGCTATGTACCAGTTATGCTTCTATCCATTGGGAAAGCGGCTGACGAAGGTTATGCTTCTTACCGTTTACCGATCGACCGCATCACAGAGTGGAAATAATTTTTAAAAAAAGGGAGACGATCATATGATTATTATTCATGCAGGGATGACCATTCATCCAGAGAAAGAAAACGTATTTCTAGAAGAAATCAACGGGTTAATGAAAGCTTCACAGGAAGAAGAAGGCAATGTGTCCTACAAGCTTTTCAAGAATACAGAGAAAGAAAACACCTTTTTAATGGTCGAAGTGTGGAAAGATGAAGCAGCGGTTCAAAGCCATAATGCAAGTGCACATTTCCAAGCTTTCGTCGCAAAGGCAAAAGAATTTTTAGCCGCCCCACTTGATGTTGTTGCATATCAAGGAGAGCAGCTTTCATAGAAAAAGAACAAACACCCTAGGCATTTATAGCCTAGGGTTCTTTTATTTTCGACAATTCGTTCCACCTATTTCAATCTCGTATTGTGCATTTTCCACAAAGTTTCTGAAAATAAAATGTTTTTCGACTTAAGTATATTGGAATATGCTAGAATTAGATATTATTTATTACCAAATTAGGGAGGAACCAATATGAAAAAAGGGAAATGGACGAGCATCGCACTAACAGCTGTCCTCAGTTTAGGCACATTGACAGCTTTCAGCACCCCTCTATCTGCCCACACCTCAGAAAAGTCAACATCCTCAGATGGCGGTCATTATTCAGGTATTCCATTCGACGCAAGTGTTGTCAATGAAGACCGCCTCATCAAAGCCTTGAAAAAACAAGGAAAGATCAAAAAGAATGCCAATGAGGCAGAAACCCAAAAAGCATTAAAGAACTATCTAAAGAAAAAAGAAGAAGCAGCGATGAAACAAAGCGCAAGTACCTTAACAGAAGAACCTGAATTCCTAAAAGAATACAAACAAAATGTACATAATAAATTAGCCAAAAAGAAAAAGTTAAAGAAGCATAAAGGAAAAGAAGGCAATCAAGTAAAGCCGGTGAAAAAGGAAAAATATAAAGGCGACGTCCGTAATGATAAAGTTTTGGTCTTATTAGTAGATTTTAAAGATTATAAGCATAATAGTATTAAAAAAGAAGAGACTGATATGTACTATGACAAGTACGATCAGCAGCATTACCAAGATATGCTTTTCGGAAAAAATGGCTACATTGGTCCAGATGGTAAAAGAAAAGTATCTATGAAGCAGTATTATGAAAAGCAGTCCGGTGGAAGCTACACGATTAGTGGAACAGTAGCTGGATGGTATACAGCCAAGCATGAAGCAGCATATTATGGTGGGAACGTACCAGACGAATCAGGAAGTGACGGCAGACCGCGCGAATTGGTGAAAGAAGCCCTCGAAGCAGCGGCAAAGGATCCAAACATTGACCTTGGTGAATATGATCAATGGGACCGCTATGATATGGATGGGGACGGTGTTTATAATGAGCCGGACGGTATCATTGACCACCTCATGGTTGTACACGCTGGCGTAGGTGAAGAAGCTGGCGGCGGACAGCTTGGCTCTGACGCGATTTGGTCACATCGCTGGTCACTTGGTGATGTATTTGAGATTCCAAACACTGAATCAGAAGTGGGTCAAGGCGGAAAGTTAGGCGCTCTAGATTATACGATTGAGCCTGAAGATGGCGCAGCAGGTGTGTTCACACATGAATTTGGACATGATCTTGGTCTGCCTGATGAATACGATACACAATACACAGGCAGAGGAGAGCCCGTTTCTTATTGGTCTATCATGTCAAGCGGAAGCTGGGCAGGTAAAGTACCTGGTACGGAACCAACAGGTTTTAGTCCATATGCAAAAGAAATGCTTCAAAACTTGCATGGCGGCAACTGGCTTTCTGGAAAAACCATTGATGGTAAGACATTAACAAAAAGCAAAACAGTTTTAATCGATGAAGCAGCAACAAAAGGAACCAACCATGATGCGGTTCGAGTCGATTTGCCAGATAAAGAGATTGTGGTCACTCAGCCTGCACAAGGGCAATATTCATACTTCAGCGGAACAGGTGACAATTTGAATGCTACCATGACGACATCAGGGATTGATTTGTCGAAGGGAAGCAAAGCCGAGCTTACGTTTAAAGCATGGTACGATATCGAAGAAGATTATGACTATGCGTATGTAGAAGTTCGTGAAGCTGGGACAGACAAATGGACAACCATTGCTGGTAATATTACGAATGATCGAAATGAGGCAGGAGCGAATGAAGGCAATGGCATCGATGGAAAATCAGATGGCTGGGTAGATGCATCCTTTGACCTTTCTGCTTATGCAGGGAAGAAGATCGATCTGCAATTCCGCTATACAACCGATGCAGGATATTCACTGCCAGGTTTATTTGTAGATGATCTAAAGATTACAGCAGATGGAGCAAAAGTGTGGTCAGATGATGCCGAGGGAACGTCCACGTTCACTTTTAATGGATTCTCTCAATCTAATGGAAAACAATATGCCGCTCAGTATTATTTACTAGAATGGCGCTCTTATGCTGATGTCGATAAAGGCTTAAAGCATATCAAACGAGGAGCAAGTCTGATGAGCTATAATAACGGTTTGGTCGTGTGGTACGTCGATCAATCGTACAGTGATAACTGGGTTGGAAAACATCCAGGGAACGGCTTCCTTGGAGTCGTAGATGCAGATCAACAAGTGTTGAAATGGAGTGACGGCTCTATTGCAGCGACAGGTTTCCAAGTACATGATGCAGCATTCTCTTTGAATCCAAGCACGAAGCTGAATATTGATTATACAGCGACAACAGGCTTAACCTTAGAGGATCGCTATATCCGCCCAACGCGTACATTTAGTGATAAAAAGAACTATGTGAATCCAAATAACCCGGATGCAGGACGTGATGTGCCAACATACGGCCTATCCTTTAAAGTCGTCGGACAAAGTAAGGACCGTTCTGTTGGAAAGGTATTAATTTCTAAAAGCAACTAAACAAAAAGCCGGATTCTATCCATGAATCCGGCTTTTCGATACGTTAAGACATGGATTTTTAGAGTAGGACGCGTCTTTGATCGAATGTTTGTTCTTTTTTATTTTGATATCCGAATGAAACCATTATATAATAGAGATTGGAAGGTTTTTCTTTCATTCAATGTTCTTTTTAGTTGTTAAAAAACCAAGAAAGGATGAGCGTTACCAATGAGTTGTGTCACTGCCAAGCAATTAAAGGTGATTCGAGGGACGATGCAGACTTTTTGCAGCCATTTAGAGTATGATGGCCACGGTAAGCTTCATATTAATACCATCATGGCTTTTATTAAAAAGGAATTTGGTGTAAGAAAAATGAAAGACATTCCACAAAGTCGTTTTCATGAGGCGTTAGAGCTAATCCAAGACTTTGATTTATACACGGACAAAATACAAATACGAGACCGTCTATCAGAAAGGAATTCACTAAATTGAATATTTTAGCAATGATTTTAGTAGGAATTGTCGCTTTAGAGCACATTGTCATCATGTTACTAGAAATGTTTTTTATGGAATCAAAAATGGCGAAAAGATCTTTCAATCTGCCTGAACACTTACAAAAGGATCCAAATGTGAAAGTGATGTTTGCTAATCAAGGGCTATACAATGGCTTTCTAGCTGCTGGACTCATTTGGGGGCTCATTCTTGGTTCGAATACCGTAGGATATATGATTCAGCTATTTTTCGTTCTTTGTGTGTTCATCGCAGCAGTATTTGGTGGTGTGACGTCTAATAAATCGATTATCATCAAACAAGGGTTACCAGCTTTTCTTGCATTAATTGCACTTATCCTGGCTATATAATCCTATCATCGTGATAGAAAACCTTTGCAGTTTAGGAAGGACGAGCATCGGAGCGAATTTGACATTGGTGAGCACTGAAGCGCAGGACTGACACCGAATGCGAGGGTTTGTCTACACAGTAAAGCCGCCCCAGAGGGCGGCTTTTATCTTTTACGCATTCCCATCAAACGAATAATGGACGTAAGACAAAGGGCAACAGCGACAGCCAATATGATTTTTCCATACATGACGCCCGTAAGATTCATTAAAAAGACAGCCAATATGATACAGAGCGTGATGATAATCATCACAATCGAATAGGTTTTCATCTCTTTTTCCACTCCTTTTAAATTCCCTCTAGCGCAAGAGGTCTGTCAATTGTTTCTCATATTATATCATTTCATCACAATTTTACATGAAATTCCCTGTCAATAGAATGTGACAGAATGATTAGATTTGAAGTGAGGCTATAATTTTTAAAAAATCGGGTATAACATAAAGAGTTGTATCTAAGTCTGATTGCTTGATATTTAATTGTGCAAAATATAAAATAGCCACATGATAAATAGAAAGGATGATCAAGTTGAGCAAGAACGTTTTATTAGTATCAACAAGCAGCTCAGAAATGAACGGACACCCTACAGGCTTATGGCTAGAAGAATTGGCCGAGCCATTTCATATTTTTAAAGAAAATGGACTCAACGTGCAAATTGTTTCAATAAAAGGTGGAACAGTACCGATCGATAAAAATTCAATTCCTGAAGGAGTTCCAGCACAATATCAAGATGTGTATGAATTACTTCAAGACACAAAGGCACTGACAGATGTAAACCCAGCTGAGTATGATGGCATTTTCTTTGCTGGAGGACATGGCCCAATGATCGACTTTGCGTCCAATCAATTGGTTGCCGATGCGATCTTAGCGATTTCAGACAAAAATGGAGCCGTTGGGGCAGTTTGCCATGGCGTTTCTGCCTTTGTTGATGTGAAGGATCGTGATGGAAAATCATTTATCGACGGCAAGAAAATAACAGGATTCACAAACGAGGAAGAGGATGCTGTTCAGCTGACATCTAAAGTTCCATTTTTATTGGAAACAAAACTTCGCGAGCAAGGGGCAGCATTTGAAAAAGGCGATGCATTTGCGCCATTCGCTGTTGTAGACGGACAAATTATTACTGGACAAAATCCAGGATCAAGTGCAGAAACAGCACGCTTATTTGTCAAAACCATTGCATAAATCATCAAATAAACCAGTCGTGACTCATACGGCTGGTTTTTTGTTATGAAAATTTCCTAAAAAAGTCCAAAACAAGTATTAGAAAAATGGTAAAATAATCACAGGGTAAAAAACCCAAATTAGGGAAAAGGGGATGTTCCTGTGAGAGCATTTTATGTCAAAATCACCGCCGCCTTACTGTCTATTTTATTGGTCACAACAGGTTTATTTTCACCAGCAATCAAAGCAGAAGATGCACCAAAATCAAGTGAAAAAGTATCGCCACTGACTGAAAAAGCCATTCAGCAAGTGCAAGAGTCGTTTGAAAAGCAGGATAAAGGGACTGCGGTTCAACAGAAGGAAGTAAAAAAATCATTTAAAGTAGATAAGAAAAAGGGAATAAGTATTAAACGAAAAGCGGCTGCAGATGGAAAGATGCGCACGTCTGCCGTTCGCTCTATTGATGGACTAGCTATTAATCAATCGGCAGTTTTAAACGAGGAAGATCCAGTTGATTTATGGTTCTTAAGTACATCGTCCCCTCAGGCGCTCATCAGCCGGATTACCTCTCCAAATGCTGATTATTTCGTTCAGTTATTTGTTATTGATTATGAAGAAGGACAAGCTTATCCAACGGATCTGATTCAACCAGCAGGCAGTCTGCTTGCGTTAAGCAATTTACCAGCGGGTGATTATGCGTTTGGTATTACTAGCGGTGGAGACTTTGGAGACTCATATACATTACAGGTGAATGCAAAAAACCCACCAAATTTCACAGGTGCTGAATCCCTGTCATCAACGTTGCAATACTTTGTTGCTTCGTATGCCAATGGGGATGTTTTCGCAAATGGTACAAAAGTGTATAACAAACAATCTAAGACCGCTGATTATAAATGGGAGCGTGTATTTTATTTCTCATATGATGGAAAATATCAACAGAGAACGCATTCTGTTGACAGTGTAAAAGTGAAAAGTATTTCGGCACCAGTATCGTACTCTGCTCCATACGCGAGTTCCTCTGAGGCCATTCTTGTCTACTTAGATGTGGAGACATTATTTATGTATCATGAATCATCGTTTGCTAGTGGGCAGTACTACCATAGCAGCTTTGTTGATACTCTCGGAAAGACAACGCCAAGGCGTTTAGACATTGATGACCTGACAAATTACGGCGATCATATTTTGGCTGTTGATTTAAAGACAGGAAAGCCAATTGATTTCTTCAGTGTCCTTAATTTCTACTATGCAGCAGGGATCGAGAAGCTGCCAACGATCAATACATTGAATTAAGATCGGCGGTTGACATCAAATCGCCACATGTGTAGAGTAAAGATAATTAAATGACAAAAGTCCACTAGGGGAGTCATGTATGACTGAGACAAGAGAAAATCTTGGACCCTTTGAACCTGATCTAGTTTGTACTAGCGGAGGGAAGTGGAGCTGGACCTTGTCTTATTCATGATTGAATCGATAAGAAGGCCGCTCCATTTGGGGTGGCTTTTTCATTTATTCAACTGAAAAAGAGGAGGCTTTTTTTATGACATTTTCAACCCAATTAAGGCAAGAAGCAGAACCATTATTTGAAACGATTTATCAGCATCCGTTTGTGAGAGGACTCGCAGCAGGAGAACTCGAAAAGGAACAGATCATTCATTATGTCAAACAGGATGCAGAATATTTAAATGCCTTTATTAAAATTTATGCGGCAGCCATTAGCAGATGTACAGACAGAGAGGACATTACCTTTTTCCATCAACAAATGGCTTTTGTCCTTGATAGTGAGACACATCCTCATCAAAACCTTTGCCGGGTGGCAGGTGTCGCTTATGATGAACTGCAAGGTGCATCTTTGGCGCCAAGTGCTCATCACTATATTCATCACATGCTGCAAGTCGCCGAGGAAGGGACGCTAGGAGAAATCATTGCGGTTTTGCTCCCTTGCCCTTGGACCTATTGGGAAATAGGCAAACGAATGCTTAAAGATGTTGAGCCCGACCCTGCCCATCCATTCTATGAGTGGATCACGTTTTATGGCGGGTTAACGGACTCTGTTACAGTGGAGCTTTGCAAACGGCTTGATCAGTGGGCGGAAGGAGCAAGTGAGAAGGAAAAGGAGAAAATGAAACAGCACTTCATCTTAAGCTGTCAGCTTGAGTATAAATTTTGGGACATGGCCTTTATTGTCGAAGAGTGGCCTGTCCGAATGGAGGTGCATTCTTCATGACATGGAAGATGAAAGAAGTAGTTCTTGCTGTCATTTTATCAGTGGCATGCGGAGTCATCTATTTAGGGTGGTCGACTCTTTATTTACCGATTACAGCCCTTGTCGGTCCAGCAGGAGGCAACATCATGTTCGGAATTTGGGTCATTGCCAGTCCAATCGTTGCTTACATTATCCAAAAGCCTGGCGCTGCCCTCATCGCAGAAACAGCTGCCGCTGCCGTGGAATTACTGACAGGCAGCCACTTCGGTCTTTCTGCGCTTTTGATTGGTGTATGCCAAGGACTTGGAGCAGAAATCGCCTTCGCTCTATTTGGCTATAAGCGATATCGCATGTGGACACTCATGTTGTCTGGTGCCTTTGCAGCAGTAGGGGCAATGGCATATAGCCTCATTGCCAATGGATTCGGCTATTACACGCCTCAAGTGTTACTCATGACACTTGTCACTCAAGTCATCAGCGGTATGTTACTCGGTGGTTGCTTGGCAAAGGTTGTGGTGGATGCTTTATCTAAAACGGGTGTGCTGAATCAATATGCCATCATGAAAGAAAAACGAAGTAAGGGTGACCAGCATGGATTCATTTCTCGCGTGCAGTAATCTCACTGTCCGTTTTTATGAACAGGCGAATCCCGTTCTTCATCAAGTATCTCTTTCTATTCAAAAGGGGGAAAAGGTGCTGATATTAGGACCAAGTGGAAGCGGGAAATCTACGCTGATTTCTGTGCTTGCTGGCATTATTCCAGAGCATATGGAAGCTGAAGTACAGGGAGAAGTGATGCGGCAAAGGCATACTGGTGTCATGTTTCAAGACCCAGATTCGCAGTTTTGTATGCACCGAGTCAATGAAGAAATTGCGTTTAGCTTAGAGAATCGATCTGTCCCTCGTGAACAAATGGATGATATGATTCAGCATCTCATGAAAAAAGTACAGCTAGATGTCGACCCAAATACAGATATTCATACCTTATCTGGCGGAATGAAGCAGCGGTTGGCGCTTGCTTGTTTACTAGCATTAGAGCCAGATGTCCTGTTCTTTGATGAACCGACTGCACAGCTTGACCCAGCAGGAAGAATGGAGATATTTCAATTGCTTCAGCAGCTTTCGGCTGAACAGAATCAGACGATGATTTTTGTGGAGCATGTGTTAGACGGTGTCATCGAGTGGATGGATCGGGTGATCTTATTAGATCATCAAGGCCGTATCATAGCAGATGGAACGCCAAAAGGCGTGATGAACACATTTGAGGGAGAAATGAAAGAAGCCGGCATTTGGCGTCCGAAAATATTTCCCGAGAAATGGTCCACTATCGTACAAGATCCGTTTCATCCACTGAGTCAAACACTCTTGCAAACCTTTGAGGCGAGAAAAGAACGTCACGAGACATCAACAAATCGAGAGACAATCATTCGCACAGATCATCTACAACTAAGCTACGGAAAAAAAAGCATTATAGATGACCTGCATCTGGATATAAAAGCAGGAGATTGGGTTGCGATCATCGGTGAAAATGGAAGCGGAAAAAGTACGTTTCTTAAACATGTCATACGTTTAGAACCAATAAAGAAAGGTCACATTTTCTTAAAAGGAAAACACCTGAAAAAGTGGTCTGACCGAACATTATATGAAAAAGCAGGCTTTGTATTTCAAAATCCAGAACTTCAATTTATACAGGACACAGTGTTTGATGAAATCGCATTTGGTGGGAGACAGCGAAATTGGCCAGAGTCTGTGGTGCAAGAAAAAACGAATCAGCTATTGGCAGAGTTCGGCCTAGAGAAGCATAGAGACGTGCATCCTTTCACCTTAAGTTTAGGACAAAAAAGAAGATTAAGTGTTGCCACGATGCTTCTTTTTGATCAGGATGTTCTCATTTTAGATGAGCCGACCTTCGGGCAGGATGAGAAAACGGCGAGGGAGTTAATCCGGCGTTTAAAAGAACGGCAACGACAAGGCACCACCATTATCATGGTCACACATGATATGGAACTCGTTGATGAGTGCGCTGATCAGGTGCTTGTTTTTCATCAAGGGGAGCATGTATATGATGGTTCGCCTTTTGATTTATTTTCTCATCAGGAACTTGTCACTTCGTGTGAGCTGAGAGTGCCGTTACATTATCGCTATATGGCTGAAAGAAAGGAAGTGATGACGATTGCAAAGTAATCACTCCTTTCTATCCACTGTAAATCCAGTCATGAAATTACTCGCCCATCTCCTTGCGATGTGCTGTCTGATGGCGATTTCTGATCCTAAAACGACGTTCATCATCTGGCTGTTTGCACTTGGAATTGGACTTGTCCTAGGCGGCTGGAATTTGAAATACCTCATCACCAGACTTGTACCTTATCTGCTCTTTTTCATTCTCGTGTTTTGGATGATGGCGGCCTTTGGCAAGGGAGATCATACAGTTTGGAAGTGGGCATGGTTTCATATCACAGAGGAGAGTTTAAGAAATGGGCTGACCATTTCTTTTAGAATGCTTGGCTTTGTGACATTTGGTCTCCTTTTTACATCAACAACTGATTTGACGGCCTTTATGATGAGCTTAATCCATCAATGCCGAATGTCACCCAAATGGGCATATGGGATGCTGGCAGGCTTCCGGTTTATCCCGTTGTTTCAAAGTGAATTGAAGCAAATGAAGGCTGCACATAAAATTAGAGGTTACAAGCAAAAAAACAGCTGGAAAGCCTTTATACGTTATGCACTCCCCCTTTTCACGCAAGGCGTACGGAAATCTGAACGACTAGCCATTGCGATGGAAGCAAGAGGCTTCACAGGGACGAGGGAGAGAACATATTATCATGTCATCAGCACTTCATGGATCGACTGCATGTATCTTTTTTTCATCGTCATTAGTGTGTTGATATGCATCTTCTTCTTTTAAAAACAGCCACATTCTCTTGATAGAATGTGGCTGTTTTATATGTCTTAGGTCATTTGGTTGATATTAGTACACATTGCAGGCTGTAATAGATCATATAAAGAACCGATAAAGAGAGTGTACTGAGAAAAAGAGAGGATGAACGTGAGCGAATGTCACAGAGAATTGATAACATAATAGACGTTTTACCAATCGTTGGACTAGCTATGAGAGAGCAGCTAACCTTTTCTGTATTAGGGAAAGAGAAGGTTCTTTATTATCAGCAGCACGGGAACATTGACTTAGGGTTTAAAGCAGGGGACGTTGTAGCTCCCGGGTTCCAAAACTTTTCGATGTTGAAAAATGGGAGAGAGCCATCATTTATCCAGATTCCTAAAGAGGTGTACGGTATTCCTATGGACATCGTCGCCGTCCCGATTAAAGATGACAATGGTCAAGTAATCGCTGCCTTCTGTGTAGCATATGACCAAACGAATCAACAACGATTAGAACACATTATGACGGAAAGTAACGATGCTTCCGAAAAACTGGTCGCGATGGTACAGCAAGTGGCTGCACATTCAGAGGAACTACAAGCGACAAGTGAACAAATTCTACAAAATACAAAAACCACTGTCGAAAATTCCTCTAAAATCAATCAAGTGTCTAATCTCATCAAAGGTATCTCTGATCAAACGAACTTACTTGGACTCAATGCATCCATTGAGGCTGCAAGAGTCGGTGAAGCAGGAGCAGGCTTTGGGGTGGTTGCTACAGAAGTGAGAAAGCTGTCTACTCACGCGAAGCAGGCAACGACTGATATTGAAACAGCGCTAAAAGATGTGCAAGGCTCTATCAAAGGAATGGAAGAAGAAATAGCACAAATCGTGGCTTCATCTGAACATCAAGCAGAACTCGTTGGCACTTTCACAAAAATTATTGAGGGGCTGCACGAAACGAACGAAACGATGAAAGCATTGGCAACAGACTTAGTGAATTATCAAGTGAAATAAATAAACGAATCACAAAACCTCCAGCCGTATCGGAGGTTTTTTAACGTGTTAAAGTGAGTTTTTTGTCATGATATTGACCGGTTTTTCACTGACAGGGAAGTTACACTTCTGTATGATAGAAAAAGAGAGACCTGTTTTGATCATTAGACCTATACATAAGGAGGAAGCCCATCTTGACACAATCAGCAAAGCTGCAAGAAGTACTTGCGTCTTACCGTCCATTGTTAGATCAAACTGAAAAACCACTGATTCAATTACAGATAAAACAAGGAAAAACAGGACCATATGACAGCAAAATATCAGGTGATCCTTATTTCCCAAAAAACGACGAATATCCCGTTGATGGAGAAGGCCATCCTATGAAGCTGCTGGCACAAATCAATTTCGGCCAGCTGCCAAAGCTGAAAGATTACCCAGAAACAGGACTTTTGCAAGTGTTTATTTCTGTACATGATGATCTTTATGGGATGAATATTGACCATAAAACAGAGCAAAAAGATTTTCGGATCAAATTTATTGAGGAACCTTTCTTAGCTGAAGAAGACTTATTGACTGATTTTTCATTCGTGAAAATTCCTGACGATTTTTATTTTCCAGTTACGAAGGAAGGCGCGATTACAGGTGAATTATCAAGCGAAACGATCAGTGTAGAAGATTTCCGCTTTGAAAAAGTCACAGGAAAGCGAAGCTGGGATCTATTCGAAGATGCTGTTGGTATTGATGGTGATGAAGCAGATAATTTACTAGATGAATTTTATGAGACAGCAAGTGGCTTTGGCCACAAAGTAGGCGGATACCCAGGTTTTACACAAGAAGACCCGCGTACCTATGTAGACCAAGAACATAGTGTGCTATTATTGCAAATTGACTCAGATGATGAAGTGGACATGTTATGGGGAGATTGCGGCATTGCTAACTTTTTTATCAAACCAGAAGACCTCAAACGAAAACATTTCGAAAATGTCGTCTATAACTGGGATTGCTCCTAATTTTGTAAAAAACACTCTTTTTGAAGAGTGTTTTTTGTCTATTTTTAGCCTTTTTTCCCCTAAATCGTCATTTCTGAGAGGTAATATGTCATTCTTTCTAGTTGACCGTATCAAAAAAAAATGTAAAATCATCTTAAAGTCCTCTTTTTTGAAAATAATAATAAAATGACATATCAATCAACAATGAAATGCTCGAAAAAGCGGAATGTACTGGGGGGGATCAATTGATCATTTCGAAAGTAATCAACAATAATGTGGTCAGTGCGTATGATGACGAGCAGCATGAGCTGGTCATTATGGGCAGAGGGATTGCGTTTCAAAAGAAAAGCGGAGACCCAATTGACGAAGAACGTATCGAAAAAGTATTTTCCATTCAAAATAAAGATATATCAGAAAAATTCAAAACCCTGCTTTATGATATTCCGATCGAGTATATGCAAGTGTGTGAGGCAATTATCGATTACGCGAGAACGACCCTTAACAAAAATTTAAATGACAGCATCTATGTCACATTAACGGATCATATTACCTTTGCTATTGAACGTCATCAAAAAGGAATGGACATTAAAAATGCCTTGCTTTGGGAAATCAAACGGCTGTACAAAGAGGAATTCATGTGTGGTGTAGAAGCGATTCGGATCATACAGGACAAGCTCAACATCCATCTTCCCGAGGATGAAGCAGGCTTTATTGCGATGCATATTGTCAATGCAGAACTGAATGAGGAAATGCCGAATGTCATTCAAATTACAAAACTGATTCAAGATATTTTGAACATCGTAAAGTATCATTTCCAAATTGATTTGGACGAAGAATCATTAAATTATTTCCGTTTTGTCACGCATTTGAAGTTTTTTGGGCAGCGTCTGTTTAACGAAACACAAATGGAAAATCAAAATGAGTTTCTGTATGAAGTGGTAAAGGAAAAAAATACAGCCGCTTTTCAATGTGCGGAGAAAATTAATGACTATGTTCAAAAAGAATACAACCGAAGTCTCATAGAAGATGAGATGTTATACTTAACTTTGCACATCGATCGAGTCATAAAAAGAAAATAAATCAAAAAGAAAGCGTTGACATATCAAAATTAACATGCTAATTTATAACTATAAACTCAATAACCCACAATCTTTTAGGATTGTTACTGGTCAAGCAGGCAAAACCTAAATCATTGTCCCTATCTTTGATAAGGCGTGATTTAGGTTTTTTTGTATCTAAAGGCTTATAAAATTGAATAACGATCAATCGCTATAAAGGATTGTTACTGGTTAAGCAGGCAAAACCTAAATATCGATTAATGTCTGAATCGCTATTTTTCGGGCATTAATGGATGTTTAGGTTTTTTCTATATCAAGATGAAATCAACGATTGGAGGGTAACACAATGAACCACAAACAAACAGCAAAAGAAGTTCTAGAGCTTGTCGGCGGTGAAAAGAATGTAAAGCAAGTCACGCATTGTATGACAAGGCTCCGCTTCAACCTATACGATGAAAGCAAAGCGGATAAAGAGAAGCTGCAATCAACAGACGGCGTCATGGGCGTGAATCAAAGCGGCGGTCAATACCATGTCATTATTGGCAACGACGTATCAAACGTCTATCAAGCAATGATTGCTGATTCTGGGTTATCAACAGATGTAAAGTCAGGCGATTCAGAAGAAGCATCAAAACAAAATGTGATTTCTAAACTTTTCGATTTTATCTCTGGTGTTTTCACACCGATTCTTCCAGCCATCGCTGGAGCTGGTATGATCAAAGGGATCTTGGCATTAATGCTGACGTTCCAATGGATCTCAGATAAAAGCAGCACATATGCGATTTTAACAGCTATCGGAGACGGAGCCTTTTACTTCTTACCGATTCTGCTCGCTGTAAGCGTAGCCAAAAAAATTGGCACAAATCAGTATATCGCCGCTGCCATTGCAGCAGCCGCACTGCACCCGCAGCTCACCGCTTTACTAGGTGCAGGAAATACAGAATTTCTAGGCTTGCCAGTGGTTGCCGTTGTGTACTCTTCATCGGTGATTCCAATTCTACTCACTATCTGGCTCGGCTCATATGTGGAAAGATTCGCAGAAAAATATAGTCCGAAATCACTAAAAATCATTCTTGTTCCAACAGTTACACTTCTTGTCGTGGTACCAGTTATGCTTATCGCGGTTGGACCGCTTGGTGGGATTATCGGAAATGGCCTTTCAGGTGGAATTGATTTATTGTTCAAACATGCAGGTATTTTGGCCGGACTCTTAATCGGTGGCTTTATGTCACCATTGATCATTACGGGCATGCACTATGCACTACTTCCAATCATGATCAACAACATTACATTAAACGGTTTTGACTTCATTCTTCCAATGATGTTTGTAGCGAATATGGCACAAGCAGGCGCAGCATTCGGTGTCTTCTTAAGATCAAAAAACAAAACATTCAAATCATTGGCGATGTCTACAAGTATCACTGCATTAATGGGTATTACTGAACCTGCTATGTATGGTGTGAACATGCGATTGAAAAAACCGTTCCTTGCAGCCCTCATTGGTGCAGCAGCAGGCGGCGTGTTCATGTCCATCTTCAAAGTAAAGTCGTATGTGATATCTGGATCAGCAGGTCTCCCAGGTCTCCCAACGTTCATTGGACCGACATTTGTTTACTCCATCATTGGATTAGTGATCGGCTTTGTTGTAGCAACCATCATGACACTTGTTCTAGGATTCAAAGATGTACCAGTGAAAGATGATACAAAAGCAGACAAACCAGAAGAAAAGAAAGATACAGTAGCGCTTCAAAATGAAGTGGTACAAAGCCCGCTTGAAGGTCAACTAAAGCCGCTCAATCAAGTAAATGATGCAACATTCTCTAATGAAATCATGGGGAAAGGAACAGCCATTGTCCCAACAGTTGGACGTGTAGTAGCACCGTTCAACGGCAAGGTTGAAACCATTTTCCAAACGAAACATGCCATTGGTTTAAAGAGTGATCAAGGCACAGAGCTTCTCATCCATGTGGGGATTGATACAGTAAAACTTGGCGGTAAACATTTCACAAGTCATGTGCAGTCAGGTGATCTCGTTCAAGCAGGAGATCTGCTAGTTGAATTTGATATCAAGGGCATTCAGCAAGATGGCTATGATGTAACAACGCCAATTATCGTCACCAACACAAATGATTTTGCACAAGTTGATGTGAAAACAGATGGGGCGATTACAGTAAAAGAGACATTGCTTACAGTCAGTGTAGAAGAAAATGAGGAGGGCATTCAACATGACCAATTTAGAAAAAACATTTCCTAAAGGTTTCTTATGGGGCGGCGCAGTAGCAGCCAACCAAATTGAAGGCGCTTATAACAAAGATGGAAAAGGCTTATCGACAGCGGATGTATCACCACACGGGATTATGCACCCATTCGATGAATCAATGAAAGACCTTAACTTATATCATGATGCGATCGACTTCTATCATCGCTACAAAGAAGATATTGCCCTGTTTGCAGAAATGGGATTCAAGTGCTTCAGACTATCCATTTCTTGGCCACGTATTTTCCCAAATGGCGACGATGCGGAACCGAATGAAGCTGGCCTCGCTTTCTATGAAAAAGTATTTGATGAACTGCATAAGCATGGAATTGAGCCAGTTGTCACGATCTCTCATTATGAAATGCCACTTGCACTTGTGAAAAACTATGGTGGATGGAGAAACCGCAAGCTTGTGGGTCTTTATGAAACATACGCTAAAACATTGTTCACTCGTTTTAAAGATAAAGTGAAATATTGGATGACCTTCAATGAAATTAACGTCGTCTTACATGCTCCTTTCACAGGGGGCGGTCTTGTATTTGAAGAAGGCGAAGACGAGAAAAGCATTCAATATCAAGCAGCGCATCACCAATTTGTTGCAAGTGCTCTAGCTGTTAAAGCAGGACACGAAATCATTCCAGATGCGAAAATCGGTTGTATGATTGCAGCGATGACCACATATCCGTACAGCTCAAGACCTGAAGATATGTTTGCTGCGATTGATCAAGATCGTAAAACATTGTTCTTCTCAGATGTACAGGCAAGAGGCTATTACCCTGGATACATGAAACGTTATTTCCTGGAAAATAACATCAACATTGAATTCCAAGACGGTGACGAAGACATTCTAAGAAACCATACAGTCGACTATATTGGCTTCAGCTATTATATGAGTTTTGTGACAAGTACAGATCCAGAGGTTCTTGGACAAGTTACTGGTGGCAACCTATTTGAAGGCGTGAAAAACCCTTATTTAGAAGCAAGTGATTGGGGCTGGCAAATTGATCCAAAAGGACTTCGTACAACACTAAACCAACTATATGACCGCTACCAAAAACCATTGTTTATCGTAGAAAATGGATTGGGTGCTGTGGATCAAGTAGAAGAAGACGGCTCCATTCAAGACGATTACCGAATTGATTACCTAAGAAGTCATTTGCTTGAGGCTAGAGAAGCGATCGCAGACGGCGTTGATCTGATCGGCTATACAAGCTGGGGCCCAATTGACCTTGTCAGCGCATCAACAGCTGAAATGAAAAAACGCTACGGCTTCATTTATGTCGACCGTGATAACGAAGGAAAAGGTACATTAGATAGAAAGAAAAAGAAAAGCTTTGATTGGTATAAACAAGTGATTGCGACAAATGGAAAGCATTTAGACGCATAAAAAAAAGAGACAAACCGCTGATCAAACGGTTTGTCTCTTTTTATTGTGAGTGGACTATGATGTCCACACTTGATCCGCAATCTCAATCACATGACGCAGCTTTTCCCATTGCTGTTCTTCTGTTAACAAATTGCCTTCCTCTGTTGAAGCGAATCCGCATTGTGGGCTCAAACAGATTTGGTTGATGTCCACATATTGAGCTGCTTCCTCGATTCGTCTTTTGATCTGATCAACGGGTTCAAGTTCCCCATACTTTGAAGTGACAAGACCTAGTACGATTTGAAGGTTTGGATTCTTCACATAACGCAGGGGTTCAAATCCGCCAGAACGGTCATCGTCGAATTCTAAAAAGAGACCATCCAAATCGAGACCGGCAAAAATCGTTTCTGCCGCTGCCTCATAACCACCTTCGGCTGCCCAAGTTGATTTAAAGTTACCGCGGCAAATGTGCATGGTGATCACTAAATCATCTGGTCGATCGGCAACCGCTTCATTGATTGTTTTCGCAAACGATTCACGCAGTTCATCTTCCTCGCGGCCAAAAGCTTTGATTTGTTCATGTCCTTTTTCAGAAAAGAACACAGCCCAAGCTGTATCATCTAGCTGTAAGTAACGGCAGCCTGCATCATAAAAAGCACGGATGGCTTTTTTATAAGCTTGTGCCACGTCATGGTGAAAATCATCTAAGCTGTCGTACACACCTTCTTCAAGCTTTCCACGGAAAAAGAGCATATTCGGACTTGGAATCGTCATTTTAGCCGTATGATCACCCGCGATGCTGTGAAGGAAGCGATAATCCTCCAGCATTGGATGATCAGTAAAATCAATCTTACCTGTTACTTTGATGCCTCTCGCTTTTGTTGTCGTATTGTGGAATTGAATGCCTCGGTCTGCTTCAAATCCTTCGACCCCATCAAGCCCTTCTAGAAAGTCAAAATGCCACCATGCACGTCTGAATTCTCCATCTGTGACAACCTCTAATCCAATTTCCTTTTGCTTCTCTACAATACGAGTGATTTCTTCGTTTTCAATTTGTCTGAGCTGTTCTGCTGTCAGTGTACCGTCTGCTTTTTGCTTGCGGGCTTCTTTGATGCGTTCAGAACGAAGTAAACTCCCTACTTGATCTGCACGAAATGGCGGCTTTGTTGTTTTCTTACCAATGGTTTGTACTTGTGTCATGCTGAATCCCTTCTTTCTTCAGGTTATAAATCAAATAAAAAAGCTCTTCCTTGGATAAGGAAGAGCATCATATACTGTGAGATCTCTGCCTTATCTTCAAACAAGCTTCAGCTTGCTTAAGGAATTAGCACCATTCTGTTCCTAGGAACAGCGGTTGCCGGGTTTCACAGGGCCAGTCCCTCCACCACTCTTAATAAGGTTACCTTTGATTCAATTTTCTTAATAAACACAATTATTCAATCTTTTCGAGAAAAAGTCAATGGTTTTTCCTATTTATTTTCCTACATAAACAAATCAGCGACGAGAACACCGGCTAATCCAACAAGTGATAGAACAGTCACCATCAATGTCCACGTTTTAAAAGTTTGAGCCATCGACAAATTAAAGTATTCTTTGTAAATCCAGAAACCTGCATCATTCACATGAGAGAATGTTATACTGCCGGCGCCTGTTGCAATCACCATTAGTTCTGGGCTGACTCCCGTCAAACCAATTAGCGGTGCAGAAATGCCAGCTGCTGTGAGACCCGCGACAGTTGCTGACCCTAAAGAGACACGAAGGACAGCTGCAATCAGCCAAGTGAGGAGCAGAGGAGACAGTGTGCTTCCTTGCATAATCCCTGCAATGTATTGATCAACACCGCTGTCAATGAGCACCTGTTTAAAGGCGCCGCCGCCAGCAATGATCAATAGAATCATCGCAATGGAGCCAATTGAATCCGTAATCGACTTCATGACGTCCTGCATGCTCTTTCCTCTGCCAAGACCAAATGTGTAGATGGCAAGCAACACAGAGATTAATAGGGCAATCGCCGGCTCACCTAAAAACTCAGCCGCCGGTAGCAGCGGGGAGGACGGGAAGAAAATTTCTAAACATGCTCTGAATGTCATGAGCAATACAGGTAAAATAGCGGTGAAAATACTAATGCCGAAGCTTGGCATTTCCTCTTCTGTAAATTCCTTTGGATTAAACAAGTCCTTTGGAATGTGTGCATGCAGTTGGTCTTTCTTAAATAGTTTCGTAAACAGAAGTCCGCCTACTAAAACAGCAGGAATGGCTAAAATAATTCCAACCAATAAGGTTTGTCCCATGTTGGCTTGAAATACATTGGCAATGGCTGTCGGCCCTGGGTGAGGAGGGAGGAAGCCATGTGTGGTAATGAGTGCAGCGACGAGCGGCATTCCCACATACAACACAGGGAGTCTTGCGGCTTGAGCAATGGTAAAGACTAATGGAATAAGAATAATGAATCCGGTTTCATAAAATAGAGCAATTCCGATAACAAATCCAGTCAGCATCGTCGCCCATTGGATTTTCCCGATACCAAAGCGGTCGATGAGTGTCATGGCAATACGCTGAGCACCGCCAGAATCAGCCATCAATTTACCAAGCATCGCTCCAAAGCCAAGAACCAACGCCAGATGGCCGAGTGTACTTCCAAGCCCTTTTTCGACTGAAGCAATCGCTTCAAGTGGTGACATGCCTTCTAAAACGGCAACGATTAAAGAGACAATAATCAACGAGATGAAAGCGTTTAACTTAAAGACAACCATGAGTAAAAGTAATAACAAAACGCCAAGTCCGATAAAAACTAACGACATGATCTTTCCTCCTTTGTGCTGCATCAGGGAGCGTGAACGCTCCCTCTGCTTTATCCTTCAAGTATGTCTACTGCTTCTTTTAACGTATCCTTTGAGCCAACATTTCCCGGGAAAATCACATAAGACATGAATGGGAATTTGCTTTCTTCTCCTGTTTGCCAAACGGGAATACCTGGTTTGATTTGACCTGCGACAGTCGCACGTTTGACGCTGAGTCCTCTTGTTCCAATATCGCTTGAGGTGATTCCACCTTTGGCAATGAGGTACTTAGGGCGAATGGAGAGGCGCTGGACAATGCTTGTCACCGCATCACTAATCTGAACAGAGAGCTTCAATTCTTCCTCTCGGCGATTGTCTCCAAGATCAAGCCGTTCTCTCCTTGTATAAACAGCAACCGATTGCCCGGTTGTTAAAATCCTTTCAGTTTGTTGAATTACGCGGTCAATTTCCTCTTGAAATGCTTCAGGTTCTAACACGAGGTGTGTATCAAATTCAATAAATGCGATGTCTTTATTTTGCTGCAGCGCTCGCAATTGTTCCGTTGTTTTTTTGACATGGGAACCGACCATGATGAGGCCACCGTGCGTGCTTTCTTCCTGTATTAAGTCTTGTCTAGCTAAAAGTGCTTGATCCTCAACACCGCCAAGCACTTTTGTGAGAGCGGCCGCACTTCTAAATAGAAAGTGCTGACCTGCTTTGATGGCATCTATGAGGGCAATGACAAAGACTTTGACATCGTCATAGTCTACTGCATTTACAACCACTTTTTGAAAATCCTTCACGGTCATCAGCTGATCCTTGATTTGTTCAATACGTAAAGCCCGGATATCTTCTAAAGAAATATAAGTAGTGTTTTCCTTAGTGAACGACCCGTTTGATTTCTCTTCGATCCATTCTCCGAGGTGAGAAGATTGAAATCCGAATGTACGATCCAATGCAAATTCTGTGTCACCAGCAGGAATTAATTCGTGACCTTCCTGTACGTAGTGAATATTGCCAATCGTAAAGCGACCGCCTTCTTTAAAAAAGGGAAGAAGGATTTCGCCGTCAAATTGGTGGGAGCTTTGCTGTTCAATGGTCGTTCTGAGAATGTCAGTCTCTAGCGGGAAGTGTCCACGCAGGGTGGAGTCCCCCCGGCTGACAATGATGAAATCTTGATCAAGCCGTTCAGCCGTTTTCACAATCGTTGATGCGATCGTTTCATGAAGAACCGCCGTTTCTTTCTCTGTCATACTGCGAGAGTTGGTTAAGATAAAGAACATACGGCTGTCTTCAAGAAAACCAGCTTCAATGCTTTTCTCTGACCAATCGGTGAAAACAGAGACGCCGTGTACGGTTTGAATGCCTGTTGGGTCATCGTCTAATACAATCACTTTATGGTGAAAATGGTTTAGTGCTTGTTCGTATGCTGATTGAATGCGGTCTGAATCCGCTTTCGGAATGGCATTTAGTAACTCAATGCTTTGTTTCATAGAACCTCATCCTTTCTTCACTTCAACATGAGCCATTTTTTCGTAATATTGAACGATTCCGCCGTGATCAAGTCCAGACTTTCCGTCCGCTTTGAGGGCGTGGAAGATTTCTAGCAGCTGACTAGAAAGCGGGAGAGGAACGCCGATATCGTGGGCAGTTTCCATGACATTGGTTAAATCCTTTAAGTTGATGTCAATACGTCCGCCAGGCTCAAAGTTTCGTTCTAAAATGAGAGGAACCTTCGCATCGAGTACAGCACTTCCTGCCAGTCCACCTCGGATGGCTTCATACATTTTATCAATCGCAATGCCAGACTTAGCGGCAAGAACGAGTGCCTCGGACATGGCAGCGATATTTAAGTTGACGATGATTTGATTCGCAAGCTTAGCGGTTGTCCCGCTTCCATTTGAACCAACTAATACGACATCTGTGCCCATGGCATAGAGGACATCCTTTACTTGTTCAAAGATCTCTACTTCTCCGCCCGCCATAATCGCAAGTGTCCCGTCTATCGCCTTTGGCTCTCCGCCACTGACAGGAGCATCGATAAATTCGACCTGATGCTGTTTTGCCAGTGCCGCTAAAGCTCTAGAAGTAACAGGTGAAATAGAGCTCATATCTATAATGATCGTGCCAGGTTTTGCTGTAGCCAATATGCCTTGTTCACCTGCTACGACTGCTTCTACATGCTCACCTTTTGGAAGCATCGTGATGATGATATCGCTTACAGATGCTGTCTCAGCAGCTGATGCAGCGGCATTTGCGCCCACTTCTTTTAATGCTAGAACAGCTTCTGTATGAATATCGAAAACAGTCACAGTATGACCGGCTTTTAATAGATTAAAGGCCATAGGTTTCCCCATAATGCCTAATCCAATGAATCCAATTTTCTTTGCCATTTTGTCCGCCTCCTATTTAGAAACCCCTTACAAAAAGCGCTTTCTTTTCTTTTTGTTAGTATATATACTATCGATTTAAATTAATAGTAGGAAATAAACTATTGTTCATTTAATGTACATGACGAAATAGGAATGTGTCAACGGAAAATATGAGAAAAGTCACAAAAAAAAGACCGGAAACAGCTCCGGTCTATGGTCGATTATGTTTTATTTTTAGCTACAGCTAATCGAGAACGTTTGACGTTGTCGATTGCATTTGATCCTAATTCTAAAACAGCTGTGACGTACAAAACATCAATAATCACAAGCTGATTAATACGAGAAATCATTGAGTCAGAACGATAGGTTGTTTCTCTCGATGAACTGAGCAGATGAAAGTCGGATTTCTTGGCGAGCTCTGATTTCGGATAGCTCGTGATCGAGGCGACCGTTGCACCTTTTTCCTTTGCAAATTGCACGGCATCAAGGATTTCTCTACTTTCCCCTGAATGTGAGATCGCGACGATAAAATCATGTTCCGTTGCATGTGTTGCAATCATATTCATCATATGAGGATCACTACATAGACTCACTTCAAAGCCAAGCTGGAGAAACTTATGATAGGCATCTCCGGCAATAAAACTGGAGGCACCTGCTCCAAAGAAGACGGTTTTATGAGCCTGTTTCATTTGATCAATAAATTGTGTCACAGCCTTGTCTTCTAAAATATGTTTCATATCCTGAATAGAGTTGGTTGTTAACTCTATGACCTTATGTTTAATATCTGCGACACTATCAGATGCTTCGATCTCGCCGTATATGGATTGAGGCGTATTGGTCGCAATATCCTGCGCGACATGGACACGAAACACTTGATAGGACTCATAGCCAATTTTTCGCAGAAAACGGAAGATCGTCGTTTCACTTGTGTTGCATTCAGTAGCGAGTGCACTAATCGAATGAAGCACAACTTTCTGAGGGTTTTGTAAAATGTAATTGGCAATCTTTTTCTGGGTAGGGGACAAACTATGAAATGTTGTCCGGATATGACTGAAAATATTCTCTTCTATGATAAACACCACACTTCATCTAACATTCTATCTTAAGCATACAGGAACTTATGAAAACGGTAAACAAACCTCACATGAAAAATAAAGAATAATATGGAAAAGAACACTTCTTTTGGTTCTTTTGTCATGGTATACTCAATTGGTAATAGACAAAAATGGGGGTTTTTACTATGACAATGAAAAAAGGCCTAACGATCAGCCTGCTCATTTTTTCGCTGATTGTTTCATTGTTTGCGCCAGTTGGATCTGCGGATGCTAAACAAGTGAAAAAAGCAAAAGTAAGCACACACTATTATAAAAAGAAAAAAACGTTTAAATATGCACAGGTGAAAAACCTTAGTAAAGCGCATATGAAAACCATCAACCATGATTTAAAAGAAGATATCGCATTTTCCTATTCTACGTATTTGTTCTTAAAGGACGAAGCGAAAAAAGAAGGCATTGGGAAGATCACATACGAGAGATCGTTTAAAACGAAATTTAACAATGGGAAGAAACTAAGTATCCTAAACTATGATTACATGAATGACGGTAGCATGCACGGGGATACGATGGTTACGAGCATGAACTATGTGTTAACAAAGAAAAAAACAAAGCAACTGTACTTTACAGATGTGGTGAAAACAAAGAAAAAGCGTACAAAAGTAAGAGATTATATCTATAACTACACAAAGAAGCATAAAAGTAAATTCTATGCGAATCTGAAAAAAAGCGATATTCAAATCGGCTACGACACGCAGTACTACTTCACGAAAAAGGGAATCGCTGTTGTCTTCCAGCCATATGAAATTTCACCGTACTATGTAGGAATTCCTATGATTCAAGTACCTGCGAAGGTGTATAAATAAACAAGAGAAACGGCCATGAATTTGGTCGTTTTTTATACATAAAAAGAGCCCCTGGTGATGAGGCCCTTCTTTTTACATTTATACTTGTTTGGGTGCATCGTTTAGTGGGTGACGGCGTTTGCCGTTGTAGTGGCGGCGCATACGAAAGATTTCAAACTCCGAAAGCTCTGCGCTTTTTCGTTTTTGGGTGCGGTTATCTTTTTTGAAAGAGAATAGTAAGTAGCAGCAAAGTGAAGCGATAATCAATAAAATCATCATATGACATTCCTCCAATTCATCCTATTCTTTAAGTGTAGACAGGGTGAGTGATGTTTATAACTGAAAATAGTTAGCAAATAGCGTTTAGTTCTAAAGGTTTATTCTGGCTGCTTTTTTAGGTCTAAAATACTGGTTGTTTTTAACTATTATATTTCCAGTTATTTCACTCGTCAAGAAGAATTTTTCTGGGGTTGTCTCTATTAGTACGATTAAGTGTCATAAAAGTTTCAGAAAATTGTAAACTTTTATTAAAAAACCGTTCCCGAACAGGAACGGTTGTAAACATGTTTATGCTTTTTCTTCAAATAAACGTGCAATTTCCACGATCACTTCTGACGCTTTCAGCATGTTCTCTACAGAGATGAATTCATATTTACCGTGGAAGTTTTCCCCGCCAGTAAAGATGTTTGGCGTTGGAAGTCCTTTATATGAAAGCTGTGAGCCATCTGTACCGCCGCGGATTGGTTCAATGACAGGTGTCACTGAGCGGTTTTCCATGGCTTCATGAGCGATGTCTACGATATGTTTGACTGGCTCAATTTTTTCTCTCATATTGTAGTATTGATCCTGAATGCTAAGGGTGATGCTGTTTTCGCCGTAGACCGCTTTTAAGTCGTTTGCGATTTTTTCAAACAGTGCTTTGCGCTTGTTGAATTTCTCTTTATCAAAATCACGAATAATATATTGCAGCTCTGCTTCTTCTACTTCTCCTACAAACCTCGTGAGATGGAAAAAGCCTTCGTATCCTTCTGTGTATTCTGGAGATTCATCTGAAGGAAGTTTGTTGTGAAAGAGCATGCCGATCTTTGCAGCACTGACCATTTTGTCTTTTGCTGTCCCTGGATGGACGTTGTTTCCTTTAATTGATACTTTTGCACCTGCGGCGTTGAAGCTTTCATATTGAAGCTCTCCTAGTGGGCCACCGTCAATCGTATAAGCATAAGAAGCGCCAAAGGCATCAACATCGAATTTGTGAGGTCCTCTGCCGATCTCTTCATCTGGTGTGAAGGCGACACGAATTTTTCCATGTTTGATTTCTGGATGCTCAATCAGGTAATGCATGGCGGTCATAATTTCTGCGATACCTGCTTTGTTATCTGCACCAAGCAGGGTCGTGCCATCAGTCGTGATGAGCGTATGTCCTTGGTATTTTTGTAAATTTGGAAACTGTGCTGGAGATAATACGATATGTAGATCTTCGTTTAACGTGATGTCCCCGCCTTGATAGTTCTCATGAATCTGCGGTTTCACGTTCTTGCCAGTGAAGTCAGTGGCTGTGTCGATATGAGCCAGGAAGCCAATGGTTGGCACTTCTTTGTCTGTGTTAGATGGGATCGTGCCCATGACATAACCGTTTTCATCCATTGTCACTTCTTGAATGCCGATGGATTTCATCTCTTCAACTAGCTGCCTTGCTAGGTTTAGCTGTCCTTCAGTGGATGGGCAGCTCTCTATGTCTGCATCAGACTGTGTATCCACTTTTACATAACTTGTGAATCGCTGGATCATTTCCTCTTTCATCAATACGTCACTCCTTTTGTAGAATATGTTCATTTTATCATGTCTTGAATGCGCTTCATAACAAGAAAGGCTTTCTCTGACAATTAGAGAGGAAAAAGACCTACTTTTATTTTGCGATGTGCTGAATGGTTCTTTAGGGTGATTTTTTTGGGTGTCTTTTTATTTATAATGAGGACATATAAAATCATCCATTTGTACGTTAATTTGGGAGAAAGGGGTGCGAAAGTTGGATTCTAGTCAAACACTTGCACTCGCTCAAAAGTTCCAAGAAGCCGCTGATGGCATTCGGCAGTCGAAGCAGCTACTTGAGAATCGGCTGAGGGCAGTTGGATCAGGCTGGCAAGGGGAAGCAAGAGATAAATTTGATCAAAGCTTTGAGGAAACAGTGACACGCTATGATCAATTTGAAAAGGACTTGCTTGAAACAAGTCAGGAACTGCGGGATGCTGCTGTCAAAATCGAGGAACGTAAAGCTGAAATCGCCAGAATGGAAGAGCTTGAGCGAAAAAGGCGAGAAGAACGGAGAGAAAGAAACCGAGAAGGGAGATGATGTGATGGCGCGTGACATTGTAGTAGATCCAGATCAGCTGACAGGGCTGGCGAATGATTTTGTAGGGGAGCTTTTGGCCATCGAAACAAAGCACCACGATTTACATAGTGAACTGGATGGCCTCATCCTAGGCTGTGATCCCCGTTATCGAAGCTGTTTTTCTGGAGTAGGAGATGCATGGGGTTCTGGACAAGCCTTAATGAGAAAATTGAGCAGTGACGACATTGCCATTCGTCATGCAACGGATAAAATGGTCGAAGCTGATGATATTTTAAGGAAAATGTACAGTTTGTATGATCAATATGGTACACTCACGAGCTTAGCTGGTATTGTGATGATGCAGGCGAAATACTATGGGCTTGGCATGACAACCTTTATCAAAGAAAATGGCCGCTATGCTGCGCAGCATTCAAAGCTCCTTCTTGATGTGACCGGACGGGTAGAAGGAACGAGATTTGACCGGCTGGCAAGGATTTGGCTGAGCAAAAAAGAATTATTAAAACGATCGAATTGGTCGATGGCTGACCTAGTCCATAAGAAATTTACGAAATTTTATCCTAGCGATACAGTTGCGTTCACGAACAGTGTACGTGATTTCACAAAAGGAAGTATCAATTGGAAAGACACAGCTGGCATCAAGTCTGTTCTGAAAAATGGTGCAAGGTTTGCGAAAGGAAATGCCATCATTGCAACGGTCGTCACGGGTGCAACAGAAACGGTTGGCTGCGGTCTGAAAATTGCGGAGAACTATGCGGAATTTGGGGATCAGCCAGAAGTTCTCAAGCGTGAAAATGCAAAGGCTGTTGGAAATGCAGTGAATAATACGGTCTTTATTGCAGGCGGATCTGTTGCAGGTGCCGTTGTGGGCGGCGCTCTTGGAAGCTTTGCAGGACCGATTGGAACAGTGGTTGGCGGTGCGATAGGATCAGCAGTAGGTGGCTTTATTGGTGAAAAAGTCGCCAAGCTTACTTCTGGTTTTGCAGAACAGGTCGCAGTGAAATTAAAAGACCCAATTCATGCGGTTGTCGATAAAGGAAAAAAAGCATTTGAACTGGCAGGTCAAGGTGTTAAAGCAGTCAATGACACCATTGATCAAGCAAATCAGGTGATACATAAAGGAATAGAAAAAACAAAAGAAACCGCAGATTCGCTGTTGAAAGGTGCAGGTGATTTCTTGAAGGGCGCATTTTCTTTTGGATAAGGAGAGATCAAGTTGGATCAGCTAAGTCTAAGTATCGAGGAACTCATCTTTAGTTTTTACAGTGAAGGCTATTTTGAGCAAGGGATGTCTTTAAAGGAAGCCTATTATCCAGATGTAGAGGATGAACGTCTTGGATTTTTATTTGAAATTGCATGCCGCTCTTTGCTGGCAAAAGACGTGCTGGAATTTCGAAATAGACAATACCGTTATAAAGAAAAATACCGGCATTTCATTCAAGCCATGAACGATGCATCACATACCGTGAAAGCTTCAAGGTTTGGTGCATTAGATGAAGAGGTCAGTACGTCCTTTCATACGACTCAGGCAGGTGTGTATTCACACCATACGCTTTATGATCAACAAGTGCATCAGATTCACAAACTAAAAGACGATCAGCAGACTGTGGAGCAAGTGACAACCTTTTTGAACATACACATGAGTGAACACCTCACACCAGTCATCAATTTGCAGGCGGAAGAATTTGAACTGCTGTTAGAACAAGCCAGTCAAGGGAATGATGATTGGCCTTCTTTTCTAAATAAAGCAGAGAACCAAGAGCTTGTGAGGGCATTTGTTTCTGATGTAAGGGTCAGAAAAGGAAAAATGGATTCTTTGATGAAGGTCACTTATGATAAAAATAATACGCCGGATGTAGAGTCTATGATATTTGTTATTCCGGGGCAGAAGCATTCTTGGCTAGTGTCGGGCATGAAGGAAAATGAATTTCGGATAGAGACGGCTCATAGGGACGGATTACGTTCTATATTCTAATGGAGAAAAGGAGAATGGCGCTTGAATCCAAGTGAAGTAATAGAAGTGAGGAGCAGACCCTTTCTAAGAGTATGGGCATTCTTAGCAACGGGCGGGTTTGGCATCATCGGTATTTGGTTATTTTCAGAAGCTCTTACATTTGAATCGAATTATACGTTGTTTTTATTTTTAGGCGGATTATTAGGCATTGTCTATGGGTGGATCTCTTTTTTGATGATTCTTCCGGCTTTTACGAAGAGGGGAAATGTGATTTTTCGCATTCAGCGTGGAGAGAATGGCGCTGTTTTATACCGGCAACAAACAATCCCTTTTCAAGACATACAATCTATTGATATGCGCAGGCATCGTTACAGTATTAGGGGATTTCTGTTCATGGATGTGCTCATTCGGAAAATTGATGGGAAATTGATCAAGATTCCGGCGTACAGTATTTTAGATGAAGAAGTATTTGAGCAAACGGTGAAACAAGACATTTATCCATATTTACATGAGACCGCCCAAGAGAATTGGAAACACCAGCATGGTCATGGTGAAAAGCAGAATCAATAGATGTTTTCGTCATCATTCCATGAGGTGAGACGCCACTTTTTTTAAGAAATCGTGTATGATGTCAGTAAAGACTGAACAATCAAGAGGTGATGAGAGATGGACAAAGAAATGGTAATCGACCTCGTCACAGAACAAATGGCACGAATTCGAAAAGAAAAAGACTATACGCAGGACCGTATGGCTGAGGTGCTTGGTCTATCCAAGCGGCATTTGCAGCAGGTAGAAAAGAATCGTCTTCGCCTCAACTGGACGCAATCTGCGGCCGTATGTGCATTATTCAGGGATAGTGACATTTTAAAAGGGACACTTGGGGATGATCCGCTTGAGATTTTGGAAGTCGTCGCCCACGATGAATTGCATTTATCTGTTGAACGTACGATTGGCGGAAAGGTTTGGTGGCGGACGTCTGTGAAAAAAGGTACGTTTCGTCTCCAGCAAAATGTACTAAGCCAGCATTACCGCATCTTAGATGATGAGAATTATCGCTATTATAGTTCCTTTAATAAAGAAGAAGCGAAGCGGCGGTTAGAGGAATTAAGTGAGCTGTCGTAAGCAGAAAAAGAGAGGTACCTCTATGACAGGGACCTCTCTTTTTTGTGTTGTTTATACTTTCAGAGTGTTTTTCGCCCGAATAAAGGCAACAAGCTGTTTAATTTCTTCATCTGTTAGTGGAACGCCGTCTACATGGATGGTTCCTTCTTTTGCTTCCGTCAGCTCAATTTTGATATCAGAGATTTTGCGTTGTATCTCTGGCTCGTCCGTTCTACCAAGTAAAAAATCAATGGACGTATCATACAAATCAGCCAGCAGTTTCACTGCTTCAAGCGAAGGTCGTCGGTACCCAGATTCGTAACCGGCATAGGTGCTTTTGGCGATACCTAGGCGATCTGCCGTATGCTGGAGAGACCATTTTTTCTTTTTTCTAAGGGTGGTTAAACGATCGAGTATCATACATGAACGCTCCTTTATATACAACAACAGTATATCATATTTTGACAAAGAGTGTACGCGTTATGCGTAATAATTTCTTGATTAATTCGCGTTATGTGACTATAATGGCAATGAAGGTACGCGTAAAGCGTATATTATAGAATAGCACAAGCTGGCTTATAATATGTGTGACAAACGAAGTAATTTTACTGAAAGAGGTGGACCTGTTGAAGAAATTATTGCTTTTAACCACTGGTGGGACGATTGCATCTGTAGAAAGTGAAAATGGTTTAGCTCCAGGTGTTAAAGCTGAGGACCTTTTAAGCTATTTAAACGAAATTAATGCAGACTACACAATGGACACAAAGTCCCTAATGAGTATAGATAGTACCAATATGCAGCCTGAATACTGGGTTGATATCGCAACAGCCATTTATGAAAATTATGATCAATATGACGGATTTGTCGTCACGCATGGTACGGACACAATGGCCTATACATCAGCAGCACTATCGTATATGTTGCAAAATCCTGATAAGCCAATTGTCATTACAGGATCACAAATCCCAATTACGTTTAAGAAAACAGATGCGAAGAAAAACATTACAGATGCGATTCGTTTTGCATGTGACGGTGTTGGCGGCGTATACGTCGTGTTTGATGGCAGAGTCATTCAAGGAACTCGCGCAATCAAACTAAGAACGAAAAGCTACGATGCATTTGAAAGTATTAACTACCCATATATTGCATCGATTGAAAATCATCAAATTGAATACAATAGCAAAGTAAAAAGATCATCAATGAAACCGCTTAAATTAGATGCATCCTTGAACACAGACGTTTGTTTATTAAAACTGCATCCAGGACTGAAGCCTGAGTTTTTAGATTCAATCAAAGGTTTGTACAAAGGGGTCGTCATTGAAAGCTACGGCAGCGGCGGAATTCCTTTCGAAGGAAGAAACCTTTTAGAAAAAATCAACGAATTGCTGGAAGAAGGCATTTCTGTTGTGATCACCACTCAGTGTCTCGAAGAAGGAGAAGACATGAGTGTGTATGAAGTAGGACGTAAAATCAATCAAGAACTGGTTGCTCGTTCAAGAAACATGAACACAGAAGCCATCGTGCCAAAGCTCATGTGGGCATTAGGTAAAACAACAGATCCACGAGAAGTGAAAAAGATTATGGAAACGCCAATCGCAGAAGATTTAGTGATTTAACTATTCTATAGAAAGCAGGTCATACGAGATGGTTCAAGCAACTTATCGTTACGAGAAGGATTTTCTAGGTGAAAAAGAAATTCCCGCAGACGTGTATTATGGTGTTCAAACGCTTCGTGCAAAAGAGAATTTCCCGATTACAGGATATCGCATGCATGAAGAACTCATTCGAGCATTTGCCATTGTCAAAAAAGCAGCAGCTCAAGCCAATATGGAAGTCGGACGTTTATATGAAGGAATTGGAAATGCGATCGTTCAAGCTTCAGATGAAGTCATTGAAGGCAAATTCCATGAATATTTCATCGTAGACCCGATTCAAGGCGGCGCAGGAACGTCTATGAATATGAATGCCAATGAGGTCATTGGAAACAGAGCCCTCGAGATCATGGGACATCAAAAGGGAGAATACATTCATTTAAGTCCAAACACACATGTGAACATGTCACAATCGACAAATGATTCGTTCCCAACGGCGATCCATATTGCAGTGCTCAAGCAGTTAGACATTTTACTTGAGACGATGCAGGCCATGCATGACGTATTTCAAAAGAAAGCAAAAGAATTCGATCATGTCATCAAAATGGGGCGTACTCATTTACAAGACGCTGTTCCGATCCGTTTAGGACAAGAGTTTGAAGCATACAGCCGTGTGCTCAGCCGTGATATTAAACGAATCAACCAATCAAAACAGCATTTATATGAAGTAAACATGGGTGCGACCGCTGTTGGGACAGGCCTCAATGCAGATCCTCGCTACATCGAAATCGTAGTGAAGAAGCTTGCTGATATTTCTGGACTGCCATTAGTAGGCGCAGAGCACCTCGTAGATGCGACGCAAAATACAGATGCATATACAGAAGTATCTGCTGCCTTAAAAGTATGCATGATGAACATGTCTAAAATTGCGAATGACCTTCGCTTAATGGCATCTGGCCCACGTGCAGGTCTTGCTGAGATTGCATTGCCAGCCCGTCAGCCGGGATCATCCATTATGCCTGGGAAAGTCAATCCAGTCATGGCAGAGCTCATTAACCAAATCGCATTCCAGGTCATTGGGAACGACCACACCATCTGTCTTGCTTCTGAAGCAGGCCAGCTTGAGTTAAATGTGATGGAGCCTGTTCTGGTCTTTAACTTGCTTCAATCTATTAGTATAATGAATAACGGATTCCGCTCATTCACAGATCATTGTTTAGCGGACATCGAAGCAAATGAAAAACGTTTGAAAGAATATGTCGAAAAAAGTGCAGGTGTCATTACTGCGGTAAACCCTCACTTAGGCTATGAAGCCGCGGCTAGAATCGCAAGGGAAGCCATTTTAACAGGACAATCGATCAGAGATCTTTGCCTGCAAAATGATGTGTTAACAGAAGAAGAACTTGATATTATTTTGAATCCTTACGAGATGACAAAGCCTGGCATTGCGGGTGCAGAGCTCCTAGAGCGATAATAATATCAAAAATTTTATTTTATTAATATGTGGAATTGCCTGTGAAATAGAGAAAAACAGGCAATTCACTTTCTTTCGAATTGACACACTTTTTTCACAATATTTTGAAAACGCTTAACGCACGCACAAAGGGAGGAAACAAAATGAAAACACCACGTCTACCGTCTATTTTAGAAGTCGTGTCTGTACTTGGCTTATTTTTAGCAATTGTTTTATCATTCACTCTTTACTTCAAATTAGATATTCAGCTAGCATTGTTCATCTCATGGTTTATGGTTATTGCTTTAGGAATTCGTTTAGGGCATTCGTACAAAGACCTTCAAAATGCGATCACAAAAGGGATATCAAATGGATTAGAGGCTGTTTTAATCTTAATTGCAGTAGGTGCACTTGTTGGTACATGGATTGCTGGCGGTGTTGTACCCACGTTAATTTATTACGGACTGGAATTTATTCATCCTAATATCTTCTTATTAGCTACACTGATTATCTGTTCTATTATGTCTGTTGCTACTGGTACGTCTTGGGGTACAGTTGGAACGGCAGGTATTGCGATGATTGCGATTGGTGAAGGATTGGGTATCCCATTACCGATCGTAGCTGGGGCTGTTTTATCTGGCGCTTATTTTGGTGATAAATTATCTCCTCTATCTGATAGTACTGTGCTCGCTTCCTCTCTTTCAAAAGTGGACGTGCTGGCGCATGTAAGAGCCATGATGGTTTTATCCATACCGGCCTTTGTTATTACGGCTATTATGTTTACAATTACTGGATTTATGTATGGTGGAAGAAATATTGATCAAGATAAAGTAGAGTTTTTGAAACAAGCATTGCAGGATACATTCACGATTAATATTTGGATGATCATTCCGGCAGTCATTGTTGTCCTATTACTTGTATTGAAAAAACCGTCAATGCCTGTTATCGCAATTGGTGCACTGCTTGGGGCAGTCTGGGCGATGGCATTCCAAGGAATGAACCCAGCTGATGCGCTTGGTACAGCTTATAACGGCTTCTCTATTAATTCAGATGTAGATTTCTTAAATACACTGTTGAACCGTGGCGGTATTGTCAATATGTTAGGATCTCTAGTGGTCATTATTCTTGGACTTGGTTTTGGTGGAGTTCTTGAATACTTAGGCGTGTTAAAAGTGATCGTCGCAACATTCGAGAAAAAATTGCACAATGCAGGAAATGTGACACTGTCTACACTTGTAGTAGCATTCTTTGCGAATATCTTTGGTTGTGCAATGTATGTCTCATTAATTCTTACACCAAAAATCATGGAAAAAAGCTATGACAAATTAAAATTAGACAGACGTGTGTTATCTAGAAACTCTGAGGTTGGTGGAACACTTACGTCTGGTATGGTTCCATGGTCAGATAACGGAATTTACATGGCAGGGATTCTAGGCGTCTCGACATTCTCTTATTTACCATTTATGTGGCTGAGCTTTGTTGCCATTGGTCTTGCCATCATCTACGGATATACAGGGAAATTCATTTGGTACGTGAAAAATCAACAAGACTCAGAAGAATCGGCATCATAAGCCACTGCAAAAGCCGCCCCTCCCCCGGGCGGCTTTTGTTTGTCCTAGGACCGTAAGACTATGTATGTTTCCAGAAGGGTGGTTGTGTATTTTGACCCCCTATAAAAGAGGGCTTAAGGTGTGGTATGAAGCAGATTGAAAGCATATTTATACCATAAAAAGGGCACAAATCCCTATTCAAACATGAGTCTTTGAACCTTATAATAACAATATTGGAAAAAGTGCGATTCACCATTACGCTCGTTTAGAGGGACTCTAAGCAGCGTTTTTATTTTTGACAGGAGGAGGAACCCATATGAGCTTATCGGATATGCTGTCTGCCCTTAACGGTGGCATTTCAAATAAAAAGGCAGAGATCGAAGAGAAAATTGCTCGACTCAAAAAGGCAAAAAGTAAGATTGAACGTGAACAAGATGCCGCAGAAACAGACCTAAAACAAATCAAGCAGCCAAAGCTTGGGGCCTCTTGGAAAGGTGAGCGGAGCCAAGATTTCAAATCAGAACGAAATGAAGCGCATGATGCGCTGCAAACGATCGTAAGCGATAAATATCCACGCTACGTGAGCCGAATCGAATTCAAAATCAGTACACTAGAAGCAGAGCAGGCTGCCTTATCCTTTGCCAGCTCTTTAGCTGGAGATGCCGCACGTTTGGCTGAAAAAGGAGAAGACGCAGTAGAAGACGCAAAACGCTTGATCTCAAAAGCATGGAGCAGCTTGTAAGCGAGCTTCATGCTGAACCAATCTGGAGGATATCATAATGGGACAAATTAAGTTAAACTACCAAACAGTGATGGATAAACTAGATGAAGTCTCCCAAGCAGTTGAAGCTTTAACAATGAAAAAAGCAGCAGATAAAGCTGGTGAAAACAGCCTTGAATTTGTAACCAAATGGACGGCACGTGAAGCAGAGGTGGGCGAAATGGTCTCAAGCTTTAAAGAAGCCTTAATCAAAAACGTTCAGGATACACGTTCAAATGTGAAGACGCTAAAAGAACAGGATGAAGCGATTGCGGCAAAATCATAAGCCCCAATCGTTTTATTGATAGCGTAGCTGAGTACGATGTAAAATATAGTCGTAAAGACTCATATATAATTCGGGATTTATGACCTTAGATTATTCCGTTTTTCTTCCAAACACCATGTTAAAAGGACACCTTTTCCCTATTTAAGCCTAAGGCTTTTCACCTTATACTATACTTAATGAAAGCGAACGGTAGAAATGTCAGGACTGGAAAAAGCAGATGATCTGCCCGGTTTCAAAAATGCTGACGCCGTGCTTTCTTATGAGGTCTAATAGAGGTGGATGACATGAGTTTATCCGAGATGCTGCACCATCTGCATATGGGGATTGAAAACAAACGTGCAGAATTTGACGAAATGATCTCTCGGTTAAAGACAGCCAAAAGTAATATTCGAACAGAACAAGATCTTGCGCAGTCTGACATAAAGGAAATCAAGAAGCCTGCTCTAGATTCGTCATGGAAAGGTGAGAGAGGAACGGACTTTCACCGTCATCGGAAAGAAGCCTATCACGTGCTGCACGACATTGTGAACAATGAGTATGAAACCTATATTACGGAGATAGACCAAAAAATTATGCACTTTGAGTTAAAAAAAATGGAACTCGCTGTCGCTAGTAATTTTGCAGGAAGAGCCCAAGATGTGATGGAAAAAGGCGAGGATTTTGCAAAGGACGTCAAACATTTAATTGAACGGGGCTGGAAAGCTCTTTAATAAAATAAACGAAACAGCCGGCTGAACAAGCGGCTGTTTTTTTGGGGTTTAGTCACATCCGCCGCTACCACCTGAATCACCACCGCAGGAGGCATCAGAAGCGTGATGTGTATACGAATCAGTATAGTTACTGGTTGTTGAACTGTGATGTGCAGAATGCTTAGAAGATGAACGCTTATCTTTTGGTGTAAACATGTGAGCGGTAATGGCGCCTAAAGAAGCTAGTATGATGATGATAACAAACATGATGTATCCCTCCTCTTGTTTCATATTCATACGTTTGAGCCATAACAAAGTTCCCGGCCGGAAAGAAAAACTGGGCAAAGAGTTCTATTTTCGTTTATGATGATAGGCAAAAGTAATTGACCAAGGGAGGGGAGTCTATGTTATCTCTACGTCAGGAGGAGCTGTTGAGGCGGTTAATGCAGGCAGAGCAGGAGCTGACAGGTGAAGAAATTGCACGCCTGATAGGCGTCACATCACGAACAGTTCGAACAGATATGAAAGCGCTTAAATCAGTATTAGAAGCACATGGGGCAACACTTCATATGAAACGTGGAGCAGGGTATACATTGACTGTCGAAGATTATGGAGCATTTCGTACTTTTTTGAAAAACTCAATGAGAGAAAGAAATGAAAAAAAGAATCGAGTTATTCCAAATCAGCCGGAGGATCGCATCTCTTATTTATTGAGAAGGCTTTTATTGTCCGAAGACTATATGAAATTAGATGAATTGGCCGAGGAATTATTTGTGAGTGAATCTACTGTGAAAAATGACCTGAAAGCAGTCAAGCATATTTTCTCTTTACATGGTCTCTCTGTTGCACATCGACCTAAATATGGACTGAGGCTGACTGGAGATGAAATGAAATTAAGGTATTGTCTAGCTGAGCATGTGTTTCAGCAAGAGCATCCGAACCCTGCCCTTTTACCTGAAGAAACGTATCAATTGATTCAAGATATGGTGCGTTCACGTACAAAGGCAAGCGGCCTTCATGTCTCAGAGATCGGTTTAAGCAACTTAGTGACACATATCGCCATTGCGTGCAAACGAATTGAAGAGAAAAAATTGGTGATGATGCCGGAAGGAGAACTCAAAGACATTCAAACACAGCCCGCTTTTCAAGTGGCGAGGCAAATGGCAGAAGATATGCGTCACGTACTCGGTATAGATTTTCCATTATCTGAAATGGCCTATATTGCGATTCATTTAATGGGGGCAAAAATGATGGCGTATGGAGAAACGGGACACACGCTATTTCACATGCTTGATGAAGAGCATTTCCGTTTAACTCATCAATTACTTGGTTATGTCGAAGAGCACATGTCACTTGATATTCAGACAGACAAGGAATTGATTGTGGGACTAAGTCTTCACCTGAGATCAGCGATTCATCGGTTCCGATATGATATGAACATCCGTAACCCCTATTTATCAGACATAAAAAGGCATTATCCGATTGCTTTTGAAGCAGGTGTCTATATGGGAAGATGGTTGAAGGAAAATGAGAATGTAGAGATTCATGAAGATGAAATCGGATATTTGGCGCTGCATATTGGTGCTGCCATAGAGCGGACAAAAACTCAGACTGTGAGAAAAAAATGCTTGATTGTGTGCGCAACGGGTGTCGCGAGCAGTCAGCTTCTTCTCCATAAGCTGAAGGCCGCCTTTAGCGAAAGGCTAGAGATTGCTGGTACTGCAAGTGTCAGTGACCTTTTGTCGTATGACTTGAGAAGTATCGATTTGATCATTAGTACCATCCCTCTTCAGAACACACTACCTGTGCCAGTGATTGATGTACATACGATCCTCAGTGAAGACGATATGTTGAGGCTGAAACGATTTGTACAGGGGTCACAAGAAATGGGTGTCTTGCGATATATCAGTCCGAAGATGACTTTTTTTCAGCAAGATCTACAAACAAGGGAAGAGGTGCTTCAATTTTTCGTGACTGTATTGCAGGAACAAAACCGAATCCCGGATGATTTTGAACAGCTATTGTTGGAAAGAGAGGAAGTGTCGCCTACGTCGTTCGGTCATTTGGTCGCGATCCCTCACCCAATCAAACCGGCAACAGATGATACGTTTTGTGCGATCTGTACGTTGAGGAAACCAGTGCTGTGGGGCGACGATCGGGTACAGGTCGTCTGTTTGTTAAGTATACAGAAGACGTATCAGAAAGAATTGCAGTCACTTTATCAATTTCTTGTGCGTTTGACAGAGCAGAAGGAAGTGGTGGAGCAAATCATCAAAGCTGCTTCATTTGAAGAACTGACGGCGGCGCTGCACGTGTTGGAACAGCCAGATGAAAAAAAAGGACACCCATTTCCGCATCTGTGAGGAAAAAGATTGGATGTTAATGAAAGCGCTTTTAAAATAACATCAAAAAGGAGGATGATCACGAGTTTTTGTAAAGGGGGAGACGGATCATGAGCTTTAAAGAGAGAGCGGCCGACGTCATGGGACATGTCGCTTATCGTATTACAAATCAGAAATATATTATGGCGATTAAGCAAGCATTTGTCACATTAATGCCAATTATCATTACGGGGGCATTTGCTGTACTGGTCGCAAATATGATCATGAGCCCGGAAACGGGGCTTGCCCATTTTGAGATATTCAGGTTTTTAGCAGAGCTTCAGCCAATTATGAAGGCAATCAATTATGCCACGCTGAACTTTTTAACGATCGGGGCTGTGTTCCTTATCGGGATTGAGCTCGGGAAAATCAATGGACACAAATCATTGTTCCCAGGATTAATGGCATTGATTTCATTTATATCCGTTATTCCGACGACACTTCTTCTTGAAGTCGATGGATCAATGCGTGAGGTTGTCGATGTGTTGGCGAGGCAATTCTCCGATCCAAAAAGCTTATTTTTGGGTATGATCATTGCCATCGTCTCTGTAGAGATCTTTTGTAAGCTTACCGAGGTGAAGTGGCTGCAAATTAAGATGCCAGATTCTGTTCCATCAAATGTGGCGACATCTTTTTCTTCACTTTTCCCATCAATTATTACGATTACAATCATTAGTTCATTCGGATTTGCGTTTCACCGTCTGACAGGCATTTATTTGCATGAAGCGGTATATAACGTCGTGCAGCGTCCGCTTGAAAGTGTTGTGCAGGGACTGCCTGGTATTTTAACGTTAATGTTTGTGGCTCAATTTTTCTGGGTGATCGGTATTCATGGCAACCAAATGATTAAACCGATTCGCGAGCCGCTGTTATTAGGATCAATTGCAGTGAATATGACAGCATTTCAAGAGGGCAAAGAGATTCCAAATATTATCACGATGCCATTTTGGGATGTGTATATGAGCATTGGTGGTTCGGGTGTGACGATTGGTCTGTTGATCGCCATTTTTATAGCAGGAAGAAGAGAAGAGATGCGGAGCATTGCCAAGCTTTCATCAGGACCTGGACTGTTTAACATCAATGAACCAGTTATTTTCGGATTACCTGTCATGTTGAACCCTGTGATGGCAATTCCGTTTATCGTTACACCACTCGTGACAGGTACGATTGGTTATATCGCAACCGCTACAGGTTTTGCGGGGAAAGCGGTGGTGATGGTGCCGTGGACGACACCTCCGATTGTGAATGCTTGGCTGTCTACCGCTGGCAGTATGGGGGCTGTCATCACACAGCTTATCTGTATTGTTGTCGCTGTTTTCATCTATTTACCTTTTGTCCTCTTATCCAACCGGAAGCCAGAAGCAGCACCTGATTCAGAATAGAAGGAGGGCTCATGAATGAACATGCAATTTAGATGGTATGGCAAAGAAGATCCTGTCTCCCTTTCATATATTCGGCAAATTCCAGGCATGAAAGGGATTGTCAGTGCAGTCTATGATGTGCCGGCTGGTGATCTGTGGCCGGAGGAAAGTATTGCTCATTTAAAAGCGGAAATTGAACGTCACGATCTTGCTTTTGAAGTCGTAGAAAGTCTCCCGGTTCATGAAGATATTAAGCTGGGAAAGCCTAGCCGGGATGTTTATATCGAGCATTATCAAGAAAATATTCGGAGATTAGCAAGGCATGGTGTGAAGGTCATTTGTTATAACTTCATGCCAGTCCTTGATTGGACACGAACAGAGCTTGATTTCCCACTAGCCGATCAATCGACGACCCTTGTTTATTTTCAGCATCAGCTTGAACAGATGGATATAGAAAAAGATCGACTTTCCTTACCAGGGTGGGATACGTCTTATACGCAGGAAGAAATGAGAAAGTTGATGGCTGCATACAGGGCATTGGGGGAGGAAGGGTTGTTTGAGAACCTAGACTATTTCTTGGGAAATATCCTTCCAGTTGCAGCGGAAGAGAACATGAACATGGCACTGCATCCAGATGACCCTCCTTGGAACATATTTGGTCTGCCCCGCATTGTCAGCTGTGAAGAACAAATAGATCGTATCCTTCAGCTCGATGAACGCTCACAGCATGGACTGACCTTTTGTTCCGGTTCCCTAGGCTGTAATGCGAAAAATGATGTTCCTTCACTTGCGAGAAAGTATGCTAAAAAAGGGCGTATACACTTTGCTCATTTACGCAATGTCAATTTGTATGAAAACGGTGATTTTGAAGAGTCGGCACACCTGTCGTCAGCAGGTAGCCTCGATATGGGAGCGATTGTGAACGCATTGTTTAAGGAAGGATTTGCTGGATATGTTCGGCCAGATCATGGACGAATGATCTTTGGTGAGACGGGCAGACCTGGCTATGGATTATACGACCGAGCACTTGGAGCTATGTATTTACAAGGGATGTGGGAAGGACTTCAAATTCACACGAAGAAAGGTCAGGTGGCAACATGAACAAAATCGACATACCCAATGACTTTATTCTAGGTGCTGCGGCTTCTGCTTGGCAGACGGAGGGTTGGAAAGGGAAGAAACCGCATCAGGATTCGTATATAGACCTTTGGTATAAGGAGGGGTATCACGTATGGCACGAAGGATACGGACCAGCAGGAGCAACGAATTTTTACGAGCGCTATCCTGAAGATGTAGCCCTTATGAAGGAAATTGGGTTATCTCATTACCGGACATCGATCAATTGGTCGAGGTTTCTCATCGATTACGAGAATGGAATTGTAGATGAGACCTATGCTCGTTATATTGATGATTTCATCAATGAATTACTTGAAGCAGGTGTAGAGCCAATGTTTTGCTTAGAGCATTATGAGCTTCCTGCCGTTTTGCTTGAAAAGTACGGCGGCTGGTCATCTAAACATGTTGTCGAGCTGTTTGTTCTCTATGCAGAAAAGGTGTTTGAACGCTATGGAGACCGGGTCAAACATTGGTTTACCTTTAATGAACCAATTGTTGTTCAGACTCGTGTGTATCTAGATGCTATTCGTTATCCTTTCGAGCAAAATACGAAGAAATGGATGCAGTGGAACTATCATAAAGCCTTGGCGACATCAAAAGTGGTGAAGCTTTTTCAGGAAATGGGCTTGAAGGAATCAGCCGGTGCAAAAATCGGGGTCATTCTCAATCCAGAAGTGACGTATGCGAGATCGACTGCCTCGCATGATCAAGAAGCTGCCCGCATGTATGACTTGTTTTTTAATCGCGTGTTCTTAGATCCCTCCATTAAAGGCGAGTATCCAGAAGAACTGCTTGATGTATTGAAAAAGCATGACATTCTTTTCGATGCAACGGAAGAAGAGCTTCAGATCATTAAAGATCATACAGTCGATGTGGTCGGTCTTAATTTATACTATCCGCATCGCGTTAAGGCACCTAGCAAGGCTTGGAACGAAAACACACCGTTTCATCCATCTTATTATTACGATCTATTTGAGCTCCCAGGGAGAAAAATGAATCCATTCAGAGGCTGGGAAATCTATCCGAATATCGTCTATGATATGGGCATGAGAATAAAAGAAGAATACGGCAATATCGAGTGGTTTGTGGCTGAAAACGGTATGGGGGTCGAGCAGGAAGAGCGGTTTAAAAACGAAGACGGCATCATTGATGATCAGTACCGAATTTCATTTATCAGTCAGCATTTGAAAAAAGCCCTTCAAGCGAAAAAAGAAGGTTCAAACTGCAAGGGATATATGCTGTGGGCTTTTACGGATAATGTCTCACCGATGAATGCATTCAAGAATCGCTACGGATTAGTAGAGATCCAGCTGGATAATGAACGGAATCGTCAGATGAAAGCGTCAGGGTACTGGTACAAGACATTAATCCAAACGAGGAAATTAAGGGATGAACCAGATGTCATTTATCAATAGGAGTGATGGGATATGAAGCGAATCATTCTCGCTTGTGCAGCAGGAATGTCAACGTCGATTGTGGTATCTAAAATGAAGGCAGCCGCAGAAGGAAAAGGGCTGGATTATGAAATTTATGCGATACCTGAAGGGGCCATTGCGGATGAATTAGAAGAGCATGGGGACGATGTAAAGGTCATTTTGCTAGGACCGCAAGTTAGCTTTATGAGAAAGGCAGCAGAAAAAACAGCGGCACCTTATCATATACCTGTCGATGTGGTAAATGTAAGATTATATGGAACAGCGAATGGAGAAAAAATTCTAGAACATGCACTGAAACTAGCAAATGAATCTTGAGCAATCGGAGGAGAAGCAGATGACGGTATTAGAGGAAATGCAGGGAGCAGCCTTTCAAATCATTGCCCATGCAGGTGAGGCACGAAGCCATTATGTAGAAGCCATTCGTCTAGCAAGAGCGGATGACTTTGAAGCAGCGCAGCAGTTGATTGAAAAAGGGGAGGAAGCGTTTCGAAGCATCCATGACCTTCACTTGTCGCTGATACAAAAAGAGGCGGCGGGGGAACAGCTTCCCTTTTCTTTACTGCTCATACATGCAGAAGACCAAATGCTCACAACAGAGACCATCCATCTGCTTGCCATTGAAATGATCGAAATGTGTAAAAAAATGAATACCCTGTCAAAATAGATATCCGTTATTAACCAATTTCTGTTATAATCATTCGGTAGATAAAGAGAAAGCGGGATTGGTGAATGAAAAAAACATGTATGTGGCTTGCAGTTGGTCTAGTCATGCTGCTCATTTCGGGCTGTATGGGTACGAAACAGCAAACAGAAGGAAACCAGCAAGCCATCAAAGAGGTAAAGGGTCAAGTACAAACGAAAGAAACAACAGAAACGCAGCAAATTGAAGCAGCAGAGATAGACAAACAAAACTGGATTCAGCAAAAGGAACCCGTTGCACTTCCAATCTTGATGTATCACAGCATTTCTAGTGGTAATTCTTTACGTGTGCCAAAAAGCGAATTTGCGGCTCATATGAAGTGGCTGAAAGACAACGGCTATGTCACGCTGTCGCCGAAAGAGGCATATCAAGTTCTCGCGACGAATTCGACACCAAGTGAAAAGTATGTTCTTATCACATTTGACGATGGATATACGGATAACTACACAAAGGCATTTCCGATTTTAAAGGAATATGGAATGAAAGCCACGATTTTTATGATCGAGCAGTCCATTGGCCGTCCGCATCATTTAACCGATGCCCAAATGGATGATATGGTGGCGCATGGTATTTCAATAGAGAGTCACACCATTCATCATTTAGAGCTCAATCGTTTATCACAGAAGCAGCAGGAAGAAGAATTAAAAGGATCGAAGGTATTCTTTGACCAGCGGTTTTCCCAACAAACGGTCATGGTCAGCTATCCGGTCGGTCGCTATAACGAAGACACGCTGAAGCTGGCGAAGGAAGCAGGATATGAAATGGCTGTGACCACTGAACCAGGACATGCGAAAAAGGAACAAGGCATGATGTCCTTACACCGCCTGCGCATTTCACCGGGACTTTCACCCGAAAGCTTTGGCAGGCTGATAAAGGGAAATTGATCAATATTAGATCACAGATGTTTCACATGAAACATTTTACGACACGTTTCGTGGAGATGATTTGTGGATCGACAACATCATAGGGCTTGAGTACACATCTAGATATATTCTTCAGACGTGATCGTCACACATAATGTTTTTTAAATGATGTGAAAAGGGAGAGAGCAAAGATGTCAAATTTTCTTGGAATTGATCATGTCCAGTTAGCTGCCCCAAAGGGGAGTGAAGAGAAGGCACGTTTGTTTTTTGGGGAGATTCTAGGAATGAAGGAAATCCCTAAGCCTGTTCACCTAGCAAAACGTGGTGGTGTTTGGTTTCAGTGTGGCAATCAACAGCTTCACATTGGCATTGAAGATCAGTTTCAAGCAGCGAAAAAAGCTCATCCAGCTTTTCAAGTAAAAAAATTATCAAATGTAAAAGAGACATTAATGAAACATCATATTCTTATAAAGGAAGATCAGCCGTTAGATGGAGCCATCAGGTTTTATGTAGATGATCCATTTGGAAATCGAATTGAATTTTTAGAGAGACTGTAGAAAATAAATCTTGTGAGAAACAATAAGGATGTCGAGAAAATCTCGACATCCTTATTTTATGAAAGTATGTTATTGATAAACAGGATAACCCGTTATCTTTATATCTTTTCCCAGCGGTTCAAGAGAGAGTTGATCCAGTTCAATTGCATCACTCATGAGGCGTATGCCTTCGCCTCCGAAAAAAGAAGGAGAGAGTCGTCCGCCAATGAGCTTAGGTGCCATGTAGATGACGAGTTTATCGACAAGCTGCTGCTCCAAAAATGAGGCATTGATTTGTCCGCCGCCTTCAATCATCAGGGAGGAGACATTTCTTTCTCCGAGCACTTGAAGTACTTCTTGTAAGGGCACCCGGATATCGCTATCCGTCATGATGACACTGACGCCAGCTGCTTCTAAAGCGGCTCGTTTTTCTTCATCGGCTTGTTTTGTTGTAAAGATCCATGTTGGCGCCATTTGATCCGTGACCACCTTTGCTGTCAGCGGGATAGACAGTTTAGAGTCTAAGACAATTCGAATCGGATGATGACCGTTTGGAATGCGTGCTGTTAATGAAGGATCGTCGTGAATGACGGTTTGCGCACCGACCAAGATCGCATCGTTGATACTGCGAATGTGATGTGCATCATAACGGGACGTCTCTGATGTAATCCACTTGCTGTCAGACGTAGCAGATGCAATTTTTCCGTCTAACGTAATGCCTGCTTTGAGTGTCACGAAAGGCGTTTTTTTCGTAATAAAGTGGTTGAACACTTCATTCATGAGAATGGATTCCTGCTCCATGACGCCTGTGATGACTTGAATGCCTGCATCTTGTAAAATGGCAATCCCACGCCCGGCAACAAGCGGGTTCGGATCCAGTGCAGCAACGACGACTTTTTCTACGCCAGCTTTCACAAGTGCTTCAGCGCATGGGCCTGTGCGGCCATGGTGGGAACAAGGCTCTAGTGTCACATAGATCGTGGCACCTCTTGCCTTGTCTCCAGCCATTTTAAGTGCATGAATTTCTGCATGTGGTTCGCCGGCCTTCATGTGCGCCCCGACCCCAACAATTTCATTTTCTCGCACAATCACAGCCCCGACGAGCGGATTGGGAGATGTCTGACCTTTCATTGCTTCGGCATTTTCAAGGGCTAGTTTCATATATCGCTCATGATGTGGCAATCGTACGCACCTCTTGATCCGCCTTCATATGACCTGAGCGGTTAATTTTTGTCTGCAAGTATTTTTCATTGAACTCAGAGACATCACCCCAAAGTGGAATCCGTCCAGAAAGAGAAAGGCCTGCATGACTGATAGCATCGGTCTTTTTCGGATTATTGGTGATCAGTCTGACTGGCTTTGTACGCAATGTTTGAAGAACAGCAATCGCTTCTTCATATTGACGTGTATCATCTTCAAAGCCCAGTGCTTCGTTTGCTTCTACAGTATCGTAGCCGTTTTCTTGCAAGATGTAGGCCATGGCTTTACTGAAAAGACCGATCCCGCGTCCTTCATGGTTGGCTAAATAAAACAGTGCGCCTGCTCCATTGTCCTCAATCATTCGCATAGACTGTTTCAATTGGAACCCGCAATCGCAGCGTTTGCTTCCGAAAATATCGCCGGTGTGGCAGATGGAATGCATGCGGATCAACGCTTCATCAGCATGTTCGAAATCTCCGTAAACAAGGACGCTTGATTGCTGGTGATCTGCAAGCTCACGGGAGGAAAGGCTTTCGATTAAAGCTTCATCTGATAATGGTTCTTTCCCGTCATCTTTTAACCATGAATACCAGTTAAACATGACCGTTCTACCGTCTAAATTCACTGGCAGTTTAATAGGTCCAGTGATATATATAAATCCGTCTTCTTGCTGTACTCGTTTGATTTTATCTTTTAAAATGGCTGTTTTAACCTCTGTGTGTTTGTCCATATTCTGCACCTTCTTTTTTGTCTGTTTCTTCAATCTGTAAACGAACGAGAACGCCAAATGGATCAATAAATTCGTTACTTTTTCCTGTCGTGTTCATGTGAACGTCTGCTTTTGTCAGACGTTCGACGACGGATGTTCTATCGCTTTCTTTTGGGAAAACCAGTGTATAGCTTCTAATTCCTGAAAAACGTGGATCAATGGCTCCTTTTCTCCCGCGTCCCCATGCATTAAAGGCAAGGTGATGATGATAGACGCCACCAGCAACGAATAAGCTGGCTGGGGGAGCCATTCGGATATGGAAACCGAGCGTGTTCACATAAAAGGAATCGGCTTCTTCTGGGTTGAGATGGAAATGCAAGTGTCCCATGACTGTACCAGCCGGGAGTCCATCCCAGGTGGAATCAGCGGCTTCTTGCAGGAGACCATCTCCATCAAGCGGAGCATTTCCGCCACCTTTCAGCTCTCCATGCTCACCTACCCATATGTCCTGAGGACGATCAGCATAAATCTCAACGCCGATGCCATCTGGATCACTTAAATAAATGGCTTCACTGAAAAAGTGATCGCTCGCTCCAATTAAAGGATAGCCTTTTTTGATCACATGCGCCAGCCATGTGCCCAGGTTTTTTCTGGTAGGTAATAAAACCGCAAAATGATAAAGTCCTGGCTCATGATCCGGCTTCTCTTTCAGCTGCACATCTTCTTTCAGCACAAGGATTGGTTCCTTTGCGTTGCTGCCAAGCGTGACAGTAGAATCCGTCTGTTCTAATAAAGTAAAACCTAAAATGTCTGTATAAAAAGGCAAAGAACGCTCAAAGCTGGACACATGTAATTCTGTTACACCTAATCTTACCTGCTCTATTGTATTCAAAGCTCGGTCATCTCCTTCATGTTATATGCATCTGCATGTTCAATGGTTTATTGAAAATTGATAAAAATGATTACCTTGTTACTTTTAGTAACTAAACTATATAATAGTTAGTGACTTATTTCAAGTAATTAATTATGTTATAATGAAAAAAAGTAGAGAAAAGCAGGAGGGAGTAAAGTATGGCTCAAGTAGATGGCTGCCCAATTACAGATGCCATGGAGATTTTAGGGAAGAAGTGGGTGATTCTCATCATCAATCAGCTTTTGACAGGGCCAAAACGTTTTTGTCAGCTAGAAAATGAAATGAACATCAGCGGACGGTTATTATCAGAAAGGCTGAAAGATTTAGAAGCTGAAGGTCTTGTTGAGAAAAAAGTATATCCCGACATTCCCGTGCGGATTGAATATGAACTAACAGAACAAGGAAAGAAAATTGAACCAGTCATACGGGAAATGTATGCTTGGTCTTTAGAGCGAAAAAATAGTGAAAAGGGTGAACATGTCCCTTCTTAATCGATTTCGATCAGTGCCCCTGATCGATTTTTTTTTTGTGATTTTCCAGAAATCTAAGTCAATAGTATGAAAAATGATGTTGACAATAAATTCATTCATCATATAATATCAAGGAGAAGAGGGTTCTTTTCCCTGTAATGGAATGGGGAGGTTATGCCATGGTATCATGAATGGGACAGATTACCTAAACCGTGTATCACTACATCATGTAGCAGCAGACATCTTTGACTTGTCGAAAGCAAAGATTTATTTTTTAAACTCAATTGATAATGATTATCATAATCATTTATGAGTGTGATTCATACGCTGATAAAGGTTATTTTTTTTATTATTTATTGAGAATAATTATCAATATCAATTAGGAGGATATATATGAAATCACTTCGTTCAGCATCACACGTTTTATTATTCTTTAGCTTTGTCCTATTGTTTGCTCTAGCCCCGGTTAGCTCTGCCTCAGCAGCAGGCTTAGCAGATGGTCAATATTCAGCACAATATGTGGTATGGAAAGCAGACAGTGATTCAACGTCAACAGCAAATACGTATTTTGAAAAACCAGCTAAGCTTGTTGTGAAGGACGGAAAAATCAAAGCGCAAGTTACGTTAACGAATAGCTCTTGGATTACAAGCTTTAAAACATTAGATCAAGGTGTCTACAAAGATGCAAAGGTGATCAGTACAAACACAGCTGCTAATAAGAGAACGGTAGAGTTCAATGTCAACAGCCTGACAGATGTTGTACCAGCTAAAGTGAGTGTGACTGTACCGGTCATTGGATATACAGGCAATTACGATATTCGCGTCAAGTTTGATGCAGCAACTGTTCAATAAAAAGGGAGGAAATTCATCTGATGAAAAAATGGATCAGGATGCCAGCCTTTGTGGCTGCATTATTGCTGGCACTTATACTGCCTTTTTCAAATGCACAGGCTGCCTCATTAAATGATGGTACATACTCCGTCAATTACACTGTGATGAAGGCCGAAGGAACTGCCGTTTCGATGGCAAATGATTACTGGCTGAAGCCGGCAAAAGTGATCGTGAAAAATGGCAAGCTGACTGTGCAAATGACCATTAAAAACAGCAGCTGGGTAACGGAATTTAAAGTGCCGGGAAATGGTGGCTATGTCGATACGACGGTCCTATCAACGAATAAGAAAGCCAATACAAGGCTTGTTCAATTCCAAGCACAGAGTTTGTCTAAACCAATCAAGTCAAAAATCCATGTCACAGTCAAATCGGCTGATTATGATCACGACTATACCATCCAGCTGAAATTCGATGAAAGCAGCATCAAGTCACTTTCTTCTGACAGTTCAAAAGAAACAGCAGGTGCAGCAAAACATCAAGAATCATCAAAAGAAACAACCAAAACAACTGATTCATCCACCAAAACAAAACAAGAAGAAAATCCTCAAACTGGTGATACAAGCCAGATGGGATGGCTCCTTGTGCTTGTCTTATGTTCAGGCGGGTTTTTAGCAAGAAAGTGGATCATCAAGCATTAACGGAAGGAAGTGTCATCTTTTGAAACGTCTTTTTCATCTACAGACAGCTATTCTGCTCGTTTTATTCAGTTTGTTGACTGCGTTTCAGCTGCCTCAAGGAACGGCTCAGGCGGCATCATTGGTTGATGGTGAATATACGGCCGGATTCACCATTTTAAAAAATGGCAGCACTGAAGCATCCATGATGGATACGTATACAGAAAAGCCAGCTAAGCTCATCATCGAAAATGGCAAGACGACTGCCTATCTTACGCTGAAGCAAAGCAAAGAAATCACAGATTTCAAGGTCGAACAAAATGGCTCTCTCGTCACCACTGAAACGGTCAGTGAAGATGAGACAGCGAATACGCGTGTGATCAAATTTGATGTAGCCGATGTATCAGCCAAATTAAATGGCTGGGTCAAAATTTACTGGGACTTAGGCGGCTTTATTTATGATGAGGCGTATGACGTACAGCTCGCTTTCGACGAGAGCAGTCTCACACTTGTCACGCCTGCGAAGCCAGACGATAGTGAAACAACACCAGATGATCAAAACGGTACGACGCTAGGCGACAGCGAAACAACACCAGATGATCAAAATGGTACGACGCCAGGCGACAGCGAAACAAAGCCGGATGATCAAAGTGGCACGACGCCAGGCGACAGCGAAACAAAGCCAGATGATCAAAACGGCACAACACCAGTTGATTCGACGCAGAACCAATTAAAAGATGGTGTGTATCGTATCAACTACAGTGTGCTGAAGGGCGATGAGGATGAGGCATCTCGGATGAGCCAATACTTCTCACATCCAGCATCGTTAACCGTTAAAAATGGAACGCAAACCGTTTCCTTTACGGTGAAGGATCATACGTCAGTTGATTCTTTGAAAATAGAGAAAAACGGTTCTTATCAAGAAGTGAAAAACGTGAGCACAGATCAAGCAAAGAACACAAGAGTGGTTTCATTTGAAGTGTCTGATCTGAAAAAAGCAGTTAACGGAAAAGTACACATTGTAGTAGCAGCAGCTCACTATGATCAAACGTACGATATTCGTTTTCAATTTGATTCAAAAAGTATCGTTCCACTGAAGGACGGTCAAATAGAGGAAGAAACACCGGCTACACCAGAAACACCAAAACCAAATAAACCAGCACCAGACACAACGAACGGCGGAACGAATCAAGAGACAGTTCAGCTAAAAGACGGGGTGTACAAGCTTCCTTTTTCAATGAAGAAAGCAGACAAAGATGAGCTTTCTCGCATGAACGATTACGTCGTGAGCCCTGCGACATTGGTGGTGAAAAATGGCCGCCATTTCGTTTCATACACTGTCAAGAACAGCTCAGCCATCACGTCGTTCCAAGTAGGAACCGGCGGTAAATTTGAAGAGACGCTAGTTGCAAAGGCTGATCAAAAAGCAGATACACGAGTGATTCAATATGAAGCAAAAAGTTTGAGTAGTGCTCAGGCAGCACGCGTGAAAATTGACATTCCAGCTGCCAATTATCATGAGCAGTACGATGTCAAACTTGTCTATGATACGAAAGGCATCGCAAGTGGTGAAGGAAGCGGAATTGCGACGGTGATCGGAGACGATGAGAGCATCGGCTTTGTGAAAAATCCGAATGATCACGATTCTCAACCAAACCAGCTTGCGAATCTCGCACCAGAGGAAACGGGCGCAGAGCAGATGACCTTTACGCCATCAGATGACCAAACCAAGTCTGAGACAGGTCAGCTGAACCCGAAAACAGGAGATACTTCACTTCTTTGGGTGTACATTCTTTTATTCGGCGGGTCACTATTCGTGCTCGTCAGAAAGTATCAAACTCGTACAAGATAAAGAATCTATTTTAAGTGAGGTGCGCCATTCATCTCGGCGCATCCACTTCCTTTTTTCGAAAGGAGGCTTCCGTTTTTTGAAGCATCGAATGTTATGTACCCTGATCACGGCTCTATGTGTGTGCGTCTTCTTAGCAGGCTGCTCACAATCAGCTGAAAGCTCAGCGAAAGGCAAAAAAAGCCCAGCATCAAGTGCCCGCATTGTGGCAACGACTGTAGCTGCTGCTGAGATCATGGATGCGCTAGAGGTGGATCTTGTCGGGGTGCCAACAAGTCAAAAATCCTTGCCGGCTCGATACAAAGGACTCCCAGCAGTCGGTAACCCAATGAGCCCGGACATGGAAATCATCCAATCACTTCAACCGACAGATGTCCTGTCTGTCACGACCCTTCAATATGATTTAGAAACGCCTTTTCAACAAGCTTCTGTCCCTGCGACATACCTCAACCTTGAGAGCCTGGACAAGATGGAGAACGCCATCACAAAGCTTGGAGAAAAATATGATAGAAAGACACAAGCGAAACGCATTGTGGATGATTTTGAACAAAAAAAGAAAGGCATACAAGAGAGAACGAAGGGAAAAGCGAAGCCATCCGTTCTCATTTTGCTTGGTGTACCAGGCAGTTATTTAGTGGCAACAGAGAATTCGTATATCGGTGATCTTGTGCGTATTGCAGGAGGAAAGAACATCGTAAAAGGTGAGAAAATGGAGTATTTGGCATCCAATACGGAGTATTTACAAAAAGCCAATCCAGATATCATTCTCCGAGCCGCACATGGGATGCCGGATGAAGTCGTCAAAATGTTTGATCAAGAATTTAAAACAAATGATATTTGGAAACATTTTAATGCGGTCAAACAAGACCGGGTGTACGACCTCGAAGAAAGCTTATTCGGGACAACAGGCAACTTAAAGGCAGCAGAGGCATTAGATGAATTAACTCGTATGTTGTACCCGTCATAAGCGGCGAATCTTAATGATAAAAGGACGTTCAAGATGAAAAAAACAGGGATTTTATTTCTGATAGTCAGTCTCTTACTAGCCGGCGTATTTATTTATTCCGCCATTACGGGGAGCATTCATGTTACACCGATTGAATTATTGGAAGGGCTTATGACCGGTCAACATGCACAGGTAGAAATCATTAAAGATTTAAGAATCCCCCGCATGCTCATTGCGATGTTTACAGGGGCGGCTTTATCTGTCTCCGGTGTCCTCTTGCAGTCTGTGATGAGGAATCCATTAGCAGATGCCGGTGTTATTGGTATTTCATCGGGAGCTAGCTTCTTTTCTTTAATGGCAATTACAGCGCTTCCTCAATTTTATTTCTACTCTCCTTTATTTTCAGTTTTAGGCGGGGCAATTGCCTGCTTCCTCGTATACGTGTTGTCTTGGAAAGGCGGCTTAAGCCCGATTCGAATGATTTTGGTGGGGATCGCCATCAATGCCATGTTTACAGGGATGGCAGAAGCGTTTGTGACCATTTGTAGCTATTTCAATATCACCATTAATCAGTCGGGACAGTCGAATCTGACGATGAAAACGTGGGGAGATGTCCGTTTAATCGGTGTCTATGGCGTCATTGGGCTTGTGGTTGCGCTTTTCTTTAGCAGATGGTGTAACTTGCTTGCCCTTCAGGATAAGACGGCGAAAAACTTAGGATTGCGTGTGACCAGAATGCGCCTTTTGATTTCAATCACGGCGGTGTTATTAGCAGCGGTGACTGCTGCGGTAGCGGGCGTGATTGCCTTTGTCGGCTTGCTCATTCCCCATATCTCTAGAAGGCTTGTCGGCTCTGACCACCGGGTACTGATTCCATTTTCTGCGTTAAGCGGGGCCTTGCTCATTTTGACGGCTGATACGCTCGGCAGAACGCTTGTGGCACCAAATGAAATCCCTGCTTCTACAATCATGGCTGTCATTGGCGGGCCGTTTCTGATCTTTTTATTAAGAAGGGGGGATCGTCTGCATGGACATTCGTGAGGTGTCGTTTTCCTATGATCGACAGAGGGACATTGTTCAATCGGTCACCACGAAGATCGAAAAAGGGAAAATTACGACCATTATCGGTCCAAATGGCTCGGGCAAATCCACGCTGCTTTCTTTGATGGCACATAACCATTGTCCACATAAAGGACAGATTCATTTAGATGGACAAGAGCTGAATGCGTTCAAGCCAAGGGAACTGGCGAGAAAGCTGGCAGTCGTACATCAGCAAAATGAAGCGCCGCTCGATTTAACGATCGAAAGAGTGGTGGCATTTGGGAGAACGCCCTACCAGACGATGCGCGGCAGTGACAAGGAAGAGGATGAGAAAGCAATTGAGTGGGCACTGTCCTGTACCAAGCTGACGGATAAGCGAAAGGTGCCTCTCGCCTCATTGTCAGGCGGAGAACGGCAGCGTGTATGGATTGCGATGGCTTTAGCGCAAAAAACACCGATCCTTTTCTTAGATGAACCGACGACTTATTTGGATATGTATTATCAATTTGACATTCTTGAGCTCATTCGAGAGCTCAATGTCGAGCATGGATTAACCATCGTGATGGTCCTGCACGATATGAATCAGGCGATTCGCTATAGTGATGTCATCATCGCCATGAAAGATGGACAAATTATCCGCGAAGGGCGGCCCAATGATGTGTTAACCGAAGAAATGGTGCGGCACATTTATCATGTGTCCGTCACGATTAAGCAAGATGCAGAAACAGGGATGTATATCGTGCCTGTAGGCATATAAGTTGTGCAAAAAGCAGGTGAGACAGTGTGAAACGAGGGAAAAGGATCGGGCAGCGAATGCTGACGATCGTCTGTTTAGGTGTTTTCCTATATAGCGGTACGGCCATTGGCTTGGAGCTCTTTGGCTATTATCAAAATCGTCAGGTGCTTGCAAAGGCTCAGACACTTTACACACACGAGGATGGAATGAAACAGCGAAAACCTGGAGAAATTCGTCAGTCATTTGATGATTTGCGAAAGGTGAATGAAGACATTGTCGGTTGGATTGATATGAAGGACACGATGATTCAGTATCCAATTGTTCAGTCAAACGATAATGCATTCTATTTAACTCGTAATTATGTAAAGGATGACACACGGGCAGGCAGTATCTTTATGGATTATCGTAATGACGTCTTGCATGAAAGTCCCAATACAGTGGTGTACGGTCATCGGATGAGGGATGGGTCTATGTTTGCTGGTCTCACAAACTATTTGAAAAAAGATTTCTTCCAAGATCATCGCACATTTCAGTACGATACGCTGTATCAAAGCTATGAAGCAGAGATTTTTGCTGTGTATGAGACGACAGTCGATTTCGATTATATTCAGACTGATTTTCAGGATCTTGGTGAATATGCGCACTACTTGCAAGCTGTGCGTAAGAAGTCCATCTATCAAACGAAAACAGACGTATCCACAGATGACTTGATTCTCACATTATCGACCTGTGATCACGTGCTGGCACCTAAAAACAAGCGTCTCGTGGTACAGGCGAAGCTAAAGAAAGTTTACTAGAAAAGGAGAGACAGACGGTTGAAATGTTTACATGTGATTTGGGCAGGACTCGTCGTCGTGCTTCTCCTCGGCGGATGCAGCCAGGCGGCGCCTGTCGAGAATGGGAGCGGGCAAGGTGCGCTCAACATTCAGGATTTTGCCGGCAGAACATTATCGTTTCATGAATCACCTGAACGGATCGTCTCGTTGTCAACTGGCGACATGAGCATCATTTATGCCTTAGGTGGCCAGGTTGTCGGCCGGCCAACTGCCGAATTGCCAGACAATCTACAAAAGGCAAAGTCCGTACAATCAATTGGCACAACCCATCAATTTGATGTCGAGTTGATCACGAGCTTAAAGCCCGATGTGGTGCTTGGGAATGAATCATTAAACAGCAAGGATATCTCTACTATAGAAGGGATTGGTTCACAGCTTCTTTTGACAAGTGCCAACTCAGTGAAGGACATCCAGCGTCAAGTTACTTTATTTGGTGATTTACTTGGAAAGCAGCAAAAGGCAAAAGCGCTCAATGCTCAAATCGATCAGCGGATCAAGCAAGTGAAGCAGCCTGAGAAAAAAGTAAAGACACTCGTTGTATATGGTGCGCCCGGCACATATATGGCGGCACTTCCGCAATCTTTAAGCGGTGATCTGCTGCGGATCGCTGGTGGGGCGAATATTGCTGAAAATGAACCAGCACTCGAAAAGTTTCCGCAATATGCACAAATCAATGCAGAAAAGGTAATCGAGGCCGATCCAGATCTCATTTTGCTGATGACACACAGCAATCCTGAAGATGTCAAAGCAGGCTTTATGAGTGAAATGAAGCAAAATGCGGCGTGGCACGATGTATCAGCTGTCAAAAATGGACACGTTGAGATTCTACCAAGTGACCTATTTGGGACAAATCCAGGCGCAGAAGTCATCAGAGCGATCGATGAATTAGAGAAGAAATTGAAGCGATTGTCATCATGAAGATGAATGCAGAACTAGATTTTCAAAAAAGGCAGTCAAGACGAAAATGGCTGTTACCAGGATTGTTTCTCACTTTATGTGTGGGCGTCTGTCTAGGACTTGCGGTAGGTTCTGTCCAATTATCGCTGACGGATTTAATGGCTGTGTTCACGGGATCAGGTCTGCCTGTTCATGAAAAAATTGTTATGGATTTACGGCTGCCCCGTGTGCTCATTGGTTTTCTCGTTGGGGCCTGCCTCGCTGCATCAGGGGCGATTTTACAAGGAGTTGTCCGAAATCCACTGGCTGACCCTGGGATCATTGGTGTGACTGCGGGCGGCGGGTTAGCTGCTGTACTCAGCATGATTGTTCTTCCACAATTCACGTATTTGCTTCCGGCAGCCGCTTTTCTGGGCGCCTTATTAGCAGCTCTTGTCGTGTATATGCTGTCATTTGATCAAGGGGTTTCACCGCTTAAATTGATCTTGGCAGGTGTTGCCGTCAATGCCTTGCTTGGTGCGGTGATGAATGGGTTTATGGTGCTTTACAGTGAGCGTGTGCAGGCTGTTTTGCCTTTTCTATCAGGGGGATTAAACGGGCGGAGCTGGCATCATCTTAGCTTTGTGTCGCCATATGCGCTGGCTGGTTTATGTCTTTGTTTTTTCGCCATTAAACCGTCCAATCTCCTTTTGCTTGGCGATGAATCGGCTCAGCTATTAGGCCTTCGAGTAGAGAGGACTCGATTTTTTCTCATTGCGCTGGCCGCTCTTTTAGCTGGAGCGGCTGTCAGTGTCAGTGGTTTAATCGGTTTTGTCGGGCTTGTTGTACCCCATTTTATCCGTCTTTTAATCGGAGATGATTACCGGTATTTGCTACCGATTTCAATGCTTGGAGGGGGCGTGCTTGTGGTCTTTGCCGATACAGCAGCACGGGTCTGGTTTACACCGGTTGAATTGCCTGTAGGGATCTTGCTTGCCTGCATCGGTGCACCTTTCTTCCTCTATTTATTAAAAAAGAAAGGGAGGGGTTAAGATGGATGTCATTGCAATGGATGACGTGAGTCTCAGTCAAGGCGGCTTTCGGCTGTCTTCCATTTCAGCAGCTGTTCCTAAAGGGAGTGTGACCGGAATCATTGGCCCGAATGGGTCAGGTAAGTCGACTTTTATCAAAGCGGCCGCACGACTGACCTCAATCGAAAGCGGCATGATTTACATTCACGACATCCCGCAAAAAGAGATGACGGCACAGGAGATCGCCAAGGAGGTGGCAGTTCTCATGCAAACAAGAACCGCCATTCCATCGATGACAGTACGTGAGCTGGTCGCACTTGGACGCAGTCCGCATCGTTCCATCTGGAAAAAAAGCACCACGTCAGATCATGAAGCGATTGAGTGGGCGCTTGAGGTGACGAATAGCCGCACCAATGAAAACAGAATGCTCCATACATTATCAGGCGGAGAAAGACAAAAGGCATATATTGCAATGGCACTGGCTCAGAAGACAGAGACTATCATTCTGGATGAGCCAACCACTTATTTAGACATTGCGCATCAGCTTGAATTACTGGAGCTGCTCAAACAGCTGAATCAAACACATGGCATCACCATTTTAATGGTTCTCCATGACTTGCAGCAGGCCGCAAAATATTGTGACCGTCTCATTGCTATGAAGCGAGGTCAAGTGCATCAAATTGGCTCACCAAAAGAAGTGTTAACAGAAGACTTTTTCAAGGAGGTTTTTGGGATTCAGGCGGAGGTTCACTTAGACGGACCGCATCCGCTCATTATCCCCATTGCCTCCATTCAACAACAAAAGGGAGATGAACCAAACATGATTATTGTAAACAACCAAGTAAGAGTAGAAAAAGGCAGTGCAGACCACCTTGTTAAACGGTTTAACAAGCAGGGACAAGTAGAATTTATGGAAGGCTTTTTAGGAATGGAAGTATGGGTCACTCAACAGACAACTGATTACGATGAAGTGACCATTCACACCCGCTGGAATCGAAAAGAAGACTTTGTGAATTGGACAAAATCTCAGGCATTTGGTGATGCGCACGCTCACGGAAAGGCGAAACCTGAAGGCCTGTTAAAAAACAAAATTACGTACTATGAAGTGCAAGTCACAAGACCCGCTTTACAGAAAAAAGCCTAAATATTCAAAAGCGCTGCAGCGAAGAAGCAGCGCTATTTTTTTGTGATTGTCTCTTTCCGTCACATATTTTTGACAAAGTATTCAAACAACTGACACAATCCTATCCAAATTTTAGGTAAAATTTACTTTATTTTTGAAGCGCATGGGTGTAAAGTACAGGTATAAATAACTAACCGAATGAAAATCAAGAGTGAAATTTCACCGAGTGAACTATATCAAATGGACTTCCACTTGTGAATCATTGAACAAATAGTGAACTTTTTGTGAAATGGTGAGCATAAATATCTCGAATCATTCGGCATGCGAAATAAGGGAGGATGTAAGGCTGTGAGTGAGCTGTTTTTAGCAAGATTTCAATTTGCCTCAACGACATTATTTCATTTTATTTTTGTTCCTATGTCTATAGGTTTGGTATTTATCGTTGCATTGATGCAAACCCTTTATGTCGTCAAGAAAAAAGAGATTTATAAAAAGATGGCGAAATTTTGGGGTCACCTTTTCTTAATTAACTTTGCAGTAGGTGTGGTGACAGGGATTCTGCAAGAATTCCAGTTTGGGATGAACTGGTCTGATTATTCAAGGTTTGTCGGTGATGTCTTTGGTGCACCGCTTGCCATTGAAGCGTTATTGGCCTTTTTCCTTGAATCGACCTTTATTGGTCTTTGGATATTCGGCTGGGACCGTCTACCGAAAAAAATTCATTTGTTATGTATTTGGCTTGTTTCTCTTGGTACGATCTTTTCGGCGTTTTGGATTTTACTCGCCAACTCATTTATGCAGGAGCCAGTTGGATTTGTGATTAAAAATGGCCGTGCAGAAATGAATGACTTTGGGGCGCTCGTGACAAATCCGCAACTTTGGGTAGAGTTCCCGCACGTTCTGTTTGGTGCATTGGCAACCGGTGCTTTCTTTATCGCGGGTGTCAGTGCCTATAAAATGATCAAAAAACAAGAAGTCGCCTTTTTCAAAAAATCTTTCCAGATTGCCATGGTGCTTGCTTTCATTTCTGGCTTAGGTGTGGCGTTCTCTGGACATGATCAAGCGAAGCACTTAATGGAATCACAGCCGATGAAGATGGCAGCAAGTGAAGCCCTTTGGAAGGATAGTGGAGATCCAGCGGCTTGGACACTATTTGCTAACATTGACACAGATAAAAAAGAAAACTCTGCGGAGATCAATATTCCGTTTGCTTTAAGCTACTTGGCTTATTCGAAGTTTAGTGGAGATGTGCCAGGCATGCTAACCCTTCAAAAAGAATATGAAGCCAAGTTTGGTCCTGGAGATTACATTCCTCCAGTCAAAACAACCTTCTGGAGCTTTAGAATCATGGTGGGTGCCGGCATGTTGATGATTTTTGCTAGTATGATTGGTTTGTATTTGAGCTTTAGAAAAAAACTAGAATCAAACAAATGGTATTTACGCTTCATGGTATGGATGATTGCGTTCCCGTTTATTGCAAACTCAGCTGGCTGGATCATGACGGAAATTGGGCGTCAGCCGTGGACAGTCTTTGGTATGATGACAACCGCACAATCCATTTCACCAAACGTATCTTACGGCATGTTGCTATTCTCAGTCATTAGCTTTACGACCATTTATCTGATTCTTGCCATCGTGCTTGCCTACTTATTCATTCGAGAAATTAAAAAAGGTGCACATTCTGAAGAGAATACAGATCAAAAGGATGAAACGGACCTGTCTACAGATCCATTTGATGGAGGCGCATATCATGGCATATCTTAACGAGATTTGGTTTATTCTTGTCGCAGTATTGTTTGTTGGATTTTTCTTCTTAGAAGGATTTGATTTTGGTGTCGGGATGTCCATGCAGCTTCTTGGAAAAGATGCACATGAGCGCCGCATTTTAATCAATACGATTGGCCCTTTCTGGGATGCAAATGAGGTCTGGCTGATTACAGCTGGCGGCGCTATTTTTGCCGCTTTTCCTCACTGGTACGCTACGATGTTCAGCGGATACTATATTCCGTTTACGGTTCTCCTACTAGCGCTCATTGGGCGGGGGGTCGCCTTTGAATTTAGAGGGAAGGTCGAGAAGGCTTCATGGATCAAAACGTGGGACTGGGTGATCTTCTTTGGCAGCCTGCTTCCGCCATTTTTACTAGGCGTGCTATTCACAAGTATTTTACGAGGAATGCCCATTGATCAAAGCATGAATATGTACGCTGGATTTACAGACTTTGTGAATCTTTATTCAGTGATCGGCGGGGTAGCCGTGACGGTTCTTTGCCTTCTGCATGGATTGATTTTCGTCACACTCCGCACTGAGGGTGATTTAAGAAATCGTGCAAGAAAGCTCGGCCAGCGTGTTTTATTGATTGCACTGCCGGTTCTTGTTGTGTTTGTCGGTGTGTCTATTCTTGAAACAGACATTTATACCGTGCGTCCGATCATTACGATCCCTTTAACTGTACTCATTGTGGTTTGTTATGTAGCGGCTCTATTCTTTATGAGAAAAGAGCGTGATGGATGGACATTTTTATTCACAGGTGCAGGTATTATGGTGACGGTGACCATGCTTTTCACAGCATTATTCCCGCGTGTCATGATTAGTTCGATCAACCATGCATTCGACCTCACCATTCAAAATGCTGCATCAGGATCTTATTCACTGACGGTCATGACGATTGTTGCCATTTCTTTGCTGCCTTTTGTGCTTGGGTATCAAATCTGGAGCTACTATGTCTTCCGTAAACGTGTAAGCGGTAAGGAGCCAATGACCTACTAATGGATAAACGTTTGCTTCAACTAAAAGGAATGAGGGGGCTTCTTGCCCTCTTAGGTATTGTGTCAATCATCCAAGGAGCAAGTATTATTTTTCAAGCACAGTGGCTGGCACATGCCATAACAACGCTGTTTGACGGGAAGAGCCTCATGCAGGCAACGCCTTATGTCTTGCTGTTTCTTGCTGCCTTTCTGGTGCGGCACGGTCTCACCTTGATGCGGGAGAAGGTCATGTTCACCTATTCTTCCCGAATTGGAGCAGACGTCAGAAAGCAGCTGTTGGACCAGCTGTTCCGTTTAGGTCCAGCTTTCACGAAGAAAAAAGGAACAGGAAAGCTTGTGACATTGGCGATGGAGGGCATTGCCCAATATCGTCAGTATTTACAGCTGTTTTTGCCGAAAATGGTGAACATGGCAGTTATTCCGGTGATGGTGCTTGTCTATGTTTGGACATTAGATGAAACATCTGCTGTCATTCTCATTGTCACGCTGCCGATTTTAATTGTTTTTATGATTTTGCTAGGACTTGTCGCTCAGCGTAAAGCGGCCAAACAATGGAGATCGTATGAGAAATTATCTAATCATTTTACTGATTCTCTCCGTGGCCTTGAAACGCTTCGCTACTTAGGGATTAGCAAAAAGCATTCTCGTAATATTGGAGAGGTCTCAAAGCGTTATCGAAAGGCGACGATGAGCACACTGAAAGTCGCCTTTCTTTCTTCTTTTGCTCTCGATTTCTTTTCTATGCTGTCCATTGCGACTGTCGCTGTATTTCTCGGCTTGCGCTTAATTGAAGGAGATCTTTTGTTATTGCCGGCTTTGACCGCACTGATGCTCGCGCCAGAATATTTCTTGCCAGTACGTGAAGTAGGTAATGATTATCATGCGACGTTAAACGGAAAAGAAGCGAATGAGGCGATTCAAGTGATTTTAGAGGAAAAGGGCTTCCGAGAGCAGGAGACACAATCCGTGCAGCTGAACGAGTGGAATGAGCAATCTGAGCTCACACTGCAAGATGTCAGTGTCTTGCATGATGAGCATGCACCATATTCGATTCAGGATGTGGACCTCACTGTGAAAGGAAAGAAAAAGATTGGGATCATCGGTGCCAGTGGTTCGGGGAAATCGACGTTAACGGATGTTCTCGGTGGTTTTGTTGAACCGTCTGCAGGTGAAATCATCCTAAACGGAAAGCCGCTTGCTCATTTACAGCTGGCGGCATGGCAAAAAGAAGTCGTTTATATGCCGCAGCATCCTTATTTATTTCACATGACACTGAGAGAAAACATTCGTTTTTATGAACCGAATGCAACCGATGAAGACGTCGAAAGAGCGGTGCAAGAGGCAGGTTTGTCTCAGCTCGTAGCGGATCTCCCCAATGGACTGGATGAGGTCATTGGCGAACAGGGCAGAGGACTGAGCGGTGGACAAGCGCAGCGGATTGCACTCGCTCGCACAGTGCTCGGCCAGCGATCCATTATGCTGTTAGATGAACCAACGGCTCATCTGGATATTGAGACAGAGTATGAATTAAAGAAAACAATGCTTCCATTGTTTGAAAATAAACTTGTGTTTTTAGCCACACACAGACTTCATTGGATGACGGATATGGATGAAATCATTGTGATGGATCATGGGACGATTGCAGAGATGGGGACTCATGAATCATTAATGGAAAGAAAAGGTGTGTACTATCAATTGGTACAGGAACAAATGGGGGCGGTCACACATGGTCAGTAAAGGCTGGTTTATACCTTATATCAAGGAGAATCAAAAGCTGTTTGCCTTGGTGCTTTTTTTAGGGGCGATTGCGGTGTTTTCTGCTTCTATGCTCATGTATACGTCAGGGTTCCTCATTTCAAAAGCTGCCACAAGACCTGAGAATATCTTGATGGTCTATGTCCCAATCGTGGCAGTACGTACCTTTGGTATTTCACGCTCAGCTGCTCGTTATGCAGAAAGACTGGCGAGTCATCAACTCATTTTGACGATGATTGAAAAAATGCGGGTACGTCTTTATGATATGGCTGAACGAAGTGCCAAACAGACGAAGCTTGGAACAGGTGAAATGCTTGGGCTGTTATCAGAAGATGTGGAGAGATTACAGGATGCGTATTTAAAAACAATTTTTCCATCCATCGGTGCGCTGCTTTTATATGCCGCTTCGATTGGAGCACTTGGGCTTTTTTCATGGCCTTTTGCCGGATTGATGCTGCTTTATATGGCGCTGCTCGTATTTGTATTCCCATACATCACAGTGCTTGTGAACCGGGCGAGACAAATTCAAATGAAGAAAGGCAGAAATGAACTGTACAGCCATTTAACAGATGCCGTCATGGGCGTGAGTGACTGGTTGTTTAGCGGCAGACAGAACGATTTTGTTGAAGGCTATGAACGAAAAGAAGCAAAGCTATTAGCACTCGAAGCGGCAAAGCATCGGTTTATCCGTCTGCGCCAATTTTTAGCACAGCTAGTCATTGGAGGAGCAGTCGTCTTTGTCGTGTATTGGAGCGGCTCAGTCGTTCAGGCTGGTTCTATGCCGCACACGCTCATCGCAGCCTTTGTGCTTGTGCTGTTTCCATTAACAGAAGCTTTTCTTCCGCTGTCAGATGCAGCAGGTGATATTCCTGTTTATCAGCATGCCGTCAGCAGATTAAATCATTATGAAGAGCAGTCGTATGAAGGATTAGTGGAGAGGAAGGCAGCAGACGAGACACCCGTCTCTGATGGCGTTGAAGCGGTCTGTTTTGATCAAGTCACCTTCGGATATGAAGTAGATCAACATGTACTAAAGCATTTTTCGTTTTCCCTGAAGCAAGGTGAATCGCTCGCTCTCTTAGGAAAGAGCGGTGCAGGCAAATCGACCATTTTAAAATTGCTAGAAGGGGCAGTCGTGCCAAATCAAGGGGGCGTCAGCATTCAGGGGAAACCGGTACAAAGCATTCAAGAGGAGTTATCCTCTTATGTGTCTGTGCTCAATCAACAGCCCTATTTATTCGATACGTCTGTTTTAAACAATATTCGCTTAGGCTCTCCAGAAGCGACAGAAGAGCAAGTAAAAGAAGCCGCGCGGCAAGTGCAGCTGCACGATTACATTGAGTCTTTGCCAGAAGGTTATCACACAGGTGTACAAGAGACAGGGGTTCGTTTCTCTGGTGGAGAAAGGCAGCGTATGGCTCTAGCTCGGATTTTGCTGCAAAACACACCGATTGTTGTATTAGATGAACCAACCGTTGGGCTTGATCCACGCACAGAGCGTGAACTGCTTGAAACAATCTTCCGTGTGTTAAAAGGAAAAACAGTCATTTGGATCACCCATCATCTCACTGGCTGTGAGGCATGCGATCGTATGATGTTTATTGAAGGTGGACGCATTGAGATGCAGGGGCAGCATCATGATTTGCTGAAAGAAAATCTGCGTTATCAAAAGCTGTATGAAATGGACCGTCCATTTTCGGTCGTGTAAAAAATGGATGACAAGAACGTTCGGACAGAAGATTTCTGCCCGAACGTTTTTTTGAGATTAAGGATTTACTTTTCCTACACCCGCATTTGATACAACTTCTGATTTCACATTGTTCACGTTAAGCAAAGAGTAGTTATAAGGAGGGTTGTACGTACCTGTTGAAGACGTTGGCAGGCTACCTGTGCTGTTAATATAAGAGTTGTTGATGACATGCCAAGTACCGACTTGACGGCTGTCCCAGCTGCCGATGGCATTTTTCGTGTTTTCAAATACGTTGTGTTCAATTCTCATTTTCGCGCCCATACGTGAATTAATCGCTGTTGTTAGGATGTTTTTGTAATAGTTGTTATACACATGGCCTTCCCCGAAGCGCATAGACGGTACACGAGAGTTCAAGTTTTCAAAACGGTTGTTGTGGAACGTGATTTTTCTGTTGTAGTTATCGTTATCGGAGCTGCCCATCAGCATCGTTTTCCAGCTGTCATGGACATAGTTCCATGAGAACGTAATGTAATCAGAGTCATTTTTCACATCGAATAACCCATCATAGTCATCTTTATCAGAGTTTAAAGTGTTGTAGAGTTCATTATGGTCGACCCATACGTTTTTAGAGGCACCTTCGATTCCGATGGCATCTTTATCACCGATTTTGCTGTGATGGATTTTGAGGTTGCGGATGATGACGTTATTAGCGCGCCATACTTTAATACCAATCCCGTTAAATTCGCCGTTTGTCCCTTTACCGACGATGGAGACATTGTTTGTATCTTTCACATCAATTTTATTGGCTGAAGTATTAGAAGGAGTAATCGTTCCGTCTACCACGATTTTCAATTTTTCATTTGTTCCTTTGCTTTTGAGGGCAGCTAATAGTTCATTTCCGGTTTTCACCGTCACCGTTTTACCGCCTTCACCGCCTGTTGTACCGCCATTTAATGTGGAGAATCCTTGCTGATTAAAATTGGCCATAATCGAAGGGCTTTCTGGATATTTCGTTGCTGCTTTTGCCTCCCCATTTGGTGCAAATAATGACGTCACGAGACCAACCGCTAACACACCAGCTAACATTGGAACTTTTTTCTTCAACATGAACATCTCCATTCTCTATTTTGTTTTAATGTAAACGTTTCCAAAATAAGCTGCGATTCAACCGCTCCTCCTTCCTTCGCCAGCATCGCCTCTTTCGGAATGTAGGAAGAGCATAGCACGCAAAAAGGTATCATCGGCTAAGAATTGGAACGAAGTATTCCACGATTTTCAAGGAAACTAAGGCAATGATTATTTCAATTTATCTAAATGAGACAAGGATCATTGACGATAGGTATTGGGGTAACCTAGTGATTATGAAAAGGACGTTCTTCTTTTTAAGGAAAATCAAGATGATTACGAAAGCGTCATTTTGTTAGAGACAAAGACCTGTCATAATCATTACATAAGAAAAAATTGGATATCAAATAGATCCGTGCGCTAAACAACAGGTAGACAAGGCTCCAATTTAAAAAAAGAAGGTCTATTTTAAACGATGCGATCACCGGTGTCGTCTAATCAATAAGAGATAGAAAGGAAGGAGGGACGTGTTTGGAGCAGACCGAGGAGACTTTATGGATCAAGCGGGCAAAACAGGGGGATGATGCCGCATTTACCGCCCTTTATCGGCATCATTATTCGTTTCTTTACCGTTATTTGATGAAATTGACCCTTCAACAAGAGCTGACAGAGGAGATCATGCAAGAAACGATGCTCAAAGCGTACATGAAACTTTCTTCTTTTAGAGGAGATTCATTATTTTCAACATGGCTCATGTCCATTGCATCTAGACAATTTTTAGATCATCAAAAGAAAAGAAAACGTGAACAAACGAGAGAAGGAAAGGCGAATCAAGAAGCCATCCGCCGGTTCAAATGGGATGTTCAGCAAAAAGGCCATACTTGGCATGACATGTGGGATGCTTTAAATGAGTTAAAGGCTCAGGAGAGAGCACCGATCCTTCTCCATTATTATTATGGCTTTACTTACCCTGAAATCGCTTCGATGCTCGGGGTGAGAGAAGGTACGGTGAAATCGAGGGTTCATCATGGGATCAAGAAAATTCGAAAGGAGTGGGACTGATGAAAGAAGATCGTTTCGCCGATCGTTTAAAAGAGGAGCTGCAGGAGCTCGATGAACAAATTGAAGTAGAAAAGCCGAGTGAACAAGCTTTGATGTTGATGCTAAAGCAGGCAAAGGAAAAAGAGAAAAAACGTTTTAAACAAGAAGTGCTGGCGTACATCCTCGTCAGTCTGACCATCATGACACTTTTTGCAGCTGCCATTACTCATTTGCCCATCATCTTCATTCTTCTCCAAGTGGTGAGCGTGCCACTCTGTGTGGTTGTCGGCATCAAGGAATATCAACAGATTAAAGGAGGGTCTTCCTTATGAGTCAGACAGATATGATCATCTTATTGTGCGTATTGCCGTTACTGTTTGCACAAGGATTTCTCTTATTTATGGATGCCAAGAAAAGAGGGCGTTATAAATGGTTCTGGGGCATCATTGGGTTAATCAACTTCCCATCTTCTTCTATTTTATATTGGCTGTGTGTTGTCTTACCTGATCGGAAAAGAGGAGAAAAGCTCAGAAAAGATTGAAAGACATTGTAAAACTTTTGACCTTTTTTTTGAATGATCATCATCTAGAAAAAGTGAAAGTTTCATGAATGTGTCAAAGAAAGCGGGATGTTGAACGTCCAGTTCGTCATTTCTAGCACGATAGTCATTCTTTGAGCGGGTCATTTTCATGACGGAAGGTGATTCTGCTTGATCTATCTCATTTCGGCATCGTTTTCATCTGTTATCAATATTGATCAGTTTTTACAAATGGTGTTAAATTAATCTCAATATGCGTTAGAAAATCTAACAACCAAAGAGTGAGATATTGACAAGGAGGCAGATGAGACATGTTGACCTTAGATCGAGCAGCACAAACAGCACAAAGCTACATCCACCGTGTGCTAGAGGATGTAGAAAAACGGAATCCAGGCGAGGCGGAATTCCAACAAGCCGTAAAAGAAATTCTGGAATCCCTCGTCCCGGTTTTTGCAAAACACCCAGAGTATGAAAAACAGGGGATCTTAGAACGCTTAATTGAGCCTGAGCGGCTTGTGATGTTTCGTGTACCGTGGGTAGACGATGAAGGCAAAGTACAGGTGAACAGAGGATTCAGGGTTCAATTTAATAGTGCCATCGGTCCTTATAAGGGGGGCATTCGGTTTCACCCATCGGTCAATGCAAGCATCATCAAGTTTTTAGGATTTGAACAAATCTTTAAAAACGCACTGACAGGTTTGCCGATCGGCGGAGGGAAAGGTGGATCAGATTTTGACCCTAAAGGGAAATCTGATGGAGAAATCATGCGTTTTGTTCAAAGTTTTATGAGTGAACTCAGTCGTTATATTGGACCTGATCAAGATGTACCGGCAGGAGATATTGGGGTAGGTGCACGCGAAATTGGCTATATGTTCGGACAGTACAAAAAAATGCGTGGTGCGTATGAAGCAGGTGTCCTGACAGGAAAAAGTCCTGGTTTTGGAGGCAGCTTAGCGAGAAAAGAAGCGACAGGCTATGGACTGGTGTACTTTATGGAAGAAATGTTAAAAGCCCACGGAATGCAATTTGAAGGGCGATCTGTTGTTGTGTCTGGCTCAGGGAATGTATCGATTTATGCGATGGAAAAAGTATTGGAATTAGGCGGAAAGGTTGTGGCTTGTAGTGATTCAAGCGGAGCCATTTACGACCCTCAAGGCATTTCACTTGAGACAGTGAAGCAGCTGAAGGAAGTCGACAACCAGCGAATTGCTGCCTACATAGACATTCACCCGCATGCTGAATTGATTGAAGATTGCGAACAAATTTGGTCTCTTCCTTGTGACATTGCGCTGCCATGTGCGACCCAAAATGAAATTTCAGAGTCGCAAGCACAGCAGCTAGTGGCAAACGGTGTCATCGCTGTAGGAGAAGGGGCCAATATGCCGTCCACACTTGGGGCCGTCAAAGTATTTGAACAACATGATATTTTGTTTGCACCAGCAAAAGCGGCAAATGCTGGCGGAGTGGGTGTTTCGGCGTTAGAAATGGCGCAAAACAGTGCGAGAATGTCTTGGTCTTTTGAAGAAGTAGATGGTCAGTTGAAACAAATGATGCAGTCGATTTATCGTCAGTGTACTGAGACAGCTGAAGAATACGGATACGCTGGAAACTTAATGGTAGGCGCAAATATTGCAGGATTTCGCAAAGTGGCAGATGCCATGATCGCACAAGGCGTCATTTAACTCCTGCTCTCCCGCACCTGTTTATTTCATCACAAGATCGGGAATCGTCTTGTAAGAATGACAATAAGGAGGCGCGGGAGAAAATGAAAAAGTGGCTGAAACAAATTGTCAAATGGGCACCAGTGATTTATCCAGTGGTGAGGAAAATATACAAAGAACGAAAAGCATCCAAAAGTCGTAACGTATCAGCCGGGTAATCCGGCTTTTTTTTATGAAATGAATGAAACAAAAAAATATGCTGTGGGAATGATCCATTTCACTTCTCTCTCCGTTAAGTACATAACAAACGGAAAGAGGAGGCAAAACAGATGAAAATGAAAAAAGCATTTTTAACGATCCCGCTTAGTGCAGCATTATTATTACCAACTGCTCAAATGGCAAGTGCACACGAAGGACATATGCATGGGGATGCAAAAAAGTCGTCATCATCACAAGAGGTGTCAAATAAAGCAACGGATCTTCGCGCAGCGCTTGATCAGCTCTTCTCAGAACATGCTTATTTAGCAGTGATCACGATGCAAAAGGGAATTGACGGCAGTAAAGATTTTGATCAAGCAGCAGCAGCGTTAAATGAAAACACGAATGATCTATCAGATGCGATCGCCTCTGTGTATGGAAAAAAAGCAGGGAAACAATTTAAAGAGATTTGGTCAAGCCATATCGGCTACTTCGTTGATTATGTACAAGCAACAGCGAAAAAAGATGAAGCAGGTAAAAAGAAAGCGGTCAAAGAGCTTGATCAATACCGCATGAAACAAGCTGATATGCTTGATAAAGCAACAGGTGGAAGATTGAAAGCAAGTGAACTTGAAGAAGGTTTAAAAATGCACGTCAATGAACTGCTAAAAGCTTTTGATAGTTACACAGAAAAGGATTTTGATACAACCTATGAAACGGTCAGAAAATCCATTCATCATATGTTTGAAGTAGGTAAAGGTGTATCATGGGCGATTACAGATCAATTTCCTGGGAAATTTGATCAAAAATCAGTCGATACTCCAGCCGCAGATCTTCGTGAGGATTTAAACTACTTGTTCTCAGAGCATTTGGCACTCGCGGTAGTGGCTATGCAAAAAGGGAATGATGGCAGCAAGGACTTTGACCAAGCGGCAGCAGCGTTAAATGAAAACACGAATGATCTATCAGATGCGATCGCTTCTGTTTATGGAAAAGATGCAGGAAAACAATTTAAAACGATCTGGTCAAGTCATATCGGATATTTAGTTGATTATGTTAAAGCGGATGCATCAGGAGACGAGCAAGCAAAAGAGAAGGCTGTTAAAGATTTAGATGCTTACCGTATGAAACAAGCAAAATTTTTAGATCAAGCGACAGATGGCCGCTTGAAGGCGGCTGACTTAGAAGCCGGGTTGAAAACCCATATTGATGAGCTCATCAAAACGTACACGTCTTATCACAATGGCGAATATGATCAGCTGTACCCGACTGTCAGAGAAGCATACGGCCATATGTTCATGGTTGGTCAAGATGTCGCATCAGCTATTGTCGATCAGCATCCTGAATTATTCAAATCCAACATGCCAAATGAGATGCCGAAAACAGGTATGGGAGGCACAGCCGGTCCATTAGGTATGTCATATGAAGCATTTGCTGGGATGATGGCAAGTCTCATCTTAGCCGGAGGTGCAGTGGGCGCGTTCTTCCTCATTCGCCGTAAACCATCAAATTAAACAATATCAAGACAAGAGGGAACGTGCACAATCGTGCCGTTCCTTTCTTCAAAAGGAGGTCGACTTGCGTGAAAAGGTGGCTGTTTAGTATTCTTACGCTTCTCATCATCACGGGCTGCGCATCCCAATCAATAGATGAAAAGTCATCCTCTGAAACTGCATCATCTCCTGAGCCAATGACAGCAAAACAAGCCAAGAATCCATCTCATTCACACGACACGTTAAAAGATGAGCCATCGGGTATTGTCCCCGCTGACATCTCCATTCCAGCGATTGATGTCCAAGCAAAAGTGGAGAAAACGACTTTATCAAAGGATGGCAGTATGGGTGTTCCGCAAAATACAGATCACACGGCTTGGTTTGAAGATGGTCCGAAGCCTGGTGATAAAGGGAATGCTGTCATAAATGGTCATGTTGATAATAAATGGGGTCCAGCTGTTTTTTATCGACTAAAGGAGCTAAAAAAGGGAGACAAAGTCATTGTGACATCCTCGTCAGGGGAAAAGCGAACCTTTGAGGTTCTCAAGGTGAAAAGCTATCCGCGCGAAGAGAAACCAAATGCTTTTTTCGGGTACGCCTTTACACGGAATCTCAATTTCATCACATGTACGGGAACTTTTGATCATGCAGCCGGTACACATGAAAAAAGATTGGTTGTCTTTACACAACTGATTTCCTCATAAGAAAAAGGCGGATACACGGAGGTGTAACGCCTTTTTTTCATGATTTCCACAACAGCATCTTAGAAGAAGATTCATAGGTCATTAGATATGGTTGGATGTATAAATAGGGGCGTTTGTCATATAAATGAGTTGGCAATTTTTATTTCTTTTCAGTAGAATATGAGTAATGAAGAGAACTGTAAGAGTATACAACCTGTCCAAACAAGGCAGATTCTCCACCCTAAATGAAGGAGGCCGACCTAATGCTGAGTAAAAGACTGGCGCACATTTTAAGTCAGCTGATGGCAGCTGAGACTCCTCTCACGAGCGCTGCGCTTTCTGTCAGTTTACAAGTGACAAGCCGCACCATCCGAACAGACATCAAGGAACTGAATGAGCGTCTAGCCCCTTATCAAGCAGCTGTATCAGCTGTTAGGGGCGCTGGCTATGAGCTGTTGATCAACGATGAGAATGCCTTTCGCCGTTTTATGAAGGAAGAAGTCGAACAGGAAGAACCGCTTGCTGTTCTTCCAGAAGAGCGAGTTCGATTTATTTTGAAAAAGCTGCTTCTAGCGGAATCATATGTGAAGCTGGAAGACTTACAGGAGCAGCTGTTTATTAGTAAATCGACGATGAGTAATGACATGAAATGGGTCAAACGTAAGCTCGAACCCTTTGATCTGAAGCTGGAAGCAAAGCCGAATAAAGGCTGCCGGATCAAAGGATCTGAGATGAAAATCCGTTATTGCATGTCAGAATATTTATTCAATGAACGGCGTTCCTATCAAACAATGCTGAACACGGCGGTTACGATTTTGCCAAAACAGGAGCTGGAATTGATTCAGAGAACCATGATTGATTATATCAACGAGGAAAAAATGAATCTATCAGACATTTGCATGAATAATTTAATTGTTCATATTGCTATTGCCTGTAAACGGATTAGACACGGAAACTATGTATCTGTGCTGCCTGAAGAAATCAACGAAATCCCAAGGGCAAAAGAATACAAGGTAGCCAAAAAAATGGTTGAGCGTCTTGAAGGGTTGCTGGATGTCTCATTCCCACAAGAGGAAATCGTTTATATCACCATTCATTTGCTAGGAACAGCCAAAATGGTACAGTCTTTTTCAACGGGCGGTCAAAAACAAATTGTGGATGATGACACGAGCCGTCTTGTTCAGCTGATGCTGAAAGCCATTGATCAAAAATTGCAGCTGGATTTAGCGGGAGATGCGGAATTGCTGATTGGCCTCAGTTTGCACTTAAAGCCAGCGATCAATCGGTGTAAGTATGGAATGAATTTAAGAAATCCAATGCTTGATGAGATCAAAGCGGGCTATCCAATTGCCTTTGAAGCAGGGATTGTGGCGAGCAGGGTCATTGAAGAAGAGACAGGTTTGTCCATTCATGAAAATGAGATCGGCTATATGGCACTTCATTTTGGTGCGGCCTTAGAGCGCAGGAAAATGGAGATACCACCGAAGCGATGCCTGATTGTCTGTGCGTCTGGTGCAGGGAGTGCAAGGCTACTTCAAGATCGTTTGCGGTCACAATTTGGGTCAAAGCTGACCATTTTAGGCACAGCAGAGCTTTATTCGCTTCCGCATGTCTCTTTACATGCATTGGATTTAATTATTACAACCATTCCCATTCATATGGATTTACCGATTCCGGTCATTCAAGTGAACACGATTTTAGGAGGCAGTGATTTTTTAAAAATAGAAGAAGCTTTGACAAGTGAAACAAGAGTGACATTAGCCACGCAATATATGAAAAAGGAATTGGTCTTTACAAAACGCGCCTTTCAAACAAAGGAAGAGGTCATACACTTTCTCACGCAAAAGGTCATTGACATGGGCTTAGCGCCAGCAGAACTTACACAATCTGTGATGGAAAGAGAAGAGTCTGCACCGACTTCATTTGGGCATTATACAGCGATTCCGCATCCGATGACCCCGCTGACAGAAGAGACGTTTTGGGCGATCTGTACATTAGAAAAACCGATTATTTGGGGAGAGAAAAAAGTTCAATTTGTGTGCTTGCTTTGTGTCGAAAAAGAGAACGCCAAAGACTTAAAAGGCATGTACCGTCTACTTGGAGAGCTTGTCCATCATGTGAAATTTATTCAGCACCTCATCACCTGTGACACCTTTGAAGACATGCTGGATGTCATGGATAAAAAAGCGCCTTCGTACAAGAACTAATGGTGTGATATTAACTTTTTCCGCTTCCTAAAGGAAAAAGTATGGGTGTTTATGAAAGCGGTTTCATAATATGATGAATGTGTAAAGAAAAGCTTCATACTTCAAAAAGGGGGCGTTTACAATGAACATTTTATTAGTTTGTGCAGCAGGTATGTCAACAAGCTTACTTGTCACAAAAATGGAGAAAAGTGCACAAGAACAAGGAAAAGACTATCGTATTTGGGCAGTATCTGGAGATGCTGCAAAAAATCATATTGATCAAGCCGATGTGCTTTTATTAGGACCTCAAGTTCGTTATTTATTACCGCAAATGAAAAAACTCGGAGAAGACAAAGGAATTCCAGTAGATGTGATTAATACCGTGCATTATGGCGTATGTAATGGCGCTGAGGTTTTAAAATCTGCTGAACAGTTAGTGAACGGATAAAGGGGGCGGAAGGGATGAATGGATTCAACCGATTTCTAGAAGAGAAGGTTATGCCGTTTGCAGGGAAGATTGCCGCTCAAAGACATTTACAAGCATTGCGTGACGGAATTGTTTTAACCATGCCTCTCATTATCGTCGGTTCACTGTTTCTTATTTTAGCCAACCTTCCGATTCCAGGATACAGCGATTTTATGGCAAGTGTCTTCGGAGCCGAATGGGCCACGAAACTATCCTATCCTGTGAATGCCACCTTTGACATTATGGCACTTGTTGCGACCTTTGGGATCGCATACAGGTTAGCTGAAAAGTATGCAGTCGATGCACTGTCATCTGGTGCAATTGCTGTCGCAGCTTTCCTCCTAGCCACACCTTATCAAGTACCGTTCACACCTGAAGGATCAACAGAAGCTATCCTAGTGAATGGCGGTATTCCCGTCACACTGATGGGCAGTAAAGGGCTATTCGTTGCCATGATTATTGCCATGCTTTCCACCGAAATTTACCGCTTTATTGTACAGCGGAATATCGTCATCAAAATGCCTGATGGTGTACCGCCAGCAGTTAGTAAATCGTTTATCGCACTTATTCCAGGTTTTGTGGTCATCACGCTGATCTGGGTCGCTAGGCTTCTGATTGAGATGACACCTTTTGAGAGTATTCATAATATCATCACGGTCTTAATTGGCACACCACTATCCATTCTTGGTGGAAGCTTAGGCGGAAGTATCGTTGCCATCGGTGTGCAAATGCTCCTCTGGGCATGTGGTATTCACGGAGCCACCATTGTCGGAGGAGTCATGGGTCCGATTTGGCTCGGTGCGATGGATGAAAACCGTCTTGCCTTCCAAGCAGGAGAAGTGCTGCCGAATATTTTCACAGCGCAGTTCTTTGAAATCTTTATCAATGTCGGCGGAAGCGGCGCGACGCTTGCTTTGGTACTGACCATGATCTTGCGTGCGAGAAGTAAACAAATGAAACAGCTTGGCCGTCTTGCGATTGGGCCAGCCATCTTTAACATCAACGAACCGATCATTTTTGGAATGCCGATTGTGATGAACCCAATGCTTCTCATTCCGTTTATCCTTACGCCAATTATGATGATCATCACCACATATATCGGAATGAGCACAGGACTTGTAGCAAAACCGGCAGGGATCGCTGTCCCGTGGACAATGCCGCCAATCATTTCAGGCTATCTCGCAACAGGCGGGAAAATCTCTGGCGCGGTCATGCAGCTGATTAACCTTGCCTTGTCATTTGCGCTATACTATCCATTCTTTAGAATGTGGGATAAGCAGAAATTGAAAGAAGAAAATGAGCTTGAAGCAAAAGCATCAACAGATGAAAATGTCGTCAGCATGTAATAGAGGGAACAAGGGGGATGCGGCCGATGGAAATGGAACAAATTGTGTTTCAACTCATCTTGCACGGTGGTAATGGCAGAAGCTCGGCCATGGAGGCCATTACATGTGCAAAGCAAGGCAATTTTGATGAGGCGAAGCAAAAATTGCAGGAAGCACAAGACGCGTTAAATGAGGCGCATCACGCACAGACAGAGCTAATCCAAGGAGAAATCAGAGGAGAGAAAACCGACGTCAGTCTCTTGATGATTCATGCACAGGATCATCTGATGAACGCTATGACCGTCAAAGAGCTTGCAGCTGAAATCATTGAGCTCCATGAAAAAATGAAGCAATTCGGAGGTGTCAATTCATGAAAGACGGAATCAAAATTGTCACAATAGGCGGTGGATCAAGCTATACGCCTGAGCTCGTCGAAGGGTTTATTAAACGATATCAAGAATTGCCTGTAAAGGAGTTATGGCTTGTGGATATTGAAGCAGGTCAGGAAAAGTTGAACATCGTGGGTGCTCTTGCAAAACGTATGATTGAAAAAGCGGGTTTGCCGATTGAAGTGCACCTCACCCTTGACCGCCGGGCAGCTCTGAAAGATGCGGACTTTGTCACGACACAATTCCGTGTAGGACTGCTCGAAGCCAGAGCCAAGGATGAGAGAATCCCGCTTAAATATGGCGTCATTGGACAGGAAACGAATGGTCCAGGCGGGTTATTTAAAGGTCTACGCACCATTCCAGTCATTCTAGACATTGTGAAGGATATGGAAGAGCTTTGCCCAGATGCCTGGCTGGTGAACTTTACAAATCCAGCAGGCATGGTCACAGAGGCGGTGTTACGCTACACGAATCTGAAAAAAGTGGTCGGTCTATGCAATGTGCCGATTGGAATCAAAATGGGCATTGCAAAAGCGCTGGATGTCGATGTCGAACGCATTGAAGTACAATTTGCAGGCCTCAATCACATGGTCTATGGCTTAGATGTGTATTTAGACGGGGTCAGCATTATGGATCAAGTGCTCGATGAATTAGGAAATCCAAATAGCCAGTGGTCCATGAGGAATATTGAAGCGAAAAACTGGGAGCCTTCTTTCGTCAAAGGCTTAGGGGTCATTCCATGTCCGTATCATCGTTATTACTATAAAACGAAAGATATGCTGGAGGAAGAACAAAAAGCAGCTCAAGAAAAAGGAACAAGAGCAGAGGTTGTGCAGCAAGTCGAGCATGAACTATTTGAGTTATATAAAGACCCAGATTTATCGATTAAACCGCCGCAGCTCGAAAAAAGAGGCGGGGCTTATTACAGCGATGCAGCATGTAATTTGATCAGTTCCATCTACAATGATAAACATGACATTCAACCGGTAAACACAGTGAACAGAGGAGCGATTGCCAGCATTCCGGCCGAATCAGCGGTTGAAGTGAACTGTATCATTACAAAGGACGGACCAAAACCAATCGCGACAGGTGATCTGCCTGTGGCTGTGAGAGGACTCGTTCAACAAATCAAGTCCTTCGAGCGTGTGGCAGCTGAAGCAGCTGTGACAGGAGATTACGAGACGGCTCTTGTCGCCATGACCATCAATCCACTCGTTCCATCTGATGAAATTGCAAAGCAAATCTTAGATGAAATGCTTGAAGCGCACCGTGAATATTTACCGCAGTTCTTCAAATCAGTGAATGCGTAAAATAAAATGGCCCCTTTATGGGGTCGTTTTTTATGATTTTTTCATATGGAAACCGGAGAAAGCAGTGTATGATAGAAAAAACAACATGTACTGCTTCAAAGAAAGGACGGTTAGAATATGGTGGCAATTGGTTTAATGCTTTACGGCTTTATCGTTCAACCTCTACTTAGTTACGGCACAGTGGTTTTGTTTTTGTATGGAATCATCGCTTCATTTATTGGTCTGATTCGGCATAGACAGGATGTGTGGATGTATGTTCTCCGCTTGCTCGTTTGTTTTACCATTCCAGTAACCAATCTGTTAATGTATTTCGCAACCATCGGTGGAGATGAAAGAGACTTTGATTTTCAGCCGATGCCGCCAGTTTATCATCTTGTTTTTATCCTAGAAATCATCATCGTCTTTTTACCAGAGATCTTTTTACTGATCGAGAGAAAGCGGAGTATCAAAAGGAAACAGTGGATATATGCAGGGGCCATTGTGGGGATCTCGGTCTTGTTTTGGTGCACGATTTAATTGAAGACTGACATCTAAGTCTTTTTCGCCTTTTTGTTGCGTAACCTCTTTCGCCTCACTTTTACAAAAGTAATGGAAAGAACAAAGATAGAAATTCCGAGAAACTTAAATAGAAAACGGGTGAAGAACGATGAATCATCGAAACCTGTAGCGATGATGATCGATCCGATGCAAATCCCAAAGAACGCTAGTAAATAAGTAAAAAACATACCATCACTCCTAAAGTGTGGAATAGATCTATATTTTCCATTATGAGGTAGTGAAGGGGATAAAGAAACAAAAAAAGAACCCTTCATCAAATGAAAGGTTCTTTCGCTTGCTTATGCCTGCTTGACAACCGAATCGACTTCTACTGTCCAGCCGAAGATGTCTGGCTGAGTTCCTTTTTGGATTCCAGTAATCGCTTCGTACAATTTCTTCGATACTTCGCCTGTTTGACCATTTTGAACGACGTATGGCTGATCGTGATAAATTAATTCACCGACAGGAGAAATGACGGCTGCCGTTCCTGTTCCAAAGATTTCTTCCAGTTCACCTGATTGATGTGCTTCAATTAATTCATCAATTGAAATTTTACGTTCTGTCACAGGGATTTCCCAATGCTTTAACAGCTCAAGCACAGAATTCCGTGTGATCCCTTCTAAAATGCTGCCGTTCAGTTCAGGCGTCACGATTTCTCCGTTGATTTTAAAGAAGATATTCATACTGCCGACTTCTTCAATGTACTTTTTCTCGATGCCATCAAGCCACAGGACTTGTGAAAATCCTTTTGTTTCAGCAACTTGCTGTGCTTTCAAGCTCGATGCATAGTTTCCAGCTGTTTTGGCATTTCCTGTTCCGCCTTTAACAGCGCGGACAAATTCGTTTTCCACCGCAATTTTGACCGGATGGATGCCTTCTTTATAATAAGAACCTACTGGAGATAAAATGATGATCAGCTTGTAGGTGCTTGACGGTGCAACACCTAAATAGGGCTCAGTAGAAATAATGAATGGTCGAATATACAAAGAAGTGCCCTCTGCATCAGGTACCCAATCCTTATCAATGCGAATGAGTTCATTTAAGCCTTCTAAAACCGTTTCTGTATCAATTTGCGGGATACATAGGCGGTCATTTGATCTGTTTAAGCGTTCCATATTTTTTTCAGGACGGAATAAGAGAATCTTTTGATCCTCAGACACATACGCCTTCAAGCCTTCAAAAACAGATTGGCCATAATGATAAACCATAGAAGCTGGGTCCATTGGAATCGCCTGATAAGGAATAATTCTCGGATCATACCAGCCTTTATCAATTGAATAATCCATCACAAACATGTGGTCTGTGAAGATTTTTCCGAATTCAAGTTGATCAGATTGAGGTTTTGGTTTTTTTGTTGAACTAAGTTCAACGCGGATGGGTTGTTTTGGCATCGTAAATCTCCTTGCTGTTTGATTATTTGAAAATTCTAATAATATGAAATAATTATGATTCTATTCTATACCTTCACAAAATATTAGCAATAGGTTTTCTGGAATTCAGACAAGAAAAATCTGTTAAAGCGCTTTCCTCCTCTCTGTCGTGGTTTTACTGAAGTTTCCCCTTAGAAATAAAATCCAATTTCGTTATTAACTGATTAATCTGACAATTTAAAAGCGATTTATTTTCCTGTAAGATATTCTTTCAACCATACACCTTTTGACTAGTACATTGCAAGGGGCATTGCCATATTTTAATCCTCTTTTTTTTAACCGATAAAGGTAGAAGAGAGTGGAAGGGAGCAAACAACGAGATGAAACGAATGATATCAGGCGCCTTATTGATTTTATTGATGACCGCCATTAGTTTTGGCTGTCAAGCGATGACGGAGGAGGCTGGTGCGAAGCAAGGTACTGCCTATTACGTCGCAGCAAATGGGAACGACAAACATCCAGGGACAAAGCAAAAGCCTTTCCGTACGCTGAAAAAAGCGGCAAGTATCGCGAAAGCTGGAACAACAGTTTATATGAGAGGCGGTACATACAAAGAGAAATTGATTGTCCGCCATTCTGGAACAAAGAAAGCACCAGTTGTTTTTCAAGCGTATGGAAAAGAGAAGCCTGTCATTAGCGGAGCATCTCTTAAAGGAAATCAAGCAGACGGTGGTCTTGTGAAGATTGATCAAAAAAGCTATATCACCCTGAAAGGGCTGACAGTCGGTCATATTAAAACGAATCAAGAAGATGTGACACCCATCGGTATATTCATCACAGGAAGCGGCAAAGGCGTCAAACTGCTTAACAACCGTGTGTACGACATTCAGACGACACATCAAAATGGGAATGCTCATGGCATTGCGGTCTATGGAACGAAAGCACCTGCAGCCATTGAAGACATTGAAATCAAAGGAAACACTGTGGAAAAGTTAAAGCTAGGTTTTAGTGAAGCCCTTGTGCTAAACGGAAACGTTAAAAAATTCCGCGTGACACATAATACAGTCCGGCATACGGACAATATCGGGATTGATTTAATTGGTTTTGAGAATGTCGCACCTTCTAAAAAGTATGATCAAGTGCGAAATGGTGTCGTATCTAGAAACAAAGTTTATGAGATTACGAGTGTTGGGAATCCAGCGTACGGCAAGGACATCTCCGCAGGAGGAATCTATGTGGATGGCGGGAAAGACATCGTGATTGATCATAACATCAGCCATCATAATGACCTTGGGATTGAGGTCACAAGTGAACATAAAGGGAAGATGGCCGAACGCATTCGCATTGAGCACAATCAAGTATATTTAAACCGTTATACAGGCATCTCAATTGGCGGATATGACAAGAAGCGCGGCGGAACCACAAACACAACCATCTCCCATAACATTTTGTACAAAAATGACACAGCCGGCTTAGAAGGCGGTCAATTGCTCATGCAATATCAATCGGTGAACAATCGAATCACGAATAATATCATGACAGCCAGTGCTTCGCATTACTTAGTCGTGAATCTCTACGAAGTGAACAAGAAGAATACATTCCAAAAGAATGTCTACGATGACCGCAAAGGTGCAAAAGCCTCACAGTGGGTATGGCGCGGGAAATGGCTGGAAGGCTACAAAACGTATCGCTCGAAAAGCGGTCAAGATAAAGGATCAGCACACCTCAATCCCCAATTTGTGAATGAGAAAAAATATGATTTCCGTCTTAAGGCATCATCACCTGCTAAGAAAATCATCGGCAGTTAAACAAGGTATACGGTGTAAATGATCATTTTAGAAATTTTCAAAAAAGTCATTGACATTGATGAGACATCACATTAAAGTAAAGAAGACATTTCAACTAAAACAAATTTCATAACGGATCTCTTATCAAGAGAGGCAGAGGGACTGGCCCTATGACGCCCAGCAACCGTTTCTATCTAAGAAATTGGTGCTAATTCCTGCAAAGCTGTTACAGCTTTGACAGATAAGAGAGGAAGACTTCCCGATACATGTTTCATGCAACGGTGATCAAGCCTCTCTTTATCAAGAGAGGCTTTTTTGATCTCTTTTTTTAGAATCAAAAGACTGGGTTCACAGGCATATTTCCACTTTTTTACCTAGTTTTCCGATGTGAAAAATAAAACAACTTGAGGAGGAACAGCAATGAAACGTAAATATTGGACATCATCTCTTGTATTATTGACGGTCCTGACCGTGCTATTATCTGGCTGCGGTACGGGATCAAGCGCAGGCTCAAAAGCCAATGCAAACGAAAAGGTCTCCTTTGACAATGTCCCGAAGCGATTTGCAAAAGGACAGGGAGCAAAAATTAAAGTCATCCGTAAAATTGGCGGGGACGATCATACCGCTCAGTTTTTAGCAGGAACGAAGGCAGAAGGGGAAGCGCTAGGCTTTACAGTAGATGTCTACACGGCAAATGGTGATACGGCGAAGTTTCATGATGCCATTTCTCAAGCACTAGAAGAAAACTATGATGGCTTTATCATCTCTCATGGGGATGATGAGGCGACAGTCGCTGATGTGAAGAAGATCACGGCGAAAGGCATTCCAGTTGTGGCGTTTGATTCAAATCCGAAGCTGAAGGATATCAAAGGAGTCACAGTGACGTCTCAAGATGATGAACAATTAGCGAAAAAATCATTAGACGCGCTAGTGGCTGATTTTAAAGGGAAAGCAAATATTGCGTATCTTTGGGTAGACGGATTCCCTCCAATGGTGAGACGAAACAAGGTGTACCAAGAAACGCTCAAACAGCATACAGGAATCAAGGAACTTGACCGATTTGGCGTTGCGGCCTCTGATACATCAGTTCAAACACAAAATGCGGTTGCGGCTATGCTGAATAAATATCCAAAGGGTAAACTGGATGCGATTTTTGCCACGTGGGATGCATTTGCGATTGGTGCCGCAAGAGCTTTAAAAGAAGCAGGAAGAACCGAAGTGAAAATATACGGTATTGATGTGTCTAATGCCGATCTGCAAGAAATGACTGCGAAAGACAGTCCTTGGAAGTACACTGCCGCTGTCGATCCGAAGCTCATTGGCGCAATCGACGTAAGGATTCTTGCGAAGAAACTAGCTGGCGAGAAAACGCCATCTTCCTATGACCTTGAGGCCTCTCTCATTTCACAAAAGCAGCTTCAGGATGCAGGAAAGGCCATCAATATGGTCAATCTTGCAGATGAAGTAAAAGGATTCGGATCATCGACTGCTTTTGAAGAAGACTGGATGAAGACCTTGAAGAAGCATTATGCAAAATAAACAACGTGCACTCTCTTTTCATAGAGGGTGTTTCGTTTTTCAATTGACGATCAGGAGATAAGGAGGACACCTATGACAACGCCGCTTGTTCATATGAAAAACATTTCGATTGAATTCCCAGGAGTCAAAGCGTTAGATCAAGCAAATTTCACATTAAAAAAAGGCACAGTCCATGCCCTGATTGGGGCTAACGGTGCTGGGAAGTCAACGTTAATGAAAGTTCTCTCTGGTGCTCATTCACATTTTGAAGGAACCATCCACATCAATGGCGAGGAGGCGACCATTCATACACCAAAGGATGCGGCCTCATACGGTGTGCAGACCGTACATCAAGAAGTGGATACAGCTCTAGTGCCATATTTAAGTGTTGGCGAAAATATGATGATTCATGAAATTGAGAAAAAACCATTCGTCCGTTGGAAAGAGATTCACCGCAAGGCAGCACAGCTGTTACAAGAGATGAATATTGACATCTCGACGAAGCGTCTTGTGAGTGATTTGACACTGGCAGAAAAACAAATGGTGCTCATTGCCAAGGCTGTGTCGATCAAATGCAGCATTTTAATTTTAGATGAACCAACCGCTCCACTTAGTCATGCAGAAACAAGCAAGCTATTCTCAATGATTCATCAATTGAAAAAGAACGGCACAGGCATCATTTTTATTTCGCATCGCATGCCAGAAATTTTCAACATCTGTGATGAACTGACTGTGATGAAGAATGGAACCGATGTGGCGGCGCATCTCATTAAAGAAACCGATCCAAAGCAGGTCATTGAAGAAATGCTTGGCGCGCCATTAGAGGATCAATTCCCATCCCGTACACCGCTTGAGGATGCACCGATTGTGCTTGACGTGAAAGAGTTGCATGACCAGCATAAATTAAACAACATTCATCTTCATGTGAAAAAAGGAGAAATTCTTGGGATTGCAGGATTAGTCGGTGCTGGTAAAACAGAATTGTGCAAAGCCCTATTCGGCGCCTCAGAAAAAAAGTCAGGCACTGTGCAGTTGCATGGTCAAACCATTCATATCAAGTCGCCTCATCACGCTGTGAGAGCGGGTATTGCCCTTGTGCCTGAGGAACGGAGAAAAGAAGGGATTCTAACAGAAGAAACTGTTGGATGGAACGTAACAGCTGCAAGTCTACGTTCGTTTACACGGCCGTTCAGCTTCTTACATCGTTCTAAGGAACGGAAGGCAGCAGATGGAATCGTCAAGCGGCTTGGCGTCAAGACACCTTCTCTTGAAGCGAAGGTGAAGCATCTCTCTGGTGGAAATCAGCAAAAGATTGCGATTGGTAAATGGCTGTTGGCTGAGGCGGATGTCTATCTCTTTGATGAACCAACCAAAGGTGTAGACGTTGGAGCCAAAAAGGACATTTTCTCCCTCATTGCAGAACTAGCTGCAAGAGGAAAAGCGGTTATTTATGCTTCAAGTGAGCTTTCAGAAATTGCAGGAATTGCCGACCGAGTATACGTCTTATATGATGGCAGCATTGCCCGGGAAATGACGGCACCAATGACTGAAGAAGAGCTTTTATATCATTCAACAGGAGGACAATCATGAGTGAACGACAAGTTTCAGCCCCAGTTCAACAAATCAAGAAACAGCGGCCATCCTTTCATCTGTTTGATTTCTTTTATCAATATGGCACCATCTTAACGATTGTTGTATTGATTGTTGTCTTTGCGGCAGCCAATCCGGCATTTTTACAGTCAGGAAATATCATCAACATTTTACGATCGATCTCGATTGTAACCATCATTGCAGTAGGGCTGACGATCTCATTAGCAGTGAATGGCTTTGATTTATCCGTAGGTTCAGTTGCAACGTTATCAAATGCAATTGTGATCTCCATGTTTGTATGGTTCTCGCAAAACCCACTCATTGCGATCCTTTCTGCGCTGGCGGCTTCTCTTATTGTCGGTTTGCTGAATGCTTGGATGATTGTCAAAATGAAGATTCCAGATATGCTCATGACACTAGCCATGATGTTTATCATTCAAGGGCTGGCACAAACCTATACGAAAGGTGCGACCATTTCTGAAAATATGGTGCTGCCTGATGGTACTTTTTCAACTGGCACCATCCCTGCCTTTTTCAGCAAGATTGGGCAGGTCCCCTATATCATTTTGATTATGGCGGCCATTGTGCTTTTTGCACATGTTTTTATGACTTACACAAAGCATGGGCGGTTGATGTATATCATTGGTGGAAATAAAGAAGCCGCTCGATTGTCTGGTATTCATGTGAACAAATACAAAATCGCAGCATATCTGTTGTCTGCTTTATTTGCGGCGATCGGTGGTATCGTGCTGGCATCAAGGGTGGTGACAGCAGAAATTAACGCAGGAACGCCATATTTAATGGATGGGGTAGCTGCTGCTTTTATCGGGTTTTCAGTCATGGGAGCAGGTAAACCAAACGCATTCGGTACGTTTATTGGTGCGGTGCTCATCGGTATTTTGCAAAATGGACTTGTGATGATGTCTGTCCCGTATTATGCAATGGATATCGTGAAAGGATCTGTACTTGCACTGGCACTCGCGCTGACTTATTCCAAACAACGGGGCTAAGATGTATTTTTTTAAAACCATTTGCGTCCTCTCTCCGTCTAGTAAACGGAAAGCAGTGTAACAGCTGTTTGCCAAAAGGAGATGACAAAAAGAAATGAATATGTCAGCAACTCATGTAGAAGATTTGAAAAGTGTCATGGAAGACTGGAAAAATGAATTATTAGTATATAAATTTGCATTAGATGAAATGGATACAAAGTTTTCGATTATTAGTCAGGAATATAATTTAATCCATGGGCACAACCCAATAGAGCATACAAAATCACGGATCAAATCCTTTGAAAGCATCGTGAATAAACTAGCGAGAAAAGGATGTGACATCACCACACAATGTGCCAAGGAGTACATACATGATATCGCTGGTGTCCGCATCATCTGCTCGTTTATTCAAGATATCTATAACATCATTGATGTTCTGAGGCAAAGAGAGGATTTAAAGATCCTTGAAGTGAAGGATTACATTCAGCATCCGAAACCAAATGGCTATCGAAGTCTTCATTTAATTGTTGAGATTCCTGTTTACTTAACGAATCGTGTGGAGCATGTGAAGGTTGAAATTCAGGTGCGGACCATTGCGATGGATTTCTGGGCGAGTCTCGAACATAAAATCTATTATAAACTGCAAAACGATGTTCCTCATCAGCTCACCGATGAACTAAAGGAAGCGGCAGATATCGCTCACTACTTAGATGAAAAAATGCAAAATATCAAACGAGAAATTGATTAACCCCAATAAAAAGAGTAGCTGTTTTGAATGACAGCTACTCTTTTCAGTCTTATTAAGGGTTGGTGCCTCGATCTCTCTTTTGAATGATCGTACCGTCATCTTGCGATTGTGCAGACGGGCTGCCTTTTTGTGTAGAAGTACCAATCCAAACACCTGTGAACAAGAGCGCAAAAATCGCGCTTGAGATCAGCCATTTTTTCATCATACATCACTCCATCTTCTTAACAAGTTTTGAATGACAATGCCTTGTTCTGAAAATACATTGCTTCTTTCGGAAGACCATTTTCAGTTAAGTAGGCGGCTACATCCTGACAGATAGCCTCAAGATCAACAAGGAAATTCATAGATTCTAATTGATCACAATAAGAAATGATCTGCTCAATCATGTTGTTTGGCTGGAGCATCAATGTTTCTAAAATGGATAATTTAAGTGAAATGTTTCGTTGTTTTAAATTTTCTGCTTTTTGAAGTGAAAGCTGTACATAATAGTGGAACAAACCAGGCTTTTTCAGCTTAAATAGCGCTTTCGTGTAGGCATACAAGGCCAGTAAATAACCGCCTGGAGAAGAAGTTTCGAATGCCTCAATCAATAAAGCTTTTTCTAGGAGCGGCACAGCTTCACTGTATTCACTTCTTAGACTTTTAATAAAGGCTGCATTGCAATATGCGTGACCAAGTAAATCTGGATCCTCCATCTGTTCTAGTGAGTGAATCACCTGTCCAAACAAAGTTTCTGCCTCTTCATATTTCGATTGATCCGCATAATTCAAAGCAAGCATCATTTGACAGCTGATTGATTTTTTCACATAACATGGATCTGCGTCGTAAATAGACGAAGCCTTTTTTAAGTGGTGGATGGAGAGAAGTGTGGATCTTATATTATAGTATAGACAGCCTGTTTTATAATGGAATTCTGCTTTTTCAATGTCATCATGTACGAGATCTAATTTATCCTCTGCCAATTTCAAATGGTGGAATGCTGAATCTTGATTCCCTCTGCGCATTTCATACATGCCTTTAAAGAAATAGAAATAGTAGCTGAGCATATCATCTGTACGAATCGCATTTTCATCCACAAAAAGACTGTGATCTAACGAAGCTGTATCTTCGACTAAATCTTTGAAACGGTATTCTAAAAGTTGATAGTAGAGTAAGACGTCTTGATTCTCTTCCATTCGATCAAATGCTTGAAGAATCTCTTCTTTTAGCTGTATGGCTTCTTGTATGTCTCTTTTTTTCATCAAGACATACCAGTCATTTAGCATATTTGCTACATCAACGGATGACAAAACACCTGTTTCTGCCAATTGGTATCCTCCTTTCTTCACCTATTCATTTCTGCGGATTCTTATTTGTCTGAATCATCTTTCCATATTAAGTATCTTCTTATATTTTAAGCGGTCTATCTCAATTTGTAAAACATGTTTTTTGATGTAAATTCAACCAGTAGTGAAAAAAATAGGGAGTAGCGATCAAATTGTATACGCTTACATTTTTTTAGGTAAAAAGAGGATGTTGGAAAAAATATATCAGGATATCAATAGAGGAAGAGAGACAGTGAAAGAGGTTTTTTTCATAGGTGAGAAAGAAGTGGTATTTATAAAGGGGTGTTCTCGGTTTTTTGTGAGATTATATCACATGAATATTGTGAAACATGATTCTTTCAGAATAAAATGAGTTATTCGCAAAAAAGTAAAATTTAAAGAGACTATCGATCTAGAATTGTATGGATCTTTGGTATTGATAAAAAATATCACACAGTATAGCTTTAGCGTGGTATAGTAAGATTGTTGTTGCGAATATTTAGACAAAACTGACAATTGGGGGTCGTGTTTTATGAAGAAATCGATGTTACTGATCATGGGACTAATTGTTGTGCTCGTCATGGCAGCCTGTGGTTCAAAATCAGACAGCGGTTCGGGAGAAGGCAAAGGCACATATAAAATCGGGATAGATGTAACATATCCGCCATTTGAATTTGAAAAGGGCGGCAAAACGGTGGGAATAGACGTTGATTTAATTAACGCCATTGCGAAAGATCAAGACTTCAAAGTGAAACTTGAAGCAATGGATTTCTCAGGGATTATTCCAGCGATGCAAGCAGGTCAGCTTGATGTTGGAATGGGTGGTATGAGTATTACAGATGAGCGTAAAAAGAAAGTGGATTTCTCAGATCCATACTTCGACGCTGGTCTGACAGTTGTTGTGAAAAAGGACAGCAGCATTAAATCGATTGATGATTTAAAGGGGAAAAAGCTAGCTGTTAAAAATGGGACAACAGGTGCAAAATTTGCAACAGATAACGCAGACAAATATGGGTATGAAGTAGTTCAATTCAATGACAGTCCATCTATGTTCCAAGAAGTATCTAACGGAAATGCAGATGCTTTAATTGAGGATTATCCTGTCATTACGTATGCGATCGCACAGCAAGACTTGAAATTGAAAACAGTTGGAGATCGCTTGAATGGAGACCAATACGGGATCTCAGTGATGAAGGGGAAAAACCAGGACTTATTGAAGAAAATCAATAAAGGGCTGGAAAACCTAAAGAAAAACGGTGAATATGACAAAATTATTGAGAAATATTTGAAGTCATAACACAAGCGAGGCGCGCTCAGAGCGCGCTTTCTTTATGTGTCAACCGTATGTGAATTAGGGAGGGAGAAACATGGATACGATTGTTAATGCATTTCCGTATTTAATGGATGGTTTGCAAACCACTTTATATATCTTTGTTGTTGCTATCATTTTAGGTTTTATCATCGGGTTGATTGTGGCGCTATTCCGCCTGTCACCATTTAAAATCTTGAACTTTATTTCACTCGTTTTTGTCAATGCCATTCGAGGTACGCCATTTATCGTACAGCTATTCTTCATTTATTTTGGGCTAAATACACTTGAATTCATTTCACTTGACCGAGTACCGGCAGGGATTATTACAGTAGCAATTAACGCAGGAGCTTATTTCTCAGAAATTATTCGTGCAGGGATTCAGTCCATTGATAAAGGACAAACAGAAGCCGCACGCTCTTTAGGATTCACAGGTGGACAAAACATGCGTTTTATCGTTCTTCCACAGGCATTCCGCCGTATGCTTCCAGCCATTACGAACCAAGCCATCATCAGTTTGAAGGACACCTCTCTCTTATCGATTATCGGTATTGCTGATATCATGCAGAGGGGACAAGTTCAAGCATCGGCTACATTTGATCCTTTGAATGTCTGGCTCATTGTCGGTGTCATTTATTTCGTGATCATTTATTTACTTTCTCTACTGGCTAGCTACGCAGAAAGGAGATTTGATGTGAAATGAGTATGATTACGGTGAAAAACTTGAAGAAATCCTTTGGTGATAACGAAGTCTTAAAGGATATTAATGCAGTCATCGAGGAAAAAGAGGTTGTATGTGTCATTGGTCCTTCAGGATCAGGGAAAAGCACATTTCTAAGATGTCTCAATAAATTAGAGGATATTACGGCTGGAGAAGTTGTTGTCCACGGACATACGATTACAGACCCAAAAGTGAATATCAATAAAGTACGACAAGAAGTTGGTATGGTGTTTCAGCACTTTAATTTATTTCCTCATAAAACCGTGTTAGAAAATATCACGATCGCACCGGTGAAAGTAAAAGGGATGGAGAAGAAAGCGGCAGTCGATAAAGCATTAGACTTGCTTGAAAAGGTCGGCTTGAAAGACAAGGCCAAAAGTTACCCTAACCAATTATCTGGTGGACAAAAACAGCGTGTTGCCATTGCAAGAGCCTTGGCGATGGACCCGAAAGTGCTCTTATTCGATGAGCCGACATCTGCTCTTGACCCTGAGGTCGTTGGGGATGTTTTAGCTGTTATGAAACAATTAGCAGTCGAAGGAATGACGATGATTGTCGTCACACATGAAATGGGCTTTGCAAGAGAAGTGGGAGACCGAGTGATCTTTATGGATGGCGGATATATCGTCGAAGAAGACAAACCAGAAGCACTCTTTGGAAACCCGCAGCATGAGCGTACCAAATCATTTCTTAGTAAGGTGCTATAAAAAAAAGAGTAAGAGCAGGTATGCTCTTACTCTTTTTCTTTTGTGACGAGAATGAATATACCGATTCGCATGCATTTCCTAGGAAATATTATCGTTGGAAGAACTCAATCCACTCTTGGTCTGGCCCTCGGAAAAAGAAGTAGCAATAGCCATTGGGCAATGTTGTGATTTCTTCATCTATTAGCTCAATTTGCAGCTTTTGAATACGGTTGAATTCCGCGTGGATATTATCTGTTGTGAAGGCGAGATGGTGGACCTTTCCTTCAGATGGAAGGTCACTGCTATACCCTTGAATGAGTTCGATTTCCGTTTCTGCTTCGTCTTTAAAGCCAAGAAAGGCAAGTTCAATGACTCCGTTTGTATGAGTGATGCGATCCTTTAATTTCATGCCCACCACTTTTTCATAAAAATCAATGGACTGATCAATATTTGTCACCATAATCCCTGTATGATCTAAGCGTAATGTTGTCAAAAAAGAGCCTCCTCTATGTCGAGTTGATATTTTTCTCCTCATCTTATCATAATAGAAGTAACGTATACATTCATATGGTAGGATAGAGAGAGTCAATTTAGGATAAGGATGACACAAATGAAAAAAATCTCATTAAAACAAACATTTGCAGAACAAGTGAAAAAGGGATATCCGCTTATTTCAAAAGATGCTGTGTCGCGTGTGAACGGTGTACAGGAAGGCGAGCTCATTGAATGGGTAGATGAAAGAGGCTCTTTTTTAGGGAAAGGATATTATGGTGTGCAAAATAAAGGCATCGGTTGGGTACTTTCCTTTGACGCTAACGAAAAAATAGATCAGCCCTTTTTTGTTTCTAAACTTGAACAGGCATCCAAAAGCAGAACGCATCTATTTCGTGATGCACAGACGACGGCTTTCCGTGTGTTCAATGGGGAAGGGGATGGAATTGGTGGAATCACGATTGATTATTATGATGGATTCTATCTCATCCAATGGTATAGCGAAGGTGTTTATACATTAAAAGAAGATGTATTGGCTGCGATTGAGCAGGTGTACCCTGACTATAAAGGCATTTATGAAAAGAAACGATTTGATACGTCTGGACAATATATCGAAGATGACGATTTTGTAAAAGGGGAGAAAGGTGAATTTCCTCTTATCGTCAAAGAAAATGGGATGAACGTGGCGGTTTATCTAAATGATGGTGCGATGACAGGTATTTTCCTTGATCAGCGTCATGTGCGAAAAGCAATTCGAGATCGCTATGCAAAAGGAAAGACCGTCCTTAATACGTTCTCCTATACTGGCGCTTTCTCTGTAGCAGCAGCGCTTGGCGGGGCAAGCCGTACGACAAGTGTAGATGTTGCAAACCGCAGTTTGAAAAAAACATCTGAGCAGTTTGAAGTGAATGGCATTGATGTAGACGGGCAGGATATCAAAGTCATGGATGTCTTTAAATATTTCCCGTTTGCGGCGAAAAAAGGCTGGAGCTATGATGTTGTGATCTTGGACCCACCATCCTTTGCACGAACGAAGAAACACACATTCAGTGCAGCGAAGGATTATAAGAAACTATTAAAAGAAGCCATCCAGATCACAGCTGAGAACGGCGTCATTGTGGCGTCAACCAATAGCAGTGCATTTGGGATGAAAAAGTTTAAAGGATTTATTGCACAGGCCTTTAAAGAATCTGGGAAAACGTATCGTATTCTTGAGGAATATACACTTCCTGAGGACTTCCGTACAACGAAAAATTATCCTGAGGGGAACTATTTAAAGGTTGTCTTCATCCAAGCATAAGAAAAAGCCATTTTCCGATAGAGGGAAATGGCTTTTTCTATAGGGCAAACGACATCAGGATAGGCGCTGCACATAATGTAATAATGGCCGAAATGATCATGGACACACTTGAGATCGTGCCTGAGACCGAGCTCAGTTCAAAGGCCTTCGATGTGCCTGCACCATGTGCTCCTGTACCAAGCAGAACGCCCATTGCAATGTCATTATCAATACGGAAATAACGGATAACCAATGGTCCAATGATTGAGCCAAATAATGCTGTTAAAATGACGAATACAGCCGTAACGGACGGCATCCCGCCAATCATTTCAGACACACTCATCGCAACGGGTGTTGTGACGGATCTTGGGACGAGGCTCTCGATCAGACTCGTATCCAAATGAAACAATTTGGCGATAAACGCTGTTGATAAAATCGCAACGATAGAACCGCAAGCCACATTTAAAATAATTTCTACTGCATGCTTCTTCAGAATGTGAAAATACTTATATAAAGGAATGGCAAATGCCACAGTCGCAGGTTGAAGCATATTTGTCAGCCATTTTCCGCCTTGATTGTAAGCATCGTAAGGAATGTTCACGATTAACAGCAAGACCACAAGAACAACCGGTGTCACAAGTAAAGGGGAGACATAGACTTTCGGATGACGTTTATAAACCGCTTTTGATCCGAGATAGATCAGAATGGTTAAGATCAAAAATAGTCCGCCAACTAACATAGCTTTTTTCGCTCCTTTCTTTTCGCAATCATCTGCGTCATTATGCCAGTCGAGAGCATGACTACAAAGGTACTAAGTAAAACCACAAGGACAATACTTGTGCCAGATTGAGAAAGTAATGTTCCGTAATCAATCACACCTACTGCTGAAGGGATAAAGAAGAGCAGCAGTTCTCCGAGCAGCCATACGGCGCCAAGTTCAATCCATTTTAATTTAATGATGTTAAAATGAAGTAATAAGAAAATGACAAGAATGCCTAAGATCGTGCCCGGAATTCTTAAATGCAAAAAGGCCGCTAGCACATTCATCAATTTCGCAAAAGCAAATAAAGCCATAATCTGAAGGGTAGCAATCAGCGACGTTTTGAGCAATTGCACTTTCTGTTCACTCCTTTTTCTATATAAATTGTTCACTGTTTCACAAAAACAACACAACGTTCTAATCGGTGAGCTTACTTTAAAGTGTACAGCACGTTCTATTATAGGTAAAATACATATATCGAATAGTTAGTATTCCTTTTGTCTATAGAAAGGGTGAACCATGTGGACATCAGACATTTAACATATTTCTTAGAAGTGGCACGGTTAAAGAGTTTTACGAAAGCATCGCAATCGCTCTATGTGTCGCAGCCGACCATTTCCAAGATGGTCAAAAATCTGGAGGATGAGCTAGGTGTACAGTTGTTTTACCGTAATGGCAGACAGGTTGAAATGACAGATGCTGGACAAACCATGTATACACAGGCGAGTGAAATCACACAATCCTTTCAGAATTTAACGAGTGAATTAAATGATTTAATGAATGTGAAAAAAGGACATATCCGAATAGGACTGCCGCCCATGATTGGATCAAGCTTTTTCCCAAATGTGATGGGAGAATTCCGCCAGCAGTATCCAGATGTCACCTTTCAATTGGTGGAGCACGGCTCCATTAAAGTAGAGGAAGGGGTAGAGGATGGATCATTAGATATTGGTGTCATTGTTCTGCCTGCAAATGATAAAATTTTTCATACATACACCATCATTAAAGAGAATATGAAGCTTGTCACCCATCCATCACATCCGATGGCAGGACGTGATGAGGTTCATTTGGCTGATTTAAAGGAAGAGTCTTTTATTTTCTTTCGAGAAGATTTCGTTCTGCACAGCCGAATCTTAAATGAATGTATGAATGCTGGATTCAGGCCGAACGTTATTTATGAAACGTCACAATGGGATTTCATCAGTGAAATGGTTGCTGAGAATCTTGGGATTGGGCTTCTGCCTGAACGGATTTGCCGTGATCTAGATCCAGATAAAGTGAGGATCATTTCCTTAAATCCGTCTATTCCGTGGCATTTGGGTGTCATTTGGCGAAAGGACCGCTACTTGTCCTTTGCTGCAAGAGAATGGTTAAAGCATACAAAATCCTATGTGTGGGATGCAGAGTAAAAGGGAGGACGATACAGATGAAATTAAGCTGCGTGTCTCATCTTTTGGAAAAGATTCGAGCGGAAAATCCGCTTGTCCATAATATCACCAACCAAGTTGTGACGAACTTTACAGCGAATGGACTGCTTGCTTTAGGTGCTTCTCCAGTCATGGCAAACGCCAAAGAAGAAGTGGCAGAAATGGCGCAATTAGCGGATGCACTTGTGCTGAATATCGGCACACTAACAAAGGATACAGTGGAGGCAATGGTCATTGCTGGACAAGCGGCCAATGAAAAAGGTGTACCGGTTCTATTAGATCCTGTTGGTGTTGGTGCGACAACGTTTCGGACGAGTGCGGCGAAACAGCTGTTACAGCAAGTGGACATCACTGTTGTCAGAGGGAATGCTGCTGAAATAGCTCATTTAATTGGAGTGAATGGTTGGCAGTCAAAAGGGGTTGATGCAAAAGGGGCAAATGGAGATGTATCGTCTTTAGCAAAGCAGGCGGCAAAAGCCCTTCAAACCGTTGTGGCGATTACGGGAAAAGTGGATGTCGTGTCAGATGGAGAAGAGGTTCTATCTATTCATAATGGACACGAATGGTTAACCAAGGTGACAGGGACCGGCTGTTTACTCACCTCTGTCATAGGGGCATTTTGTGCAACAGGGGAACGTCCCATTCATGCGTCGGCATCAGCTCTGCTGTTTTATGGTGTCGCTGCAGAAAAGGCAGCTCAGCAGACAGAAGAGAAAGGGCCAGGCACCTTTCAAATCGAATTGTTAAATGCGCTGTCCAATACAAATGGTCAAGATGTGATCACTTTAGGGAAAATAGGGGGAGTTTTGCATGACGAAGGTTGATCAGCAGCTAATCAAACAGCAATTATCGGTTTATTTTATTATGGGAACAGCGAATACAAGCCGGCATCCGCTTGATGTGGTGAAAGAGGCTATTCAAGGCGGGATCACGATGTTTCAGTTTCGTGAAAAGGGTGAAGGTGCTCTGCAAGGTGAAGAAAAGAAAAAAATCGCTCAGCAGATTCAAGCACTTTGCCAAGAAGCGAATATTCCCTTTATCGTAAATGATGATGTACAGCTTGCAATAGATCTTGATGCAGATGGTGTCCATGTTGGGCAGGAAGATACACTTGCACAAGATGTACGGCAAAGAATCGGGAATAAAATATTAGGCGTGTCCACGCACAATCTAGATGAAGTGAGGCAAGCGATGAAGGACGGGGCAGACTACGTTGGGATGGGTCCAGTCTATCCTACAGAAACAAAAAAGGATACACGCAGTGTCCAGGGTGTTTCTTTAATCAACGAAGTACGTCAACACGGTCTTCACATTCCTATTGTGGGCATCGGCGGGATCACGTATGAAAATGCGGCACCAGTCATCCAAGCGGGAGCCGATGGCATTAGCATCATCAGCGCCATTAGCCAAAGCGCTGATCCGAAAAAAGTTGCGGAAGAACTAACATCTCTTGTCGAGTCAGAGAAAGCAGCTCTTTCATCTGTAAAAGACATGGATTAACTCATCCATGTCTCAGCGTGTAGACAAACCCTCGCATTCGGTGTCAGTCCTGTGCGCTGGTACTCACGAATGTCAAATTCGCTCCGTGAAAGTAGCTGTCCTTCCTAGACTTCAAAGGTTTTCTATCACGCTGAAAAGAAGACAAAGGGCTAAAATAAAGTTCATTTTAGCCCTTTGTCAACAATCTGAGACATGGATTAACTCATCCATATCTTTTCTTATCTACGTGAAAAATAGACAGAAGAGATACAATTGTGTACAATCTAATTGTTCGATTGTTTTCGAAATGACAGGTAAATAAAGGAGAATGAATGATGGAAGTGCTCGATACGTATTTTCGTCGATATGATGAAGCGGGAAAAGGGCAAGAGCAAATGAATGAATTGTTGGCATTGTTTTCAGATGATGTCATGATTGTCTTAAATGGTGCTGAAAAGCCTGGCATCCAATCGTTCACACAGTTTTTGAACACATTTTTCCACGTACATGAAGACATTAAGCATATGTGGGATGGCTGGGTGAAACGTGAAGATGGGAAGTATGAAACAAACTGGGCTGTTTGCGGAAAGTTAACAGACGGTCGTGTATATACAGCAGAAGGCATTGATATTGCGGAGCTGGATGATCAAGGAAAGATCGTTTATTTAGAAAACGTCCCGAAAAATCCAGAGTTATTCCAGCGATATTAAAAAGCCGGCAGAGCAGATATTATCCCCCTCTAATTAGACAGTATGAGATAATAAGCAAGCATGAGGCTTGCTTATTATTAGATTTATTTATCCGTAAATAGCTTATCAATCAAACTTATAGCAACAAAACAAAATGGAAATGCAATGAAAATGTACAGAACATTTTTAGGTACAAACATATTGTAATAATAGAAAAATACACTCATAAATAAAAGCATCACTGCATACTTGATCATACTCTTCACAACATTCCTCCTAATATATATCTACCAACCATTATTAGCGCGCTTATCCCTCTTATCTAACTGTATAGCAATTTGAGTTCACACACTGGTAGCTTAGACTTCTTTTATTTGTCTAACGAATAAGCGTCAATCGCTTCTTTAGCAGATGTTTCGTGATCAAATAGAAGATATCGGCTGTACACTTCGCTTAAATGCAGGGGACCTTCGTCTAAGTTTTCAACTAGCTCAAAGATATCTAGTACGGCTACTAGTTTTGTGGTTGTTTGTCCATGATCTCCATTTTCAAATGTCTCATCTGGAAAATGGTCTTTGACGATTTGTTTCACTTTTCGATTGTTTTTTGCTCTCACTAAAATGATTCGTTCCTCAAAGATTTTATCCGGTCTCACCTTTGGTGAGGAGCTAGATTCAAATAATAATTTTGCTGAGTACAATTTATGCATATGTTTCACTTCTTCCTTGTGGGGTGAATTTCTAGTATGTGTTTAAAATGATAACATAGGAATAACAAGAGAAGTCTATGGGGGTAATAGGGTTGAAAAGAATCATTGATAACAGAGGAGAAGTTCATGAAATTCTGTTGATCATCATCACATGCTGTTCGTTGATCACGTTGAGGAAATGTGACAAGTTAGAAAGATATAAAGAGAGATTAAAAGGCCAATTTATCCCATATTGAGTACAGTTTTGAAATAGCAAGAACACTGAAAAAGCCGGCAGAGCAGCCGGCTTTTTCTCATCAATCTGTATCCATATGCATGCCTGTGTGTGCTTTTACTTGAATTTCTGTAAAGGTGTCTTCATCTGCTTTTTCAGAGGAGAAAATGGTGCCTAAGTAAGCCGCAAGGAATCCGAGCGGGATCGAGATAATCCCAGGGTTCGATAGTGGGATAAGCGGCTCTCCTGTGAAAATGGCTGCCCCTGATGGGTCCCAGACGCTTGGGCTGAGTGACACGATCAGGAGTGCGCTCAGAAGACCTGTTAAGCTTCCTGCGATAGCACCTGTTGAGTTAAATCGTTTCCAAAAGACAGTGAAGATAATCAACGGTAAATTCGCACTTGCTGCCACTGCGAAGGCAAGTGACACAAGAAAAGCAACGTTTAAAGATTGCGCAAATAATGCAAGAATGATGGAAAGGATGGCCACGCCGATGGAAGCAAAGCGTGCCGCCTTCACCTGTTCCCGTTCACTCGCTTTTCCTTTGCGGATAATCTGGCTATAAAAATCATGGGCAAAGGCAGACGCGGCGGATAAAACAAGACCGGTCACCACTGCCAAAATGGTCGCAAAGGCAATAGCGGAAACAAAGGCAAATAATAAATCTCCCCCTAGGGCCTGTGCAAGCAGTGGTGCTGCCATGTTTCCTGCTGCATCGGCTGCCGTAATTGCATCTGTTCCGACAAAAGCAGCGGCACCGAAGCCGAGGAAAACCGTCATTAAATAAAAAATCCCGATAATCCATGTAGCGGATAGAACAGATTTACGCGCAGAAATGGCATCCTTTACTGTATAAAAACGGATCAAAATATGCGGCAAACCTGCTGTTCCTAGCACAAGGGCAAGGTTCAGAGACAAGGTCTCTAAAGGCACATCATATTTATTTCCCGGGTGAAGAAATGCCCCACCAAGCGGGGTCGCTGTTTTCATCTGCTCAAACATCTTCAGCAGGCTAAAATCAAACTTGGCAAACACAAGCAGCGAAATAATCAGCGTGCCCAGCATGAGAAGCACAGCTTTCGTGATCTGTACCCAGCTGGTTGCGATCATGCCGCCAAACACGACATAAATGGTCATCAAGACACCTACGATCAGCACCGCAATCCAGTAATCAATGCCAAGAAGCAGTTTGATTAATGCACCTGCCCCAACAAGCTGTGCAATCATATAAAAAGTAGAGACTGTGATTGTGTTAAATGCGGCTACCCCTCGAATGGCAGGACGCTTAAATCGTGCAGCAATCATATCAGCCATCGTATATTTTCCTAGATTTCGAAGCGGTTCAGCCACGACATAAAGGACGACAAGATACGCTACAAGAAAGCCAATACTATAGAAAAAGCCGTCAAATCCATTTAAGGCGATCATGCCGGCGATCCCTAAAAATGAAGCAGCAGACATATAGTCCCCGGCGATGGCAAGGCCGTTCTGAAATCCAGTCAGTCCGCCGCCTGCGGTGTAAAAATCACTCGCATTGCTTGTTTTTTTCGCAGCAAAATACGTGATGACCAATGTGAGCCCTACGATCGCTATGAATAAAATAAAAGCGGTCATACTCATTCGTCATCACCTCTAGATTCGGTTTTTAAAGCGCTTACATATTTGTCGAACTGAGCTGCTTTTTTTGCATAAAGCCCACATAAAACCCATGTCATCACAAATTGCGTGAGGGCAAATAACCAAGCCCACGTGATCGCTCCAATTGCTGGCGTGTTCAAAAAGGTGAAGTAGGATGTAGCAACCGGAAGTGAAAAGTAAAAGAGAAAAAAGAAAATCGTCATAGGTACGATAAATCTGCGTTTTTCCTCAAGAAGTTTTCGAAAATCCTTTGAAGCGGCAACCTTCTTATAATGAACGTTTTTGTCTGCCATTGTTTCCTCCTTTGTACGAATTAGGGACAAGGTACTCCAATGCATATGAGACGATCTGGTTGTTTATGACAGTATATCATAAAAAAGGCACCCGAAAAGGGTGTTTAGCCTGATCAATTGTGGATATAAATATTGGGAAAATGAAAATAAACACAAGAAGCTGGAAATCAAATATAAGATCAAAGAAAAAAACTCTATGATATCCATTGTCACATGGTCTGTAGATTCGATTTAGCAAATGAAACATTTGAGGTCATAATGCGTTGGCATATTAATATCAAGAATTACATTACATAAACATGTAGAGAAGCAGGCTGATGGAGCCTGCTTCTCTTTTAATATTTTTTCCCAAGACGTGTCGTATGTGAAACTGTTTTAACATGCTTTTTACGCTTGGAATCTTTGTAGACAGATAAGACAAATTTGTTGTTCCAGTATCCATTTTTCGGGCTGTAGTATGTTTTGAATGTGTAATGAAAGACTTTTTGACCGGTTGATCCTGAAGCTGTAGTTACTGTTGTAGCGAGTATGGCTATTACTTTTAGTGTCAAGACTGCGCCAGCTACAGCACCGGTCCCTGTCGGTAATGCCAAAATTGTTGTTGTCACAAGAACGACAATAGCAAGAGTAACGTTGAATTTGTTTTTATAGGTTTTTACAAGTCTCCATTGATAATCTTTGTTTGATTTTGTGTTAAATTCGCCGTCTTCACTTAATAATTCTGGTCCAGCTTCTTTAAATTCTTTAATGTCTACTAGTTCATTGTTGATACGAAGTTCTTCTGTTGCCCGATCAAAAGAGACGGTATCTATTTGTTCACCATTATCAATCGTTATTGTTTGAGTGCTGCCTTTAACTACAGAATTGAAAGTATGTAGTTTGCCTTCAATTTCAGTTTGATAAGATTCTTTAATTCCTTGAGGTTCTAGGGTTACTGCGGCTACGGTTTGTAATGGAACTGTTAAAAATAGCGTCATGCCTAAAAGCCCGATTATGAACTTTTTCATTTTGGATATTTCCCCCTTGTTTTTTGTGCAATAATAAATATATGGATAAAAAATGCTTTTCTTTTAAAAAAAGTTAATTGAGGAGTGATTGATGTGTTTTGGAATTGGGTAGTAGGCATGATCGGGATAATCATAGGGGCTTGTATCTTTGCAACGGAGTTCGAAGATGCTACTTTCTTCACTCGCTTTATTTTCAAGCTTATTGCGATTTTACTTCTTGTGTTTTCAGTGGCTTTTATTAAGTGGCGGCGTAAAAAAATACAACAGCATAATAATTCATAGTACTCCCTCCTTTTTTGACATGTTTTCATCCTATCATTGATCGGTTTGAATTTGGGAATTCATTGGAAAATTTCTTTTTGGGTTGCGGTGACCGCAATTTAGGTTCTTTTATATGGGAGGCGAATGTATGATGACGGTAATATCAGTATTGATGATGTTAAATGGTGCTTGTTATTTTGCTGTTGTTTTCTTTTTATTGAGTGTCCCATTCATCAATATGGTCATTACTGGATAATAAAGAACAGGCTGAAGAGCCTGTTTTTTTTACTTAAAATACAAAAACACCACTGCGATTACGTATAAAAATCGATATGTCTTGTGCCCTACTTGCTTAAAAAATGCTTGCGCTATGCCGAAAATTTTACAAATCAATGGATAAATAGGGTTTTATTAGGAGTTGTTATGCTAACATTTATTAAAAATTGGTTTTCTAGGGGGATTGTAAATGGCTTCTATACCGTCTCCAGTTGTAGCGATCAAGATAAATGAATGGTATAAGCAAATAAAAAGATTCAATGTTAAAGAGGCTCAGAAGCTAAGAGAAGAGGTTAGAAAAGAAATCGATGTCATGGAAGAAGATGAACAGGCGGTTCTTTATTTTCAGTTGATGGAGTTCCGTCATCAATTGATGACAGACTATGTGCAGCCTTCTAAAGAACCACTTGAAAAATCGGATTACTTGAAAGCTGTAGAAGGACAAGGAAAGAAGATGTCAGCCATTCTTGAATACTATTTTAATTTTTTTCAAGGGATGTATGAATTCAAAAAAGGAGAGTTTATTAGAGCTATTGTGTTCTATAAGCGCGCGGAAAAGCGCCTAGAGCAAGTAGGGGATGAGTTAGAGAGAGCGGAATTTTATTATAAATTATCAGAAGTGTTTTATCACATGAAACAGACACACGTGTCTATGTATTACGTTGGTCTTTCTTATGATACTTATAAGGCACATAAGAGCAATTCTCTTTATATGATTCGAGAAATTAATTGTCTAACTGTTATGGCAGGTAATTTCATTGATTTTGAATGCAGAGAAAAGGCGCTTCCTCATTTATTGTCAGCTTTAGAAAAATCTAAGGCAATGTCTAATAAGTCAATGATTGTGAAGTCATTATTTAATATTGGGTGTTGTTTTAAAGGATTAGGTGATTTTAATAGGGCACTAGCTTATTTTAATCAGGTGATTCTAGAAGGAGAGCCTATTAATGCTACAGAGTTGCTTTTGGTTTATTATGAATTATCGTTATTTCATTTGAGTCAAAAGGAATTTATTGAGGGTGAAAGATTTTTCAAAAGAGGCTTGGAAGAAGCGAAGAATAGAAAAAATGATCTATTTTTATCGTTACTGATGGTATTGGACATTTTATTTTTAAAAACAGCAAACCTAAGTGAAGTCTTGAGCTCATTGGGAAAATTAGAGAATGAGAGGGGTTATCCATACATGGAAGACCTAGCGCTCGAAGCGGCTCGGTACTATAATGAGAATGGGCGTATGGATGAATCTGTAAAAATGTATGAAAAAGTGATGTACGCCCGAAAACAAATCCAAAGGGGCGACTGTTCATATGAATTTTAAAACGGTTCTTACTGGTTTTTTGAGTGCTTCAGCATTGCTAGGTGTGATCTCATTATCATCTGTCGATTTTGATGTGAATTCAAGAAATGCTACTTCTCCAGAATCCACTGATCTGACTGTAAGAAATGCTACAGGCAGTAGCGTTACTACTGAGGATTTTCCTCTTATAACTTTATCTCAACAAGATAACGATTTTGCTGTGAGGAACGGAACCCGTTCTAGTGAAAATCCTGATGTTCGTTTTGGAACCCGTGATTCTAGATTATCTACTTGATGAATCAAACAGATCTTTAGGGTCTGTCAGGCTGTCGAGGAAATCTCGACAGCCTAATTGTCCCCATTAAAACTTACATCTCTCCATTTTATAATAGAGAAAAGCATATACAATAACGGATCGGAGTGGTTATCGGTTCTACAAATCAGATCCGAAAGCATGTGCTCCGTCTCCTTTTCTTGAAAGCTGCACAAGATCTCAAAAGCACCAAAAGGCCATTTCAAGACATGTGTGGAAGGCCTTTTCATTCATTCTCACCTAACATCATGACGTGGAAAATAAAAAAGAATGTAGAAAAACATGAGTTTCTCTACATTCTGGGCACCCGAAAAGGGTGCTTTCTACCGATAATGCGCAAGAAATGTCTGTCTTGCTTTTTCATATGCTTCTGCATCAAAATGATCTCCGCATTTGTGAATACACCAGGGCTCCACTTGCCTTGCAATCCCAACCTCATATCCCTGCTGTGCAAACTCAAAAGACTGTGACACATCATAAAAATGAAAGCCGTCTAAAAGATCCTCACGCCACTTGATATCATATTGTGTTGCCATAAAAAGACCGTCAATAGCAGAAGCTTTGATATAACCTTGGGGCTCTGTCTGTGGATGACCAGATTCAAACGTTAGCAGCTGATAGGTGTCGTGCCGATATTCAATGACTTTCCCTCTGCAATCATGGCTCTCCCACCAGATTCCATTGTCTGGCACACTTTCTGCACCTATTACCCCAAGCATGCCAAGTGACGGATTTTGCAAGAAAAGTGGGATCAGCTCGAGAAGCATATGCTGTTTGACGATGAGTGTATCTTGATGAAGATAAATTTTAAACTGTGCAGGATGAGTGAGAGCTTCATTGTATCCAGAGGCCATACTTGATGCATGTCTAATGGGAAAAACCTCTACATGATACCCGTGCGGAGCAGGAAGTGAAGCGAGCTGCCGGAAGCAAGCTTGAAACATCGACTCATCATTTACACATAAAACAAATAAGATGGTGGGGCTACTCATTGAGTTGAACCGCCTCAACCACGTATTGATAGGCTGTCGCTGCCTCGTTAAAATCAAAACGGATGCCATGTTTTACGAGTAATTCATGTAGATCATTCATGACGCCCGTATAGGAAGGGTGTTGTACACGAATGGTTTCAAGCTCACGAACATGAAACCCGGCTGACTGAAAGAGGGAATGAATTTCGTGAAGGGTAAAGAAACGTAAATGTGTTTGATCCATTAATCCTGCATCTGTATAAGAAAATCTCCCAGCCAGTAATTCTAAAACCGTTGAAATATGACCAATATTCGGAATGGAAGACAAGATGACCCCTTCCTTTTTCAGAAAAGGTTTGACCTTTTTTAAAACGGCCCAAGGGTCCAATAAATGTTCAAGAACATCTCCGAAAATGATGCAGTCAAATTGTTCATGCTGATAAGGCAGCGCCATCTGTTCAATATTGCCGCATAAAACATGATCCAGCGCTTTCTCAGCCTGCTTTGCTGCATCTTCAAAAGATTCAATTCCATATATGGTACGGTCTTGTTGTTTTAAGACTTTGCCAAGCTGGCCTGTGCCGCATCCGATATCCAAGATAGACGTCCATTCCTTGCGAATACGATGGACAATCACAGGGTTCACACCGTGATAATATTGATCCTTCTTTTGATGATAATAAGATAGGGAATCTGAACTCACGCGCCACCCACCTTTCTTCTTTCTTGTGTCTTATGCTTAATATATGGGTGGGGAGCTTGGTTTTATAACGAAAATGGGCAATTTTCATGAATGATAGCTAAAAAGGGGTCATATAAAGAACAGGGAACGGACTGTCCTCCTAAAAATAGAAAGACAGAACCCCATTGAGTGGAAGGGATTGGTATGATGAGGTGTTCAATTATTGTAGCGTATCGTCATGAAAGGATGTTTAAAAGGTCAATTGACAGGTTAGAACTTTAGCCAAAGCAATCTGAAAGACAAAGGATAACGGCGTTGATTACGGTTTGTTTATCATCTTCTGATCACCGTTGGATGTTAAAAAAGCTTGTATTTCCTCGATGCCTAGTCCAATTTTTTTCGCTTCTTGAATCAAATAAACCCACTCTTCGTCAACTCTTCTTTTCACTTGCGTATCCATAATATCCTCCAGTTCAATAAGACATATTCATCTGCAACCAATGACTTGAACAAACCGTCTAGTAACTGTACGTGTATGTGAATGGAGTACAAAAATAGATTTTTGTCGAAAAATGATGACATTTAACCTATTTTGTAAAATCTATCACCTACCACGTTCCTAAAAAAATGACTAAAAAACCCATAAATATTGAATTCTTACTTCTCATAATAAACAATTGTAAAGTCAGTTAAAAGATTATAAATTAAAATAATGATAAAGACCTAAATCATTTGACTCATATAAACCCATAAGGTTGACATATGCCATCAGCGAGAACAAATTTCATCTTTACAGGACGCACATATTGTTCGTTTGGGAAGTTCTTCTTAAGATGTTATTCTAAAAGAAACAGAATTCACCAAGAAGGAATGAAGAAAGACATGTATAGCCTTTTTCAAAAGTATCAAGAAGTTGTCATGTATCTGATCATGGGTGTGTGTACAACCATTGTCAACATAGTCAGCTTCTATTTATTCGTTGAGATGTTTTCTATGGATTACAAAACAGCAACGGTTGTTTCATGGGTATTTGCTGTGCTCTTTGCTTATATCACCAATAAGAAGTATGTCTTCAAGCAAAAGGCTCGTGACACAAAAAGCCTGATGCGTGAGCTTTCTTCATTTTTTAGTGTCCGTCTCATGTCTCTAGGTGTAGATCTGGGGCTGATGATTTTATTTGTGAGCCAAATGGCGCTCAACGAAACCGTCGCAAAAATTCTTGTTAACTTTGTGATTGTCGTGGTCAATTATGTCGCCAGTAAATGGTTCGTCTTCAAGAAAACAAAAGAAGATGCGATTTAACACATGAAAAAGATAGGTGATGTGAAATGAGCAGCAGGCCAGACGAATTATATGATGCCATATATCAACAAACAGAAAAGCAGCATGAACAAGTGTTGAGGCTAGTCAAAGAAATGACCGCACATCCAGAAGCATTTTCTGAACAAGAAAAGGAAAAGATCAACCGAATGGACATTGCGCTTCAAACAGCGACGGACATTTTAGAAAATTTAATGACCCCTGATACGCAAATGACCATTGTTTTAAGACAAGGGAGAATTCGTGTTGACCTGACGAAAGCGTAAAAGAAGCAGCCAATTGAAAAGCGGCTGCTTTTTATTATGCATCGCTTGTTTCCCGGAGTTGCTTTGGAGACATGCCGATTTTCTTTCGAAAGACTTTATTCAAGTAATTCGCGTTTCGGTAGCCGCACTGTATGGCGATTTCTTCAATCGAGTATTTCGTTGTTTTCAGTAACGTTTCCGCCTTTTCTAAACGAATATTGGTTAAATAATGAATCGGTGTGAAGCCAGTTGCCTTTTTGAATTCCCTCGTAAAATGACTTTTGGATAAACGTGCCGCAGCTGCCATATCGTCAGGCCCAATCTCCTCGTGAAAATGGTGGCTTGCAAATAAGGCCGCTTGGACGATGGGCTCAGGCCATTTCTCCATTTGTCCCTCAAGCTTTGGCAAATATGAATACAGTTCCATGACAAATTGATAAGCAAGGCTAGACCCCTCAAATGGATTGGTAATCCGTCTTTCACTGGCTTCATCATAAATCTTCTTTAGCAGGCGGATCGGTTTGGAATTCGGATGAAAACGCATGACCTGCTTTCCTTGATCGATAAATTGATCAAAGCAAAGGTCACAGGCTTCCCCATAAAGTGTTAAATAGAGAAATTCCCAATGTTCACTGTCTTCTGGAAAATAGTATTGATAAGCACTGGGGCTTTTCACCAGAAAGGCCTGTCCAGGCAATACTTTGAATCGTTTCTGTCCGATTTCAATCATGCCGTGTCCAGACAGTGTGAGCTGAAAGATGCACTTGCCCTGATCCTTCCGCTCTACGCCATTCCAGCTGTATAACGAAGATGATTGAACTTCCCAGCCAACAGACCAGATTTGGGCCGGCAATGTCACATCAGAATGGTGAAAACGAAATGCAAATGCTTCCTTCTTCAAATTGGAAACCCTCCTTCACAGCAAAAAACAACCTTTTTCTATTTTGAATCATGTTACACCTCATATCACATCGTACCATTCACAGCAAAAAAAGGGTATTTTTTAACGATTTTTTTACCATTGAACTTCAGCTGACGGGGCAACTAAAATAAGATTATCAGAAGAGAAAAGGGGAATGGATATGATCGACACATTACGAGCAGCATTTCACCAGCAATTTGGAGATCAGGATGAACTCCGCTATTTTTTCGCCCCAGGCAGAGTCAATCTGATTGGTGAACACACAGATTATAATGGGGGCCATGTCTTTCCATGTGCACTCACTCTTGGTACATATGCTGCGGGAGCAAGACGATCAGATGGACGCGTCAGAATGTATTCCTTGAATTTTGAAGAAGAAGGTGTGAAAGAGTTCGACCTTTTTGAAATCGCTTTCTTAAAATCGGACGGCTGGGCGAACTATCCGAAGGGAGTATTCCAACAGTTTATCGAAGCAGGCATGGATGTGAAAGAAGGCTTTGATATTGTGTATGCTGGCAATATTCCAAATGGCGCAGGCCTGTCATCCTCTGCCTCTATTGAGCTCGTCACGGCTGTCTTGATCAATGAATGGTCGTCATTCGGCGTAACGCAAATCGACCTAGCCCTTCTTGCGCAGCGTGCTGAAAATGAGTTTATTGGCGTGAACTGCGGCATTATGGATCAATTTTCAATTAGTCTTGGAAAAGAAGGTCACGCTATTTTGCTCAATTGTGACACGCTTTCCTTTGAATACAGCCCATTTCGGCAAGAGGGTCTGGCACTTGTCATTGCCAATACAAATAAAAAACGAACACTTGCAGATTCCAAATACAATGAACGCCGTTCAGAATGTCAATCTGCTTTAAACGATCTTAGAAAAGAATTAGATATCGGTCATTTATGTGAGCTCACGGAGGATGAATTCGCTAAGCATGATCATTTGATACAAGATGAAACGTGTAGAAGACGTGCAAGACATGCCATCACGGAAAACGAGAGGACCATGAAAGCAGTAAATTTTCTGAAAGATGATAAAATGGAAGAACTAGGTGCACTCATGAAGGCATCTCACCTTTCTTTAAAGAATGATTATGAAGTCACTGGGCTTGAGCTAGATGCACTGGCTGAAGCCGCATGGCAACATCCAGGGGCGATTGGTTCGCGTATGACAGGTGCTGGCTTTGGGGGCTGTACCGTCAGCATTGTGAAAGAAGAGCTGCTGGACTCATTTATAGAAGAAACAGGTGCGATTTATCAAGAAAAAACAGGCATTCAAGCCTCTTTTTACACAGCTGGAATTGGAGGCGGCGCTAGAGAATTAACGAAGGAGGAATTTTGATGGCAATTTTAGTATGTGGAGGAGCAGGTTTTATTGGCAGTCATGCGGTAGCGGCTCTTTTGGCTAAAGGAGAACAAGTGGTGATTGTGGATAATTTGCAGACAGGTCATAAAGAGGCAGTCGTAAAGGGTGCCGTATTAGAAGAGGGGGATTTAAGGGATCACGCTTTTTTAAGACGTGTTTTTCAAACACATGACATTGAAGCAGTCATGCACTTTGCGGCAGATTCACTTGTTGGAGAAAGTGTAACAGACCCGCTGAAGTACTATGACAACAATGTCGGAGGGGCAACGGCTTTACTTCAGGTGATGAATGAATTTGATGTGAAACGCATTGTATTCTCTTCAACTGCTGCGACATATGGTGAACCAAAGCGTGTACCGATCGTTGAAACGGATGAGACGAACCCAACGAATCCTTATGGGGAAACAAAGCTCGCGATTGAGAAAATGCTGAAGTGGTCTGAGCAGGCATATGGTATTGAATATGTTGTGCTTCGTTATTTTAATGTAGCCGGTGCTCATACAGAAGGGATTGTCGGTGAAGATCATCAGCCAGAAACGCATTTAATCCCGATTATTCTACAAGTGGCTTTAGGAAAGCGTGATCAAATCATGATTTACGGTGATGATTATGAAACAGAGGATGGTACATGCATTAGAGACTACATTCATGTCATGGATTTAGTAGAGGCACACATTCTAGCGGTTGAGCGTCTGCGTGAAGGAAAAGGAAGCGCGACGTACAACTTAGGGAACGGCACAGGCTTCTCTGTGAAGCAGGTCGTAGAAGCTGCAAGAGAAGTGACAGGTCATGCCATTCCTGCACAGGTGGCAGAAAGACGTGCGGGTGATCCAGCTAAGCTGATTGCTTCATCAGAAAAAGCGCTGAAAGAACTAGGATGGAAGCCGCAATATGCAGATCTCCACACCATCATTCAAAGTGCATGGGATTGGTTTCAGAAACATCCAGATGGCTATCAAAGTGAGTAACGTGTAGCAGGCAGGGGAGGAGACAAAGGGAATGGCGATTGATATTTTTGAAAAGCTAGAACAGCTGATTCAATATGGGGTTAATAAAGAGCTGATATCACCACTAGATATGGATTATACAAGGAACCGGCTGCTAGAGGTGCTTGGTCTCGATGATGCTGAGGCAAGAACAGTCTCAGGAGACAGCGACCTTGAAGATATTTTAATGCCGATGCTCGATTGGGCAGTTGAAACAGGTCTTATTCCTGACGGGACAGATACGTATCGTGATTTATTAGATGCCAAAATCATGGGCTGCTTGGTGGCGCCTCCGAGTGTCATCTATGCAAAGTTTGAAGAGAAACGCAAGCATTGCGGACCAAAGGCAGCGACAAGCTGGTTTTATGAAATGCAGCAGCATGCCCACTATATTCATACAGGCAGAATCGCCAAAAATGTGCAGTGGTTTACACCGACAGAAGATGGTGAGCTTGAGATCACGATTAATCTATCGAAACCGGAAAAGGACCCAAAAGCGATCGCTGAAGCCAAAAAGCTTAGTCAAAAGCAATATCCTCTTTGCCTCCTTTGTAAAGAAAACGTTGGGTTTGGGGGACGCATCAATCACCCAGCAAGACAGAATCACCGGATTATTCCGGTGACACTTACAAATGAGTCGTGGTTTATGCAATTCTCGCCGTATGTGTATTACAACGAACATTGTATTGTGTTCAAGGGCGAGCATGAACCAATGCAGATATCTAAAAAGACCTTCGAGCGTCTGCTTTCCTTCATATCTATATATCCGCACTATTTCATAGGATCAAATGCTGATCTTCCCATTGTTGGAGGCAGCATATTAAGTCATGACCACTTTCAAGGTGGTGCTCATGAATTTCCGATGGCGAAAGCAAAGATGGAAGAAGTGTTTTCTCTCGAAAAGTTTCCGAGGGTGAAGGCGGGTATTGTGAAATGGCCGATGTCAGTGATCAGGCTTCAAAGTAGCGACCAGCAGACGCTTGCGGAGGCAGCGGATTTTATATTACATGAGTGGAAAATGTATTCAGATCCAGAAGCGGGGCTGTTCTCTCATACAGGAGAGACCCCGCACAATACCATTACACCAATTGCACGCCGTCATGGGGATGAGTACGAATTAGATCTCGTGCTACGAAATAACCGTACAGACAAGCAGCACCCCGACGGAATCTTCCACCCGCACAAAGAAGTTCATCATATTAAAAAAGAGAATATCGGTTTAATTGAGGTTATGGGTCTCGCCGTGCTTCCTGGAAGATTAGCAGAGGAATTAAGCCTGCTAAAAGCGGCGTTGCTATCCAAACACCCTCTTGAAGAAATCAAAGCCTGCCCGTCTATCATGAAGCACGAGTCATGGGCAGAGCGTCTGATCGAAGAGAATACCTTTACGAAGGACAACGTAGAAGCCATTTTACAAAAAGAAATCGGCCTCATTTTTTCTCGTATACTCGCGCAGGCGGGTGTGTTTAAAAGAACAGAGCAAGGGAAAACAGCATTTAAACGTTTCATTCAAACACTCCATACAGGCAGGTGATGAGTTGATGATTGAACAGGTAAGAACTTTAATGGAAGAAAAGCAACTCGACGGTGTTCTGATTCAAAAGCGTAATAACTTTTCTTGGCTTACAGGAGGAAGAAGAAACCACATTGTGTTAAACACGCCAGAGGGCGTTTGTCAGCTACTTGTGTTGAAAGACGATATTGTCCTAGTTGTGAATCAAATGGAAGAAAAACGAATCATTGAAGAAGAAATGGCGTATTTTGACCATCCCTTTCAAGTCGTCACAATGGATTGGTTTGAGGATGAGACTCCTTACATTCAAACACTCATAAAAGACAAACGAATTGGTGCGGACATTCAAATGGAAGGAGTGGAATGGATCGAACCCGATTTGTCTCGTGTTCGATCGATCCTTTCAGCGCCACAGCTCAGCCAATACGAAACCCTTTGTCATGACACTGCGGTTATTGTAGAAAGTGTCTGTCAAGAAATCGTTCCAGGACAGACGGAGCATGAAATTGCTTCGCTTGTTGCTCAAAGAGCGATCGGGCAGGGAATGACGATAGAAGTGCTGCTTGTGGCAACAGATGACCGGATTCATCAATATCGCCACCCGATCCCAACAGAAAAAGCACTTCAAAAGCATGCACTGGTTGTCCTTTGTGCTGAACGGCATGGACTCGTGGCAAATGTCACAAGATCCGTTTACTTTGGACAGCTACCAAAGGAGCTTGAAGAAAACAAGGAAAGGCTTGCGCGAATCGACACGGTCATGAATGCGGCTACTCGTCCAGGGAACACCATTGGAGATGTATTGAAGGCCGGCATTGCTCAATATGAAAAAGAAGGATTTCCTGATAGCTGGAAAAAGCTTCACCAAGGTGGCAAGACTGGATTTGTGTCTAGAGAGATCATTGCAGTTCCTACATCGGTGGAAGAGATCCAGCTTCATCAAGTATTCACTTGGAATCCTTCCTTACCAGGATTGAAATCAGAAGATACGATGGTCGTCGAGAAAGAGGGGAATCGCTTTTTAACCTATACAGGCAAGTGGACGTATATAGACATAGAACATGAAGGAAGCATCTATAGACGACCAGACATTTTGGTGAGAGACGAATAATGAGAAGCCGGCGATGAGCCGGTTTTTTGCTGGAAGTCTTTAGCGAGTTTCCACTCATTTATCACCATTACCAATCATTACAGCGCATAGGGGGAGGATCGATACTTTCTTTTCTTGTCGACTTGCGTTAAAATGAGTAAGGTTTTTGTTAAATATGGGGATACCTATTTTAGAATTGTTTACCTAGATAAAATTTCATAAAGTTAAATTGAAATTTGACCAAACTTTTTTATTGTGGTAAACCTAAATTTGACAAAGTTCTTGATTGTTTGTCCTTTGCCTTCAACTCTCAACTTTTCAAATTCCTAGAAATTTATTGTGTGTGCAATAATATAAATTTATGGCGAATTTATGACATTTCAATAGAAATCTGTTGAAAAATAAATGAACTTTTGAAAAAAGGGGAGCTAACTCCAACAGATTTTGATAGCATTACAAAGGGAAGAAAAGTTTTCGAAGGCAGATGGCTTTTCACAATTATTCAGCAATTTATACATTATTTAAGGAAGGATGGTGATCTTCTTGTTCAGAGCCATTAAACCTATGCTTTTATTAGCGATGCTCGTGAGTGTTTTTGTATTAGGAGGTTGCAGCAATATCGCTGTTTTAGATCCTAAAGGACCAGTCGCAGCACAACAAAAAGACTTAATCCTTTTATCTATTGGATTCATGCTCTTTATCGTTGGTGCGGTATTTGTACTGTTTACCATCATTTTGGTTAAATACCGTGAGCGTAAGGACGTTGGAAACGCCTCTTATAACCCAGAACTACACGGGAATACGCTTCTAGAAGTTGTCTGGACAGTGATCCCAATATTAATCGTTGCTGCCCTTTCAGTTCCAACTGTAAAAACCATTTACTCTTTGGAAGAGGCGCCTCAAGCAACAAGTCATAAAGATCCACTTGTCGTTTATGCTACAGCAGTTGATTGGAAATGGATCTTCAGCTATCCAGAGGAAAATATTGAAACAGTGAACTACTTAAACATTCCAAAAGATCAGCCGGTTTTATTTAAAATCACTTCCGCTGATACAATGGCATCACTATGGATTCCTCAGCTAGGCGGGGAGAAGTATGCGATGGCTGGAATGGAAATGGAACAATATCTTCAAGCTGATGAAGTAGGCACATATGAAGGAAGAAACGCCAACTTCACAGGCGAAGGCTTTGCTCAGCAAAAATTCAAAGTCAATGCGATGACGCAGTCTGACTATGATAAATGGGTAAATAAAACGAAAAAAGAAGCACCAAAGTTAACGAAGAAAACGTATGACTACTTGATGCTTCCTGATGCTGCAGATGTGCAGACATTCTCATCAACACATTTATCTTTTGCGAAGCACGGAGAGGATTCTGAATATGCACTCCAAGCACGCAAACGTTTAGGTTACCAATCAGTTTCTCCGCATTCCAAGACAGATCCTTTCGAGAATGTGAAGAACTATAAAAGAAAACTAGAAAACGAATAAACTGACTAAGGAAAGGAGGAGGCCGTTATGCATTTAAAATGGGATGAGTTTTTTGTAACTGGAGACCCATTAATTCTTGGTGCGCAAATTTCTATCGCTCTTACTTCCATTGCCATTGTGTTTGTTTTAACCTACTTCAAAAAGTGGAAATGGCTCTGGAAAGAATGGCTGACATCAGTTGATCATAAAAAGCTTGGAATCATGTATATCCTTGCTGCTGTGATTATGTTCTTCCGCGGTGGGGTAGACGGACTGATGATGCGCGCGCAGCTGGCGCTTCCTAATAATACGTTTTTAGATTCAAACCACTATAATGAAATTTTCACAACGCATGGTACGATCATGATTTTATTCATGGCGATGCCATTCTTAATTGGTTTAATCAACGTCGTGGTTCCTCTTCAAATTGGTGCACGTGACGTAGCATTCCCGTATTTGAACAACTTGAGCTTCTGGACATTTATGGTCGGAGCAATGCTGTTCAACATTTCCTTCGTTATTGGAGGATCACCAAGTGCAGGCTGGACGAGTTACATGCCGCTCGCCGGAAATGATTTCTCACCAGGACCTGGACAGAACTACTACTTGCTCGGGCTCCAAATTGCAGGTATTGGTACACTAATGACAGGTATTAACTTCATGGTGACCATCTTAAAAATGCGTACAAAAGGTATGACGCTTATGCGTATGCCGATGTTTACATGGACAACATTGATCACGTCTGTCATTATCGTTTTCGCATTCCCTGTTTTAACAGTTGCTTTAGCACTTATGACATTCGATCGTTTATTCGGTTCAGCATTCTTTACACTCGAAGCGGGCGGTATGCCAATGCTTTGGGCGAACCTTTTCTGGATTTGGGGACATCCTGAGGTATATATCGTTATCCTCCCGGCTTTCGGTATTTTCTCAGAAATCTTTGCGACGTTCTCAAGAAAGCAGTTGTTTGGTTACAAAGCGATGGTTGTATCGATTGTGGCAATCTCTGTTCTTAGTTTCCTTGTGTGGGTTCACCACTTCTTTACAATGGGGAACAGTGCAGCGGTTAACTCATTCTTCTCAATCACAACAATGGCGATTTCTGTACCAACAGGTGTGAAAATCTTTAACTGGCTCTTTACAATGTATCGAGGCCGTATCAGTTTTACATCCCCAATGCTTTGGGCACTTGGTTTCATCCCGAACTTCGTAATCGGTGGTGTGACTGGGGTTATGCTTGCGATGGCAGCTGCGGATTACCAGTACCATAACACGTACTTCTTAGTATCCCACTTCCACTATGTATTAATCGCAGGTACTGTATTTGCTTGTTTTGCAGGTCTTGTTTTCTGGTATCCGAAAATGTTTGGTTACAAGTTAAACGAACGAATCGGCAAATGGTTCTTCTGGGTATTCATGATCGGATTTAACATCTGTTTCTTCCCGCAGTACTTCTTAGGACTGCAAGGAATGCCAAGACGTATTTATACGTATGGACCAGAAGATGGCTGGACTGCACTAAACTTTATTTCAACAATTGGTGCATTCATGATGGGTATCGGATTCATCATCCTTTGCTATAACATTTACTACAGCTGGAGACACGCGAAACGTGAAGTGTCAGGAGACAGCTGGGGAGAAGGACGTACACTTGACTGGGCGACATCTTCTGCAATTCCGCCGCATTATAACTTTGCAGCACTTCCAGAAGTGACGACACCAGATGCATTCCATCATTGGAAGCAAAACAATGTTGACGTTCATCCTGAAAAAGAATTCAAGAAAATTCACATGCCGCACAATTCAGGCAGACCGCTAATCATGTCTGCATTCTTCGGACTTGGTGCATTCGGCCTTGTATTTGAATGGTACTGGATTGGCGTTATCGGCTTAATCGGTGTATTCGCAACAATGATTTTACGTTCATTTGAATATGACGATGGCTACTATATTCCTGTTGAAGAAGTGATTGAAACAGAGAAAAAGAATAAGGAGGCGCAGAAGTAATGGGACATAATGATAGCAGCTATGCAAATGCACCGCTTGAATATCAGTCTGAAACAGGACGTTTAAACATCCTTGGTTTCTGGATATTCCTTGGCGCGGAAATCGTGTTATTCTCAACACTTTTTGCGACCTACTTTGTTCTTCATGGCAGAACAGCTGGCGGCGTTTTGCCAGCTGAGCTATTTGATATGAAGCTTGTATTGATCATGACATTCCTGCTATTGGTGAGTTCATTTACATGCGGGATTGCGGTTCATGAAATGCGCCGTGGAAGTACAAAAGGGGTTGTCATTTGGACGATTCTGACACTGCTTCTAGGTGCAGGTTTCGTTGGTTTTGAGATTTTCGAATTCTTCCATTATGTACATGAGGGTGCGAGCATCCATACAAGTGCATACTGGTCTGCATTCTTTGTTCTTTTAGGAACTCACGGATTACACGTATCCATCGGTATCTTCTGGATTACGGGCGTCTTGTTCCAAATTAAAAAACGTGGATTAACACCACAAACAGCAGCGAAGATCTTTATCTCAAGTCTATACTGGCATTTCCTTGATGTTGTATGGATTTTCATCTTCACAGCTGTGTACTTGATCGGATTAGGGGGGCTTTTGTGATATGGCTGGAAAAACACATTCCTCAGCAGAGCACGAACACTTCCCTTGGAAACACGTAGTCGGCTTCATTCTCTCCATTGTGCTAACCATCTTAGCATTCTGGATTGCTATCGGAGCTGAAATTGGCAGTTCCGCAAAACTATGGATTATCTTTGGTTTTGCCTTCATTCAAGCATTCTTGCAGCTGTTCATGTTCATGCACATGACAGAGAGTGAGAACGGGACTGTTCAAGTCGGAAATACTTTGTTTGGTCTGTTCTGTGCGATCATTTTCGTCATCGGGTCTGTTTGGATCTTCGCGGCTCACTACAGCCACGGAGAGAACAGCAAAGACGGTTATTCACCAACTGCGCCAAAGCAGTCTGAGCATTCAGAGAAATAATAAAAAACCACTCATCTTTCATAGGTGAGTGGTTTTTATGCTGATTGTGATAACGCTTCCAATTGATGATGCGATATCTATCTGCTGCTGAATCTTTTGCGAATGAATGGAAGGCCATAGATGAGGAAAGCTGCAATGTGAGCCAGAATCACGTTAATGGCAAAGAATGCGATCATGAAGGTATGTCCTGCTGGAGATAAACTGCTTGTCATGTAAAGACCGAAGAAAATCCACATAATCATGATGGGTGGAATAGATGCTAATGCAATCTTTCTGTTTTCCAACCATAAAAACAGGGGTGTAGCTGTTGCAATACATAGGTACGCAAAGAACATATCCATCGTATCCAACTCCTTTGTAAGTTGATGTTCAATTCAAATGAGAGGTCAGGATGCAATTGTGTCTGTTTTTAGGAGATATTGTGAACATTTTGTTACAAATATTATACCACAATTGACTTTGAAGTAAACTCAATAATTGGAAAATGGGCCTTATTCCGCAGAAATTGTTTTTTTTGATACCTCAGTTAAGCTTATGCTGGCAAGATGTTCACCTTTCATATCGCCACATAAGTCATTGAATTTTCCCCTTAAAATCTGTAAAATAATCTTTTTAAAGGACTTATGATCGGTTGTCATGATAGAGTGGAAAGGAGTTTTTTCCTATTTTTAGGATGAAAAGTATTTCATTTTTTGAAATTAGAATGGAACCTTTCAGGTGTCACTTCCGTCATATTTAAGGTGAGTTGCTTTTGTGAAAATTTCAATCTAATATAAATAAGGGCTTTTATGTTTTGTAATAAGGGTGGTTAGTTCATGAACAAGCAGAATACATCTCCTTACTATCAGGGAGATTTGATTTTTATATTTTTAGCCTTCTTTGCCATCAGTGTCATCGCTATTTATGCTGCGGGACAGTTTGGGCAATATGGATCTAATGCATGGACCAGACAGATCATTTACTACATGGTCGGGGTCATCTGTATTGTGGCTATTAATTACTTCGATCTGGAACAATTAGAAAAGTTAAGTCTATATATTTTTATAGGCGGCATTATGCTCTTAATTCTTTTAAAAATTGCTCCTGCACAAATAGCAGGTCATGATTTTGCTCCAATTAAAAATGGTGCAAAAAGTTGGTTTGTGTTACCGGGAATTGGAACATTTCAGCCTTCAGAGTTCATGAAAATTGGTTTGATTATGATGCTCGCCTCTGTCATTGGGAAGGCGACCCCAAGAGGAAAACGAACATTAGAAGATGATATTTTCCTACTATTAAAAATTGCCGGCGTGGCTGCTGTACCAGTCGGACTCATCTTTTTGCAAGATGCAGGTACGGCTGCGGTATGTATGTTTATTGTCGTTGTCATGGTCTTTTTATCAGGGGTCAACTGGAAATTGATCTCTCTCATCGGTTCAGTGGTTGTGCTCTTAGTTGCCGCTGTGTTAGCCGTGATTATTCTATTCCCTGATTTCGCACAAAAGATCGGGATTCAGCAGTATCAGATCAATCGGATTACCGCTTGGCTGCCTGATAGTTCTTCGACAGCCAACCAAGCCCAGACACAGGATGCATCTGGATCGGATAAATATCAAGTCGAGCAAGCCATTATGGCAATTGGGGCAGGACAAATTTTCGGGAACGGTGTTAAAAACTTAAAAGTGTATGTTCCAGAAGCACAGACAGATATGATTTTCTCTATCATAGGGGAAGCCTTTGGTTTTGTCGGCTGCGCATTTGTGGTGATCATGTTCTTCTTCCTGATTTACAGGCTTGTTGTGTTGATTGATCGTATCCATCCTTATAGCCGGTTTGCGTCATTTTTCTGTGTAGGATATACAGCATTGATTGTCATCCATACATTCCAGAACATTGGCATGAACATAGGCGTCATGCCTGTAACGGGGATACCACTCTTATTCATCAGCTTCGGGGGAAGCTCTGTTTTATCAGTTCTGATTGGATTTGGTATCGCCTATAATGCAAGTGTTCAGTTAACGAAATATCAAAGTTATTTATTTAAATAAAACGGGTAAAGGGCAGTCTAAGCGTAGGCTGCCTTTTTGTCGTGAGTTCTAACTTTTGAAAAGCAATGTTCATTTGACTTATGATAGTAGGAGTGAAGGAGGTCTTCGAATTGAATAAAACGATAGAAACCATCTTAAATCATCGGTCCATCCGTTCGTTTACAGATGAGCGTCTGACAGACGAAGAAGTGCTGACACTTATCAAAAGTGCGCAGGCTGCTTCGACATCAAGCTATGTACAGGCGTATAGTATCATTGGTGTAACAGATCAGGAGAAGAAGGCGAAGCTTGCTGAACTGGCTGGAAATCAGCCATACGTTGAGAAGAATGGGCATTTTTTTGTTTTTTGTGCAGACTTGAAACGCCACGACTATATCGCAAAAAAAGCAGGGAAAAACCATCAAGAAGCGCTTGAGAATACTGAAGCCTTTCTTATCAGTGTGATTGATGCGGCGCTCGCTGCGCAAAATGTCAGTGTCGCAGCAGAATCTATGGGACTTGGCATCTGCTATATCGGCGGACTGCGTAATCAGCTGAAGGAAGTATCCGAATTACTTGAAACGCCTTCCTATGTGCTGCCGCTATTCGGCCTGGCCATAGGACATCCTGCCAATCAATCATCTCAAAAGGAACGGCTGCCCGTTGAGCTGATCTACCATGAAAACACATATCAGCAGGACGAAGCTCATGTGGATCGTTATTTAAAAGAATACGATGATCGTATTTCATCATATTATGAAGAACGAACAAACGGTGAGAGAAAAGATACATGGTCTGAGCAAATGCTTCGAGGCTTTAGCCAGCCAAAACGTGCCTTCCTCGGAGATTTTGTGAAAGAGAAGGGCTTTAATCGAAAATAAATCAGGAAATCCCCCTTTCGAGTGAGAGAGGGGGATTTCTGTAAGAGGTGCGACATCATGAAATTAAGTATACTGGATCAATCTCCTTTGATTGGAGATGCGACGCCTGCTGAGGCGCTGAAGCAAACCGTCGAGCTGGCGAAGCAGGCAGAGAAATGGGGTTATCATCGATTTTGGGTATCAGAGCATCACTTTTCAAACCGGCTCGCAGGATCGAGTCCAGAGGTGCTTCTCGGTCATTTATCAGCTGTGACGTCACATATCCGTATTGGCTCAGGCGGCGTCATGCTTCCCCACTACAGTGCCTATAAAGTAGCAGAGAACTTCAGAGTGCTCGAAGCCTTGGCTCCGGGCAGAATCGATCTTGGCATTGGACGTGCTCCTGGAGGTATGCCGATCTCCTCCATTGCCCTTCATCATGGAGAACGGAAGCGACTTGGTGATCAATACCCTGAGCAGGTAGAAGAATTAAGGGTGTATTTACATGATTTAGCCGATGAATTTTATCCGCTGCCTCACCTGACCGCTTCTCCGAAAGTAGAAACTGCCCCAGAGGTATGGATGTTAGGTTCCTCTGGAGGAAGTGCACGGCTTGCCGCAAAAGCAGGTGCAGGCTATACGTTTGCTCTTTTCATTAATGGAGAAGGCGGAGAAGACTCTGTGTCGCAGTATATCAGCCGATTTGAACCTTCGGAATTTGGTGATGAGCCGCGTGTCAGTCTTGCGGTCTTCGTTTTATGTGCAGAAACAGAGGAACAGGCAGAAAAATTGGCTGTCAGCTTAGATTTATCATTATTAGCCAATGAGCAAGGACAGAACCTTGGCGGCTTTCCTTCATTTGAACAGGCAAAGGCCTATTCCTACAGTCCATATGAACAAAAAAGAGTAGCAGCCAATCGACAGAGAATGGTTGTTGGCACACCATCTTCTGTGAAGCAGCAGCTGACAGCACTCGCAAAGGCGTATCGTACAGATGAAGTGATCGCTGTGACCATCACACATCACATACAAGACCGTCTCACATCATATCGTTTATTAAAAGAAGCTTTTGATGCATAACGTATGTCATTTTACCATTTGCGCAGCCAATAAAAAGGATAGAGTAGCATCATGGTGAGAATAAAGGCAGCTGTCACCGCCAAGCTAAGCGGATAAATGCAGGTGGTATAGACAGTCAGTTCACATGCTTGATGAAAAGGACGAGGCTGTTTTGTATGTAAAAAGGTAAAAAAATAAACCAAGGTGATCGTGAGAAAAAAAGCCGTCATAAAAGAAACGATCCATAGCCATATCAACATGAATTTCTCTTTCCTCCATACATGATAGAAAAGCCTTGTTGAGCTGATGGGCTCATACAAGGCTTTTTATGTGATTCTTATTTATTCAGGATAAATATCGAATGGTTCTTTCGTTTGAACCGTATCTGATTTGCCTTTCAGGCTTGCATACGCAAGCATTGTATACTCACCTGCTTCTAACTTCTGTCCTTTATTGATCGTGCCATTCCATTTCACACGATGCTCTCCTTTATCAACATGTTGATAAACTCCTGCTTCACCTAAATACTCTCCATCTGTCGAGTAGACGAGGAATGCAAGATTTTCAGCACCGCCTGGGAGATAGCTGCTAATAACATAGCTTCCAGCACGGTTATCCGGCTCTACGGAAACCGAAGTGACGCGCGGGTAATCAGGCTCTTTTACAATCAATAAAGTAGGGATTTCAGTGACCTTTCTGCCATTTTCGCGAATGGTGATACTGCCTTGGTACGTTCCTTTTTTCGTTTTTCCATAATTCACTTGTACTGCGGAAGTAAAGGACCCTGTGGAATTCCCTTTTACTGTGATTTTTTTCGTGCCGTTTGTGCTAATGCCGTTGCCATCGAACTTGTAATCAATGGTATAGGTTTTCGGTGCTTTTGACAGGTTTTCTACTTTGAACTTCTTCGTTTTGATTTGAACGCCCTTTTCTTTTAAGAAAGTGCCGTACGAATAGCTTGCATCAGACACAATAGAAGACGCTTGAAGTGATTCGATGATTCGAACGCTGCCTGTGCCCTGCGTATTGTGAGGGAACGGGCTGCCATTTGGGTCATACAATGTTTCTGCTGTATTCATCATCAGCGCTTTAATTTGCTCTGTAGAATACGATGGTTTTGCTTGTTTAATAATCGCTGCTACTCCGGCTACATGAGGAGATGCCATGCTTGTTCCTTGCTTCGATCCATAGCCGTATGGCTGAGAAGGATCGTGTGTCGGAATGGTGCTGACAATACTCACGCCAGGTGCTGAAAGATCTGGTTTGATCATCCACGTATCGACAACAGGTCCGCGAGATGAGAAGTCAGCGACTTGTTCACTTAACTCTTTCACAAATTGAATCGAGAAAGTCGTTGTATTGTTACCAGCCTCAATGGCTTTAACAAGCGCTGTTCCTTCTGCTTTTGACAGCTTAATCGTCGGAAGGGCCAGACCTGGTACATCCACAGGGATTTCTCCATCGGTATTGTTGTACATGACAACGCCGATCGCACCAGCAGCTTTCGCATTGTCCACTTTATCAACAAAGGCAATGGCTCCACGTTCAATCACTGCCACCTTTCCTTTGACATCGATGTTTTCAAAAGCTTTTTCGTCACCGATGCCTGCTTGGACGAGTGTGACTTGTTTTTGGTCAAGTGCTTTTAAATCATTTTCTTGATAGTAGCCCATCACTTTTGCCGTTGAATAGTTCGGGAATTTCACGTTGTATAGACTGTACGGAAGCTGAGTGGCTCCGACAGAAATAGCATCTCTTGATGTCCCAGGAGATCCAACGGTCCAGCTGTTTGGCCCGCTGTTTCCATTTGATGTCACAGCGACAACCCCTTCAGACATGGCCCAATCCAGTGCGATGCTTGTTGCATAATCAGGGTTATTCACACTGTTTCCAAGAGAGAGGTTCATGACATCGGCTCCGTCAGTGACAGCCCGGTCGATGCCTGCTAGGACATTTTCAGTTGTTCCTGATCCGCCTGGTCCAAGGACACGGTAGGCGAGAAGGGTAGCATCTTTTGCGACACCTTTAATTTGTCCATTTGCCGCAATTGTTCCTGCGACGTGTGTACCATGATCTGTCGATTCGCCTCTAGGATCTCCTTTTGGTGTTTCTTGTGGAGAATAGTCATTATCAACAAAGTCATAGCCTTTGTATAATCCGAAGTTTCCTTTTAAATCAGGGTGGGTATAATCTACTCCAGTATCAATGACAGCGACTTTTACTCCTTTTCCAGAGTAGCCGGCATCCCAAGCTTTTGGTGCACCGATAAATGGGGCGCTTTTATCCATGAGTGGAGAGACATCCTCATTTGGAAGCTGGACGCTTTTCTTTTTCACTTCATCTGTTTGATATGTAACATCCGGATAAACGGCTTTTACTCCGTCAACTGCGAGTAGTTTCGGGATTTCGTTTGCAGGAAGTTTCATAGAGAAACCAGAGAAGACTTTTTCATATTCTTGATGAACACTCGCTTTATCTAGCTTTTTGAGTGCTGCATTCTTTACTTTAGTTCGAGATTTTTTGAGGGAGGCCTTTGTTTGTGCTTCGCCTTCTTGCTTGGCTTCAACTAAGGATTTTTCCTTTAATTCAACAATGACAGTGGTGTGTTTTCTAGACTTAACATTGATTTCGCCGAAGATTTCTGCTTTTTCCAGTTCCACCTGTTTGTTCGATGGAGCGGCAGCAGCCTGACCTGAAAAGAATGTGGATAAGGTAAAAATAGTGGAGAACAATAGAACAGAAGAACGAGAGATTACTTTTTTCAATTAATTTTCCCCTTTCTAGCTGTGTATTTAGGGAGATAGCCTTTCTTTTTGTGGATAAATAGGAAAGATTCACTGCCCGTTATTAAGTATTCCATACGATGAAACCAATTCCTTTACTGAAATGGTCTTATTTTACATAGTCATAAAGAACTATTTTGTTTATAAAGTCACACTTATGCACAATAATCTGTTGATAACTCGATTATTCAGATATATATATGGAAAATAAAAAAATCTCATACACAAAATCTAGTAAGAGGGTGTTGATATGTGGATAAACCCTGTTGATAAGATGTGCTTATCTTTGGGATAGTGTGTGTATAAAATTTTCATAGAAACATTGTGGAACATGATCATCTTCTGCACTTTTCAACAAAACTTCTGAAAACTAGTTCGTTTTTTCACCCAGATTGTGACAAACCTCTCTTTTTTCTCGGGATATGATAGGAACAGTTAATTTGCTAGAACTGCTAGATTCTAAGTAAATCGGAGGGATGTTCAGTGAAGAAATGGAAGAACTGGTTGAGTGTATGGTTTGGTTTTGTGATGAATGTGCTTGTGAATCCTGGTGAGCTGCTGAAGAAGCAGGGGGTGAAAGTGGCAGCAGTGGATGGAGGATTCTTTCTTGCGATGAATGAGAGAAAGCTAGAGAAACTGGCAGATGAAAAGAAAAAGAAGCGCAGGATAGAAAAGCCGTTTCAAGAAAGTCTGATGATGCTTTATGAAAAGACAACGAGAGAGGCTCGTGCCGGTCCGTTCTTATCTTTACAGAAAAGTTGAAACAGGGTAAAATCCCACATAAGACACGTTATCTGTGGGAGAGGATGCCCCTTGAAGATATATAAAATATTGAATAACAATGCAGTGGTTGTAAAGGAGGGTGATCAGGAGAAAATTGTGATGGGGCCCGGAATTGCTTTTCAGAAGGGGAAAAATGACGTCGTTCCCGTTCAAAAAATAGAGAAGATTTTTGTTGTGCGTGAAGAAAATGAGAAATTCAAACAAATTCTTGCGACATTGCCAGAAGCGCATATTGAGGTGGCAGAGCATATTATTAGTTATGCAGAGGGTGAACTCATGATGCCGCTCAGTGATCATATCCACATTTCACTGACAGATCATTTATCCTTTGCCATTGAACGCGTTCAAAAAGGCATTGTGCTATATAATAAATTGCTTGGTGAGATCAAAGTCTTATATAAGCAGGAATATGATATTGGAAAGTATGCCATTCGTTATGTAAAGGAGCGGCTTGGGGTTGACCTGCCGGACGATGAGGCAGGGTATGTGGCACTTCATATTCATACGGCCAAAATGAATACGGAGTCCATGAAGAAGACGGTCAAATACACAACGATGATCAAAGAAATGATCGAGCATATCGAAAGCGTTTTTGAGCGCTCGATTGATGAGGATAGTATTTCATATCAGCGGCTTGTGACACATTTGAGGTATGCATTAGGCAGGTTGGAATCAAATGAAGCATTTCAAATCATGGACGATGACATGCTGACTTTTATCCAAACAAAGTATGATTCGGCTTACCGGTGTGCACTTGGACTGGCTGATTTGCTGAAAAAAGAATATGGACTTCATCTCCCTGAATCGGAGATCGGCTACATCACGCTGCATGTCCAGCGTCTGCAGGATGCCGAATTGGTGTAAAGGTTGTGCCTGTCCGCAGGCTTTTTTTTATGCACACTACTCTAATTAGTGTATATGGGTCATTTGATTCGAAAAAATAGGTTGACGCAGGTCACGCTCTTATACTATGATGAAAGCGTAATCAAAAACCAATATCGTGGGATTGTGACTGTCAGGCAGGCAAGACCTAAAATTTGCGTAACGAGGGGACGTGTATGTCCTTTAATCGTTAGTGAATTTTAGGTCTTTTTTGTTTTAAAAAAAGGGGGAGACAACATGGATTATCAAAAAACAGCCAAAGAATTAACAACATTATTAGGCGGCAAAGAAAATGTCATTAGCGCAACACATTGTGCCACACGACTCCGATTGGTGATGAAAGATGAGGCGTTGATTGACAAAGATGCCATTGAAGAACTTGAGGGTGTGAAGGGTGCCTTCTCAAGCTCGGGTCAATTCCAGATCATATTTGGAACAGGTTCTGTCAACAAAGTATATGAGCCTTTTGCTCGTGAGGCGGGTCTTGAGGCAGACGACGAGAATCAAAAACCTGCCAGCCATGATGAAGCCGTGAAGCAAAAAATGAATCCACTTGCACGTTTTGCCAAGACGCTATCGAATATTTTTGTACCAATCATTCCAGCAATTGTAGCAAGCGGTTTATTAATGGGCCTATTAGGCATGATGAAAGCCTTCAAATGGGCTGATCCAAGCTCTGCCATCTTCCAAATGCTAGATATGTTCTCAAGTGCTGCCTTTATCATTTTACCGATTTTAATTGGGGTTAGTGCAGCCAAAGAGTTTGGTGGAAATCCATATTTAGGAGCCGTCATTGGGGGCATTATGATTCACCCGAGCTTGCTGAATCCATGGGGACTGACAGACGCAAAACCAGAATATATGCATCTATTCAACTTTGATATTGCTCTTCTTGGTTACCAAGGAACGGTCATTCCCGTGTTATTGACTGTGTATATCATGTGCGTGATTGAAAAGAATTTAAGAAAAGTTGTGCCGAACAGTATTGATTTACTTGTGACACCGTTTGTGACGGTGATTGTGACTGGATTTGTGACGTTTATTGCTGTAGGACCGCTAGGAAGAATGCTCGGTACAGGAATCTCAAATGCACTCACTTATGTTTATGACCATGCAGGATTCTTAGCTGGACTGATTTTCGGAGGAGCTTATTCTTTAATTGTACTGACAGGTGTTCATCATAGCTTCCATGCGATTGAGGCAGGACTTCTGAATGATATTGGACGGAATTATTTGCTGCCGATCTGGGCCATGTCCAACGTCGCTCAAGGCGGAGCAGGGCTGGCGGTCTTTTTCTTAGCAAAGCGTGCAAAAACGAAAGAAATTGCATTACCAGCAGCATTTTCTGCTTTCTTAGGTATTACTGAGCCGGTCATATTCGGTGTGAATCTTCGTTATCGTAAGCCATTTATTGCTGCAATGATCGGAGGTGCATTAGGCGGGGCGTTTGTCGTCTTCACGAAGGTAGCCGCCAACGCTTATGGTTTAACAGGGATTCCGATGATTGCCATTGCAGCCCCATTCGGTTTACAAAATGTGGTAAATTATGTTATTGGTATGTTAATAGCTGTTGCTGTTTCATTTATTCTTACCATCATCTTTAAAGTCAAAGAAGTCGAAAAATAATCAAGGAGTGGTCACCAGTGATGACAATAACGGACGCAGCACTTCGTCAAAAGGTAACAGATCGTATTCGAAACTATGAGCATTTGGTGAAAAAAGATGTGTACCGTCAGAACTTCCATTTAATGCCCCCAGTTGGTCTTTTAAATGACCCAAATGGATTGATTCAGTGGAAGGGAGTCTATCATGTGTTTTATCAGTGGCAGCCATTTAAAACAGGACATGGTGCAAAATTCTGGGGTCACTACACATCAACCGATCTAGTGAATTGGAAGCATGAAGAGGCTGCCCTCACGCCAAGTGATTGGTTTGATCAAAATGGCTGTTATTCTGGCAGTGCAGTCATTGACGATGGTCGTATGTATGTGATGTATACCGGAAATGTCCGTGATGAGCAAGGGAACCGTGAGACATATCAATGTTTAGCTGTTTCAGAGGATGGAGTTCATTTTGAGAAAAAAGGTGTCGTGGCGACTTTGCCAGCAGGATTCACTGCACATTTTCGTGACCCGAAGGTGTGGAAGCGGAATGGAAAGTGGTACATGGTCCTTGGAGCACAAAGTGAAGATCTCAAAGGACATCTTGTCTTATTCACATCTGATACATTAGACAATTGGACGTTTCAAGGCATTATTGCAGGCAGTGGAAAGAATGGATTAGATCATTTCGGATACATGTGGGAATGTCCGGATCTGTTTGAATTAGACGGTCAGGATGTATTGATCGTGTCACCACAGGGGTTGAAGCCTGATGGATTCAAATACAACAATACACATCAATCTGGTTATTTTGTTGGTACATTGGATGATCGTACCTACCAATATACACATGGAGCGTTTGAGGAGCTGGATCGTGGCTTTGACTTTTATGCACAGCAGACTTTTCAAGATGAATCGGGCAGACGCATTTTAATGGGATGGATGGGTGTACCAGATCAAGGGGAAGAGCATCATCCAACCATTTCTTATCAATGGATCCATTGTTTGACGATTCCGAGAGAGCTTCGTTTAGATGATGAAGGACGTCTTATTCAAAAGCCGGTAAGTGAACTTCGATCTATGCGGACAAATGAGCAGGAGCATGTTTTTCACGTTAAACGATCTGTTCATTCCATTCCTGTTGAAGATATGACGAGCGCAGAGGTATTCATTGATCAAATTGAAACACAAAAAGGGTTTGAATGCTGTATCCGTGCTGCTGCTCGTATCATTTATGATAAAGATGAAGGCAAACTAACGTTAGAGCGAGATCGATTTGAAGATCGAACAAAGGAAGTTCGTGCAGTAGAAATTGAGGAATTACAGGATCTGCATATCTTTATTGATGCATCATCGATTGAGATTTTTGTCAACGGAGGCCGGGAAGTATTTACTGCACGTTACTTTCCTTCCCCGGGAAATAAATCAATCTCCATCAGTGGTAGAAATGAAACGAAGCTTAAATTGAAGACGTGGCATTTGCAAAAAGAAGCAGATCAATGATCTGCTTTTTCTAGTGAGATCAACCTGTATCTTAAAGCCTATATCATGTATATACAAGTTTGGCCTAAAGCGGTTTGATGACGTTTTACATATATGATAACAGGTTCAATTATGGTATCATTTTAAAATATATACAGCTGAGGCTGACGTTTATCCAAATGCGGTAGGACAAAAAGGGGTTGTTTACTTGAATTCAAAACAGCAGCCGACGACTAGAAAACGCTTGGAGACAATGGCAGATCATGTTGAAGATAAACGTGAAGAATATAAAGAATTGCTGATTCAAGTCCAATCTATTCTCGGTGAACCTTCTCTAGAGCAGGAAGAATTAAAAGAGAAGCTGTCAGATACGTATAAACAAATGAAAGAATATGCCTTATTTGTTGAATCCATTGAAGCCTTTATTCGAAAAATGGCGAAAGAATCCGATCAGCAAAAGTAGGTAAAAAAGTATGGTGAAAGAGTGTACCTGGGTGCGGGTATGCTTTTTTTATTTTAGTCAGATTATTCAGAAATTTAAATGAAAGCGTTGACATTCCTTTTGTCATGGTACAAAATAAATAAAAATTCATCTGAGCATATACAGGAGGAACGATATGAACCATGCAACCAAGAAATGTCTGATCACCTTTATCATTGTGCTATTTTCTATGAGTTTTCTTCATCCTTCCGTTTCATCTGCCCGAACGCAACACACATCATTTTTTACACCTACTGCCTCCGTACCATCTGGTCAATATTATCGCTCACAAGAGGTGGCACTCCATTCCCAGGTGCCAAAAGCTTCTCTTTATTACACAACAGATGGCAGCCAGCCGACAACTCAAAGTCAGCGATATACAAAGCCTATTCATATCGATACCGATACGACTTTGAAAGTAAGCGTTTACAAAAATAGACATCGCTTAGCTACGTCTACATACAATTATCGTTTTGTCACACGAGAGGACATTGCCTCATCATTTTTATCTTTTGAATATCAAGGAATGCCTTATCGGTTATACATTCCGAAAAATCATAAGAGGGGTAAAGCTTATCCTCTCGTCCTGTTCTTACATGGAGGAGGGGAGCGGGGAACTGATAATCAAAAGCAGTTACTTGCAAATGATGGTGCAGTCTTATGGGCTTCTCCTGAAGTTCAAAAGAAACATCCTGCATACGTACTAGCACCTCAGGCTCGAAATGCTGTGGATGGGGGTTTTGCTTTAACAAGAAACGCGCAAAATGAAATCGACCTGACAAATGTGTTTCAATTTTCACCAGATTTACACAAAGCGTATGAAGTGCTTCAGCATGTGTTAACTTCTTATAAGATTGATCAGAAAAGGATTTATGCGACTGGTTTATCTCAAGGCGGATTTGGCTCGTATCAGTTAAACATCACATATCCTCGTTTGTTTGCAGCGATGATTCCTATTGCGGGGGGTGCAGATCCAAGTAAGGCAGGAATTTTAGCGAACAAGCCAATATGGGCATTTCATGCAGAGGATGATTCCATTATTCCTATCAGTTATGCGAGAAATACAATTCAAGCGATTCAAAAAGCTGGTGGAAGACCGATTTATACCGAGTATGCAAGCAAGTATGGGTATGATCATGCATCATGGACGCCTGCTTATGAGACGCCAGGCTTAACAGATTGGTTATTTGCACAGAGACTCAGCTTACGATAAACAAAAAAAACCGATTCACCCAAGCGGCGGATCGGTTTTTTTTGTTTTATTTGTCCAAACGATGTGCGGAATGTTTCGTTGGTCCGATGTATTCGTTTAGTTGGAAAGAGCCTTTAATGGCAGCTGTGATGAATTCTTTTGCTGCATAAATGGCTTCTTTCACGTCTGAGCCGTTGGCTAGTTCAGCTGTGACTGCGGCTGAGAATGTGCAGCCTGCGCCGTGTGTGTACTCTGTGTCGATCTTGTCTGTTTCAAGGCGTTCGAAGGTTTGTCCATCATAAAGCAAGTCAATCGCTTTATCTGGGCTTAGCTTACCGCCGCCAGTGATGACCACATATTTTGCACCAAGTTCATGGATGCGTTTTGCGGCTTCTTCCATTTGTTCCATCGTTTTGATCTCACCAATGCCGCTTAATTGACCTGCTTCGAAAAGGTTAGGTGTGATAACTGTCGCCAGTGGCGTGAGCTTTTCGCGCAATGCTTCAGCATGCTCTGGGTAAAGGACTTCGTTCGCACCTTTACATACCATAACAGGATCAATGACGACATTTTTCAGCTCATATGTTTTGATCGTTTCAGCTGCGAGTTCAATGACGTCAACTGTTGGTAGCATACCTGTTTTTAACGCATCTACACCGATGCCTTCCACGATCGTTGAGAGCTGTGCGCGGATGGTTGATGTATCGATTGGAAACACTTGATGATCCCAGTTGTTATGAGGATCCATTGCAACGACAACGGTTAAAGCTGTCATCCCGTAGACGTTTTTTTCTTGAAACGTTTTTAAATCTGCTTGGATACCTGCACCGCCGCTTGAATCCGAACCTGCAATGGTGAGTGCTTTATTCATAGACATAGTTGCTGAACCTCCAATGTGATGTGTAACAGTTACTGTTCTATCCCTTATTATAATCAGCTTTTCCATTTATCACAATGAAACGGCATAAAAAAGCGTTCCACTCTTCATGGAACGCCTCATTCTTTATCTTTTACAAATCACCAATTTCCCTTTTTTCAGCTCCTCTAAAAGCGTTAAGGCTAATTCTTGATCGGCGCCGGTCGACATGATTTTGGCCATCAGTTCATCATCCCTGGTGCGAATGATATTGGCGATTTGATCTAAAATCCCTTGATCGACAGCTGTCATGCTCTTTGCTTCCGTGTACTCAGTAACGGTATCAGAGCGTTCGGGGTCATACGCAAACACAAACACATCGTCCTTTGCTGATTGTATCTGTTCGATCGTCTGTTTGGCTTCTTTACTATTCTCAACTGTGAAAAATTCCATCATCATCACTCCTTTTCATCAAAAATTCCCATTTTCTCGATCGATCAAACCGTCTTTTATATCATGAGAAGAAAGCCGATTTATGTTTTAATGAAAAAGACGAATCTATTAAAGGAGTTAGGCCGATATGAAGATTTCTTTATTAATTGTGACACATAACCGGCTGAGCGCATTGTGTGAACTGCTTGAATCCATCTCGAGACAAAGCGTACAGCCTTTTGAAATTGTGGTCGTAAATGATGCAGGAGAGCGAGTGGACGTGATTCAGGAACTCTATCCAGAGCTGCCAATCCGCTTGATTCATTTAGATGAGAATGTCCAGCATGTGAACGCAAGAAATGTTGGGGTGCGGGAGCTGACAGGTGACGTCATTATGCTGAGTGATGACGATGATTATTTTACACCTTGTCATATTGAACGTATGAGCAAGGCGCTGGAAGACGCTGATTTTGTCTTTTCGGATGCGGAAATTGTTTCGTTTGAAGAACGAGGTGCGACTCGTTTTCCAGTATCAAGACGTTTGTTTGCTTATACAGCGGACATTGAGGACATGCGTGTTTTTTCTACATATGTTCCTTCTGGCAGTATGTACAAACGCCGCATACATGATGAGATCGGCTATTTTGATCCAGCGATGCATCACTACTGGGACTGGGACTTTTTCCTGCGTGTTACGCAGCATGCACGAGCCAAACGAGTGCCAGCTGCCAGTGTGATCTATGCGTTCTTTGATGGTGGGGGCAATCAGTCGAGTGATCTTGGTGAAACAAGGAAGAACTATTTAGATGATCTGAGTGAAAAGCATGGATTGGGTGATTTGCCGACAGCGAATTTTGCTGTCCTATTAGAAGAACCAGCGATGAAAAAACGAGAATCAGAGAGTGAGATTGTATGGGATGGAAAACCGATGATCTCAAGATTGGCACAGCAGACAGAAGGAGGACAACCGCAATGAAGCCATTTTTAAATGATAGCTGGTGGGCTGTGATGAAAAGTGAATTTGAACAGCCATATTATCAGGAATTACGTGAGTGGGTAAAGGAAGAATATCGTACGCAGATCGTGTTTCCAAAGCCAGATGACATTTATCGTGCCCTCCATTTGACGTCGTATGAAGATGTGAAGGTCGTGATTTTGGGACAAGACCCTTATCATGGCCCAGGACAGGCACACGGATTAAGCTTTTCTGTTCAGCCTGGTGTCAAACATCCGCCATCTTTGAGAAATATTTTTCAGGAGCTAAAGGATGATCTCGGCTGTCCGGTCCCTAACCATGGCTCGCTTGTCAGCTGGGCAGAGCAGGGTGTCTTGCTGTTAAACACTGTGCTCACTGTAAGAAAAGGGGAAGCGAACTCGCATAAAGGCAAAGGCTGGGAACGTGTGACAGACCGCGTCATCGACGTCCTGAATGACCGAGATCAGCCAGTTGTTTTTGTGCTTTGGGGCAGACACGCGCAAAATAAAAAAGAACGCATTGATCAAAGCAAGCATTACATCATTGAGTCACCTCATCCAAGTCCTTTTTCTGCAAGAAACGGCTTTTTTGGCAGCCGTCCGTTCTCAAAAGTAAACGCCTATTTAAAGCAAATGGGGATCGATGAAATCAACTGGTGTATCAAGGACATCGAATCAAAATAGGACGAGGGAAAATCCCTTCGTCCTGTTTATTTTAAAAATTTGCGGACAATGTCGAGTCCGTTTTTCGCATTTGGATAGCGGAAAGAAAAATCAAAGCGATTGGTCTGGCGCAGGACGCTTTTTTCATGTGTAAAGGTGAAAAAGCTTTCTTTTCCATGATATCGTCCGATGCCGCTTTCACCAACGCCTCCAAATGGTAAATATGGAGTGGCGACATGCATCAGTGTATCATTAATGCAGCCCCCGCCAAATGAGAGGTTGTCTAGAATATAAGCTTCTGTTTCTTTATTTGTTGTAAATAAGTAAAGAGCGAGCGGCTTCGGTCTTGCCTTAATCATGTCAGCTGCCTCTTGAAGAGAACCAAATGTGATGACCGGCAAAATAGGTCCGAAAATTTCCTCCTGCATCACAGGATCTTCCCATGTAATGTGATCTAGAATGGTCGGTGCGATTTTGAGCTCTTGTTCATTGCGCTGTCCACCTGTCACCATCGTGCCATTTGAGAGAAATTGTGAAAGTCGATCAAAATGACGCTGGCTGACATTTTTTCCGAAATGCGGATTTGTTTCAGGCTGGTCCCCGTAAAAGTCTCGGATACAGGTCGTCATTTCACGCAATAGTTCTTCTTTGATCGATTCATGAACAAGTAAATAGTCTGGTGCAATACATGTTTGACCAGCATTTGTGAATTTACCAAAGGTGATTCGTTTCGCAGCGAGTTTGATGTCTGCATCAGGCATGACAATGCATGGACTTTTTCCGCCGAGCTCAAGTGTGACAGGTGTGAGATGTTTTGCGGCCGCTTCCATGACGACTTTGCCGACGGCTACACTCCCAGTAAAGAAAATATAATCAAAAGGCAGTTTCAGAAGCTCTGTGCTGACATCCACACCGCCTTCAACGACCGCTGCAAGATCTTCTTGAAACACGCTTTCCACAATCGTGCCAATCACGTTTGAGACGTGCGGCGTTAATTCTGACGGTTTTAAAGTAACGGCATTTCCCGCAGAAATGGCTCCAACTAATGGCGAAAGGGCCAATTGGAAAGGATAGTTCCAAGGGGCAATAATTAGAACACTTCCGTACGGTTCCTTAATGATCATACTTTTTGATCCGATATGGGTCAGAGGTGTTTTCGCGCGAGATGGTTTGGCCCATTTGTGAAGATGTTTGACGGTATGATTGATCTCTTCATATACCATGCCAATTTCTGTTGTATAGGCTTCCTGTTCGGATTTATGTAAATCATGGGCTAAGGCTTGTAATATGTCCTTTTCATGATGTTTAATGGCTTTTTTTAAATCGTTAAGAAGACGGATTCGATCTTGAACCGCTGGTGTTTGCACGTTTTTTTGTTTGTGAATGAGTTCAGTGAGTTTGCTCATCTTTCAGTCCTTTCAAAGACGATATTGTTTCTTTTTTATTATGTGTGAATCTTGGGTAAGGGTCAAATCAGAGGAACAGAAGCACACAGCTTTGAAAAAATGAGCCCATTCGGTTTGTTCATTTGGTAAAATAATGTTGGAAAACGAATTTTTTAGATTGGAGGGTCTACCCTTGAATATTCATATATCAAGTCTGCTTCAAAAAATGGAGGAAGCCATTCAAAAAGCAAAACAAAGTGGAAATGATGAAGAGGTGAAACGTCAAGCGGCGGTCATTTCTTCACTATGTGATGTCATTCTCGACACGTCATCACAGGTGCAAATGCCGCAGTCTTCGGTTATTTCACCACCTCCATCTATACAGACACCATCTGCACCGGCTGTGTCTACGGATCAAGCCATGCTAGAGAAATTGATGGGCACTAGCGGTGCAAAGAAATTTCAGCATAAAGAAGAGGGTCAACAAGAGAAAGATGGCAACGGTGACTCTATTTTTGATTTTTAATGGTCTTGTCACGACAAAGGGAAGGTGATCGGGTTGAAACTATTTTTGGGCGCCATTCAGTGGATGGCATTTTTTATCGCAGCTTCTATTGCTGTGCCGATTGCGATTGCACAAGCATTTGAATTAAATCAAGTGCAGTCGGCGGAACTGATTCAGAGTACATTCTTTTCACTTGGACTTGTGGCGATGGTGCAGTGTTTATGCGGTCATATGCTGCCGATCAATGAAAGTCCAGCAGGGCTGTGGTGGGGGGTATATACCCTTTATGCAGGCATGACAGGGACGATTTTTGCTACATATCCTGAAACCTTGCAAGCATTGCAAGGGGCGTTAATTTTTAGTGCAGCGTTCTTTTTTATTTTTAGTCTCTTTAAAATCATTAATTGGCTTGCGTCTTTATTTACGCCGGTTGTCACAGGTATTTATTTGCTGCTGCTTGTTGTGCAGTTAAGTCAGCCAATCATGAAAGGGCTGATGGGGATCGGCTATCGGGGAAATCAGGTAGATGGGCTTGTCTTTTGTCTATCGATCTTGATTATTGTCATCACCTTCATGATCAGCCGCTCAAAATGGCATTATTTAAGACAGTTTTCTGTGTTATTCGCACTTGCAGGCGGCTGGCTGTTATTTGCTTTACTCGGACTAGCGAAGCCTGTTCGCATTCCTGAGCAGATCATTGAGTTTCCAAAACTGTTTCCGTTTGGCATGCCGGTCTTTGACAGTGGACTGCTTGTCACGTCCTTTTTTATTACGATCTTACTCATAGTGAATATGCTGGCAAGTATTCGAATTGTGGAAAGTTCCGTCAAGGCATTTGGTGAACTGCGTGAGCGGAAACGAGCCAGACCGGCTGGTTTTGTCGCCGCATTTGGTCATTTGCTAAGCGGACTGATTGGTGCGATTGCGCCTGTTCCTATTTCAGGGGCAGCGGGTTTTATACAAACAACCAAAATTCCATCGAGAAAGCCATTTTTCCTTGGCAGTCTGCTCATTGTCCTCATTAGTTTATTTCCATTATTGATGAGCTTTTTCTCTGCATTGCCTTCACCTGTGGGGCTGGCTGTGAACTTTGTGGTGTTCTCTTCTATGATTGGGATTGCTATGTCTGAATTCGATCAGTATGAAAAAGAAGACATCCCGCGCATTCGATTTGTGCTTGGCATCGCTGTTTTAGCAGGCGTGGGCGCAATGTTTGTGCCACAAGGTGCATTGAAAGGCATGCATCCTGTGCTGATTTCTTTATTGAGCAATGGTCTTGTTCTTGGCACGCTGATTGCAATTGTGGTCGATCAAGTGCTGCTGCGAAAGAAGAAGAAATCCGACAATCTCGTGTCAGCATCATAGGAAAGTTGAATGTTGGATAAGACCCGCGCTATGATAAACATAATTGACGAGATAAGGAGAATGACGAATGAAACTATTTTTCATATTAGGTGCCATTAACGCCATGCTTGCGGTTGGTCTTGGAGCCTTCGGTGCACATGGATTGGAAGGGAAAATTCCTGAAAAGTATATTGAGATATGGAATAAAGGGGTTCAATATCAGATGTTCCATGCCATTGGCCTATTTATTGTCGCCTTTCTGGCAGATAAGCTGTCAGGTGTTTCCCTAGTGCCGACCGCTGGCTGGGTGATGCTGGCAGGCATTCTTTTCTTCTCAGGAAGCCTTTATGTGCTTGCCTTGACTCAGGTGAAGATTTTAGGTGCTATTACGCCAATTGGCGGAGTGGCGTTTATCGCTTCTTGGATCATGCTAGTGATTGCAGCAGCAAAAAATTTATAAGCTAGGAAAACCGATGCTCTCATAGGGGCATCGGTTTTTTTCTTAACTCCAATAAGGAGAATAGTTCGGAGGTGCTTGATAATAAGGTACATAGTGGGAAGGGGGGACAGGGTGAGTTTGTGCCTCTTCCTCCCGGTGGCAGAAAGGTCCGATAAACACACCAGGCTTCACAGGCTGCGTCGCCTGTTTCCACTGCGTTTCGTTCATGCAATAAGTATGTGCCATGATGTGAGAAGGCGTGAGGGTTAGAAGGTCTGAACCTAAGATGACTTCTGGTGTCGATGCGTTAAAAATGGCTAACAAATGGGTTTTGTCCTGTAAGGCGACTTCGTAATGCCACCAGCCTTGTGGCACATTGGCTACCTGCCCGGGGGTAATGGTGTAGGTGGACAGCTTTTTTGTAAAAGGGTTCAGCATGGATACAGCAGCAGAGCCGGCGATACAATAAACAAGCTCGGCAGCATTTTGATGATAATGAGGCTCTACTACTTTGCTTTTACTCAAATATATATCCAGCAGAGATACTTGATCGAGCGAATTTAATTGTTTTTTTCCTAAAACATTAATCAGGTTGTGTTGGTCATATTTCACAAGGGGGCTTTGATTCAAATCAAATGAATATTTGACATTCGGCGATGTATAATCCAGCTCAACAGTCATTGATGTCACCTCTAGGCGTTTAATAAAAACTACTAGGCATCTTATGAGCCTTCCCCCGAAGGTGTGTCAAAAACCTAGACAAAAGAAAAAAGCAAGGGCGTCTGCACCTTGCTGCTAATATGACCTTGAGGTTATCTCGGAGAATACGTAGACATCGAGTATGGATAGTCATATTGAATTTCCCCATCAAACGTAATGTAATCAAGATAGATCGTTAACAATAAGTATCGTGTCCCTGTTTTGTTATCACTGATGATAATGTGATCACGTCCTGCGGCCTCAATGACCCCTCTAAAAATCTTAGAGTTCCATTCTTTACTTGCCTCAAACGTCATATAGATCGTGGCTACTTTGCCGCGGTTTAATCGTAAAATATTTTCAATATAGGACTGCTCAAGCGGCAGCTGACCGGTGACGTTCTGCTGATAAATCGGTCCAGAAGGAATTTGATAGGGCTGCCCGCCACTTTGCCCACCTTGGCCTCCTTGTGAAGTACCAGTAGACGGCATTGGCGAATACCCCTGCTGCATTTGACCTTGCATTTGACCCTGCGTTTGGGGAGGGACTGAATAACCCATCTGCTGCGCAGGATACGGATTTGCTCCATATTGTTGCTGGCGAAAATCTTGACCTTCGAAACCCGAACCTTGCCCAAATTGATTTTTCAATTTCATAACGTTCCTCCTCTTTCCTCATGGTGTTCTAAACAGAAGGCAGAAAAGCGCCTGTTGTTTCCATAGCATTCTTTTTCTCTTTCACACTATGAGACAGGAAGAGAGAATATGTACATTGAACGAAAAAAAGGAACTGCTTTGTGCAGTTCCTCAGTATTCAGACAAACCCCGTATTCGTACTGCCTAGACTGCAAAGGTTTCCAACAATCTAAGGAATGCCTCTTTACATCAACCAATTCATAGCCCGCTGCACGTCATAAAGAAGGGTCATGATGAGAAAAAATAAGGCGATCGGTGCGATGGCAATGATAAAGGCCTGCCATATTCTCAGCTTCATCACAGCAACAAGGCCTAAAACAGCCATCCCAAATATCCATGCCTTGGTATACGCATCAACCAGTGGTAAAACACTGAGATAATACCATACTTCATAGTGCTGGTCTAAATAGGGTGAGATTTTCACAAATGTATACGGACCAAGCAACCCCACAGTAAAAATCCAAGTAAGAGCAAATAAGGTGGAAGGAAAAATGACCGTCAGTGTGCAAGCTTTAAGCACATCTCGATACGGCGCTTTACTGCCAAAAAACAGTCGTCCTAACCACTGTAAAATGAATGAACCGAAAAATAGAAGAAAATTGCCTACTAAAATACCAAAACCTGCTCCGTGTAACAGAATAAAAGGATATGGAATATGATTGCCCATATACTCACTAAAATACCCTTCGTACATCCAGCTAGTACCAGCGATACTTGCAAGGAGTATCATCAGCCACATGGGAATAGAGGTATGTTCATATGAGCGAATAATCGTTTTTGTCGCGACAAAAATTTTAAAGAATCGAAAAAAACCTTTTGCTTCCTCTTCTTGGGAGAGATCACTCTTCATATACTCCAATGTACTTTACTCCTTTAATACACATAAATGATTACTTATATTACCAAAATTTTTACGTTTTTCAAAGATAGATCATGAAAAAAATCCAATTTTATAAAAAATAGGTCACTCTACAGTCTCTTTAAGAGGAGACACATATGATAACCATAGTTTAAAAGAGACCGAGGTGAAAACATTGACGAAAGTAACGGTCATTATGACGAGCTACAACAAAGCGGCCTACGTTGGCAGATCAATTGAAGCGGTGCTGCAGCAGACCTTGTCAGACCTTGAACTTTTTATCATGGATGATGGATCAAACGAACAAACCCTTGCTGCTATTGAGCCTTTCCGTAAAGATCCACGCGTCCATTTTATCCAAAGCGGGGTGAAAACGCTGGAGGAAAGAACGGCGAAAACCCGCTATGCCGTCCTCATTAATCAAGCATTAGAACAGGCAAAGGGCGAGTATATTTCCTATGCCACAGATGACAATGTCTACGCACCAGACCGTTTAGAGAAGCTCACGAATTATTTAGATGCTCGTCCGAATGAAGAAATTGTCTATTCTAGTTCAAAAGTTATCTATTTAAATAGCGAAAGAGAGCCAGTAAAGGAAACGATTCGACCTGCGCAAACGGTGCAGTGGAATGCACCTTGTGCTATTGATCACTGTTCAGTTGTACATCGTGCATCCATTTTAACAAAGATTCGAGCTGAGTTTGGATCCTACTGGGACGAGAGTCCGCATTTTTATCGAATAGGGGATGCCCGGTTCTTTTTTAGATTAAATCACTTTTATCCGTTCTACCCTTTTGATGAGGTATTGGATACAAACTACATCACAGAACAGTCTATTCATTATCAGTTGGCAGAAGAAGAGAAAAGCGATTTTATTCAAGCACTTCCTCCGCAGTCTACCTGCAGGGAGCTCCGCCATATATTAAAACAAAGACATGGGAGGTGACCTTAAGTGTCGCATTATATTCATCATTATTGGCAGGTGTACTTTGAGTATGTGAATCTGATGAAAGACTTATCCTATCGCCACATACCCCTTGGATTAATCAGTAATTTTTATCAATACATCAGTCCTGAAGTGAGGGAACGTATGGAAGATAAGGCGTTTGGTGAAGAGCTGACAACGACTTGTCCAAAGCCGCAAGACATTCAGCCCTTTTTTGATCAGCATAAACAGCAGATCAAGCGTACCCCTTATCGTCCGAGTCATGGAAAGGTGCTTCTTCACTTTGAACACTTGCGTTTTACTGAACAAAATTACACGCGGTTTCATCCGAACCAAACAGTGGTGCTCGCGCGCTGGAAGAAGGCTGATTATTTCGGGTTACCGGTGATCAGCAAGCCGGAATTAGCCGGAGAGGTTAATAAAGAAGCCCATGTTGAATATATTGAAAAAGCAAATGCTCTATTGAAACCTTACGCCCAGCATCCTGTCTTTGGCAATGTCTTTTTTAGAGAAAAGCTTCGGAAGGACCTTGTGCAATTTATTGATGTGATTGACCAAATAGAAACGCTATTTGAGATGCAGCCCATCACAGCTGTTGTTGTTGGTACGACGGAGGATGCTTATAGCCGTGTGCTCGCCTTACAAACTGTGAAGCGCCATCTCACAAGTATTTGTCTTCAGCACGGTGCGCTCATGGGAGACGAAGCCTTTTTGCCGATTTTCACCACCTGCCACGGGGTGTTTGGAAAATATGAAAAGGACTGGTATGTAGATAAAGGCTGTCAGCCTGAGCAGGTGGAGATCACAGGACACCCGAGATTTGATTTGGTGCAGGAGCGAACACCGCTTCAACAGGAAATGGTCTTTCGTAAATTGAACTTCAACCCTGCTAAAAAGACTGTGCTTGTGGCAACACAGCCGTTTTCAGAAGCCTTTTACGGTGATGTTCTTAAAACGATTGCAAAACGGAAAGACATTCAGCTGATTATGAAGCCGCACCCGTGGGAAATCGCTCGAAATCGTTTAAATGACTATACAGCGATTGAGCGTGCGGGGAACCATGTGAGATTAATTAAAAAAGAGATCGACTTGTATGACCTCCTGCCGTATATGGATATGGTCATTACGCTCACATCAACAGTTGGTCTGGAAGCAATGCTCTTTAAAAAGAGTGTACTGATTGGAAAAATGATAGAAGGCAGAAGATACCCTTATTACGAGTCGCTTGGCAGCTGCCACATGGAAAACCCTATTGAGCTGGCCGAGAAAGCGATCCGTATTTTATCGGATGAACAAGAAATGAAGCTGTCGAAACAGCAAGGGGCTCGTTTCATTCAAGAACATTATCCGCATGCACAATCGACCGATGTTCTGCTTTCTCTGCTCAAAACAAAAACAGGCGTGGATTTTCAGAGATGAAGATAGGGGTGTGCAAGCGATATGGGACAAAAGAGAGCACAGTTTCTTCCTTATGCACTGCCTTTTATTGAACAGGAAGAAATTGATGAAGTCATTGGAACATTAAAGTCCGGCTGGTTGTCCACCGGACCAAAAGTGAGACAGTTTGAAGAAGAGTTTAGGCAGCTGACTGGAGCGAAGCACGCAATAGCAGTGAATTCATGTACAGCTGCTCTATTTTTAGCGTTAAAGGCGAGAGGCATTGGAGCTGGTGATGAGGTCATCACAACGCCTCTGACGTTCTGCGCAACAGCCAATACGATCATCCATACGGGGGCAGCCCCTATTTTCGTCGATATTGATCCGGCGACACTCAATCTAGATGCGAAAAAATTAGAAGCGGCCATTACACCACATACGAAAGCGGTTGTCCCTGTACATTTTGCTGGTCAATCGTGTGATATGGACCAAATTTTAGCGATTGCCAAGAAGTATGATTTGTTCGTGCTGGAGGATGCCGCTCATGCCCTTTATACGACCTATCACGATCAACCGATTGGATCAATTGGTGATGCGACCGCTTTTAGCTTCTATGCAACGAAAAACATAGCGACTGGTGAAGGCGGCATGCTGACGACAAATGATGATGCACTTGCGGCTAGAATCAGAAGGCTGGCGCTTCACGGGATGAGTAAGGGAGCGTGGAATCGTTATGGAGAAAAGGGAACATGGTATTACGAGGTCGAGGAACCGGGCTATAAAATGAACATGTTTGACGTGCAAGCATCGTTAGGGCTCGTTCAGCTAAGACGGTTGAAGGATATGCAGACACGTAGAGAACAGATTGCGAAGACATACAATCAGACATTTCAACATGAAGCTGGTCTCATCTTACCGCCTGTACATGATGAGGGAAGACATGCGTGGCATTTATATGTACTGCAAGTTGATCCAAAAGAAGCACTGATCACACGCGATGACATGATTGATCAGCTGCAAAAGGAATATAAAATCGGCACGAGTGTTCATTTTATTCCCGTTCACTTGCATCCATATTATCAAGAGACCTACAACCATTCACCAGAGGATTTCCCTGAGGCACTCACTTATTACAAACGAACGCTTTCGCTCCCGCTCTATCCAAGTATGACAGATGAAGATGTGCAGGATGTCATCACCGCAGTTGTGTCAATTTTAAAAGACAAGAAGGCCTCTTCATGAAAGTCGTTCATGCAATAGACGATCAGGTGCTGGCAGCTTGGCTGAAAACATATGGTCATGAAGCGGAACGCATGACAGGATTCAAGCAGTTTGCTCTTGTCAGCGGCGCTAAGCTCAAAGCAGTGCTGCTATACGAATGGTCCAAATGGGAGAGCGGTATTTTTGACAAGCATATTTTTCATGTGAAGTTTGTGGAAGCTGAATCAGCGCTGCTCTTTAAAGAATTGATGGAGAGATTCATCAATTGGATGAGAACAGAAAAATGTGATTTTTTCTTTTTACGTCTTGAGGCGGCTGATCTTGAAAAAAACCGCATTGTTCAAAAACTATCCCATGTGTATTATGTCGGTGGTCTCACTAGGCTTGAGGCACCGCCTGCTCTCATGGAGATGCCATTATCAGATCAAGATGTGGTGATGGGTGTGCCAGATGAAAAGGATTACGATGAGGCGGTCTTACTAGGTGATCAGGCTTTTGTGAAAAGCCGTTATGCCCTTGATCCATATTTAGACCAGCGTGTTGTTCAGCATTTTTATCAGGAGTGGATGAGAAACAACCTACTTGGACGCGCAGATATTAACCTCGTTGCCAAGGTAAATGATGAAGTGGTTGGCTTGATTCAAGGTATGACAAAGGGGCATGAGATGGGGCTTGAGCTTTTTGCGATTAGACCGGACGTTCAAGGAAAAGGGATCGGAAAAAAGCTGTTTATTGAGATGATGAAAGTGTCTCATCACAGAGGGCATCACTTCATTTCTGCGGGGACACAGCTTCATAATACGACAGCCATCCAGCTGTACGAAAAGATGGGGTTTAGGACAACAAATGCCTTTTTGTATTACCATGTGTGGCCGAAAAAAGGAGAGAGGTAAGATGGCGCATTTCTATATCGGAGATCGCAAAGTGGGAGATGATGCGCCTGTCTTTATCATTGCAGAGGCAGGCATTAATCATGATGGAAAGCTGGATCAGGCACTTGCTTTAATTGATGTGGCAAAAGAAGCAGGGGCTGACGCGGTGAAGTTTCAAATGTTTCAAGCGGATCGGATGTATCAAAAGGAACCGGGGTTATACGAAACGGCCAAAGGAGAAGAAGTGTCTATTTTTTCTTTAGTGGAACAAATGGAGCTGCCGCCTGAATGGCTGCCTATCTTATTGACACATTGTAAGGAAAAAGGACTGATGTTTTTAAGCACCGTGTGTGACGAAGAATCGGCTGATTTATTGAATCAAACGAATCCGCCTGCTTTTAAACTGGCATCCTATGAAATCAACCATTTGCCTCTTTTGCGTCATACGGCTTCTTTTCAAAAGCCGATCATTTTTTCAACAGCTGGGGCCACCATTGCAGATGTTCATGAAGCATACGAAACGATTACGAGCCAGCAAAATAAGCAAGTCGCCATCATGCATTGTGTGGCAAAGTATCCAGCGCCTAGAGCGTATACGAACCTGCGGGTGATTCAAACCTTAAGGTCCGCTTTCCCTGAAGCAGTCATTGGCTTCTCAGATCATAGCGAACACCCGACGGAAGCGCCAGTAGCCGCTGTGAAGCTCGGGGCAGCAATGATTGAAAAACATTTTACAATAGATAAAACATTACCCGGAGCGGATCATTCATTTGCTCTTAATCCTGAAGAATTAAAGGAAATGGTTCAGCACATTCGAGCAGCAGAAAAGCAGCGGAATCAAGCAGAAATAGACGTTCATTCATTACCAGAGGAGCTTCTTGGCAGTTCTTATAAAACGACAACAGCCATTGAAGGGCAGATTCGAGAATTTGCGTATCGAGGAATTTTTACGACAAAAGGCATTGCAAAGGGTGAGACCCTCACGTCAGAAAATGTAGCCGTGCTGCGCCCTGGACAAAAAAATCAGGGGTTGCATCCGCGATATATGTCGGTTCTACTTGGCACAATGGCTGTGAGAGACATCCCAGCTCATACAGGCGTTTCGTGGAAAGACGTACTGACGCAGGAGTCTCATGATGATGCATGATGTGCTTTTTGTCATTCAGGCTAGGATGGGGTCAACAAGACTGCCTAAAAAAGTGATGAAACCGATCGGCGGCATGGCGCTGATTGATTTGATTGTGGAGCGGGTGAAGCAATCAGATGATTACCATCACAAAATGCAAAACCTTATGATTGCCACAACGGTCGAGCCAGAGGATGACTATTTGGCTCAATATTGTATGTCAAAGGGCTATAAGGTGTTTCGAGGCAGTGAGGCAGATGTGCTTGAGCGGTTTGCGCAGATTGTCCGCCAATTTGAACCTAAAACGGTTGTACGTTTAACGGGAGACAATCCATTTATAGATCCTTCGCTTTTGTCGAAAATGCTTGAAAAACATAGACAGGAAAAGGCTGATTACACATATACGGACGGAACACCACTCGGTATTTCCGGGGAAATGATTGAAGCATCTATTTTATGTGAAATCGACAAATTTCCTCTCACTTATTCAGAACGTGAGCATGTCACGCTGTATATCAGAAAGCATCCCGAGCAATTTTCCCTTCAATTATTCACACCGCCCAAAGAACTTGCATATCCTGCTTATCGATTCACGATTGATACAGAAGAAGATTATGTGTTTGCTACCCGTTTACTAGAGAAAGCTGGTGGTTCTATTGCTGTGCCGACAGCTGAGCTCATTTCCATCTGTGAACAACATCCAGACATTGTTCGTTTGAATCAATCTGTGAGACAGAAGGATGCTGAATGAACAAAAAAATCATGATTGTTGTTTATGGGGGTTTTTTAAGAGGAATGGGTCATGTTGTCAGAATGAAACATTTGGCAAAAGAACTGCTTCAGGAAGGGAACGACTTATATTTCTATACAAATGAACAGATTTGTGTCGAAATGCTTTCGCACCCAGAGTGGCACGTTCACATGGTGTATGAGTCGAATGCGCTTCTCCAGGTCCAACAAGACATCAAAAAGCTAAAGCCTGACCTTTTAGTCATAGATGTCCTTGATTGTGATCTTCAGTTTCTTCAAATGATCAAAGACTCCTGCGATAGTGCGAGGCTGGTCTTATTTGAGGAAAAAAGAGAGGAAGCCTGTCAGCTTGCAGACACGGTCATAAACGGCATTTATGGCGGTCTGGACGGGAAGCACGAGCAGCTTAATGGCACGGCTTATTATCATGGAACGCCCTATTTATTGTTAGATCACGAGTTTAAACGATTCAAAGACACATATGAGGTTCGGAAAGAATGTAAAAAGGTGGTCATCAGTCTTGGCGGTAGTGATCCGTGCGGCCTGTTATCAAAGGCTGTATCGGCGCTTCTTCAAACAAATCACCTAGACATTTTAGCGGTCGCAGGAAAAGCCTCTCACATCAAAGAGCAAGTAGAGGCGGAACATATCCAATTCATTCAACATACAGATCAACTACCGGTTCTTTTATCAGAAGCTGATGTGGCTATCGTAGCAGGCGGTATGACGTTATATGAGGTAATTTGTATCGGGGTGCCCAGCATTGTCCTATCGCAAGTAGACCACCAAGCAGTGACAGCGAGCATGTTTGCGCAAAAGGGAGCTTGTTTTCACCTTGGATTAGGTGCCCTTGTGGAAGAAAAAGACCTGTTGCAAGCTGTTCAAAAACTGTCTGACAGCTATTTTCTCCGCAGAAGCATTCATCTTAATGGACGTTCACTCATTGATGGAAAAGGAATCGAACGAGTGAAAAACATTCTCATACACCTCATGAATTCACACCAAAAAGAACATAAGGATGTGTAGATGTGAAGGGAGTTATTTTAGCAGGAGGAAAGGGATCACGGCTGGCACCATTAACGAAGATTTTCAACAAACATTTGCTGCCGGTTGGTCCATATCCGATGATTTATTGGTCATTATTCAAACTGAAAGAAGCAGGAATTGTAGATGTGATGCTGATTTCACAGGAAGAACAAATTCCGTTGTTTCAAAAGTTATTGGAAGATGATCGTGAACTTGGGATGAACATTGTGTATCAAGTACAGCCAGAAGCGTCTGGTATTTCCGATGGTTTATCCTATGCAAAGTCCTTTGCTCAAGGGGAAAAATTTGTGCTGATGCTTGGTGATAATGTATTTGAAGATTCATTACGCCCTTTTGTCGACGCCTTTAGGCAACAAGAAAGCGGAGCCAAGGTTTTATTGAAAGAGGTGGCAGATCCAAAACGGTTTGGCATTGCAGAAATTGATCCTGCTCATCACCGAATTTTATCAATTGAAGAAAAGCCAGAGCATCCGACGTCATCTTACTGCGTCACGGGCATCTATTTTTATGATCAAGACGTCTTTCAATATATCGAGGAAATCTCGCCGTCAGATCGAGGTGAACTAGAGATTACTGATGTGAATAATCTCTACATCTCAAATAGCCAGCTGACCTATGATATGTTAAAAGGGTGGTGGATTGATGCAGGAACTCATGAATCTCTCCACGAAGCATCAACAAAAATGTTTGAAACGATGAAGGAAAAAGAGGGATACGAATGACGAAGTCTTATTTAATTACAGGTGGAGCAGGGTTTATTGGACTGAATTTTGTGAAGCTGCTGCTTCAAGAATCCGATGTCCGGCTGACCGTATTTGATAAATTAACATATGCCAGTCATCCAGAGGAGATGGAATATTTATCAAAGCTGCCTCATGTCCGTTTTGTCCAAGGAGATATCACGCTACAAGACGAACTAGATCAAGTATTTGATGAAGCCTATGATGCCATCATTCATTTCGCAGCAGAATCACATGTCGATCGCAGTATTGAGTCAGCAGAACCCTTTATCCAAACAAATGTCCTTGGTACCTATCGTATGCTTGAAGCGGTCTTAAAGGGAAAGGCGAATAAACTCATTCATATTTCCACAGATGAAGTATATGGAGATTTGGAGCCGGATGATCCTGCTTTCACAGAACAAACACCACTCTCACCGAATAATCCTTATTCAGCAAGCAAGGCAAGTTCAGACCTGCTTGTGAAATCTTATATCCACACCCACCAATTACCCGCAATGATCACAAGATGCAGCAACAACTACGGACCTTATCAGCATGAAGAAAAATTAATCCCAACCATTATTAGAAAAGCGGTCAATGGTGAAAAGATTCCGATTTACGGAGACGGCCAGCAGATCCGCGATTGGCTGTATGTAGAGGATCATGCGAGAGCCGTAAAACAAGTAGTAGAAAACGGAACAGCCGGTCAGGTGTACAATATTGGCGGCGGCAACGAGAAAACAAATCTTGATTTAACCAAAACCATTCTCACACATCTAGGCATCTCTCATGACCAAATCGCGTTTATTCAAGACCGGAAAGGGCATGACAGGCGGTATGCCATTGATGCCAGTAAGCTAAAAGAAGAGCTTGGCTGGGTGCAGGCAACTTCATTCGAAAAAGGTATCGAAAAAACGATCGATTGGTATCGTGCCAAATATGATCAAAGTGAAGAAGGGTGACCGATGAAAGTTTTAATCACCGGTGCAGGCGGCCAATTAGGGAAAGAATTGACGAAACAGCTGAAAGAAAAAGACATCACAGTCATTGCTTTAACAAGGAGTATGCTGAATATCACAGATCAACAGGCCGTCAGACATGCAATGAGACATTTCCGTCCGGATATTGTTGTCAGTGCGGCTGCTTATACGTCTGTGGATCAATGCGAAACAGAAACGGAAAAAGCCTATCTTGTGAATGGGATTGGCGCCTACTATACAGCGCTTGAAGCTAAGAACGTAGGGGCTGATGTATTACATGTCAGCACAGATTATGTGTTTGATGGGCAAGCGGATACCCCTTACCAAGTTGATGCACAAGCAGATCCGCAAACCATTTATGGAAAGAGTAAAAAACTTGGAGAAGAATTGATTCATCTTGTGTCAGATGAAGTGAAGATCATTCGGACATCGTGGCTTTATGGACATGAGGGACATAATTTTGTGAATACCATTCTTCGACTGGCTGAAACGAAGGATCATTTGCGCATCGTCAATGATCAGTTAGGGTCTCCTACTTATACAAAGGATGCCGCAGAAGCTTTGATTCACTTGTTTGACCAGAAAGCAGGTATTTATCATGTCAGTAACCGAGCAAGCTGTTCATGGTTTGACTTTGCGACAGAAATTGTGGCAGCAAGCGGTCTGTCTACGACAATTGAACCCATTTCCACTGAAGAGTATGGTTTCCAAACACCTCGGCCCGCCTACTCTGTTTTAGATCTGCAAGCGATTGAAGCGACAGGCTGGAAGCCAAGACATTGGAAGGATGCACTTCACGAATACTTGCAGAAAGAAGGGAGATTCGAGCAGCATGATTGATGGTGTACAAACGAAAAAACTCATGAAACATTGTGATGATCGCGGCTTTTTCGCAGAGCTTATTCGAGATGACGAACCGATGCTGAAGCGCTTTGGGCAGGCGTCGTGGTCGAAAAGCTTTCCGGGCGTGATCAAAGCCTTTCATTATCATGAAAAACAAGACGATGTTTGGTTTTTCCCAGCAGGTCATGCACAGGTCGTTTTATACGATTTGAGAGAGGATTCTCCGACAAATGGTCAAACCGATGTGTATTATATGGGAGAAGATAATCCGATGCTGCTCCTCATCCCAAAGGGAGTTGCCCATGGCTACCGCGTATTAGGAGAGACGCCGCTGCAGATTGTGTATTTTACAACAGAATCGTATGATCCAAAAAAACCAGATGAGAAGAGAATTGCGTGGAATGATGAGGCGATCGGATTTAATTGGGAAACGACATTTAAATAGAGAAGAGAGGCCTTTCGCAGGAGAAAGGTCTTTTTTTGTTGAAATACATTCTGTATGTGTCATTTTATGTATATTGATGAAAAGGGATGTGGATGAGTTTGTCTAAAAGAATTGCATTTGTAACAGGGGCAAGTACAGGCATTGGAAAGGCAATCGCAATAAAACTTGCCGCTCAGAGCGATATGAAGGTGATCATCAACTCTAGAAATAGGGCCTCACTTGAACAGACGAAACAGCACATTCAAGATATGACAGAAACAAAGGAACCGCTGTCTCTATTTTGTGGAGATATGTCGCTTGAAGCAGTGAGGTCGGAAGCCTTTGAAGAAATAGAAAAGGAGTTTGGCAGACTCGATGTGCTGATCAATAACATTCCAGGAGGAAAGCCAGATACATTTGATTCATGTGAAACTGACCAGATGCTGGATGCTTTCTCCCAAAAAGCCATCGCTTACGTCGATACAATGAAGCGTGCAGCCGCATTGATGAAAAGACATGAATATGGACGGATCATTCAAATTGTCGGGAACCTGTGGAAGGAACCTGGTGAACAAATGTTTACGAATAGTATGATGAATGCAGCGATTATTAATGCCAGTAAAAATGCAGCGACACAGCTTGCGTCGTCTAGTATTACGGTAAATTGTTTAAATCCAGGTTTTATTGCAACCGATCGGTATGAACAATTTATCGGCAATATGATGACGAAGCAGGCATTGTCACGAGAGCAGGCTGTACAAGCTGTCGCATCAGGTATCCCAATGCAAAGAGTGGGTTCAGCGAGTGAGATGGCGTCATTGGCAGCTTTTATGGCATCAGAGGAAGCTTCTTATATCACAGGTCAACAAATCTCAGTAGACGGTGGAACGATGAAAAGTATATAAACTGAAAAAAACCCGCTATTGGCGGGTTTTTTGATGAAATCGAATGGGGAGGATGGACAGGCGATCGATAAAGAGAGCAAGCTCCTCAATCGGGGCAACCATTGAAATGCGTACATGACGGCTTCCATTGGCTCCAAATACTCCTCCAGGCGTGACGACAACATCGGCATGTTCGAGTAAATAGTCAGCAAAGGCATGAGAATGTTCAAAGTCATCAGGAATCGGAGCCCATAAATAAAAGGCGCCGGGTGGACGTTCGATTGTCCAACCAAGCTTTCTCGCCGCTTGCCGGATGAAGAAATTGATTCGTTGAAGGTATATCGCCTTTAATGATTGAATATGACGGTCATCACTTTGCAAGGCAGCAGTCGCTGCATGTTGAAATCCGCCATACATACTGACAAACACGTGGTCTTGGAAGGTGTTGATGGCTTGGATGATCTCCTCATTTCCAACAGCAAAAGCGACTCTCCATCCTGCCATATTAAAAGTCTTTGATAGAGAATATAATTCCACTCCTACACTTTTCCCGAGAGGAGTATTCATGAAGCTCACGGGTGTTTGTTCATAATGAAATGAACCATAGGCGAAATCATGAATAACATACAGCTCGTGAGCGTCCGCAAAGGTAGCAGCCTCTTCAAAGAATGCCTCATTTGCAACAGCGCCCGTGGGGTTATTCGGATAATTCAAGAACAGTACTTTTGCTTTTTTGACTATGTCAGGATCAATTGAGGAGAGATCTGGTAAATAGCCATTTTTCTCTTCAAGTTTGATACTGTATGGCTTGGCGTCCGCCATCAAAATGCCTGAATGATATTCAGGGTATCCTGGATCGGGAACGAGTGCGATATCTCCTGGATCAAGCAGACACTGACTCATGACATACAGCCCCGTTTTTCCGCCAGTGAAAAGAGCAATTTCCTTCTGCGGATCAATCTCAGCACCGAATTCCGATCTATAAAAATCTGCAATAGCTTGTTTGAAAAAGTCAAAGCCTCTAAAAGGGGCATATTGTTGAAATGGCAAAACATCCGCTGACTCCTGTAGGGCACTCACGATATGGGGAGGAGTTGGTAGATCAGGGTTCCCCTGACCTAGATTCATGATGTTTGCTCCGTTTTTTGTCTTTTGAGCTATTTTTTCAAAAACGGTGCCGAATTTCTGTTCAGGCAGCCGTTCAATCATTTTAGATGCTAACATTTTCACCACAGCAGCCTCTCTTTCTATCCCTTCACTAATTCATCCATTAACTGAATCGTTGCCTGTTTCTGAATGTTGCGGATGGACGCGGCAACATCTTGTGAGGATGATCCTTTTAATTCAAGAGATACGATTCCATTAAAAGCTTCAAATAATTCAAGATCCACAATAGTCCCTTTGGCAGGGAATGATTGACTGACAATCGCAGTATCTCCAACGAATGCCTCCTCTGGAATAGACACATGATCAATGGTGATATGTGTGGCTTCAGGTGGGATAAGCCCACTCTCTTTAAAATGCTGAGGGTACAGGTGGCAGTCCGCTACATAAAATGTATGTCCAGAAAGCAGCTGTTTTGGCAGTACAGCCTTTTTACCATCAACTAATACATCAATCAATAGCTTGGCCATATCGACGCCAAAGACCTTTTTAATATTCGGAATCATATTCCAGCCAGCGAATCGAGCGGCTGATTCGATCAGTCCAGTTTCTCGATTTTTCATGAGTTTGATTTCTGTATGGGTTGCACAATGTTCAAGACCTAGCCCTTCATTTGCCTTCCTTGCTGCTTCAATGATGATTTGCTTGGCTTCATTGTCTAAGATCGTCGGAGTGATATGAGCCGTTTCTGTAAAGCCGATTTGAGGGGTTTTATCATGTATGACAAAAGGGAGATATTCGCCCTCTACGACCAGCCCTTCTACACTGACATAATCAGCATATCCTTCATCTTCATACCAATCTTCGTAAGCACCCTCTAAATATGTTTCAGCGACAAACGGTGCTTCATACGTGACAGCGTCTGGGACTGGTATGGTTTCCAAATACGATTGTACTTGTAAAAACAAGTCATCACTTCCGGCTTTGTCATGAAACAAGGTGACGCCAATAGAACTGGCTAAATATGTAGGCTTTAAAATGAGCGGTGTTCCGATAGACTCAATGGCTTTTTGGAAATCAGATAAAGTCGTGACAGGCTGAGTTTTCACCGCTTTGACGCCAGAGGCATTGAATGCAGCCCTCATTTGGCTTTTATCACGCGCCATTTCGGCTGCCTTGACACCGGCACCTCGTAGCCCAAGACGTTCAGCGGCCTTTGCCATCGGTGCAATGAATAATTCATTATTGGTCGTGATTGCATCTGCTTTGAAAAAGGAAGCTACTCGAATGAAGTCTTCCACAACTTCTTCTTCTGATTTTGGATAATCATCATGTGCCCAGTAAATAGAATCAGGGTGTTCAAAAGAAGGGTGTGTCTCAAAATAATCACGGTCTTTGATGACGGCAATGGAGTATTTTTCGATTAGCTCGGCATGTCCCTTTGTAATCGCAAAGGGTCTTGGGATATAAGAAACGATATGGTATGATGCCGCCACGCTTTCATAAAACATATGAGGCGGGCATCCTCCTAAGTCAGCAATGACAAGTACAGTTTTTTTACTCAATGAAAGCACTCCTTTTATCTAGCGGTGTAACCGCCATCTGCAGTGACGACACTTCCAGTCATATAGCTGGATAGGTCAGAGGCGAGAAACAGCATCACGCCAGCAATTTCTTCAGGTTTTCCAAGCCGTAGCATAGGATTCACCTTTGCTTTTTCCTTTTTGACGATCTCGAGACTTTCTGTGTGATTGTCTAAAAAGGACTTCTCGTTTAATGGTGTATCAATGATGCCAGGGGCAATACAATTCACCCTGATTTGATGAGCGGCATAGTCGATGGCCATTGATTTGGTGAGCTGAATGACACCGCCTTTTGTTGCGTTGTATGCAGGAATGTCAGGCCAACCCACAAGACCTCCGACAGATCCGGTATTGATAATACTTCCACTCTTCTTTTCAAGCATATGCGGCAATGTATGCTTACTCATGAGAAAGACGCCGGTCAGGTTGACCTGAAGAATACGATGCCAATCCTCCAGTGCCATCTCATGAATGGGTGAGACAATTTCGATGCCTGCATTGTTAATGAGGACATCAATGGCACCGAATCGGCTCAGCACGCTCTGAACGGTTTGGTGACAGTCAGACTCCTTCGTAATATCTGTTATAAAAAATGCAAGGTGCTCATGCGGTAATGACTCAATGAGTTGGTTGCCGCTGCTTTCATTGATGTCAGCGACAGCTACTTTTGCTCCATGCTCGAGGAAGAGCTTGACAGCAGCAAGCCCAATCCCCGACGCACCTCCTGTAATGAGGACAACTTTTCCGTCTAACTTCATTTCTTCACCTTAGATGCTTTTGGTTTTAAGCGATTATAGCGGGGAGGGAAGAAGAGATTAATAGACTTTGAAGCTTCTGGCTTTGGATTGATGGCCCCGTGATCTTCCCGTGGGTCACAGAAATAGGTGGTGCCAAATTCCATCTTTTCTGTAAAGCCTTCGATTGTCATATCATACCCTCCGCTGATGCAAATGCCGATTTGTTCATTTCTATGTTTATGAAAAGGCATTTCTCCACCGTTTCCAGGGATATTGGCAATCATCAGCTCCATCCAATCCTCCACAAAAAAAGTCACTTCCATGCCAGGGAGTAAATCCCGTGTTTTGAAAATGTCTAAGAAATAAGTGGGGGGAGCTGTATATTCTTCGTCATCCTTTAATCTCTTAATATCAATGGCGATCACTTCTTCATCTGTCAGATTTGAAGCGCCGTGAGGGACAAACGGTGGTGCGATATAGGCTGATTCTAATGGGGTGAGCAGTTGAGTCGATTGGCCGACAGTCATTTGAAGCTCGCCCTTTAACACAATACCGATTTGTGCTTCGGGATGTTCGTGAGGTTCAATGATCGTGCGGGGAGGGACGTATGAAATTAACACTTCCGTACCGCCTCTTACAGTGGAATATTGGATGACGCCATTATCCCATTCTAATTTTTTCGCTTGAGGAAAATATCGTTCTTGCGTCTTTTGTTCAGTTTGCATCTTATATCTCTCCTTTTCCGAATATGGACCAGCTCATGGGTATACTTTTAAACGTTCGAATGAAGATGAGGCCATATGTGGCTCTTGCCACCTCATTCGTTAAAGCAAAATCAAATTCGCCGTCCCTTACTTTCTGCGCGGCAGTACTTGTAGAATTAACAAGTTCAAATTCAGCATTTTGGTGAATGAAATATTGAATTAAATTGACAGGTGCAGGATGTGAGACAATTTTTAAATGGTGGAGCATTTGTTCATTGAATGGGAAATCAGGTCTGACAGCCAACCCATACATGGGTGTGTCACATCTGAAAATTTGTAAAAGCTGTAGATCTGGTCTCATGTAGAAGTGTTTGATGCCTTCATATGCGTGTGGAACGAGAGTAAATTGAAGTGGTTGAGAGAGAGTATGTTCAATGCAAGTTTCGAATGTGTCATAAAGGGATAGTTTCGTATGAGTGCCGAGTGTAGTGGTGGATTGAGAGATGAAATGTTTTGCTGCGTATTCACTGCTTGTCCCCTTAGGGCCTAGTGTGTTGACTGTAAACATCTTGGGTGAAGGGCTAGGCTCTTCTTTGAAATGAAACACATCATTCTTTAGGATCATGTTTACCATCCAATCTTTTTCAAATTTTTACTAGATTATAAAATTTAAAATTGGTAATTGTCAACAAATTTTATAAAAAATGTATTTTACGATGATATTAAAAATTGATCTAAAAAACTGCACATATCGAGATGTGCAGTGAAATGTGCTTACGTTTCAAGTGTAGTTGGTTGTTTTTTCTGTAAGGCACGTTCTCGTTTATAGCTGCCGAAGCTGATGATAAAACCAACAAGTGTGATTAATGCACAGACAAGACCTACCGTATGATATCCGAAATGGACATAAACGGGTCCCATCAGTGCGGAACCGAGCATAACAGCAAGGTTGGAGGCCAGGCTGTAAAAAGCCATCACTTTCCCGCGATGGGTTTGAGAGCAGTCGCTTAGAACGGTGCTTAGAAGCGTGACAGATAAGCTTTGCATAGCACCCCAAATAAATAGGGCGAAAATCAGCAACATCCACGAGAATGGCGCATAAGGAAGCAAGGCTAGAACAAGCGCAATTCCACCCAGCACGAAGACAAGGGAACGGGTTTTACCGAACCAGTCTGCTAATTTTCCAGTAAACATACTCATAGAAAAGCCGACGCCATAAGCCATAATAAGAAGTCCAGCTGTTGATTGTCCGCCATCAAACAGACTTTGCAAATAAGCACCTAAAAACGAGTACATGCCGTAAAATCCAAGCATATTGCAAAACGTCACAGTCAAATAGGCAGGCACACGATCAATTTTCAAAGCTCCCCATAAAGAGCCTGTTGTCTCTCTAGCTTGAGGTGCCTTCGGATCAGCTGCTCTGACTTGTTTTCTTGATTCAAGGATGACGAGCAGCAGGACAATGAGACTCATCATAGCGAAGATCCAAAACGTCCAGCGCCAGTTTAAACTCTGGCCGATAAAGGCGCCAATGGGCACACCAAGGACAAGAGAAAGAGACCAGCTCGATACAATGAGTCCCATCACTTTGCCGCGATATTCGTATGGAACCCGGTCGCCCACAAGAGCATAGGCTGTTGGCACAAATACACCAGTTGCCAGCCCTGAAATAGCACGGCCTGCAAAAAACACTGCCAAATTTGGGGCAGCAGCACACATCACTGTTCCAATTAAAAAGAAGGACAGCCCAATTATCAAACACAGCTCTCTTGAATATCGGTCCCCTAAAGGAACGAGTAGCGGAGCTCCAACCAGCACAGCTAACCCATAAATGCTGATGGAAAGAGCGAGAACATCAAGAGAGTGCTGAAAGGAGTTTGATAAATCAGGCAGCAGTGGTGAAATCACCAGTTCCTCCGATCCCGCCGCAAAAACGCCAAGTGTGAGTGCAATGGCAAGTGTGATGGGAAATGTTTTAGAAGCCTGGCTGTCTAAAGATTCTTTCATCAAGTGATCCCTCCATACTTGCTTTTTCATTCAATTCCGTTAAAATAAATTCTACCATTATTTAGTTTTATTTTACATTTCGTATCATAAGTATCATCATAAAATACTTTTCAAATGGAACGATTTTGGGATAGGAGCGTAACGAATGAAAATCACCGATGTGGATGTGCATATTTTAAACGAATTGAGAGAAGATGCCCGCTTATCAATGAGGGAATTGTCCAAACGAGTGAATTTATCGGCGCCTGCGGTAGCAGAAAGAGTGCGAAAACTAGAGGATGCAGGGATTATCGAAGGGTATTCTGTTCAAGTCAATTATAAAAAGCTGGGTCTGATGATAGACTGTTTACTGGAAGTCACCGTATTAAATGGGGAGTATCAGCGTTTTGTGACATTTATGAACCAGCATCCACGTGCGTTCTTTGCTTATCGAGTGGCAGGACAGTCCTGTTTTTTCATTAAGCTGTCTGTTTCTTCTCTTGAAGAAATTGAAGCCTTTATTCAAGATGTGTCTGGCTTTACAAAAACGGTCTCCCATATTGTCTTATCAGAGCATTCCTTTACCCATCCCATTCAGGAACGTGTGAAACAAATAGAAGAGCCAGAAATGACCGTGGTGAAATAGAAAAAGGACCTGCCCTCAGGTCCTTTTGATTCGTTTATCTGACTGATAGCTCATGATCGTAATGATCAATCCAATGAATGTTACACCTGCCGCAAAGAGTGGGACAAGCTGTAAATGTGTGATTTCGATAGCAAGACCGCCAAGCGCTGCACCGCCGGCATTTCCAATATTAAAGGCAGAATGACTGAGCGTTGATGCGAGTGTCGGGGCTTCATGTGCCATGTTCATCGTGCGGTATTGCAAGGTAGGAACGAGAATAAATGAAATAATTCCCCAAACAAAAATCGTCAGCACGGCAGGCACTTTAAAGGCAGATGTATATGTGAATAACAACAGAACAGCCATCAGCAAGATCAATGTGATGATAATACTCGGCATCAGCTTCCAGTCGGCAAGCTTTCCGCCGACTAAATTCCCAATGGTGACCCCAAGCCCAAAGAGGACAAGAATGAGGGTGACCCCGTTTTCCTGAAAGCCAGTCACTTGCAGCAGGATCGGGCTGATATACGTAAAGGCGGTAAACACACCCGCAAAACCGAATATCGTCATCGCAAAGGAGACGAGAACCTGCGGCTTTTTCAACACCGATATTTCATTTCGAATATCTAATACTTCTTCTTTCGATTGATTTGGTACTAAACTGATTATACCGATTAAGGAAATGAGACCAATGACGGCAATGACGAGAAATGACATGCGCCAGCCGAATTGATTTCCGATAAAGGTGCCAAATGGCACACCCAGTACATTGGCTACTGTCAGTCCTGTAAACATGAAGCTGATCGCACTTGCGCTTCGCTCCTTAGGAACAAGCCGTGCAGCCATAATGGCGCCGACACCAAAGAAGGTACCATGAGCAAATGACGTTAAAATACGTGCAACCATCAATAGATCATAAGAAGACGATACAGCTGCGACAGCATTTCCTGCTACGAAAAGAATCATTAATAGAATGAGGAGACGTTTTCTCGACATTTTTCCAGTTGATAACGTTAAAATAGGGCCGCCAACTGCGACACCGAGTGCATATCCGGTAATCAACTGACCTGAAGCAGAAATAGATACATGAAGATCATTTGCGACATTTGGCAAAAGTCCCATGATCACAAATTCAGTCATGCCAATCGAAAACGCACCGAGCGTTAACGCAAAAATAGCGATGGGGAAGTTTTTCATGATGAGATCACCTTTCTAAACAAATACATAAAAAGGCTTCGGAGAGATCCGAAGCCTTAAGAGTTTATCATACATGGAAATAAGACGCTAGCTGCTCGTTTGCTAATCGGTTTCCAACAAAGAAGGAACCAAATTCGCCGTAACGTGCACTCACTTCATCAAATCGCATTTCGTAAACCAATTTTTTAAATTGAAGCACATCATCAGAGAAAAGAGTGACGCCCCACTCATAATCATCAAAGCCAACAGAACCTGTAATGATCTGTTTTACTTTCCCAGCATAGCTTCTGCCAATTAAGCCGTGACTTCTCATAAGGGATTTGCGCTCATCCATTGAAAGCATGTACCAGTTGTCATTGCCAGAACGTCTTTTATCCATTGGATAGAAACAGACATATTGAGAAGTAGGAAGCTCTGGATAGAGGCGCGCACGTACATGCGGGTTCTCGTAAGGGTCTCCGCCATCTCCGCCTCCTGCTAAGTAGTTGCTGAGTTCAACAACTGACACATAAGAATAAGCTGGAATCGTAAACTCGGCTAGTCGTGTCTTGTTGAATTCAAGTTCAATTTCACCTAGTTCTTCCATGGTCGGACGTAAAATCATGAGCATAATATCTGCTTTTTGGCCGACAATACTATAGATTGTTTGGCTTCCAGCCTGATGGTGCTCAGCTGTTTTCCATTTTTCTAATAGACCTGTGAACTCATGAATGATAGCTTGACGCTCATCGCTTGTCAGCAGCTTCCAAGCTGTCCAGTCAATCGTTCTAAAATCATGCAGTGCATACCAGCCATCTAGTGTTTGAGCTGCTTCATTTGTTGTATGTTGTTCGCTCATTTCTTTCACTCCTATTAACAGTTTTCCATCTGTTCCAACTATAACATAGTTTGTCCAAATGAAGATGTGATCAAAACTTGAACGACGAAAACGCTTTTCTAGAAATTGATTTAATTAGTTTGAAAAATAAGAATTTAAATTGTAAGCGCTATAATGTAAGTTGGTAGTTTGAATTTATGTAGAAGAAGAGTATGCTTAAAAGAGAACGCTTTTTTTGTAAAATCAAGGAGGGTATTGAAGTGGCAGATATTTTTTCAACAGTTCAGGAAAAGGTTGCAGGTAAAGGAGTTAAGATCGTTTTTCCTGAGGGAATGGACGAACGCATTCTAACAGCCGTTCAAAAACTAGCAGATGGCAAAGTATTGCAGCCAATTGTTGTAGGTAAGAAAGAAGAAGTAGAAGCAAAAGCAAAAGAATTAGGTCTTACACTTGATGGTGTTGACGTGTATGATCCTCATACATATGAAGGTTTTGACGATCTTGTACAAGCTTTCGTCGAAAGACGTAAAGGCAAAGCGACAGAAGAGCAAGCGAGAAAAGCATTACTGGATGAAAACTACTTCGGTACAATGCTTGTGTATAAAGGTCTTGCAGACGGCCTTGTAAGCGGAGCAGCACACTCAACTGCTGACACAGTGCGCCCAGCACTTCAAATCATTAAAACAAAAGAAGGCGTAAAGAAAACTTCTGGTGTCTTCATTATGGCTCGCGGCGAAGAGCAATATGTGTTTGCTGATTGTGCGATCAACATTGCACCAGACAGCCAAGATCTTGCTGAAATTGCGATCGAAAGTGCAAACACAGCAAAAATGTTTGACATCGAACCACGTGTAGCAATGCTTAGCTTCTCTACAAAAGGTTCAGCAAAATCAGACGAAACAGACAAAGTATCTGAAGCGGTTCGCATTGCAAAAGAAAAAGCACCTGAGCTTGTTCTTGATGGAGAGTTCCAATTCGATGCAGCTTTCGTTCCTTCAGTGGCAGCGAAAAAAGCACCAGATTCCGTCATCAAAGGCGATGCTAGCGTATTTGTTTTCCCTAGCCTTGAAGCAGGAAACATTGGCTACAAAATTGCCCAGCGCTTAGGTAACTTTGAAGCTGTAGGTCCAATCCTGCAAGGTCTAAATCAGCCAGTAAACGATCTTTCAAGAGGCTGTAATGCCGAAGACGTTTACAATCTTGCGCTGATTACAGCAGCTCAAGCACTATAAAATAGCATCTCGACTAGAGCAGTCAGTACGATAGATTCGTGCTGGCTGTTTTTTTATTTTGTCCAAATGTGTACAATAAAGAGTGAAAAGAAAACACGAATCGTAGATAAAGCCGATAGGATAGGCAGGTGCTATAATGGAGGATTTAATATATAAACTTCAGCATAAGGTCGCATTTTTAACCGATGCGCAGAGGAGAATTGCAGATTATATCGTACAAAATCCAATGGAAGTCGCTTTTTTAACTGTCGATAAATTGGCGTCAAAAGTCGGGACGAGTACAGCAACGATCATGCGATTCTCTGCTGCGATGGGGTATTCCGGTTTTTCTGAATTCCAAAAAGAGCTTCAATCAGCTATGAAACATAAAGCCGACCCTCAAACGAGACTTGAAGCGAATCTCAAGCATTCAAATAAGAATAAGCTCCTGCATGACCATGTAGAACTGCAATTTCAAAATATCCAGTATGCACTAGACAATATCACGGAAGAAACCTTTCAGCAGATTGTTGGGAAAATAGCCAGCGCACGCCACGTTTTGTGTACAAGTGTTCGAAGTGGAAGACCTGTTGGTGAGTATCTGTCACTCGGAATCAATCGGTTATTGGGGAATTGCCAATACATTGATGCAGACAAAAGCGACTGGGTGGATGATTTGGTTCATTTCAACTCTAGTGATTTCATTATAGCGGTCAGCTATCCGCGTTATGCAAAACGCATGAAGGACTTGCTCGAAGTAGCGAAGTCTTATGGGGTGGATGTGCTTTTAATCACAGACAGCTACAGCTCTCCATTAACCAAATATGCACAATATGTATTACCATGTTCCTCAGCAAGTGTAGGCTCTCATAACTCTGTCGTATCTGCTATCTTTATCGTCGATTACATTTTAAGTGCCTTAGCGATGAATGATCCTGAAAGAACAAAACCACGTTTAGATCAAATCAATCATATGTTAACGAAAATGAGTTACCACACAACACATTAGTCGTGTGGAACTCATTTTTTTATTTTTGAAAGCGCTTTACTAATTGAAAATGAGGTGGTATGATCATATCACAAAAGTAATAAATATTACTTTAATAAAAATAAGTGTAATGAATATAACTCAAAGGGGATGATGGAAACAATGAGTACTGTTCATTTCGTGTCAAATGATCTTATCGCTAGGGCAAAAAAGCTTAACTCGACCTTGCTGTCAGACGTAATGGGATGCACCGGCGCGATGGATCATCAAATCAAACCAGTTGCGAAAGGCATGAATGTAGTCGGCACAGCTTTTACTGTTAGCTTACGGCCAGGGGATAATTTATTTCTTCATCAAGCGATCTACTCTGCTAAAGAAGGAGATGTATTGATTGTTGATGGGAAAGACCATAAGGGTCATGCCTATTTAGGGGAATTGATGGCACATTCAGCAAAGGCTGTAGGAATAGAAGGAATCGTGATTGACGGGCTTGTTCGCGACAAACTCTCTTTAGAGGAGCTGGCTTTTCCAATCTACAGCAAGGGATTTATGCCAAACGGACCTTTTAAAGATGGTCCTGGGGAATTGAATCAAACCATCTCGTGCGGCGGTGTCAAAGTAGCCCCAGGTGATCTAGTGATTGCTGACGATGATGGAGTCGTCATCGTTCCAAAGGAAAAGGCGGAACACCTGCTGACACTAGCGGAAGAGAAACAAGCGTATGAACATCAGAGATTAAAAACGATTCAACAGTATGTGGACGAAGGAAAACAAGATATCAGTCTCTTAGCACCGGCATGGCTGGAAGGCAGAATGAAAAAATTTCAAGGATAGGGGAATCTGTGATGAGGATAGGCTTTATCGGATATGGAGAAGCAGCATATGAGCTGTCAACGGGATTGAAAACAGAAGGATTAAATCAATTTTATGCGTATGATGTCCTATTAAAAAATGAGAAATTAGCTGGCTCATTGAAAGAAAAAGCATCGCAAACAGGCGTTCAATTAACGAGCAGTATTAGCGAAGTCATTGAGAAATCTGATCTTGTGATTGCAGCTGTGCCAGCGAATAAAACCTTAGAAGTGGCACAATCCGTATCGGGAAGTTTGAAAAAGAATCAATTATATGTCGATGCATCGGCATCAACACCAGACATCAAAAAACAAGTAGCAAACGAAATTGAAAAGCAAGAAGCTCTATTTGTAGATGCCGCCATGCTAGGGCCTCTTCCAATCAACAAACACAAGGTTCCGATCACGGCAAGCGGCAGTGGAGTTGACCAATTCATGAAAGTGATGAATGCTTATGGCATGAATATCACAAAAATTAGTGACCAGCCAGGAGATGCTTCGGCACTAAAGCTAATCAGAAGCATTTATATGAAGGGGATTGTCGGTCTCTTGATTGAATTTTTGGAAATTTCCAAAAAATATAATGTGGAACATCAAGTGATTTCTTCACTAAGCGATACAATCGATAGCAAAAGTTTTGAAGAGACCATGAACCGTCTTGTGACAGGGAGTGCATTGCATGCAAAAAGACGGGCGATTGAGCTGCTTGGCTCTATTGAAATGCTAGATGAAGCAGAGATTGATGCCAGCATGTCTCGGGCAGCACAACAGAAGCTTGAGAGATTAGCAGACTTTCACTTTGCTGAACGATTTGACGGGGTAAAACCTGCTAGCTGGGAAGAAGTCATTGACGTGATGCAGCAAGGGGAATAAATTGTAAGCGTTTTATTTAATAAAGGGGAGGCGAAGAAACGATATGGGTTTTATTGCGTTGATTGTGTTCATAGCTGTCATCATTATATGGAATGTTATGGTGAAACGGAATATGGGAGAAGCCATGCTACTAGGCTTTATTGCGACCACATTATTTGGCGGATTGGATGCGTTAAGACTTTTCTGGGATGGTTTAATATTTGCATCCACATATGAGGTACTTTATGCAGCTGTCGCATTTGTATTCATGGCCTATTTAATCGAAAAGTTGGAATTAATTCATGCACTCTTACGAATCTTGAATTCTGTTGTAGGGAAACTACCTGGTGGAGCAGCTTATATGAGTACGTTAGGTTCAGCAGTGTTAGGCGCTCTTTCAGGTTCAAATTCTGCAAACACAGCTGCGACTGGCTCTATCACCGCCTCTTGGATGATTAAATCCGGGTGGAGCCGGACCCACACGGCCACGATTCTAGCAGGGAATGGCGGACTTGGAGCGGCACTGCCTCCGAACTCTTCCATGTTTATCATGCTTGGGTTTGCCCCGGTTGCCGCCCTTGTATCTGAGGGAGATTTATATATTGCCCTTCTAATAGGAGGACTGTATCAAGTCGTATACCGATTTATTTTGGTGTATCTTCTGGTGAAAAAGAATAAAATTCAGGCCATGCCGCCAGATGATATTCTTCCTTTCTGGGAAGCGGTGAAACAAGGGTGGAAGTCGATCTTTATTTTTTTCGGTGCCTTGATTCCTATCATGATCACCATTGGTCCGTTGGCAAACTACTTAAAAAGTAATCCAAACATCGGACCGGAGGCAATGGATCAAATTTCTTTAATTACGTGGATTCCGATTCTCATGATATTAATTAGTCTAACAATTGGAAGAAAAAAGGCGTCTGCACTTGATTGGTCTCAGTTTTTCAAGTCGGCTATTCCTAAGTTTACAACGATCGGAGCCTTGATGCTGTTTGCAGTGGCTGCTAGTCAAGTGCTTGCTGAATTAGGGCTCGCAGATGATTTGACGCAAATCACATCAGTACTTGCCATTCCGAAATGGCTCATGGTGCTCATTGTGGGTGTTCTTGTCACACTGGTGGCAGGCCCTCTATCTTCAACAGCGACACTAACAGCTGTTGGCCTTGTCTCATTTTCAGCTTTAATCTCAGTTGGAGTAGACCCAGTTGTGGCTGTAGTTGCCATTCTTGCTTTTTCATCAACAGAAGGGGCTTCCCCGCCTGCATCAGGATCAATTTTCATTGCTTCGGGTCTTGCAGGGGCCAGACCAGAAAAAACCTTTATCCCACTGATCCTCTATTATATGCTTCCGATCGTTGGTATTGGCTGGCTCATTGGAATGGAGATACTTCCCGTATAGAAAGGAGAAACAGATGAGAGTATTGATGGAATTGTTATTTAAAGTGCTGCTTGTCCTATTTCTAACGTCAGGAACGTTGTTGGTATTCGGTCAAATACTAGGGATACTCTTGCAAAAGGGAGATATGATCATTGCTAGTACGAACCTATTTAAAAACCCAACACTGGTGTTAAGTGCCTTTTTTAGCCTTGTCGGGTTTTCACTCCATTATATCCCTGAGAAGAAAGACACCTCATTTAGCGATCATCCATCAGCATCAGCAGGTGATTCGCTCAAATAAGCATGAAAAGCTGGATTCAGTTGATGAATTCAGCTTTTTTGTGCGTGTGAATTAGGTATAAAAACCCAATACATACGATTCATTTTTTAGTGAATTCGTTTTCAATCATATGCCTCTTGTGCTAGTAAATGGTAACATAACGGAGGACTATTTGAGGAATAGAGGTGTTTGACGATGTCTGGAGCTATCATCGGTTATACAACAGCCTTGTATTCGTTAAAGGCAGACATATCCATAAAAAAAGAACAAATCATAGAACTGAACATGTGTCGAAAAGAAATAAAAGAAGCAAAGTCTGCTCTGGCAGATGCTAACAAGAAAATGACTCATCCAGATTTGACTTCACATACATGGTTTGGCCATCTCGCAGATACGTTTGATGACATTCGAAACGAGATGGCATCCGCCAGTCAAGAGATAAAAAGTATACAGCTGACCAATCTATTGAATCGAATTGATGAGAAAATCAGCGACTTAAAATCAGAGATCCATTCATTAGAACATGAAATTCATTCGGTTGAAAGAAAAATAGAGAAAGAAAAACAGAAACAACTGGAAGAAAAAAGAGGGTAGTCACATGAGCAGAGAAATTAAAATAGATGCCAGTCAGGTCAAACGAGTATTACAGCATGCAAAACAATCAGGCGCTCAAATGAATGCCACACTTCCAACAACCATCAAAGGAAGAAATCAGCTCCTGACGGCAGACACATTAGAAAAAATCAATCAGCAGCTGAACGAATTAAGTACATCCTATATAGACATTCTTCAGAAACAACTTGTACAAACAGAACAAGCGGTGAACACCATGATCGAAACGGACAAGGCGCTTGCTTCCAGCAGTAAAAGAAAATAAAGGAGAACGCAATGAAAACCCTTGATGCTTTTGCGCTAATAAACGGAATTGACCAAACGCTGAATACATTAAAGCAGCAATCACAACAGATTAGCTCCATAGAAAAACAAATCCAACAGATCATCTCACTTGATGGCGCACTAAAGGGAGAGGCGGGACAAGCCATCCGCTCCTTTTATACAGAATGCCATATTCCCTTCCTGCAATTTTTTCAGGTTGTCATTGAGGAATACAGCTCTGCGCTCAAACAAACAAAGCAGGCACTTCATACCCTTGAATCAAATCAGCACGGCTTTATATCACAAGCATTTATTGAACACGAACTTGATCAAGGTTTAAAAAAAGCGGAGCGAACGTTTTCTGACATCGTTTCAGATGTGAGCCAGGCGATCGGCAGGGTCAGTCATATCGTTCATTTGCCTCACGTAGACGAGTCTGCTTTTCAACAGAGCTATCAAAAAGCGTGGCTTGAGACATCCAGAACCATTGGATTGCTCCATGCCTTTGACAGAGAACAAACAAGTGCTATGAATGAAACAACAAGTGCATTGCAAACAATGAAGCAATACATCAACACGCTAAGCACCATGTTCACCGGCCCAAAAATCGACATCACGAGCTATCAAAAAGGGTCTATTTTCAAAAATGGAAAAGAAGAAAAAATAAGCAGCACGATCAGCGGATTGAATGACAAAATAGACAACATGAAAGAAAACCCGATGATGATCATGTTGAAGAAATTGAATGAGAAAGAACAGGCGAATGTGGATACGGTGGTTCGAGAAATGTCGTCTAGTAAAATTAATCAAACCACCGTAACCTTAAATGGAAAAGTATACAAGTTAAATGAGTACAAAAAGATTAACTTCGAAAATGCAAAGACGGTTGAAGTCATGAGAGATGGAATGCTGTATCGGTTACGGATATCAGAAAAAAACAAAGTAACGATTGAGAGCGTTAAACCGATTTCTGATGTGAAAACAGGCGATCAACCCCAAAATATTTTAAATGCAGCAGTTGAATTTACAGGAATAAACGACGCGATTCGGGTTATTACAGGAAGAGATCCAATAACAGGTGATAAAGTCGCAGGTATGGATCGTTTGGTATCAGGGGTGTACATGGTTCCAAGCGCTAACATTGTTAAAGTGGGGAAATATGTTTTTAAGATTATTAAAGGGGAGAAGGTAGCTAAGAGGGTTGAGAAGAGTGCAAAGGGTATTGGAAGAGGAGAACAAATATTAGATAAAGTTAAAACCTATGAACAAGCCAGAAATAAGACAGTAGACTTAGTTGGAGACCTAGGACCCAATGCACAACCATATACAGGTACGCTTAAGTCGAGTGCTGGGTATGGTAAAGTTGTCGGTAGGCAGTCTGCTGACGGAAAAGTAAGATGGAGATTAGATTATGATCCTAATAAGGGACCACATATAAATATTGAAGATTTTCGTAATGGCAAAGGAGCTAATGCAAAGAAAATCGCTATACCATTTGAAGGTAACGAAGGTACTTTTAAATCTTTATTAAAACATCTGAATAGATAAGGAGATTTTATATGAGTTTATTTGAAGAATGTATTGAGGCACTTGGTGAGAATGTACACGTTTTATATGATAATAGTAGGGAGAAAATATTAAGCCATTTTGAAAGTTCATTTCCATTTTCTGATTGGGGGCAAATTGAATGGAAAAATTTATCTTCTTATGCTGAAGTGAATACGTTTGATGAGATACAATCCTTTTTAAATCAAAAAATGGATGAGTATAATGATGTTGTTTATATCATTTGGGATGAAGGGACGTTACCAATTATTCAATCTACTTTAGATAAAGTTTTTGAAGCTATAGATGATGTTACTGCAGTCAGTTTTGATACATGGATTTTTTCACCATCTTCTGGTTATGTTATTGAAATATTTCATGATGGTGAAGTGAAAGTAGGATTAAAGTAGGGATGTAATAGAATGATGAGTAATGATTGGATAACTGTTCAGGAAGTTGAAGATGATACTCAAATATGGGCCGGAACCGTAGTTAGAGTTTTTACGGAGGAATTAAATAAGGATAACCTAGAAGGTAATTTCTATGATTACATCGTTTCTTTTATTTATGATAACAATGAATATTTACAATTAACCTGTCTTACTCAAGGTGAGGGTGGAAATATTGTTTATGTATTGCAAACAGAACCAGATTCTAATTATTCATTAGGTAAGGAATTAAAAAGAATGATGGATGATGGTACAAACTCTGTTTTTGTGAAATTTTCACCTGAATGTATCGTTAACTGAACCTCTAATAGGAGTGGGAAAGACCAGGTTCTTTTCGAAAAAAATGAGAATAAGTGATAGAAAAGGTGACCGTATTGAAAATAAAAAAAATAAACTGGATTTCACAAGAAGCCTCAGAAGCTGAAGTGATTGTAACAGATGGCGAACTGGAAATAATGTGTTTTGCTCAACCATTAAATTACCTTGAAGAAAATGAACTATTAGAACCTATTTATTGTTTAGATGTGTCAGACTTAGTGAAAGCTGAATTGTCAGAGTATAGAATTGAAAAATTAGATGATAATTTCAGTTATAGTTTTTTAGGACAATTAATTGATAAGCGTGATGAAAAAGTGAAGGTAGGCGGACTTTTATTAGAATTAGATTACAATATACCGGGAGATATAAATGAAGGCGATTTTATAAGTTTTAATTGTCAACGGTTAGATATTTATTAGTATGAGCCGAAGTCTTAAGGAGCATTAAATGCACAAAAAACAAGAACTAACGAAACAAATCCAAACGGTCATCAACATCCTAGAAAAAGAATATTCGCAAGAGATCCATCAAGGTGTACTTGAATTAATATATAGAAGATACAAGAATGCCCAAAGAATCATGCAAGCCAATGATGATCTCCAAAAGATCTTTATCATTGGCGGAGTTAGGGCTTACTTGGATAGTCATAATGACTATCTAAATCCATTCTTAGATGAATTACATAAAGCGGAAAGTCTACTAAAAGAATTGTTGTATTGATTATATAGTGATAGGTAGAAGTCTTTGTATTAGAAAGCGATACAAAAACACAGAAAGGAATTCGTATGAATCAGAAAAAACACATCAACAAAAAAACAGTCAATTGGCTATTAAGCATCAGTGTTCTTCTCGTCATTGGGACAGCTTTTATGAGAGGGGTTTATGTCCCACATGCCGGTTCGGTTTATCGAGGTTTTCCCATTGATTGGCTAGTCCTGCATTCAAATTATGGTGTTGAATTTCTATTTTTTGGTTTTATACTCGATGTCATCATTTTCTATTTTCTATTAAAGGTGCTCCTACGGGTGTATAAAATGATTATGACAAAATCAGCTGAATAAACGCTAGTTCAACCTTTTAGGAGGCTTTCAAAATGATTCATTTTTCTCAGATTCCCAACTTGGTCATGAACGAACCAGCAAGTGACATACATATCAAAGAGGCAGAAGCTGAACTAAATATGATGTTTCCTCATGCCCATCAAGTCTTACTGAAACAATCAAATGGTTGTTCCACTGGAGGCGACCTGCTTTTATACGGAACTGAAGACATAGTGGAACGCAATAAAACATGGGAAGTCCATCATTATGCAAGCGGCTATGTAGCTATTGGTGACGATGGCGGTGGGCGAGTACTTCTCATGCGGCAGGCAGAAGAAGAGAAAAAAGTGTGGATCGTCGATGCTGGTGTGATGGACCCTCAGCATGCGGAATTGGTGGCTGAAGACTTGTTAAGCTGGGTAAGTCACGGCTGTTTCATAGAAGTTTAGTCTATTAAGGAGATGATCGATTTGCCGTGGAACACATTGATCGCTGCATGCCTCGTGGTTGGGGTTCCTGTCGTTTTGATTGCAGCTGTTTATTTCATTTCGAAAAGGAAGAACAAGAAAACCAAATCCAGTTGAAAAGCTCTGTGACGTTCCTTGTCATAGAGCTTTTTTCTCTCTCATTCTCCCTCCATGTTATAATAAACACAGTTTATGAACGAGAGGATATGCAGGACATGAAAAATGAACCAATTGAGTTATTGACACAGCCGACATGGCGAATCATAGATCAATCGAGCCTTGGTCTCTATGTGGACCCGAAGCAATCCTTTGCAATGGATGATACGCTTTGTGCGTCGGTTGGGAAAGGGCTCTCACCAGCCACAGCGCGTTCTTGGGTGCACCACAATACGATCGTTCTTGGGATTCAGGATACAAGACTTCCATTTCTCCAAGATGGTGTAAAGCTTCTTGAGGAAGAGGGATATCGCGTCATTGTGCGCAATTCAGGCGGTCTTGCTGTGGTGCTGGATGAAGGCGTACTGAATGTGTCTTTAATCTTTGCGGAACAAAAGAAGGGCATTGATATTGACCGAGGATATGATGCGATGGTGGAATTGATCCGCCGGATGCTGTCGATGTATGAGGTGGACATTGAAGCCTATGAAATTGTCGGCTCTTACTGTCCAGGTAGCTACGATTTGAGCATCAATGGAAAGAAATTTGCCGGCATTTCTCAGCGTAGATTACGCGGAGGGGTCGCTGTGCAAATCTATTTGTGTGCAGATGGAAGCGGCCGGGAACGAGCTGATTTGATTCGCCGTTTTTATGAGGCAGCCTTAAAGGATAAACGGCATGAGGTGAAAGCGGTATTCCCTGATATACAGCCTGATACGATGGCATCCCTATCAGAATTAACTGGAGAACCCATTGACTGTGCGCTTCTCATGCGTCTTTTACTAGAAGAACTTCAAAAGCTGAGCGAGCAACTGACCGCTTCAGGGTTGACCACCGAGGAACAACTGGAGTTTGAGAAAAACATGACGCGGATGATTGAGCGGAATGAGAAAGTGTTCTCGTAAACACATCTTTCCATCTTAAAAATAGGGGTGATGTAATGGAAACGAAACTTCTGAAAGCGATTGAACTTCGAGAAAGTGGACATCTTCAAGAATCCAATGACATGCTCATCCGTCTTGTAGAAGAGTATCCAGATCATGCCTCCATTCACTATCAATGTGCTTGGAGCTATGATGTGTTAGGGGAGGAAAAACAAGCTGTCTTTTTTTATGAGAGGGCGCTTGAGCTAGGTTTGTCTTCAGAAGAAAGAGAAGATGCTTTCTTAGGATTAGGAAGTACATACAGAACCTTAGGGGAATATGAAAAGTCAAAACAAATATTCCTCCATGCGATGGAAGCTTATCCGCATAATAAAGCCATTCAAACGTTTTATGCCATGACTTTGTATAATTTAAATGAACATAGCAAAGCCATGGAAATACTATTGAACTGTTTAACTGAAACGACAAATGATCCTGCTATCTTGAGTTATCGAAAGGCCATTGATTTTTATTCAAATCAGTTAGATCGATTGTGGAAATGATTTATATAGAAATGGAGGGGCAATGTAATGGAAGAATCCCCTCCTTTGCTATGACATTTTATATGTGATAGTCCTTTATGACATAAGAAAGAAGGAAAATGTTTTGTCACTCATCACCACGTATTACCCGCTGTTTATGCTTTGTATTTTGTCTCTGTTGTATATGATATATCGTATCCAGCCAATGGCCTCTACTGTGAAAAAAGTCATCATTGTGCTATGTGTGTTAACAAATGCTGCCTATATTTGCTGGCGCCTCTTCTTTACATTGCCGCATGAAGGTACTTTTAATATTGTCATGGGCATTTTGCTTGTTGCCTGTGAATGCATTGGGTTTATCCAGCTGCTTGTGTTTTATACACTGGTTTGGAAGCCTTCAAATCGGAAACAAGTCATGATCAGTGATCTTGACAGGCTGCCAACAGTTGATATTTTCATAGCTACATATAATGAACCGATTGAGGTGCTGAAACGCACTGTTGCAGGTTGTTTGAATCTCTCTTATCCGAAGGAAAGCTTTCAAATTTATTTATGTGATGATGGCAATAGGGAAGTTGTAGAGCAGCTTGCTTCTGAGTTTGGTGTTCATTATCTGACAAGAACAGATAACAGATTTGCTAAGGCAGGTAATTTAAATCATGCGATGTCTCAAACGGATGGGGAGCTGATTCTGACGCTTGATGCAGATATGGTCCCTCTTCCTTCATTTTTAGAAAAAACAGTGCCCTATTTTCATGATGGAGCAACTGCGTTTGTTCAAGTTCCACAGGCGTTTTATAACGAAGATCCTTTCCAATATAATATGTTCTCGAAAGATCGAATTCCAAATGAGCAGGACTTCTTCATGCAAACTCTCCAAGCTGGTAAGGATCGGTTTAATGCCGTCATGTATGTTGGGAGTAATACGGTTTTTAGAAGAACGGCATTAGATGAAATTGGCGGATTTGCTACTGGAGTGATTACAGAAGACATGGCAACAGGAATGCTTCTCCAGGGGAAATTCAAATCTGTGTCTGTCGGAGAAGTATTAGCCGTCGGTCTGGCACCTGAAAGCTGGCTTGATCTGTTAAAGCAAAGAGATCGCTGGTCGAGAGGGAACATTCAGTGTGCCCGTAAGTTTAATCCTTTGAAGGTGCGCGGCTTAACGCTGATGCAGAGAGTTCTTTATTTAGATGGCATTGTGTATTGGTTTAACGGTTTGTTTAAAATGATTTATATTCTCACACCGATTTTGTTTTTATTGTTTGGTATTCAAAGTTTCTGGGCAGATTTCCAGTCGGTTTTCATGTTTTGGCTGCCGGCGTTCTTTAGCTCGTATTTAGCATTTAAACTTGTGTCGAATCAAAAAAGAAGTATGTTTTGGAGTCATATTTATGAAAGTTCAATGGCATTCCACTTAGCTGGTGTGGCACTCAGTGAACTGTTCTTGAAAAAACGTGTTGAATTTCTGGTGACACCGAAGGGGATTCAAACGGACAAAAGGCATTTTCATCTGAAAACGATAATTCCCCATCTGATCTTCTTGTTGCTCTCATTGCTTGCCCTTGTGAAAATAGGGTACGATGTGAAGGTAAATGGGACGATGAACGCTGATCTCATGTTGATTAATATTTTTTGGGTGCTTTATAACGGTGCAGGCTTATTCATGGCACTGCTTGTGGCGTTTGATCGACCGCGTTATCGGAAATCAGAGCGATTTGTCATTGAAAAAGAGGGGCATCTTCGTTCTGATCATCAAGATCAGTCGATGGCTTGTTTTCTACTAGATATGAGTGATTCAGGTGCGCGTCTATCCATTCCATTGGACCAAGCGTCTTCTCTTTATCAAGGACAAACGCAATTATTCTTTTCAGAGGATGAAAGTGTGGCGTGTGACGTGGTTTGGAGCTATCCAGAGGGAGACAAGCTGATGGTTGGTGTTGCTTTTACTGACACAAAAAAATCAGAGTATTTATCACTGATCCGTTTCTTATTCACACGAGAGCATGTAGCGGTGACGGATCGTGAGAAAAAATCATATGCTGTTCGGACGTTTCTCCGCTTTTTAAGAGAAACGGAGAAGGTACCAAAGGCTCTGCGTCGCAAATGGATGAGAAGGCCATTGCAAGGTGTGACAGGCACGATCGCCTATGAGGACCGACTAGAAGAGAAGATGCCGGTGATCATACATGATATCAGTTTATCTGGGTGCAAAATTGAGTTTGAAGATTCAATTGAATTAAATGGAAAAGTGCGGATCACCATTGACACAGAATCTCTAACGGATCAGCCGGCGATTGCGATTTGGACATCACAAAAGCGAGGTCGTACAATGGCCGGACTCAAGTTTGTTCAGCCTGAAATCAAGCAGATAGAAGAAAGAGAGGGAGTGGTTTCTTGAAATCTAAAAATGGCGGTTACCTCTATTTACTATGGCTTCCTGTCATCATAGGAGCCGGCTACGGCATTTCGCTTTTCGTGCCGTTTCTTCAGCCTGTACTGACGCTTGGTATCGCAGGGCTTTATATTTTTATCTTTGGTGATTTTCAGGTGAGGCAAGTTAGGTACATTTTTATGTTCGTCTTCTTGATCAATGTCCTTTTTAGCGTGATGCTATTTTTGGATATTTAAAAAAGTGCTTCCCGCAGATGGGGAGCACTTTTTGGTTATTCAGCCATTTTTTCAAGGTTGCCGTTCCGGTCCATTTTAAAGGTTGGTGCGGCACTGTCGTCCTCTTCAAACAAAACTAGTTTTCTTGCACGGTTCATGATTTTGACGAGTGTTTCATAATCTTCTTGAATGGTGAGCTGATCCTTTTCAAGCTTTTTCACTTCAGCTTCTAGTTGAGACACTTTATGTGAAAGTTCGTTGTTTTCTCGTTTTAACCGGCTGTTTTCCATCCGTAAGGCAGATGATTGCTGTCCATCGCCTTCATAGCGGCGTAAGAAATCAATGATATCCTCAATGGTTAACTCTTGGCGCTGCCCAAATGGATTGGCTTCTGGCTTTTTCTCTGTCACTTGAGAAGCCTGTGACAATAAATGTGATAAACTAGCTAACTCTTCATTGTAGCTTTGATCCACAAACTGAAGCTGTTCGGCTGTTTCGGCTGCAGGTGCAAATGTTTCTTCTTGCGCAGGTTCCAGTTCTTGAGAGAACTCTTCCTGTGTGATCGTTTCTTCAACTTGCGGCTGATAGAGCAAACGTTTTTTCGCAGGCTGTCCATTTCCGAGTGCACGCATGCGTTGTTTACGCTGTTTTTTGGCAAGTGCCAATGCTTTTTCATATTGATGCCTCACGACAGCATTCCATCTAAATCCGCATGCCGCTGAGGTACGGTTTAGCTTGTCTCCCACTTCTTCAAATGCGTTCAGCTGTGTACTGCCCTCTCTGACGTGACGTAAGACGGTTTCTGCCAGAAGGAGATCATTTTCCTCTGACCAAGCATCTTGTCTTTGTTTTGACATGTGTTTAAACCCCCATAAGATTTGATGGTATTAGATTAGCCAAGTTGAAGAAGGTTTATACAAGTTTGCTAAAAGGATAGTGGAAAATACTAGCTTTTATGTGAATACGTATCTGTGCTGACAATGATTCTTGCAACTCCAGTCGCTTCGATGTACAATGTTGGGTGGTATATTATTCACTCTTAGTTGTCCAACTGTTTCATATAGAATGAAGTTTCATCATTGAAAGGAAGCGTAAGAACATGGCTAATGAGTTTCGCGTATGTGACGATTGTGATGCGACGAACCTAAAAACGTTATTGCCTCGACTTAAATCGGTTGACCCTGATGCAAAAATTGAGATTGGCTGTCAATCGTATTGCGGTCCAGGACGAAAAAAGGCTTTTGCGTTTGTGAACAATCGCCCATTATCCGCACCAACAGAAGATGAGTTACTCGAAAAGGTTCAAAAAAAAGTCAAATAAATGTCACTGAATGTGTTCAGTCGACCTAAAAAGAGGTCCGTCCCTGTCAGGTCGGGCTTTTTACGTCCGTTCAATCTATGAGAACACATTCGCCAGCAAATTCAAGGATGTTTTCGGGAAAAGTTACCCGATATAATAGAAACACGTCTTAAAAAAAGAGGGACGAAACGATGGCGTATCCAAAAGGGAAATTATCCGAAGAAAAGGTATTTAAAGATCCTGTGCACCGCTATGTTCACGTACGGGATGCATTGATATGGGATTTAATCGGAACGAGAGAGTTCCAGCGCCTTAGACGAATTAAACAGCTAGGCACCACTTATTTAACGTTTCATGGGGCAGAACACAGCCGATTTAATCATTCACTCGGTGTATACGAGATTGTCAGACGAATTGTGGATGATGTGTTTAAAGGAAGACCCGAATGGGATGAAGGGGAGCGTGAGCTTGTACTGAGTGCCGCCCTGCTTCATGACCTTGGACATGGTCCGTTTTCTCATTCCTTTGAAAAGGTCTTTCATTTAGATCATGAATCGTTTACAAGAGATATCATTTTAGGGCAGACGGAAGTAAATGAAGTGCTGCGCCGGGTCAGTGACGATTTTCCAAAGCATGTAGCAGAAGTCATTGCCAAAACGTATCAAAACAAACAGGTGGTCAGTTTGATTTCAAGTCAAATTGATGCCGACCGAATGGATTACTTGCAGCGTGATGCTTACTATACAGGCGTCAGCTATGGTCACTTTGATATGGAACGTATTTTACGCGTGATGCGTCCAAGAGAAGATCAGATTGTGATGAAACAGAGCGGGATGCATGCCGTAGAGGATTATATTATGAGCCGCTATCAAATGTACTGGCAAGTGTATTTCCACCCAGTGACCCGCAGCGCGGAGGTCATTTTAACAAAAATCCTCCATCGTGCAAAAGAGCTGCATGAAACGGGATATATTTTCACACATGCTCCTGTGCATTTTTATTCAATTTTTGAAGGAAATGTCACCACAGAGGACTATATTAAGCTGGATGAATCCATTGTCTTATTTTATTTTCAGGCGTGGGAAGATGAAGAAGATCACGTGCTGGCTGATTTGTGCCGCCGTTTTATGAACCGCCGTTTATTCCAATATACAGAGTTTAATCCAAACGAAGAAATGACGAAATATTTCAAGCTGACTGCTTTGTTCAAAGAAGCAGGAATTGATCCTGACTATTATTTAGTGGTCGATTCTTCCTCTGATTTGCCTTATGACTTTTATAGACCGGGCGAAGAAGAAGAGCGGCTGCCGATCCACCTCTTGACGCAAAGTGGTCATATTAAAGAACTGTCGAGACAGTCAGATATTGTTGACGCCATTTCCGGTAAACGAAGAACCGATCATAAACTTTATTTCCCGATGGACTTAATTGTAGATATGTCGGAAAAAGCTGAAGAAAAGAAGGCGATCATGAAGCTGCTTGGATTGGGATAAGGAAGTACTGAAAAAGGAGATGTCGGGAATTTGTTGAAAGAGCATGCAAAGTTGATGAAGGTGTTCTCTGAATCTGGGGAAATCGTTGGACGGAAGAAGCTGCAAAAAATGATTTACATAGCAAAAAAGCTAGATTTGCCTTTTTACGAGAAATACGATTTTCATTTTTATGGCCCCTATTCAGAGGAGTTGACGCTCAGAATTGAAGAGCTGTGCAACCTTGGATTCTTGGACGAAATGAAGGAAAAAAAGGGCGGATACTTTCAATATCGCTATTCGCTGACGGACAATGGGAAAGAGTTTCTCGATCAGTGTGAAGTGGACATGCCTGACCTCAAAGTGCTGACGCAGCAGATGAATGAGCAATCGTCTCGTTTTCTAGAGCTTGTCTCAACGATTTTATACTTTGATGATCTGCCAAAAGATGAGGTAAAGGAAAAGGTCTTCACCATTAAAAGCAAGCAGCGCTATACGGACGAAGAATTTGAGGCAGCCCTTGCGTATATTGATCAGTTGAAGGAATTGAACTAACTTGCAAAAGCCCAATTTTTGGGCTTTTTTTGTTTTGTAAGACCCGGACCGAAAGCGCTATTTTCGAATGAAATGTGTGTCAAAATATCCGAAAAATTAGTGAAAATGACATGTTTCGACTTTCTTCCTGTATATCCAATTCCCTGTTTTTGACTGAATAGAAGGAAAATGGTGAATTTTCAGTGAATATATAACTTTGTGAAAAACAAAGGAGGGATAGGAATGAAAAAGCGTTCAGTCTTTTTGTCATTTTTATTGGTAGGTAGTTTGTTACCGGGGGTAAGTTCAGCTTCAGCACCAGTTGCAAGTGCAGGTCATGGGCATGATCATGGTCATGCACCGTTCGAAACACATATTAGTGAAGGGTTGCCAAAGGCAAACGATTTTAAAGATTTGACGAAGGCACCTCCTATTGAAAGAGATGTGACAACAAAAATTTTAGACGAGTCTGGTAAACAGGTAGGGTCTAGAACCTTTAAAGCAAATACAGGAGATTCGATTTCAACAAAAGCTAGTACAGGCAGTCAGAAAGTGACCGTCTATGCAGTAGCTGATGCGCAGTATCGTGCGAAATATAGTGATTGGCAGACGCGCATTGTCAGCATCATTGAGCAAGCGGATGTGACATTTAACCGTGATCATGATGTGGACTTTGTTGTACAAGCCGTAGGGTCTTGGACGTCTTCAGGATCAAATGCATCACAAATTTTGTCTAACCTTCAGCGTAGCTTTGATGGCAGAGGATACGATTTTGTCACAGGATTTACAGCAAATCCAAACTTTGATGCTGGCGGAATCGCTTATGTTTACAATAGTGCACCGAGCGGAAGTGCATTCAGTGTCAACCTTGATCAAGGAACAGCGAATACAGCAAAAGCGGCTACACATGAATACGGCCATAACTTTGGTTTGCCGCATGACCCTCAAGGCAGCGGAATTGTCTGCTTAATGAATTATGATTATTCTTACACTGTCGATTACTTCGATGCGGCTCATAAAAATCAAGTGAACCGTAATAAAGCTTGGTACAGATAAGGTAAGAGACAAAAGGACAAACACCGAAAAAGTGTTTGTCCTTTTTATATGCTTACAGGTCGCTCATTCGCTTTCCTGCTACAGCATAATGTTCTTTTTTCATTTCTTCAATAATGACAGAGACTTTTTCTGCACCTGCGCCTGTTGTTTCAACAACGGCATCTGTGACTTTCTCCACAAGAGCTCTTTTCTGCTCATCTGTTCTTCCTTCAAGCATTTGAACGGTGATAATTGGCATGGCGAAAACCTCCTTTTTCCTTTCATGCTACGCTTCCCTTTAGTTTAAGGGACTTCTTATAGTATACTGAATGAAGTAAATCATTGTATAGAAAGAAAGAGGGATTCATGCCTTTGGACCAATTTCTTGTTTATCCATTAGAACTGATTCCATATGTCGCCATTACGCTTGTTGTGGCTTTTACGATGCACGAGCTGGCGCATGCATATGTTGCGTATCGTTTTGGAGATCCGACAGCTAAAAATCAAGGGAGACTGACGCTCAATCCATTGAAGCACCTTGATATTTTCGGGACGATCTTAATCTTTGTGGCTGGGTTTGGCTGGGCGAGGCCTGTACCTGTGAATCGGTACCATTTCAAAAACCCACGTCTCGCAGGGATATGTGTGTCGATCGCTGGACCATTAAGCAATTTGGTTTTGGCATTTTTGGGCTTTTGTGTGTATGCGCTTCTTCAGAAATTTGGTGGGGAGTCGCTCATTCGCTTTGAGCCGGGGGTCGATTATTTCTTCCAAATCTTTATTAACTTGAACGTGATTTTGTTCCTATTTAACTTATTACCGATCCCGCCGCTGGATGGATATCGTATTATTGAGGATGTTGTCAGTCCCGGCATCCGTGCAAAGATGACGCAGTTTGAACAGTATGGAATCATCATTTTCCTCATCTTCGTCATCACGCCGCTAGGTCAGTTTGTTTTTGTTCCATTGATCGGAATGCGGGATCAAATCATATACTGGTTTAATCTTATTTTGAAGCCGCTGCTTTAGGAGGTTTAATGAATGGAAGGTAAAAAGAAGAAACCAATTGGTTTTAATATCATTAAAAAAACAGATGCAACGGATGGACATGGAGGTTTTGGAGCAGGTGCCCTCAGCCTTGATAATATCTCGCCGGTGATCATTGATGTGGAGGAAAAGGAAGCCGTCATTGATATTGGTGCGATGCATGCAAGAAGTGCCGTCGAAAAAGGAATTAAATTTTTAAAAACCAAAGAAGAGGTACCTAACGGAAAACCTTACTGGCTCGTATGGGTGACGATTGACCGTAGAGAAGAGGGGCCATATTATGCTGGTGTCACAGCTTGTGAAATGACCGTTGACCGCTCGATTCGCAGAGGATATAAGTCGCTTCCTGAGCATGTGAATTTAATGGATAAATCCATGAAGCGTAAAATCGTTGTCAGTCATATGGATGATGGTTCGAAAAAGGTGCTCGCTGATTTCTTGAAGAGTCACAATGAGGCGTTATGGGAAGCATCCACAGATGAATTAAAAGAAGGATTGGCTGTTCCTGAGTAATTGTGAAATTTTTGTGAAGAATGATGAATGGATACCAATTCCAGTCGTTTTTTCAGTAAACTGGTGTTAAAGCTAGGACATGGAGAATCCCGAGATGCAGATCTCGGGGTTTTTCATGTCCATTTTTAACGCTTCAGCCACTTTTCCCACCATTTCTTAGGCTGTTGATCCTGAGCCGTGTCTTGCTCAGATGCTTTGTTCTCGGCACCGTAGCAGACACCGGTCGGCTCCGTTCCTTCTATAAAATAGGTAAATACCTTTGATTCGCATCCTGGGCCTGCGAGATCACCCGTTTTTGGATTGATATATACGCCTTTTACACCGTCTGGCGGCATGAAGGAGGAGGCTGGCTGGTTTGAGAGGGCTGATTCCATAAAGGAAGCCCATATCTTTTTCGCATAGGCGGTTTCTGTGACCGAGTCAATGGTGCGTCCTTTATCGTAGCCGGTCCACACACCTGTGACGAGCTGGGGAGAGAAGCCGATCATCCAGCTGTCAGCGCCTGTCGTCCCCGATTTTCCTCCATAATTTCTGGTAAGATCTTTTGAAATGGTACGTCCTGTGACACTTGTATAGCCATTTAATTGATCATTGAACATCCCTGACATCATGTCAGTGGTGACAAATGCTGCTTTTTCATCTAGTACTTGCTCTCGTTTTTGTTTCTCCTCAAAGAGTAAGTTGCCCTTTGCGTCCGTTACTTTCGTAATAAAGGTTGGCTTGACACGTTTTCCTCCATTGACCAGCATCGCGTAAGCATTGGTCATTTCGATTGGTTTGACAGGTGAAGTACCTAGCGCAAGTGAAGGCACTTGATCTAGTTTTTCGTGAATCCCGAACGTTTTCCCTGCACGTACAAGCTGTTCCATTCCTAAAAATAGATGGGTTTTGACCGCATAAATGTTATCAGATAGAGCCAAAGCCTGAAGCATCGTAATACCGTCATTGGCGTAATAGCCATGATAGTTGCTTGGTGAATAAGCGGCGCCGCTTCCTTGCTCATCGAGTTCAAAAACAGTTTCTTCACTGCGCATCACGGTTGCTGGTGTAAACCCATTTTGCAAAGCCATGTAATAGAGAAGTGGTTTCATTGTTGAACCCGGCTGTCTTTTTGCTTGTGTGACACGATTGAATGGGCTTTTCTCGTAATCTCTCCCGCCTATGAGGGCGAGTACATGCCCTGTTTGGGGATGGATGGCAGCAAAGCCGATTTGGATATCTGATTCAGAATCCATGATGTTGGTTAAAGTCTTTTCAGCGATTTTTTGTAATTCAGGTTGTAAGGTCGTTTCGATATGAAGACCATACGTTTCAATTTGTTCCTCGGTTAAGCCCAGCGTTTGTTTTAGTTCGCGAATCACATCATCATAAAAATACGGGGCCTGCTTTGCTTGTAGCTGCTTTTGTTTGAGCGGGCGATAGGACAGCTTTTCCTTGCTGGCATCAGCAACCGCTTTTTTCGTAATCATGCCATCCTCTTGCATTTGCCTCAGAATCATATTCTTTCTTGCGCTGGCTTTCTCCTCATTCACATAAGGGGAGTAGAGAGAAGGCCCCTTTGGAATCCCGGCAAGCAAGGCAGACTCAGCTAAAGTTAAGTTCTTCGCTTTTTTCCCAAAGTAAAGGCGGGATGCCGCTTCCACGCCGTATGCGCCGTGGCCATAATAAATGGTGTTCAAGTATCCTTCTAATATCTCATCTTTTGTATAGTTTTGTTCTAAGCGGATCGTGTAAAAGGCTTCATTCCACTTCCGCTTCCATGTTTTATCATGATCTAAATATAAATTTCGTGCGTATTGCTGGGTGATCGTGCTGGCGCCTTGTACCTTTGCCATTGCACGAATATCTGCCACCGCAGCACCTGCCATTCGTTTCACGTCAAAGCCGTGATGCTGATAAAAGGTTTTATCCTCAACTGCGACCACCGCCTGCTGTATATGAGGGGACATGTCCTTTAACGGAACCCAGTATCTCTTTTCTCCAAAGCTTGATTCGCCAAGTTTAGACCCATCGGCTGCATAAATGGTCGTGGATTGGGGAACTTGAACAGAGGGAGCGCCTTGCCACTTAGCTAGTAAAAGAATCGTCAAAAAGACTGTGCCTGCAAATAGAAAAGCGAGCAAGCCGATAAAAAAACAGGCCCGAATCGTTTTCACGGTCATGCGGATTTTTTTATTACTCATGATTGTGTCCATGCAAAGCCCCCATTTTGACGGTTTTTTATCAGTATGGGACAAAGAAAACCGTTTTAAACAGGCGACTGCAAGGGTGTGCTTTAAAAATGAAGTTATCTCATGCGGTTCTTTACAATTTGATATGAATCCACTATACTTTTTTCTTGGACAATCGATATAGTCATAGCCGATAAAAGGCGCTAACAATAGATGTTTGTTTATTATTGGATGAGAGGAAGATGAACGATGAGCGAACTTTGGTATACAGAGAAGCAAACGAAGAATTTTGGCATTACATTGAAGGTGAACAAAACCCTTCACACAGAACAAACAGATTTTCAGCATTTAGAAATGGTGGAAACAGAAGAGTTTGGCAATATGCTGTTTTTAGACGGTATGGTGATGACATCAGAGAAAGATGAGTTTGTATACCACGAAATGGTGGCACATGTTCCTCTTTTCACTCATCCAAACCCGGAAAATGTCCTTGTTGTAGGCGGAGGAGACGGTGGTGTTATTCGTGAAATCCTGAAGCATCCAAGTGTGAAAAAAGCGACACTTGTTGATATTGATGGCAAGGTCATTGAATACTCGAAGAAGTTCCTTCCTTCAATTGCTGGGAAACTAGACGATCCTCGTGTAGATGTAAAAGTCGGAGACGGCTTTATGCACATTGCGGAAGCCGACAACGAATATGACGTGATCATGGTTGACTCAACTGAGCCAGTTGGACCAGCTGTGAACTTGTTCTCTAAAGGTTTCTATGCAGGAATCTCAAAAGCACTCAAAGAAGACGGTATTTTCGTTGCACAGACGGACAACCCTTGGTTCACACCTGAGTTAATTACAAATGTACAGCGTGATGTAAAAGAAATTTTCCCGATTACCAAGCTATACACAGCGAATATCCCAACATATCCAAGCGGTCTTTGGACATTTACCATTGGTTCTAAGAAGTATGATCCACTTGCTGTAGAAGACAGCCGCTTCTTTGATATCGATACGAAATATTACACAAAAGAATTGCACAAAGCGGCATTCGTTCTGCCGAAATTTGTGAGCGACTTAATCAAATAAATCAAGCGAAGTGGAAATGCGCAAATGAAAGTTTGCGCATTTTTTGAAGCGTAAAAGGAGGAATCTTGCATGAGATTCGACGAGGCTTATTCAGGAAAAGTGTTTATTGGAAGTCATCCGACATGGGAAGATGCGAAAGTCATTTTATACGGGATGCCGATGGATTGGACCGTCAGTTACCGTCCAGGCTCACGTTTTGGCCCGAACCGTATTCGTGAAGTATCCATTGGATTAGAGGAATACAGCCCTTATTTAGATCGTGAACTGCACGAGGTGCCATTCTTTGATGCTGGCGACATCCCGCTTCCATTTGGTAATGCACAGAAAAGCTTAGATTTAATTGAAGAGTATGTTGACAGCATTTTAGAAAAAGGGAAGTTTCCATTAGGAATGGGCGGCGAGCATCTTGTGTCTTGGCCGGTTTTCCGTGCGATGTATAAGAAATACCCTGATTTGGCCATCATCCATATGGACGCACATACAGATCTTCGTGAGGAATATGAGGGTGAGCCGCTTTCACATTCGACACCGATTCGTAAAGTGGCAGGACTTATTGGACCTGAAAATGTATACTCTTTCGGCATCCGTTCAGGGATGAAAGAAGAATTTGAATGGGCAAAAGAAGCAGGTATGCACATTTCTAAATTTGAAGTGCTGGAGCCATTGAAACAAGTATTACCAAAGCTGAAAGGCCGCCCAGTTTATGTGACAATTGACATTGATGTACTTGACCCGGCACATGCGCCTGGTACTGGAACGGTGGATGCTGGCGGTATTACGTCAAAAGAACTGCTGGCATCTATTCATGCTATTGCTGGTTCTGATGTGCATGTCGTCGGTGCAGACCTTGTGGAAGTAGCGCCTGTATACGATCATTCCGATCAAACAGCGAACACAGCAAGCAAACTTTTACGAGAAATGCTGCTTGGTTTTGTGAAATAACATCTTGATAGAGGAGCTTGTCATCTCATATGGACAAGCTCTTTTTTTTACATCGGTGACATGATAAAGGAGGCAGGTATGTTTTCTTCTGTATTGATGGTATTACTCGCTTTATGTGTGTTAGCGGCAGGCTTTCTTACGCTGAAAAGAGAGCTTGCAGCGAGTCCGCCGACGTTCACCTCGAAAAAAGAGGCAAAGGATGAGATGGTTCATCTGTTTCAGGATCGAGGCTTTTTCTATCTCACTGGCATCGCGCTGTTGATGCAGTTTGTTTATAAGCAAGGGCACCTTCTCCCATTTGATTTGTTTCAGGCATTTTTGGCAAGTTCAGGTATCCAAGCACTGTTTTATCTCATCAATCGAAAAAGCGCAGGGCTCAAGACTGGACTCGTGATAGGGGTGAGCTTCATTTTTCTTTTTTTCTAAAGAGACATGTGAAGATCAAAAATGGGGTTTCATCCACACGAAGAAGAGAAATGATGGGATGATAGGCAATCGGGATTATGGTATACTATTTTAGTTAAACGGGTCTTAGCAAAGGAAGTGCAAAATGACACAAAACCAAATTTCAATTCATGTAAAGTCAGTGATGAAACCAGAGACGGAACCGGCTGAAACGATCGAATTCCGAACAACTGGAACGTATCAAGAGAAGAATGACAAAACGTATCTCACTTACCATGAAGAACATGAAATGGGTCAAGTAAAAACTGTTGTCAAAATAAGTGAAAAAGAAATTTTTGTCATGAGATCAGGTGCGATTCAAATGAAGCAGCGCTTTCTCACTGGAGAAACGACCGTGACACATTACACGATGCCATTTGGCACACTTCAGCTCGATGTGCACACACATGGCATTGATCTTGATGTAGACAATGGGCTTCTGCACATTACGTACGATATGCTGACAGGTGAAGATCAAAAGCATTTACATACATTATCGATTTCATATAAGGAGGATTTACGTTCATGAATATCGCAGAACAGGTCAAAGATGCGTTAAAAGAAGAAATCATTGCGGCAGTCGTCAAAGCAGGACTTGCTGATGAAAGCCAGGTGCCGGATGTTCTTTTGGAAGTGCCAAAAGACAAAACTCACGGTGATTATTCCACCAATATGGCGATGCAGCTTGCTCGCATTGCGAAAAAAGCACCTCGTCAAATCGCCGAGGACATTGTGAAAGCTTTTGACAAAGGCAAAGCTTCAATTGAAAAACTGGATATTGCAGGTCCAGGATTCATCAACTTTTATATGAACAATCAATATTTAACGAAACTGATTCCGGCAGTTCTTGAAGCAAAAGAGGCTTATGGCGAAACGAATACAGGCGGCGGTCAAAAAGTGCAAGTCGAATTCGTTTCAGCCAACCCAACAGGTGACCTTCACCTTGGACATGCCCGCGGCGCAGCTGTAGGAGATTCTCTTTGCAACATCCTTGATAAAGCAGGCTTCGACGTGAGCCGTGAATACTATATCAACGATGCAGGCAATCAGATCAATAACCTTGCTCTATCTGTAGAAGTACGTTACTTTGAGGCGCTCGGTCTTGAAAAAGAAATGCCAGAGGACGGGTACAGAGGAGAAGACATCAAAGGCATCGGGCAGAAACTTGCGGATGAATTTGGTGACCGTTTCGTGCATGAATCAGAAGAAGAGCGTATGAAATTTTTCCGTGAGTACGGTTTAAAATATGAACTAGAAAAACTACGTGTCGACCTAGAGAATTTCCGTGTCCCATTTGATGTGTGGTATTCTGAAACGTCTTTATATGAAAACGGAAAAATCGAACCAGCGCTAGAAACACTTCGCGCTAAAGGCTATGTCTTTGAAGAAGATGGCGCAACATGGTTACGTTCAACTGATTTTGGTGATGACAAGGACCGTGTCCTGATTAAAAAAGACGGCAGCTTCACGTACTTGCTTCCAGATATCGCATATCACAAGGACAAATTGGACAGAGGTTTTGACCAGCTCATTAACATTTGGGGAGCGGACCATCACGGCTACATTCCTCGAATGAAAGCGGCGATCCAAGCACTCGGATATCCAGCGGACAAACTGGAAGTCGAAATCATTCAGCTCGTTCACCTTTACAAAAACGGTGAAAAGATGAAGATGAGTAAACGTACAGGTAAAGCCGTCACAATGCGTGACTTGATTGAAGAAGTGGGCTTAGATGCTACTCGCTATTTCTTTGCGATGAGAAGTGCGGCGACACATATGGATTTTGACTTAGACTTAGCGATTTCTACGTCTAACGAAAACCCTGTGTACTATGCGCAATATGCACATGCGAGAATTTGCAGCATGCTCCGTCAAGGGGAAGAAAAAGGCTACGAGCCAAACCTTGAAAAAGCAGATTTCTCTCACATTCAATCCGATAAAGAATACGATCTTCTGAAAATCATCGGCAGCTTCCCAGAAGTTGTAGCAGAAGCAGCAGAAAAACGTATTCCGCACCGCGTCACAAACTATATCTATGATCTAGCATCAGCCCTTCACAGCTTCTACAACGCCGAAAAGGTCATTGATGTTGAAAATGAAACAAAAACAACAGCACGCCTATCACTGATGAAGGCGACACAAATTACACTAGCCAACGCATTAAAACTCATTGGCGTATCTGCACCGGAAAAAATGTAATGCACAAAGCCCCGCTCTATTTTATGAGCGGGGCTTCTTTATATAAAAAACCCGCTATTCTCGAGAGATAGCGGGTTTTGAACATTAACCAAGCGTATTAATAATGTTAGAAATAGAATCGAATAATTGACTAAGTACATCAGAGAACATGAGCGTATCCTCCTTTCAGAAAGCATGTAGTATGTGCGTGTCATAGGAATTACCCAAGTGTGTTAATGATGTTAGAAATAGAATCGAATAATTGGCTAAGTACATCAGAGAACATAGTTTGTATCCTCCCTTCGGCAAGCATGTAGTATGTGTGCGTTAATGGGGTTATCCAAGTGTATTGATAATGTTAGAGATAGAATCAAATAATTGGCTAAGTACATCAGAGAACATGTTTTTGCCTCCTCTCTTTTCTTTTTACATCTACTTAACGAAGGGGATGAAGGGTTGGATCACTTTTTCTAAAAAATTTTAAAAAAAGAATCGATGGCATAGAAAAAGCACCCACATATGAGGGTGCTTTTTAGGTTTTATTTATGGATGAACACGCCATTGGATTTGTCCGTCGTAGCAGGATAGCTCGGCACTCCCGCCAATCGGCAAGGTGAAGACCGGCTGTGTATGTCCGATATCGACATCGTAAATCACTGGAATGTGTTGAAGCATTGAGTGCTTATCTAGAATGAACCTCAAATGTTCCTCTGTCATCTTGGATTTCTTTTGAAAACGTCCGATGATTAACCCTTTAATGGAGTCGGCATGCTGCAAGAGCGAGGCAAGGTCTCTGGCGAACATTTCAGGAAAGACCAAGTCATCATCCTCCACAAATAAGATGGCATCCTTGATGTGAGGCATAAAGGGTGTCCCTTGCAATAAGTTCAGTGTACAAAGATTTCCGCCATACAAGGTGCCTTCAACTGTTCCTTCCTGATAAATCCCCCATGTTGTCGGATGAAACTGCCTATTTGCTTGATCAAGATACCAAGCATCATCACTCCACTTTGTAGAAGGGGTGACATCAAATGGCTCGCTGCTCATCACGCACGCTTGAAACATGGCTGTCTGCTCCTCTTGTCCTTGTTCCATTTGGAAACTGGAGAAATGAGGACCTGAGTACGTCACCATGTCACATTTGGCGGTAATGGCGTTAGCAAGTGCGGTAATATCACTGTAGCCGCAAAGAACCTTTGGGTGCTGACGGATCAAATCATAATCTATATAAGGCAAAAGCTCATTGCAGTTAAAGCCGCCGATTGCTGTCAAAATGCCGTCGACTTCATCATTTGAGAATGCCTCATGTAGATCAGATAGACGGTGTTCAATAGAAGAAGAGGAATGCAGATCACATTCAAACACGTGTTGTCCAAAAGAAACAGTGAACCCTATTGCCTCTAAACGTTTTTTCGCCTGAGCCATTCCTTCTTCTGATAAAATGCTGGCACTTCGGCTTGGAGCAATTACCCGAATGTGGCTTCCCTTTTTTAAAGCAGATGGTGTACACATAAGTCATTCGTCCTTTCCTTCACATATTTTCCATTATATCGGATCAAAACGCTCCAGTCTGTAAAAGCTAAAAGAAAGCAGCAAACCGTGCGTTTCAGACGAGCTGTGCAAAGGGTATGGAAAAGAAAAAGACAGAATGAGGGCGGAGAATGTGAAAAAGAGGAGACTGGAATTTCTATTTTTATATTTCATGATATTCGGGGCATATGTAGTGTTTTGGTGGCCGGTTCCAGCGTGGGGTTTTCAGCTTTACGCAGCTAGTTACATCGCCATCATTTTATTTAGTATTATCTCGCTTATGCTAGAGAACCGGACATCACAGCACACGCTGTTATGGATGTATGTACTGATCTTTTTCCCGATCATCGGCTATATGTTTTATTTGTTCTCAGGGCAGCTTTATGTCAAAGGACATTTGTTTAAATCAAAGAGAATGTATAACCGAGAAAAATTACGCAGAATATCAGAGCTTGAGAGTAAACCGGATGAGACGCGTTTAACCGATAATCAGCGTGCTTTTTTTCATTACACAGAAAAAGCAACAGGGATGCATGTAAATACAAATAGTGATATGGAGATTTTAAAGAATGGAGAGGAAACCTTTCCACGTATTTTTGAAGAATTAAAAAAGGCAAAAACGTTCATCCATATAGAATATTACATGTTCAAATCTGATTTCCTCGGTCACCGGATGATGGAGATCTTGATTGAAAAAGTGAAAGAAGGAGTAGAGGTTCGATTCATCTATGATGCGGCTGGCAGCATTCGCTTCTCACGAAAAGATATTAAACGATTGAAGCAGGCGGGGATAAAGGTCGCTCCTTTTCTGCCATTAAAATACGGATTCTTTAATCAAAAATTCAATTTCCGAAATCACCGAAAAATCGTGATTATTGATGGTGAAACAGGATTTGTTGGCGGGCTCAATGTCGGGAAGGAATATGTAGGACGCGATGAAAACATCGGCTTTTGGCGTGACACGCATACGATATTAAAGGGTGAAGCCGTTCAGACACTTCACTCCATTTTTATGCTGGACTGGGAGTATGTATCAGATGAAGTGTTAATTGATGATCCGAAGTATCACACCCCGCATCCTGTGACAGGAGAAGATGTCATTCAGGTCGTGCCGACTGGACCTGATATGAAGGAAAGTATGAGTGATTTATACGATGCGCTCATTTCGAATGCACAGCAATTTGTCTGGATTGCGACGCCTTATTTTGTCCCAAATGAATCCATTCGCACAGCGTTAAAAATTGCGGCCACAAGAGGGGTGGATGTGCGTGTGATGGTGCCTGAGATAAACGATGGCTTTCTCACGCAATACGCCACACGATCTTATTTTTCTGAGCTTTTGAAAGAAGGCATCAAGGTGTATCACTATCAAAAAGGATTCATGCATCAAAAGGTCATGATTGCAGACGGAGAGCTTGCCTCTGTCGGAACGGCCAATGTTGATATGAGAAGCTTCCAACTCAATTTTGAGGTCAATGTCTTTACAGCGGCAAAGAAACCGATCGAGCAATTGATGGCTCATTATGAGGAAGATATGAAGGAATGTGAGCAAATGGGGCCGGTTCATTTTTATAAAAGGGGCTTAAAGGAACGTTTAAAGGAATCGTTTGCTCGGTTGTTTTCAGGTGTATTGTGAGGGAATCCAGGGGAAGAAATCATTTCCTGATCTAGTATTTCTATAATGATTCCTCTATAATTGAAAATGATTATCAATTATAGAGGAAGTGAGGTTCTTTTACATATGCTAAAACGCTTTTTTGCCTATTACAGGCCCTATCGTGGTCTGTTCTTTTTAGATTTCTTTTGCGCTGTGGCCGTCGGACTCATGGAACTAGGTTTCCCGCTGATCGTGAACTACTTCATTGATACATTACTGCCGACAGGGAACTGGACGGTCATTGCCTGGACCGCACTTGCGCTGTTTGTCATTTACGCACTCAGCTCAGTGATGCAATTTATCGTGTCGTATTGGGGGCACATGCTTGGCATTAATATTGAGACAGATATGAGAAAAAAACTATTTGATCATTTTCAGCGTCTGTCCTTCAAATTTTTCGATAACAACAAAACGGGCAAACTCATGTCACGGATGACAAATGACCTTATGTACATTGGAGAGGTAGCGCATCATGGGCCGGAAGATTTGTTTATTGCCATTATGACCATTCTTGGCGCCTTTGCCGTCATGCTCATGATTAATTGGCAGCTTGCCATTTTAACCTTCTTAATTATGCCAGTCATCATCTGGTTAGCCCTTCATTTTAATAAAAAAATGACACAGGCGATTACACAGCTGAACAATGACATTGGAGATTTTCATGCAAGGGTTGAAAATAATATTGGCGGTATTCGTCTTGTTCAAGCCTTTGCGAACGAACATTTCGAGAAAAAGCGCTTTGCTGAAAATAACAACCGCTTTCGAAAAGCGAAACTTCTTTCCTATAAAATTATGTCGGTTAACGGATCAATCAGCTATATTCTCACAAGGCTTGTGACGCTGTTTGTCCTTCTGGCAGGTACATGGTTTGTTCTTCAAGGTCAATTAACGGCAGGCGGATTTATCGCCTTTGTCTTGATCACAAATGTGTTATTCAGACCAATTGATAAGATCAACACGGTGATTGAAATGTATCCAAAAGGCATTGCCGGTTTTAAAAGCTATGTCGATTTGCTTGAAACAGAGCCAGATGTGAAGGATACAGAAGGTGCACGTGATATTTACGGCTTGAAAGGTGAAATTGAGTATCGAAACGTGACATTTGGCTACGATGAGCACAGTCATGTATTGAAGGAAATCAACTTGAATATCAAACAAGGGGAAACGGTTGCGTTTGTCGGGCCATCAGGAGCGGGGAAATCGACTATTTGTAGTCTGCTGCCTCGTTTTTATGATGTGGACGAAGGAGACATCACCATTGATGGTGTGAGCACAAAATCGATGACCTTGTCCTCTTTAAGACAGCAGATTGGCATTGTGCAGCAGGATGTCTTTTTATTCTCAGGCACCATTCGTGAGAATATTGCGTACGGCAACCTAGAAGCGAGTGATGCAGACATTTGGGAGGCGGTGCGACGTGCCCATTTAGAGGAGCTCGTTCAGCGGTTCCCAGAAGGGTTGAATACGGTCATTGGTGAACGCGGCGTTAAGCTATCCGGCGGTCAAAAGCAACGCCTGTCAATTGCACGGATGTTTTTGAAAAACCCGTCTATTCTTATTTTGGATGAAGCGACGTCAGCACTTGATACAGAAACAGAAAAAGCAATCCAAGACGCACTAAGCGAACTGGCAGTCGGCCGGACGACACTCGTCATTGCTCACCGCCTTGCGACAATTAAACATGCAGACCGAATAATCGTCGTGACAGAGGAAGGCATTGAAGAACAAGGCCGCCATCAAGACTTAATCCAAATGGGCGGTGTCTATAGCAGACTGCATGAAGCGCAGTTTGGTCATTGAAGTGAAGTGATTGAATGAGTCCAGTTATTAAGCTGGGCTCTTTTTGATAGAATAAAATCTTCTTTTCCATTTAAATGGAATGTTGATATACTATAAGGCAATTGGATTCAAAAGGAGAGGATGGCTTGAGTGAAACGGCAAAAACAGTCATGATCAAAAGCATTCACTACGTGACGCTCGTTGGCTTATTTATCTTAATCATTCCCGCTGGACTCAATCCAGTCTTTTTTTATGTGGGAATGATTTTGTTTGGCATCAATACTGGAGTGAACGTCATAGATAGTTCTCTGAGCAGAAAAAAGATATTTGTGATGCTGGCCATCAGTTTTGCTGTCATATTGTTTGGGCTGTTTAAGCTCTTATATTAAATCTGAGCCCTTTTGAAAAAGGGCTTTTTTTGCTAGGATAGTAAAAACTCGTGTAGGAAGGATCTGATGGAATGAAGGGGCTTCGGCGTTTACAGAAGGGCGATAAAATAGGTATTTATTCTCCCTCAAGTCCAGCATCTGCCACCTCGCCTCTTAGGTATGAGCGGGCGAAGGAATGGCTTGAACAAAAAGGATTCATTGTGGTACCAGGATCATTAAAAGGGAAAGAGGATCACTATCGTTCGGGAACAATTCAAGAACGAGCAGCTGAGCTGAATGAGCTGATGGCGAGAGAAGATTTGTCCTGTATCATGTCGATGATTGGGGGGACGAACTCGAATAGTTTGCTTCCTTATCTCGACTTTGAGCTGCTGATGAAGCATCCGAAAATCATGATTGGTTATTCAGATGCGACGGCAATTCTTTTAGCGGCTTATGAAAAAACGGGTCTTCCTGTTTTTTACGGGCCTGCACTTGTGCCGTCTTTTGGAGAGTTTGAACCATTTGTCAATCATACATATCAATCTTTCGAGGACATTCTCATTCATCCGCAGCCCATCCCATATCAGGTGAAAAAACCGCCCTTCTGGACGGAAGAACGGATCAACTGGGAAGAGAAAATACGAGAAAAAGAAAAACGTCCAAACGAGTGGATGTGCGTCATTGAAGGGCAGGCAGAAGGCAGACTGATCGGCGGGAACCTAAATGCCATGTATGGCATATGGGGAAGTGAATTCATGCCTCAAATCCAAAAAGGCGATATCCTTCTCATTGAAGATTGTATGAAAACAGCCTCCATCGTCGAAAAGAACTTCTCTCTGTTAAAGATAAATGGTGTGTTTGAACGGGTATCTGGTATCCTCTTAGGGAAACATGAGCTGTTTGATGATGAAGGAACGGGCAAAAGGCCGCACGATCTCTTACTTGAAGTACTGGGAGATACAAAGAGGCCGCTCATCGCAGAATTTGACAGTGCCCATACGCATCCGATGCTCACGATGCCAATCGGTACACAAGTAAAAATGAATGCAACGTCACGCGAGGTTTGGCTGACAGAAGCGTGGATATAGAAAAAAGAGCAGCTCTAATACTGCTCTTCTTTACGAAGCATGTTCTTTTTCAAATGGCTGTAGAAGGTCTTGTGCCTCTTTTCCTTCTACCACGATTAAATAGTCTGATTCTAAATGAGTAAGCCTAAAGGTTTCTAGCTCTACGATGTTCTTAATGTTGCACATTGTTTTTTTAGAATATACATATAAACGATGCTGAGCGTGCTGGCACTTTTCGTATAGAGAAATAAGCTTATGTAAATTCAATGCTTTCGCAGCAATTCGGATTGAATAGATTTGTGACATCTTCATATCCTCCTGTTAAATACTTTCTCACAATAGCTTTGTTACCCCCGTTGTGATAGAGGTAAACCTTTCTCTACGATTTCCACTCAATGGTGCCTCCGCCCGTCCGCCGATTGCCTCTGATCGCTGACAGCTCCTCAACAAGACGGAGCAAAGCCTGATCCTTTTTCTTTGCCTCAATCATAAAATCCACATCACGACCATACGGCTTTAAAGCTTGAAAAAGTGGCAATACAAAGGACATCTCCACACCATCCGCATGGCTCCGTATCGCCTTGTCTGATTTTGGTGAGGATAAGTGGACTTTAGGCGGTATGCCAGTGTTTGCCCACGTGTCAAACACTCTTGGCAAAATGTCATCAAGTGCCGCATCATCATCTTTGTTTGCCATGTGATGGTGGTAATCAAATACAAACGGGATGCCATGCTTTTCACAAACATCAAGCGTTTCTAATGACGTATAGGTTTTGTCATCATTTTCAAGCGTCATTCTCGCCTTGATATGTGCAGGAAGCTGCTTTATATTTTCATCAAAACGCTGTAAAGCAGATGCCTTGTCGCCATATGCACCTCCGACATGAATGTTCATATAGCCTTCCTTTTCAAGCTTCATGGCCTCAAGCATTTCATAATGATAGGTCATATCAATGACGGCGTTTTCTGTAATAGATGGCTTTGGACTTGTGAACAAAGTAAATTGATTGGGGTGAAAGCTCACTCGTAATCCGTGCCGCTTTACGAGTTGACCAATCTCTAGAAATTCTTTGCGAAAGGGTGTCACAAAGTCCCACCGCACCTCAGGATGGGTGGCGAGCGGGACAATCGAGCTTGAAAAACGGTAAAGCGGAATATCATGGGCAATCGCAAAATAAAGCGTTCTTAATGTATTGACGAGGTTGGCTTTCGTCGTTCGCAATAGAGCCTCTGTCCTCTCTTTCTTTGAGAGTTTACTGTATCTTGCAAAGGTCAGCGACTTGGCAGGTGAAGCTTCCCATAAAGTGACGGCGTTGGATACATAACCAAATCGATAACGCATAGGTCAACTCCTTTATAAAAAATACGAGAACAGGGCGCCTATCCACTCAATTGGACGCGTGAGAAGTGGGCGCTGTTTGTATTTTTCTTCAGTCATCAGTTCTGACACTTCCATGTGTTCACGAATCTTTTCCTCTACATGTGAGGTGAAGGCGGGATCATCAATGGCCACATCCACTTCTTCGTTGAAAAACAAACTTCGTTTATCAAAGTTCGCCGTACTGATCATACAACGGCTATGATCGATGAGAATGGCTTTCGCATGATAAAACCCTTTATAAAAACGATACACAAGACATCCAGCAGCGATCAGATCTTTCAAATAATGAAATCCAGCTTCTTTCACAAGCGGGTGATCTGCCTTCATTGGGATGATAATGTCGACAGTCACGCCTCGCTTCCGTGCGTCAAGAAGGGCGCTTAGAAGAGGAGCTGATGGAATAAAATAGGGCGTGCAGATGGTGATTTGCTTTTTCGCTTGTTGAATATCGTGAAGAAATAAAGCCTCTAAAGAAAAACCTGCCGTCGCACGTGTTGTGCACTGTAATGTTCCCGGTTCCAGTGTAGGAAAAACCTCGTATTGCAGCTGGTGAATACCAGATGACCGGTACAAATCATTCAGAAATACATGCTGGAGGTCTGCGACAACCTGTCCTGTCATGCGCAGGTGATAGTCTTTCCAAATGCCAAACCTGCCGTTTTTCCCTACATATTCATCGCCGATATTAAACCCGCCAATGTAGCCGATCTTCCCATCAATCACCGTGATCTTCCGGTGATTTCTCATGTTCAAACGATAAATGAAAAAAGGAAAACGTGGTTTGTTTAAAAAGTAAAATTGAATGCCGCTTTTTTCTAGCATCTGAATGGATGTTTGATCAAATGGATAGGAGCCTAACCGATCAGTGAGCAAAAAAACCGAAACACCTTGCTCTGCTTTCGCTTTAAGTGCTTGCAGAATCCTTTGCCCAATCTTGTCGTTCTTTACAATAAAGAACATCATATGAATAGAAGAAGAGGCTTGCTGTATATCCGTAAGAAGCTGATCAAACAGTGGTTCGCCATCATGATAAAAGGCTGCATCGCCGCTTGTTTGGTCAAAAGACCGTTCAAAAGCATGGGTAGAAAAATATTTTCTCCCTATATAAAGATCTAGCCTGACGAGTAGAACAATGACGAAGACGACGAGTAGAATGATCCATGCGATCATGAAGGTTCCTCCTTTTTTACATATGACGATAGTGTACCCAAATGGGCAAAAAATATTGACTGAATACTCATTCATTATTTATGATAGAGGTACAACATGGAAACGGAACAAAGTGGGTCTTGGGGAATGAAAGGGGGAGCAAGATGAATAGCCTTTTAATTGTTAACTTGATTGCATTTGCGGCAGTGACCGCTTACGCTGTGTATTTGTTTATTTATCTCATTCGAACACGAGCGGCGTATATTCGTCTTGGCAAAAAAGAAGAATTTCAAAAAGACATGAAAAAACGCTTAGAACGTGTTTGGGTGAATGTGTTTGGGCAAAAGAAACTGCTGAAGGACAAGAAGAGCGGCATCATTCATGTGCTGTTTTTCTATGGATTTATTTTAGTGCAGTTCGGAGCCCTTGATTTTATTATGAAGGGACTTGTTCCAGACAGCGGGCTACCATTAGGTCCGCTTTACGGTGTCTTTACGTTCTTCCAAGAGGTAGTCACACTTCTCATTTTAGTGGCGGTGGTTTGGGCGTTCCATAGAAGATATGTCGAGAAGTTAGTCCGTTTAAAAAGGGGCTTTAAGTCAGGGCTTGTCCTTTTGTTTATTGGCGGATTGATGCTGACCGTATTACTGGGAAACGGAATGAACATCATTTGGCATGGGCACTCACTATCAGCAACTGAGCCAATTGCTTCCGGCATTGCTTTCTTGCTGGGCTGGCTGTCACCACTTGCAGCAACAATTGTGTTCTATGTCGCATGGTGGGTGCATCTTCTTATTTTACTGACGTTCTTAGTGTACGTCCCGCAGTCTAAGCACGCCCATCTCATCGCTGGCCCGGTCAACGTATTTGTCAGCAGATTGGACCCGCCAGGCAAACTGCAAAAAATTGATTTTGAAGATGAGACACAAGAAACGTTCGGCGTTGGGAAAATTGAAGATTTCCGTCAATCTCAGCTGATCGATCTTTACGCTTGTGTGGAGTGCGGGCGCTGTACGAATATGTGCCCGGCGACAGGGACGGGGAAAATGCTGTCTCCAATGGATTTGATTTTACGATTAAGAGATCATTTAACAAATAAAGGGGCTGCCATTACTTCAAAGACACCGTGGGTTCCGCAGCTTGCTTTCAAGCAGACGACAGGAAATCAGCTGGCATTACAGGCAAGAGGAGCCGGAGCGGAAGAATCTGCGGCGAGCGCAATGTATCATCCTTCTCTCATTGGTGAGGTCATTACAGAAGAAGAAATCTGGGCATGCACGACCTGCCGAAACTGTGAAGATCAGTGTCCTGTCATGAACGAACACGTCGACAAAATCATTGATATGCGCAGATACTTAGTGCTGACTGAAGGAAAAATGGACGCAGATGCACAGCGTGCGATGACAAGCATCGAGCGCCAAGGGAACCCATGGGGATTGAACCGAAAAGAAAGAGAAAACTGGCGTGAACTAAGAGAAGATGTTCATGTTCCGACAGTGAAAGAGCTGAAAAAAGCAGATCAGACCTTTGACTATTTATTCTGGGTTGGATCGATGGGTGCATATGACAATAGAAGCCAAAAGATTGCTCTTGCCTTTGCAAAACTGCTCAATGAAGCAGGGGTTTCTTTTGCCATCCTAGGCAATAAAGAGAAAAACTCAGGCGATACACCGAGAAGACTTGGGAATGAATTTTTGTTCCAAGAGCTTGCTGCAAAGAACATCGAAGAATTCCAAAAAAATGACGTAACCAAAATTGTCACGATCGATCCGCATGCTTACAATTTATTTAAAAATGAATACCCAGACTTCGGGCTCGAGGCAGAGGTGTACCATCATACAGAATTACTGGCAGAGCTAGTAAAAGAGGGGAAATTAACGCCTATTCATGAAGTGAACGAAGTCATTACTTTCCACGATTCTTGCTACCTAGGCAGATATAACGAGGTCTATGATCCGCCAAGAGATATTTTAAAATCCATTCCGGGTGTGACACTGAAAGAAATGGAACGGAATCGTGAATCCGGGATGTGCTGTGGTGCCGGCGGCGGCTTAATGTGGATGGAAGAAGAGACAGGTACTCGAATTAACACAGCGAGGACGGAGCAGGCCTTACAGGTACAGCCATCCATCATCAGCTCAGGATGCCCATATTGTTTAACCATGCTTGGGGATGGGACGAAAGCGAAGGAAGTAGAAGAGCAGGTCGGAACATTTGATGTCGCAGAACTTCTTGAAAAATCAGTGTTTGGCGAAACGAGAACGCAGGCTTCATAAAGGTGTCAGGCCGATGGATCTTCTGTTCATCGGTCGATAGATGCCGATGTTTTAAGTGCTGTCTAGCATTTATGTAAGCGGTAACAAATAGGAGGGGAAAGAAATGAGCACGACGGTCATTGTATCTGGAGCGAGAACACCATTTGGGAAAATAGGTGGAACTTTAAGTCGTTTGACTGCTGCAGAATTAGGCGGGATGACGATAAAAGCTGCGCTGGAAAGAGCCTCAAATGTTCATGAAGTGGATGAAGTCATCATGGGTAGTGTCCTTCAAGGAGGACAAGGTCAAATTCCTTCAAGACAGGCAGCTAGACATGCAGATCTTCCTTGGTCGGTTCCGACGCAAACCATTAACAAAGTCTGTGCTTCAGGAATGCGCAGTGTCACGACAGCCGATCAAATCATTCGAGCGGGAGATGCAAAGGTGATCGTGGCAGGCGGCATGGAATCCATGTCCCATGCTCCTTATCTTCTAAAAAAAGCACGATGGGGTTACAAAATGGGAGATGGTGCTGTACAAGATGCCATGATTTTAGATGGATTAACCTGTTCGTTTACAGGTGTTCATATGGGTGAGTATGGAAGCATGGCGGCGAAAGAGCTTGACATTACACGAGAAGAACAAGACCTTTGGGCGTTAAGAAGTCATGAACGAGCCATTGAGGCGCAAAAAAGCGGCTTTTTTAAAAATGAGATCATCCCCGTTACCGTCAAGAATAAAAAAGGAGATCAGCTGATTTCAGAAGATGAAGCCCCGCGGCGTGATACGTCATATGAACGTTTGTCAAAACTGATGCCCGTTTTCGATCAGGCAGGTACGATTACCGCTGGCAATGCACCGGGTGTCAATGATGGTGCAAGTGCGCTTCTATTAATGAAAGACACATACGCCATGCAGCAAGGTGAAAAAGCTATGGCAGTTGTGCTTGGGCATGCGCAAGTGGCAGTAGAGGCAAAGGACTTTCCGAAAACACCAGCCTATGCCATCGAAAAAGTGTTAAAGAAAACAGGGAAGCGAGTAGAGGATATCGATTTGTTTGAAATCAATGAGGCTTTTTCAGCGGTTGCATTGGCATGCGAAAAAATGCTTGGGCTGGATCGGTGGAAAATGAATGTGAACGGAGGGGCAGTCGCGATTGGTCACCCGATTGGAGCAAGCGGAACACGTATTATATTGACCTTGATCCATGCACTCAGACAAAGAGGCGGCGGGATCGGCATTGCGGCGATTTGCAGCGGCGGGGGTCAAGGTGATGCGATCATGATCAAGGTGGATTAAAAGGGAGGCGTTCATTGTCATGAGTATAGAAGAGACCGTCATGGTCGTTGGGGCTGGTCAAATGGGCTCAGGTATTGCCCAAGTATTTGCACAGTCAGGTTATACCGTCCTGCTCCATGATACGGAAGAGGAGCAGATTCATCGAGCCATTTCCTCTATGACCAAACAACTGACGAAACGAGCAGAAAAAGGAAAGATGGCACATCAGGCAGTCCGTGATATTACACAGCGACTGGCTGTTTCAACAGATTTAAAGGATGTACAGCAGACGCATTTAGTGATTGAAGCCGCATCTGAACAAATGAAGATCAAAAAACAAATCTTTGAAACCCTCGATCAATTTGCACCTGATGACACGATATTTGCGACAAATACGTCTTCCTTGTCGATCACAGAATTAGCAGCCGTGACGAAACGGCCTGAGAAAGTGATTGGCATGCATTTTATGAATCCAGTTCCCGTGATGAAACTTGTGGAAGTAATCCGTGCGCTACAAACGGATGATGCCACGTACCAATTTGTTTTTGACACCGCAAAGACATTAGACAAAACCCCAATTGAAGTGGAAGACTTCCCTGGGTTTGTGTCAAATCGCATTTTGATGCCAATGATCAATGAAGCCATTTACACCCTTTATGAAGGCGTGGCAGATGTAGAAAGTATTGACGGCATCATGACGCTTGGAATGAACCATCCAATGGGCCCGCTTCGTCTCGCCGACCTCATCGGGCTCGATACTTGTTTATTTATTATGAATACCCTTCACGAGGGTCTTGGAGATAGCAAATATCGACCTTGTCCTCTTTTGAAAAAATACGTGAACGCAGGCTGGCTGGGCAAAAAGACAAAGAGAGGTTTTTACACTTACCACGGCCACTCATAGGGGGAGTCAAGATGGATGTGTTGCTGACAGAAAAACAACGTCTTTGGAGAAAACGAGTAGCAGAATTTGCACGCCAGCATGTATTCCCTGAAATAGAAGCGATGGAACAGGGCGTGTTCCCGAAAACGCTTTTAGCTGAAATGGGTCGGCAAGGCTTTTTAGGCATTCCGATCCCAGATAAGTATCACGGATTAGGGGCAGATTTTACAACCTATATCATGGCGATTCATGAATTATCCAAAGTAAGTGCAACCATCGGTGTCATTGTATCCGTTCATACATCCGTTGTGACGATGCCGATTTTGGCGTTTGGAACAACTGAACAAAAAGAATCCTACGTTCCCAAGCTTGCGTCCGGGCAGAAGCTGGGCGCCTTTTGTCTAACTGAACCGAAGGCAGGATCAGATGCCTCTAGTATTCAGTTGAAAGCAGAGCGGGCAGACGATCACTATGTGTTAAATGGAACGAAAATTTTTATCACAAGCGGCGGTGAAGCGGAAGTGTATCTTGTATTTGCTGTGACAGACCCTGCTTCTGCTAAGAAAAATATATCAGCGTTTATTGTGGAGAAAGGGACACCAGGATTTACGATTGGAAAAGATGAGAAGAAGATGGGCCTGCATGGATCAAAAACAGTCACACTTCATTTTGACGGTGTTCGAATTCCAAAAAAACAGCTGCTCGGTGCAGAAGGAGAAGGCTTTCGGATTGCCATGTCTAGCTTAAATGCGGGGAGAATTGGCATTGCGGCTCAAAGCCTTGGCATTGCAGAAGCCGCATTAGATGAGGCGGTGACGTATTTAAAGCAGCACCCAGCTGGCCTTGAAACGACCATTCGGTTAGGCGATCTAGGCACCAAGCTAGAAGCGGCAAAACTTCTTGTCTATCAAGCCGCCTCTTATAAAGAGGCCAATCGCCCTGTCACGAAGGAAGCGTCGATGGCGAAGTTATTTGCATCTAAAACAGCGGTTGATATTAGTACAGAAGTCATCCATTTGCTTGGTCTAGCCGGTTACACGAAGCAATACCGAGCAGAGCGGTACTTTCGTGATGCGAAAATTTGTGAGATTTATGAAGGAACAAGTGAAATACAAAGGCTGGTTATTTGTAAACAGCTAATATGAAGTGAGGTGGCTCATGATGCAGTTCCAATTAAGTGACGAACACGAAATGATACAAAAAATGGTGAGAGATTTTGCGAAAAATGAAGTGGAGCCAACAGCAGCAGAGCGAGATGAAACAGAATCGTATGATCCGGCTATTTTTCGTCAAATGGCAGAGCTTGGTTTAACGGGAATCCCTTGGCCAGAAGAAAATGGAGGGATTGGTAGTGATTATTTGGCCTATGTCATAGCGGTTGAGGAGCTCTCGCGAGTGTGCGCCTCTACAGGTGTCACCCTGTCTGCTCACACATCACTCGCTTCATGGCCGATCTATACATTCGGAACAGATGAGCAAAAGGAGACGTATTTAAAGCCGCTTGCAGCGGGTCAGAAGATCGGCGCATACGCACTGACCGAGAGCGGCTCGGGCTCAGATGCCGGCGGAATGAAAACAACAGCAGTAAAAGCAGGGAATGAATACGTCTTGAACGGTGCAAAGATTTTTATTACCAATGGAGGCATTGCGGATTATTATATTGTGTTTGCTGTTACTGACCAGGATGCTTCATCCCGCAATACAACCGCTTTTATTGTAGAAAAAGAGACGCAAGGCTTTTCAATAGGCAAAAAAGAAAGCAAACTGGGCATCCGCTCATCGCCAACGACAGAAATCATCTTTGAAGACTGTCGTATACCCGAAAGGAACCGGCTTGGTCAAGAAGGCGAAGGTTTTAAGATAGCGATGATGACACTTGACGGCGGCAGAAACGGTATTGCCGCACAAGCTGTTGGTATTGCTCAAGGTGCTCTGGATGCAGCAGTCAATTACGCAAAGGAGCGCAAACAATTCGGTAAACCAATCATTCAGCAGCAAGGCATTGCTTTTAAGTTAGCGGATATGGCAACGGCAATTGAGGCCTCAAGACTGCTCACCTATCAGGCAGCATGGCTTGAAACAAAAGGGCTTCCGTATGGGAAAGAATCAGCTATGTCCAAGCTCTTTGCCGGTGATACAGCCATGAAGGTGACGACAGAAGCCGTACAAATCTTTGGTGGATACGGCTATACAAAGGATTACCCAGTCGAACGATACATGCGTGATGCGAAAATCACTCAAATCTATGAAGGTACACAAGAAATCCAGCGGCTGGTCATCTCACGGAAACTGCTAGATATGTAGAAACCAAGTAAAGACCACCTGATGTGAGGTGGTCTGTTTTTGTCTCAAATGTGAAATCCTCTCCAATGTGATCTCATATCACCTGATCGTTATGGTAAAATTGGAAAAAGAATCAAAATGGAGGTTATCATGATGAACACAACATTGATTGGCATTTTAGGAATCGTCACAATGATCATATGGATTATGGTCTCCACAGAGCTTTCAAATTCTCCAAAAAAGAAGGAAGAAAAAGAAAACAGCCGCAGAAAACTCATTGTACTCATGTCTGCGGGCACTTTATTCACCGTACCTTTGGTTTTTTCACTCATTCAGAATATCCAGCTGTAACATATCCCTTCGACTAAACCGCTGCTGTCTGTTTTAATTTCATCCATTTGAAGAAAACAAAACGGACGAGTGGTCCCATAATCAACATCTGCAAAGGGAACGCCAACATGACATTATGGCCGAAAATCGTTAAGTAATCAGATAGAATCGATTGTGTTTGAAATCCTGTGCCGATGCTTTGAACAACATATCCGCATAAAGACATGAGACACACCATCCCAAACACGATAAAGATAGAAAGAGTAAGAATAAAATAGATTTTCTTGCCTTTTGGGGCAAAACGGTTGGCTGCTTTTTTTGCTGAAGGCCCAACAATACACATCTCAATCAACAACGTGATGGCAAAACCGATCACATAGGTGAGTACACCTTCTAACCATGTCATATGTCCAAGCCGTCCATTTAAAAATAGGTTATAAAAGAACATCACTGAAAACATACAAAAACACATCAAGACACCAAATTGTATATCTTCTTTTTTTGTCATTGGCAATTTGATCAACCTCTCAAAATTAGTCTATTTATTATAGATTTCTGTTTCAATTCGTCGTAAGTGAACATTTTGTGAAGGAATAAATCCCCTTTTTTAAGAAGAGTAAATGGCTTTGTATTCATCAAAAGAGAAGACAAAAAAGCATGCAAAATGTGTACTTCACACATGAATTATGCCAATTCGGCACAAATGATTGACCGCTAGAGGCTTCTCTTGTGAAAAAATCAAAAATTAACATCAATAAAGGTGGCATAAACTCCCCTAATTTGTTTATAATGAGAGGTATGGTTTGTCGTAAGAATAAGGTATAAATACTTATTATTTCACTGATAAATGGATACATACATGTAATAGAAAGGGAGTGTCTGACCTTGAGTTTGAAAGAATACTCACAGGAACAGCTCAAACAAATGTCTTTAGTTGAACTTGCTTATGAAATTTTCAGAGACAGCAAAACGCCGATTACGTTTTCCGAGTTAATAGATGAAATGGTCCGTTTGCAAGGGATACAAAAATCTGATCTTGATGATCGACTTGCTCAATTTTATACAGACTTAAATATAGATGGCCGCTTTATTTCGTTAGGTGATCAGAGATGGGGACTTCGCAGCTGGTATCCAGTTGATCAAATCGAAGAAGAAGTTCAGCCAGCTGTGAAAACAAAAGCGAAAAAGAAAAAAACAAAAGCTGCTGTCGTTGAAGAAGACTTCGATGATATTGAAGAGGAAGAAGAAATCGACGAACTTGAAGAAGATCTTGATCTTGTTGAAGACGACGAGGACCTTGACCTAGATGATGAAGAAATCGATGAAGAGATAGAAGACTTCGACGAAGATGATGATGAAGATGATGACGGCTTAACGGAAATTGATGAAGACGATTTAGACGATGATGAGGAAGACAAATAACCCTCACAAACCGGTCCTGAAAACAGGACAAAACCGTCTTGACTTTCCAGAGCGAACTATGTAGTATGTATTTTGGGCTCTCTAAAAAAGAGTACGTAAAGATACGTTCATTTACGCTCCCTTTCATTTATTTGAAAGGGAGCTTTCTTATTTTTCAAGAGATTTAGGGATACACTCTAAAAGGATGAAGCTGTGCATGTCTAGTCATGCAAGGGTAAAAAAGAGAGGAGCATACGAAATGACAAAGTATATTTTTGTAACAGGAGGAGTTGTTTCCTCACTTGGAAAAGGGATCACGGCTGCATCGTTAGGCCGCCTTCTGAAAAATAGAGGGATGGATGTCACCATTCAAAAATTTGATCCATATATCAACGTAGACCCAGGGACAATGAGTCCATACCAGCACGGTGAGGTATTTGTTACAGACGACGGTGCTGAAACAGACCTTGACTTAGGTCACTACGAGCGTTTCATTGACATTAACTTAAATAAGTACAGCAACGTTACAACAGGTAAAATCTACTCTACTGTTTTGAAGAAAGAGCGTCGCGGCGACTACTTAGGTGGAACAGTACAGGTTATTCCCCACATTACAAATGAAATCAAAGACCGTGTGTACCGTGCCGGGAAAGAAACGGGTGCAGATGTGGTCATTACAGAAATCGGTGGAACAGTAGGAGACATCGAATCCCTTCCATTCCTTGAAGCGATTCGTCAAATGAAGAGTGACATCGGCCGTGAAAACGTGATGTACATTCATTGTACTCTTGTTCCTTACATCCGTGCTGCAGGCGAACTGAAAACAAAACCAACACAGCATAGTGTAAAAGAACTTCGTAGTCTAGGTATTCAGCCAAACGTCATTGTGGTCAGAACTGAAATGCCATTGGCACAAGACATGAAGGACAAAATTGCGCTATTCTGTGATATTGATACGAAAGCAGTCATCGAATGTCAGGATGCAGATACCCTTTATTCGATTCCGCTTGATTTACAAAAACAAGGATTAGACAAGCTTGTATGTGAGCACATGAAGCTTGACTGTCAAGATGCGGACATGACGGAGTGGACGGCGCTTGTTGATAAAGTACAAAACCTTTCAAAACAAGTTACGATTGGTCTAGTAGGGAAATATGTTGAGCTGCAAGATGCATACATTTCTGTCGTTGAATCCCTTCGTCATGCGGGCTATGCATTTGATGCGGATGTTCAAATCAAATGGATCAACGCAGAAGAAGTCACAGCAGAGAATATGGCTGATTTCGCTCAAGATGTAGACGGCATTATTGTTCCTGGAGGCTTCGGAGACCGCGGAGTAGAAGGGAAAATCATTGCAACACAATATGCGCGCGAAAACAAAGTGCCATTCTTCGGAATCTGCTTAGGTATGCAAGTCGCATCTATCGAATATGCGAGAAACGTACTAGGTTTAGAGGGAGCACATTCGGCTGAAATTGATCCAGAAACAGCATTCCCAATCATCGACCTTCTTCCAGAACAGAAGGATGTTGATGACTTAGGTGGAACACTTCGCCTCGGCCTATACCCTTGTAAATTAAACGAAGACTCAAAAGCATTTGCTGCATACAATGACGAAGTCGTGTACGAACGCCACCGTCATCGCTATGAGTTTAATAACGAATTCAGACAGCAAATGGAAGCAGCAGGTTTTGTCTTCTCTGGTACAAGCCCAGACGGACGCCTTGTTGAAATCATTGAACTGAAGGATCACCCATGGTTCCTTGCTTCTCAGTTCCACCCAGAATTCATTTCAAGACCAACAAGACCACAGCCGTTATTTAGAGATTTCGTTGGTGCTTCACTACAGGCATCTGAGTCAAAATAAAACAAAAAACTGCCGAGAATATCATCTTCTCGGCAGTTTTTTTATTCATATTCCTCAACGATTTCTTTCACAGTAAACGATAGAGCATGGTAGACATATAAGCAGGTCATCAGTGCAGGATAGCCGAACCTTGTTCCATCTTCTGCAGGCACAAGTGGTTTTTTGAGCTGAAAATCAATGTGGACATCACAATGCTCTTCAATAAATGATGTCTCCTTTTGTGCAGGACCGACCCCGACAATAGGTGTACCTTGTTCGTGCAGCTCTTTAACAAGGGATTGAATCTCTTGATCTTCTGGATCTGAATAAAATAAAAGCACCCTGTCACTTGGATGAAGTATGCTGCGCTCCTTTTGATCCAGCGGCAGAACCTTCGCACCCGGAAAAGGCTCCTTGCTCTCAGATGCCTCTAAGGCTACAGCCGCCAGTTCATTCTTGCCATGGAAATACACGGCATGTCCACTGACAACGGCCTGAGCAAGAAGGCGTGCACCGTCTTCGATCGCTTCGGCCTGCTTATCTCCAATACGTGAAAAAATACCTGATAATTGGGTAGTGAAAATTTTTAACAAGACTCATTTCCTCCTTCTGTCAGATCATTTTATAATAGAATATAAAGAGAATATTAGGAAAAATGCTCAGAAAATGTCGTAAAGTAAACTATTATAATTAAAGGAAATGTGAAAATCAAACAGAATTATTTAACAACAGCTCTTTTTATGGCGAAAAATGAAAGCAATGGGGTGTAACAGATGAATGAGAAAATTTTAATTGTCGATGATCAGTACGGTATTAGAATATTGCTGAATGAAGTGTTTCATAAAGAAGGCTATCAAACCTTTCAAGCCGCTAACGGACTACAGGCATTAGATATTGTGAAAAACCATAGACCAAACCTTGTCCTGCTTGATATGAAAATTCCCGGAATGGATGGCATTGAGATTTTAAAACGCATGAAATTAATTGATGAAGACATTCGCGTGATCATTATGACAGCTTATGGCGAACTAGATATGATTCAAGAGTCTAAAGAGCTCGGTGCATTAACGCATTTTGCTAAACCATTTGATATTGATGAAATCCGTGATGCGGTCAAAGAATACTTGCCGCTCGAAACAAATGGCTAGATGGAAATGATTGAATCAAGTCATTCTGTTGCCGATTTGTCGAATAATTGGTATTCTAGATAAGAAGAAGAAAGCGATCTGACTTTGAAAGTTTACATATGGCGAGAAATTCTGGTCATGCTAGGGTGGAGAGCTTTTTTTAGTAAGCAAATTAGCTACATAGGGAGGATTTTTCATCATGCCTTTAGTTTCAATGACAGAAATGTTGAAAGACGCAAAGGAAAAAGGTTACGCTGTTGGACAGTTTAACTTAAATAACTTAGAATTCACGCAAGCGATTTTACAAGCTGCTGAAGAAGAGAAATCTCCAGTTATCTTAGGAGTATCTGAAGGAGCAGGACGCTACATGGGCGGCTTCAAAACAGTTGTCGCAATGGTAAAAGCGTTAATCGAAGAATATAATGTAACAGTTCCTGTTGCGATTCATTTAGATCATGGTTCAAGCTTTGAATCTTGTGCAAAAGCGATTCATGCAGGATTTACTTCTGTGATGATTGATGCTTCTCACCATCCATTTGATGAGAACGTAGCGACAACTGCAAAAGTAGTTGAGCTTGCACATTTCCACGGTGTATCTGTAGAAGCTGAGCTTGGAACTGTTGGTGGACAAGAAGACGACGTCATCGCTGAGGGCGTTATTTATGCTGATCCAAAAGAGTGCCAAGAGCTTGTAGAACGTACTGGTATTGACTGCCTTGCGCCTGCACTAGGTTCAGTTCATGGTCCATACAAAGGTGAACCAAACCTTGGTTTCGCTGAAATGGAAGAAATCGGTAAAACAACTGGACTTCCACTTGTTCTTCACGGCGGAACAGGTATCCCAACTGCTGACATCAAGCGTGCGATTTCACTTGGTACAGCAAAAATCAATGTAAACACTGAAAACCAAATTGCTTCTGCGAAAGCAGTTCGCGAAACACTTGCTGCAAAAACAGAAGAGTATGATCCACGTAAATATCTTGGACCAGCTCGTGACGCAATTAAAGCGACTGTTATCGGCAAAATGCGTGAATTTGGTTCTTCTAACCAAGCATAATTTGATGAGAACCGAAAGCCGCCTGAGTCACAGGCGGTTTTCTCCATATCTTGAGAAAGCGCAATCAAATTTACATTTCAGACAATTTATTGATAGGAGAGTGGCACAGTTATGTTATTTTTCGTAGACACAGCGAATATCGCAGACATCAAAGAGGCACACGAGCTTGGCATTTTAGCAGGCGTGACAACAAACCCTAGTTTAGTAGCGAAAGAAAAGGACGTATCGTTCCACGACCGCCTTCGTGAAATCACTGACGTGGTATCAGGTTCAGTTAGTGCAGAAGTCATTTCCCTCAAAGCAGAAGAAATGATCGAAGAAGGAAAAGAGCTGGCTGCTATTGCACCAAATATCACAGTGAAAATCCCAATGACAACAGACGGTCTTAAAGCGGTCAAAGCGTTAACAGACCTTGGGATTAAAACAAACGTCACGTTGATTTTTAGTGCAAACCAGGCACTTCTTGCAGCTAGAGCTGGTGCGACGTATGTCTCTCCATTCCTCGGCCGCTTAGATGACATTGGCCAAAATGGTCTTGATCTCATTAGTGAAGTGAAAACCATTTTTGATGTTCATGGATTAGATACACAAATCATTGCTGCATCCATTCGTCACCCGCAACATGTGACAGAAGCTGCGCTTAGAGGTGCTCATATCGGCACAATGCCGCTGAAAGTCATCAAGCAGCTGACAAAACACCCATTAACGGATGCAGGCATTGAGCAATTTTTAGCAGACTGGAATAAATAAGTGATTGTGGCAGACGGATACGCATCCGTTTGCCGCAGTTTTCCTTAAATACGCTAAGAAATGTTTTGTGCAAAGAAGAGAACATCACAGCCTCGCAAAGCTTCGATTATTTTTCTTCCGACAAATTTCGTTTAACCTGTATTCTTTCTCTTGATATTGGCTAAATTTTGGACAAGACCTTTTAAAGCGCGACATCCACAAACAGTATAACTCCAACAGTGATCTTCTTTAAGAAGGGAGACAAATATGGAAAAGTTAAACATTGCCGGCGGTGACCCCTTGCGCGGGACCGTACATATTAGTGGTGCGAAAAATAGTGCTGTGGCACTGATTCCTGCCACGATTCTCGCTGATTCTCCAGTAACCATTGAAGGCCTTCCGCATATTTCAGATATTGACACATTACGAGATCTGTTAGAAGAGATTGGCGGAAAGGTCACGTTTGAAAAAGGTGAGATGGTTGTCAATCCTGCCTCCATGATCAGTATGCCGCTTCCTAATGGGAAAGTGAAGAAACTACGAGCATCCTATTATTTAATGGGCGCCATGCTCGGTAGATTCAAGCAGGCTGTCATTGGATTACCAGGGGGATGTCACTTAGGACCTAGACCGATCGATCAGCATATCAAAGGCTTTGAAGCACTTGGAGCCGAGGTGACAAACGAACAGGGTGCGATTTATTTGCGCGCTGAAAAATTAGTCGGAGCCCGTATTTATCTTGATGTTGTCAGTGTAGGTGCGACCATCAATATCATGCTGGCAGCCGTGCTAGCTGAAGGGAAAACAGTGATTGAAAATGCCGCAAAAGAACCCGAAATTATTGATGTAGCAACACTGCTTGCAAGCATGGGAGCTAAAATCAAAGGTGCGGGGACGGATGTGATTCGGATCGAAGGTGTGGAATCTCTTCATGGCTGCAGGCATTCCATCATCCCTGACCGCATAGAAGCAGGTACATTTTTAATTGCAGGTGCAGCGATGGGGGATGAAGTTGTGCTTGATAATGTGATCCCAACTCATTTAGAATCAATTACGGCGAAACTTAGAGAGATGGGGTTCACAATTGAAACAAGCAACGATCAAATGCTGATCGTTGGCAGAAATGAAGGACTCAAGCCTGTCGATATCAAAACTCTTGTGTATCCGGGCTTTCCGACCGATCTTCAACAGCCGATGACGGCTTTGTTAACAAAAGCGAAAGGCACGAGTGTCGTGACAGATACCATTTACTCTGCCCGCTTTAAACACATTGACGAATTGCGTCGAATGGGTGCTAATATGAAGGTGGAAGGAAGATCTGCCATTATTACAGGTCAAACGCAGCTTCAAGGTGCAAAGGTCAAAGCAAGTGATCTGCGAGCAGGTGCTTGTCTCGTTGTTGCAGGGTTAATGGCAGACGGTGTGACCGAAATCACAGGGCTTGAACATATAGACAGAGGATATAGTATGCTTGAGGAGAAGCTTGAAGGCTTGGGTGCAACCATCTGGCGTGAAAAGCTGAATGACCAAGAAATAGAAGAACTTCAAAATTCATAAGGCTTTGACTGTGAGAGGAGATTTGGACAAAAATGGAAAGAAGTTTATCGATGGAACTAGTACGGGTGACAGAAGCAGCTGCATTAAAATCTGCTCGTTGGATGGGTAGAGGTTTAAAAGACGAAGCGGATGATGCTGCAACAAGTGCCATGCGTGATGTATTTGATACGATTCCGATGAAGGGAACTGTGGTCATCGGCGAGGGAGAAATGGACGAAGCGCCAATGCTTTATATTGGGGAAAAGCTTGGAAACGGATATGGACCTCGCGTGGATGTCGCTGTTGATCCATTGGAAGGAACAAATATTGTGGCAAGCGGCGGCTGGAATGCTTTAGCTGTTATCGCTGTTGCAGATCATGGCAACTTGCTGAATGCACCTGATATGTACATGGATAAGATCGCAGTAGGTCCAGAAGCGGTAGGCTGCATCGACATTGAAGCGCCTGTCATTGACAATCTTCGTGCTGTTGCAAAAGCGAAAAACAAAGATATTGAAGATGTTGTTGCGACAATTTTAAACAGAGAGCGACATGAAAAGATCATTGCTGAGCTGAGAGAAGCTGGAGCAAGAATCAAGTTGATTGATGATGGTGACGTTGCAGGAGCCATTAATACAGCATTTGATCACACAGGTGTTGATATTCTATTTGGTTCAGGTGGAGCGCCTGAAGGTGTCCTTTCTGCTGTTGCGCTTAAAGCACTTGGTGGAGAAATCCACGGTAAGCTTCTTCCACAAAGTGAAGAAGAGCTGAGACGCTGTGAGAAAATGGGGCTGGATGTTGGAAAAGTCCTCAGAATGGAAGACCTCGTGAAAGGCGATGACGCCATTTTTGCAGCGACAGGTGTAACAGATGGTGAGTTATTAAAAGGTGTTCAATTTAAAGGCTCTGTTGGAACAACACATAGTGTTGTCATGCGTGCGAAATCAGGTACTGTTCGATTCGTCGATGGCAGACACAGTTTAAAGAAAAAACCGAATCTTGTCATTCGTCCGTAATCTGAAAGCGGGTATTCTTTACCCGCTTTTCATATAGGTGTCAAATATATATCATTTTCTTTTTAAAGTTGAATATTCCCTGCAAATGAGGTAAAACTAAAGAGTGCTGCGAAATTTTCTGCGAATTTACTTCTTTTAAGCTTCAACAAGTTTAAATACTGCCGCATCATGACGATATACTCATTATCCTTCTCTATGTTGACAAAGCTCAATTTCACATTGTTCCTATCTTTACGATAAAACGAGTGGGAGCGTTACCATGAGAGCGAGGTCATTCCAACAAAAACGGAATTAAAAGCTAATCAAATACAATAGTCATGCATTCGTAATGAAATACATTGACTAGAAAAGTGTGGTGTCCATATTGAAAGATGTTTCGATTTCATCTTTGGAAAATATGAAATTAAAAGAGCTGTATGAGTTAGCAAAAAAGTACAAAATCTCTTATTACAGCAAACTAACAAAAAAAGAATTAATTTTTGCCATCTTAAAGGCGAACGCTGAGCAAGAGGATCTCTTATTTATGGAAGGGGTTCTAGAAATTATTCAGTCAGAGGGATTTGGTTTCTTAAGACCAATTAACTACTCCCCAAGTTCTGAAGACATTTATATTTCAGCTTCACAAATCAGACGCTTTGATTTAAGAAATGGTGATAAGGTGTCTGGAAAGGTACGACCTCCAAAAGAGAATGAACGCTACTATGGCCTCCTTCATGTCGAAGCGGTAAATGGGGACGACCCAGAATCAGCTAAGGAACGTGTTCACTTTCCTGCACTCACGCCGCTATTCCCTGATCGTCAAATGATTCTTGAAACACAGCCTAATCACCTGTCTACTAGAATTATGGATATGATGGCACCAGTTGGGTTTGGGCAGCGTGGTTTAATTGTTGCACCGCCTAAGGCCGGGAAAACCATTTTGCTCAAAGAAATTGCCAACAGCATCTCTGAAAATCATCCAGAGGCAGAACTGATTGTTCTTCTTATTGACGAACGTCCAGAGGAAGTAACAGATATCGAACGTTCTGTTGCAGGGGATGTCGTTAGTTCAACCTTTGACGAAGTACCGGAAAACCACATTAAAGTAGCAGAGCTTGTATTAGAGCGTGCGATGCGTCTAGTTGAACATAAAAAAGATGTCATCATCTTAATGGACAGCATCACAAGGCTTGCTCGGGCATACAACCTTGTCATCCCGCCAAGCGGCCGAACGCTTTCCGGCGGTATTGATCCAGCTGCTTTCCACCGTCCAAAACGTTTCTTTGGTGCTGCGCGTAACATCGAAGAAGGTGGAAGCTTGACCATTTTAGCTACTGCACTTGTTGATACGGGATCACGTATGGACGATGTGATTTATGAAGAGTTTAAAGGAACAGGAAATATGGAGCTCCATTTAGATCGTTCTCTTGCAGAAAGAAGAATTTTCCCAGCCATCGACATTCGTCGTTCCGGTACAAGAAAAGAAGAACTGCTTGTGCCTAAAGAGCATCTTGATCGTCTATGGGCGATGAGAAAATCAATGTCAGATACACCTGATTTCGCTGAGAAATTCATGCGCAAAATGAGAAAAACAAAGACAAACCAAGAATTTTTCGATATTTTAACGCAAGAGTGGAAACAAGCAAATATGTCTGCATCAAGAAGATAGCTTCCTGAAAAAATACATTTGCAATCATAGACTTACACTGTTATAATTTTATCATGTGCGTTTCAGAATTTATTCTGAGATATTAACTCTGTTTCCGAATTGGATTCAGGGCGGAAGGAGATGACAGTAGATGAAAACAGGAATTCATCCTAACTACAAAAAAGCTACAGTCAAATGCGCTTGTGGAAATGAGTTTGAAACTGGATCAGTAAAAGAAGAGGTACGCATCGAGATTTGCTCTGAGTGCCATCCTTTCTATACAGGCCGTCAAAAATTCGCTTCTGCTGATGGACGTGTTGACCGCTTTAACAAAAAATACGGTCTTAAGTAATAATAGATACAATAAACAGGCAGGAATCCGTTCTTGCCTGTTTTTTTACGTGGATTGATGGAACTTTAAAACGGGGGAGAAGACCTTATGTATGTGATGAAACAAAGCGGTTGGCTTGAAGTCATCTGCGGAAGTATGTTTTCTGGAAAGTCGGAAGAATTGATTCGGAGAGCCAAAAGAGCCACCTTTGCCAAACAAGAAGTAAAAATATTCAAACCAGCGATTGATAACCGGTATAGCACAAGCTCAGTTGTGTCACATAACGGTTCATCGGTCGATGGGATTGCAGTAACCTCACCAAAAGACATAATAACGCACATATCAGAACGAACCGATGTCATTGGCATTGATGAGGTGCAATTTTTTGATGAGACAATCATTGATATTGTCACTCAATTGGCTGATAAAGGCTACCGAGTCATTGTTGCAGGCCTTGATCAAGACTTCAGAGGAGAGCCATTTGGTGTTGTTCCGCATTTAATGGCATGTGCAGAGCTTGTAACAAAACTTCAAGCAGTTTGTTCGGTATGCGGCTCCCCAGCGAGTAGAACACAACGCTTGATCGACGGTAAACCCGCATCCTATGATGATCCCATTATTTTAGTAGGTGCGCAGGAATCATACGAAGCACGATGCAGACATCACCATGAAGTACCAAAACTAGATGTTGGTACAACACTTGACAATTAAAAAAATAGCAAATGCCGCTGTGTTTCGTTTTTCGAGATTTTGGCTGAACACCCATCATTTGTACTTAAATAAATTAAATAACGCTACGAAAAAATTATCTAATTTTCAACGCTTGCGTTTTGGTATAAGCAGGCATAAAATGACTAACTGTAGTGTAAAGCATTTAAACGAAAAGTTCGATTTCTTGTCATAATTTTTTTGATTAAGGATTTTTCTCCTTGATCGTTCTTTGTATTAATAGTTCACTTTATTTATATTTTAGAAAGAGGGTAGTTTTTGATGAACAACGTGAAGAAAACAAAAGAAGGGTACCTCGAAACCACTTTGACAGGTAAAGATGTATTATCGATTCCAACGTTGAACAAAGGCGTTGCTTTCTCTGAAGAAGAAAGACAAGAGCTTGGACTAGAAGGATTACTTCCTCCAACTGTTCTGACTTTAGAACAGCAAGCAGAGAGAGCATACAAGCAATTTCTAGCTCAGCCAGATCGTCTTCGTCAAAACGTATACTTAAGTGATTTGCAAAACCGTAACGAAGTATTATTCTATAAGCTTCTAACGGACAAGCTTCGTGAAATGCTTCCTGTTGTTTACACACCAACTGTTGGTGAAGCGATTCAAGAATACAGCCATGAATACAGAAGACCTCATGGTGTCTACCTTTCAATCGACAACATTGACGGTATTGAGAAAGCATTTGAAAACTTACATGCAACAGCAGGCGACATCGACCTCATCGTAGCAACTGACTCTGAGAGTATTCTTGGAATTGGTGACTGGGGTGTTGGTGGTATCAACATCGCAATTGGTAAATTAGCTGTTTACACGGCTGCAGCAGGGATTGATCCAAGCCGCGTCATTCCAGTTGTATTAGATGTTGGAACTAACAATGAAAAATTATTAAATGATCCATTGTACATCGGGAACCACCACAAACGTGTACAAGGTGAAAAATACGAAGAGTTCATTGATGCGTATGTAAAAGCAGCACTTAAATTCTTCCCGAAAGCATTGCTTCACTGGGAAGACCTTGGAAACAAAAATGCGCGTAACATCATGAAAAAATACAACGACAACATCTTAACATTTAATGATGATATCCAAGGTACTGGTGCCATTACTTTAGCGGGTGTTCTTGCAGCTGTCAAGAAAACTGGTACTCAATTGAAAGATCACCGTGTGATGATTTTCGGAGCTGGATCTGCTGGAATCGGAATCGCCGATCAAATGCGTGACACAATGGTTCTTGAAGGTCTAAGTGAAGAAGAAGCAAACAATGCATTTTGGACGTTAGACTACAGAGGGTTACTAACAGATCAGTTTGAAGATGAAGTGCTTGATTTCCAAAAACCATACCTTCGTTCTTCTGATGAAGTAGAAGGCTGGGCTCGTGATGAAAAAGGACAAATCTCATTTGCTGAAGCTGTTCGCAGGGTGAAGCCAACCATTCTTATTGGTACATCAGGTCAAGGCGGCGCATTCACTGAAGAAATTATTAAAGAAATCGCAGCTCATACTGAGCGTCCAGTGATCATGCCGATGTCTAACCCAACTCCACTTGCTGAAGCAGTACCGGAAGATCTATTCAAATGGACAGACGGTCGTGCGCTTGTTGCAACTGGAAGCCCATTCGAAAATGTCGAGTATAACGGAATTGAACATGAAATCGGACAATCAAACAATGCGTTCGTTTTCCCTGGACTTGGTCTTGGTTCAATCGTAACGGAATCAAAAATCATCACAAAAGGCATGTTCGTTGCTTCAGCGGATGCGATTGCTGAAATGGTTGATCATGATAAACCAGGTGCTGGTCTACTTCCAAGCATTGATAAGTTACAAGAAGTTTCTATCAAAGTAGCTATTGAAGTGGCAAAAGCAGCAATTAAAGATGGTGTCGCAAGAAAAACACCTGAAAACATTGAACAAGCTGTGAAAGATGCTATGTGGATTCCTGAATATAAAAAAATTGTAAGAGCATAATAAAATGTGTAACGCGGCATTGTTTCGGGTAATGTAAGCAATGCCGCTATAAAATAAGAAACATGTAAAGGATTCAAGGAGGAATAGTAAGATGGACTTTTTAAATATTTTGATCCTCCTAGCACCGATTTTTTTCGTTATCGCGCTGGGTTGGTTCGCAGGGAACTTCGGCAGCTATGACGCTAAATCTGCAAAAGGTGTAAGTACACTTGTTACAAAGTATGCTTTGCCAGCGCACTTTATCGCCAGCATTCTGTCAACACCAAAAGATAAATTCTATAGTCAAATTCCATTTTTCGTTGCATTGATTTTCGGAATCGTAGGCTTTTATATCATTATCCTTTTAGTTACGAAATTTGCTTTTAAATATGATTTAACAGATTCATCTGTTTTCTCATTAAACTCAGCACAACCGACCTTTGCATTTATGGGGATTCCGGTCTTGGGCAGTTTATTTGGGGCTCAAGAAGTTGCAATTCCGATTGCTATTACCGGAATAGTTGTAAATGCATTGCTTGATCCAATTGCTATTATTGTGTCAACTGTCGGTGAAAAAACAAAAGGAAAAGCCAAAGACGGCGAAAGTTTCCTAAAAATGACGACGAAAGCGATTTTGCACGGTTTATCAGAGCCGCTTGCGCTTGCACCGTTAGCAAGTATCATTCTTGTTCTTTTAGGATTTAAACTTCCTGAAATCGGACATGAAATGCTAGAGGAAATTGGAAGTGTGACATCAGGGGTTGCGCTCTTTGCAGTCGGTGTCACAGTCGGTATCCGCAAAATTAAACTGAGCTTACCAGCTTTCAGTATCGCATTGCTCAAAGTAGCTGTACAACCGTTACTTATGTATTTTATCGCCATTCTTATGGGTCTTTCGGCGGATGAAATTACAAAAGCTGTATTGCTTGTTGCCTTCCCAGGTTCAGCTGTTGCGGCCATGATCGCCACTCGATTTGAGAAACAGGAAGCAGAAACAGCATCGGCATTTGTGATCAGTGCGATCATGTCACTCATTACATTACCGATCATTATTGCACTTACCGTATAATATAGTAGAAAGGCTGCCTCGTTAGGCAGCCTTTCTTAGCGAAATGAATGAAACAGAGGGAAGAGTGCACGCTTTTTTTTCATTTCGGGGTGTGCCTTTTCCTTTTCTTCTTCTTTTAATGGTTTTGGTTTTGTCAATGTGGCTGTGAGGCGTTCTAATTTTGCAGTTAATTCTTCAATTTCTCTTCTGTGCTGGAGGAGCTGGTAGGAAACGCCTTCATCTGCTTTCTTAGCGAGTTTCCGTTCCATTTCTTGAAAACGCGCTTCAATATGACTGACGTGTGATTGCTCTTGAAGGAGCTGTTTCATTTGTTTTTCTAAGGCTTCTATCCGTTTTGATGAGTCAGAAGTTTCTACAGTAGGTGATAATTGCTGGGCGGTTTCTTCATGGATCGGCAGTCTAATGTCATGGAGAATCACACCTTCGTTCATTTGGTGTTGGACCTCTTTGAGCAGCTGGACAATGTCATCATGAAATTCATAATGTCCTAGTTCATTCCGGGCGACAGGGATGTTGAGCTGTTTGACCCAGCGCTGAATGGTTTTTGAAGATACACCAATTTCCTTTGCAACCTCATTTGTATTCAAACCAAATGCCCTCCCTTTTTTCAATTACAAGTACCATTCTCTTTCGTGAGCATCCGTTCCTTCACGTTAGACAAAACAAGTAACCAATCGCCAAAGATCGTGTTTTCTAGTGAAAAATTGCAGAAAATCAATTGTTTTGGAAATTTTTTTGACTGTCATACCCCGCTATACTATAATTAGACTGTTACGCACAAAACAGAGGTGAAGACCATGTTAGACCGTTTAAAATCAATTGAAGAACGCTATGAAAAGCTAAATGAATATTTAAGTGACCCTGAAGTGGTGAACGACCCTAAGAAGCTTCGTGAATATTCGAAGGAACAATCTGATATTCAAGAAACTGTTGAGGTATATAGACAATATCGTGCGGCATATGATCAGCTAAGTGATGCGAAAGCCATGCTGGAAGATAAGCTCGATGCCGATATGCGCGACATGGTCAAAGAAGAAATTTCAGAGCTCACAGAGGAAACAGAACGTTTAGAAGACGAGCTGAAAATCTTACTCATCCCGAAAGATCCGAATGACGATAAGAACGTTATTGTGGAGGTTCGTGGTGCAGCGGGCGGAGAAGAGGCTGCGCTGTTTGCAGGAAACCTGTACCGTATGTACAGCCGTTATGCTGAAATGCAAGGCTGGAAAACGGAAGTCATGGAAGCGAGTGTCACTGGAACTGGCGGTTATAAGGAGATCATCTTTATGATTAGCGGTAAAGGTGCATATTCTAAACTAAAGTTTGAAAACGGTGCACACCGCGTGCAGCGTGTTCCTGAAACTGAGTCAGGCGGCCGTATTCATACATCAACAGCGACAGTTGCTGTATTACCAGAGGCTGAGGAAGTTGAAATTGATATCCACGAAAAAGATATTCGTGTGGATACATTCGCATCAAGCGGACCAGGGGGACAAAGTGTTAATACCACAATGTCTGCTGTTCGTTTGACTCACCTTCCAACCGGTGTAGTGGTTTCCTGTCAGGATGAGAAATCACAAATCAAAAACAAAGAAAAAGCGATGAAAGTTTTGCGTGCGAGAATTTATGATAAATTCCAGCGTGAAGCACAAGCTGAATATGATCAAACCCGTAAATCTGCTGTTGGAACAGGGGATCGTTCAGAGCGTATCCGTACGTACAATTTCCCGCAAAACCGCGTGACGGACCACCGCATTGGATTGACGATTCAAAAGCTTGATCAAATTTTAGAAGGAAAACTTGACGAGGTCATTGATGCATTAATTATGGAAGACCAAGCAAGAAAACTTCAAAATGCAAAATAAAGAGCGAACGATCTTTGAAGCCCTTAAATGGGCTTCTTCTTTGTTAACGGAAGCGGGCAGAGACCAAAACGCAGCAGAGTTAATGTTGATGCATGTGCTTGGATGGAGCAGAAGTGAACTTCTTGCCCGTTTTCATGATCCACTGCCAGAGGAGCAAGATTCACAATTCAGCGAGTTCGTTACGCAGCACAAGCGTGGAGTGCCTGTGCAGCATTTAACGGGTGTTGAATTTTTTTATGGGCGTCCTTTTGAGGTAAACAAACACGTTCTGATTCCTCGTCCTGAAACGGAGGAAGTGGTGCTGGCGGCATTAAACATGATGAATCGTGTGTTTTCTGATGGTCAGCCTCTCAAAGCTGTTGATGTAGGAACAGGTAGCGGTGCAATTGCGATTACGTTAGCTCTTGAAAAAGAATCTCTCACTGTGACAGCGACGGATATTTCACATGAAGCACTTGAAGTAGCAAAGCGAAATCAAGAAGCGCTTGGTGCAGACGTTCATTTTGTCCAAGGGGATTTACTTGAACCGATTATGGCTCAAGGCATTAAAGTCGATGTGTTTATTTCCAATCCGCCTTATATTGCGGCAGAAGAAATGGATGGTTTATCAGAGGTTGTCACAAAGCATGAACCTGTCAATGCGCTGACAGATGGGCGTGATGGCCTGTGGTTTTATGAGCGTATCGCCTGTGATCTCCACAAGGTACTTCATCAGCAAGCGGTGGTTGTCTTTGAAATAGGACATACACAAGCACAAGATGTAAAAGCGCTTCTTTTGCAGGCGTTCCCTTCAGCTGATGTTCATATCATCAAGGACATCAACGGAAAGGATCGAGCGGTTTGCGCACACATTCAAAACGGAAGTCCGGCTGAATAAAGTCGGACTATTTTATTATGTAAAGATGAAACTTATGGTAAAAGGGAAACGTATATATAGAAGAATGAACATTCTGATCATGATTTTTTACATAAATTTGTTTTGAAGGAGCGAATGGTGTGAACAGAAGGTATGCGATGGTGTTGGTCATCGTCAGTGTACTATTGATTGTGAGTGCTTGCGGTAAACCGAGCTTTAAAAAAGAAGCAGCAGCATTTGGGGAAAACTATAAAAAAGCACAATACACAGTGAATCGGACGGATGACCTATCTGACATGAAGGAGAAGTTGAAGAATTATTTAACCGAGCATGAATATCAAGAATATACAGAAGACAGCATGTTTCCAAGTGTATTAGAAGCAGCAAAAGATCAAGATTGTCAAATTAAACTGAAAAAAATTACGTTTACACCTTCAGATGAAAGCGATGACAGGATTGAATTTGACTATGAAATGATCATTCAATTTATTGACCATAAAGGAAAGGTCAAAAAGGAAATTGAGAAAAAAGGTGCAATGACAGTTATCAAAACAGATGCGGGATTAAAAATCAGCCGAGATTGGGATGGAAGACTGTACCCGTCCGATTACCAATCCTCACTAAAAAGCCGTTCATAAGTTGTTGAATGGCTTTTTTGCATGCAGAAAAAACATTGATTCGCTCACCTCATGTAGTTGTTTTTTACTCATAATCTATTAAAAAAATCATTTTTGCTGTTTACGAGATGCGTTTCCTGGACACAATGTTTGTAGCGAAGAGAAAAAGTGGGGGGAACACATTATGTTCAAAAGTAAAATGATGATTTGTCTTTATATGTTTCTATTATTATGTGGTGCTTTTGCAAACCTTGGAAAAGAGGAGACGGCGGCTGCTTCTGCTAATCAGCCTGTTGTGATTCCAGATGAAGCCATTCGTTTACGCATTTTAGCCAACAGTGACCAGTCGGCAGATCAAGATGTGAAACGAAGTATTCGAGATGAGGTCAATGCCAATATAACGGAGTGGGTGAAAGACCTCACATCCATTGAAGAAGCTAGACGTGTGATTCGTTCAAAGCTTCCAGACATCAATCGTATTGCCAAAGCAAAATTAAAGGAACAACACATTGATCAATCCGTATCGGTCAGCTTTCAAAAAGCCTCATTTCCAACAAAGCTATATGGCAACTTTGTTTATCCTGCTGGGAAATATGAAGCCATTTTGATTACGTTAGGGGAAGGAGACGGAGCCAATTGGTGGTGTGTGTTATTCCCGCCTCTCTGCTTTATCGATTTTTCAAACGGAGAAGCGATCGCCTCACCAGAAGGAGATGATAAAGAGCAGGTAGCCGCAGAGCCATCAAATGAATCTGTCAATGAAGTGGTAAAAGAAGAAGAGACGGGTGAAGTGAAATTCTTTCTGTTCGAATGGGTCTCTAGTCTTTTCTCTTAAAAAAGGTCTAAATCTGTTTTTGCCTCATAGAGTTGAAGTAAGAGAACAAAAAGAGGTGAAAGCATGTATTATCAATTAAGAATAGCGACAGAAGAAGATGCCCCGGCCATTAATGCTTTTCTTGAAAAAGGCCAAGCAAAAGGCGGGGTGACGATTGCAGAGTGTATGTCATTTGTGGTCATGGAAGATGCAGACGGTGAGCTTGCAGGCTGTTTAGGTCTTGAACGACTAAATGAACAAGAAGGATTGCTAAGATCACTTGTGATATCAGATAAACTGGGTCAGGGGCATATCGTTTCTCTGTTCCAAAGTGTTCAAACGCTAGGGGAAAAACAAGGTGTGGACACCTTTTATGTTGTAGCCAATCACTCCTCTTCGCATGATTTTTTAGCGCTGATGGGCTTTACGCCTATAGAGGAAATCCCAGAAAGTGTGTGGGTATCTGCGCATGCAAAAGAGTCATTGGGAAAAGAGCAGGCGGTTGTGCTGCAAAAAACAGCTAGTTAATCACAAAACACCGGACTTATTCACATACTTATCCACTGTAAAACAAGCGTTATCCACAAATTGTGGACAACGCTTGTTTTATTTAGCATCATCTTTTATACTTTCAAAAGGATAATTGAGATATATCAACAGTTTTATCTTTTTTAAAAGGAGTTTGTATGATGTTAAATACAAAAAGGTGGTCTGTGGATTTAAAAAAGGATTTATCCACATACTATCCACAAATTGAACAAGCAGCTCTGTTGTTGCGGCAGAATGAAGTGGTCGCTTTTCCGACAGAAACGGTTTATGGACTAGGGGCAAATGCAAAAGAGACAGAGGCTGTGAAGAAAATTTATGAAGCGAAAGGACGCCCAAGTGATAATCCGTTGATTGTTCACATTGCGGACGTTCAACAGCTTCATGAATTTGCGCAAATAGAAAATGAAAAAGTAACAGCGCTGATGGATGCCTTTTGGCCAGGCGCTCTCACCATTGTTCTACCTTGTAAGCCGGGCACATTATCAAAGCAGGTGACGGCAGGTTTAACGACAGTAGGCGTAAGAATGCCTGATCATCCTGTTGCGCTTGAACTCATCCGAGCAGCTGGTCTGCCAATTGCCGCACCAAGTGCCAACCGTTCGGGAAAACCGTCGCCGACACTTGCGGACCATGTCGCGAGTGATCTTGATGGGAGAATTGCTGGCATTGTCGATGGTGGTTCAACAGGTATTGGTGTGGAGTCAACGGTTGTATCCTGTATAGACGAGATTCCAGTGATCTTAAGGCCGGGCGGTATTACAAAAGAAGCGTTAGAAGAGGTCGTAGGAACAGTCAACATAGATCCAGGGCTGACGAAAAAGGATGAGGCGCCTGTATCGCCGGGAATGAAATACACACATTATGCACCTGAAGCACAAATGTATATATTTCATGGAAGTGATGAAGACATGCAGCTGCACATTCAGAAGTACCGAGCTGAAGGGCTAAAAGTAGGTGTGCTGACGACAGAAGAAAAGAAGGAATGGTTTGCGGCAGATGTTATCTTTAGCTGTGGATGGAGAGAAAAGCCTGAAACGGTTGCGGCAAACTTATATCGTGTGCTGAGACAATTTGATGAAACGGATGTAGACTTGATCATTTCAGAAGCCTTCTCAGAGCAGGGAGTTGGTTCTGCGATCATGAACCGTCTGCAAAAAGCGGCAGGAGGGCGCACTCTCTCTTCATTCAAATAGTTCTAACCTCTCTTGGACAAACATAGGTTAAAGGAGAATGCGTGTCCAAGGGGGATTTACATGAATGAACTAGCTGGCGAATTGCTGACACTCAGTATCATGGCTTTTGCACTTGGAATGGATGCCTTTTCGGTTGGACTCGGCATGGGGATGATTCAGCTGAGATTCCGCCAGATCCTTTATATTGGACTTGTCATTGGGATATTTCATATGTTTATGCCTCTTTTTGGCATGCTGACAGGTCAGCTTTTATCTGGCTGGCTTGGGCTCCTAGCAACCTATATTGGCGGGGCGCTGCTTTTGGTGCTGGGTCTGCAAATGATCATCGCTTCTATCCGAAAAGAAGATAAGCCATTTATCGCACCTGTTGGGGCCGGTCTCGTTCTTTTTGCAACAAGTGTGAGTTTAGATAGTTTTTCCGTTGGCTTAAGCCTGGGGATTTACGGTTCTCGGGTGTTGATGACCATTTTATTGTTTGGTTTTTTTAGTATGATGCTCACATGGCTTGGATTATTACTCGGTAAACAGGTTCGGTCATGGGTAGGTTCATACAGCGGGGCGCTTGGCGGATTGATTTTACTAGCCTTTGGAATCAAATTATTATTTCCGCTCTAGCCAGTCTCCTTACATAACATGTAGAATGAAATGCTATATAATAGAAGAAAAGGAGGTCGAAAGATGAATATCTTATTTGTTTGTACGGGAAATACTTGCAGAAGTCCGATGGCTCAAGCCCTTTTTTCCTCCATTGCAGATGAAAAAGGCTTACAGGTCACTGTAAAATCAGCGGGCATCTTCGCCTCTGATGCAGGGAAGGCTTCTCCTCAAGCAGTCGAAGCATTATTTGAGAAAAGCATTCCACTCAATCACTCGTCGTCTAAACTAACAGAAGAACTTCTTCATGAAGCAGATTATGTCTTCACCATGACGATTCAGCATAAACAGTTGATTGTGGAGCAATATGCTCATGTGAAAGACAAGGTCTTCACTCTAAAAGAATTTGCGACAGGATCAGAAGGTGACGTGTCGGATCCATTTGGAGGGAGTCTCTCCATTTATCAGGAGACACGAGATGAACTAGAAACGCTATTGTATCAACTTGCTAAAAAACTTAAACAGGATCACCAATCCTCATAAATGGACAACCTGTAAAACCGTTGCGCAAACGGTTTTTCTGCTTTTGTTTGCAAATGACTAGGCAGAGGTTAAAATATAACTGTAAATAAAAAATGAATGTAAGACATGACAGATTAACTCACCCTTAGGAGGAATTGCCCGATGAAAGTAGCCATTGCATCCGATCACGGCGGAACGAATATTCGTGAAGAAATCAAACAACTAATGGATGAATTAAAGATTGAATACATTGATATGGGTTGTGAATGTGGATCAGGTTCTGTAGACTACCCAGACTATGCTTTTCCCGTAGCCAATATGGTGGCAAACGGGGAAGTCGATCGTGGCATTTTGATTTGCGGGACAGGTATTGGTATGAGCATTTCAGCAAACAAAGTGAAAGGCATCCGCTGTGCACTGGCGCATGATACATTCAGTGCAAAGGCGACGAGAGAACATAACGATACAAATGTTCTTGCGATGGGAGAACGAGTCATTGGACCAGGATTGGCAAGAGAGATTGCTCACATTTGGCTGACAACAGAATTTACTGCAGGACGTCATGCTGTGCGGATTGGTAAAATCGCTGATTACGAAGAAAAGCACCTGTAAGGAGCGCTTAACATGAACATTGGTCAAGATTGGCTTGAGATGTTAAAAGAGTTTCATCAAACAGTTGAACTGCGAGCCGGCCACATTTTAGTGATTGGCTGCAGTACATCAGAAGTGGCTGGCGAGCACATTGGGACAGCGGGAAGTGAGCAAATTGCTGAAGCTATTTATCAAGAGCTCGATCAACTGAGACGCGAGACAGGAATTGAATTGGCCTTCCAATGCTGCGAGCATTTGAATCGTGCCCTCGTTGTGGAAGAAGAGGTGGCGTACCGGCTTAACTTAGAGATTGTAGCGGCAGTACCTGTCCGTAAGGCGGGTGGTTCTATGGCGGCTCATGCGTATCAGCAAATGGAACACCCTGTGCTGGTTGAATCCATTTCAGCACATGCAGGTATTGATATCGGTGATACATTCATCGGCATGCACTTAAAGCGGGTAGCCGTACCGGTCCGTCTCAGCCGTCATCAATTAGGACAAGCACATGTGACGTTTGCAAAAACTCGTCCAAAGCTGATTGGCGGAGAACGAGCCGTTTATACAAGATCATAGTTCGGATATATTTCTAATATAATGTTGAATGATGAAGACGCTTCACCCTTTGAATATTCGGGTTTTCATAAAAAATAAGTCGATTTTCCAAAAAAACTTTTACATTTTACTCAAAAACCGTGTACAATGAGATGGTGAAAACATCGAATGGAAATAGATTGGAGAGGATTTCGCTGATGAAACATTTACCTGAGCAAGACGCACAAGTATTCAAAGCAATTCAACTAGAGCGGAAACGCCAGCAGGACAAAATCGAATTAATTGCATCAGAAAACTTCGTAAGCGAAGCAGTCATGGAAGCACAGGGCTCTGTCTTAACAAACAAATATGCAGAAGGTTACCCTGGTAAACGCTACTATGGCGGCTGTGAACATGTAGACGTTGTAGAAGATATCGCACGTGACCGCGCAAAAGAAATTTTTGGCGCTGAGTATGTGAACGTACAGCCTCACTCAGGAGCTCAAGCGAATATGGCCGTATACTTTACAATCCTTGAGCATGGCGATACAGTGCTAGGCATGAACTTATCACATGGCGGGCATTTAACACATGGAAGCCCTGTAAACTTTAGCGGCGTACAGTACAACTTTGTAGAATACGGTGTAGATAAAGAAACACAACATATCGACTACCAAGATGTACTTGAAAAAGCACGTGAGCATAAGCCGAAACTAATCGTAGCGGGGGCAAGTGCTTACCCACGTCAAATTGATTTCAAAAAGTTCCGTGAAATTGCCGATGAAGTCGGTGCTTACTTTATGGTGGACATGGCTCACATCGCGGGTCTTGTTGCAGCAGGTCTTCATCCAAATCCAGTTCCTTACGCTGATTTTGTGACAACGACAACTCACAAAACATTGCGCGGACCTCGCGGCGGAATGATTCTATGCCGTGAAGAGTTTGGTAAAAAGATCGACAAATCGATCTTCCCTGGTATTCAAGGTGGACCACTCATGCATGTGATCTCTGCAAAAGCTGTTTCTTTCGGTGAAGTATTGAACGGAGATTTCAAAACATATGCACAAAACGTGATTGATAACGCAAAACAACTAGCTGAAACCCTTTTATCTGAGGATATTCAGCTTGTATCTGGTGGAACAGATAACCATCTTGTTCTCATCGACTTGCGCTCTCTTGGCATTACAGGAAAAATTGCAGAAAACGTTCTTGATGAAATTGGTATCACGGTGAACAAAAATGCAATTCCATATGATCCAGAGAAACCATTTGTTACAAGTGGTGTACGTGTAGGTACAGCAGCAGTGACAAGCCGTGGCTTCGATCAAGAAGCGATGAAAGAAGTCGGTTCCATTATTGCGCTTGCTCTGAAACATCATGAAGATGAAGCGAAATTAGAAGAGGCGAAAAAGCGTGTATCTGATCTGACAGCTCGTTTCCCTCTATATCATGAATTAGATTATTAAAATGCAGACCCATTTGCCTATTTTTGGCATGTGGGTTTTTTTTGTAGGATTTGCGAATCATATTGAAAGATGATGTCTTTTTATGTAGAATTGTAGGAAGTGTGCAAAGTTCACCGGAAGATGACAGAAAAGGAGTTGTAGCAAGCAATGGCAAAGGTTTATGTATTTGATCACCCGCTTATTCAGCACAAACTTACATATATTCGTGACGTTCATACAGGAACAAAAGAATTTAGAGAGCTAGTGGATGAAGTCGCAACATTAATGGCATTTGAAATCACAAGAGACTTACCGCTTGAAGAGGTAGATGTAGAAACACCTGTACAAGTCGCTAAATCAAACGTGATCTCAGGTAAAAAACTCGGAGTTGTGCCGATTTTAAGAGCAGGTCTTGGAATGGTAGACGGGATTTTGAAACTCATTCCAGCTGCCAAAGTGGGACATGTCGGTTTATACCGTGATCCGAAGACATTAAAGCCTGTTGAATATTATGTGAAGCTTCCATCTGATGTGGAAGAGCGTGAATTTATCGTAGTAGACCCAATGCTTGCAACGGGCGGATCAGCAGTAGAAGCATTAAACAGCTTGAAAAAACGCGGTGCGAAAAACATCCGCTTCATGTGTCTGATTGCTGCGCCAGAAGGTGTAGAAGAAATGCAAAAGCATCATCCAGATGTTGATATCTACATTGCAGCATTAGATGAGAAGTTAAACGAAAAAGGTTACATCATCCCAGGTCTTGGTGATGCTGGTGACCGTATGTATGGAACAAAATAAGAATGATTCATGAAAAGCCCACATGCAAACGTGCATGTGGGCTTTTTTGAAAAATATGACAAACGGTTGATATCGTTCTTAGAAAAATCAATGTATACTGAACATTAGCAGTTTTTTTAATGAATGTCACATCTCTCCTAAAGTTTGATGAAATTGTGAACATTTTGTGTGCTCTCTCATTATAGAAAAGTTTTTTAACTTTCAACGGATTGACACATCATAGACGCTATTGTATGCTAAACGAGGGTATTATGGTAAGGTTTTCATAGCCTATAGCACTCTACTAATCCTCATTGTGAACCCTTTAATAATCAGGGTTTGTATCAGCGAATGAAGCAGAATCCCATAGATCTAAAGATTTCAAGTCTGATTGCACAATTAGACCGATGGGTGATTGATTTTTTTCAAACAGGACGGCTTATCATAAGCGTCTTCTACGCAGTTTTCATCACCATTTATCACCTTTTTTACAATATTTTTCATCGGGAGTCAGATGAATGAACGATCCAAACGTCATTTTCCGCAGACAGAGTAAATATATGTTCTATTTATTGGCAATTTTTGTGTTTGGCTATGCCATGCCTGGTTTTAAACCACTGTTTCTTGGTTTCATTATCGGCACAATTTTTGCTTTCTTTAATTTATTCCTGCTTATTCGGAGAATGCATGCTTTTGATCGAGCAGTTAAAAAAGGAAAATCTATTCGTTCAATGGGAAGTACAGCCAGGTGGGCCAACGCAATTCTCGCAGTAGCGATTGCTTGGCGTTACCCTAACGAAGTTCATCTGGCAGGTGTTGTTATAGGATTAATGACAATATATCCTGTCATTATGATAGATTCCTTCATTCAACTTAAACGTTCTACTATGGAAGAGAGGTGAATACTCTTTGGGTCACAGTTCAAAAACTACAGAATTTTTAGGGTTAACGTTCAACTTATCCAATGTTCTCATGATTACGATTGCTAGTATCATCGTTCTTCTCATAGCGGTGCTGACTACTCGTGTTCTGGCTATTCGTCCGACAAAGGCGCAGAACTTCATGGAATGGATTGTTGATTTTGTTCGAAATATCATAGGTAGTTCGATGGACATGAAAACAGGAGCCCCATTTCTAGCGCTTGGCGTTACATTACTCATGTACATATTTGTTTCAAACATGCTTGGACTGCCATTCTCGATTACGGTCGATCACAACTTATGGTGGAAATCACCAACTGCTGATCCTGCAATCACAATGACACTAGCGGTTATGGTCATGGGATTGACACACTACTATGGTGTTAAAGCAAAAGGAGTCAAGGAATATACAAAAGACTACTTTAGACCAATCCCACTTTTAGTACCGCTGAAAATTATTGAAGAATTTGCAAACACATTAACACTTGGTTTGCGTCTTTATGGAAATATTTTCGCTGGAGAGATTCTTCTTGGTTTACTTGCAGGACTTGCGACTAATTTCTATTCGCAAAACCTTGCACTAGGTATCATTGGTACATTAGGTGCCATCGTGCCGATGATTGTATGGCAGGCATTCAGTTTGTTTGTCGGAACCATCCAGGCATTTATCTTCACCATGCTGACAATGGTGTATATCTCCCATAAAGTCAGCGACGAACACTAAAAAATTGAGAGTCCAAAAAGGACGTTATTTTAAAGGAGGAGCTTTTTAATGAATTTAATAGCAGCAGCAATTGCAATCGGTTTAGGAGCACTAGGAGCAGGTATTGGTAACGGTCTAATCGTATCTAAAACAGTAGAAGGAATCGCTCGTCAGCCAGAAGCTGGTAGAGAACTAAGAACACTTATGTTCATCGGGGTAGCTTTAGTTGAGGCACTTCCAATTATCGCTGTCGTTATCGCATTCTTGGCATTCTTTGGTTAATATGTGAGAAGCGTTCTAATATGAATTTTAATGGCGAAGATCAGATTAGTTCGAAACTTCGCCATTCCTTTATGTTTTGTTTCTTAACATATTATTTAAAGAAGGGAGTTGCCGTACTAAATGTCTCAGTTACCAGTAGTTTTAGGAGCAGGTCTAAACACCGGAGATATCATATTCCAGCTGATCGCTATGCTCATCCTGCTTGCACTTTTAAAGAAATTTGCGCTTAAGCCTTTATTAGGGATTATGAAACAGCGTGAAGATTATATAGGAAATGAAATTTCAAGTGCTGAAGAAAAGCACGTTCAAGCTGAAAAGCTTCTTGAAGAACAACGTGTCTTATTGAAAGAAGCACGCGAAGAATCACATACACTCATCGAAAATGCGAAAAAGATTGGTGAGAAACAAAAAGAAGATATCATTCAAGCAGCGCGTCAAGAATCAGAGCGCTTGAAAGAGTCTGCTAGAACTGAAATCGTGAAAGAAAAAGAACAAGCTGTGGCTGCACTGCGAGAGCAAGTTGCATCACTATCTGTATTAATTGCTTCTAAAGTGATTGAAAAAGAACTTGATGAGCAAGCACAAGAGAAATTGATCCAAGAGTATCTTAAAGAGGCAGGCGAAAGCCGATGAGCGTGACTATTGTCTCTAAGCGTTACGCTTCTGCTCTTTTTGACATCGTTCTTGCTTCTTCGGCAGTAGACGAAACTGAAAAAGAGCTGAATGAGATCAAAAAAGTTCTCAAGGCTGACCAAGAATTAAATGACTTTCTTGTTCATCCGAAGATTACGGCAGACAAAAAGAAACATCTGATTGCAGAAGCTTTCAAAGGTGTTTCGACATATGTTTTGCACACAATGTATTTACTGATTGACCGCGGACGCACGAATATTTTTCCTGAAATGGCGTCTGAGTTTGTGAAACTTGCAAACCGTACGAAACAAATAGACGATGCGATCGTGTATTCAGTTAAACCGCTCAGCGGAGCTGAAATTCAATCTTTATCTGAAGTATTTGCCAAAAAAGCCGGAGTCACATCACTGCGTGTAGAAAACGTGATTGACAAGGATCTAATAGGCGGAGTGAAAATCCGTATCGGAAACCGCATTTATGACGGCAGTGTCAGCGGAAAGCTTTCCCGCATTGAACGTCAGCTTGCAGGCGAAAATCGTTAGAAGGGGTGAAACCTTAGTGAGTATCAAAGCTGAAGAGATTAGCGCGCTGATAAAGCAGCAAATCCAAAACTATCAATCTGAAATTGAAGTAAAAGATGTCGGTACAGTCATTCAAGTAGGGGACGGTATCGCGCGTGTACATGGCCTTGACAACATTATGGCAGGAGAGCTTGTTGAGTTCTCTAACGGTGTAATGGGTATGGCTCAAAACCTTGAGGAGTCTAACGTAGGTATCGTAATCTTAGGACCTTACAAAGATATCCGTGAAGGTGACGACGTAAAACGTACAGGTCGTATCATGGAGGTTCCAGTAGGAGAAGAGTTAATCGGACGTATTGTGAACCCACTTGGTCAGCCTGTTGATGGACTAGGTCCAATTTTAACAAGCAAAACACGTCCAATCGAAAGTGAAGCACCAGGCGTTATGGATCGTAAATCGGTACATGAGCCGCTTCAAACGGGAATTAAAGCAATTGATGCCTTGATTCCAATCGGACGCGGACAGCGTGAATTGATCATTGGGGACCGTCAAACAGGTAAAACATCTGTTGCAATTGATACGATCCTGAACCAAAAAGATCAAGACATGATCTGTATCTATGTAGCGATCGGACAAAAAGAATCAACTGTTCGTGGTGTTGTTGAAACACTTCGTAAGCATGGTGCGCTTGACTACACAATCGTTGTCACAGCTTCTGCATCACAGCCAGCTCCACTTCTTTACCTTGCTCCTTATGCAGGTGTAACGATGGGTGAGGAATTCATGTATAACGGCAAGCATGTGCTTGTTGTGTATGATGACCTTTCTAAACAAGCGGCAGCTTACCGTGAGCTTTCATTATTGCTTCGTCGTCCTCCAGGTCGTGAAGCATTCCCTGGTGATGTTTTCTATCTTCACTCTCGTTTATTAGAGCGTGCAGCGAAGCTTAGTGATGAAAAGGGTGGCGGTTCTATCACAGCATTGCCTTTCGTAGAAACGCAAGCTGGTGATATCTCTGCATATATCCCAACAAACGTTATCTCAATCACAGATGGACAGATCTTCTTACAATCTGACCTCTTCTTCTCAGGCGTACGTCCAGCGGTAAACGCAGGATTGTCTGTATCTCGTGTAGGTGGTTCTGCACAAATCAAAGCGATGAAAAAGGTAGCAGGTACACTTCGTTTGGATCTTGCTTCTTATCGTGAGCTTGAAGCATTCGCTCAGTTTGGATCTGATCTAGACCAAGCGACTCAAGCCAAATTAAACCGTGGTGCTAGAACAGTTGAAGTCTTAAAACAAGACTTGAACAAACCGCTGAAAGTTGAAAAACAAGTAGCGATTCTTTATGCACTGACAAGAGGATACTTAGATGATGTAGCGATTGCTGATGTCAAACGCTTTGAAGCTGAGTTATTCATGTACATTGAAGAAAACCATAAAGACTTGTTTGACACAATCTCTCAAACAGGAAACATGCCTGCTGATGAAGAGTGGAAAACAGCGATCGAAGGCTTTAAACGTACGTTTGCACCAAGCAACTAATTAGTAATCTTTCCGAGAGAAAAAGATTCTCTTTTTCTCTCTTTTCACGTAAATGAACACGGATTCCTGAAAAAAGGTGGTGAAATCTTTGGCCTCATTACGCGATATTAAGTCAAGGATCACGTCAACAAAAAAATCGAGTCAGATCACAAAAGCGATGCAAATGGTATCAGCTGCGAAACTGAATCGTGCTGAAAATAATGCGAAGTCCTTTGTTCCTTACATGGAGAAAATCCAAGAAGTCGTTGCGGCAATTGCAACTGGAACAAGTGCTAAGCACCCAATGCTTCTTTCAAGACCTGTTAAGAAAACAGGGTATCTCGTCATTACATCTGATCGAGGACTTGCAGGACCTTTTAACAGCTCGATTTTACGTGCCGCTTACCAAGCCATTCAATCTCGTCATCAATCTGCTGATGAATATGCGGTGATTGTGATTGGTAAAATCGGACGCGACTTCTTCAAAAAGCGTGGTATTCCAGTTATTTCTGAAGTAACAGGGCTTGGAGACGAAGTAGCGTTTGCTGATATTAAAGAATTAGCAAGCAGTACAGTGCAAATGTTCTCTGATGAAGCGTTTGATGAGCTTTACATGTTCTATAACCATTTCGTCAGTGCCATTTCACAAGAAGTAACAGAGAAAAAATTATTGCCGCTAACGGACCTTTCGGCCGCAGCGACACCAAATAAACGTTCCGCATCTTATGAGTTTGAGCCTTCTGAAGAAGAAATTCTTGAAGTTCTCCTTCCTCAATATGCAGAGAGTTTGATTTTCGGTGCGCTTCTTGACAGCAAAGCAAGTGAACATGCTGCAAGGATGACAGCAATGAAGAGTGCAACAGACAACGCAAAAGAATTGATCGACAGCCTGACACTCTCTTACAACCGTGCTCGTCAAGCAGCGATTACACAAGAGATTACAGAAATTGTCGGCGGAGCAGCTGCCTTAGAATAGAAATAATTGTCAGGAGGGAATGCAATGAAAACAGGACGCATCAGTCAGATCATGGGACCAGTCGTAGACGTTCGTTTTGAAGACGGTCACTTGCCTGAGATTTATAATGCGATCAAAGTTTCGCATAAAGCGGAAAGCGAAAGTGAAGTTGATATCGACTTAACTTTAGAAGTAGCACTACATTTAGGTGATGATACAGTGAGAACCATCGCAATGGCATCAACAGACGGTGTGAAGCGCGGTATGGAAGCTGTAGACCTTGGAAAACCAATTTCAGTACCAGTTGGTAACGTAACACTTGGACGTGTATTCAACGTACTGGGAGATAACATTGACTTAGATGAGCCACTTGGTGTGGAAGCGCAAAGAGACCCAATCCACAGACAAGCGCCTTCTTTCGATCAACTTTCTACAGAAGTTGAAATTCTTGAAACAGGTATCAAAGTTGTTGACCTTCTTGCTCCTTACATCAAAGGTGGAAAGATCGGTCTATTCGGTGGAGCCGGTGTTGGTAAAACCGTTCTGATTCAAGAATTGATCAACAACATCGCACAAGAACACGGCGGTATTTCTGTATTCGCTGGTGTTGGAGAGCGTACACGTGAAGGAAATGACCTTTACTACGAAATGAAAGATTCTGGCGTTATCGAAAAAACAGCGATGGTCTTCGGCCAAATGAACGAGCCACCAGGTGCGCGTATGCGTGTAGCTCTAACTGGTTTGACAATGGCAGAGCATTTCCGTGATGAACAAGGTCAAGACGTATTGTTCTTCATCGATAACATCTATCGCTTTACACAAGCAGGTTCTGAAGTATCAGCCCTACTTGGACGTATGCCTTCAGCGGTAGGTTATCAGCCAACTCTTGCAACAGAAATGGGTCAGCTTCAAGAGCGTATCACGTCTACAAACGTAGGATCGGTTACATCGATTCAAGCGATCTATGTACCTGCGGATGACTATACAGATCCAGCTCCAGCTACAACGTTCGCTCACCTTGATGCAACGACAAACCTTGAGCGTAAGTTGACAGAGATGGGGATTTACCCAGCGGTAGATCCACTTGCTTCAACATCTCGTGCCCTTGCACCTGAGATTGTTGGCGAAGAGCATTATGCGATCGCGCGTGAAGTTCAGCAAACATTGCAACGTTATAAAGAATTGCAAGATATCATTGCCATTTTAGGTATGGATGAATTATCTGAGGACGATAAGCTTGTGGTACACAGAGCTCGTCGTGTTCAATTCTTCCTATCTCAAAACTTCCACGTAGCAGAACAGTTTACTGGTCAAAAAGGTTCTTATGTGCCATTGCAAGAAACTGTTAAAGGCTTCAAGGAAATCTTATCTGGTAAATACGATCACCTTCCAGAAGATGCATTCCGCTTAGTCGGTCGCATTGAAGAAGTGGTTGAAAAAGCCAAAGAGATGGGTGTAGAGGCCTAATCTGGTCCTTAGGAGGGTAAAAGCATGAAGACCGTTCAAGTCAATATCGTTACTCCCGACGGCCCAGTGTATGAAGCGGATGTGGAAATGGTCAGTGTAAGAGCAGAAAGCGGTGAGCTTGGAATTTTAGCTGGCCACGTTCCAATGGTTGCTCCGCTAAAAATCGGTGCAGTTCGCTTAAAACATAGTGGATCAACTGAATTGGTTGCAGTAAGCGGTGGATTTGTTGAAGTTCGCCCCGAAAAAGTAACCATTCTTGCTCAGGCTGCTGAAACATCAGACAAAGTTGATGTCGATCGTGCAAAGTCAGCGAAACAGCGTGCTGAAGAGCATTTGAACCACCCGAATGAAAGTGATGTACGCAGGGCGGAACTCGCATTAAAACGGGCATTAAACCGTTTAAATGTAGCAGGGAAATAAAACAGAAAATCCTTCTTATCATTGCGATAAGAAGGATTTTTTTTAGGATGACATGAGAGACTGATACATCGACACATACGGATGAGATGCTTGCTTTTCAAGATATAAATGCTCGCAAAAATGCGTACTATGCCACGTTTTATTGTTTCGGCGCAAGCCAAGGGTATATTGATGCGAAGAGTCCATATAAGGCCGCACGACCCAATCAGCATCTGAATGATGCTTGATGACAACCTCTCCCATGTACACACTCAACATCGCTTCCAATGCATCAATAGGCATTTTCCACTCAGCAAAAAGCTGCTGACGGAAGGCATCGAAGTATAATGACTCTAACTGATAAAGGCTTTCCTCTGAGTAATCCAAAGAAATGTTATGAAAATGACACAATTGTGCTAATTCTTCTAGCTGTGTCTGTCTATAATCAAAGTAGAAAGCAATGGCTTCCCATTCATGTTCAAATGAGGGAACCAGTTCTCCGTACAAATCAACAAAGTCAGGAAAAGAATCTTTCAAATATGATCAGCTCCTTCCACCGCAGTATATCATCTCCTTCGCATCAGAATAAGAGGGGATTCACTCTAAATGTAGCTCTTTTTTCCAAATGATTCATCTTTCCGATTTTGGAGGATATAATGAAAGGGAGTTTTCCTTTACAGAAATCAATAAAAGGAGGATTCAAGTGTATGGAAGACGTAGGACAACAAGCAATTGTCAGTATTGTGATCCACCTATTTTTTATCGCCATTACGTGGTGGGCATTGCTTGCGGTGAATATCGATCCACTGATTAAAAAAGGAAAAATTATTCAAGCTAGATTGCTCATGATGCTGCTCACGATTGCTATTGCATCGGCAGTCAGCAATTTCTTCCTTGATTATTTAAATTTCTCCAGACAAATCCCTTATATGTTTTAACATAAAAGGTTTGGTCACTGCCTTCTGCGGGAACGTAAAAAGAAGTGTCAAAAATATGGCCTTTGATGACTTTTCCACGTATGCATTGATCTCCTTGCGGCAACACTTGTAGCAAGGGGGAATGACAAGTGAGAAAGTATTTAAAAGGTTGGCCATTATTTGCATTTATTCTTTTTTTTGTTCTGATGATTCAAGGTGTTCGGGCAGAAGAAACATCGACGCTCGCCCAAATAGCAGAAGGTATGAAAAACCAGCAAATCGAAGTAAGTGGATGGACGCTTCATGCCAAAACAAATATAGACATTTCATCCGAACAATTTTCAAAAAAAGTGAAACGTTTGAAAGACGAACTACGACAGTATGAGTGGACCGAAAAAAAAGAGAAACATGTCACCAAAGTCACAGGAATTTACAAAGATGAAAAAAATGATACATTATCGAAAATTTTACTCGTGAAGACCGACACAAAATCAAACCAAAAGTCGTATTTATTATATGAGCAAAAAGGTGCTCGCCCACTGAATACCTGGGAGCATACATATGATCAGTTCGTACGTCATGCAAAAAGCATATTACAAGAAAAATTTGTGATTTTTACTTGTCTCGATGGTCATGTAAATGGTATGATGGATGTTGTTTTGCAAAAAAAAGCTGAAATGATAGCAAATGAATTTCAAGCAAAACCTGTTGAGTATCTCGTTGAGTCTAATTTTGTGTCGCTTTCCGCTTACACAGAGAAGTGGGAACAGTTCATTATGACTTCAAATGATAAAATGAATGTTCAAATTGCCATCAGAAGTTCGGAAATGAACGAAAATCATACGATTACGGTTGGCACACCAATCGTAACGACTGAATATTAATATAGAGAATTTGGGACGCGGAGGGGAAGACCTTGGAAAAAATCATCGTCCGCGGCGGTCAAAAGTTAAACGGCACAGTTAAAGTAGAAGGCGCAAAAAATGCCGTTTTACCAGTTATCGCTGCATCTTTGTTAGCAAGTACAGAAAAAAGCGTAATTTGTGATGTACCTACGCTCTCCGATGTATATACAATCAATGAAGTGTTACGTCATTTAGGAGCAGAAGTACATTTTGAAAATAACGAAGTATCAGTAGATGCATCTCATGCACTAGAAACTGAGGCTCCGTTTGAGTACGTCCGTAAAATGAGAGCATCTGTGCTCGTCATGGGACCACTTTTAGCTAGAACAGGTCATGCAAGAGTTGCATTACCTGGTGGTTGTGCGATTGGTTCAAGACCAATTGATCAGCATTTAAAAGGCTTTGAAGCAATGGGAGCTAAAATTCAAGTAGGTAATGGTTTCATCGAGGCTGAAGTAAATGGCCGTTTAAAAGGTGCAAAAATCTATTTGGATTTCCCAAGTGTAGGGGCAACTGAAAACATCATCATGGCAGCAGCATTGGCTGAAGGAACGACGATTTTAGAAAACGTAGCAAAAGAACCTGAAATTGTTGATTTGGCAAACTACATCAATGCCATGGGCGGTAAGGTTCGCGGTGCTGGAACTGGTACAATCAAAATCGAAGGTGTAGAAACACTTCACGGTGCAAAACACAACATCATCCCTGACCGAATTGAAGCTGGTACGTTTATGGTGGCAGCAGCCATTACTGAAGGGAATGTTCTTGTAAAAGGCGCTGTGCCTGAGCACATGACTTCACTTGTGGCGAAAATGGAAGAAATGGGTATTCAGATCATTGAAGAAGAAGAAGGTTTAAGAGTCATTGGACCATCTGAGCTCAAGCCAATCGATCTAAAAACAATGCCGCATCCTGGTTTCCCGACGGATATGCAATCTCAGATGATGGCGCTATTGCTTCGTGCGAACGGAACAAGCATGATCACAGAAACTGTGTTTGAAAATCGTTTTATGCATGCTGAAGAATTCCGCCGCATGAATGGCGATATTAAAATTGAGGGTCGCTCTGTGATAATCAATGGACCTGTTCAACTTCAAGGTGCTGAAGTGGCAGCGACTGATTTAAGAGCAGGAGCAGCACTTGTACTTGCTGGATTAGTGGCAGAAGGTCATACACGTGTCACTGAATTGAAGCATATTGACCGTGGATATGTGAACTTCCACCAAAAACTAGCAGCAATCGGTGCAGACATTGAAAGAGTAAATGATGAATCAGCAGATGTGACACAAGAACAAGTTGTATCAGATCTAAACGCATAATCATAAAAGAAATCAGTGTGTCCATTTGGGCATGCTGATTTTTTTTAGAATCATAGACTGGTTGCATTTTCAAAAGCTTATCATTAGTGTATCCAATCGTTTTAAATTTTATTCATAAAGATGAACAGTAAATCAAATGATGAAGAGCACAAACATATCAGCAAAAGACTTGTCCAATGAATGAAAGAAGCTGTCATATTAGCTTGTCCTTGCCCATAGGATAAAAGAGATTCAATGACAAATGGGGGCAGCCAATATGAAACCAATGATATGGACAATCGCAGGAATTTGCATCATCATTTTAATGATTCCAACCTTACTCGTGTTGCCGACGTTCCAAGGAAAACCAGCAGCCAGCCAACACGTAGCAGCAGAACCATCAGTTAAAAAAGAAGTGAAAGGTTCAGTCAAATTGAAACAATCACCCGTCTCCATTCCCGTCTACCGTTCAGCGCATCAGCAGGTAGAAAACATCCCCTTAGAAGAGTATGTGATCGGTGTCGTCGCTTCTGAAATGCCAGCCGATTTTGAAATAGAGGCGCTCAAGGCACAGGCACTCGCCGCTAGAACGTATATCGTCAGACAAATGATCATTGATAAAACGGTCAAATCTCCACAGGGTTCTCTTGTAGATGACACTCAAATGTTCCAAGTGTACAAAAATAAACAGGAACTGAAGAAAATTTGGGGAAAAGCGTACAATTGGAAATTAAAAAAGGTCACAGAAGCGGTCGCCAGTACACAAGGGAAAGTACTGACGTATGACGAAAAACCAATTGATGCTTCCTTCTTTTCAACAAGTAATGGGAAAACCGAAAATGCAGAAGCTTATTGGAAAAATGAAATCCCTTATTTGAAAAGCGTCTCAAGCAAATGGGACGAAAAATCACCCAAATTCCAAAACAAGAAAACCATCACAGTGAGCGAATTTCAGCAAAAACTGGGTGTGACCCTTGGCCAGCAGCAGGTGGGAGAAATTGTAGAACGAACACCAGGCAATCAAGTAGCCAAAGCCGTCATTAACGGAAAAACATTGTCGGGCAGAGACATTCGCGAATCACTAGGATTGCACTCTGCAGACTTTACATGGGAACGAAAGGGTCAGCAAATCGTGATTACGACAAAAGGGTATGGCCATGGTGTGGGCATGAGTCAGTATGGTGCACATTATATGGCACAGTCAGGCAAAAAAGTAGAGGCGATCGTGAAACATTATTATCAAGGGATAAAAATTGAATCAGCTGATCGCTTTCTGAACACATATATGGCTAAGAAATAAAAGCAAAGGTGCCTCAAAATGGGGGCATCTTTTTTTATGTGTGAAGAGGTTTGAACAGAATGTGACAAATTGCGACTTAAGGCGCACCTCAGGAAATCTTAAACATTTACATCCCGACAAGAACCGATGGCCGATACAAAGCCCCTCGAAAGAATGAGAAAACGAGGGTGACAAAAGAGTCGTTAGGTGAATATATCTAGACATCTGACAGAATTTTAGTGATTTTGATGAAAGAGAAAAAGGGATCGAGTCCTATACCATTCCAAGACAGAATATTTTACGATTAAGATGTTTCAATCGAATACATAAGGAGGAAGGAAAAGCATGTTGAAAAAAGTATTTACACTCGTAACCTTAGCTGTATTGACATTATCAATGTCAATCTCTTCACCAGTATTTGCAGAAGCAGCATCAGCCAAAAAACATAAGAAAGATGTAAGAGTGACGATCTTACTTGATGCAAGTGGAAGTATGGCAAGAAAAGTGGATGGAGAGCGCAAATTCGATTTAGCAAAACAAGAGGTATTTAAATTTGCTCAGTCTCTTCCGAAAGATGCTAAAATCCGTATGAGCTTGTTTGGATCTGAAGGAAACAACAAAAACTCAGGTAAAACTCAATCATGTGAAGTCATTAGAGGCGTTTATGGCGTTCAGCCTTATGAAAAGGATAGTTTCGAAAACTCTCTAAACGGTCTTGGACCAAATGGCTGGACACCGATTGCACGTGCTCTTGAAAGTGCAAAGCAAGCGGATAAGCAGCTTCATAAGGGAACAAAACACATTGTGTACTTAATTACTGATGGTGAAGAAACTTGTGGTGGAGATCCAGTGAAAGTAGCGAAAGAGCTTCATAACTCAAAAGGATCTACTGTAGTCAATGTGATTGGATTAGACTTTAACGATGGCTATGAAGGTCAATTGAAGCAAGTAGCTAAAGCTGGTAAAGGTCATTACTACCAAGCAAGCACAGGGAAAGAAATGGGTTCTATCCTTACAGCAGAATCATTAAAACTACACGAATAACTTGCTGAAGAAAAGGGAAACGATTGATGCTTTCGTTTCTCTTTTTCTGTACAAATGAAAAAAAGGGAGATTTTTTAATGAAAAGAAATATTATATTAACCATTTTAGCGAGTCTTGTTCTGCTTCTTTCTTCACCAGCTCATGCTGTAACGAAAAAGGAGCCTGCTCATGTGGTGATTTTACTTGATTTAAGCGGAAGCATGGCACAATCGGTTGAAGGCGAAAAGAAAATCGATATCGCAAAACGCTCGATCCAAAGTTTCGCAAGTATTTTATCAGAAGATACACAAGTCTTGCTTCGTGTTTTTGGTCATGAAGGAACGAATAAAAATGCAGGAAAAGCCGTTTCTTGTGCAAGTTCCGAAGCAGTTTATGGATTTGGAACATATGAGCAAGCAGCCTTTCAACAAGCGCTAAATGTGTATGGTCCAACAGGGTGGACACCACTTGCCAAAGCATTAACTGATACGAAACAAGATTTTGAAGATCACCAAGCTAAAGGAAAAAATATTGTATATGTTGTCAGCGATGGTGAGGAAACATGTGGCGGAAGCCCATCACAAGCAGCAAAGCAATTACATGAAGAAGGTATTGACACAATCGTCAATATCATTGGCTTCGATGTAAATGAAAAAGAAGCAAAAAGTCTAAAATCTGTTGCCAAAGCTGGTGGTGGACAATATCAACCAGCAGCAAATGCAGAAGAATTGAATCATATTCTTCAAAAAGAAGCGAACTCTTTTGGTCAATAGGATGTGAATAGACAGCTGGGGAGAAACCCCCAGCTGTTTTTTCATTAAGGATCAATAAGGATCAATTTAAAGTCGTTTCCAATTCATCAATCCGTTTCTCCACGTAGTGCTGATCTTTTCTTGCATGAAAGGTTTCGGCTTTTTCTAATATTGCGGTGGTATTGTATTCTGGAATCTGGGAATAGCTTTCGTAAACTCCTTTTGGTATTAACACGTTTCCTTCAGGCCAATAAACTGCGATATTTCCACGTTTCAGCTCTCCGAATTGAGCAACTCCTTGGTAGGATCCATATTGATTAAAAAGGACAACGGGATCGCCTTCTTGGACGTAAAGCTCTTTCGCATCTTCTTCATTCATCAAGATAGAATGCCGCTTTCCACCATTAAAGGCATCCTTTTCACTGTAAATCATAGAGTTGAATTGCTTGCCTCGTCTTGTCGTGATATTGAAATGCCCCTCAGTTTTTCGGTATTGAGGCAGCTGTGCTGGGAGCAGGTGTCCTTTTCCATCCGGTGTTGGACACACCCCATCTTCGCAAAGCCATGCGCCACCCCATTGAAAGACATCCCCTTTATGACGCAAATGCTGGATCCCATCATAGTTCCGATTTGCGATGGCAATCTCACGACGAATGTCTTCAGCATGGTCAAAATGAATCAGCTTCGCGTCTTCTGGGCGAACTCTTTTTGCTAGGTCAATATAAATGTCCCATTCAGCTCTGGCTTCTTCAATGCGAGGTCCTTCAATTTCCGGACTGAAATACACCATGCGTTCCGTACTGGTTGATGTACCGCCGCCTGGCTGTTCATATCTTGTCATTGCAGGCAGAACAATCACAGTCTCTTCTGCTTCTACCAGTGTAGAGGTGTTCAAAATAATATCTTGATGGACACGGAGTTCAAGTTCGGATAGTGCTTTTTCAATCGCTTCAGGATTTGGCATCGTTTCTAAAAAGTTTCCACCGCTAGTAAACAGCATCTTCAGCTTTTGCGGGTGTTCTTTTGGAAGAGCCATTTTTTCAAATGATTGCCCAATCGTGTCACCATGCCATTTTGGAATATCAAATCCCCATATCTTCTCGATTCTTTTAATATTCTCTTCATCAAAATCACTGCCGGGCAATACGAATGGATCGGCACCCATTTCGCCTGAACCTTGGACACCGCTATGGCCACGAATAGGCATAACGCCACAATGTTTTCTGCCAATAAATCCGCGTAACATGGCAAGGTTTGCGACTTGTGATATATTATCAGTTGCAAAGCGATGCTGAGTGAGACCCATACTCCAAATAAACACCCCTGAATTGGCATTGGCAAGCAGTACAGCGAATTCCTTCATTCTTTCTTTAGATAAGCCTGACGATGCTTCGAGATCCGACCATTTTAACTGAGTGACATGCTGCTTTACATCTTTTATGCCGGTTGTATGTGCTTGGATAAATTCATGATCAAGAGCGGAATGGGGCGCTTGCTCCTCCATATCAAACCAATGTTTGATGACACCATTCATAAACGCAATATCGCCGCCTATATTGACTTGATAAAAATCATCCGCTATTTTTGTGCCGAATAAAGCACTTTCTGGAATAGAAGGGACCCAATATTTTTCCATTGCAGGTTCTTTATATGGATTGATGACAATGATCTTGGTTCCTTTCTTTTTAGCGGCGTACATATATTTAGTCGAAACCGGCTGGTTGTTTGCTGCAACAGAGCCCCAAAATATCAATACATCTGTTCCAATCCAATCACTGTAATTACAGCTGGATGCACCTATACCAAGGGAGCGTTTAAGAGCGGTTTTGCTTGGTGAATGGCAAATACGAGAAGCATTATCGATATGATTTGTTCCAATAAATCGCGCAGCTTTCGCCGCAGTATAGTACACTTCATTTGTAATCCCTCTAGCCGTTAAATAGAAAGCAAGCTGACGTTTATCAATGGATTTGATTTTAGCGGCGATTTGATCTAATGCACTATCCCAAGAAATGCGTGTAAAAGCATTCTCACCTTTTTTTCGAATCAGGGGATAAGGAATACGCCCAAGTTTTCGAAGAGACGTGCTATCCATTTGTTTGAGCCGCTCAATATCTTCGAACCATTTTGGATCAATAGCTGGCATTGTGTTAAGCCGTAGCACATTCAGTCTTGTAGTGCATATATGGGGTCCTGCTAGTGTTTGATCGTATAAACCTGATACACCAAGAGCACAGCCGTCACAAACGCCCTGAGTCAATATACGGTACGCATAGGGGAGATTATCTTTGTTCTCCCATGCCACTTTCATCGTGTCTCGAATGTGTTTCGGTTTTACTTTTCCGAGCCCCATAGGAGCAAAAGAGGCCCATAGCTTTGGTGAGGGTTTTTTGTTGAGTTTAATAGGCCCCTTGTGTTTTGTTTTTCCCATGATATCGTCACCCTCCTATCATTTTGTAAAGCGTTTTCATATCTAAAAATTACCTGTAGATTGTCATTCTGTCAAATTCATATTAAGAGCGGACCGTGACAGAAGAAGGAGCAGTAAGATTTGATTCACGAAGTTGTTTAATATCCTTCCGAATGAGAAGAGATATGATAAACGCAATGAAAAATAGGCCAGAGAAGACCATGAGACTTTGTGTGTAATTGCCTGTAATGTCACGAATAAAGGAGGAAAATAAAGGTCCTGCTAAACCAGCAGCGGCCCAAGCGGTGAGAATATAACCGTGTATGGCACCTAGCTGCTTCGTACCAAATAAATCTCCGATATAGGCTGGAATTGAAGCAAACCCTCCTCCGTAGCACGTATAAATGATCGCCATCACGATTGAAAAGATGAGCGGTTCTTTTAAGTAAGGAAGTAAGGGAAAAGCAATGAGCTGTATAGTAAAGAAAATCGTATACGTATTCGGCCTTCCGATATAATCAGAGAAAGATGCCCATCCGATCCGTCCTAGCCCATTAAAAGCACCTAAAATTCCAACAAGAGTAGCTGCTGCACCGGCCGTGAAACCAACGCTTTCTTGAGCAAGTGGTGATGCTACAGAAATAATAGCAATTCCGCATGTGATATTGATAAAGAGCATGATCCACAAATAATAAAAGCGCCGTGTTTTAATGGCTTCATTTGCGGTGAGCTGTGATAAATCTTGAGGAATTTTCCTTTGGCTTGTTTTTAGCACGTTAAATTGTTTGACATCATCAGGTGTTGGTGGTGATAAATAAAGAGATGAAACGACCATGATGATAAAATAAGAGATTCCGAGAATATAGAAGGTGTTTGCAATATCAACTTTTTCAATGAGAAATTGAATAATGGGACTGCAAATCAGAGAAGCAAACCCAAAACCCATAATGGCTAAACCCGTTGCGAGTCCTCTTCGATCTGGAAACCATTTGACTAATGTGGATACTGGAGCAATATAGCCTACACCTAATCCGATTCCAGCGAGTACACCATAAAATAAATAGAGGAGAGGTAATGAAGACATGTGGACAGCGAACCCTGATCCAGTCATCCCAATGCCGAAGAAAATAGCTGAGAAGAGCCCTGATGCCCTCGGCCCATACTTTTCAACGAAATGCCCCATAAAGGCAGCCGATAAACCTAAAAATAAAATAGCGATGCTAAATGTCAGGCTTATTTCTGTTAATGACCATTGAAAGGTTTGATGTAAAGGATTCGTAAAAACACTCCATGCATAAACAGATCCGATAGATAAATGAATCCCCACAGCACTTGTAGCGATAAGCCAACGGTTTTTTGTTTTGTTCATTGTGTTCCCTCCATATAAAGCAAACAAAAAGTTTGATAAGATAGAAATATGTTACATTTTTATGACTTTTTAAAATAATATCACAATTCGTCTGGTTCATATAACTAAATTTGTGTTGAAAGGAAGATCAGATCATGAATCCTTCTGTTAAAACGAAACGACGCATACACCAATATCGCAGTGGTCAAATGACATGTAAAACAGATGAAGTTGTAGAAGAATTCCCTTTAACCGTGCTGGTGAATGGTGAAGAGTTTGTCACACTCGTTTGTTCACCGGATCATTTGAAAGAATTGGTGATCGGTTTTTTAGCTTCAGAAGGAGTCATTCGATTTGAAAAAGAGATTAAAAGGTTTACAATAGATGAAAGTATGGGTTTTGCATATGTTGACTTACATCACTCAACTCAGTTCCAATCCTCAGATTTTACAAAACGAGTGATCGGATCTTGCTGTGGGAAAGGAAGACATTTTTATTTTCTCCAAGATGTGAAGACGGCAAAAACAGCCATTGACCAAATCAGTATTTCTGCTGAAACTTGTATTCATTTAATGAAATGTTTACAGGAGGAAAGTCAGTTATTTCAACATACTGGTGGTGTCCATAATGCTGGACTGTGTGATACAGAAAAGCTATTCATCACTAGGACGGATATAGGACGGCATAATGCGTTGGATAAAATCTATGGATATTGTTTACTTCATAAAATCCCACTGAGAGATAAAATCCTTGTATTTAGCGGCCGGATATCGTCTGAAGTTCTGTTGAAGGCAGCAAAATTAGGGGTATCAATCGTCATATCAAAATCAGCTCCTACTGAGTTAGCACTTAAAATGGCAGAAGAATTAAATATAACAACAGTTGGATTCGTAAGAGGAGAATCTTTTAATATCTATACTCATCATCAGCGTATTACAGAATAGGAGGCTAAGTATGGTCAGTATTTTGGATAAAAGACATCGACCATTGCGCGATTTAAGAATATCCGTAACAGATCGCTGTAATTTTAGATGTACGTACTGTATGCCTGCTGAAATCTTTGGACCAGATTATCCTTTTTTAGATAAAGAAGAGCTGCTTAGCTTCGAGGAAATTGAACGACTTGCTGCGCTTTTTGCAAAGGAATTAGGTGTGGTGAAATTACGTATTACGGGTGGTGAACCTTTAATGCGTAAAGATTTGCCCGTTTTGATAGAAAAACTCGCAAAAATTCCAGGTATTGAAGACATCGCGATGACAACCAATGGAACGCTGTTACCTTTGTACGCAGATAAGCTAAAGAAAGCAGGTCTGAATAGAGTCACCATTAGTTTAGATTCTTTAAATCCAGATCGTTTTAAGCAGATGAATGGAAGACACATTTCTATCCAAAAAGTATTTGATGGGATAGAGGCTGCAAAAAAAGCTGGACTTGCTATTAAGATCAATATGGTTGTCCAAAAAGGTGTGAATGATCAAGATATCTTACCAATGGCAGCCTATTTTAAAAAAGAAGGACACATTCTACGATTTATTGAATTCATGGATGTTGGCAATACGAACAAATGGAATCTCAAGCATGTATTGACGAAAAAAGAGATTATGGAGCTAATTCATTCAAAATACCCTATCAAACCAGAACCCCCTCGATATCAAGGTGAAGTAGCCAAGCGTTATTTTTATGAGGATGGGTCAGGAGAGATTGGCATTATTTCTTCCGTTTCAGATGCTTTTTGTGGATCGTGTAATAGAGCTAGACTATCTGCACGTGGCGAATTATTCACCTGTCTTTTTGCATCATCGGGCTTTGATCTGAGACGATTCATCCGTAATTCAGAAAATGATGAATATCTAGTGAACATATTGAAGGAACTTTGGTCAAACAGACAGGATCAATATTCAGCTGAGAGAGAGCAAAAGAAAGATCAGAAAAAAGTTGAGATGTCCTACATCGGCGGGTAATGACAACAAAGTATCATGATCATCGATTTTTGAAAAGAAGAGAAAATGCTATAATCACTGTTGAAAATCTTCTTTTAACATCAGGACAATTTTTCCTATAAGCTCATCCCCATAAAAAAACAGCAGAGATTCTGCTGTTTTTTTAAAATGCTATTTTGTACCTCAAAATTGACGGAGTAAGGATGAAAAAAAGATTTTTATTCATTTTGTCCTACTTTACATTGACAGGAACTATGCTAAGATCAAATCAATATTTACCAACTCGATTTTTTCACTCCTGGAATCTGTCCTTTATAGGCAAGCTCACGAAAAGCAATTCGAGACATTTTAAATTTTCTCAAGTAACCTCTAGGACGGCCAGTTAATTCACAGCGGTTTTTTAAGCGAGTGGGTGAAGAGTCTCTAGGTAGTTTCTGCAAAGCTTCATAGTCACCTTTTTCTTTTAGCTCTTTCCTTAATTGTGCATATTTCAAAACGAGCTGCTGCCGCTTTTTTTCTTTTGCTATTTTTGATTTCTTTGCCATTTAAAACCCTCCTGGTTTAAGTGTGTATGTTCCATTGAAAGGGGTCTTCAAACGTTGTCCAATCTTGAACAAATTCTTCAGGTGTAAGTAAGCATTGATCTAGTGTACGAATAATATCTGCTTTTGGTAAATCTACACCGATAAAGACAAGTTTTGTATGTCGATCACCAAACTCTGCATCCCACTCATCTAGAATGTCTGGTTCCTGATTTAAGATCCGTGATCGTTCTTGCTCAGGCAAGGCAGCAATCCAGTATGCGATTGGTTCAATTGCCACAGATTTTCCGGCTTGTGAAATTAAAATGGTTAAATCATGATGTGTCGCTAGCCATGTAAATCCTTTCGCTCGAACGATTTGCTCTGGCATTTGATCTAACCATGCATTCAGTCTGCCAGTATGAAAAGGAAGCCTTCTTTCATAAACAAAAGATGAGATTTGGTATTCTTCTGTTTCAGGCGTATGCTGAGAGTGTCCAGCATTGATTTCTTTGATCCAGCCCGCAGAAGCACTAGATTTTTCAAAATCGAATAAACCAGTATTCAAAATATCACTAGGCTGTACGTTACCTTTAGAGGTTCTAATAATAGTTGCTTCTGGTTGAAGTTTAGTTAATACGTGCTCAAGCCGATCTAGTTCTGATGCTGATACAAGATCACATTTATTGATAATGAGTACATTACAAAATTCAATTTGATCAATAAGTAAATCGGAAATCTCTCGTTCATCATCATCTGAAACTGCTTCTTTACGATCCAATAAACTTTCTCCTGACTGGAAATCTGTCCAGAAACGGTTTGCATCTACCACCGTTACCATCGTGTCTAATCTGCAAAAACGTGTCAAATCTATGCCCATTTCTTCATCAATGTAAGAGAAAGTTTGAGCGACAGGAATTGGTTCACTAATACCTGTAGATTCAATGACAATATAATCGATATTCCCAGCCTTACAAAGGCGTTCTACTTCAATTAATAAATCTTCTCTCAATGTGCAACAAATACAACCATTAGATAGTTCAACCAGTTTCTCATCTGATCGAGAGAGTTCGCCGCCTTGCTTAACTAATTCCGCATCAATGTTTATTTCACTCATGTCATTGACAATAACAGCTACTTTTAGCCCTTTACGATTCTGAAGAACATGATTTAATATCGTGGTTTTTCCAGCTCCTAAAAAGCCGCTTAAAACTGTGACAGGTATTCTTTTATCCATTTGTTTTAGTCCTTTTGAACATGCTCATTTTGTATGCATCCTCACTTATATAGTAATGATTACGATTTAAATCTTAAAAATTATTTTGTTTCCCGATGAAGGGTGTATTTCTTTAATCGTGGAGAATATTTTTTTAACTCCAATCGGTCTGGGTTCGTTCGTTTATTTTTTGTAGTGATATAGTTTCTGTCACCTGTTTCAGTACAGGCTAAGGTGATTTTCACACGCATAATTGCTATAATCCTCCTTCATTTCGTAATGATTACGATTTGTATTTTAAAATGATAAAGGCTGATTGTCAAGTTTAGTATCAAGTCTATGCCAACTCAAATAAAAAAGGGGTATCGTATTTCATTGATACCCCTTTTCATTAATAAAAGTCACCAAGTTCTTCTTCGTAATAATCTTCGTACTGTTGGACATCGGTAGGAAGCTCTTGGAGAAAGGCTAGCCCGCCTAGTATAAACATCAAAACGATAGCGATGAATGAGAGAATAACTGCGGCAATACTTGAAATGGCAAAAAGTGTCTGCATTTTCATCATCTTAGCATATTGTTCCAATAATTCTTCGTAAGAAGTATCAGGCGCTTGAATCAATTGTTCAGCTGCTTTCACGGATTTTTGGACATGAATTCCCATCATAATCAGAAAAACGCCAATGGCAGCAGGAAGAACAAGCCAAAACCCACTGAGGATGGATAGACCACCTGAAATATAAAGAAAGATGCTCCCAACCTTTCCCCACTTTGTTATTGAATGAAGAGATTGAATGATTTTCTCAGTTTGTTGCAATTGTGTTCACTCCTTTATGTACTCATTCTTTATCATACTGGAGCATGTAGTACTTTAGGAAGAGTGAATGTTGATCAATTGATTTTTTTTCATCATTTATTTACTTTTTATGATAATTAAATGATTTTCGAACTATCAATCTGAAAAGAAGACAAAGGACTAAATTAAAGTTCAATTTAGCCCTTTGTCAACAATCTAAAGCGTCTCTTTCTTCAAGAGACGCTCCGTTCATAATTCTTTTCCTAAAATATCTAAGTCGTACCGATTGCCGTCCATTTCCGCGATGCGTGGCAAATGTCCCCAAGTCTCAAAGCCGTGCTTCTTAAATAATTTGATGCTGGCTTCGTTGTGGCCGAAAATAAAGGCAAGTAACGTTCGGATGCCTAATGAGGGTGCCAATTCAAGCGCCTCTTGTAAGAACAATGACCCTAAACCTTTTCCTCGATAGTTTTGGTTCAAATAAATACTCATTTCAACAGTACCGTTGTATGCAGGTCTGCCGTAAAACGTTTCAAAACTGAGCCAGCCGTAGATATTTCCTTCCTCATCTGTTTTCACATAGAGAGGACGTTTCTCTGAATGATTCAAAAACCACTGACGGCGGTCTTCTACTGTAACAGGTTCTGTATCGGCCGTTACTTCTCTTGAAGCAATCGTAGAATTGTAGATATCGACGATCTCTTTGAGGTCATCTTCTGTTGCCATGCGGTTGAAAGTTTTCACCATATGTACCCCCATCTTTTTTCATTCATCATACATATTATTGATGCGATTGCGCAAAATAAAAAGAAAAATGATTTCGTGTGTATATATTTTTTGAAAAGTGTTCAGAATGTTGCTGAGGTGATGAAAAATGAGAGAGGAAGAAAAGAAACGTACTTCCAAAATCACAAAAGTTCAGCAATTTTTCCGTAAGCGCTGGGTATTCCCTGCTATTTACTTGGTCAGCGCAGCGGTCGTGTTAACAGCCGTTCTTTGGTATCAAGCTGTATCGAAAGATGTGAAAGACCAACTATCTGATGGAAATCAAACAGGACAAGAACAACGTGATGATGCCGTTGAAGTTGGAAAGCCAATTGAAAATGTCGCTATGCCGGTCCAGAATTCTGAGAATGTTTCTGTCGTGAAAAAGTTCTATGAAGCAGATGCTGATCAAAAAGAAAAAGAAGCAGCACTTGTAAACTATAATAACACCTATACCTTAAGCAAAGGTATTGATCTTGCAGATAAAGATGGCAAAGTGTTTGATGTCACAGCTGCTCTTAGTGGAACAGTCGTTCAGGCGAAAAAAGATCCAGTTCTCGGTCACGTTGTTGAAATTGAACATGAAGATGGATTGTCTACTGTTTATCAATCGTTGTCTCAAGTGAGTGTAAAAGAAGGCGATGAAGTAAAGCAGAATGATGTCATCGGTGCTTCTGGTAAGAATCTATATGGTGCTGAAAGCGGCAACCATGTTCACTTTGAAATTCGTATGGAAGGTTTAGCGCTTAATCCACTTAGCTTCATTGATAAGCCTGTTTCTTCCATTGAAAAAGCAGCGCAAGAAGTGACGGAAGAAGCAAAAGAACCTGCTCAGCCAAAAGTTGATGAAAAAACGAAGGAACCTGCTGCTGACGATAAGGCAAAAGAGCCGGCTGAAGAAAAGTCTGAAGATAAGTCTGATGAGAAGGGGAAATCCTCTGATCAAGAAAAGTCTTCTGATTCCTCTAAAGACCGCAGTCAGTCAGAAGAAACAAAACAATCTTAATGTCATGTCAGATCCTCTGTGTAGATAAATGCACAGAGGTTTTTTTCTGTCTTTAAAAAAACCTCCGCCATATGGCGGAGGGGATGCTATAAGGCGGCAGGTCCTTCTTCACCTGTCCGAATGTTGATTGTATTTTCTATCTCATATATAAAAATCTTCCCATCCCCTGGTTCTCCTGTACGAAGTACCTTTTGAGCCGTTTCCACGACCTGTTCAACAGGTACTTTGCTTAAGACGATTTCGATCTTTAAACGTTCGTACACATTGCTTTCCTTTTTGACGCCACGGTATAGTTCCGTATGTCCTTTTTGTAATCCGCAGCCGTGCACATTGGAAAAGGTAATCGAGGTGACACCAATCTTTCCAAGCTCCACCTTTAATGTTTCAAAATTAGCTGGACGTGTGACAATCTCCACTTTATACATTTTGCTCATAGAGACACCCCTTTTTTCTTTAATCTTGATATGCTTTTTCGCCGTGCATCGTTAAATCAAGACCGACTGATTCTTCTTCTTCAGTTGCGCGGATCTTGAAGAAGATGTTGACGACTTTGATGATCACGTATGTGACAACTGCAACAAAGACGTATGTGGCCACGATGGCGACAACTTGTTTCCAAAGTAAGCTTGGATCGCCGTAAAATAAGCCGTTGGCTCCGCCATCATTGACAGATGTAGTGGCGAAAAGGCCTGTAGCAATGCCTCCCCACGTACCGCCGATTCCGTGGAGACCGAATGCATCCAGTGCATCGTCATAGCCGAACTTGGCTTTGAGTGAATAGACGCCCCAGAAACAAACGATTCCGCCGATGATTCCGATGATGATCGAAGCGAATGGTGTGACAAAACCTGCGGCAGGTGTAATCGCTACTAGGCCTGCAATGGCGCCAGAGATTGCACCTAGCATCGTTGGTTTTTTGTTGATCATCCATTCGACTAACAGCCAGCCGATGATTCCTGCAGCAGCTGCTGTATTCGTGTTAATAAAGGCATACATGGCGACACTATCTAATGTGAGGGCACTTCCTACGTTAAACCCAAACCAGCCAAACCAAATCACAGCTCCGCCAAGAAGTGTGTAGATCAAGTTATGCGGAGAAGAGTTTGCCGCTTCTTTTCGCTTCCCGAGAACAATGGCTACGACTAGACCAGCCACACCGGATGATATGTGGACGACGTTTCCACCGGCGAAGTCAAGTGCTCCCATTTCGCCAATCCAGCCGCCACCCCATACCCAGTGTGCGACTGGAGCGTATACAAATGTGACCCAAAGGAGTGTAAACACGACCACCGCTGAGTAACGAATACGTTCAGCGAAGGCACCAGAGATAATGGCTGTTGTGAGGACGGCAAAGGTCATTTGGAACATCATGAACAATGAATGTGGAATCGTATCACTATATGAACCAGGTTCAAAGCCAACGCCTTTTAGTCCAACCCAGTCAAAGCCTCCGATCCATGCATTGCCTGGCGCAAAGGCCAGTGAATAGCCAAACACGATCCAGACGATAGAGACAATGGCTAGTGAGGTTAAGCTGTGCATTGTCGTACTTAACACGTTTTTACTTCTCACAAGTCCTCCGTAGAATAAGGCTAAACCCGGTGTCATTAACCACACGAGTAGTGCGCAGAAGAACATAAATACTGTATCACCCATTTGCATGCTGCATTCCCCCGAATCATTCAGAATTAATAGATTTCTTAATTCTTCATTATAGAGAGAAAAGTCATATATAACATATTCATGTAAGTTTATCTAACATGGTTTTTTGGTCATTATCAATATAAATGGATGAAAAGTTCGTAAAAAATGAGAATAAACGTGTATGAACGACGAAAAATAAAGGGCGTTTGACCTATAAAATCGAACTGAGAAACAATTTGGTTCGCTCCTCTTGAGGAGAATCAAATAATTCTGATGGGGTACCTTGTTCGACAATTCGTCCTTCATGCATATAAACAACTCGGTCAGCTACTTCTTTTGCGAAGCCCATTTCATGAGTGACGATGACCATTGTCATGCCTTCTTTGGCAAGACTTTTCATGGTTTGCAGCACTTCGCCTACAAGCTCTGGGTCCAGCGCAGAAGTAGGCTCGTCAAATAACATGACATCGGGCTTCATGGCGAGAGCTCGTGCGATGGCAACGCGCTGTTTTTGACCGCCTGATAGCTTTGAAGGGTACACTTTTGCTTTATCCGCTAGTCCGACTTTCTCTAATAAGATATTGGCTTCAGTTATCGCTTGTGCTTTCTTTGTTTTTTTCACCATGACCGGTGCTTCGATGATGTTTTCAAGCACGGTTTTGTGCGGGAAGAGATTAAAATGCTGAAACACCATGCCTATTTTCTGCCTCATTTCATTTAATTGATCTCGTTTTGGATGAACGGGACTGCCATCAATGATGATCTGACCGTCATTTTTTATTTCTAAAAAATTCATACAACGGAGCAAGGTGCTTTTCCCAGAGCCGCTTGCACCAATTAAGACGACGACATCATTTTCATATACAGTGAGATCGATATCTTTTAAGACATGCAGCTCTCCAAAGTATTTATTCAGTTTTTCAACACGAATGATCTCTTTTGATTCTGTCATGCTTCTCCTCCTAATGATCACTGACTGAAAGTTTCTTCTCAACGGTTTGCACAGCGAATGTTAACAGCAGGACAAGAACTAAGTAATAGACAGCCACGACAAGTAAGTACGTCATGTTGTCAAAACTGTTGGAACCTTGAGTGGTGGCGATGTTAAAGAGTTCATTGACGCTGATGAAGGCGGCAAGTGATGAATCTTTTAAGCCGATAATAAACTGATTGCCGAGAGGGGGGAGGGCACGCCGCATCGCTTGCGGGAGAATGATACGTCTCATGGTTAGAAATCGCCCCATGCCAAGAGAACGTCCTGCTTCTTTTTGACCTTGATCGATTGATTGAATCGCACCTCTAAATATTTCTGCTATATAGGCACCGTTATGGAAGGCAAGCGCAATAGAGGCTGCCCAAAAGTCGGGTATATTTAATTCTGTCAGCCCAAAATACAGGATAAAAATCTGCACAATGAGTGGTGTCCCGCGTACAAGGAAGATATAGGCATTTGCGATATAACCGAAAACGGCTACGTGGGATATTTTTAGTAAGGCAAAGAAAAGCCCGATGAACATGCCGATGAAAATACTGATGACAGTGAGTTGTAAGGTGAGCAGCATTCCTTCTAAGAAAACGCCTCTAGAATCAATCAGCGTTTGAAAAAAGTGTGATAAGGTAGGCAAAACAATCATCTCCATTTGAAGAAAGTGCGCCTAGAGAAAGGCGCACAATCGTGGTTTTAATCCTGTTTGACGGTAATATCTTCGTCAAAATACTTTTCGCTAATTTGTCTTAATGTTCCGTCTTTTCTAAGTGCGTCAATCGCATCGTTGATTTCTTTTATGAGCTCTTTATTGTCTTTAGAGACAGCGATTGCTTGCTCACTTTGCCCGAGTCTTTCTTGTGCTTCAATTTTAAGTTTTTTCTTCATGGCTTCTGCACCTGTGGCAAAATCAGTGACGACCGCATCGTGTTTGCCGTTGGCTAGTGCTTCTAAAGCGACAACATCACTGTCGTAATATTTTGGTTCCTGCCCGCTATGTTCTTTGGCAATATCCGCATAGGACGAACCTTTAGAGACAGCGATTTCTTTGTCTTTTAAGTCATCTGCACTGTGAATGTCTGCACCGGGTCTTGTGAAGATTTGCGGACCGGAGTAGTAATACGGTTGAGAAAAAAGGACGTGTTTTTTTCGTTCCTCGTTGATGGTATGACTTGCAACGGCCGCATCAAATTTACCTGCTTTGACGCCTTCGACGATGCCTGCGAATTTATATTTTTTCTGTACAGGCTCTAGGCCCATCTTGTCACTAATCGCATTGCCGACATCAATATCAAAGCCGGACATCTGGTTTCCATCCATGTAACTGAATGGGTGGAATTCACCTGATGCTGCAAAAATAAATTTCCCATCCTCCAAAATCGGCGACCCTTTCGCTGTAGAATTACGTTTATCTCCGTTCCCATTTGTTTCATTTGAACCGCACGAAGACAGAAGTAATACTGCAACCGAGAAAAGGGCTGGGACCCAAAACCGTCTTTTTTTAATAATAAGCTATCTCCTCCTTTTCAGCCGTTCTCCGTATAAGGAGAAAGTAGGCTTTTAAATATGTGTAGCATCTTACCATTTGTTCCTCATATTCTCAATTTTATATGCGCTTTTCCAACACTTGCCCTTTTTAGAATGTATGTCTTGCTTTTCGGAGAGAGAACTTGAATTGCTAAGGGTAAAAAAGGGAAATGAATCTCATAATAACGAGGAGATAGACAAAGAACGTGTATGTCAAAAGAAGGGGGCGGGTGTATGATCAAATGGAAAAACAACAGAAAAGTCTTTTTAACGGCGATTGCTTTTGGCACGATGTTAAATCCATTGAATTCCTCAATGATTTCTTTAGCCTTGCATCAAATTCAGCATGAGTTCGGTTTGTCGTTTACGACGGTATCTTGGCTCATTTCAACCTTTTATTTGGCCAGCGCGGTCACGCAGCCGGTGAGTGGACGAATTGGAGATCATGTGATGAGCCGGAGAACTTTATTTTTATTTGGACTAGTTCTAGTGGCAGTCTCAGCCATTTGTGCGCCGTTTGCCCCGACTTTTGCGGTGCTGATTGTAATCCGGCTTCTTCAGGCGATTGGAAGCAGTGCGATCTATCCTTCAGGTGTTGGACTGATTCGGGATCATGTGAAGGAACGACAAGCTTCTGCTTTAGCGGTATTGTCTATTTTTGCTTCAGCGATGACAGCACTCGGGCCGACACTTGGCGGGTTTTTGATGACAATCGGCAGCTGGCCGGCGATCTTTTTAGTGAATCTGCCATTCATATTGATTAGTTTTTTTCTAGGCCTTTCCTTGTTTCCTAAGGAGAAAAAGAAAAAATTGCGTATCGGAGACACTGTCCGAAAGCTTGATTTGCCAGGGATGTTTCTATTTACAGTTTGTATTGTCCTTTTGCTTTCTTTTTTATTATCACTATCTGATGGTATTCAGTATGTACAGGGCATTCTCTGTCTTGTGAGTGCAGGTGCTTTTATATGGTGGGAATATCAGGTGGATGAGCCATTTATCCAAATTCGGATGTTCAGGCAGGAGAAACGGCTTTCGCTTGTGTATGTGCAATTTATCATTTTGAATATTTTCTTCTATTGCCTCTTTTTTGGCTTGCCAAGTTATTTTCAGGATGAATTGGGCTGGCGTGTGGAGATGACGGGTCTCTTTATGCTTTGCATGTCTGGCGTGAGCATTATGGTATCGCCGCTGACTGGCAAGTGGGTAGATCGCGGCGATGAACGGCACCCTGTTTTGGCAAGTGCTGTGCTGATGCTGGCCGGCGCTTCCGCCATGACTTTCTTTTTTATTCCTGCGCCATTCTGGGGGAAAGGACTGGTTCTTGCTTTGCTTGGACTCAGTTACGGGATTGGAAATGTTGCGCTTCAAGCTGCGATGTTAAAAGCGAGCCCTCAACAAATGATTGGCACGACCTCTGGGCTTTTTCAAACATGCAGGTACCTTGGTTCCATTCTGTCATCTGCCGTGCTTGGCATGCTGTTTGGTGAGGAAATTGCAGGTTCTCATTTTGACCAATTAGGCTGGACATTGATCATGATTTCTCTTGTCGGCATTAGCGTCAGCCTTTATTTTTCGAGTATGGTCAGAGGAAAACAAACAATGAAAAAAGCGGCTGGGATAAAGTAGAAGAGAGGTCTTCCATACTTTATCGCAAGCCGCTTAAGAGTTGGACAGGTCTGATCCTTGGTCCTTTTGCTTCCTTCTGAAAATTTTGCCCACAATGTTCTCGTAAAATGTCACGATACGGTCAATTGGAGAGTCAAAGAACTTCCATAATTTATTCATGATAAAGACAACCACAATCGATACGATCAAGCTGCCTAATACATCAAATGGATAATGATGACCGACCCAGATGCGGGAGAACCCTGTCAGTAATCCAAAAACAAGCAAAATATTGCCGAGTTTTTTATTACGGGATCGAATGGCTAGTGAAAGAGCCAGTGCACCTGTTGTGTGGTCACTTGGGAAGGAAGCGTCTGCTGAGTGCGGGATGAGTGTGTCGACTTTGTGCGCCACAAACGGCCGCTCTTCATAATAAAACAGCGTAATAGCAAAATTGACGATGAGTGCCACGATGCCTGTTACACCAGAAAAGAAGACATGCTTCTTAAATTTGTGATTACCTAAAAACCAGCAAATCAATAAGACGAGGGCATATACGAGAATGGCCTTTTTCGTAATGAAAATCATGGCCTGATCTAAAAACTCAGAATGATGAGCCATCCCGTGTATGACTTTAAACAATTCGTAATTCAAAACATCACCTATACTTTCGCTTAACGCCAACTATTTTTCAAAAGACCTATCTGTTCATTTGAAATATCCTATATTTTAGCATGTTTTCAGTGAAGTTTAAAACAGTATCCTATTCTGATAGGGAAACCTTTTGTGCTTTTGCTTCTTGCGGTTTTCGTTCGCTCCAATAAAAAACGCCCATGCTGAGTAACACGACAACGCCAGCAATGAGATATACATTTGAAAAATCTGTGAAGCTGACAAGCAGTCCGAAGACAAATGATCCAGCGGCAATCCCCGTATCATACAGGGTAAAGAAAGTTGCTGTGGCGTAGCCTGTACGGTGTGCTGGTGAGTGCTGTATCGCAAGTGTTTGTAGACATGGCACCAAAGAGCCGTAGCCAAGGCCGATGACAGCGCCGGATAAAAGAAGCATGGTGGCTGTTTGGGTAGCGGTCAGCATCCATAAACCAATCGCAAAGAGAGCAATCGATGGGTAGATCACTATATGAGGCCCGACTCGGTCAAACAGTCTGCCTGTAAATGGACGTGATCCAAGCATCGCAGCTGCAAAAACAATGAAGAAATAACTGCTTGCACCCATTAGGTTCAGGGAATTGGCATAGACTGAAATAAATGAAATGATCGGCGAGTAACAGAAGGAGATAATGATTCCAACTGCTGCCGTTTTTAAAGCACCTTTTTCAAACAGGTGAGAAAAAGTGAATCGAAAGATGACACTTCCGCCGTTTTCAGGCTCTGGTTGTCTAATCAGCATCGTGAAAGCTGCGCCGATGGAGACGATGATGGAAAAGAGCAGAAATAAAGAATGGAATCCTACTTTTCCGACTTGATTCAGTGCGATAAACGGACCGATGACCACGGCAAGGTTCATCGACATCACAAAGTATCCAAGACCCTCTCCTCGTTTATGTTTCGGAATCATATCAGCTGCAATGGCACTTGCTACGGTTGTCAAAATGCTGAAGAAGATTCCTTGCACGAAACGCAGCATGAGAAGTGTTTGGAATTGATCAATTGGAATGTATAAATAAGTGAGCAGGGCAAAAGCTGTTGAAGAAAAAATCGCCATGCGTTTCTTGCCGAATTTCTCAATAATGGCCCCTGAAAATGGTCTTGTCACAATTGCTGATAATAAGAAGACCGTCACAAGGAGGCCGCCCTGTGATTCTGTTCCATTTAATTCATCCATTGTGTAAATGGGGAGTAGTGTCAAAAGGGCATAAAAAGAGGTGAATGTAAATAAATTCACCAGGACAATCATGATAAAGTCTTTTGTCCAAATGCGTTCGTTCATGGTGTATGTCACTTCCTATTCAGTTGATAATTTGTGTAAAAGTGTATGGAGGAGTTGTTTTTCTTCGTAGGTAAAATCTGAAAGACATTCTTCTTCAAATTGTTCCATCGTCTGTTTGATTTTTTTAAACTTTGCTTTTGCATCGTCTGTCATGACGATGAGATTCTCACGTTTGTCTTTTCCTTGGACTCGTTTCACCCAGCCGTTTGCTTCTAGACGCGTCACGGTTCTGGTAATCGTCGGTGCTTCGACGTTCAAATAGGTCCAAATGTCTTTTTGCGTTTTAGGGCCGAATGTATCCAAACAAAAAAGTACAGTCCACTGGGACATGTACAAGTCATAAGCAGCAAGCGCTTCGTTCGCTTTTTTAGACAGCAGCCGCGCGCTTTGATGTATTTGATGTAAACACTCTCTGTTTAACGTATCCATAGGCTCACCTTTATTCATTATTTATCTAGGTAAATAAATTCACCTTTCCTATTTTACGTGTTACACCGATGCTTGTAAAGTGAAAATTTTCGCCACTCGAAATGATTTTTTGTTTTGTCTTTTCTGATAAATCCCTTGTCCCATCTTCATTTTTAGCATATTCCCTATGCAATGCTAATACACTGTTACAAACCTGACAAAGAGAGTGTTTGAGGTGAGGGATCGTGTTTGGCATTTGCTAACTAATGGATGAGAAATTAAGACGAACAAGCGCCGCTGAAAATGGATAATATTGATACGGATCTCATTTCACACTTCTCACATCCATTTTAGGGAGGTCGAGTGGTGTGCACGATTACATCAAAGAGCGAACAATCAAGATAGGAAAGTATATCGTGGAGACAAAGAAAACCGTTCGTGTAATTGCGAAAGAATTTGGAGTCTCTAAAAGTACTGTACACAAGGATCTAACAGAAAGACTGCCAGAAATTAATCCAGATCTGGCTAACGAAGTGAAGGAGATACTGGATTATCATAAATCAATCCGTCACCTGCGAGGGGGAGAAGCCACAAAGTTAAAGTATAAAAAAGAAGAAATTTTAGAAGGTGAGCCTGTAAAACAGTAAGCTTTAGTTCTTTGTTCATAAACATGATATATATATCTTCCTCTTATCGGTAGTTTCTAACCACAAATTTTGTAAAGACTTTTGTAAAGAAATATCTTTTTTTCTGCAAATTATGATAGAATATATAATTAGGGCAGAATGTGGTATTTGCTATGGAAACAGATTTTCAAGGAGGATATATATAGATGTTTGCTAGGGATATTGGAATTGATCTTGGTACTGCAAATGTACTGATTCATGTCAAAGGAAAAGGAATTGTGTTAAATGAACCATCTGTTGTCGCTCTTGATAAAAACAGCGGGAAAGTATTAGCTGTTGGAGAAGAAGCGAGACGTATGGTTGGACGTACGCCTGGGAATATTGTTGCGATTCGTCCATTAAAAGATGGCGTAATTGCTGATTTTGAAGTAACTGAAGCGATGCTCAAGCATTTTATTAACAAATTGAATGTGAAAGGGCTGTTCTCTAAGCCGCGTATGCTCATCTGCTGCCCGACAAACATTACATCTGTTGAGCAGAAGGCAATCAAAGAAGCTGCTGAAAAAAGCGGCGGGAAGCATGTATTTCTTGAAGAAGAGCCAAAAGTAGCAGCAATTGGTGCTGGTATGGATATTTTTCAGCCAAGTGGAAACATGGTCGTAGATATTGGAGGCGGAACGACAGATATCGCTGTCATCTCGATGGGTGACATTGTAACCGCCTCTTCTATTAAAATGGCTGGAGACAAATTTGACCTGGAAATTCTAAACTACATTAAAAAAGAGTACAAGCTGTTGATCGGTGAGCGAACTGCAGAGGACATTAAGATCCAAGTTGCAACGGTATTCCCAGACGCACGTCACGAAGAGATTTCGATTCGTGGACGAGACATGGTGACAGGATTACCAAGAACGATTACCGTCACAAGCAAAGAAGTAGAAGAAGCATTACGTGAATCTGTATCTGCCATTGTTCAGGCTGCGAAACAAGTTCTTGAAAGAACACCACCTGAATTATCAGCTGATATCATTGACCGCGGCGTCATCATTACTGGTGGCGGAGCGCTTCTAAACGGGCTTGATCAATTGCTTGCAGAAGAGCTGAAAGTACCAGTTTTCGTTGCAGAAAATCCAATGGATTGTGTAGCAGTTGGTACTGGCGTGATGCTTGATAATATGGACAAGCTGCCAAAGCGTAAACTCAGCTAATGATTTCCCTCATTCTTTTTAGAAAGAATGGGGGATTTTTATTAAAGAAGCCTGCCAATATGCCGATATATTTCATAGAAGATTGTGTACTGATGATTTTAGGTCATGTGAAAGAATTTGAATGAGGTGAGCACGTGTTAAAAGGACTATACACCGCAACATCTGCCATGATCGCTCAAGAGCGGCGGACAGAAATGCTTTCAAATAATATCGCAAATGCGAATACTCCAGGCTATAAAGCAGATGAAGGGGCCATGCGCGCATTTCCAGAAATGTTGCTAAGCCGAATGGAATCAGGACGTTTCCAAACATCTTCAGGCAAAGGCTTTAGTATCCCGCAGCAAACGGCGATTGGCGGAATTAATACGGGAACATACATGCAGGAATTGATTCCCCAATTTACACAAGGAACATTAAAAACAACGGATCAAACAACTGATATCGCATTAGTAGAAAATAATGTACCCATCAACCCGGAGACAAATCAAAAGTCAGCGCTTTTTTATGCTGTGAATACACCAGAAGGCGTTCGTTATACGAAAAGCAGTTCCATTACATTGAATGATCAAAATCAGCTGACGATCAATGGACGTGCCCTTCTTTCCGTGACGGGCCAGCCGATTACCGTTCAAAGTGAGAATTTCAAAGTGAACGCAGATGGAACCGTGAGTGAAAACGGACAAAACCTTGGACAAATTGATGTACGTGTTGCAATGGATACAAGAAACCTTGCGCGTGAAGGAAATGATTTATACCGTACAGCTGATAACCAGCCTCTTCCAAGTGCGGTCAATAACGGTCAAATGTCCTATACATTAAGCCAAGGTGTATCAGAGCTGTCGAACGTTGATGTGACGAAATCATATACAGAAATGACAACAGCCTACCGCGCATTTGAAACAAACCAAAAAGTGGTTCAGGCATATGATAAAAGTTTAGAAAAAGCAGTGAATGAAATCGGAAGAGTGTATTAATGAAGAAATGAAAGAGAGAGGAGGATTCTCATGCTTAGAACGATGATCAATGCAGCTGTGTCGATGAACGAGGTGCAAAAGCAGCTTGATATCATTAGTAATAACATCGCAAACAGTGAAACAACAGGGTATCGCGCGAAAAACACCCGTTTTTCAGAGCTGGTCAGACAACAGTTTAATCAGGTAGATGAAAAAAATGAGCAGGTGGCAAACAGTCGTCTGACACCTGCTGGTTTAAGGCTTGGAACTGGTACGATGGTCAATGCATCCATTAACTCATTGCAAGGGTCTATTAAAGAAACAGGCCGTGACCTTGATGTTGCATTTGGTGCGCCATCTCAGTATTTGCAGGTCAATGCTGGCGGTAACATCCGGTATACAAGAGATGGCTCTCTTTATTTACAGCCAGGAAATAATCGGAATCAAGTCCAGCTGGTGACAAGCGAAGGCCATCCGATTCTTGACGAAAACGGGAATGAGATTGTCTTAAATGCGAATTTCCGTGATATTTCTATCGATAAAAATGGCCGGCTTACAGCTATTTCTCGAGGCAATCAACCGAATCAGCAGGTGAATCTTGGGGTTGTTCAAGTGAATAATTCTTCAGCACTCATCTCTGAAGGAGAAAATTTGTTCTCAGTCGACGGCAACTATCAAGGCGCTTTAACGGCACTGAATGGGGCAAACCGTCAGGCCATTCAACTTCAGCAAGGTGCACTTGAAACGTCGAATGTGGACATGTCTAAAGAATTAACAGACCTCATGACAACACAGCGTTCGTATCAGATGAACTCAAGAACCATTACGATGGGCGATCAGATGCTAGGACTCATTAATACCATTCGATAATGAGCAGGCGGATGTCAGCCTCTCATGATAAAAAAGGCGGCTCGCTCAAAGTCGCCCTTTTTTTTATAAAAATCTGAGACATCTGCAAGCAGATCTTCAAGATCAATCCAGGCTTCTTTTCGTTCAAGACATGTGACGAGTGTAGCAATCTGTTCATCTGCCTTGGGCGTTTGGCTGTAGAGAAGGAATAAAATTTGGAACTTGATTCTTAATAGATCAAATTGGGCATCAACGGCTTCTTTTAGCCCTTTTTGAATATATTTCATTCCTTCATCAGTTAAATTCTCTTTAAAGCAGGAACGCACAGTTTCATAGAGACACGATACATAGGAGTGGGCAGACTTCCGGTATGCTGGGAGCCGAAGCGCTTTTTTAAAGTATTCTAGTGCTTCCTTATGACGGTTTTGTCTTGACTTGATAAAACCAGCGTCATAATACACGATACCAAGCAGTTCTTGGTCATCAATCATTTTCACGTATTCGATAATTTCAATAAAAATCGCTTCTGCTTCTTCATATTTTTTTTGGTCACTAAAGTTAAGTGCGAGCACAATTTTGCACCGATAAATGCTGTGGATATCCCCGTGCTTTGCAAAGATATTCATGGCTTTTTCAACATGTCGAATGGATAACAGTGAATAGCGGTTGTTATAATAAACACCACTTGTACGGAAATGAAACTCTGCTTCCTCTAGCTCATCGTCTAGCAGGGGCAGTTTCTCTTCTGCTTTTTCAAGATAATGAATGGCATCATTTTGATCGCTCTTTAAAGATTCGTATAAACCGAGAAAAAAGTAAAAATAATATTGTAGTTGATCATTCATTTGATCTTTGTGGAGCATGAGTTCATGCTTCAGTTTTTCTAAGTCTTCTGTTTGGTTCATCCAGAGCTGATGGCGAAAAAGCATAAGCTGATAATGTAAATGAAGCTCCTGTTTCTTTGACAATCTACGTTTATATTTGGTTAAGGACGTTTTGATCTCTTCAGCCTTCGAAAAGTGTCGATGTTTTAGCATTGTATACCACGAATGGAGAAGTTTTTTAATGGATTTATCGCTTATAAAATTCATTTTTACCCTCTTATTCAATCAATGATGTAATATATATTACCATATTTGTGAAAAAACGATGAGTGTAGAGTGGATTATATTTCATGACAATAGGTAATAATAGATGTTATTTTTTACCATAATTGTTGGCTAGACATTGAAAAATGACTGCATTCATAATATACTTCAATAGGAATCAAATGAAGATTAGCGATATAGAAAAGAAGGAGAGATCAAGACATGCTTGATGCTCAGCAAATTCAAGACATTATTCCACACCGTTATCCATTTTTATTGGTTGACCGTATTTTAGAAGTTGATGGTGAGAAAAGAGCGGTTGGAATCAAAAATGTCACAGTAAATGAAGAATTTTTTAATGGCCATTTCCCAGGATACCCCGTCATGCCGGGTGTGCTTATTGTAGAAGCGCTCGCTCAAGTTTTTGGGGTCATCATGTTAGGTAAAGAAGAGAACAAAGGGAAAATTGGTTTGTTTGCAGGGATTGACAGCTGCCGATTCAAAAGACAGGTCAAACCCGGCGATCAGCTACGTTTAGAGGTTGAAGTCACGCGTCTTCGCGGTCCAGTTGCCAAAGGAAAAGCAGTTGCAACAGTAGATGGCGAAGTGGCATGTGAAGCAGAACTGACATTTTCTATCGGTCCTAAAGTATCGTAATGTGTCTGACGGTTCATCATGTATGAACCGTTTTTTATATGGAAACATTCAGCCAAAGCGGATAAGGACTTGCTTTTTTGACAAAAAAACGTCATATTAGACAAAAAAAGATGAAGGTGATAAAGAATGCTGAAAGAATTTAGAGAGTTTGCCGTCAAGGGGAATGTGATTGACCTGGCTGTCGGTGTCATCATCGGGGGAGCATTTGGCAAAATTGTCACTTCTCTTGTGAATGATTTAATTATGCCGCTTGTTGGTATTATTGTGGGGGGGCACGATTTTAGCGGATTGTCTATTAAAATCGGTTCTGCTCAAATTTTGTATGGAAGTTTCATTCAAACAGTGGTCGACTTCTTGATTATCTCCTTTTCCATTTTTATCTTTATTCGTTATTTAAATAAATTAAAACGGAAAAAGGTAGAGGAAGAAGAAGTGGTTGAAACGCCAGATCAAACGGAAGTGTTGTTAACCGAAATTAGAGATTTATTGAAAAATCAAAGCCAATCGAAAGATGTGCAATAGAAAAAGAGCGGCTCATCCCGCTCTCAGCGTGTAGACAAACCCTCGCATTCTTTGTCAGGGCTGTGCTCCGGTGCTCACGAATATTAAATTCGCTCTGCTCCGGTGATCGCCCTTCCTTGACTTCAAAGGTTTTCTATCACGCTGAAAAGGAAGACAAAGGGCTAAAATAAAGTTCATTTTAGCCCTTTGTCAACCATCTAAGAGCGGCTCATCCCGCTCTTTTTTTATGTGTTCTGTTTAAAAGCATCCAGCAGTTTTTCTCCTGACAGCCCCTCTTTGACGAGGTCTTTTAATACTTCTTCGGTTTCTGTTCTGTAACGATTTGTGATCATTTTACCGTCGAGTAATACAGATATGTTTTCTTCTAAGGCAACGATGTTTTTGACTTGGACCGATAGATGAACAGGGCGGTTGTTTTCTTTTGTAATCGTCACGAGAATCTTTACTTCTGTATGCTGCTGGAAGAGCACCTCAAACACTTGTCTATGCTTCTTTGGAATCAGTGCCTCGATCATCCAGTGATTTTCGCCATCTTCTTTATTAATGATTAAGCCGTCACGAAGGGGAATGCTGGACATTTTATCTTGCTTTGGATCAAGTTCGATTTTTAAATCAATCAGCCTAAAGGTTTTCATATTTATCACCTCACAAGCGTTCATTATTCGTAAGTATCATTATAGCATACAACATCTGTATAAATGAAACCGCTGCCTACTCAGAACTAGCTGCATATAAGTGAAAGGAGATGTTTTATGGAGTCCTATCAACTTCGAAACATACATATTGGTGAGGAAAAGGAAAGCAATGTGAGGGTCTATACATGGGGAGACATTCTCTCATTTTGTGATGTGTATATGGAAGAAGGGGAGTCCCTCACTTTTCAATACGTGACAGACGATCAAATGGACTGTTTTGAATTTCAATTGTCAATTCATGATGGAAGGCTTTGTTTTTATTGGTTTGCGTGGGACGGGTCTGACTATATTCACATGCCTTCTAGTAATTGGATTCATTCAGATGTTTTTTATCAATTTATGAAAAATAAGTATTTCGTCAAACAAAATAAGATGATGTTTTATACGCAAGCGGTAAAAAGTAAAAATGATTGAGAAAATAAAGAATTTGAAGAACGATTTTGTCATTTTCGTTTTTTGTCTCTTGTGCTATTTCTCAGTAGACTAGGGTTAACTGAAAGGAAAGGAGGCAAAAGGCAAAGGTCTAGCATCTCGCGGCCCCCCTCTAGCTATAGCTGATAGACTTTGTCTTGTACACATATCCACTGCGTAATAGTAGAACCAATGTTTCTTTGTATCAGTCATGTGTCCTCTGTGAATCCCCTTATGCGTATCCGGTCATGTAGCGTGACCGGGTACTCTTATATTCATTGATAAGCCGATCATCCCTTGCAAATAGTGGATACTCATTTCATAATGATGATGGATTTGATAAACGGAAGGTCAACTGAAAATGAAGGCAAAAAAGGAGAGACCGATGACAAACATTCAATTAATCGCAACGGATTTAGACGGAACTTTATTGAACAGTGAGCACAAAGTGAGTCAGGAAAACGAGCAGGCGTTAAAGGAAGCAGCAGCGAGCGGGATTGAGGTTGTCGTTTCAACAGGAAGAGCGTATTTTGATGTGAAATCTATTTTTGATCAGCTTGGGATGAATACGTGGGTCATCAGTGCAAATGGAGCTGTGATTCATGATCCCAAAGGTCAGGTATATCATTCGGCTGTTCTAGAAGAAGAAAAAGCAAAACACATCTTATCATGGCTTGAGGAGCGTGATTATTACTATGAAGTGTTTACGAATGAAGCCATTTACACACCAAACCGCGGCAGAGAGCTTCTGGCGATAGAAATGGACCGCTTAAAGAGTGCAAATCCAGAAACGGATCAGCGTGTTCTTGAGCAAGCGGCTGAAGTTCAATACAGCCAGTCAGGTTTTGCTTATATTGATACATATCAAGAATTGTTTCGTGAGGATCAGAATCTTTCGTTTTATAACATCTTAGGTTTCTCATTTTTTCAAGACAGATTGAAAGCCGGATGGGATGCGTTTGGACATGATTCTGAATTAACATTGGTTAGTTCGGCTGATCATAACTTTGAAATTGGTGCAAAGGAAGCGTCGAAAGGGCAGGCGTTAACCAGGCTGGCAGAAAAGCTCGGTATTCCATTAAGCCAAACAGCGGCTGTAGGAGACAGTTTAAATGATGAATCGATGATTCGGGCAGCTGGGGTTGGAATTGCAATGGGGAATGCGAGAAAGGATATAAAAGAATTAGCTGATCACGTCACGTTAACAAATGATGAACATGGTGTGGCACATATGATTCAACATCTTTTGAAATAATTGAATCGTATGGATTTGTATAAATGACATAGGATGAAGCGCATTCTACAAAAGAGGAATTCAGAACTACTTCTATTTACACCTGCTATGGAACATCATATAATTTAATTATGAATATAACCCGCTTGTAAGGAAGTTAAGGAGAGTAAACGAATGGCGCTGGAATCTTATAAGTCCGACAATCTGCATTTAATCAAGGAAGCCTTAGACTATACTCAGGTTGGCCTGACGGTGACGGACCCGTCTTTACCTGATAATCCTTTAATATATGTGAACAAGGGCTTTTTAGATATGACAGGCTATCAAGAAACCGAAGTATTAGGAAAGAACTGTCGTTTCCTTCAAGGAGATGAAACTGAACAGATTGCTCTCAAACAAATTAGGGCAGCCATTGAAAACAAAGAGGCTGTCACTGTACAGTTGAAAAACTATAAAAAATCTGGTCAAATGTTTTGGAACGAGTTAAGTGTGGCGCCTCTATGGATTGATGAAAATGAAGGGAAACGCCTTTATTTCGTCGGTCTGCAAAAGGATGTTACGAAAGAGAAGGAACAGCAAGAGCTTCTTGAGCAATCTATTGATGAAGTATTGAATATTTCTGTCCCAATTGTTCCGGTGAAGGATGGTATTTCTGTACTGCCGATCATTGGTACGTTAACAGCGCCAAGATTTGATAAAATCATCTCAACGGTCTCCACTTATATCTCTCAATCCAAAGACGATTACTTCATTGTGGATCTGTCTGGTTTATTAGAGGTGGATTCATTTGTGGCGGATGCGATCTTTAAGCTGAACGATTTGATTTTAATGACTGGCACTGAACTGATCGTGACAGGTATTAAACCAAATCTTGCGATGAAAATGGGAGAAATGAGAGAGGACTTCCGTGAGTTGAATACGTATATGAATGTGAAATCTGCATTGAAAAAGCTGCAAATTTAAGCATTCCTTTATATGAGATTAAAAAAAGAGGACTTTTCATCAAGTTTGAGAAAAGTCCTCTTTTTGCTGTCATTAAGATGATTGAGCGGCTGCACTTAACGTGAATAAATCTTCTAGTTCGTTCGTTGACAGCTCTGTAATCCAGCTTTCACTTTGGATAATTTGATCATTTAACGTTTGTTTTGTTTCGAGCATTTGATCAATTTTTTCCTCTATCGTGCCGGTTGTGATCATCTTATGGACGTGAACAAACCGCTTTTGCCCGATGCGGTAAGCACGGTCTGTTGCTTGGTTTTCTACAGCAGGATTCCACCATCTATCGTAGTGAATGACATGATTGGCGGCGGTTAAGTTTAGTCCGGTTCCTCCTGCTTTTAAAGAAAGAATTAAGATGTTGAACTCTTTTTTCTGGAAGCGTTCCACCATTTTGTCCCGATCATGTTTTGATAAGCTCCCATTTAAAAATTGAACTGGTTCTCCAAACATCTTTTCAGCCAGCTGTTTGATCATGTTGCCCATTTCAATATACTGCGTAAAAATGAGACAGCTTTCTCCTTGTTCGTGTATGGCTTTTAACAGCTCTGCTAATTTATCCATTTTTAATGAACGTTTCAACAATTTCACGTCTGTTCCGCTCTCTTTTAAATAAAGAGCAGGGTGATCGCAAATTTGTTTGAGTCTGCCAAGCATACTTAAAATGATGGCTTTCCGCTGCATCCCTGTTAATGAGGCCATATGTTCGAATGTATCTTTGACCAGCTGTTCATATAAAGATGCCTGCTCTGCAGATAACGGGATGAATTCTTTTTCTTCTAGTTTCTCTGGCAGATTGAGTGCGACTTCTTCATCTTGTTTTGTTCGTCTTAATAAGAATGGCTTGATCAGCTGCTGCAGCTGTTGGATTCTTTTTTCTTCACGGTCTTTTTCAATCGGAAGGACGAACTTTTTATGAAAACTGGTCAGGCTGCCGAGATATCCTTTGTTCACGAAGTCGAAAATAGACCAAAGCTCTGTCAAACGGTTCTCCATCGGTGTCCCGCTGAGGGCAATGTGGTGCTGTCCTTTTAATTGCCTAATGGCTCTCGATTGTTTCGTATGGGCATTTTTAATGTTCTGGGCTTCGTCTAAGCAAATGGTATTCCATTTGGCTGCTGTTAATTCATCACGGTCAGAATGTGAGAGACCATACGAAGTGAGGACGATATCTGTTGACTCGTATGCTTTTGTAAAGTTCTCACCTTGTGGACGTGACGGTCCATAATGCAGAGCGACATTTAAATGTGGTGCGAATGTTTCAAGCTCTCTTTGCCAGTTCCCTAATACGGAAGTCGGTGCAATGATGAGAGATGGAGCGGCGTCTTGTTGATGCTCCTTCAAATAGGTGAAATAAGCGATCATTTGAATCGTTTTTCCAAGACCCATATCATCTGCTAAACAAGCCCCGAATCCATGAGACCTTAAGAACAGAAGCCAGTTGACACCGTGCTGCTGATACGGGCGCAGTGTGCCCTTAAAGGACTCACTCATCTCGTAGGATGGCAGCTCTTGTGTATCATTTAACTGATGAACAAGCCCTCGTAATTGAGACGAAAGTTCAAATTGAATATGGGCAAAGGCCGAACTGTCTAGTAGCTCAGGAATCGACTCAGAAGAGGCCTCTTGGTCTGCGAGTTCACGCGACAAAATATCCGACATATGAAGTCCTTCGTTCTCAGCGCGCTCCATCCATTTCTTCATTTGCTGGATAAAGGTCGGATCGATTTTAATCCATTGTCCACGAATGTTGACAAGACGACGTTTACTTTGAACAAGCTCGTTGAACTCATCTTCTGTCAACTCAATACCGTTTGTGGCAAAGCGCCAATTAAAGTCCATAAGGGCATCCATTCCAACGTGCGATTCGCCTCGTGGTGTGGAGGAAATCCGTGCTTTTAGCATCATGGTGCTTTCTTTGACGATCTGCCACCATGATGGGAGCAGGATCTCAATCCCCATGTTCACAAGTGTTTCACTCGCTTCAGATAGGAAGAGCCACGCTTCTTCTTCTGACATGACGGTGGTACCAGATGTGAATGAGAGCCAAGGGACAATCTGACCGAACCGCTCCAGCTCTCTGGTGATTTTTTCTTGAAACGGACGCCATGATTTTTTTAAAGAACGGATGCCTTCAAAGAAATGCAGATCACTGTTTTTCTTATCACGCAAAAACAATTCAATTTTCCAATCATCCCCGTCGAAATCAGGCTCATTTAAACGCAAGCCGACAGTGAAAGGCGTCTCATCATCAATCCAGCCGATCGTTTCCAAGAAATCCTGTTCATCTAAAAAATGTCCTTGGAAGGAGGAAAGAGCAGGCGATTGTGCAGTCATTCGGTTCCATTTGTGCTGCAGGGCATCATCATACTGAATGTAATCCTGTACGGCAAAGGAGAACCAATCAGCTGTGTAGCCATCTAACAGACCTTCTTTGTCTTTAAAGCGAAGCATGCCTTGTGTCCATGCCTCGAAATCTGGGACAAAATCTTCATCCTCGATGAATTCGTAAATGGTTGAGGCTGTTTTCATAAGCGGCTCTGTTTCATCCGTTAACGTCACATGGCTGAAAGTATTGAATGAATTTTTCCCTAGCAATTCAACGGTCATCCAAGGACTTAACAGGAAGGCAGGTGTGCCAATAAAGCTCACATCTTCTAAGAATGTTCCGTAAAAAGATGATTCGTGCCATTGGAAAAGCTGCCTCTTCATTTCATTTAGCGGTACAGGCTGTCCGTCCTCTGCTTGCGCTGAAATGGTGAAAGAGAAATCTTCGGTTTGTTCTGCATGAATGACAATTTGTTTATGGCGTGTCATCAATTAATTTTCCTTTCTTCATTTCCTCTTGGAACGCACGCAGCCGTTTTGTTGAATCTTGCAGCTGCTGTACATATCTTTCCCACACCGCGTTTTTCTTCGTTTTATGATAAAGCGTACGCAGTTTTTTGAGCATTTTCACAGATTCCCGGTAAGCACTTCGATTCTTTTGGTCGAGAAGCAGTGAGATTTCCCGGTGGTACGAAGGAATGAGTGCTTCAGGCTCTTCCTTTGCAATCTGTTTGATTAATTCTTTCTCCAATTCACTGATGGAGAAACCAACGAGGCTGTGTATTTCAATCCATTCTGCATAGCGTTCTTGTGCATATAAGAGCTGACTATATTCAGTAAATGCATAAGGCATACAGATTTGGAGATAGCGTTCATACAAGAAATGATCTTTCGTCTGTTTAAAGTACGCGTCTAAATAAAAGAAGAAATCGCTGACGGCTCCACGCAGTTCTCTATAAGATAGGTCAAGCTGGCAATATTCTTCTAATACATATGTGATCTCTTGATACCAAAGTTTGAGACGCTTCCAGTCCTTGCGGTTTGTGAGATCCTTTAGCCAATTGAGCACATTTGGCAGCATATCTGCATTGAGCAATTTTAATTGCTGGAAGAGTCTTTCGTCTTCTTTTAGCAAATAATCCATATGCATCAGCCCAATGGTGCGCTCAACCGTTTGCTCCTGCTGTTGGGCGCTCTTGAGTAATTCTGTTTCTTTTTTGACCCATTTCCCTCTATTTAATATAGTTCCCCACATTTCCATAAAGACCGCAACTCGTTCATGCTGGAAAGGTCCGCTGATTTGAAGAAGTGTCCGAACGGCAGTTGGTGTGTTTTCAAGAAACGGATCGAGGGAAAAGGAAAGGGCGTATGTCCTCAAATGATCCACTGAATCAAAAATGGTGTTCATGAGCTGTTCTACATATGGATTCATTGAATAAAAGTCTTTTTCGGCATCAAGGCGGCCGAGGTCGATTAGCTCATGGAGCCTTAACCACACATCGATGGACGTATGAATCGCATACAAACTCTTGAATTCAGGTGAAGTGGGTGCGTGTTTTTTCAGGATCGATAAATAGCCGTAATACAAATGCTGTGGCGTTTGCTGGTGTTTCGGTGTCCGTTTCAGCCAGAGGTGAAATTCCTCCTGGAAAAAATTCAACCAGCTCTGAAGTGATTGTTCATCTGGGCGCTTCACTTGGAAGTGCTGGCGAATGAGTTCTTTGCTGCGCTGTAATTCATCCTTCTCTGACCAATTTTCTGTAAAGCCGGTCACACTCTCTACTTGAGCGTATAGCGAAAAGAAAACAGCGAGGATGTGTTTACATAGTCCATCAGCTGGACATGAACAGCTGCTTCTCACTGGAAACAGCACATGAAGGTGGACTCTTGCTGCCACGACATCATGTACATAAGCTGACCATTCGGTATCAGACTCTTGCTTGAGCCGATATACGCTGTCCTGTCTATAAGTAATCAATGCTTTTTTGATGAGTTGCTTGTTTTCATCTGTTGCAGGAAGAAGTTCTTTGATCTGTTCGGCTGTTTGTTTGATTTCTTCTTCGTTGATGTTGTGCTGAAGCATTTGATCCGCTCCTAACCAAGTAAAAGATTCCAATTCTTTTATTATAGCTCAATGGTGATTTATAAAAAAGTTTTTCATGAAAATGGTCATAAATTTCAAAAGCTGTCGAATGATGTATTAGAGTATTGCATAAACCAACCATACAGCATATAATAATGAAATTAGTGGAATCGAAAGGATACAGACATGGATAATAAGGGTTTAAATCAAGAAGAGTTTTTAAAGATTTTGATGTACGCTCATGATATTGGTGAAAATTCAAATGATGTCACAACAAAAGAAATGCTTGAAAATTTGATTGCTCATATTCGAAATGGCCTTGTTTCATAAAAGTAGCCCCCTGCTCTCTCAGCAGGGGGTTTTTGTATGCTTTTATGAATGGAACGAAAATCCCCGGCATACGATGACATTACAAGCATAAGGAGTATGGGGAGCTGATGTGTCATGAAGGTTGCGATTGCAGGCTGTGGATATGTAGGGCTTGTCACAGGTGTGTGTTTAGCAGAGGCGGGTCACGACGTGACATGTATGGATATTGACCGGCGGAAGGTCATGCAGCTGAAGCAAGGGAATCCTCCGATGTACGAGCCGGGATTAAAAGAACTGCTCAAACGGAATATGGAGCAAGGACGCATTCGTTTTCATATTGATGGAGCGTCAGCCTATTCGCAGGCTGACGTGTTAATGATTGCTGTCGGTACCCCGCAACAGGCAGACGGTCAAGCTGATTTGCAGTATGTCTTTCAAGCGGCAAAGGAGATGGGCTTACAAGCAAAGCCAGGCGCAGTGCTTGTCGTGAAAAGTACAGTGCCTGTCGGAACGGGCGATCAAATTGATCATTTGATTCATCACGTGTTAGGTCGTAAGGAGCCATTATCTATCGCATCTAATCCAGAATTTTTACGAGAAGGGTCTGCTATCTCAGATACGCTGCGAGCGGATCGGCTGGTGATTGGAGCCGAAACAAAGAACGGATTAGATCAGCTAGAGTCTATGTATGCGGATTTCCACATTCCATTCGTGAGAACAGATCGGAAAAGCGCAGAGATGATCAAATACGCATCAAATGCATTTCTTGCCACAAAAATCAGCTTTATGAATGAAATTGCTTCGATTTGTGGAAAAACGGGAGCTGATGTTGAGAGAGTTGCAGAGGGGATGGGACTCGATCAGCGGATTGGTGCTTCGTTTCTTAGGGCAGGCATTGGTTACGGAGGTTCCTGTTTTCCGAAGGATACAAATGCCCTTGTTCAAATTGCAGGACATGTGTTCCATGATTTTGAGCTATTGAAGGCTGTCATCAAAGTCAACAATGAGCAGCGAGCAAGTTTTATTCGAAGTGTGAAGGAGCGGATGGGAGAAAACTTGGAAGGGAAGAGAATGGCTCTCCTTGGCCTTTCCTTTAAGCCGAATACAGATGATATGAGAGAGGCGCCGTCAATCCCGATCGCTCATCAGCTCCATCAATTAGGAGCGGAGATCGTAGCCTATGATCCTGCTGCCGCTCGCAATGCAGCTCAAGAACTGCCTGATCAAGTCCTTTTTGCTCAAACGATTGAAGAGGCGATCAAGGATGCTGATGCGGTCTGTATATTAACTGAGTGGGCGGATATTCAGTCATTTCCACTTTCAGCTTATAAAGATTTCATGAGGCAGCCGATCATTTTTGATGGCCGGAATTGTCATACGCTTGAAGCGGCAGAAGTAGCTGGTGTCGAGTATCATTCTATTGGGCGCAGGCCTGTCTCTCCTATTTATATGTAATGAGAAAAACCGATAACTTCACGTGTTATCGGTTTTTGCGTTAATGCGGAAGAATGAATCCGCCATATAAAAATGCAGCCACAATCAGAAAGGCAGGGTGCAATTTGAATTTGGTCATAAAGAAAAATGAAATGGCAGCAATGGCAAGTGATTGTGTCCAGCCAATGGCTTTCACGGCATCTCCGCCAATTTCCCATGTTAATAAAAGCATCATCATGGCAATGACAGGCTGTACAGATAGGGTCATGCCTTTGACGACAGAAGATTGGCGAAAACGATCAATGAGTTTTAGCAGTAAGATCAATCCGATCGCAGACGGCAGTACCGTCGCAAGCAGTGCAACGATAAAGCCTGGCCATCCCATGACATCATAGCCTACATAAGCCGCAATTTTCGTAGCGATTGGACCTGGAAGTGCGTTGGCTAATGCGAGCATATTGGAGAACCCTTCGTTCGTCATCCAATGAAAATGATTGACGATTTCTTCATAATTGAGCGGAATGGAGGCAGGTCCTCCGCCATACCCTAACAGATTGGATAAGAAGAATGCCCAGAATAAAAAGAGAATCAGCATCATGAAGACACTCCTTTCTCTTTATTTGTTCGATTCCAGCGATCTTTCAGTCTAAAATGAAAGGCACCATAACATAAAAAGATGATGACAATGATTCCTGGATGAATCGAGAGTACTTGAAGACCGACAAATGCCAAAAGGAATAGGGCGATTCCGAAGATCATGCCGAAGCCCTTCAACGCTTTTTGTCCAAATTCATATGCCATCATTCCTAACAGAACGGCAATCACTGGTGTCACAGCACCGATCATATTTTGAATGATGACTGAAGAGCTTAAGACGCTGACAAGTGTAACAAGTGCCACCATAGCGAGACATGTCGGTAAAATATGTGCAGCTGTTGCAACAATGGCGCCAGATACACCTTTTAATCGATAGCCGAGGTATGCCGACATTTTCGTAGCAATCGGTCCGGGTAATGCGTTGGCGATGGCGAGTGTTTCTCCAAATTCGTCATCATTGATCCATTTGTATTTGACGACCGCTTCATGGCGAATGAGCGGGATCACAGAAGGTCCTCCGCCAAATCCCAGAATACCGGTTCGCACCATGGCGATCATGAGTTCAAGATATGATTGCAAGTGGTTCAACTCCTATCTACAATTTCATGCCCATTCGGCTTTTGTATCGTTTAATGAGCATTTGACAGTCCACACTGACGACGCCTTCAAGTGGGTACAGCTTCTTTGTCAGGAACGTCTCCATTTCCTGTTCATTTTGAAAAATGCCATGCATATGCAGTTTGCTTGGTCCTGTCATATGATAAAGGCTTGTGACGGCTGTTTCCTGCTCAAGCTGAAGGGCGACTGTTTCTAAACATTTCGGCTCAACCTCTACGTTAAAAAAGACAGAGACATGAATGCCGATCTTTGCTGGATTAATGACAGCGGTGAATCGTTCAATGACACCTGCTTCAATAAGCTGCTGAATACGGGCTTGTACTGCAACACGGGAAAGGCCGACTTGTTTCCCTAAATCTGTATAGGACATACGCCCGTCCTCGTGTAATAAGGAAAGAATTTGTTTATCTCTTTCATCTAATGTTAAGTTTGGAATGCGATATTCATGTGCCATCGTATAACCACCTTTCTTCTGTTGATATTCTATCATATTTTATTGCGAATAGAATGTTTGATTTTCAATTGAGTAACGAAATGAAATGGTAAAGGAATATAAAACATCTTTTTGCATAAAAAAACACCCCGGCATCACCGGGGTGTGTTCATTTTAATTTTCTGGGCTGCTTTCCGCACTGGCAATTTGTTGTGCAAGGTCAGCACGATCAATGTCTGCTTGGAAGAACTCTTGCGTATTTGGAAGGTGTAAATTCATGTGACGTTTTTGGGAAATTCGGATGGTCACTTGATCCACAGTGTAATCAAATACGTGCCCGCCGACACTGCGATCATCATCAATAAAGTGGAGATGATATCCGCTTACCGCAATGCCATGTGCGTACTGCGGTGTTCGGAATCCTGCGATTGTCCCGCGAATATTTTCGAAATCGAAAATAGGCTGTGACTTAACTGCTTCTACCATCGGAACGTAAGGTTTTTCCTGTTTTTCAACCGTACGGGTTTGAACCTTTTTGAATGACCCATCGATGCGGATCGCATAAAAGACATTTTTGCTCGGTAAGATTCGGTCGATTTCTTCCTCTAGCTCTTTGGACGTCATCGGTGCATCAATTCGATGAACGATGTCCGTTTCAAAGAATGCTAGAGAGCAGAATGGTGAATAATCTTGATCGGTTACTGGTGTGGCTGTTCCATCAGAGCGCAGTCGATAAAAAGCGCCATCAAAGCCGATTAGTTCCCCATCTAATTGATTGAATGTGCCAATGCCAAAATCACCGTGCTCGGGAATATGTGATAGGGAGAAATCTCCATCGTATACGGCTTCCAGCAAGGAGGTCATGGTCGATACTTGATAGACCTCTTGCTTTTTGTCCTGCGGTATTGTGTTGTTTTGTTGATTCATTGGGTGCATCATACCCATATCCGCTCACTCCTTTAAAGTAATGTATCGAAGTCTTATCTGACGTTCGTTGTGTGTTTTTCACGAAAGACTTCTGGCCATTTTTGACTGGCGAGGTCTGGGTTGTCTTGATAGTCTATCGGAATATCAATAATAACGGGTCCTTCTATGTTTATACCCTTTTGAAGGACAGTTGAAAGCTCTTCAGGTGAGTTGACACGTAATCCAGTTGCTCCAAAGCTTTCTGCATATTTCACTAAGTCGATCTGACCGAACTCAACACAAGACGTACGGTCATACTTCATTTCCTGCTGGAATGCCACCATATCGTATGTGCTGTCGTTCCAAACGAGATGAACGAGATTTGTTTTCATGCGCACGGCTGTTTCTAATTCCATGGCGGAGAAGAGAAAACCGCCATCACCTGAGACTGAAATGATCTTTTCATCTGGATTTAATATGGAGGCTGCAATCGCCCATGGTAATGCCACGCCAAGTGTTTGCATTCCGTTACTCACTAGGAACGTGTTCGGTTCATAAACACGGAAGTGGCGAGACATCCAAATGGCGTGCGATCCGATATCACATGTCACTTTCGTCTCATCTGGGATGATACGTCTCAACGTATGAATGACATCCAGCGGGTGTGATAAATGACTTTCTCTTTCTGGTGCTTTTTCGATATCACTTAACAGCTCTTGTAATTCTGTGACGAGATCTACGTTCTTTTTGCATAATGAAAGTGGAACGCTGTCGTGGGCTAGATGTTGCACCGTTTCAGATATATTGCCCACAAGCTCAAGCGTCGGTTCATAGAAATGGTCAATATCTGCCTGCATGTCATCCACATGGATGATGTGACGCTGCTGCGGTTTCAAATTCCAATGCTTCGGATCGTATTCGATTGGATCAAAGCCAATAGTTAAAATCACATCTGCTTTCTCAATGAGAAGGTCGCCTGGCTGATTACGGAATAAACCGATTCTGCCCACATATTGAGCCTCAAGCTCTCTTGAGAGAACGCCGGCTCCTTGGTACGTTTCGACAAATGGGATACCAAGTGTTTTTAATAATGTTCTTGTCGCATTTGCCGCAGCTGGACGGCTAGCTTTCATTCCCACAATTGCAACAGGTAAGTGCGCATTTTGAATTTTGGCGATGGCCGAACTGATGAGAGCATTCGGTGCAGGACCTAGTTCTGGAGAAGGGTGAGCAGACACTGGTGTTTGTGTGGTGTGTTCGGTCACGACATCTTGTGGAAAGCTGATAAATGCTGCCCCAGCTTGACCTCTTTGTGCCGCGCGAAAAGCATTTGTTAAGGCTTCTGGTATATTGTTTACGTCTTGTACTTCAACGCTATATTTTGTCACTGGTTTGAATAATGCCGCATTGTCGAGTGATTGATGTGTTCGTTTGAGCCGATCCGCACGGATGACGTTTCCAGCGATTGCAACAACAGGGTCACCTTCTGTATTGGCAGTTAATAGACCTGTCGCTAAATTGGATGCGCCAGGACCTGATGTGACGAGACAAACGCCTGGTTTGCCAGTTAAACGACCGACGGCTGCTGCCATGAATGCCGCATTTTGTTCGTGTCTGCATAGCACAAGCTCTGGACCTCTGTCTTTTAATACATCAAATACTGCATCAATTTTTGCACCTGGAATCGCAAAAACATGGGTCACACCTTGGGCAATGAGCGTATCAACAATCAACTCTGCTCCTCGTTTTGTTAGGGGTTGTGTTTGAGAATTCATTTACCCCGCACTCCTTTCGGCAAGTAAAATTTTTTATGAAAATATATTTTCATGATATGATTTACTATACATTTCACAAAATAAATTTTCCAATATATGTTTAACGTAGTTTTAATATGTTTCACGAATAAGTGTTTGAGGAGTGAAAGGATGGAACTGAGACATTTGCAGTATTTTGTCACAGTCGCGGAGGAGCTGCATTTCGGCAGAGCGGCCGCACGATTGAACATGACACAGCCTCCACTTAGTCAGCAAATTAAGCAGTTTGAGGAAGAATTGGGATTTCCTTTGTTTCACCGGTCTAAACGGGTGGTGGAGTTAACAGCTGCTGGAAAGGTTTTTTTACATGAGGTCCGGGGGGTGCTGCATCAGCTTGATAAAGCCGTTGATCATGCCCGGCATACGGCAAGAGGGGAGCTTGGGAAGATTATCATCGGTTTCGTTGGTACAGCGACATATGATATTCTGCCGCCAGTTGTCCGTGAATTCAGAGAGCTGTACCCCTCTGTCAGTATTGAGCTGCAACAGCTCTCTGTCCCGCAGCAGCTTGAGGCGCTTTTGAATGGTGAGATTGATATTGGTTTTTTGCATCCTACATCACCGCAAGAAGAATTGGTCAGTCGTTTAATGAAGCAAAGTGAATGTATTTTTGCGATTCCGAAAAACCATCCGCTGGCGGAAAAAGAAGCGGTCACGATTGAAGATATTCGTGATGAGCCGATTATTTCTTTATCAAAGGAATCATGGCCGTCCCTTTATCAGCATTTTGTCCTACTTTGTGAAAAGTACGGATTTTCACCCAATATCGTGCAGGAAGCAGCAGAATATCAAATGGTCATTGGTCTTGTCACAGCGGGAATCGGAATTGCTATCATTCCAACATCGGCCCGGCGTTTATTTAATTTAGATGTGGTGTATCGGTCAATTGAAGGTGAGCAGCTACTCGCGGAATGGACCATTTCTTATAGGCGAGAAAATCATAATCCGGCATTGTTTCATCTTGTCCATCATATTCTCCATCGTGCTGAGCCGGAATAAGGGAAGAGAGAACGGGGTATGGTATGATGTCGTTACATACAAGAGGAGGCATGTCTGAAGTGATTACATTACAAATGGATCAGTTGTCACGAAAAGAAGCATATAAAGTATTATCTGGTTCCGTCGTTCCAAGACCCATTGCATTTATTACAAGCCTTTCTAAAGAAGAAGTCGTCAATGCTGCACCATTTAGTTTCTTTAATGTCATTAGCGGCCATCCTCCGCTGATCGCTGTTTCTATTGGACGTCGTCAAGGAGAGATGAAAGATACAGCAAAACATATCATCGACAGGGAAGAATTTGTTGTCCATGTGAGTGATGAAGCGATGATTGAAGATATTAATGAAACAGCTGCTACTTTGCCAGAGGATGAGAGTGAGCTGACTCGTACCGGTCTTCATCAAGTGAAGAGCAGCGTGGTGTCAGTGCCAGGAATCAAGGAAGCACGCATTCGCTTTGAATGTCAGCTGGAAAAACATCTGACCTTTCAAAATGATGAAGGGGAGATCACAGTCGATCATATCATTGGCCGGGTGGTGTGTGCGCATTTAGATGAATCCGTCTATGATGCGGAAAAAGGATATATTTTTACGAATGAATTAAAGCCAGTTGCGCGTTTAGCGGGGAATGATTATGCCCATTTAGGTACGCCATTTGTACTGAAGAGACCGGAATAACATCTAAAACCCCCGAGGCTATCGGGGGTCCAGCGTGTAGACAAACCCTCACATTCTTTGTCAGTCCTGCGCTTCGGTGCTCACGAATGTCAATTCGCTCTGCTCCGGTCCTCGTCCTTCCTAGACTGCAAAGGTTTTCTATTACGCTGAAAAGAAAACAAAGTGCTAAAATAAAGTTCATTTCAGCCTTTGTCTACAATCTAAAACCCCCGAGGCTATCGGGGGTTTAGTGTTTATTTCTTTTGTTCTAGTTTCAATGGAGCGGCGATATTTTTTTCTACCTTTTTGCCTTTTAATACATCGTCAGCAGCACCGACTGCCAGTTGACCGATCAGCTCTGGCTGCTGCGCGACTGTTGCAGATAGTTTTCCTGCTTTGATCGAGTTGAGTGCATCTTCATTACCGTCGAAACCGACGACAAGAATGTCTTTTCCAGAGCTTTGGATGGCCTCTAGTGCGCCAAGTGCCATTTCATCATTGTGGGCAAAAACGGCTTTGATGTCAGGGTTTCCTTGAAGAAGGTTTTCCATCACGTTGAGCCCTTTTGTCCGGTCGAAGTCAGCGGCTTGTTTTGCTGTGACATCTAACTGTTTGTCTGCAATTTGATGGAAACCTTTTCCTCGTTCACGTGTCGCAGAAGCACCTGGTACACCTTCTAGTTCAGCCACTTTTGCACCTTTACCAACCTTGTCGATGATAAAGTTAGCTGCCATTTCGCCGCCTTTGATGTTATCGGAAGCAACGAGCGCTTCAACCTTTCCGCTTTCTGCCGAGCGGTCTAATGTGATGACCGGTATGTCTGAAGCATTCGCAGATTCGACAGCCGTTGATATGGCAGAGGAATCGGCTGGGTTAATGAGTAATGCATCGACCCCTTGTTGAATTAAATCTTCTACATCACTTGTTTGTTTGGCTGAATCATTTTGTGCATCGGCAATGACAACTTCGATGCCAAGCTTTTTCGCTTCTTTTGTCACACCGTTTTTAAGAGAAACGAAGAATGGGTTATTTAAAGTCGAGATCGACAGTCCGATTTTCATGTCTTTTTTCTTGCCATCCTTTGTTGATTTGGCCCACTCTGGCGGTTCAAGCGAGCAGGCAGAAAGCATGAATAGTGAGAGAGTCACGATCAAGATTACATATTTTTTCATAGCAGCTGCCTCCTTAAGCAGATTTCTTTCTGTCGAGTAGGACTGCAATCAAGATGACAATCCCTTTCACAACAGACTGATAGAATGATGAAACACCAAGTAAGTTCATACCATTGTTCAAGACACCGATAATGAGCACCCCGATGAGTGTGCCGACAATTCGCCCTCTTCCACCGGATAGGCTTGTCCCGCCAAGTACAACGGCAGCAATTGCATCAAGTTCATACGACGTACCAGCTGTTGGCTGGGCTGAGTTGAGACGAGATGTTAAGATCGCACCTGCTAAAGCAGACATAAAGCCCGCTAATGAGTAAATCATGATTTTGACGCGTGGTACTTTAATACCTGAAATGAGGGCTGCTTTTTCATTTCCGCCAATGGCATACGTTCTTCTGCCAAAAGGTGTTTTATGAAGCAAGACCCAAAGTACGATAAAGGTGAGAAGCATGGTAATCGCTGGAACAGGAATGCCTAAGAAATATCCACGGCCAAATAGCTGAAATGCATAGTTAGAGCCAAGCCCAGTAATAGGGTTTCCGTCTGTATAAACAAGTGTCAATCCTCTAAAAATCGTCATCGTCGCAAGTGTTGCGATAAAAGGAGCCATCTTTCCTTTTGTGATTAAAAGACCGTTGATCATTCCAAGGATGGCACCGATGATACATCCAACAATGATGGCAAGAATCGGGTCCAAACCAGATACAATAAAGCCGGCAGTCAGAGCACTAGACAGCGCTAGAATGGCACCGACAGACAAATCAATTCCTCCGGTTAAAATAACAAACGTCATGCCAAAGGCAATGAGGGCGTTAATGGAGATTTGTCTGAGTAAGTTTAAAATGTTTAATGGTTCTAAAAAGGCCGGATTTAAAATAGAAACAATGGCAACAAGGATGATGAGTCCTAAGAATGGCCCAAGCTTTTGCATGATGTTGTCAAATCGTCCATTTGAAGTAAGTGGTTTCATGTTACTTCCCTCCTGTAGCTAATGTCATAATTCGTTCTTGTGTAGCTTCTGTTTTACTTAATTCTCCGCTGATGGTTCCTTCATGGATGACAAGCACTCGATCGCTCATCCCAAGAACTTCTGGGAGCTCAGAGGAGACCATCAAAATGGCAACACCTCGATCTGTCAGCTCGTTCATGAGCTGATAAATTTCTCGTTTCGCCCCGACGTCGACACCTCTTGTCGGTTCATCTAGAATGAGTACCTTCGGTTGAATGCCGATCCATTTGGCGATGACAACCTTTTGCTGATTTCCACCGGACAGGCTGCGTGCAGAGATTTCAGATGAAGCGGTTTTGATCGTGAGTCGTTTGATAAGCAGGTCAACAAAATCCTGTTCGTTTTTCTTATCAATCAGCCCCTTTGGAGAGAAGCTATCTAAGTTAGGTAACCCGATGTTTTCCCGAATGGATGCATCCAGCATCAGTCCTTCATCTTTACGATCCTCCGTGATAAAACCGATGCCAAGTTTGACTGCATCACTTGGTTTTTTTATGACAGCCTTTTTCCCATGAACCCAAATTTCCCCTTGATCCAGGGGATCGAGTCCAAAGAGCGACCGCATCATTTCCGTCCGGCCAGCACCCATTAAGCCTGCAACACCGACAATTTCCCCGGCTTTGACGGAAAAATTGATATCTTGAAAGCGGCCTTTCCTCGTTGCTTGCTTCACTTCTAGGACGGTATCACCAGTAGAAGGTGTGCGTTCAGGGTAACGATCGGTTAATTCGCGGCCGACCATTTTTTTGACGACTTCATGGAAATTCGTGTCTGGTATCGCTTTCGTATCGACCGTTTTTCCGTCACGCATGATCGTAATCCGGTCACAGATGGCAAAGATTTCTTCCATGCGATGAGAAATGTAGACGATGGAAACGCCTTCTTTTTTGAGTGATTCAATGACCTGAAATAGCTTTTCAATCTCACGGTCTGTGAGAGCGGCCGTTGGTTCATCCATAATAATGACCTTTGCATCGGTCATTAACGCTTTCGCAATCTCAATCATCTGCTTTTGGCCGACAGAACAGCTTCCTGCCTCTTGATCGAGCGATAAGTTGACAGACAATCGGTCGAGCTGCGCTTGGGCGAGTGTTTTCATTTTTTTGGTGTCTAGGAGACCAAGTTTTGTATAGATTTCTTTCCCGATAAATAAATTCTCGAGTACCGTCATATCAGGCCATATATTCAGCTCCTGATGAATGAAGGCAATCCCGTTCTGCTCGGCTTCTTTCGGATTTTTGAAAGCGGTTTCTTTTCCGTCGATTTGAATCGTTCCTTGATCCAGGGAATAGAGTCCTGTCAGCAGATTCATTAACGTTGATTTTCCTGCCCCGTTTTCACCCATAAGTGCATGGACTTCGCCTGTGACGAGGTCAAAGGAGACCCCGGCGAGAACGGTGTTTTTTCCAAAGGCCTTATGGATGTTATGCATTTCAATGTTCATAAGTGGCTCCTCCTTTTAAAAGATGACACCGGCATGAAGAATACAGTTTGCGTATGGGGTGGCTTCACCCGTTCGAATCACTGCTTTTGCCTGTTTGGTCATGTCTTTGAACGTCTCGTGATCGACTTCATCTAACGGATGTGAGAACGCTTTCTTTAGAAATAAATGATCTCTCTCATTGGCTTCTTTGATTTCACTGGCGATTGTGATGTGTTCAACGGCCATTTCCTCAAGAAGGAGGGAAGTAACCTCCTGAAAGGATGGTGTGCCGATGGATAATGCAAGGTCGATCTTGACCGGGCCTTCTGGAATGGGCAGGCCACAGTCTGCGATGACAATTGTATCTGTATGACCGAGGTCAGCAAGCACCTTGGCGATATGACTATTTAAAATACCATTTTTCTTCATTTCTTATTCTCCAATTCTTCTCTTGCTGGCATGCCGCCTTGGGCTCCAAATTTTGTGACTGAGATAGATGCGGCTAAGTTGGCAAAGGCAAGTGCGTCGTATAGGGATTTTCCTTCTGTTAGTGCTACAGCTAGAGCGCCGTTAAAAGTATCGCCAGCGCCTGTAGTGTCGACGGCTTTCACAGGATAGCCCGGTACCAACACTTCTTTTGATCCATCAAAGTAACGAACACCATTTTTTCCTTCTGTAATGAGTAATTTGTTTGGATATTGGCGCAAAACCTCTGCTATGGTGAGTCCATCAAACATAAGAGCTGCTTCGTGTTCGTTTGGCGTGATATAGGCAGCTTGATCTAATATTTGCTGAGAGACTTTGCGAGCTGGTGCGGGATTTAAGATGACTGGGATCCCTTTTTCGCTGCAAATGGCGCAGACGGCTTCGACTGTTTCTTCAGGAATTTCCTGCTGGATAAGGACGATTCCGATATCTTCAAGAGAAGAAAGAGCATCTTTTACATAGTGAGGTGTTACCTCATTGTTTGCTCCTTTGACGACAACAATGCTGTTATCTCCTTCAGCTAGAATGATATGAGCTGTTCCGCTTTCCATTTCGGTAACCGGTTTCATATAGGTGGTGCGAACACCTTGTGCTTGCAAATTGCTCATAATGTCCTGACCATACGCGTCATCACCAACTCGGCCGATCATATATACATCTGCACCGAGCCTTGCGCTTGCTACTGCTTGATTTGCTCCTTTTCCCCCAGGAACCGTTTTAAATGATTCGCCTAGGACGGTTTCTCCGGCACTAGGACGCTTATTCGATGTGACAACTAGATCCATGGAACAACTTCCTACGACAACTATTTGACTCATTGTGAATCCACCTTTCTTGTGGTCTCTCGTTCAATAAAAGAGACGGGCATTTGAATAACTGCTTGATCTATAGGCTGTTTTTGAATGGCTTTAATGATCAGCTTTGCGGCTTCTTTCCCCATATCATAGGCAGGCTGCCGGATCGTTGATAGAGAAGGGAAGAGCAGTTCACTTTGCGGAATATCATCAAATCCAATGATTTGGACGTCTTCTGGAATGGCTTTTCCAATACGAAGCGCTTCGTGTACGACGGCTGCTGCGACGATGTCATTGCTGGCAATGATGCCATCTGTTTCAGGGTACAGCTTGAAAAGAGCCTTGGCGCTTTTTCGGGCTTCCTGAAAAGAAAAAGAAGCGTTAGACATCACATGAAAGTTAGCACCTTCTTCAGTCAGAACATCAAGTGCGCCTTTGAATCTTTGCCGTGCCGTTTGAAGATGAGCGGGCCCTTTTAGCAATGTGATCTGTTGACTGCCGCGTTTGATTAATTCCATTGCAGCCATTTTCCCGCCTGCCGTAGCATCTGCAAACACAGAAGGCGCATTTGGCACGGTACGATCTAAGAAGACAACAGGCAGTTCATCATCATTGTACAAATCCGATTCAGGTTCGTTTGTGACAGCGATGACACCGACCACCTGGTTTTGCTTAAAGGTTTGTAAATAGGCCATTTCCTTCTCCCGATCTTCATCACTGTTTCCGAATAATAAGCGAAAACCGTGTGCATGAATCTCATCCTCAACGCCTCTAGCCAGCTGAGGGAAGAAGGGGTTTGTGATATCAGGTAAGATGAGACCAACTAATCTTGATTCTCTTTTAAAAAGGGATCGTGCCACTTCATTGGGGAAGTAGTTCAGCTCCTGCATCGCTTGTGTCACACGGGTTTTCGTATCAATATGGACGTATCCAGTATCGTTGAGCACGCGTGAAACAGTCGCAACAGACACTTGAGCAGCTTTTGCAACATCTTTAATTGTAGCCAATGGAGTGCCTCCCTTCGTCGATGTGTAACCGTTTACACAGATAGATTATCACGAAAGCATTAAAAAGACAATCTTAAAAAAATAAAAAAAGAAAAGAAAGAGGACGTCTTCCTTTTCTTAACTAATAATGCCTGTTTGTGTAATGTTTACTTTGATTTTTGGAATGATTTTCACTTTTGGATAATCGGTGACCCAATTCATTTTCATATACTCATCATAATGTCTGACCCGGTATTTTCTGCCGAGGCTTAAGACGTCAGAATTTGCTTCTTGTAATGTAGCAACAATTTTTTCTGCTTCTTTTGTCAAGATGGTTGAAAGTCTTTTATTGAGCATTTCAATTTTTTTGTCTGTATCTAGATTATCTTTTGGGTACTCAAGGACAGAAGTATTAAATTCAAATTTGAGTGAGTATGTTAAGTTTCGATGATCAGGATTCAGAATCTCAATGTCTCTCTTCACATCAGTGACTTGGATGGTGATGTAATTGTTTTCTTTAGACTTCATATCGCTTCTCACTTTTTTTGTGAAGTTGGCATACTTGCCCATTTTTCCGTCCATGACGGTGAGCAAGATCGCATCTTGACCATACAGCTCGCCTTTCTTTTTCTCATTATCAAATAGTGCAACACCTTTTACACTGATTAATTTCTTCGATTGATCAAAATAGATTAACGGCAGTGTGAAGTCCTCTCCAGTTTGGAGCATTTTAGATCGAATACTTTGAATGTTTTTAGGTGCTACTTGGGAGGAGCGTGATGCGGTTGTGATTAAGTTATTTAAATAGTCACTCACAATGAGTTTTTCCTTCAGCAGCGAGTTAATCACTTCTTCACAGGTCCCCCCTTGAACAACGGCAAGATTTGCGAGGAGGGGACTTTTTGGATCACGATAAAACATATCTAAGTAGGGCAGAAGACGATTTTGGGCAAATTCATCACCGATCAGCATCACCCGCATTTTCGACATGTCTATTTTTTGATCCACAATCCGGCTGAAGTTGGTTCTCGCTTTTCTTAAAGTAGGGGCTTCAGTTGTGAGAAGAGTGGTTAAAAAGCTACCTGTATTTCCTTGTTCCATACTTTGAGACTGCTGCACCTTTCGATAAGTAATCGAGTATCTTGCATTTTCATCCTCTCCCTGATCAACAGCGGAGGTTAACACAAGAGAGATGTTCTTTAATAAATTTTGATCCCAGCAGCCAGGCATGAATATGAGAGAAACACACATGAGCAACGTCAGTATGTACTTATGACGCATGTGATTTCACCTTCCCTTTGCGATGTTTGATAAAGATGATAATGGCCATAAAGATTGGGAGTGTGTAAATAAATGAATATTGAGCGATGGTGGTAAAATCATTAAAACGCTGAATTCTAAAATTATCGGTTGCAAGGTAACAGCTAGCCGCATAGATCAAAATGGCAAAATAAAAGACATATTTTTTGTGTTCTTTTTTCTTAAGAATACTTGCCACGCCATTCGCACAAAAGTAAAGGTAATTGCTGAGTGTGGCAAGAATGATAAATACCCAGAAACTGAGAAAGATCAAGTCTGTTCGCTCAATCACACCGAACGAAATGGTTTTTAACAGATAAAGAACAGGGTTGGGAATGATATTGAGCTCAATCGGACTGAAGAACATAAAACAAATCAATGTAATAAATAGGTAGTAAAGCGTCGTGCATATATTGGCAATGGTCATGACTTTATATCGTTCCTTAATGGTTCCTTTCATCAATGGAGAGATAATGAGGATCATCTCGAACCCATTCATAGATAGAACGACGTCCTTTAATCCGAGTGAAACTTGAGAAACGTCCACTTGGAAAAAGGGCATGAGGTAGTCGATATTGGTTCCTTTTAATGAATAGAGCATTAAGAGAGACAGCATGAGCAAAAAGGGCGTCAAAATGAAGTTAAACCTGACAATCGCCGTAATTTGCTCCTTTGCAATGTAAATGATGGAGATCATCAGTAATAGATTAATGACCCAATTTGGTGTGAGCGGCAGCACCCAAATGCCAAGAATTCTTGTGAAAATGGATAAAACAACAATGCAGACGGAGGCGAAGTATAACGTATATAGTGCCACCAATGTCCGGCCGATCCATTTTCCGAACACTTCAATTAAGGCTTGGAAAAATGATGTATCAGGATACTTCTGAATGATGTAAATAAAAATGGTGTTAATGATTTGAATGAAAAAACAGGCTAAGATAATCGCCATCCACCCATCGTGTCCCATGTCTTTCATCAGCAAATGGGGGAGAGCTAAAATACCGACACCAATTTGAGATTGAATGATAAAAAAGACAGCTTGAGGTGGAGATATTTTATTTTTCATCTTTATTTTTCCATCCTCTCAAATTTTCAATTTGCTCTTTCTTTTTTGGATTTAAGTAAACAGGGCGCTTTTTGTACATCCACATCGGTAATCGGATCACAGTATCTTTTAAGTCCTGCCAGTTAAATGGAGCCACTGGTGATAAGTACGGGACACCTAGTGATTCGAGGCGGCATAAATTCATCAATACGATCGACAGGCCGAATGAAATGCCAATAAACCCAAACATCGATGCCATAAACATGAGAGGGAAACGAAGCATACGAATGGTGGACGTCATTTCAAAGGATGGGAGGACAAAGGATGCAACAGCTGTCACGGCAACAACAATGACAAGGACATTCGAAATGAGTCCAGCTTTTACCACAGCGTCTCCAATCACCAAACCGCCTACAATCCCAATCGTCTGACCAATTGGCTTTGGCAGTCGCACCCCTGCTTCTCGTATGAGCTCAATCGTAATTTCCATCAGCATTGCTTCAATTAACGGCGGAAAAGGAATGCCGATGATGGAATTTTTCATCGTAATCGCTAATTCATCCGGGACCACCTCATAATGAAAACCAATGACCGCAATATAAAAAGAAGGCAAAATCACTGCGATGATACAGGCAACATAGCGAAGAATACGAATAAATGTAGCCGGAATCCAGCGGCTATTATAGTCATCTGGTGATTGAAAGAAACTAAAGAACGTAATAGGCAGAATGATAGCCATTGGGCTGCCGTCCATTAAGACGACAATTCTTCCTTCAAGAATGGCGGATCTCACTTTGTCAGGTCGTTCTGTGTCAATAAGCTGCGGGAAGATGGAATACGAATCATCCTCAATCGCCTCTACAATAGAACCTGGGCTAAGCAGCGTGTCTACTTTAATAGAAGAAATTCGTTTGTTAACCTCATCTATCTTTTCTTGATTGGCAATATCAGAAATATAAACCGTCGCAACCTTTGTTTCAGATTTTGTACCGACCTTATGATACTGGATTGCAAGTTTTCGATCATTTAAGTGTGAACGCAGCAAATATAAATTGGTATCTAAGCTCTCAACAAACCCATCATGTGCGCCTGCAATAATACTTTCAGAAGAAGGTTCAGAAATGGAACGCAGAGGCGGCTGCCCAACAGCAAATATTTTGATCTGTGCGGATTTTTCATCAAGGAAGGCAATACTTCCGGCAATAATGCTGTCGACAATAAGCGTCAAGTCACCTGTTTCGAGTGAACTAAGAGATTTTGCATAGTCCTGCTTTCCAGGAGGGCCAAGCAAGTTGCCAATAATGAAGTTGTTTAATTTACTTTCATCCACTCTTGTTTTAATAAAAAACAGCACTGATTTCGTTTCATTCACCATCAATTCCCGGTATTCAAAATCAGCGCTTTGTTGAAATGCTTTTTTCAGAATCCGAATCTTTTCCTCAAAACCGCCTGATAAAAAATGTAAGCGTGTTTGCTCATTCGTATTTGGCATCTTTAGCCTCCTCTCACAGATTTTTTAACCATAGTGTAAGCCGAGAAGATGATTTTATGCGTCATCTTTGGGGAAAGCATGACATGCACCGACAACTTTCAACTAAAATCACATTAAAAATGTTAAGAAATGATGAATCTTGATAAAAAGAAATGAATAATGTTTCATTGTTTAGGTCATAAGGAGTGAATATCGTAAAGAGAGGCTATAACAAAATGATTAATATTTGACATCTTATCCCAATTTTTTGTGACCTGGAAATAAGCAGATGACTTGATTTTTTGACAGGTGACCTTTGTCATAGGTCAACACATAGCGTTCTGACCAATGAGGATGACTTTCTAACCTGTTCATTTAAAAATATAAAATATTCTAAAACACGCACTATTCATTTAAAGCACTGATATGACTGATTTCGTAGAGATGAAAGGACTTTAAAACATTGATTCAAAATACATCTTAATAATTGTCGAAAAATTTAGGGAGAAAAGGACAAAAGATTTTTCACTGTTTGATGGTAACGCTTTCTCTTGTTTGAAGCAGAAATTCAGCCGTCATTTTGTCCGTCTTTTGGCCTTTTCATTTGAGCGTGAGGTAGGCAAATACGCCTTCTGATTAGAGGAATTTGGCATACGAGGAAGTGAAAGATTATGTTACATAATACCGATTGTGATTTTATGCTGAACCTATATACTGTTGATTGAATTTACATATCACACTCATAAAAAAAGGAGATGTAGATAAGCGATGTGGTTAATCGTTATAGCCTGTGTCATCATGTTAGGGATTGGCTTTATTGAAAAGAAGCGTCATCAGAAAAATATCGATGCCCTGCCGGTACGCGTCAATATTAATGGTATACGCGGAAAGTCTACCGTTACAAGATTGACAACCGGTATCTTAATGGAGGCAGGTTATAAAACTGTCGGCAAAACAACAGGAACGGATGCAAGAATGATTTATTGGGATACGCCAGAAGAGAAACCGATTAAAAGGAAACCGCAAGGACCAAATATCGGAGAGCAGAAAGAAGTTATGAGAGAAACCGTTGAAAGAGGAGCAAATGCCATCGTCAGTGAATGTATGGCGGTGAATCCAGATTACCAAATTATCTTTCAGGAAGAGCTGCTTCAAGCGAATATTGGCGTGATCGTAAACGTTCTTGAAGATCATATGGATGTGATGGGGCCAACTCTTGATGAAATAGCTGAAGCCTTTACAGCGACAATTCCTTACAATGGGCACTTGGTTATTACGGATAGTGAATATACAGATTTCTTTAAAGAGATTGCGAAAAAACGCAATACTGAAGTGATTGTTGCAGATAATTCCAAGATTACCGATGAGTATTTACGGAAATTTGAGTACATGGTATTCCCTGATAATGCTTCACTTGCACTTGGTGTTGCACAAGCATTGGGAATTGATGAAGATACGGCATTCAGAGGCATGTTAAATGCGCCGCCTGATCCAGGAGCGATGAGAATTCTTCCATTAATGGACGCAAAAACACCTGGACATTTTGTAAATGGATTTGCGGCTAATGACGCAGCATCTACATTGAACATTTGGAAGCGTGTGAAGGAAATTGGGTATCCAACAGATGAACCGATTATTATCATGAACTGTCGTGCGGATCGCGTAGATAGAACGATCCAGTTTGCGGAGGATGTACTTCCTTATATTGAAGCAAGTGATCTTGTCTTAATTGGTGAAACGACAGATCCAATTGTGAAGGCATTTGAGGATGGAAAAATTCCGGCTGACCACTTACACAACCTTGAATATCAATCTACAGAACAAATTATGAACATGCTTGAGAAAAAGCTTCATAATCGAGTGGTTTATGGAGTCGGCAATATTCACGGCGCCGCTGAACCTTTAATCGAAAAAATTCAAGAATACAAAATTAAGCAGCTTGTCAGCTAGGAGGAAATATAGAAAATGTTCGGATCAGATCTTTATATCTCGTTAATTTTAGGTGTTCTACTCAGTTTAATCTTTGCAGAAAAAACAGGAATCGTACCAGCTGGGTTGGTTGTTCCAGGTTATCTGGCGCTCGTCTTTAACCAGCCAGTCTTCATTTTAGTTGTTTTATCTGTCAGCTTGTTGACATATGTGATCGTTCGTTTTGGTCTATCGAAATTTATGATTTTGTACGGACGCAGAAAGTTTGCGGCGATGCTGATTACAGGAATTGCCTTAAAGCTCATATTTGATTTCTTCTATCCAGTAGTTCCGTTTGAAATAGCAGAATTCCGCGGAATCGGAATCATCGTGCCTGGATTGATTGCGAATACGATTCAAAAGCAAGGTCTTACGATTACCCTTGGAAGCACATTACTTCTAAGTGGTGCAACATTTGCCATCATGTATGTTTACTATCTATTTTAAGATAAGGTGTGTCCAATGATGAATAAAAAATTGAGCTTTCAGGAAAAGCTGCTGAAAATCACAAAGAACCAAAAGAAAAAGACGAATAAACACGTACTGATTGCTTTACCGATTGTCATTGCTTGTACATTTCTATTTACATTTATCGGGAAAGCACAAGTACCAACTGTAGAAAAGAATCCAGAAAACATCCTGACCGCTTCGTTTGTCGGAGATATTATGTTTGGAAGAAATGTAGAGAAAGTAACAGACCGCTATGGAAAGCAGCACCTGTTCCGCTATGCGAAGCCGTATTTTGATGTATCAGATTATGTAACAGGGAATTTTGAGCATCCAGTGGCTTCAGATAAGGAACAGGCAGCACAAAAGAATATTCATTTGAAAACAGACGAAGATTCTGTACAAGCGTTAAAGGATTTGAATTTCTCTGTACTAAACTTTGCGAATAACCATGCAGCAGACTACGGTGAAAAAGGCTTAAATAACACGATTGATGCCTTTGAAAAAGCTGACATGGATTATACAGGGGCAGGGCGCAACGTCAATGATGCGAAGCAGAACATTTCATACAAAGAAGTGAATGGCGTTAAAATCGCTACCCTTGGTTTTACAGATGTATATGGAAAAGATTTTAAAGCAACAAATCGTAAGGCAGGTATTCTACCAGCTGATCCATCTATCTTTATTCCGATGATTTCACAAGCTGCTGAAAAGGCAGATATCGTTGTTGTTCATGCGCACTGGGGACAGGAATATAACAATGAAGTAAACGACAGACAAAGAGAGCTGGCAAGAGCGATGTCAAAGGCTGGTGCTGATATCATTATCGGTGCACACCCGCACGTTCTTGAGCCGATGGAAGTCTATAACGGAACAGCGATCTTCTATAGCTTGGGGAACTTTATTTTTGACCAAGGCTGGTCAAGAACACGTGATTCTGCCATTGTTCAGTATCATCTGAATGAAGATGGAAAAGCGACATTTGAAGTAGTTCCAATGTACATCAAAGAAGCGACACCTGCTCCAGTCAAAGCAGGATCTCTTGAATCAAAATCGATTATCCGTATGCTGACAAATGGCACGAATGCGGATTGGAAAGAAAAAGACGGACATATTTTCTTTGAAGTCGATCATTCTGATAAAGTTCAAACATTAAAAGAAAACGAGGGGAAGGATAAAAAATGAAATTCCTTAAAGCAAGCTGGCCGTTTGTTGCGTTAATTTTAGTCTTTGTCTTTATGTCTGCTTTTAAATTTAGTGACAGCCTCACAGATCATGAGAAACAAAAGATCTCGGTTGAAATGCAGAAAATCGAACAGCAAAAGCAGTCAAAAGCAGAAGCAAGTAAATAAAGAAATGATGATGAAAAGAGCACGCGAGGCGTGCTCTTTTTTGACGGAAAAAGGTGTAAAATGAAAGGGGTCATGTCGAAACTATAAAAGAAAGGAGGTAGAGAGGATGAAATGGAAAGGAATACTGCTTGGAGGATGTGCCATTGTAGGACTCATGTTTATGTCCCAAACAGAGGTGTCTGCTCAAACAACATCTCCTTTAAAACAAGCGGAAACGCTGATAGGCACGCCTTATCATAAAGGAGGAATCAATCCGAAAACGGGCTTTGATGCTTCTGGCTTTATACAATATGTATACAAAACAACAGGTGCATTTGATTTGCCGCGAAAGGTGATTGATCAATACCAAATCGGTGAAAGCGTATCATGGGAAAAAGCGAAGCCCGGAGACCTTGTCTATTTTCGCAGTCTTGAAGAAACAAAAGACATCCCAACACATGTTGCTTTGTACGCTGGAAATGATCAGGTGATCCACATCACACTCAGTCAAGGGGTGGTGAAAACAGATGTCAGCAAAAGTAAATATTGGACCGATCGGTTCTATGCGGTCAAACGGCTGCCTGTCTCCCAAGAGATGTCGGATGATCAACTGGTGAAAGATGCGATGAAATATTTAGGAATCCCTTATGTATTCGGGGCATCAGATCCAAAAGTAGGATTCGATTGTTCAGGTTTTTTACAATATTTATTTGAAAAATCACTTGGGATTTATTTGCCAAGAAGTGCTGAGCAGCAATGGATGGTTGGAGAGAAAGTGGCACGAGACGATATTCGTCCTGGAGACTTTGTTTTTTTTAGCAACACGTATAAAAAAGGAATTTCACATGTAGGAATGTACATCGGAGGAGACCGCTTTATTCATGCGAGCCGTTCGGAAAGTGTGACGATTTCTTATTTGTCTGAATCGTATTGGCGTGAGAAATGGACAGGTGCGAAACGATTAACTGAGCTGAAACTAGCGAAAGAAGACCCAGTCGTATCAAAAGCCGCTACGTATATTGGAGAAGTACCCTATGTAAAAGGTGGTGCGAGCCCAAAGCAAGGCTTTGATACAGCAGGATTCACGCAGTATATCTATCAAGAAGTGCTTGGAATTGAGATGCCTCGCTATGCGCCGGGACAAGTTAAAGCAGGTACACCTGTGAAACGATCGGAACTAAAGCCAGGAGATCTTGTCTTTTTTAAAGGGACTTCGTTGATGCCAGCCATTTATGCTGGTTCAAATCAAGTCATTCATGTGACGGTTTCAAATGGCGTTGTCATTACCAATATGAAAACAAGTACGTATTGGAAGGATAAATATGAGACGGCTGTTAGAATCAAAAAATAAAGAAAAAGCCCGATCAATGCTCAGATCGGACTTCTCGACTTCTCACTAGGCGCTGATCAGACAAGCGTCTTTTTTTCTTGAAATTGATTCTGCAAAAGCAGATCAATAAAATAGGCGACGCCATCTTCATGGTTGCCTTTTGTGATATAGGTGCTTTTTTCTTTAATGACATCCACCGCATTCCCCATCGCTATCCTGTGTCCTGCTTCATCGAACATGGATAGATCATTAGGGCTATCACCGATCGCATAAATATTGGATCGGTCTACGCCATAATGGGCTGCAAGTTTCTTGAGGGCATGTCCTTTGCCTGACTCTTTTGGCAGTACCTCAATGATATGTTCTCCAGATGAGGTCAATGAGAGCTCAGGCATCTTAGAAAGAAGATCTCGTGCTTCTTGCAGCTTATTCATATCAAATGAGAAGCATAGTAATTTATAAGTTGGTTCATTCGACTCAAAAATTTGACGGATGTCATCGACAGGTTTGATGCCAAACTGTTTAAATTGAGTCATCGCCCCTTCCCATAAATCAGCTACATCCTCGTTAGGATTGGCGCTTTTGATCATATCAAATTCAGCTTTGAGCTTTTCTTTTCCATCAAATGGGGAAAGGAGGGCATCGTCTGTATAGACCTCGAAATAAATGTTCCGTTCCACCAATTCCTTTGCAGCACGTCTTCCAGCTTCTTGATCAAGGGTGATTCTGCTGAAGAGCTTGTACCCTTCTGTATGGACAGTTCCTCCGTTTGCCGCAATAATGGGAATGTCCAAATCCCCAAGAAGCTCTTTTACATCAAAAGTCGCGCGCCCTGTACAAATGGTCACAATATATCCAGCTTCCTTCGCACGAATCAATGCTTGCCGGTTTTGAGCGGATATTTCACTTTTTGTATTTAAGAGTGTACCGTCTAAATCAATCGCAATCATTTTTTTCATTGCTGTTATATCCTCCTTCATTCATGCAATAGCCTCTTCAAAGTATGTACGATTTCCTTCATTCTCATGAAAGAGTCGGATCGTGGATTCCTCTCTTTAAGGCTAAACAAAAATGGTCAATTGATCAAGGATATAAGAAAAAGCGCCCAAAAGGACGCTTTCAGCGTGTAGACAAACCCTCGCATTCTTTGTCAGTCCTGCGTGCTGGTGCTCACGAATGACAAATTCGCTCCGCGCCAGTACTCGTTCTTCCTAGACTGCAAAGGTTTTCTATCACGCTGAAAAGAAGACAAAGGGCTAAAATCAAGTTCATTTTAGCCCTTTGTCAACAATCTGAAAGCGCCCAAAAGGACGCTTTCTGTGTTTATGATAATTCAAGCTGTTTCTTCAATTCTGTTTTGACTTCGTTCAGTTGGTTTTGATCCAATTGGTAATAATAAACGCCATTTGGCTGGTAATCAGATCCTTTTAGTTGAATCGTATCAACAGATTTCAATGAAGTGAGTAGTGGGAAAAGACCGACTAGTTCTTTCATTGACAGGTTAGTTGAGACGTTATCACCTAGAGTATCTATGATATTGTCATAAGACGGAATGGACGTTACTGATTTTGATTTATCGAAAATGGCTTTTAAAACTTCCATTTGACGCTGTCCGCGCATGAGATCACTGTCTGCTTTTCTTGTTCTCACATAAGCGAGAGCTTGATCACCATCTAGTGTGTGAGTACCCGTTTGCAGCTGAACTTTGCCCTTTGTATCTTTAAGAATCTGTTTCACAACATATTCATCTTTAATGTTAACGGAAACACCGTTTAATTCGTTCACAATTTCCTTAAATGCTTTGAAATTACTTTCAATCACAAAGTCGACAGGGATATCTAGTAAATTTTCAACTGTACTCACCGTGAGGTCTGCATCACCAAATGCGTGTGCATGTGTGATTTTGTCATAACCATGACCTGGAATATTAACATATGAGTCCCTTGGAATACTTAATAATTTCACGGTTTTATTCGTACGATTCACTGTCGCTAAAACCATTGCATCGCTTCGTGCTTGTTTGACTGTTTCGCCGGGTCTGCTGTCAATGCCAAGCAGCAAGACAGAAAAGCTGTCTTTCCCAGGATCAAATGCTTCAATCCGTTTGACAGATTGTGCACCGCGGTCTAGAGAGACTTGTGCTTTTTTCGCAGCCGATGTCACTTTATAGTAGGCATAGCCGGTGACAGAAGCGGTTGTCAGTAAAAGAATACCAAAAATAAAAAGAGTGACTTTCACCCATGGTTTTAAACGCTTTTTGCCTTTGCGTTTACTTCTTGTTTGATCCATATATTTAAACCCTCGCTATGATTTTATAGTAAAGATGTCCTTCTTCATGCTTACAAACTAAAACAAATATACCTTAAAACGGGATATAGTGCGACATTTTTTTCACTAACGCTTAATTGACGTTTCCTTATCTAAAAAAGTTTCAATGATACGCAAATGAAATATATTTGTCATAAAACATCGAAATGTTTGAAATGACAGGAAGTGAGGAAAATGATTTTTCATAGAGAAACATCCAGTCATTACATAGATAAAAGAGGGGTTATGATCATGAAAAATCGGAATGGGTGGCTTTATTTCTTCGGCGCACTTGGCGGCGCCTTATATGGTTACGATACAGGTGTCATTTCTGGCGCTATCTTATTTATGAAAGAGGATTTGGGTTTAAATGCATTTACAGAGGGACTTGTGGTCAGCTCGATTTTAATCGGGGCGATGCTCGGGTCTTCTCTTTCTGGAAAACTGACAGATCAATTCGGACGGAAAAAAGCGATAATCGCCGCAGCCATTTTATTTATTTTCGGTGGATTTGGAACAGCCCTTGCGCCGAATACGGAGGTTATGGTTTTATTCCGAATCGTGCTAGGACTTGCTGTCGGTTGCTCGACGACGATTGTTCCATTGTATTTATCTGAACTTGCGCCAAAGGAATCAAGAGGGGCACTTTCCTCATTAAACCAACTCATGATCACATTTGGTATTCTTCTTGCCTATATTGTGAACTACGTTTTAGCAGATGCAGAGGCATGGCGTCTGATGCTTGGAATTGCCGTTGTTCCTTCTGTGCTCTTGTTATGTGGTATTTTGTTTATGCCAGAAAGTCCTCGCTGGCTGTTTGTCCAAGGACAGGCGGACCGGGCGAAAGAAATATTGTCAAAACTTAGACAAAGCAAGCAAGAAGTTGAAGACGAAATTGCGGATATTCAAAAAGCAGAAAGTGAAGAAAAAGGCGGTCTTAAGGAATTACTCGAACCATGGGTGCGCCCCGCTTTAATTGCTGGTGTCGGTCTAGCCTTTTTACAGCAGTTTATTGGGACAAATACGATCATTTATTATGCACCAAAAACATTCACAAGTGTCGGCTTTGGCGATTCAGCAGCCATTTTAGGAACTGTAGGAATTGGTGCAGTCAATGTTGTCATGACGTTTGTTGCGATTAAAATCATTGATCGTGTCGGGCGGAAAGCGTTACTCCTATTTGGAAATGTAGGGATGGTCCTTAGTTTGATTGTTCTAGCAGTGGTCAATCGTTTTTTCGAGGGATCAACAGCTGCAGGGTGGACAACGATTATATGTTTAGGACTTTTCATCGTCATTTTTGCTGTCAGCTGGGGCCCGGTCGTATGGGTGATGCTGCCAGAGCTGTTCCCTGTACATGTCCGGGGAATTGGTACGGGGGTATCGACCTTCCTACTGCATACAGGGAATTTGATCATCTCGCTCACATTCCCGACCTTGTTAAGTGCAATTGGCATCAGTAACCTTTTCCTTATTTATGCAGCCATCGGCATAGGTGCCTTCTTATTTGTGAAATATTTAGTCACAGAAACGAAAGGGAAAAGTCTTGAAGAGATTGAAGAAGATTTAAAAAAGAGAAACCGTGCCGTCGTGAATGACGAAGGGGAAACGGTATGAAAAAAGACCAGCTGCATGAGGCAGCTGGTCTCAGCGTGTAGACAAACCCTCGCATTCGGTGTCAGTCCTGTGTGTCGGTGCTCACGAATCTCTCATTCGCTCCGCTCCGATACTCGTCCTTCCTAGACTGCAAAGGTTTTCTATCACGCTGAAAAGAAGACAAAGGGCTAAAAAATTCATTTTAGCCCTTTGTTAAACAAACGTTTAATCAAGAAAGGACAATCACTCATCTTCTGAACGTGCTGCCTATGACATACATATGGAACAGGCGGGCGAAAGGTGGAAATGAGATGAAAGGAAAAACGAGCATTGTGATGCTGACGTACAATGAACTGCACCTAACGAAAAAATGTATCGACAGTATCAAGAAGCATACTCGGCGTGATGAATATGAACTCATTATCGTGGATAATGCTTCATCAGACGGAACAAAGGAATATGTGAGACAACTGGAAGATGTCGTGTTGATTGACAACGAGAAGAATCAAGGTTTTGCCAAGGGCTGTAACCAAGGGGCGAAAAAAGCAACAGGAGATAGTCTTCTTTTTTTAAATAACGACACGATTGTGACCGAAAACTGGCTTTTGCCTTTAAGAGAAGCCCTTTTTGCATCAGAGCGTATTGGCATGGTAGGGCCTGTCTCCAATTATGTAAGTGGTCCTCAGCTCGTTCAGCCATCTTACACAGATGTGAAGGAGCTTCCTGCCTTTGCGAAGGCATATACGGCTTCGAAAAAAGGTCAAAGAACATATGTGCATAGACTTGTTGGTTTTTGTTTGCTGGTCAAAAGAGAGCTGATCGAGGATGTAGGGTTATTTGATGAGCGGTTTGTATATGGATCATTTGAGGATGATGACCTTTGTCTGCGCTCATTGCTGAAGGGGTACCAGCTGCAAATCGTCCATGATTCTTTTGTGCATCATCACGGTCATGCTACCTTCAATGCCAATGAAGAAACGAACATCTCTACGTTGTTTGCGGAGAACAGGCTTCGTTTTTTAGATAAATGGGGCATTGATTTAAACTTGATAACACCCCATCCATATTTTGCAGCACTGCTCCCTGAGGATGCCAGGTGTGTGCTGGACGTTGGCTGCGGTGCTGGGGCGACAGGACTTGAACTGATCAACCGGCAGGCCGTTGACATGTACGGAGTAGAGGCGGATGCATTAAAAGCAGAGATAGCAAAGGCGTATTACAAAGAAGTGATTGAGACAAAAGCGGAGGCGTATCCTTGGTCAGAGAAAGAAGCTTTTTTTGATGCTGTGATCTTTTCTGATGTGTTAGAGCATGTGTCAGACCCATGGCAGATGATTGCTCAAGCGCATGCGTCTTTAAAACCAGGAGGCGTGATCATTTGCTGCTTACCTAATATGATGCATGCGGAAGTACTGCTGCCTTTATTGGCAGGTGATTTTACGTATCAAGATGTGGGGATTTTAGATCGAACACATATGAGATTTTTCACACCAAACACAATGCGGGCGCTCTTTCCAGACCATTTGTTTCATCGCGTGATTGAACAGCCCATCAATGTGCCAATTGATCAAAACGTTCAATTGTTTTTTGACGAAGTGGCGAGAGTAGGAGAGTCACTTGGCTTTCAAACAAAAGCATTATCTGATCAAGTGACGCTCTATCAGCTTTTGATCGTTGCACGTAAAAAAGGCGGTCCCCCCTCCGGGTAATCCGCCTCAGCGTGTAGGCAAACCCTCGCATTTTTTGTCAGTCCTCTGCGCCGGTGCTCGCGAATCCCTCATTCGCTCTGCTCCGGTACTCGTCCTTCCTAGACTGCAAAGGTTTTCTATCATGCTGAAAAGAAGACAAAGGGCTAAAACAAAGTTCATTTTATCCCTTTGTCAACCATCTAAGGCGGTCATCCGCCTTTTGCGCTACCATTTAAAGCTTTTCGTTGCGCCTTCTGCACCAAAGTTCAAAATGCTCACTTTTACGTCATATGCAATGTCTACTTCTTGAAATAGTGTATCCCATTCATTGCGGTGCTGATCCCAAAAGTCTGGATACTTGATGCGCACCTGCCGATTTAAAAGGATCGGGTCAACACCAACTTCTTTTTGCATGTGGTGGACAGCTTTTTGAATGCGCTCTTTGATTTTGCGTTCAAAAATGTGCTCAAATCGTTTGATGTATTGCTCATCGTATGAGTTTTCAGGGGGATATTGATCTTCTGATAGTTTCCCGTTTGTTTGTACACTAATTTTAAAGGAAATCTTTCCGTTCTTCAGATAGGGTTCAATCTTGGACTTTGCTTTCTTGATTTCATATGTAATCGGAAAGCCTTTGTAGGTGGCAGGTACGACTCCGCCTGAGATGCGATTCATGACCCAGTTTAAAGATTGGACATCCTTTGCTGGTATGAATCCTATCAGCTTTCGCGTTTTCCCATGGATAATGCCTGCACCATCATAGGTGAGTTCTCCGTTTACGACATCCACACTTTGGACAAGAAAGCTTGTACCCATCTGAAAGTAATCCGACGCTCGGCCAATACGTGTTGGCAGTAAAATCTTCCCGTTAAAGCTCCGGTTTTTTGATGTTTCAAAAATATGCTCGACTGGAACCCTCTGTTGTGATTTTAATTTTTGATTGATGACTTTTGAAGCCTCATGGCGTGACACTAAGAGGTAGCTGCTTCTTCGAACCTCATCATCTCGTATAAAGTGGTTGAGTGTCCCTTGAATATCATGATGCTCGGCTTGATTTTTGCCAAACAAAAAGATTTTGAGGTGATCACTGTAAATCGGCGGGTCCTTCAAAGCGACATTGCTGACTGCTTCCAGTACATTTTTCCCCTTTGAGACGACATTCACATAGCCAGGGGAATCTGCTTCTTGTGTTCCGCCCATTTTAGGGACAAGGTTTTGATAGGTGAGTTTGACTCCGTTATCATCTTCCTCGTCAATGCCAACACCGCGCACAAACGATAATTTCTCAATATCTTTTAAGTCCCAGCAACCTGTCGATAAAAGCAAAAGACAGCAAGACAGAAAGGTGAGCCATAAACGCCGCACTTTCATGCAGATCGACCTCCCCATTTTTTACGTATCATGAGCAGAACAGCTGTTATAAAAGGAATCGCTAAAACAGCGAATAATGCATAGCCGAGTAAAGTCGAGTAGTAAAAGACTTCATTGATATTTCTCGGAAAAAGAGAGAGAGCTGAGGTCAGCAAAAACAGCAACCATAGCAGTCTCGTTAAATTGGTTGTCTTAAACACCGTTTGACAGCCTTTAATAGCAAATTGGAAAAAGCCAAGCATACAAATAAACTGCTGGCACGTCCAGATCGTCAGTAAGAAAATATCAAAGCGTTCAATGAAGACCCCTTCTAGTTCTAGCGCTTGAATGAGTGAGACAGTGGGCCAGGTGAGTGATTTCGTTTCTCCAACCGTCATGGAACCAATCACAATAAAGAGCGTGAGGGAGTAAATAAGTGTGGTGATCCCTACACCGATCGCTGCGGCCCATTTCGCTTTTGACCATTTGTCTTTATAGATAAGCGGTACGACAAACAAAATGACTTCAAAGCCTGTAAATTGAATAAATGTTTGAGAGAACAAATTACTAAAATCTTTAAACCCGTGAGCCATTACCGGGCGTAAATAATCAAAATCAAATATTTTCAAACTAAACAGCATGAGCCCAATGTAAATGATCATGGTCATCGGATAAATATATGTCACCATTTTCACTACCGGAAAAATGCCGCTTTTTAAATGATAGGTGGCCACTAGTAAAAAAATCATCACAATCACGGTCATCGGGGTCGATTGCAGCAGGAAAAATTGAACCACTTCCCCAAGTACACGCGCCTCAAAGCCAACAATGGCTAGTAAATAACCGATCAGCATTAGGTTAAAGATTGTGCCAAAGAAGGCACCGGCTCCTTTTGTATTCGATTCAAAAATGGTATCCGGCGCATTCTTCTCCGCAATCCAACCTAGCAAAAAAGCAACGAAAGCAAAGATGACTCCCTGTATTAATACAATGATCCAGCCATCAGGGAATCCTGAATTGGCAGAACTGCGAGGAATGGTTAAAATTCCAGCGCCTATCATTGTAGAACTGCATAGAATGGTGACTTGTAACAATGATAGCTTCTCAGCTCTGTACATCGTTTACTCTCCTTGTCTTTTGAGATTTTTTGTTTTGGCTGTTTTCGGTCTCGATTTAAATAGCCCTATTGGTAAACGAACGTACGTATCTTTTAAATCTGAAAACGGTGAAGACAAAACAGGTGTGAAATAGTCAAAACCAAAGGTCTTTAGCTGCATCAAGTGACAAAGTACAAATAAATAACACATAATTAAGCCGTATAATCCAAACATGGCTGAACTGAAGATGGCCATAAACCGCAGAATGCGTAAGGGGAAGCTGAAATCATATGATGGAGCAGTGAAATCGGCTAGTGCCGTCAGAGACACAATAATGACCATTAAGGCACTGACGATATTGGCTTGGACAGCCGCCTGTCCAATAATGACGCCGCCAATCAGTCCAATCGTCTGCCCGATCGCCCTAGGAAGACGAAGTCCAGCTTCCCGCAGCAGTTCAATCGTAAACGACATCAAAATGGCTTCCACTACAGGAGGAAAGGGCACATTTTGCCGGCTGCCTGCGATGGTAAGTGCCATTCGTGTTGGTAATAAACCAGGATGATAGGAAACAAGGGCGATATAGAGTCCCGGTAAAAAGATCGTCAAAAGCACGGCAATATAACGGAGCAAACGCAAAAGAGTCGCACTTGTCCATCTTTGATAATAATCCTCCGGTGATTGCATCAAGGCAGTGAGAGTCATCGGCATAATGAGGGCAAACGGCGTCCCATCGAGCAAAATAGACACCTTTCCTTCGAGCACAGAAGCAATCACCCGATCAGGACGTTCTGTATTTTGAATCTGCGGAAAAATAGAGACATGACTGTCTTCAATCAACTGTTCAATATAGCCGGACTCAGGAATATCATCCATTTTGATTTGCTTCATACGAGAGAATACATCATCTACTAGTTTGGGGTCTGCGATATCACGAACATACACAAGAGCAGCAGATTTCTTGTTGCGAGTTCCTATGTTTACCTTTTGAATGACAAGGTTCGGATCGTTTGCTCTTTCACGAAGCAATGCCGTGTTTTTTTCAAGATTTTCAATAAATCCAATCCGGGGTCCTCTTACAAGGACTTCTGATTGCGGCTCCTCTACTTCTCTAAATTGAAAAAGATTCGTATGGAGCGCAAGCGCTTGAGTGGCCCTATCCACAAATAAAATAGCCCTGCCGCTGTATAACTGCTGGGTGGCAAGGTTCATATCTTCCAGCACATCATTTTGAATGCCAAAGAACGTTTTAGAAAGGGAAGAAAGTGTGGTGTGGTCGACCTCAGTGATGGTCAGTTCCTTTTGCATAGGTGAAATGATTTGTTTGGAAAGCATCTCAAATTCTGTGAGTCCTTCAACGTACACGAGACATGCAGAGACAGCGGAAGGACCAAATGAAAAAGAGTGGAACACGATATCATCACTTTTGCCGGCAAAGCTTTTGACACGCTGAATGACGGACTCTATATCTTGTTCAATACGACTTTTCATAATACCTCACCCTCATGTCTTTTTTTATAGAGTGACTCGGAAGGAGAAGAATTATGCAAATAGAAAAAAGAGAATCCCCTAAAATAGGAATTCTCTTCACATGTTTATCTCGCCAGCCAGCCGCCATCTACGGCTAAAATATGACCGTTCATATAATCAGAGGCAGGGGAGCTGAGAAAGACGGCGGCACCTGCTAGATCTTCAGGCCGTCCCCAGCGTCCAGCGGGGATTCGTTTCAGAATCTCTTCATTCCGGTTCGCATCGTCACGAATGGCTTGCGTGTTATTGGTTGCAATATAACCAGGCGCGATCGCATTGACCTGAATATGCTGACTTGCCCATTCATTTGCAAAAGCTTTCGTCAAACCTGCGACAGCATGCTTACTTGCTGTATAAGCGGGAACAAAGACACCACCTTGAAATGATAGAAGGGAAGCGATATTGACAATTTTCCCTTGCCCTTTTTGCAGCATCTGCTGTCCGACCTTTTGCGTGAGGAAAAAGAGACTGTTGATATTCACATCCATCACAGTATGCCAGTTTTCCTCTGAATATTGAGCGGCCTCTTCTCTTTTAATGGTCCCAGCATTATTAATCAAAATATCAATTGAATGCTGCTTTAAAAGGGCATCAACATCCCGCTTTGCGGACTGAGGATCTGAAAAGTCTACTTGAATCGCATGAAATGATCTGCCGGTCTGTTCGACAAGTTCTTTTGTTTCATCAAGCGGCGTATGGTGGTAGGTGCCGATGATATCTGCACCTGAACGGGCAAGCGCTACGGCAATCCCTTGCCCAATACCAGTTCCAGGACCTGTGACAAGAGCTGTTTTGCCTTCGAGGGAAAAGAGGGACGCTACATATGATGTCGACGTCATCTCATTACCTCAGCTGGTCCATCGGGACAAAGTCCATATCTTTAAACGTATAGTTTTCTCCCGCCATTGCCCAAATAAATGAATAATTTGCTGTACCTGAGCCTGAATGAATGGACCAGGCAGGTGAGATGACGGCTTCTTCATTTGCCACAACGAGATGTCTCGTTTCAGATGGCTCCCCCATAAAATGAAAGACACGTGCGTCTTCCTCTATATCAAGATATAAGTACACTTCCATCCGCCGGTCATGTATATGAGCAGGCATCGTGTTCCATGTGTTATTGGTTTCAAGCTGAGTGATGCCCATCATAAGCTGGCAGCTTTGGATGCCGTCTGCATGAATGACCTGATACAGATTCCGTACGTTCGAGGCGGATGCTTCCCCTAAATGATTCGGTGTTAATTCAGCGATCGCAGCCTTTTGTGTCGGATACGCTCTATGAGCGGTGGCTGACACAAGATAAAATTTGGCCTGCTCACCTGATGAACTAGCAAACTGTACATGTTCGTGTCCAAGTCCAATATATAAGAAATCTTTATGCTCCAGCATAAATGACTCACCATCGACTGTAACCGTACCTTGGCCGCCGACATTTACAATGCCAATTTCCCGTCTTTCAAGAAAATATTCTGTACGTAAAAAGTCGCCGGCATCTAGCTTGATCGGTTCTGATGTCGGCATAACACCGCCAATCACCACACGGTCCTCATGCGAATAATACAGCTTCAATTCACCACTGACAAAAAGTGTCGGAATATGAAAATGACGACGAAGTTCCTCTGTTGTAAAACGCTTGACCTGCTCAGGATGTACAGCATAACGATTTTCCATTTGAGATAAGCCTCCCTTTCCATCTGAAACATATGATTATTTTATTTGGTATCGGTTTCAAGGAAAATTCTAGAGGAAAAAGAGAGCGGCGTCAACCGTTAATTTGTAATCGCTTTCTTTATTTGTATAAAAGCTTTTTTTCTTCATGTTCATGAAAAAAATCTTCTGATACAGCTCAACTTGTGGTATGCTTTTTTTAAGTTTATTTGAAATCGGTTTCGAAACAAAAGAGAAGATCGATCTTGGGAGTTTTTTGTATGAAAGAGAAAAAGCAAACGAAAGTCACCATTAACGAAGTTGCAGCATATGCAGGTGTCTCAAAATCAACGGTATCCAGATACATCAATGGCAGAACAAATGAGATTTCTCCTGAAAAGGTAAAAAAGATAAAAAAAGCCATTGAGGAGCTCCATTATCGTCCGAGTCAGCTTGCCCAAGGATTGAAAGTAAGAAAGAGCAAGGTCATTGGTTTTATTGTGGCTGATATTACGAACCCGTTCTCTGTTGCGACACTTCGTGGTGTGGAAGAGATTTGTGATGAATATGGATACAGCATCATGGTGTGCAACACAGATAATCGTCCAGAAAAAGAACGAGAAATGTTACTGAAGCTGCATGCTCATTATATTGAAGGGCTGATCATCAATACGACCGGTCAAAACAATGACATTTTGCAAGACTTTAAGCAAAACGGTGTACCGATTGTTCTTGTTGACCGTAAGTTACCTGAACTCAAGGTCGATACCGTCACAACGAATAACCGTGACATCACGGCTCGTCTACTTCATCAGATGTATGAAAAAGGCTACGAACATATCGCTTTCTTTACTGAGCCTGTCGATGGGATTAGTCCTCGTGAAGAACGAAAAGAAGCCTATGAACAGACGGCCATGAGTCAACATAAGACACCTATGATTGCAGAAATCAATTTGAAGCAAAAGGAACAAATGCGAGATGAGATTTGTCGTTTTTTACAATCAAACCATCAGAAAAAAGCGATTTTAGCAGGCAATGGATTACTCATGCTGAAACTCATCAGTGAACTCGTCGATCTTGGGGTGAAGATTCCTGAAGAGATAGGCATTGCCGGATTTGATGATACAGAATGGTATAAGCTGATCGGGCCAGGCATCACTACGGTGGCGCAGCCATCTCATGAGATGGGGAAAGCGGCGATGCAAAAAATCAAGACGCGTCTTGAAGGAGATAAGAGTGCACCCCAGACCATTCAACTTGATGGAGAAATCATTGTGAGAAAATCTTTATAAACGTCAGGCAGAGAAGAGTATACATACGTGCATGCTCTCTCTTTTTCAACTGTTTTGAAACCGGTACCAAGAAAGGGGAGAAATCAGTGAAAGCATTGGATGTGATCACTTTTGGGGAATCAATGGCGATGTTTTATGCAAAAGAAATTGGCGAGCTTCACCAAGTGCATACGTTTCAAAAAGCACTTGCTGGTGCAGAGAGTAATGTTGCGGTCGGCTTGGCAAGATTAGGCTTTAGCGTTGGCTGGATGAGCAAGGTCGGGGCGGACTCACTTGGTACATTTATTTTAGAAGAGCTTCAAAAAGAAGGGGTCGATACGAAGGCAGTACTCCGTTCAAATGATGGAGCCAAAACAGGGATATTGCTTAAATCAAAAGTCATCGATGGAGACCCTGATGTGACGTACTACCGAAAAGGCTCTGCTGCGAGCACATTGAACGCAAGCGATTTCCCGTCCACTTATTTTCAGCAGGCAGGACATCTTCATATGACCGGAATCCCGCCTGCTGTGTCTAGTGAAATGAGAGCGTTTTCTTTTCATGCCCTTAAAGAAATGAAAGAAGCAGGAAAAACCATTTCCTTTGACCCGAACCTGAGACTTCAACTATGGGAAGAGGAAGAAGACATGATTCATACGGTGAATCAGATGGCTGCTCAAGTAGATTGGTTTTTCCCTGGGCTTGCAGAAGGTCAAAGACTCACGGGGTGTCATGAGCCGGAAGCGATTGCGGATGTTTATTTACAAAAAGGCGTCAAGCTTGTGGTCATTAAACTGGGAGCGGAAGGAGCCTATTTCAAAAGTGCATCCGGCCAAGGTGTAGTGGATGGTTTCCATGTGTCTCATGTCGTGGATACAGTCGGAGCTGGTGATGGATTTGCAGTGGGAGTGATGAGCGGTCTGCTGGACGGATTATCATATGAAAAATCGGTGACAAGAGGCAATGCCATTGGAGCACTTGCAGTCATGTCCCCAGGAGATCACGAGGGACTGCCGACTCGAAAAGAGCTTCAGGCATTTATAAAAGAAGCCAAACGATATCAAAGGCGACACGATATGAAGGGAGATGAGAGGTATGGGAAAGTCAGCAAGTATGAGCGTTAAAGAGAAGCTCGCAGCTTGTAAACTCATTGCGGTGGTCAGAGCAGGTAGTGAAGCAGAGGGGATAGAGATGATTGCTCGTTTAAAGAAAAAAGGGGTGCGGGCCATCGAAGTGACATATACCACGCCCAATGCAGAGCGGATCATTGCATCTTACCAGCATGACCACGACTTGATTGTCGGAGCCGGAACGATTACAACGCTTGAGCAGGCACAATCAGCCATTGAAGCCGGCTCTCAATTTATCGTCAGTCCAGGATACCTTCCTGTCATCGGAGAGCACCTATCTTTTCACGATACACTTTACGTTCCGGGTGTTTTGACCCCAAGTGAAATTATGCAGGCAAAAGCAAATGGATACAGCGTGTTAAAGCTTTTTCCGAGCGGCGCCTTCGGTTTGTCCTATATGAAAAATTTGCAAGGCCCGTTTCCAGAGATTGAGTTCATCCCAACAGGAGGCATTCATCCAGTCGATGTGCCAAAGTGGCTTGAAGCAGGAGCTGTGGCAGTAGGTGTCGGCAGCCAGCTTGAAAGCAGTACAGCAGAAGAATTACAGGCTGTTCTTTCTTCCGCCATCATGTAGTTCACATAAACAACCGGCGGATGACTGCCGGTTGTTTGTTCGTTTATCTGACATAAAAGATGGGAAGGCACTTCTTTTCACGTAAAATGAGCATAAAGGAGAGGTCGATATGTACATTCAACAAGATGAACTAAAAGATGGTCAAATTGAACAATTGATTCAAGCTCATTTAGAAGAGATGAAAAAACATTCACCGCCAGAAAGCATTCATGCCCTTCCGTTAGACGATCTGAAAAAACAAGATGTCACAGTATGGAGTGCAAGGGATGGCGAGGTGCTTCTTGGCTGCGGAGCCATCAAGGAGCTATCGAGTGAACATGGTGAACTCAAATCGATGAGGACGGCAGCAGCCCATATGCGAAAAGGCGTGGCGAAGTATCTGTTGACCCACCTTCTCCAAGAGGCGAAGCGGCGGGGTTATACACGAGTCAGCCTTGAAACAGGTGCGATTGCTTTCTTTGAACCGGCAAGAAGATTATATGAGAGCTTTGGCTTTCAATATTGTCCGCCTTTTGGTTCATACCAAGAAGATCCAAACAGTTTATTTATGACAAAGGAATTATAGCGGTCGAGAGAGTATGCTTTTATAAGCAGCTCTTTTTTTATGCGGCAACAATGGAAGGAGGGGAATGTGAATGAAATGGTCGAAGTTGTTCGGAATGGGCGCATTTCTCACATTTTGTGTCGTATCTGTTCTTTTTTTATCTGTATTAGGTCAAGATTTAGTTAAAATTGAAAGCGCTTCCGAAGAGACGGTATCAACTTATCAATATCACTTTGTTCTTGTACCGGAGGAACTTGATAATGAATATTGGCAATTGGTGCAAAAGGGAGCTGCTGATGCGGCGGAAGTTCATCGGGTGTATCTTGAATACCTAGGTCCAAAGCAAGCTGATTTGGATGATCACCTGAAAACCATTGATATGGCGATTGCTGGTCATGTGGATGGCATTATGACGCAAGGTCTTGATGCAAAGAAATACAAACCGCTCTTTCAAAAAGCAAGAGAGAAAGGTATAGATGTCGTCACAGTCGATACGGATGCAGAGGGGAGCAAGCGTCAAGTGTATGTCGGAACAGATAACTATTATTCCGGTTTTATCGCCGGACAGGCACTCATCTCTGATACAAAAGGCGAGCAGTATGTGGGCATTGTGACGGGACGGCTTGATGCAATTCACCAGAAGCTTCGCGTGAAGGGGTTTCGAGATGCCGTCTCTGGTGAGAAACGCATTCATATTGCTGGAATAGAAGAGTCGGCGATTACGAAATCAGGTGCTTCCGGTGCTGCGTATAAATTGTTAAATGATCATACGCAGCTCACCGCATTTTATGGAACAAGCGCATTAGACGGTGTCGGCATTATTCAAGCAACAGAGCAATATCATTCGTCTAAAGATGTTTATGTGCTCGCATTTGATACTCTGCCTGATACGATTCAAGCGCTGGATGATGGGAAAATTGATGCAGTGGTTGTACAGCACCCTTATGAAATGGGCTATCAAGCGGTTGAATCTCTTGTTCGTTTGCAGCAAGGGAATAAACAAGAACCGCTTCAGTACACAGGGACGAGTGTGATTCGGCGAGGAGACCTGCCCCTTCATCAAATGGAAAGACCACAGGGGGTTCAGCCATGAGAAAAATACGAAGTAAATTATTATTGGCATTTTTAATTCTTGTGCTCCTTGGTAATGTGGCCGCTTTTTTTGTGTATTGGAGCAGTTCAAAAATCACATCAGAATATAGCAAGAGCTTTCGTTCCTTTCTCCTGCTGAATGATATTTCGACAGAGGCAAAAACGATGTATGAAAAGGTCAACGCCTTTGCCATTGAAAAGGATCAGGCGTTTGCCAAGGGGTATGCAAAATCAAAACAGAAAATGACATCATATGACCAAGCATTGCTCAAAAATGCAGGGCTTCATGCCGCCATCCCGTCCATTGAAAAATATCAATATATGATGCGGACGCTCATAAACGAAAGTGATGCGACAATGAATCATGTCAAAGAAGGGAAAATCAAAGAATATGCTGCAAGTGTGAAAGAAGTAAGAACCGTGTCCTCTTATATCCAAGAACAGACAATGACTCTTTTGGATGATGAATTATCTGAGTATCAAGTACTCTACCAATCCCTTCAAAAAAGACATCAAACGTATGCGCTTTTTACTCTATGTCTGTTTACATTATCGATAGGCATCGCTTTATGGATGGCCTATATCATTGCGGGTGGAATTTCAAGACCGATCGTTCATCTGTCTCGAAGTGCCAAAGAAGTATCAGAAGGAAATTTTGACGGTCCGAATTTGCATGTGTCATCAAAGGACGAAATCTCTGTGTTAAATCATGCCTTTGAGCGAATGCGGCGAGAGATGAAGGTCATGATTGAAGAGATGAAACAAAAGGCCGCTTTAGATCAGAAAATTAAAGACATGAAGCTGAAAACACTACAAAACCAAATGAATCCACATTTTTTATTTAATACATTAAACATCGTTTCACGTATGGCGTACTTAGAATCAGCTGATGCGACATCGAGATTAATACAATCCGTTTCTACGCTGATGCGGTATTCGCTATCTCCTCTCAGCGCATCTGTTACGTTAGAACAAGAAGTGAAAGTGGTAAAAGAATATTTTCATATACAAGAAACAAGATTTTCCGATCGTATTACATGCAAAACGACCATAGATGCGTCGTGTCTATCTGTTCACATTCCGAGCCTTACATTGCAGCCGCTTGTCGAAAATGCCTTTATTCATGGGGTAGAACCAAAAGAAGAGGGTGGGCTTGTAGAGCTCTCTATTGATCGAGATGATGGCTTTGTCATGATTCGGATTCGGGATAATGGACTTGGCATCAGTGATCAAGAGAAAAAGAGATTGCTATCGCAAGAGGAAGAAGATCATTCAGACACACGTAGTAAAGGTCACTCGACAGGAATTGGTCTTCGAAATGTGATGTCGAGGCTGCGTTTGTTTTACGGAGTGCAGGATGCCCTTCAAATTGATTCAAAGCCAAACGAAGGGACCACTATTCAATTGACAATACCAATTAAGGAGGAACGAGCATGCTGAACGTGCTGATTGTGGATGATGAAAAAATTGAACGAATGGCGATGCGTAAGTTCATGACCGAATGGCTGCCAGACTGTCATATTGCAGGGGAAGCTGCGAATGGAAAAAAGGCGGTGGAATTGGCGCGGTCTAAGCCAATTGACCTTGTGCTCATGGATATTCAGATGCCAGGCATGGATGGACTCACAGCGATCAAACAGATCAAGGCAAGCTGTCCTCATACTAAATTTATTATGCTGACAGCCTACGATACGTTTGATTATGCCAAGCAAGCCATGCAGGAAGGGGTCAAACAATACCTTGTCAAACCAGCTGATAAAGACGAAACCATTACAGCGATTCGTTCTGTTGCGGCAGAAATTCAGCAGGAGGTCTCCCTGCGGCAGGCGGAGAAAGTCAATCAGCAGTCAAAATGGCTGGAAGCTCATGTGTTGAACGGTCAATCTTATTCCTCCACAGCGTTTGAGCGGCTGTTTCAGGATTTTCAAGCAGGTCTAGTGATCGCTGTTCAGCGGACAGGCGGGGATCAACTCCTGAATCATTTGCAGGAGTCTGCTCTTTTTCAAGCAGTGCCTATTAAAGTGAGCGGTGAGCTGGTCACATGCTTGATTTACAGCCATCAATCACCTGGTCACCTAAAGGCGAATGTACTGCAAGCCATTCGCGCTGCTATGACAAGCGAACGGCATTTCCCTGTCATTGTTGGCATGGGTCATCCTGTCTCAAATCCACTTCAACTTCAGAAAAGTGCGGCAGAAGCGAAGCTTTCCTATTATCAGCGAAAAAAAGATGACGGTGCGGTTCGTTATGGCTTTTACTATACAGATAGACAACCTTACGTATTGATCAACTTGCCTGAGCTTGCCGATGACATGATGCTGGCACTAGAAGAAGGGAGAAGAGATGATGCTCTTGCTTACTATGATGCCTTCCAATTAGAAGGGGCAACCATTTCTCATGTGAAAGAGCTGCTCATTTTACTCAAATCACGACTTCGTGCAGATGTGCCGATTCTAGCTATCACCACAGAAACAGAATGCCGCCAATGCTGTGAACATTTATTTGATCTGTATGAAGCAAGAACCCAGACGGTGAATGATATGGAACGGGCGAAACGATACATTCAAACACATTTTTGCGAACATATTACGCTGGAGCAAACGGCCGCCTATGTTGATTTAAGCCCGACGTATTTCACCAAACGCTTTAAGGATGAGACAGGTCTGACGTTTAAAGAATATGTGACGACCTGTAGGATGGATAAAATGAAGAAGCTACTGAAAGAGAGTTCGCTTAGTTTAAAAGAAATCACCTATCAAGCAGGATATACTGATCCGAATTACGTCAGTCGTGTGTTTAAAAAAATGGTTGGCTGTTCGCCGAAGGAATATCGAAAACAGGTCGTAAAAAAATGAAGAATTTCATAAAAAAGTGAAGAAGTTTGCCTGAAAAAAGGCAAGGATCTGCCAGTATACTTATTTTGATAACGCTTACAAAATAGGGATGGGGGATCCATGATGAAGTTTAAATTAGGCTTTACTTTATTGGCACTCTGTATGCTGGTCGTCTCTGCTTGCAGTTCATCGACGAACTCAGATGCAAAAAAAGAGGGCGGAGCGGAGAAACTAGAAATTTTCTCTTGGTGGACTGGTGCAGGTGAGGAAGATGGGCTGAAGGCACTCATTCAATTGTTTGAAGAGAAAAATAAAGATATTCCAATTGAAAATGCAGCTGTCGCTGGTGGCGCTGGTACGAATGCGAAGGCTGTTCTAACAAGCCGGATGCAAGGAGATGATCCGCCAGCTACTTTCCAAGTACACGGGGGAGCAGAGCTGAATGAGAGCTGGGTAGCCGCAGGTAAAATGGAGCCGCTGGATGACCTTTATGAGAAAGAAGGCTGGAAGGATAAATTTCCAGACTCACTGATTGACCTTGTGAGCAAAGACGGGAAAATCTATTCCGTTCCAGTGAATATTCATAGAGGCAATGTGCTTTGGTATAACAAAAAAGTATTTGAAGATCAGGGCTTAGAGCCGCCAACGACGTTTGATGAATTTTTCAAAACAGCCGATGCCTTAAAGAAAAAAGGGATTACTCCACTTGCGCTTGGGGATAAAGAACCTTGGGCAGCGACTCATTTGTTTGAGAGCGTTCTTCTAGGAGTACTAGGTGCAGATGACTATCAAAAACTTTGGGCGGGCGACTTAAAAATGGATGATGCAAAAGTGAAGGAAGCGGCAGACATCTTTGGACGTATGCTCGAATACGTCAACGACGATCATAGCTCGCGTAACTGGCAGGATGCCTCACAGCTCGTGGCAAAAGGGGAAGCTGCAATGAATGTCATGGGCGACTGGGCAAAAGGATACTTTGTAAATGATCTAGATTTGAAGGTAAATAAAGACTTTGGATACGTGGCAACTCCTGGTACGGAGGGTAGCTTTATGGTTATCACGGATACATTCGGACTGCCGAAAGGTGTCAAACAGCCAGAAAACGTAAAAAAATTCTTATCTGTCTTAGGATCTGTGGAAGGACAGGATGCGTTTAATCCGCTGAAAGGGTCAATACCGGCACGTGTGGATGCGGATGTATCAAAATATGATGAATACGGAAAATCGGCAATGAAGGCGTTTAAAGAGTCAAAGCTGGCACCGTCTCTTGCGCATGGCTCAGCTGCTGAAGAAGGTTTTGTCACGAAGGCGAACCAAGCCGTCAATATTTTCGTGACACAAAAAGACAGCAGCCAGTTCGTTTCTTCTTTAAAAGATTCAATGAAATAAAGATGAAAGAGGCGGCCGTTAGGCACCGCCTCTTTTTTAAAAAAAGGAGTGTAGCTTCATGCGCATGGACACATCGCCGACCACAAAAACACCAGCAGCAAAAGTGAAACGTGTTCGGAAAAAATGGAATGGAGACCAGCTGCTTGCCCTGCTGTTTTTAGCACCGTCAGCTGTTTTATTATTCATTTTTGTTTACGGCTTTATTGGCTGGACAGGATATGTTTCATTATCGAACTGGACCTCGCTTGTTCCTGATTTTTCTTTCGCAGGTATGAAAAATTATGTCATGCTGTTTCAAGATTTTCGCTTTCAGTCAGATCTTCGAAACACGGTCTTTTTTACATTATTCTTTATTGGAGCAGTCATTGCTTCTGGGCTTGTACTGGCCATTTTACTAGATCAGAAGATCAAGGGGGAATCACTTTTTCGGAATCTCTTCTTCTTTCCGATGGCCCTTTCTTTTGTTGTCACAGGCGTTGTGTGGCAATGGATCCTAAATCCATCAACTGGGGTGAATCTGTTTTTAAAAACACTCGGCATCCAGCCCAAGTGGTACACGGATACGAACATTTTAGCTGGATTTGTCTGGGGGAAAATTGAGTTTGGTGTACCGGCAGCAATGATTGCAGTTGTCATCGCTGCTGTGTGGCAGATGACAGGGTTCTCACTTGCGATGTATTTGGCTGGTCTTAGAGGTATTCCAGAGGAAGTGAGAGAGGCAGCTAGAATGGATGGCGCAACCGAGTGGCAAATCTACTGGAAAATCATTTTCCCGCTGTTAAAACCAATCACAGCGAGTGTCGTCATTATCATGGCACATATTTCTTTAAAGATCTTCGATTTGATTTACTCGATGACAGGACCAGGTGCAAACTTTGTCACCGATGTGCCAGGTGTTTATATGTTTGAAATGACCTTTAGAGGAAACCATTATGCAGGTGGTGCCGCCATTGCGATCGTTATGCTGATTTCTGTTGCGGTCTTTATCGTGCCGTATCTCCTGTCTAGTCGGAAGGGGGCTTCATCATGATCGCAAGAGGGTTTGTCCGTCCAGTTCTTTATGCGTTATTAATACTGTGCAGTTTGTTTTTTCTCATGCCTGTTTATGTCATGCTCGTCACAAGCTTAAAGCCATTAGGTGAAGTGACCCTTGAGCGAATGTGGTCGCTCCCATCTACACTAGATTTCTCAAGCTACAAAATCGCTTTTGAAAAGTTATCACCCAATTTAATGAATTCTCTTTATCTAGTCATTCCTGCTACCTTATTGTCAGCTGTATTAGGTGCGATGAATGGCTATGTGCTGTCTAAATGGCGCTTTAAAGGATCAGAAGTGGTGTTTACCTTCATGTTGTTTGGTATGTTTATTCCATATCAAAGTATCCTCATTCCACTTATTCAATTTTTACGTGAAATCGGCTTGTATAACTCCATTCCGGGACTTGTGCTTGTTCATGTCGTATATGGCCTGCCAATCACAACACTCATGTTCCGCAATTTTTATGTAAGCATTCCTGATGAAATGATTGAATCAGCGAAGATGGATGGTGCCGGATTTATCGGGATCTTCAGACATATGATTCTGCCGCTTTCCATCACAGGGTTTGTCGTGGTTGCCATTTGGCAATTCACAAATGTGTGGAATGAGTTTCTATTTGCGGTCACTATGACCACAGCAGAGAATCAGCCGGTCATGGTTGCACTGCAAAATTTATCAGGCAGTCAAATTGTGCAATGGAATGTTCAAATGGCAGGTGCCATCTTGGCTGCGCTGCCAACACTTTTGGTCTATATTCTACTCGGAAAATACTTTGTGAAAGGGCTTCTTGCAGGCTCTGTCAAAGGGTAAATTGATTTTCTTGTTATCGTTTTCATTCGGTGTACTGAAAGGATTGACTTCTCTTTAGATAGCGTCATAATAAAAGTTGAGACTTGCTAGTTTTCATCTTGCTAGGCAAGGATTATAAAGGGTAGCAAAGGGAGGAGTCATCCTGAATGAAGCAGTCACCAATTTTTTTACTGCCTGAATTGAAGGAGAGAATATGGGGAGGTACAGCCTTAAGGGATCAATTTGGCTATGATATTCCTTCTGATCAAACGGGAGAATGCTGGGCAATTTCTGCTCATCCAAACGGACCAAGTGTCGTGCAAGACGGTCCATATAAAGGGAAAACGCTGATCGAACTATGGGACAATCACAGAGAATTGTTTGGGGGAATAGAAGGCGATCGCTTCCCGCTCTTAACAAAAATTTTAGATGCAAACCAAGACTTATCCATTCAAGTTCATCCAGATGATGATTATGCGGAAAGACATGAAAATGGTGAGCTTGGGAAAACAGAGTGCTGGTATATCATTGACTGCAAAGAAGGCGCAGAAATGATCTACGGTCATAATGCAAGGACGAGAACTGAGCTTGTGACCATGATGAACAGTGGAGATTGGGAAGGCCTTTTGCGGCGAGTGAAAATTAAGCCGGGCGATTTTTATTATGTGCCAAGCGGTACCATTCATGCACTATGTGAAGGCACACTGGTTCTCGAAACGCAGCAAAGTTCAGATACGACCTATCGGGTGTATGATTATGAACGAAAAGACCAAAATGGCCATGAACGTGAACTTCACTTCACGCAGGCCATTGATGTCACAACGGTTCCTCATGTAGACGGTTATGCAGATGAATCAGTAGAAACTCGTTCAGGGGTGACCATTAGAACATTTGTAGAAGCAGAATATTTCTCTGTGTATAAATGGGAAATTGATCAAAAAGTAGAGCTATCGCAAGATTATCCGTTTTTGCTGTGCAGCGTTATTAATGGGGAAGGGTCCTTAGAGCATAATGGACATACATATCCGCTGCCAAAAGGAGCCCATTTTATCCTGCCGGCTGAAACTGGGAACTTCACCATTGAAGGATCTTGTGAACTGATTGTGTCACATATATAAAGGTAAAGAGGACTTCGAGGGAGTCCTCTTTTTTTCTATTGCATAAATGACTTGAAAGAGACTTGTTTTTGTCGATAAAGAGATTAGTAGACTATTATGCAAAGTTAAGAGAGGGACAGGGACCGTGAAAAAAACCATCAAGATTATGTTACTCGCAGCTGCCTTTGGTATGACATTACACACAGGCAAAGAAGCGCAAGCAGCCTCCTATGTCGATCAATCCATTTATACGATTAGCACCTCAAAAGTATTTACAACAGAAGCAGAAGTGAAAAAAGCGGTTGACACGTTGAAAAAGGACAAAAAGTGGACAGCCACGTATCAAACGTCAGGAAATACATCGACTTATCAACTGACTGCCTCAGGATATGACTCACAAGCAGCAGCGAGTGCAAGTGCCGCTGCATTAAAAAAAGAGTTAGGCATGAGCGGTACGGTGTCTCCAGTAGGTGACCGCCTTCCTTTACAGAAAATCGTATCTGATCCAATCAACGATGAAAGTCAGGCGAAAAAACTGACGCTCGAGCTGACGAAAACATCAGGACTCAATAGCACGTATGAAGCTATCAATCAAAGCAGACCATCTTATCAGGTCATTTCAGGAGCCATTGATTCTGAAACGAAAGTCAAAAATATTCAAACCGAACTACAAAAACAGGCCGGAGTCACTAGTACATATCAAACCGAAAACAAAGCTGGCACCGTGTATCAGCTGATCTCAGGCAATATGGTTGGACAGAGTAAGGCAAATACCATCCTGCAAGGTTTTCAAAAGCAATCTGGTTTAAAAGCAGTACTCCAAACGGTAGCGGCAGGCAAACCGTATTACATCGTCACATCTGCTGCACAAACGAATCAGTCTAAAGCGCAAACCCTTCTGACCCAGCTGCAAAAAGAGGCGAAAATTAGCGGAAAGATTCAGAAGGCTGGAGCTGTTAAAAATGTATATAGCATGGAATCAGGCTATTTCAAAGACAGTAAGCAAGCAGCCTCAGCGGCGGCTCAGATCAAAAAACAAGCTGGTGCGTCAGGGACTGTGCAGCGAGTAGGAAAAACGAAAAATTATATCGTAAAGCTCAATCAATTAAATGACACAACTTACGCAAAAACAGTTGCTTTTTTCAAGAAAAAGAAATGGCGCTATACGTCTAAAAAGATCTCCTCTACACAGCCATATCAAGTAGTGACTGGGAATCTTTTGGGCGATGATCAAGCGAAAAAAGCAACGGCATTTTTCCAAAAGAAAAAAGTATCCGCCACAACGAAAAAAACAGGCAAAGCATCTGACAGCACGTATCGACTTGTTGTGAATCAAGCAACGGATCAGACAAAAGTAAATAAAGGTGCTGCATACTTAAAGGCACAAAAGGTGACAAGCAGCATCACAACAGGCAAGGGACAAGCCGTCAGTAAAGCATACAGCCTAATGACAACCCCTGTATATGATCAAAGCAAAGTAAAGCAAGCGCAAGAGATCATCAAGAAAAATGGAGTTGCCAGCAGTACAAAAACATTAACAGAAGCTGTTAAGCAATACCGTATTACGACAGAGGCGACTGTGAATAAGACAAAACTGAATCAAGCCTTAAGTTATTTAACCAAACAAAAAATGAAAGCAGCCGCTCAGAAAACGGGAGCAACTGATTATGGTCAATATCAGATCAAAACAGGGGTCATTTCGACTGCTACGTTAAGAGATCAAGGCATGACATTCTTCAAAAAGCGAAATGAACCAGCTGCTTATACAACAACGACAAAACCGGCATATAAAATCAACATCACACAGCAGTTTACAGGTTTACCAAATGCGAATGCGGCCATTGCTTTTGTGAAAAGCCAATACGGCTGGACAGCCACAGCGACAAAAATCAAAAACGGTCCAATGGTGATGCAGACGAATTATAACCTCACAGTCAATGAGATGGTAAACAAACAAATGAAGGTGTCACCGCAGACAGATGGTGCAGCATATGTCTATGCGACATATGTAGACCCAGCGACGTCCACAGTGAATACAGACGGGCTAAATGTACGTTCTACACCTGATTCAAGTTCGGCTAGCAACATCGTCGCACAGCTGAACAAAGGGACAAAAGTGAAGCAGCTTGGAAAAGAAGGCAACTGGATCAAGATCAGCCTCGGCTGGAGAAATGCGAGTTCAGCAGAAGTATTAAAATATGTAGACCCAGCGAATTTCGCGGAGGGCACTCAATCTTATTTTCAATTTCTCAAACTCTCTGAAGCTGCAAATCTCAATCCGACTGAAGTGAATACGAAGATTTTAGCAGGGAAAGGGATTCTTGCCGGAAAAGGACAAGCCTTTATCACAGCAGCGAAAACGTATCATATTAACGAAATTTATCTCATTTCTCATGCGCTGCTTGAAACAGGTAACGGAAATTCCATTTTAGCGAATGGTACGATGTTTAATGGGAAAAAAGTATATAACATGTATGGCATTGGTGCATATGACAGTAACCCGAATTATCTCGGAGCAAAATATGCGTATGAACAGCAATGGTTCACACCAGAGGCAGCCATTATTGGCGGGGCAAAATTCATTGGCAACAGCTACATCAATAATGCCACATACAAACAAGATACCATTTATAAAATGCGCTGGTCTGCGACAGCCACTCACCAATATGCAACAGATATTGGCTGGGCTTCTAAACAGGTCACTCGTATGTATAGTTTGTATAACTTACTTGATAACTATACGCTGTATTATGATATCCCCGTGTATAACAAATAAAAAAACGTCCGTGCTTCTTAATGAGAAGCCGGACGTTTTTTGTGTAAGAGCTGATGTTCAATAAAGGAAAGAAGCTGCTGACTTGATTTCCCTTTTGAATATTGGTTCCATTCCTCAGCAAAGGTTTTCAATAAGTCTTGATTGGTTGATTCGTTTAGCCCCTTAAGCTCCGTTAAGAGCATATCTTGAGTGACGCAAGCCTTTCCTGGAATGATGTCTTCATAACGTTCGACTAAGCCGCGTTTTGTGCGATAAGTCTCTAGATCGTAAGTGAAGAACAACACAGGCTTTTGGAGCAGCGCATATTCAAACACAATGGACGAATAATCTGTAATCAGGACATCGCATACAGAGAGCAATGGAAAGAGCGGCTGATCGGACACATCAAAGATCCACTCACCATCTGTTTCTGCTTTGGCTAGGTGTTTCACTGCAGGATGAAGTTTGACGAGCAGGATATAGTCACCATTCAGCTCTCTCTGCAATTGTTCTTTAGAAAAAGGTAAGACAAGACCGTCCATTGCAAAGTCCCGGTAGGTCGGCGCATACAGCAGCACTTTTTTGCCTTTTGGAAAAATATCCGTCTGAAAGGAAATAGGGCGCTCATCATAGTACGCATCTGTGAAGGGGACACCTGTTGGCAAAAAACGATCGTCGTTGACGCCAAATGAAGTTTTGAAAATCTCGCGCATGTGATCTGAGCCAGTAACGATATAATCGAAAGACGCATAGACCCGCTTGAAACGCTGCAGATCACGAGAACTACGGTGATGATTTGAAGCGTCTTCAAGACCGAACTTTTTCAAAGCACCATTGGCGTGCCACACTTGAATACAAGTGGTAGAAGGTCTATTTCTTAGCACACTTGTCATCAGAAAATAATTATCTGTGACGACAACTTTGCTTTTTAGCATCGTATAGATACATTGAATGAGATGAAAGGGATTTTTTTCATGAAAATAGCGAAATGACACATGAGGCACGTCCTTTTCTATCACGGAAGCATGCTTCGTATAGAGGACAGTGAGCTTCATTGTCATATTCGCCTGTTGTTGATAAGTATCGATGAGAGCAGCTGCATTCTCTTGGAATGAAACAAGCAGCGTCACCTGATTGTCACGAGGTTTCACGCCGCTCATGAGCCATCCAGCAAAAGAAACAAAAGCTGCATAGCATGAGATGATCATTGAGTGTATATTCATCATGTATCAGTCTCTCACAGCTGCTTCGTCTGATCTTTTACTTGCTCAGGATAGTAGCGCTTTTTCCCTTTGTTTTCTTTTAATACGGCAAAAGCGTACTTTGGGATATTCAGCATTCGTTTCCATCTCCACGGATTGACAATGAGTCTGTACAGCCATTCCGTATTTGTTTTAATCATCCAGCGTGGTGCACGCTTCACCGTACCGCTAAATACATCAAAGCTTCCACCTAAACCGATGCAAACAGCTTGCGGGAACAAATGACGGTATTCATAAATAAAGTTCTCTTGGTTTGGATAACCTAAAGCAACAAACACCATATCTGCTTTTGAACGAGCAATTTGTTTTGCCACAAATCGTTTATCCGCTTGATAACCATCACAGCTGCCTGCAATCACCACATTTGGATATTCTGTATCAATTCGCTGTTTGACAGCCTCGAGCACTTCTTCTTTCGCCCCATATAAAAAGATACTTTTAGATTGCTTGTTTGCGAGATCAAGCATAGACATGAACACATCAAAACCTGCAATTCTTGATTTCAATGGACTTTGCGTCATGCGTGACATCAACACAACACCTACACCATCCGGCAGTACATAATCCGCGGAAGAAACCACTTGATGATATGCATCATCCTTCATGACAGCATAGCCGATCTCTGGATTCACTGTCGCAATCATGGCGCCTCTTCTCTGGGAAATATGATGCTGGTTGATATAGCTAATAAATTCATCTAAGTCACCATTAACATAAGAAAGGTTAGAGACCACTTCTGTTTGCATTGTTCAGACCTCCTTTTTCATTTTGTTATCTATGAAACGTTCATTGTAAATTCATTCTTCGCCTACTCATCATTTTATCACAGTTGCTCCATGAAATATTAACAATAACTTTACAATCCTTTAAATTTCGTGACATTTTGATAACTTCATATGGAAGGTGCTTCATAAAACATTGATTTTTCGGACTTTACGTTCCGTGCCCATTAAATTGGAAATAGTTTGTCTTTACATCTGCTTAACGTTTGTTAGGCGCTGTGATATAATGAGGTTCCGAAGAGCGAAAAACACGATCGAAGATAATAGGATTACGGATAAACATTACTGCTTGAAGCAGTCGAATAAGGAATGAAGAAAGGAGTTTATGTTTGCAATGAAGAAAGTTATTACTTACGGTACATTTGATTTATTACACTGGGGGCACATTAAGCTGCTAGAGCGTGCAAAGCAGCTTGGAGATTACTTAGTGGTAGCCATCTCGACAGATGAATTTAATTTACAAAAATCCAAAAAGGCTTATCATAGCTACGAGCATCGAAAGCTGATTTTAGAAACCATTCGTTATGTAGACGAAGTCATTCCAGAAAACAGCTGGGATCAAAAAGTCCGCGATGTACAAGAGCATGACATTGATGTCTTTGTCATGGGAGATGACTGGGAAGGTAAATTCGATTTCTTGAAAGAGCATTGCGAAGTCGTTTACTTGAAGAGAACAGAAGGTATCTCGACAACACAAATTAAGGAAGAAATTGCGGGACTTTAATAGATCGAAAAAAAGTACTTCTTATCTTTTGGTGAGAAGTGCTTTTTCATGTAAAATACAATGAGCAAGTTATCATGATTTTTAAGGAGAGCTTCCTTTGTTTCAAAATTGGATGAAGAAAAAAGTTGAAGATACATTGGATCAACCTGAACAAAATGAAACGATGACTTTAGTTGAAATTCCTGACATGGACTACTACTTTATTGTAGGTGACGTACCAAACGAGGAAGACGGCTTAACGAAGTCTTTAAAAGCAAGAATAGAGCCATTGGCTGAGAAACATAAACGTACTGCGATGTTAACTTTGAATTTCGATGTAAATGTGAAGGAACGTATTCGCCGCTTGGAGGAGACCTTTCATCCTCAAATTGACATCCTGAATGTATTTGAACATTACATTATGCCAGAGAGCGGAAGTAAAAGGTATTATTCGGAGTTTATTGCGGGTGAAGTACCTCAATCAATCAATGAAGCAGTTATCCCGGCAGATACATCGACCATTCAGGTGACGAGATATGAACTGCCTTCTTCCCCAATCTGTATAATTGATCAATATAATGAAGAGCAGCAATTAGTGAAGAGAGAAGAATACAATTGGCAGGGAGCTTTACGCAGAGTTCAAAGTTTTGTTCCTCATACAGGTGCTCTCTATTTAGAAGAATTGATCAAGGATGATGGCAGCATTTTTATGGAGATCATCTATGCTGGTGATACAAAAAAGAATCCAGTCCGTCACATTAATTGGTATAAAAAAACAGGAATTCAAACATTTACAAAGAAGACGGATATAAAACAACAATGGCTATCCAGCATTCAATTACAAAATGACCGGTTAAAACTGATGGTCACAGAGGACCGGGACCAGGACCGCCACTTGTTTAAAATAGATCAACCGGAATCAACTTATTATGCTGCCTTTGTGCATGAAGCCCATTATGAGGAAAATCCGCACCATATCTATTCTCAATATGGAGAATTATTTAAACAAATAAGAAAACAACAAGTCGATGCCGTCTTCTTTGGCGATACTAAGCATAAAGAAGATGTTGAGAAGGTTTTAGGAGAACAAACTTATTTCTACCATGTGCCTTCTGATGAAATGTCAGCTTGGAAAACAGTACTTCATCAGATGCTGGAAAACCGTATACGTAAAGATGAGCTGAGAAAGATCTTGGATCGCACGAAATGGGTGCTGCATGATCTTAGCTCTGAACACCATGTTCTTCATCTTCAGCTTAAGATGACAGACGAAATGAGCCAAGCGGATCATGTGGAAATTGATTTTGCAGGATATGATCGAGTGAATGGAGCTGAAATCATTTCTCAAACAATTGATGAGAATGATCAAGTCAGTTTCCCAATTGGTCATTTTCAAACAAAGAAAAACATCGAAACCAACCAAACAAAATTTGTGGATTTTTACATCCGCTTTAAAACAGAAGAACTTCAAGAAGTTTTGCAACGTCTAGAAGTAGAGGGAGAGCTCCTTACCAATAAACCATCTTCAATTGATGGTTGGTCGTATCAAACGAAACAGGGGAACTATTCTTGGAAAGTAAAATAATGATACAAATAACGGTAAGATTTTTGAACAGAGGAGATTAACGATTAATGATTGAAGAGGGAATCCATAAGAAGAGTGTCGTTGAAGGTTTAAAAAATCATCATGAAAAATTGGAAATGCTCGTTCGCATCTACGATGACATGCCATTAGCAGATAGAGAGTTTTATCTGTTTATGAGGGAAAGGGTCTCAAAACAAGAACTATTCCTCCCGCTTGTTCATCAAGAAGAGAATCTATTCAAATTGGTACTGAGTGAAGCATCGCTTCCGCTTGCGTTAGAGCAAGGCCAGACATACAACTTATATGTCACGGACTATCTGAGCGCCAACAAAGAAGAGGACGAAGACGAGCTTGAAGACTCATCCTATGATTCTGATTCGGAAGAAGAGGATGAAGACGCAAAAGAAGCGGATACCAGCGCAACTTCCGAAATAGAAGAAAAAACACCATATTATAAACGTCGTTTGAAAATGGAAATTGAAACGCCAGAGCTGACATTTTTAGAAAATAAAGAAGTGCTGTTGTATGTTATTCCATATCGTACAGACAAAGGCAATGCTTCATTGAAAATCAAACGGGAGCTCAAAGTTGTGAAATTCCATCACATCGAGCTCAACAAAGAATGCACGCTATCCTTATCTGGGTATGCCGGCGTTCTAAGTGCAGAGCATCCTTATCAGATCAAAGAAGTGAAGCTTCTATTGAAGAAAAATGGTGAGGAACCAGTTGAGCATCGTTTTCCTGTCAAGATGACACATAAAAAAGATGAAGTCATTCAATATCGTGATGACCATCAAACACCACAACTGTATCAATTTTCAGCAGAAGTTCCTTTAGAGGAGTTAACTTATTCTTTAAATAAACGCCTTATATACCGCTTTTATCTAGAATTTATTTGCGACGTCAACGGAGTGGAGGAAACATTAACAACTGCTTCTTTGGTACTTGGAGATCGTTCAAACAAACTCAAAGGGCTTGTTCAAATTCATAAAAGAGACGACGTACCAATTCGTTATGAAGTGTACAGAAAGAAAAAAAGACAAACTCTTGGTATTCGAATTAATGATTACACCATGAAGACACGTGCTAAGTACTACGTGAAAAGCAAGTGGAAGAAATTCAAAAAGCAATTTGGGAAAATCAAAAAAATTCGAAATCGTCTTGTAACAAGAACCTTTAAAACAACCTTTAAGTTGGCGAGTAAGCTGTCCGTCAAAAAGAAAACTGTTGTGTTTGAAAGCTTTAATGGAAAACAATTTAGTTGTAATCCGCGTGCTATTTATGAATATATGAAAGAAAATCACCCTGAATATAAACTGATCTGGAGTGTTAAAAAAGGGCATGAAGCACCATTTAAAGAAAAGGGCATCTACTATATCAATCGTCTATCATTGAAATGGATTTTTGCAATGGCAAGAGCTGAGTATTGGGTCGTAAACAGCCGTTTGCCGCTATGGGTTCCAAAACCAGAACACACCACATACCTACAAACATGGCATGGCACGCCGTTAAAACGACTGGCGATGGACATGGACGAAGTGCATATGCCTGGAACAAACACGAAGAAGTACAAAAAGAATTTTACGAAAGAAGCATCGAATTGGGATTATCTGATTTCTCCTAATGCATACTCGACCGAAATCTTTACCCGTGCGTTCCAATTCCAAAAGACCATGATTGAGTCAGGATATCCGAGAAATGATTTCCTTCACAATCAAAACAATGAAGAAACAATGAGAGCGCTCAAACAAAAAATGAACTTGCCACTTGATAAAAAATTGATTTTATATGCACCGACATGGAGAGACGATCAATTTTATAAAAAAGGGCAGTACAAATTTGATTTAGACCTTGATCTGCATGAGCTACGAGCATCTATCGGAGAAGAATATATCATCATCCTTCGTATGCACTATTTAGTAGCGGAAAACTTTGATCTCGGACCATATGAAGGCTTTGCCTATGACTTCTCTCATTACGAAGACATTCGAGACCTTTATATGATTTCTGACCTACTCATTACAGATTACTCTTCCGTGTTCTTTGATTATGCAAACCTTAAACGTCCGATGCTGTTCTATGTACCAGACATCGAAACATATCGTGACAAACTGAGAGGCTTCTATTTTGACTTTGAACAAGAAGCACCAGGACCACTTGTAAAAGAAACATCACGCGTGATTGAATGGGTAAGAGAAACAGAACAACCGACATTTACATTACCACCTTCATTTACGCCGTTTTATGAAAAATTCTGCTACCTAGAGAGCGGAGAGTCATCGAAGCGTGTGGTGGAAGTCTTTATCAAGAAAGAGCAATAACATGAAAAGCTGTCGAGATTATAGGATCATTCCTATAGCTCGACAGCTTTTTTAATTTTCTTCATTTGTTAATTTTTGGTATAATGCTTCGCGATAGCTTTTATGTTGGTAGAAGAAATCATTCATTCTTTCTTTGTGAGTATCTTCCATTTGGAAATCGTTTTTCACTATGTTAGAGATTTCTTTAATAACTGAAGAGCTATTTGTAACAAGCTTACCGAAGCTGTCTTTTAGATCCATATCTAATTTGTTATATAAGTGGTTTCCACAAATAAACTCTGCATAATCGGGTATAAAGAACAAAACGGCTCTATTCAAAAATGCAAAATCAAATACAAATGATGAGAAGTCAGTAATGAATAATTTATAATCACTGAGATTTATATCTTTGGTAACAAAATTAATTCTTGGATGATCTGCTTTGAATTCATTTATAACAGAATTAAAAATAGGATGTAACTTTAATTCAAAATATAAATCCTCTTTTTCGAGTAAATCAGTAAATTCTTTTGAAGAAATCAAATGGTTTATTTCGTTATAATAAGAAGAATTTTTAAAAGCTTCTTCTTTTATAGCCCACTCTCCACCTTTAGAGGAATTAACTAGTGAGACTCTCCAAGAAGGTGCAAAAATAATTTTATTGCTGGTAGGTGTATGACTTTTGACAAAATCAAAGCGTGCCATTCCAGTTTCAATTATGTTTTCTGGTCTGTAGTTGTAATTCTCAATTAAATTCTGTTTTTCGAAATTACTGGAGACTACAAATTTATCTATTTTATTCTTTTCACTAGAGTATATCCAAGGCGTGTGCGCATGTAGGATCCCATGCTGTAAGTAAATTAACTCAAAGTCTAAACGGTCATTAATAAATTTCAATCTTTTTTCAGAAAATGCACTATATTCTTGAACAGTCCTAAATGAAGTCAAAATCTTAGTAGCATTTAGAAATAGATATTTATGCTGTCGAGACCTGAATTTAATCACATGTTTCCTTTCTTCATGATTAAACATGTTTTCTAGATCAATGCTATCACCATCGTAAATATAGTATCTTTTTACACCGTCTTTTTTGTGAAAATCATGTTTAAATTGATAATATCCATTATCTATAATGTTCTTTCTATCATTATATAGCCAAATGTCTTTTCTTTTTTTGTTTATTAGCTTTCTAGCCAAAAATAGCTTTTTGTCATGCTTTCTGACTATTTTATCAAATTCTTTTGTATATGAATCTGCCTCACCTTTAGTAGCTTTTTCGACAATGATTTTTTGTTGTTTAGGCAAAAATTTTAAACCATAGCCATTTTTGAATGCCTTATGTTTCATAAAGCTCTGAAATACAACATCATTGATAAAATAGAAAGAAACGGGATAATCGTAGTTTTTATAATTGATATTGAACTTCAAATGTAATGTTTGCTCATCAAGTTCCTTTTTCCAACTAAATCTATAAAAGTTATTTGTTTTCATTCTTGTTTTGTAATAGCTATGATTAGACAAAGAGAGTCTAGGTGCAAAAGATTGTCCGTTAACATCAATCTGTAAATTTAAATCTAAGAACTCATTAAGTGGACTTTTAATAAAACCAGCTACTAATAATTGATTACCTTTAATAGTAAATTGGGTCATGACTATTTCAATTCGTTGCTGTTTAAACAGCAGTTCATTATTGCGATAAATATAGATACCTTGTGAATCGTATTTTATCGTAGGTTTAGGTTGTTTCAAACTTAGTAAAGATGCTTTATGATATATATCAATAAAATCGTGATTTAAAATGATTTTATCCTCAAGTTTTTCTATGATATTAAACATGCGTTTTTTCCAACTTGAAAATTCATCTTGATCGAGATGAAATGGTATTAAAGATTTTGACTTAAATCTCCAATTCAATTCGTATAAAATCATACTTTGGACATAGGGATGAACATTATTATGATAAGAGTATGAATCCATCATTTTTTCAAAGTACAAGAGAAGCATATTGTATGAGTGTACGGGACTTCTATACTTCATAACTGTTGAAGATTGGTGAGTTCGGTATATATATTTTCCGTTTGAACAAATTCCAATTCTTCCTGTTCTCATGATGTAGGCTGTATTAAAAGTTGCATCTTCAGCATACGCGAGATCTGTGTCAAAATAAATACGTTCATTAGCGGGTAAATTCTTCACACAAACGTTGATTGTTGTTTGATTTATATTTGGATAAACAGATACATCATAAACGCCGGTTGTTGAATAGTTCTTGGTCCTAGGATGATCTTTTACTTTTCCGTTGACTAAAGAATAGAGAGGGTATGCAACAATGGAAACTTCACCTTCAACTTGATTAAAGTAGTTAAATAATTCATGAATTGTATTACGTCCAATTAAATCGTCTGAATCTAAGAAAAGAATATATTTGCCTGTTGCTTGTTTTAATCCAAAGTTTCTAGCTGCTGAAACGCCAAGATTTTCTTGTGAATAAATTTCCATGTTCTTGTATTGTTTAACATATTCGCTGCAAATTTCAAAGCTGCCGTCAGTTGAACCATCATCCACAAAAATGACCTGTATTTTTGTGAAATCATGTGTCTGTTTCATAATTGATTTAATGGTATCTTCTACATAAACCTCTGAATTAAACAAAGGAATAATAATAGTCATATCGTAGTTAAAGTTCATTTTCTTCCTCACTTTTGAATTAATAAATGGACAAATCAATTTAATTGAATTTTGAGTAGATATTATCTTAAAAGTGATGAATATCCTATAAATAGATTACAACAAATTAGAATAAAAGAACAGATCATTAGTATTGTAGGATTTAAATCAGGGAACTTTATTACTTATACATTTAGGAAAAAACGTTTCAAGGGTTTGTTAATCAGTGAAATCTTCATCAACTTCTGTTACAATTATGAGCGGTGCTTTTAAAAAAAGTAATTCCAAAAACTTATATCTAAGGAAGATTAGAATGAACGCAATGTTGACGATATTAAAGGAGCAAATCAGCTCATTTCCGCTGATTATGCGACTTGCTGTTTATGAAACAAAATCAAAATATCAGATGAATTATTTAGGTGTTTTATGGCAGTTTTTAAATCCATTGATTCAAATGCTGGCTTACTGGTTTGTTTTTGGTTTAGGCATTCGCGGAGGACAGCCAATTATCATTGGAGGCATGGAGATTCCATTTATCATCTGGATGCTTGCTGGATTAATACCGTGGTTCTTCATTAGTCCGACGATCCTTGATGGATCAAACAGTGTGTTTAAACGCATTAATATGGTATCAAAAATGAATTTTCCGATTAGTGCGCTGCCGTCTGTGGTCATCATGTCCAATTTGTTCAGCTATTTTGTCATGATGGGTGTCTATCTGATTGTGCTGATTTCTTATGGCATATATCCTGACGCGCATTGGCTACAATATATTTACTACCTTATATGTATGATCGCGTTTATGTTTTCGTTTAGTTTGTTTAATTCAACAATTAGTGTACTCGTAAGGGACTATCAATTTCTTTTACAATCAGTGACACGTTTACTTTTCTTTTTGCTGCCGATTTTTTGGAATATCTCAGAAAAGCTCACTGGAGACAAAGCATGGATAGGGGATATTTTAAGATTAAATCCTCTTTTCTACATTATTGATGGTTTCAGAAATAGCTTGTTAAAGGGAGAATGGTTCTTCCATGATGTGAAATATACACTTTATTTCTGGTTGATTACGCTTCTTCTTTTAACAGTCGGTTCATTGCTTCATATGAAATTTAGGGATAAATTTGTCGATTTTCTTTAAAAAGTAAGGAGATTATACGATGAAACTAAAGGTTTCGTTTCGAAACGTATCCAAGCAATACGTCCTATATAAAAAACAGTCGGATAAGATTAAAGGGCTGTTTTTACCTAATAAAAATGAAAAAGGTTTCTTTGCCGTTCGTGATGTGTCTTTTGATGTCTATGAAGGAGAGACGATTGGTTTTGTAGGGATCAACGGGTCTGGGAAATCCACGATGTCGAACCTTCTAGCGAAAATCATTCCACCGACAAGCGGTGAGATTGATATGGACGGTCAGCCATCGTTAATTGCCATTGCTGCAGGGCTGAACAATCAGTTAAGCGGTAAAGACAACATTCGTTTAAAATGCTTAATGATGGGTCTGACAAATAAGGAAATTGACGATCTTTATGAAAAAATCGTAGAGTTTGCGGATATTGGAGACTTTATAGATCAGCCTGTAAAGAGCTATTCAAGCGGAATGAAATCCCGTCTAGGTTTCGCCATTTCAGCGCATATCGATCCAGATATCTTGATTATTGATGAAGCGTTGTCCGTTGGTGACCAAACCTTCTATCAAAAATGCGTGGATCGTATCACAGAATTCAAAGAACAAGGGAAGACAATCTTTTTTGTCAGTCATTCCATTAGTCAAATTCAAAAAATCTGTGATCGGGTTGCTTGGATGCATTATGGTGAACTTCGTATGTTTGATGATACGAAAAAGGTTGTGAAAGAGTATAAGGAGTTTGTTGATTGGTTTAACAAGCTCTCCAAGAAAGAGAAACAAAAATATCAATCAGAACAGAAGGAAGGTCGAAAAGGCCAACAAACGACAGAGAAGGTCACCAGGTATAATGACACTGGAAAACGACGTTCCTTTTTCGGACCGGCATTTCAAGTCACCATAATAGCTGTTTTAACCATCTTACTTGCCCTTTCAATGTTTTCGGATCGCCCGCTTCGTACACTTGCGACATTTGGTGCAATTCCTTCAGGTAAAACAGAGGCGCCCCAGTCAACGAACCATGAGACGAAAGGTGCCCCTGATGATATGAAAAAGATTGACCAACAGGCCATAGTTAAGGCAGATCCAATGACGGTTTATACAGACAGGGCCATGAAAAAAAAGGCAGACGTCACATTATCGTTTGGACAAGAAGTAGAGGCTGTGGCTAAAAATAAAAAAGCCATTCAAATCAAAACAGCATCAGAGACGTATTATGTGAAACCTGATGCGTTACAAAACGCAGATGAATTGAAGCCGTTATCCATAGGACCAGCACAGTTCAATTCCTACGTATCGCCCGCATCTGCGGGTTCGTATGAGTACTTACTTTCTTTCCTTGGAAAAGAAGAGTCTGTGCTGAAGCAAAGAATGCAGACACTTAGCTCGGTCAAAAGTGAACAAGGCGATACCATTGAGCGGCTGACCACTGAGAAAACCGATTATGTGATTGAAAATGGCCAGGCAAATACGATGGTGTTCCACGAGATCATGCCCATCTCTCCTTCAACACTTGGGCTGACAGAACAGAATGTCTGGATGAATGAAAAACAAACGAAATTCGCAGTAAAAGGCGAAAATCATCTATTTGTTATCGATAATGAACAGCATACGCTGACTGTTTCAGCGAGCAAATAAAAAGCTGCCGATGCCGGCAGCTTTTTTTAATTCACTTCTTCTTTTTCAAGTAGCTGTTTCATAAATGGAATGAGTTTTTTCTTGAGCTCTTCATCTTGAAGGGCAAACTCTAGCGTCGTTTCAATGAAACCTTGCTTCTCTCCGACATCATATCGTTTTCCTTCAAAATCATAGGCGAATACACGCTGGATGTCATTGAGCTTTTGGATGGCATCTGTCAGTTGAATTTCTCCGCCTGCACCAATTTCTTGTTGATCAAGGTACATAAAGATCTCTGGCGTGAAAATGTAGCGCCCTAAAATGGCTAAATTAGATGGTGCGGTTCCTTGCGGCGGCTTTTCAACAAAGTTTTTCACTTGGTAGCGGCGTCCTTCTTGGGTAAGAGGATCAATGATCCCGTAGCGATGCGTATCGCTGTCTGCTACCTGCTGAACGCCGATCACTGATGATAAGGTTTTTTCATATTCATCCATCAGCTGGCGAAGTCCAGGTGTTTCGGCTTGGACAATATCATCACCTAATAAAACAGCAAAAGGTTCATCACCGATAAAGTTGCGCGCGCACCAAACGGCATGTCCGAGTCCTTTAGGTTCCTTTTGGCGAATATAATGAATATCAGCAATATTAGAGGATTTTCTCACTTTTTCTAAAAGCTCACTCTTTCCTTTTTCCTCTAGATTGCGCTCAAGCTCTGGCGCAAAATCAAAATGATCCTCAATGGCTCTTTTCCCTTTTCCAGTGACAATAATAATGTCTTCAATTCCTGACTCAACAGCTTCTTCAATAATATATTGAATGGTTGGTTTATCAACGATTGGTAGCATTTCTTTAGGCATAGCCTTTGTGGCAGGGAGGAAACGTGTCCCGAGACCTGCAGCTGGTATAATGGCTTTACGTACTTTTTTCAATGAACTTTGCACCTTCCTTACATATAGAAAAAATGATGTGATCTTCATTTTTCATCTTTCATAAAGTGTAACTTACAAATGATAGAAATGACAAATGATTTACGAGAAAGATTTAAAACCAATTGTAAAGAACTTCTGTAAATATTCATGTTGAAAAGAGTAAAGGTGATGTAAAGATTAAGAATAGAATGATTAGGATTCGTTCTTATTCTTTTGTATAATGAACAACATACAATAATTGAGAAGAAAAGAGGCATCGACTATTGAGAACATTACATGTAATGACTGTATTCGGGACGAGGCCTGAAGCGATTAAAATGGCACCCCTTGTCCTTGAGCTAAAAAAACATCCACAAATTAAATCTTCAGTTACTGTGACGGCTCAACATCGACAAATGCTTGATCAAGTGCTGAAAGCTTTTGATATTAAGCCCGATCACGATTTGAATATTATGAAAGAACGCCAGACATTATCTGAAATCACATCGAATGCACTGTTGAAATTAGATCAATTATTCAAAGAGGAAAAACCTGATATTGTGCTTGTTCATGGAGACACAACGACAACTTTTGCAGGAAGTTTGGCTGCGTTTTATCACCAAATTTCAGTAGGTCATGTTGAAGCGGGTTTAAGAACACATAATAAATACTCACCGTTTCCAGAAGAATTGAACCGTCAAATGACAGGAAATATAGCCGATATTCATTTTGCGCCGACACATGAGGCAAAGCAGAATCTTTTAGTTGAAAATAAAAAAGAAGAGACCATCTTTGTAACAGGAAATACAGCAATTGATGCATTGCAAACAACGGTTACAGAGCAGTATCAACACCCTATTTTAGAGAAAATAGGCACAGATAAAATGATCTTGTTAACGGCTCATCGCAGAGAAAATCTTGGTCAGCCGATGAAGAACATGTTTAGAGCGATTCGCCGTGTTGTAGAAGAATTTAAAGATGTTCAAGTCGTATACCCTGTCCATTTAAATCCTGCTGTTCGTGATGCGGCACAGACGGAATTCAGTGATCTTGATCGTGTGCACTTAATTGAGCCGCTTGAAGTGGTTGATTTTCATAACTTTGCTGCTGCGTCGCACTTTATTTTAACGGATTCAGGCGGTGTGCAGGAGGAAGCTCCCTCTTTAGGAAAGCCAGTATTAGTGCTGCGTGATACAACAGAACGTCCTGAAGGCGTGAAAGCTGGTACGCTTAAGCTTGCAGGAACCGATGAAGAAACCATTTATCAGATGGCAAAAGAGCTGTTAAAAGACCGGGAAGAGTACGATAACATGTCGAAGGCTTCTAACCCTTATGGTGATGGACAAGCGTCGAAACGAATTGTTGAAATGCTTCTTTATCACTATGGATTAACGGATGTCAAGCCGCAGTCATTTTGAAAATGACCATTCATATGTTAGAAAAATTTGTCGATACATGTTACAAATTCTAAATCAATAATTAAAAAAATATAAAAATGTGGTATTATAATGGCATATATTAAGATATGAATGGTTTTTTTGTAATATATTTTACAATCTATTCGTGTTGAAATATTGCCATTTTTTATTTGATATGATTGAGAGGGGTATTAAGTATGATTTATGCAGAAATATTAGCTGGTGGGAAAGGTTCTAGAATGGGTAATGTTAATATGCCAAAACAGTTCTTACCGTTAAATAATCGCCCTATCATTATTCACACTGTTGAAAAATTTCTATTAAATGATCGTTTTGAGAAGATTATCATTGTAACTCCTAAAGAATGGATCAACCATACGAAGAATATACTAGAAAAATACATACATGCTGATGATAGATTAGTAGTAATTGAGGGCGGAACAGATCGGAACGAATCGATCATGAGTGGAGTTCGTTTTATTGAAAAAGAATATGGGCTAAATGATGATGATGTCATTGTTACACATGATTCAGTAAGACCTTTTTTAACTCATAGAATTATTGAAGAAAATATTAATGCCGTTTTAGAACATGATGCTGTCGATACTGTTATCCCTGCTATAGATACAATTGTGACATCAGAAGATGGAGCAAATATTACTGATATTCCTGTACGTGACAACATGTATCAAGGCCAAACACCTCAAAGTTTTAAGATCTCTCTCTTAAAAAGACTTTATGGCGAACTAACAGAAGAACAGAAAAAGGTGTTGTCAGATGCGTGTAAAATTTGTATTTTAGCAGGACAAAAAGTGAATTTAGTCCGAGGCGAGGTATTTAATATAAAAGTAACGACACCATACGATCTAAAAGTTGCGAATGCTATTTTACAGGAGAACATAAAAAATGATTAATCAAACATATCGATTGGTTTCTGCTAGACAATTTGAAGTGACTTATAAGGATAAGGAATTTACTTCTGGTCAAGTCGTTGTTAGACCAACCCACTTGTCAATATGTGCGGCTGATCAGCGTTACTTTACAGGTACTAGAGGTAAGGAAGCAATGGATAAAAAGCTTCCAATGGCGCTTATCCATGAGGGTGTTGGAAAAGTAATGTATGACCCTACAGGAGCTTTTAAAGTCGGAACACATGTGGTGATGGTTCCAAATATTCCAAATGAAGAAAATGAATTTATTGCGGAGAACTACCTGCGCTCAAGCTATTTCAGGTCAAGTGGATATGATGGGTTCATGCAAGATTATATGTTCATGAATCCGGATCGCCTTGTTGCCCTTCCAGAGCAAATGAACCTTCATGTAGCCGCTTTTATTGAATTAATTACAATTGCTGTTCATGCAATGAGTAGGTTTGAAAGAGTGGCTCACCAAAAACGAGATACATTTGGTGTTTGGGGGGATGGGAATCTCGGATTTATCACCTCCTTAATACTCAAAAAACGTTATCCTTCTTGTAAAGTATACGTTTTTGGAAAGAACCAATATAAATTAGAACATTTCTCTTTTGTCGATGAAGTTTATCAAATTAATGATATACCAAAAGACCTTCGAGTCGATCATGCATTTGAATGTGTCGGTGGACGTGGCAGTGAAAGTGCAATAGAACAAATCATTGATTATACTCAGCCAGAGGCATCTGTGGCTTTATTAGGTGTGTCAGAATACCCTGTGAAGGTAGCAACAAGAATGATTCTCGAAAAAGGGATTATTTTCATTGGAAGCAGTAGAAGTGGCAGCAAAGACTTTGTTAATACTGTTAATCTACTAAATGAATTTCCTGAGATTGTAGATTATTTGGAGACATTAATTGGAGCAGTCCATACTGTGAGAAGTATAGAGGATATTGGAAAGGCATTTGAAGAAGATTTGACTTCTTCATGGGGGAAAACTATCATGAAATGGGAAATCTAACACAATGTATATGACAAAAATTGTGAAAGTTTTTTTTCAAATAGTCTACACAGTCTTTTCTAAATTAATTCCGGTAAATCAGCAAAAAATTGTGATTGCTTCCTATAGAGATAATAATATAAATGAAAATTTCAAGAACGTATATGATGAATTGATAAAACAACCCCATTTAAAAATTGTTCTATTATTCAGAAAGTCAGAAAGCGGGTTCCTAGGGAAGTTTTTCTATATTAATTATTTATTAAGAACGTTGTATCATATTGCTACTTGTAAGGTGCTCTTATTAGATGATTACTATTATCCACTTTATTTAATTAAAAAGCGCTCAGAAACAAAGGTTGTTCAAATTTGGCATGCTTGTGGTGCTTTTAAAAAATTTGGTCACAGTATTAAGGATAAGCAGGGAGGACCTTCTTCTGCTTATTTAAAAGTTGTGCCTGTTCATTCAAATTATGATGTTGCAATAGTGAGTTCAGAAGAAGCAATTGGTCCGTTTTCTGAAGCGTTTAATATGCCTAAGCAAAAAATATTAGCGACAGGAGTTCCAAGAACAGACTTTTTTTATTCAGAAGAGCATATTCATGAAGTGAAAAAGAGGTTTCATGAGGAATACCCAGAATTGAAGAATAAAGTGAAAGTGCTATATGCTCCAACTTATAGAGGAGGAGTTAATAAGCAGCATGGGGAGCAACTTCTTTTGAATCAGGAAACTCTTTTTAGACATTTAGATCCACAGCGTTATGAACTGCTCATTAATGTGCACCCTTATATGCGAAAAAGTTCATTTGGAGAAGCAGATATATCTGAGAAGTTTACTTTATATGAGTTGATGATTGTTTCTGATGTGTTGGTGACAGATTACTCATCAGTTATATTTGAATATAGTCTATTGAATAAGCCAATGTTTTTCTATTGTCCCGATCTAGAGAACTATGTGCAAGAGAGAGACTTTTATTATCCATTTCATGAGTTTGCACCAGGACCTATTAGAACGAAAATGGAGCCTTTAATAGAGGATTTGAAAAATGTAAGTTTGGATAAAACACAAACAGACTTTCGTTCATTTTCAAAGCGGTTCATGAATCGTTGTGATGGACATTCTACAGAACGTGTTGTTTCAATTATACTAAGCTTACTGAATGAAGGAGAGAGAGTTTTTGAAATTTAAACTAGGGACACTATTCAAGAAAAGGAGTGTTCAAAAAAATCTTAATCATGTAGATGAAATAAGTGAAGAAAAGTTATTCTCACTATTCGATAAAGCAGAAGATGTCATCACCAATAAGAATATACCTATAAGAGTGATAACAAAATTTAACTGGTATGAATCATTCTTAACAATTGAGGGATATATGTATATTGATGGTATTCCCTTGCTGAGAGAAGACACTGTAAGAAAAAAGTTGTTAATCGTTCAAAAAGGGGATGTCGTACAATCCATTCCTCTGAAAAATCAACGTTTGGACGAATCAGAAAGACAGCGGCTGGGGTTTTCTGAAGAGTACGAATGGGCTGGTTTTTATCAAGAAATTAACTTTTCAAAGGTAAATGGAGGCAAGCCGTTACCGCACGGGAATTTTCATTTATATTTAGAGTTAGAAGTACTAGATGAACAAAATATAAAATACCATGAGACTCATACGTTAGGAAATATAAATCAATTCCTGAAGCAGGATATCTATGCAACCAAAATGGAACATTTTTCAGGAAAGAAAAGATTGAAGTATAATTTCATTGTTACATACGATGAAGAGGAAAAAACAGCTTATGTATCATCACACAAACTCCAAGAAATTGACCAAGGGTTAATAGAGACGACTATGAAAAATGAAAATCGTATAATTCGTAAAATGAAGCGTGTTATGTTTCAAATCTTATATCAACTATTTTGTATCCTGCCAGTAAAACAGAATAAAATCACTTTCGCATCAGACAGTCGTACTGATTTATCAGGAAACTTTGAATTTGTCTATCAAGAGCTTCTTAATAGAGACGAAACGTTTGATTTTCAGTTTTTCTTAAAAGAGAGTATTAATACGAAAAAAAGTATCGCAGAATATGTGCAAATGGCCTATCATTTTGCTACAAGCCGACAAATTTTAATAGATGATTTTTATCCAATCATCTATCCATTAAAGATCCGAAAAAATGCTGATCTTGTTCAATTATGGCATGCTGTGGGGGCATTTAAGACATTTGGTTATAGTCGTATAGGTTTACCAGGAGGCCCATCGCCGACATCTAAAAATCATAGGAACTATACGAAGGTCATTGTCAGTTCTGATCATATCCGTAAGCATTATGCAGAGGGATTTGGTGTAGATATTGAAAATGTCATTGCCACAGGAATTCCTAGAACAGACTTCTTTTTCAATGAAGCGAAAAAAGCTGAAGTTAGATCAAGTTTATATGAAGAATATCCTTTTCTAAAAGGGAAAAAGGTGATTTTATTTGCCCCGACTTTTAGAGGAAATGGCCAGCAGTCTGCTCATTATCCGTTCGAAGTATTAAATTATGATCAGCTTTATCAAGAGCTGAATAACGAATATATTTTCTTGTTTAAAATTCATCCATTTGTTAAAAATCAAATTAATATTCCATATCAATATAGTGAATTTTTCTATGATTTTTCAGATTTTAGAGAGATCAATGAACTGTTGTTAATTGCAGACGTTCTGATAACTGACTATTCATCTGTTTGTTTTGAATTTGCTTTGCTACAAAAGCCAATGATCTTTTTTAGTTATGATGTGGACGAGTATATTCGAACACGTGATTTTTATTATGAGTACTTCTCATTTATCCCAGGCCCACTAGCTAGAACTTGTCGTGAACTCGTTTCAATTGTTAAGAACAATCAGTATGAATTCGAAAAGTTAGATTCATTTGTACAGTATTTCTTCGATGAATTGGATGGTCAATCGAGTAAAAGAGTAGTGGATGCGATCTTCTTAGAACAAAAAGAAGGCGATGAAAAACAAGGATAACTTCTTTTATAATGAAAAAAACACCTTTCTATAAGAAAGGTGTTTTTTATTTACGAAGCTTCCAAACTATCCTTCAATTCCTTCTTCACTTTCGCTAAACTGCTGTCATCAAGCTGATAGTAATAAATATTATTGATTCGTGTGCCTGTTCCCTTTAGTTCGTGCTGTTTCACTTTTTTCCTTGCATCACGATAATCATTCATCATCGTCCACATGTCGTCAAAGGACATATTCGTTTTCATGTTGTTTTCAACGACTTTAAACATATCGCCGAATTTCGTAATAGAGGAAATGTTAGCCCCTTTTGCAATAATACCTTCGATGACTTGGCGCTGTCTTTCCTGACGGCCGAAATCACCTTTAGGATCTTGCTTTCTCATTCTTGTATAGGCAAGGGCTTGATCGCCGTTCAGGTTAATTTCTCCTGTACCAAATGAATGGCCATCATAGCTGAAAGCAAACGTGCTGTTCACCGTAATGCCGCCAAGTGTATCCACAATGTCTTTAAAACTTTCCATATTCACTTTTACAAAGTAATCTACAGGTACATCAAGCAGTTCCTCTACTGTATCTGCAGCCATTTGTGTACCGCCGAAAGCGTAGGAGTGGTTGATTTTATCCATTGTGCCTTTTCCGACAATCTTTGTATATGTATCGCGGGGGATACTCACCATCTCAGTGGTTTTCGTTTTCGGATTCACTGTCATGTATATTAATGTATCTGCACGGCCGCGGTCATTCTTTCTTTCATCGACACCCATCACTAAAATGGAGATCGGGTCTTTTTTACTTAAATCGACATCTTTGTCACGCTTATCTGACTTCTTTAAGTTCTCCTGAATGCCTGCGACAGTTGATGCGGCTGTATTCCAAAGATGATACGCGTATCCGCCAGTGGCTAATACGAATAAGCCAATAATCGATAAAACAATCCAAAGAACCTTCTTTTTCTTTCTTTTTCTCTCAGCTCTCATAATGTCCCTCACCTTTTCTATGATTCTTCCATGATTATAGGTTTACGAATCTTGATAAACAAGTTATTTTTTTACTCTGAACCTAGATATAGACGTTGTAACAAAAAAAAGGTTTCAAAAAACCTTAAATTTACCTTAAAATATTAAGTTATAAGACGATACAAAGACATGAGGTGAAAAAAATGAAGAAAATCGTCGTTTTACCGTTCTTAATACTACTACTAGGTATCGTGCTCACGGCATGTGGAACGGCTGAGCAATCCTCAGGAGAAAACAAGACAAGCAGTTCAACTCCTCAGGTGCTGGAAGAAAAAGCTGAATTTATTGGAATGGCTGATGCACATACAGTCGAAGTAAAAAAAGTGAATACGACCTTAAGCTATGAATTTACGGATAATTTTAAAGATGTATTAAATGAATTTAAACCAGGTGACAAAGTAGAAATCTCTTACTTTATCAATGACAATGGTCAAAAAGAAATTCAGAAGATTGAAAAACAGAAGTAAAAAAAGATGGGCGGGATGAACAAAATTGAAGAAAACAGGCATTACACTTATCGTTCTCATGACAATGACACTACTAATTGCACCTTTTCAGTCTGCCATGGCCAGCTCGACAATTTCAGTAAAACTGTCTAACTATATCGGAAACAAAAACAGCATGGATTTCTCAACAACGGGGGAATACAAACTATCAGGATCAAATGTCGCTGTGACGAAAAGATACGACGGCAAAAATCGTTACGAAGTAGCCAATAGTATTGCTTCTGCAGGATGGAAAAATCCTTCAACCGTTGTGATTGTGAGCCGAGATGCTTTTGATCATGCCATTTCTGTATCGCCGTTAGCATACAAATTAGGCGCCCCAATTTTGTACACGAACATTGAAAAGCTAACGAAGACAACCGAAAATCAGTTGAAAAAGATGAATCCTGATAACATCTTAATTGTCGGGAATACGAAAAGTATTTCAACAGCTGCTGAGAAATCAATCAAAAAGTATGGAAAAGTGAGACGCATTAGTGGGAAAGACAAATTTGAAATTTCCCAAAAAATCGCCAAAGAAATGGGTAACTATAAGCAAGCAATTGTTGTCGGCGGGAACTCATTCATGAATGGGATTGCAATTGCATCCTATGCATCGAGAAAAGGATACCCAATCCTATTAACAAAAAAAGATTCCATTCCGTCTTATAAAATGCCAAGTAAAGTCATTATCATCGGCAGTACAAAAAGTACGGGACAAAAAGTAGAAAATCAAATCAAGAAAACCTCACAGGTGACACGAATCAGCGGTGCCAATCGCTACGAATTATCTGTGAATATCATTAAAAAATTAAACATTAATGCAGATAAAGTGTACTTGGCAAAAGCCTCTAGCTATATTTATGCAATGCCTTTGTCGCAATTGGCTGCAAAATCTAACAGTACCGTTGTGTATGTGAAGCCGGATTCTGTCACAGCGTCATTAAAAGCATTGCTGAAAGAAAAAGGTACATATGCTTACCATCTTGCTGGTAGCACAAGTGCGATTACAGATAGTTTAAAAAATTCTTTAGCCAAACAAGTCTATCTGAAAAAAAATCAAAACTACCAATTGAATATTTCTAACGGAAAAATTTCATTAAAAGGCATTAAGACGTATAACACATTAAGAGTTGTTCCTGAGAAATATTCAACAAAAAATGTCCTTAAAATCGCAGGGAAGCCTTACTTAGGTAACGTCAACTTTGCCATTGAATCAGGATATATCAGGCCGACTAATGAAAATATTCCATTTGAAGACTATCTAAAAGGTGTTGTGCCAAACGAAATGCCTGCGAGCTGGCATGTTGAGGCATTAAAAGCACAAGCTGTTGCCGCTAGAACGTATTCAGTGAAAAGTATTGGAAAAGTCGTACCTGATACAACAGCCTTCCAAGTATATGGAGGATATAACTGGTACACAAATTCGACAAAAGCTGTAGATGCCACAAAAGGCAAGGTTCTGAAATACAACAATCAACTTATTTCAGCCACCTATTATTCTAGTAATGGCGGATACACTGAGGCGAGTGAAGAAGTATGGGGGAATGCACTGCCATACTTAGTCGCCAAAAAAGACACAAAAGATCCTGTCAATGCGTGGACACTGAAGTTGTCTAAAAAGCAATTAGGCACTACGTTGACTGCAAGTACAGCAGCTTCTGAGTGGTCTAAGGCAAAAGAAGCCAATGCTGCCGACCTTGCTGGTCTAAAATCATGGCTGTTGAAAAATAAAGAAACAGCTGCATCTGACATGAGAATTGCATCTATTTCAAGCCTGACATTCTCAGGAAAAACAAAAGGTCAGCGTGCGAAGACCGTTTCAATCAAGCTGAATTACCATCTGAAAAACAAAACAGGTACGTATACAGTGAACAAAAGTACAACGGCAAGTATGAAAATGACAGAGTTTAGAACAGTCATGGGCGCAACAAAGGTGAAAAGTACGTTTGCGTCAGTAAAGAATAATACAAATGATTTCACGATTTCAGGAAAAGGCTATGGTCACGGCATTGGTATGAGTCAATACGGCGCCAAAGCTAGAGCTGAATCTGGAAACTCGTATTCTTCCATACTTTCGTTCTACTATCCAGGTACAAAACTAACAAACTATTAAGAATAAAAGGAGGACTTAGAAGATGCGCTCAATGATCAAAACAGCCATCCTCAGCCTCATCGCCATTTTCGTTATTGTTCCAACAGCTTCAGCAGATAACTCGGTCTCCCGAATTGATGGTGGGAGCCGGTATGCTGTAGCAGCAAACGTAGCGAAAAAAGGATGGGGAACAGCAAGTACAGTTGTTTTAGTGGGGAAAACTGCATATGCAGATGCAACAGCAGGAATTCCACTGGCACATCAAAAAAATGGACCAGTTCTTTACACAAATAGTACAAGCCTTTCTGGAGATACAAAAAAAGCCTTAACGGCTTTAAAAACGAAGACAGTTATTGTTTTAGGCAGCACATCAAGTGTGTCAAACAACGTGGTCAATCAAGTAAAGAAAATGGGCATCTCTACACAACGTATTTCAGGAAAAAACCGATATGAGCTATCGGCAAATATCGCGAAAAAAATGAAAACGCCAGCTGGCGTCGTTGTGGTTGAAGGGTCATTCTATGCACATGGAATTGCCATTGCACCTGTAGCGGCACAAAAAGGGTTCCCAATTCTATATACAGATAAAAAGGGCCTTCGTTCTGAAATCGCTTCTGTTGCAAAAGCAAGCAATGTGAAACAAACCATTGTCGTAGGCGGAGAGAATTACGTCACAAAAGCAGCTTATAATCAATTAAAATCTCCAACGCGAATCAAAGGCTCTACTCGTTATGACGTGGCTGCGAATATTGTGAAAAAATACAATATGAGCACAAATAATACCTATGTAGGAAGAGGGTTTGGCTATGCCACTTCATCTTCTGCGGCAGGAATTGCAGCAAAGCAAAACAAAGCATTGCTCCTAACGAATGAAAAGACGCTGCCAAAGGTAACAAGAGCGACGATTAGCAGCAAAAAAATCACCAAATTTACTGTCGTTGGCAGTACAAATACAGTGACACCAACTGTCGTGAATCAATTGAAAAATCCTGTCGTTGGCAAAAAAGTATTCATTGACCCAGGTCATGGCGCTCATGATTCAGGAGCGGTAGGCTACGGATTATATGAGAAGAACTTAAACTTAGATGTAGCCAAACGTCTAAATACAAAGTTAAACAACGCAGGTGCACTTGTGACGATGTCAAGAACATCAGACACATTCGACAGTCTTCAAACAAGGGTGAGCAAAGGTGCGTCAGCAAATGCAGATATCTTCATCAGTGTCCATGCGAACTCAAATGATAACAGCAGTGCAAATGGAACTGAAACGTATTATGACAAAACATATGCGGCAACAAACAGCTTGAAGCTTGCGCAAAATATTCAGCCTAAAATGGTCAGTGCATTAGGCACAAGAGACCGTGGCGTGAAGACAGCTGCCTTCTACGTCATTAAATATTCTAAGATGCCAAGTGTTCTCTTAGAAACTGGTTTTGTTTCCAGTCCAGTTGATTCAAATATTTTGAAATCAGCTACTTATAAAGATCGATTGGCGTCAGGTATTTCAAGCGGTGTTTCAGGCTATTTTAGATAAGAAACATACAGATGAGGGGTGCCGAAGATACACCTCTTAGGCTGCTCGAGAAACGACTCTCGGCAGCCTTTTTTCAAAATTACATGAAGTGTTTCCGGGTTCCAGGATGAAGGGTTCAAAACCAAGGAGGTTGACTTCATGCGTTCTTATATCAAATGTTTTGTTTTGATTGTGATTTCACTATGTTTATATGCACCATCAGCATTTGCGCAGCACAATGTATCGAAAATTGAGGGAAGTAATCGATATGAGGTGGCAGTTAACGCTGCAAAACGAGGCTGGTCGACAGCACATACAGTTGTTTTAGTAGGCGGTGAAGCTTATGCAGATGCGCTAAGTGCTGTGCCGTATGCCTTTCAGCAAGGAGCCCCAGTGCTGTTAACGAATACTAGCAGTCTTTCAGGTGCAACTAAGTCAGGTCTTCAGCATTTGAAAACGAAGCGTGTCATCATTCTTGGCGGAACCGCAAGCATTTCGCAAAAAGTCGTAGCGCAGCTAAAAGCAATGAATCTATCCGTATCGCGAATACAAGGAAAGAATCGATATGAATTGGCGGCAAACGTTGCTAAGCAAATGAAGAGTGCTGATACAGCTGTGATTGTGAATGGTTCTGCTTATGCAGATGCTGTGGCGATTGCTCCGTATGCTGCAAAACAAGGCTTTCCTATTTTATTAACCGATGCAAAAGGGCTGCGGCAGGAAACAGCCAATCTATTAAAAAGCAAAGCGGTGAAACGGACGATTGTGATTGGCGGGGAAACAAGTGTCAATCAAGCAGCCTATCAAAAGCTGCCATCACCCGTGAGAATCAGTGGAGCTAATCGGTATGAAGTGGCAGCCCGAATTGCGAAAACATACCCGATGAAGACAACCCAAACGTATATGAGTAACGGCTATGCATATGCCGATGCGGCAGCTGCGGCAAGTACGGCAGCCAAGCAAGGGCAAACCCTTCTTCTTACAGACGCTCAATCAGTGCCAGATGCGATTCGTCGTGTCATTGGGTCTAAAAAGATTTCAACATTTACAGTGTTGGGCGGAACATCAACCATACGAACCAGTGTGATCACACAGCTGAAAAATCATGTGTTAGGTGAAACCATCTTTATTGATCCAGGTCATGGTGCACAGGATGCTGGAGCGGTAGGAAATGGGCTGTTTGAAAAAAATGTTAATCTGGATGTCGCGTTAAAACTGCAAGCAAGGCTCAAACAAGCGGGTGCGCTGACGGTCATGTCTAGAACATCTGATACATTTGATTCCTTGCAAACACGTGTAAGCAAAGGATCACAGGCTGGTGCGGATGTGTTCATCAGCATCCATGCCAATGCAAATGATCATAGCGGTGCAAATGGAACAGAAACGTATTATGATGCGACGTATGCTTCGGCCAATAGTTTAAGGCTGGCACAAAAGGTACAGCCCCAGATGGTGAAAGCCCTTGGCACAAGAGATCGCGGTGTGAAGACAGCAGGATTCTACGTGATCAAGTATTCAAAAATGCCCAGCATCTTGCTTGAAACGGGGTTCGTAACTAGTCCGATTGATGCCAGTATATTAAAATCAACGACTGCCAAGGAGCGGCTGGCTTCAGGAATCGCAGCAGGTGTATCTCAATATTTTGAATAAAATAGATCGGATGAATGATATGTCAAGTTAAAAATACATTTCATTTCAGGTTATTTTTGTTATAATCGAAACATAGAAGGTGGATTTTTCACGTATTTGCCTTCCAATGACAGCAAATCGACAAATCATGAAGAGGTGACGATCTTGAAAAAATTAATCACAATGCCGTTTTTAGTCTTACTTCTAGGTGTAATGCTCACAGCATGCGGCACATCAAATCAGTCAAACGATAACAATACGGATAACAGCAAAAAAGAAACAACTGAAGCAGCAGATCAAAAGAAAGAAAATGCAACAGACGAAAAGACGGAAGACAAGTCTGCAAGTGAAAAAGCAGATGATGAAAGCAAAGAAACAGCTGCTCAAACAGAAGACCAAGCAGGTCAATCTGATGAAGATGCAAAAGAAAGCTCAAGTAAGGAAATCACAAAAGAAGAAACGACAAATGATCAGTCAAAAGCTGAATCTAAAACAAAAAAAGAATCTACAACGAAGAAAAATGAAGTCACCAAAGAAGGCACATATGTCGGTTTGGCTGATGGACATACAATTGCTGTCAACATTGATGGAAAAGAAGTAGCCATTCAATTCGGAAATACATTTTCTAAACAAGTGAACAGCCTAAAAGAAGAATCAAAAGTGAAAGTAACGTATACAAAAGATGCAAACGGAACGCTTAGACTGAAGACGATCGAATCCGTAAAGGCAAAATAAAAAAAGACACGTAGACCCGCAGAAATGCGGGTCTTTTTTACGTTTAAAAGGGCATAACTTGATATAAGGGCACATTCTTAACACACTTTTACAAGACTTAACAGCCCATTTACATTTGCTTAATGTTGCTCTGCTAAACTGACTTTCATAGAACATCTCTTTACACAACAACTACTTTGAATGGTGAGGTGCAGGTCAGTGAGCGCAGAGAAAGCGATGAACCTTTACAGAGAATATGAAGTGAGACGAAACCACTCTTTTGCTTTAACAGAACATATGGTTCGATATTTATTTGCAAAACGTTTCATAGATGTCGTGTTCTCGTTCATCGGATTGATGTTGAGTACGCCAATCATTTTACTGTTTGCCCTTTTAATCAAGCTAGAAACACCAGGGCCAGCCTTTTATATGCAGGAAAGGGTCGGAAAAGACGGTGTCTACTTTAAATTATGGAAGCTCAGATCGATGAGAACCAACGCAGAAAGCGGAGGAGCGAAATGGGCGCAAAAAAATGACCCTCGTATCACCAAAGTGGGGGCATTCATCAGAAAAACAAGAATTGATGAACTGCCGCAATTTATCAACGTGTTAAAAGGAGAAATGAGTATTGTAGGTCCACGTCCTGAAAGACCAATGTTTACTGCCGAATTTAATCGGACGATTCCAGGCTTTACAAAAAGACTGACAGTGAAGCCGGGGCTGACTGGTCTTGCTCAAGTAAATGGGGGATATGAAATGAGTCCAAGTGAGAAATTATCACATGACTTACAGTATATTCAAAACTTGACATTTTCTCTCGACACGAAGATTATGGTAAAAACGTTAAAAGTCATCGTGACTGGTGACGGAGCCAGATAAGTAAAGTAGGGAAGAGAAATGGCAAGTATGAAAAATCGCCTGCTGGGCGGAGCAAAATGGACAAGCTTGTCCGCATTGATCATTACCATCATCCAAATTGCACAGTTCGCCTTTTTAGGAAACGTAATGTCACTGAAAGAATTTGGACTCGTTGGCATGATCACAACGGTCACAATATTTACACAGATTTTACTTGATCTAGGTATCGGTGCTGCGATCATTCAAAAGGAACAAACGACGGAACGTCAATTATCTACATTATATTGGATCAACTTGCTGACGGGAATTCTCTTGTTTTGTGTATTGATCCTCGTAAGTCCCTTGATTGCCGCCTTTTATGCCAGACCTGAGCTGGAAGGCTTGCTCAAGTTATTATCAATCATGTTTCTCATTGCACCAATTGGTCAGCAATACCAATATATGATGCAGAAAGATTTAGCCTTTAAAACCTTAAGTACGATTGAGACGATAGCGACGATCATTTCGCTGATTGTTCTACTGATTCTAGCCTTTTTTATTAATCCAATTGTGGCCTATGTGATCTCTCAAGTACTGCTTCAATCAGGAAAAGGACTCATGTATGCAGCGGCTTATTGGAAGAAGTGGCGCCCGGCACCCGTTTTCGCATTAGGGGAAGTGAAAGAGTTTTTCTCCTTCGGGGCTTTCCAACTGGCGTCAAGGATCGTCAATCGGGCAGGCTCAAATATCGACATGATTTTAATTGGACGGTTTCTTGGAGCAGAGGCATTAGGAATTTACAGTCTGGCTTATCAAATTGTCACAATCCCGGTGCTGAAAATTAACCCGATTGTGACGAGAGTGGCTTTCCCAGTTTTCGCAAAAAGTCAGCGTGATCATTCTAGGCTGCGTGAGGGCTTCCTAAGCATGACGAATATGCTTGCACTCATTAGTTTTCCACTCCTCATCGGTCTTGCTGCCGTATCAGAAAGCTTTATAGAAGTGGTGTTTGGAGAGAAATGGCTAGTGGCGGTCCCGGTTTTGAATATTTTGTGCATTGTTGGTCTACTCCGTGTGCTGATGAATCCAAATGGTTCCATCCTTCTTGCAAAAGGAAGAGCTGACTTAGCTTTTTATTGGGATACAGGCATGCTCATCGTATATGGATGCGCCTTATATGCAGGAGTCCATACTGGCAGTCTATTGACTGTAGCTTGGGTCTACTCAGGGGTCAGCCTGCTGAACTTCATTGTCGGCAGGTGGCTGATGGCTTATGTCATTCAGCTAGATATGAAGGTGTATGTAAAATCACTCGTAAAGCCTGCTGTCATGACGCTGTTAATGGCCGCCTGCGCAGTGACTGTTCATCAAGGGATGAAGCTGACATCAGCGGATATACTGCTTCAATTACTACTCACGATTGGTTTAAGTGCGGTTTTATATAGCTTGCTACTTGTCAAAATGTATCCGCAGATGGCAGGGAAATTATGGAGAAGAGGTCGTTCGTCATGAAGGTGCTATGGCTGACAAGTGTATATCCTAGTGAAAAACATCCAAGTGAAGGCGTCTTCCATGAAACGCAAGTGCAGGAGCTGGTCAAAAAAGGCGTAGAAGTGAGCGTGATTTGTCCTACTCCTGTCAATCCGCCTATCTTACGGATGCTTAAAGCTTCCTATCGTCAGAGAAAAGATCTTCCCGAGCAGGAAGTGAGGTGCGGCGTGCCGGTTTACAGACCGCTCTATACAGCGCTGCCTGGACAGCTAAAATGGGCTCAGCCGAGTAAACGAATCGCAGCTTCTGTCCTGCGCGCAATGGAGCGTTATGAACTGTCACCGGATTTCATCCATGCGCACTTTGCCATGCCGTCTGGCGGCGCAGCAGCTGTGATCAAAAAGGAAGCAAACATCCCTTATCTTCTGACCTTACACGGCAGTGATGTGAACGTCTATCCAACCTATAGCCAAGGGGCGCTTGCAGCCTTTAAAGCAGCAGTAAAACAGGCGTCTGCTGTTCTCACAGTGAGTGAAGAGCTGGCAAAGAAAACACATGACATGACAGAGGTGGATGCACAATGTCTTCCGCTGGGAATTCCGCTCAAGTCATTTTCTAGAACACCAGAGGATCAAACAGCCATCAGAAAGCAGATTGGTTTACCGCTTCACGACAAGCTCGTCGTTTTTGTCGGCCGTTTAGTCAAAGAGAAAGGTTTGCTTGAATTAGCGGAAGCTGTCAGCGGGATGGAGGGTGTAAAAGCCGTCTTTGTCGGAAAAGGCCCCCTCGCAAAGGAGCTGGCCGAACGGGCGGGAGAATCCATTATACTCCCGGGGCAGGTGCCGAATAAACAAGTCAAACATTATTTAATGGCAGCTGACCTGTTTGCCCTTCCATCCTACAGTGAAGGAATGCCGACTGTCGTCCTTGAGGCGCTCGCTTTAAAACTGCCTGTCATCGCAACACGGGTTGGTGGTCTCCCATCACTATTTTCTACCTATCAACATCTGCTCATTGAACCGCGTTCAACGAGTCAGCTAAAAGAAGCGATTCACGCTTATCTTTATGAAAACAGATGGAACGAGCAAGTGAAGAACGATCTTCACCACATCGTCCATACAGATTATTCATCATCACATAATGCTACGCTCCTGATTCAGCAATATGAAAAGGTGCTGAATCAATCAACATCCACCGTTTAAACAGGATGAAATGTGCAAAGACTGATAGATAAACAGTTTGGAACGACCAATATGCTTTTACTGAGAGGATGAAACATGTTGAAGAAAATTGCTGTGATTGGAACAGGATATGTCGGGTTAGTATCGGGTACTTGTTTTGCTGATATCGGAAATCGCGTCATTTGTTGTGACATCGACGAATCAAAAATCAACAGCTTAAAAAGCGGTCTCGTTCCAATTTATGAACCGGGCTTAAAGGAATTGATTGAGAAGAATACAGAAGAGGGAAGATTGTGTTTTACAACCAATATTCCCGCTGCAATTCGAGAATCAGAGATTATTTATATTGCGGTAGGAACACCAATGACACCTCAGGGGGAAGCGGATTTAACATTCGTGAAAGCTGTGGCTCAAACGGTTGGAGAACACCTGAATGGCTACAAAATCATCGTGAATAAGAGCACAGTGCCAGTTGGAACAGGACGTCTTGTTCAAGCCATTGTTCAAAAGGCTTCACGCAGTAAATATCCATTTGACGTCGTCTCCAATCCAGAGTTTCTGCGGGAAGGTTCAGCTATTCAAGATACGATGAATATGGAGAGAGCGGTCATTGGCTCTACAAGCGCACATGCATCCACGATCATTAAAAAATTGCATGATCCGTTTCAAACAGAAGTGGTTGAGACCAATCTAGAAAGTGCAGAAATGATTAAGTATGCGGCAAATGCCATGCTCGCCACAAAAATCTCATTCATCAATGATATTGCGAACATTTGCGAGAGAGTTGGTGCTGATGTGGAAAAAGTCAGCGAAGGCGTTGGGTTAGATAGCCGTATCGGGCATAAATTTTTAAAAGCAGGCATTGGATTTGGCGGTTCTTGTTTCCCAAAAGATACGATGGCTCTTCTCAAAATTGCCGAAACAGCCGGCTACCGGTTCAAGCTGATCGAATCTGTCATTGAAACAAACAACCACCAAAGAGCCCATCTTGTCAGCAAACTGATGAGTGTGTTCGGTGATATTAAAGGAAAAACGATTTCCGTTTTAGGGCTCGCATTTAAACCAAATACAAACGATATGCGTTCAGCACCAGCACTAGATATTATCCCAATGCTGAGAGAGCTCGGAGCTTTTGTCAAAGCCTATGATCCAATTGCTTATATAGAAGCAGAAAGAGAGCTTGGCCCGCAGGCGGTCTTCAGCAATGATCTCTATGAAACAGTGAAAGATACAGATGCTTGTCTCATCTTAACGGAATGGGATGACGTACAGAAGATGGATAAAGATCAGATCAAGCAGCTGCTTCGTTCTCCCATTTTAATTGATGGAAGGAATTTGTTTGATCCAGCAGAAATGAAAGAGAGAGGATTTATTTACCAGTCCATCGGCCGCCCAGGCGTATGGGAAACAGAATTGGTATCGAAGGCACAATAATAGGGGGAACTTGGATGAAGAAAGTATTGGTCACTGGGGGAAGTGGATTTATAGGATCTCATACGGTAGAGGCTTTATTAGAGAAAGGATATGAGCCTATCGTTCTTGATAACTTTTCAACTGGATCGAAGGAAAATATCGCTCATCTATCCGTACAATGCATTGAAGCAGATGTCACAAAATCAGAAACGGTCGATTTGATCAAACACATTGCACCAGATTATATCATTCATCTTGCAGCGCAAGTGAGTGTAGCCGTTTCGGTTCAACATTTCGTCTACGACGAAGAGGTCAATATTAAAGGCTCGCTGCATGTGATCAAAGCAGCGGCTGAAGCCGGGGTGGAGAAAGTGGTGTTTGCCTCATCGGCAGCAGTCTATGGAGACCCAGTCTATCTGCCGGTCGACACAGCTCATCCACTGCAGCCTGGCTCACCTTATGGCTTGTCGAAACTGACAGTTGAACGATACTTAGAGATGGCAAAATCACTCTATGATGTGGACTATTGTATTATGCGGTACAGCAATGTATATGGTCCGCGCCAAGACGCACTTGGTGAAGGTGGTGTTGTCTCAATTTTTTCTGATAAGTTTGCAAAACATGAGGCACCTTTCATCTTCGGAAACGGGGAACAAACAAGAGATTTTATCTATGTAGGCGATCTAGCCGCAGCGAATGTTGCAGCTTTAACAGCTCAATCAAACGTTTGTTTAAATATCTCATGTGGTCATTCCATCACGGTGAATGAGCTGTTTCAAACGATGAAGCGAGTCACGAGATCAGATCTTGAACCGATTTATAAGCCGCAGCGTGCAGGAGATATTGTGCATAGTACATTGGCAAATGAGGAAACGAAACAAGTCTTAGCATGGGAGCCTGTTGTGACTTTACAAGAAGGTTTGGCTCGTACCATTTCCTACTATGAACAGGAAGTAAAGGCTTAATCCCTCAAATCGGATGGGTTGCTTAGGAGGAAAATAGGTATGAGTGTGAAACAAACAGCATGGCAAATCATGATCGGATGTATGTTATTAGCAGCGGGTATAGGGCTTGTACAAATGGCATCCGCACATCCTATCGGGTTAAAGAAGATGGTGGTCATTCCGGTTTTACTTGTGGTGCTCATGGCGGCTGCTATATGTATGAAGCTCTACATGAATGGTGAACACATATTCATGTCAGCCATTTACCTTTTAATTGCATTAACATTTCTCAATAATGCTTTTTTCTCTATTAGTGTTGGGTTCTTTAGTCTCTTTCTCTACCGCATCATGCTCTTGGCTGTCTTTGCTTTATTCATATGGCGGATGAGAGACAAAGGAACGTACATATCCCAGTGGCAGCAAATTCGTGTTAAAGGCATTCTTGGTTTTTTCGCTGCATGGTTTCTTTACGGGCTCATCTCACTGCTTTGGGCTCATTCGGTCACAGACGGCCTGAAATATATGTCTCTTCTTGCGATGGGAATGGGTTTTGTCTTTCTTGTGGTCATGTACATTCAGCGAATGGATCAGATCGTGACTTTTTATAGTATTTGGCTAGTCATGACTGTATTTGTGATGGGAATCGGGTTCTATAATCACTTGACCTTGAATCATTTACCGAATACCTCATTGTATCTTGGACCAGCGTACAAACAGCACTATCCTACGGCTGTCTTCTTTAACCAAAATGACTTTGCGACGTTTTTATCTATTAGCTTTTTCTTATATGTGGCGTGTATGCGCCAAATGAAAAATGGTTATATCAAAGCGTTCGGATTACTAGGAGCCATCTTAGCGCTGTATCTCATTTTGTTAACAGAATCGCGCGCCAGCTTGCTTGGCATATTAGCTGGAGCGGTCATCTATGTATGGCTACTGATGCCTCGCTTTTTAAAAAAGTGGTCCATCATGGCAGCAGGCGGGCTTGGTATCATCTGTATCGCCATTTTTTCAGCCAAAATCTATTCTGTCTTTGATGACTTGTTTCTCGCTTCTCAGGTCGCTCATTCTTTTAGCGAACCACTTCCGTCCAACATTGCCCGGGCGAATTTAATCAAAAATGCCTGGCATTTCTTTACGAATTCATATGGCTTCGGAGTCGGAGCGGGCAATGTGTCTTATTACTTAGCTCACTTTTCTATCTTTGATACAGATCAGGTCGTCGAAGTTCACAATTGGCTGCTAGAGGTGATGACGAATTTTGGGTTTGCCGTCATGCTAGGTTATATCTCAGTGTATGCCTATCTCATGTTCTCACTGTACAAACAATACCAATTGGCTGACACGAGATCAGCCAAGATGATCATTGAAGGTCTATTTGCTGCCATGCTGAGCTTTCTCGTCTCAAGTATCAGTCCGAGTTCGGTCTCGAATTTATATTTCCACTGGGTGTTTCTAGGTCTAGTGATCGCAGCGGTCAATATCATGAAAAATAAACAGCGCTTCAAGCCGTGGGCAAACGTGTGATGCTGAGTTTGTATGGCTACACTAGTGAAAAAGCAAATACGTCAATGTTGGGAGAATGAGCATGTCTGGTTTTATGTTAAGAATAGGGAAGCGAATGAAAAAATATATCGTATGGCTTGTGCTGCTGCCCGTTGTATTGGCTGCTTTTGGTTTCTTTTTTGCCAAGGGGACAGTAGAACAGTCTAGTTACACAGCTGCTGTGACCTTGACGCTTGGGAAATATGACGACGGTGTGTATAACAATATGGAAGAAGTGACATCTCTATTAAAAAGTGATGCATTTCTGAATCAAGCACTCCGTGATGTAAAGGAAGAAGAAAGGCAGGATGTGAAAAATCGTTTGATTCTCACGAACCAGTCCGATACACAATTGCAGTTGTCGTTTACAGATGCTGATCAAGCTCGAGCTTTGGCGGTAGTGAAACAAGTGTCAGATACATTTTTAAAGCAGGACAAAGCCTTATTTACGAAAAGACAGCAAGTCATTGAAAGAAGACTATCCGCTCTTGAAGATGAATCTGTCAGCAATGACTCTAAAGTCGATAAAGAACGATTTTTATATGAATTGGAATCGACAAAGCTCGGGATGAAGCAGGCAAAGATTGTCGATCCTGCCCAAGTACTTGATGAAGGGAACAAAGGGATGTCAGCGAAAAAACGAGCACTGCTTGGACTTGTCATTGGCCTTAGCATCTCGCTTATGTTTGTGGTGTTACCTGAAGTGTTCAAAGAATCTTAATGATGAACTGGAGATGAGTCTTAGGTGAACAATCAACCGTTAGTATCAATTATTACACCGGCGTATAATGCGGAACGTTATTTAACGGATACAGTTCATTCCGTCCTTGCCCAAACCTATTCCAACTGGGAGCTGATCATTGCAGATGATTGCTCAACAGATGGCACAAGGAAGTTGTTAGGGGAATTAAGTCAGACGGACGACAGAATCAACGTCATTTATTTAGAGGAAAACGGGGGAGCCGCTATTGCTAGAAACACAGCCATCAAACAGGCGAAAGGCCGCTTTATCGCTTTTTTAGATAGCGATGATATGTGGAAACAGACAAAGCTCGAAAAGCAGGTCAAGTTTATGTTAGAAAATGATCATGCCTTTACTTTCACGGCATATGACATCATTTCAGAAAATGGAGAGCCGTTACAAAAAACCGTCACAGCGCCGGCTCAGTTGAACTACAATGAAGCTTTAAAAAATACGATTATCGGCTGTTTGACGGTGATGCTCGATCTTCAACAAGTAGGACACGTGGAAATGCCAAACATTCGAACAAGGCAGGACTTAGCCACATGGCTCTCTATTTTAAAAAAAGGATTTACTGCCTATGGAATGAGTGAGCCGCTCAGTGAATATCGCATCGTGGGAAACTCGATTTCTAGTAACAAGTGGAAAGCAGCGAAAAAAACATGGTTTGTCTATAGAGAAATTGAGCAGCTTCATTTTGTGAAAGCATCTTGGTGTTTTATGCACTATGCCACAAATGCTGTCAAAAAGCGTTTATAAACAGAAGGGAAAAAAGGTGATAAAGGTGAAAGCAGACTCGATCATACATGTGATTGTCGCAACGGGAGAATGGGGCCACGATGGCTTAAGGTACAGACGGCATCGACTGGCGGAATTTCTTGCATCTGATCCAGAAACGAAAGAGGTCATCTGGGTATGCCCATCTTCCACTCGTCATTCAACTCCCTTTCAGCCTATAACGGATCGAATGAAGCAAATGACCATTCCTGATGTGCTCAAGAGCAAGTTTTTTCGCTTTGGCCGTTATCAAGATATGTTTTATTTTCATAAATTATCTCCTCTTCTTGAGCATTTGCGTCAAGAAGAAAAGCAGGGCATAGCCGTCTGTTTATGGTATACGTTTCCGGGATTTCCGCTCTTATCTTCTTTATTTGAATGGAAACATATTGTGTATGATTGCAGTGACCTGTGGGGAGAGCCCATCAGCGGAAAAAACAACATTCTCTCTTATATGAGACAGCGAGTCATTGTAAAAGCAGAAAACCGCATTATTAAATATGCACACAGCATTACGTGCTCTTCACAATACTTACATGATCAAATCAAAAAAAGGCTCATGGGTGAACCGAAAGATGTCTTTACAGTCGAAAATGGCGTCGAGTATGATGTGTTTGCAAAAAGCAACCTCCCTAGCAGGGAAGACGTGCTAGAGGGAAGAGAGGGAACGGTTCTTGGCTTTATAGGTGGGATCAAGCCGAAGCTCGATTTTGACATGATCGCTCAAGCTGCTCGCATGCAGCCAGATTGGACATTTTTATTTGTCGGTCCGGATGGAACGAATGGAGATCCATCTTTTCAGCATGCACTCAAACTGCCCAATGTCCTATGGACTGGAGCAGTCGCACCAGAAGAAGTGCCTGCTTATATGAAATTAATTGATGTAGGGATGATGCCATACAAACAGTCTCCTTACAATCAAGCGGTTTTTCCGCTCAAGCTGTATGAATTTTTAGCTGCCGGAATCCCTGTTGTTGGTTTAAATCTTCCATCAACGGAAAGACTAAAAGAGAATGATGTGTATGAATATGTAGAGGGCGAAGATCCAGCTCTCTTCGTAGAAGCCTGCCAGAAAGTGATCAATAAAAAAGATGACATGACATGCAGACATCTAAGACAAAGCCGGGCAAAGAAAAAAGATTGGCACGCACTGTTCACAAACATGGTGGAATTAACGAATATTAAAGAAAACGCATAATTCATTCAGGATTGTGCGTTTTTATTTGTTTCTTCTTCTTAGGGGGAGCTTGTGATCATCCTATATTCAATTGTATAATGGAAAGAGCGGCCAATATACAAAATACAGATTTCAATTTAGAAGGAGACTGACCTATGGATTACGAACGCGCCTTATTAGCGTTTTTTGTCTCTCTGGCTACAGTTTTAATTGTGACACCAATCGTCAAAAAGTTTGCAATTAAGATTGGTGCAGTGGACCAGCCGAATAAACGAAAAGTTCATGATAGAGTAATGCCTCGAATGGGCGGTTTGGCGATTTTTATTGGGGTAGCGGCTGGAGCACTAGCAGGCGGGCTGTTTCTACATAATAAAATTACAGCTATATCAGTTGGCGCTGTACTCATCGTCATTTTAGGTATATTTGATGATAAATATAATTTAAGTGCAAAATTTAAATTTCTTGTGCAAGTTCTCGTTGCATGCTTAATCGTGAGCACGGGCTTAAAAATGGACTTTTTCTCTGTTCCTTTCTTAACAGATCGACTGGAGTTAGGATGGATGGCGTATCCCCTGACTGTACTATGGATTGTTGGGATTACAAATGCGATCAATTTAATTGATGGATTAGATGGACTGGCTGCCGGAATTTCGGTTATCGGTTTAACCACGATTGCCGTCATGGCATTTTCTGCGGACAAGATCCTGATTCTTTCGTTATCTCTTGTCGTCATTGGCAGTACCATCGGTTTTCTTTTTTATAACTTCCATCCAGCAAAAATATTTATGGGTGATACAGGTTCGTTATTTTTAGGCTATATGATCTCGGTCCTGTCACTTTTAGGATTGTACAAAAGTGTTACTTTGTTTAGTGTTGTTGTCCCTGTAATTATTTTAGGTGTGCCTATTTTTGATACGACCTTTGCGATCATAAGACGAATATTGAATAAACAGCCTATCTCATCACCTGACAAATCACACATCCATCATCGACTGATGGCCTTTGGCTTATCACATCGAATGGCAGTGATTGTGATTTACATGATTGGCTTAGTCTTCAGCTTAAGCGCGATTTTGCTGACAAGTGCCACCATTTGGCTGTCATTGATCATCATCTTTTTACTGGTCATGTTTATGCAAGTTATCGCTGAAGTCACTGGTTTGGTGAACGAAGAGTTTAAACCATTTACGAAATTCTACAAACGTATGGTCAAAAGACAATAAAAAACAGCCCGCTTCCAAGGAACGGGCTGTTTTCCTATTATTGTCCTGATGTGCTGGTCGAAGGGGCCTGTGTATCGGCTGACCCTGTTGTACCAGAAGATGAATCGGTTTGTGTATTTGTTTCAGTTGAGGACGATGACTCGGCAGGAAGCTTTAAATGCGTCCTTAACTCATTTTGCACCTCAGCCAAGTTGGTTTGATCTGGCTCAAAGAAGTACGTTCGATTTGGCCCCAAATAAAGGTCTGATCCTTTAATAGATAGTGTTTCAGTATCGTCTCCTTTAAAACCACTGTAAATTTGCTGTAGAGCAAGTCCTTCTGTGATGCGGAAGTTGGTTGTTATATGATCACTTACTTCTTTTGCGATATTATCCACGTTTGCAATGTTATGAGGTTTCGCCATTTGATCAATCATGGCACGTAAGATTTGTTTCTGACGATCGTTACGCCCGAAATCACCACGTGGATCTTGTTTTCTCATTCGTGCGTAAGCAAGAGCCTCTTCCCCGTTTAAATGCATATTCCCTTTTTTAAAGTAAATCTTTTTCGATTTTTTGACGTCACTTTTTTCATTGAAGTCAAATGGGACGTCTATATCGATTCCCCCAACTTCATCAATGACATCCTTAAAACCGTCAAAGTCCACTGTTGCATATTTGTCAATTGGGATATGCAAGAATTGTTCGACAGTTTCAATCGTTTCGTCTTTACCGCCTTTAGCAAATGCCGCATTGATCTTTACTTTATTTCCCGTTGTGTCACTAGCAAGCTGTACTCGTGTGTCACGGGGGATACTGACCATTTTCATCGTTTTATCCTGAGGATTAATCGTTGCGACGATGAGTGAATCTGAACGGCCGTGATCACCATTTGTGGCGTAATCCTCTATGCCAACAAATAGAACAGAGAAAGGTTTTTTCTTTATATCAATGACAGCATCACGGAGTTTCGATTTCTCCCCGCGCTCTAATTCATCATAAGTTTTGTCAGCAGCTTGGAGTGTATTCACAATCTTATAAACTGCAAATCCGCCCATGCAGATGAAGAGAAGCAAAAATAAGACCAGAATCCGTTTGAAAATCTTTTTCTTCTTACTCTTTTTCTTTCGTACACGCACTTTTACTCGTTGTGCCATTCATCTGTCTCCTTTATCGGACCAACGTCCTTTTCTAAATAAATCAATTCGCCTTCTTTAGTAACACTCTTTCCATTAGTCAACTCAGTCATCCATTCAATGAACTGCTCTGTTTGTGTTTCTTCTACATACGTTTCAAAAATCACATCTTCTGCATAATGGATGTCTTTTAGCTGAAAAGATGAGGCTCTAAGCTCATTCTCTACCTTTCCAAGCCATGTATAATCTATTGTTGTGTGCATCGTACGCATTAAACAGCGTTCTACCATACCAACATGATTAATTGCTTCAGACACAGATTTTCCGTACGCGCGAATTAAACCACCGGCACCTAGCTTAATACCGCCGAAATAACGAGTGACGACAACAACTGTATCTTTCAGCTTGCGTTTTTTTAGCACTTCAAGCATTGGTACCCCTGCCGTACCGCTTGGTTCACCATCATCATTTGCTTTTTGAATCAGATCATGTTCACCGATCAAATAGGCGGAACAATTATGAGTGGCGTTCCAATGTTGTTTTTTTATGGATTGTATAAAGGCTTGTGCTTCTTCTTCTGAGACAGCACGTTGTATATGACAAATAAAACGTGATTTTTCAATGACGATCTCATGCTCGCCACGGCTTTTTACTGTGAGATAGCGGTTCAGCAAAAGACATACCCTCCTGACAAGCAAATTGTAAGGCTAGAGAAAATTTGCATTGGTTTTAGAATTTTACAGCGTATTTTGTTATGATGATAGGAGCGGAAAAAGGGTCGTCATAAAAATTTCATGATTTATACGCATTCTTTCATTATAATTCGACATAAAATGCAGATCAATGACATTTATAATAAAAAAAGATGACATCACTGTTACGGGAGGGAAAAGCCATGACAACACCTAAAATGGATCCGAAGTTATTGGATTCAATCATCATGAAAATGCTAAGTACAGTTGATGGCAGTAAGGACGAAGTATTTAGAATCGGCGAACAGTCCCGTCAACAATATGAAAGCCTAGTAGAAGAGCTTAAGCAAATTAAACAGCAAGTCAACGAAGTAATTGATTTTGGGGATAAACTAGAAGTACATACGAGACATGCTAGAAATCGATTATCTGAGGTCAGCAGAAACTTCAACAAATTCAGCGAAGAAGAAATACGAGAAGCCTATGAAAAAGCACATAACCTGCAAGTAGAATTGACCATGATCCAGCAGCGCGAAAAACAGCTGAGGGAAAGAAGAGATGATCTCGAAAGACGATTGTTAAGCTTACAAGATGTCATTGAACGTTCAGAAACGCTTGTGAGCCAGATCACGGTCGTCCTCAACTACTTGAACCAAGATTTACGTCAGGTCGGTGTTTTACTTGAAGATGCTCAGGCAAAACAAGATTTTGGACTAAGAATTATTGAAGCCCAGGAAGAAGAGCGCAAAAGGGTATCACGAGAAATCCATGATGGACCTGCTCAGATGCTGGCAAACGTGATGATGCGTTCAGAACTAATTGAACGAATTTTTAGAGACCGTGGAACAGAAGAAGGATTTAAAGAAATTAGAAGTCTAAGACAGAATGTGCGAAATGCACTGTACGAAGTGAGAAGAATCATTTATGATTTAAGACCGATGGCTTTAGATGATTTGGGTCTCATTCCGACACTGCGAAAATACTTAAACACAATTGAAGAATATGATGGAAAAACCAAAATTACGTTCCAGTGCTTAGGTGATACTGAAAGCGAAAGAATTGCTTCTCAATTTGAAGTGGCACTATTTAGACTAGCTCAAGAAGCTGTCACAAATTCTTTAAAGCATTCTGAAGCTGAAGAAATCTCTGTGAAGGTTGAAGTGACGAAAGACTTTGTCACCTTAATTATCAAAGACGATGGAAAAGGCTTTGATATGAAGGATGTTAAAACAAATAAAAACAAATCCTTTGGGTTACTTGGTATGAAAGAGCGCGTAGACTTACTAGAAGGTAAAATGACCATAGACTCAAAAATAGGTCTAGGGACATTCATCATGATTAGAGTACCGTTAACATTACAAAATAAAATTGTAAAATAGAGACAAAAGACATATTGACCATAAAGTTCAGGTGTAGAACAATAAACATGGGGAGGCGTAGCTTGTGACTAAAGTAAATATTGTAATTATCGATGACCACCAATTATTCCGTGAAGGTGTCAAACGGATTTTAGATTTTGAACCTACTTTTGAAGTAGTTGCAGAAGGAGACGACGGTGACGAAGCTGCACGTATCGTAGAACACTATCATCCGGATGTTGTCATTATGGACATTAATATGCCGAATGTAAATGGTGTGGAGGCTACAAAACAGCTAGTAGAGCTTTATCCCGAATCAAAAGTCATTATCCTATCTATTCATGACGATGAAAACTATGTGACACATGCATTAAAAACAGGAGCAAGAGGCTACTTGTTAAAAGAAATGGATGCAGATACCCTCATTGAAGCAGTAAAAGTAGTAGCTGACGGAGGCTCTTATTTACATCCGAAAGTCACTCATAACTTAGTAAATGAATTCCGACGCTTAGCAACAAGCGGCGTTTCAGCACATCCACAGCACGAGGTATATCCTGAAATTCGCAGACCACTTCATATCTTAACAAGACGTGAATGTGAAGTTCTTCAAATGTTAGCTGACGGAAAGAGCAATAGAGGTATTGGTGAGTCGCTCTTTATTAGTGAGAAAACAGTCAAAAACCACGTGAGTAACATTTTGCAAAAAATGAATGTAAATGACCGTACTCAAGCTGTTGTTGTAGCAATTAAAAACGGCTGGGTAGAAATGAGATAATGTTCCGGACAAGTACTCCTTTTTCGCCTGTTTTTAGTTCTCTCACATTCAAGTTAGAGAGCAATGATAGGCAGGTAAGGAGTCTTTTTCGGATATAGCGGGCTTGCCTATTGATTAGGCAAGCTTTTTTGATTAGTATTATAAATCTAGTGAAAAACAATGATCATTCTTTTTTAAAAAGCAACTTAACGGATAAGGAAGGTATTTAAGAATGAAAATAGCCGTTGTAACAGACAGTACTGCTTATATACCACAAGAACTACGTGATAAACATCATATTCATATGATCCCTCTGAATGTCATCTTTGGTACTGAATCATACCGTGAAGAAGTAGAAATGGATTGGAAGACATATTATGAAGAAGTCAAGAAACATAAAGATCTTCCAACAACCTCTCAGCCTGCTTTCGGTGAACTTATAGAATTATATGAAAAACTTAGTGAAACATATGATGCTGTGATTAGTATACATCTGTCAAGCGGAATTAGTGGAACATACAATAGTGCGGCCTCAGCGAATGAACTAGTTGACGGAATCGACATTTATCCGTTTGATACAGAGACTAGCTGTATGGCGCAAGGTTTTTATGTGTTAGAAGCTGCTGAAAAAATCCAAGGTGGTGCTTCTCCAGAAGAAGTGATTTCCCATCTCAATTATCTGAAAGAAAATCAAAGAGCTTATTTTATGGTAGACGATTTAACTCATTTACAACGTGGCGGCAGATTAAATGGTGCTCAGGCTTTTATTGGAAGCCTCTTAAAGGTAAAGCCTATCTTGCATTTTGACAACAAGCTAATTGTCCCTTTTGAGAAGATTCGTACACGCAAAAAAGCCATTTCACGTATTTTTGAATTATTTGATGAAGATGCATCACGTGGTGTTCCAATGAGAGCAACTCTGATACATGGTAATAGAGAAGAAGAAGCAGATGAATTAATTGCGCACTTATTAGAAAAGTATCCTCATGTTGAATTTTATAAAAGCTACTTTGGTGCCGTGATTGGCACTCATCTAGGCGAAGGCTCTTTAGCACTTGGCTGGATCATCAGATAGATATCAAAATCCCCTTTTCTCATGGAAAAGGGGATTTGTTTTTCTGTTTTTACAATTAGACGAAAGGCCTTCTCTTTGTACATAATGGGTCAACATGAATGGAAAGGTAGTGCGTGAAATTGAATCTGGAAAAAGCAATGGAACTCAGTCACAAGCTACAATCAAGGCATCTTCTTCCTATTGAATGTCAATGTACACAGTCCGAATTGGAGTGGCTGGAGAATCAAGGATTCATCCATAGAACACCTGCTGTCAATAGGGTGGCGGGTGGTTTGATCTGCTGCCGGTGCGGTGTATCAAACAAGCGCTACTTTGCCCTCTCTCCGTGTGAAACATGTAAAAAAGACTGTGTATACTGTAGATCCTGCATCATGCTGGGAAAAGTAAGCGAATGTGGCTTTCTCTACGAATGGACGGGTCCACAAAAGAAAGAAACAAGACAAGTTGAATTAACATGGCAGGGAGAGCTTTCTAAAGGGCAAAAGAGAGCGTCCGATAGGCTAGTAGAAGCAATCCAAAACAAATTTGATCTGCTCGTTTGGGCTGTTTGTGGTGCGGGGAAAACGGAGGTGCTTTTTCATGGAATAAAATATGCGCTAAATAACGGAATGAGTGTTTGTATTGCGACGCCTAGAACCGATGTTGTACTTGAGCTTGAACCTCGAATGAGAAAGGCATTTCAAGGACTGAATATAGCTGCACTTTATGGCGGGAGTTCTCAAAGATTTCAAATGGCGCCGCTTATGATCGCTACAACCCATCAGCTAATGAGATATAAAAACGCCTTTGATGTCCTCATTGTAGACGAAGTCGATGCTTTTCCTTATTCAATCGATGAACGGCTTCAGTTTGCTGTTTTAAAGTCAATGAAAAAAACAGGAGTTAGAATTTACTTAAGTGCCACACCATCTAAAAAAATGCAAAAAGATGTTGCTCGTAGACAATTAGAAGCGATCAAAATTCCTCTGCGCTTCCACCAAAAACCGTTACCTGTCCCAACATTTCAATGGGTTGGAGATTGGAAAAAGAGATTAAAAAGAAATCGGCTTCCAGCATCTACAATGAACTGGCTGCATGAACATATCACAAAGAAAAAAAGAGTGTTACTCTTTGTTCCTTCTATTTCTACTATGAAGAAGGTAACTCATATTCTTCAAGGTCAAGATGTAAATGTACAGGGTGTTTCTGCGGATGATCAAGAAAGGAAGCAAAAAGTCCAGCATTTCAGAGATCATAGATACGATGTATTGGTTACAACAACTATTCTAGAAAGAGGCGTTACCATTCAAGATGTTCAAGTGGGCGTCTTAGGTGCGGAATCTCCTATTTTTACAGAAAGTGCACTTGTTCAAATTTCTGGTAGAGCAGGGAGACATCCAGATTTTTTTAACGGAGACGTGTACTTTTTTCATTTTGGTTTAACGAGAAGTATGAAACAAGCAAAGAAACATATCGTAAAAATGAATAATACAGCTGAAAAAGAGTTTTCTGAAAAATAGTGTGGGTTCAACTAAATCATGGTACATTATATTCACAAAACACAAATGGCAGGAGAGACAAAATATGCTACTCAATGCAAAAGAAATACTACTTAAAGAAATTCTCTATCAATATCTCAACCAATTAAACATGATTTGTCATTGTGAAAAATGTATAGAAGATGTATTAGCCATTTCTCTAAATCAAGTGAAACCGCAATATATAACAGATATCGATAAAATATCCTACAGTAAATCCGAGATGGTGGATAAACAGAAGAATACGGCGATGCTCGTCATTCTGACAGAAGCAGCTTCAACGGTCACTACATATCCAAGGTGCGAAAATCATTTGTCGTTGAACAAAGAAAAGCATTGATTTGTCCAATTTGTGAGAGCCATTTTGTGGCTGCTTTTACATGGAAATCATTCCTACTATTAAATGAAGATCGTTTATGTGTAGCATGTAAGAACCACCTCATGAAGATTCAAGGTCCTACTTGTCCCAAATGCGGAAGAGCGCAATCAAATGATCAATTGTGTCATGATTGTTCAAGGTGGAATAAACGACGGGATTTTGCTGAGATTCTTGTAATGAATCGGTCTGTTTATGCTTACAACGACTTTATGAAAGATGTTCTAGCTCGATTTAAATTTCGAGGTGATACGGCTTTAGCTGATCTATTTAAAAAAGATGTACATTCAGCGTTTAAACGTTCTTTTTCAATCAAAGAACCGGTGCTTGTCCCAATTCCTTTGAGTAAAGAGAGATTAAAGGAAAGAGGATTCAATCAGTCAATGATGCTTGCTTCCATGATTGGCGGACCTATATTGGAGCCACTTATAAAAGTACATCAAAGGAAGCAGTCTAAGAAAAGAAAAAATGAACGTTTACATCAACAGAAGTTGTTTCAATTAAGGCAGGCAAACCCGATCGTTCTAAAGGATATCATATTAATCGATGATATTTATACAACTGGGGCGACAGTCTATCATGCAGCAAAAATTTTAAAAGACGCAGGCGCCAAAAGTGTTTCCTCTTTTACGTTGATTCGTAGTTAAAAATCATGACAATCAACCGATATTAAGAAAAGAAAATAACGTAAGGGGTTTTGGTTATGAATCAATTGGCAAACTGTCCACAATGTAATCAGTTATTTTTAAAAACCACCATCCAAACGGTTTGTAACAAATGCTTTGAAGAAGAAGAACGTTCTTTTGATATCGTTTATAAATTCTTGCGTAAGCAAAGTAATAGACAATCAACCATTGCTGAAATAGTAGACGCAACAGAAGTTGATGAAGAATTAATCCTGAAATTTATCCGTTTGAAAAGACTTCAAATTAGTCAATTCCCTAATATCAATTATCCTTGTGAAAGATGCGGCCAACCGATCAGGAAAAACAAGCTGTGTAGCCATTGTGAAAAGGATATAAAGACGCAAATCAGCCAAATGGACCAAGAAGAAGAGCGTAAAAGGGAGATTGAATCTAGGAAAAAAGACACCTATTATGCCATTAATCCTAAAAACGACTGATTCCCTAAACTAAGTTGCAGTTTGGTCGATAAAATGGATAGAATCAAGACAGACTGTAACGGAAAGCGAGAGGAATCCCGTGAAAATTAATCGATATGGAACACAACCAGTAAATCCTTACAAGAAAACATATGAGAAACAAACGTTGCAATCGAATCAAGCAAAATCAACTGACAAAGTCGAAATTTCTAAAAAGGCAATCGAAATGCAAAAGGTGCCGAATATCATGAAAGAACGTCAAGATAAAATAGACCAAATTAAAAAAAGCATTGAAGCCGGAACATATCAAGTAGATACCAAAGGCATTGCAGATAAAATGTTGAATTTTTATAAACAACAATAACAAAAGGGAGTAGCGTGAATGTCAGTAAAAATAATGATTGAAGAACTGCACCGTCTCTACGGATTACATGAACAGCTTCTAAAGCTGTCTAAGAATAAAACAGAAATGCTGAAAAATAATGAGATCGATGCTCTTTCAGAGGTTCTGAACCTTGAGCAAAAATATATTCAGGCCATTTCACAATTAGAAGAAAAGCGGATTGAAGCAGCAGTTCAATTTTTACAAAGTGATCAATCGCCGACAATCACCGCATGTATCGAAAAAGCTACAGGAACGGATCAAGAAGAGCTTATTTCGTTATATGAGAAGCTGAATGACATCATGGTGGAACTGAAAGATGTAAACGAACTGAACAAACAGCTTATTCAGCAGTCACTTCAATTTATTTCACTGACATTCGATCTTGTGAATCCTAACAAAGAAAATATGAATTACGGACAAAATGGTCTTGAGAGTTCAAAGCCTAAACAGCATAGGGCTTTGTTTGATTCAAAGGCGTAAACAAGGAGGATATCTATGGGTTCTACATTCATGGGACTAGAAACGGCAAAAAGAGGAATCACAGCCCAGCGTGCAGGGCTTTATGTCACATCAAACAACGTATCCAATGCAAATACTGATGGCTATTCAAGACAGAGAGTTACCTTTAAAGCAGAGAATCCTTACCCAGTGATTTCTGTTTATGATGGCAAGACATATGGCCAAATGGGGACAGGTGTCCAAGTTGGAACTGTTGAAAGAATTCGAGACAGCTTTTTAGATCTTCAGTATAGAGATCATAACAATAACTTGTCTTATTATGCGACGAAGTCTGATGCTCTTTCACAAATGGAAGGAGTGATGAATGATTTAACAGATGAAGGCTTGAATAGAGCCTTTGATAATCTCTGGAAATCATTACAAGTCTTATCAGAATCGAAAAATGCTGATACTGCTTCAGCCCGTACAGTTGTTAAGACAAGTGCTCAGGCTTTAGTAGATCAATTCCGCCTGCTAAATTCTTCTTTAACAACGATACAAAAGAATTTAAAAACTGAACTCGATTCAACGGCAAAAAATGTGAACACCCTATTAACTCAAATTGATGAAGTGAATAAACAGATTGCAACCGTTGAGCCAAATGGTTATCTTCCCAATGATCTTTATGATACGCGCGACGCTCTTATAGATCAGCTTTCCTCACTTGTTGATATTAAAGTGAGCTACAACCCTTCTGGAGGAAATGCTCTGGAAATTGCTGAAGGAACCGTTAACATCGACATTATCGGTGCTAATGGACAATCTGCTGGAACGATTTTAAATGGCATTACTAATGAAAAATCTGAATTGCAACTTTCCTATGATAATACGACAGGACTTGTTAACTCACTCCAATTTGGAACGACAACCATCGCAGCTGATCAATTACAAGTGAATGGTAAAGTAAAAGCACTTGTTGAGGCGTATGGCTACATGTCTAATGGAGATGAAAAAGGCATGTACCCGGATATGCTTGCTGAGCTGGATGAAGTAGCAAAAGTATTTATGGATGCTTTTAACGATGTCCATAAGCAAGGGTACACGTTAAATGGCACAAGTGGACAAGACTTTTTCGATATTGAGAATAACAATGATTTGAATAAAGGCTTGGCAGCCCGTATCAAAGTGAGTGACGTGATTTTAGCATCGACAGATAACATTGCTGCATCTCTTAATCAAACGCAAGGTGATGGTTCGAATGCTACGAAATTAGCTAATATTCAAAACTTAAAGCTGCCAATCGGCGGAAATACCACAACGATTCAGGATTACTATCAGAATGTCATTGCTGAAATGGGGATACAAGCTAAAAAGAACATGACCCTTGAAAGCAGTTCAGCAGCTCTTGTGAATTCAGCCAATGAACGCAGGATGTCAACTAGTGCTGTATCTATTGATGAAGAAATGACGAACATGATCCAATTCCAGCATGCGTATAATGCAGCAGCAAGAATTATGACGATGCAAGACGAAGTATTAGATAAAATAATAAACGGCATGGGAGTCGTAGGAAGGTAGGGTAACTGATGCGAGTCACGCAAAGTATGATTTCTCAAAATTCACTTCGAAATATTAGTAAAAGTTATGAAAAACTCTCTAAAATTAATGAGCAGGCACAGTCTGGAAAACGTTTCACAAAAACGTCTGATGATCCTGTGGCAGCAGTGAAAAGTCTTCAATATAGTACAGCCATGTTTCGAAATGAGCAATACCAAACTAATTTAAATGAGGCACGAAACTGGATTGATACATCTGAAACAAGTGTCACTGAAATAATTGATATCATGTCAAATATACGAGATAAAGTACTCGATGCGGCCAATGGAACAAAACAGCCAGAAGATTTAGCTGCTATCGGAGTGGAAATTGGTCAGATGAAGAATCAAATCATTGATGCAATGAACACGCAGATGTTAGGTAAGTTTGTTTTTAATGGGACAAATACCAATGTTAAACCAGTTGTAGAGAATGCAGATGGTACGTTTACATTTAACTTTGAAAACTATACAGATGCAAACGTGGTTCAGTCGAACATTTCTGATGGAATCACATTAAATGTGAATTCAAATCCTCTTTCAGCTTTTGGTGGGCAATCTGCCAGTGGTCAAAATGTCATTGAAATGCTGACTGATTTAGAAAACTCATTAAAAAATGGAACGTTTACAAATTCAGATGATGCATTAGGAAATATCGATCAGTTTAAAGAAGTGATGAGTGCTGAGCGTTCAGATCTTGGGGCTAGATCCAATCGTATCGACTTAGTCGGGAGCCGTTTGACTTCGCAATTTGAAGTGCTGAAAAAGGCTAAATCAGATGCCGAAGATGTAGAAAGTGAAAAAGCCATTCTTGATCTTCTTCAACAAGAGACTGTGAATAGAGCTGCTTTAGCGACGACAGCTAAAGTGATTCAGCCATCCCTTGTCGATTTCTTAAGATAAGAAAGAGCATCCGTTGGGTGCTTTTTTGCATCATGGAGGTGAACCTATGCAAATCCCTAGATTGTTAATGGAGCAAACTTATGCAAAGCTGCAAATGTCGACAACCCCTTCCAAGCAAGAAGTAGAGCAGCCAAGAGCGGATCTTGACATTCAGCAGCCAAGAGCTGTCATGAATATCACAAGGACACCGTCGAAATTAACCATAGATCAAACCGAGGCATTTGCCGATATGGATATTAAGTCGATTTTTAGGCGTTCAGAGGAATGGGCGGCTGAGGGGAAACGTGCGATTGGAGAAGGAATGGGGCGTAGAGCGGAAGAAGGAAGTGAACTCATCAAGATCGAGAATGGTGGGAATGCGATTGCTGAGTTTGCGAAAATCAACGGCAGTCCTCCAGCAAAACAATTCAACATCGGTGTGATTCCTTCATTTTTTAGTGTGAAAATTCATTATGAGCCATCTGAACTTAAAATTGATGTGGAGCCGCAAAAAGCTATTATAGAGGCAACACCTCATAAACCAATTGTTAACTACCAGCCAGGTAAAGTTCATATTGATATGTTACAATACCCAGAATTAAAAATAGAAGTTGACGAAACAGGTCAAAATGGTGATAAGGTATAGTTAAGAAAAATGAAAAAGGTCGTGAATTATGATCATTCAAACAAAATACCATGGCGAAGTGACGATTAAAGAGGAGCAAATCATTCACTTCTCTAATGGGATACCAGGATTTCTGGATCAAAAACAATTTGTCATTTTACCTTTATCAGAAGAATCCCCATTTTTAGTTCTCCAATCTTTGGAAAATACAGAACTAGGCTTTATTGTCAGCAGCCCATTTTTGTTCTTCAATCAATATGAATTTGACTTAGAAGAATCGGTTGTAGACATTCTTGGGGTAGAAGATGCCAATGATGTGGAAGTCATGGTTATTTTAACAATGGGATCTTCTATTGAAAAAACGACAGCCAATTTAAGAGCGCCTATTATTGTGAATCGGAAAAACATGAAAGCCAAGCAGGTCATTTTGCATGATTCAGCCTATCATACAAAACATTTGCTAGAGGTGGCTTCCTCATGTTAGTTCTATCTCGTAAATTAAATCAATCGATTCAAATAGGCGACGATATTGAAGTTAAAATTATTGCGATTGAAGGCGACCAAGTAAAAGTCGGAATTGAGGCTCCTAAGCATATTGATATTCACAGGAAGGAAGTATACCTGTCTATTCAAGAAGAAAACAGCCGTGCTGCTAGCTTGTCCTTTGATCTACTTTCTCAATTATCCTCACAAAAAAAGTGAGGATTTTTTTATCCTATTTGTCTATCCTCCTCCGTGTGAAACCGTAGAAGTACATCATCTATATGAAACTTTAACAAATCGGGCCATCTATATTTAATTTAATAATTCAAAGCCGATATAAAAGATAGATCAAAGCACAGGAGCTGAATAACTATGTCTGTTGGTAAGTTGACTTCGCTAGAGCCACTGATTGATGCATTTCAAACCCGTGTTACGAATCATCAAAATGACAATGCAAACACTGATTTACAAGCAAATGGAAAAGTCGTTTCAAAAGAAGAAATTGAGAAAACGCTTCAAGGAGCAAATAAGCTGATTGAACCTACTCAATTTCATCTTCAATTTGAATTGCATGAAAAACTCAATGAATATTATGTCAAAGTCGTAGATAACCAAACCGAAGAAGTCATTAGAGAGATTCCTTCCAAAGAATGGCTTGATTTCTATGCGGCAATGACAGAGATTGTCGGTTTATTTGTCGATAAAAGAATGTAATTGAAGGGAGAACATAAACCATGGTTAATCGAATTACTGGATTTTCTAATGTATTTGATATTGATGAAATCGTCTCAAAGTTAATGAAAACTGAGCAAGCACCTCTTGATAAAATGACACGTCAGAAACAAACACTTGAATGGCAAAGAGACAGCTATCGCGAGGTCAATTCAAAGGTCAAAGAATTAGATGATCTCATTGCCAAACTAAATTTAACATATCCGAGTACTTATGGCGCAAAAAAGGTCACTAGCTCCAATGAATCTGCTGTCACAGCAACTGGCTCAACAAATGCTACCTCTGGCTCGATTAATGTGACCCAACTAGCGACAGCATCCGTATTCAAATCTTCTAGTCCATCTGGATTTACTGCTTCAAACGGTACGTTTACGTTTGAGGTGACGACACCAGATTCTACAACACCTAAAACAGTTACCATTAATACAACTGATACAGATACCCTTGATTCAATCGTGTCAAAATTGAACAACGCTCAACTAGGTGTCACGGCTTATAAAGGCCAGATCTTTGATGGAACCAACTACGTAGATACGATCGCTCTGACTTCGCGTACGACTGGTGAAGGTGTCAGTATTAAGGCAGCAGATGGCAATTCTGCTTCATTTTTAACGCAATTAGGATTCCAAGTGGATGGAGATAATAAATTAGTTGCGACTACTCAAGGGCAGAAAGCGCAATACGAAATTAATGGTCTCAAAATGGAAAATAACAATAATACCTTCACGCAGGCTGGTATCACATATGAACTTAAAGGAACAACAGATAAGCCTGTCAGTTTGAACGTTTCAACAGATGTCGATGCCATCTTTGATAAAATCAAACAATTCGTTGATAAATACAATGAACTTGTTGAAGAGATCAATGGTAAAGTCAATGAAAAAAGAAATAGAGACTACTATCCATTAACAGCTGAAGAGAAAAAAGCCATGTCTGACAAAGAAGTCGAGCTATGGGAAACGACTGCGAAGTCAGGCTTGTTGAGAAGTGATTCAATTTTACGATCTGGTGCATCTAAATTAAGAAGTGATTTTTATGTTGATATTACGACAAGTGATGGGAATAAAATTCACATGACACAAATCGGAATTGCCACTTCAGATAAATATAAAGATGGCGGAAAGCTTGTCATTGATGAACCGAAGCTAAGAAAAGCTATTCAAGAAGACCCACAAAAGATTAGTCAAATATTTATGTCAGGTTCGCTAAATGTAGATTCAAAAGATAAAGATAAAGCGCAGCAGCAATATAAAGAACAAGGAATCATTCATCGTATCAAAAATTCCTTATCAGCCTTCTCGAAGAGCATTCAGACAAAGGCTGGTAGCACAACGATGGCATCAAAAGAATACGGACTTGGTAAGGACCTTGATTCTTTGACCGAACGAATGAGTACATTCCAAGATCGTTTAAAAATGGTGGAAGCTCGTTACTACAAAAAGTTTAACGCCATGGATAGTGCGATTCAAAAGCTAAACAACCAATCTGGCTATCTTTCTCAACTGCTTGGACAATAATTGGAGGTTTATAACATATGGCAATTCAGAACCCTTATGCCGCCTATCAGAAAAATTCTATTGAGACCGCAACACCGGCCGAGTTAACGCTTATGCTTTATGAAGGATGCTTAAAGTTTATTAGACTAGCAAAGCATGGCATTCAAAAAGAAGATGCTGAAATGAGAAACTTGAACCTGAAAAAGGCTCAAAACATCATCCAAGAATTAAATGTCACCTTAAATCGTACGTATGATGTATCAAAGAGCATGGCAAGTATGTATGACTACATCTATCGAAGACTGATTGAAGCCAATCTGCAAAATGACGAAGAGATCCTGAATGAAGTAGAGCAATATGTGACTGATTTCCGAGATGCTTGGAAGGAAGTCATTCAAACCGATCGAAAAGGGCGTCACCACTCTATTGGGGGATCTCTATGAGTATTGTGGACCAACTGCACGACCAAACGTTAAAAATGGCAGCGGAAATAGAGGCCAATCCGCAAAGCGAAACACTCATTGAAGACTTTGATGCTTTTTTAGTTGAGAGAGACGAACTAATGAGAGATATTCAACATGAGCTTTCCGTTCAAGAAAAAGAGAAAATCAAAGAAATCATTCAAACAGATCAATTGATGGCCAAGCAATTAACGGAGATTCAAAATGGGATCAAGGCAGATATTCAAGCCATTCAACGTAAGAAAACAAAACAGCTGAATTATCAAAATCCGTATCAGCCCATGACAAGTGACGGCGTATACTACGATAAACGGAAATAAATAGGTGAGACCTGTGGCGTATCGTTCAGATGACTATATATTATTAACCACATATTATGACCTTCTATATACAATAGAAGAGAGTCTAAAATATTTAGATGAAATTGAGAAGGATTTTGCTAAAACAGAAGGGGATCGGATCTTTAATGATCTGATCCATGCCTTCTTTCATTTAGAGACAACACACCCGCTTCTGCTTTCAATTATTGAAAATGAGCACTTTGCTAAGACGATTCGATCGTTTGACCAAATTTTTTTAAGTTTCGATATACTAGCTTTCTATACATTCCCTTCAAATCACTTCCAGTCATTCCTTACATCATATTTTATACCTGAATATAGAAAGTGGATGGATGAAATACATGCCTGTATGAGGCCGTATGTCATTCATTAATTTTTGTTCAATTCAGACCATTCGGAGGAATTTATGAGACTAAAAAATCAATTTTTATTTGGGCTTATTGTCATATGTGTATTGTTTGTCAGTATTTTAGGATTTTCTAGCTTTATCTATTACAAAACAGATCAATCGTATAAAGCACTCCTCACCAAAGAAGTAAAGCTGTACCAGACCTCACTGGAATTAGAGGCACTGCTACAAAAACAGGAAGCACAAATTAAAACGTACGTGGTTGTTCAAGATGCTGAAAATTTACAGAAGATTGAGCAAACATATGAAGAAATCAATAAGAAAACAGCTGAAGCATCAAAAATGAGCACCGTTAAACAAGCAAAAAATCTGTTAGATCAAATTTCCGAAAAAAATTATCTTTACTACACCTCAACAAATCGATTATTTAATTCATTGAATATGCAAAATCAAAAAGAATTCAATACCCGTCTCAGTCAAGAATTACAACCTATCGAACAAGAAATACATACCTTTACAAAAGAATTTGCTCAAACACAATTGAAACAGCGGGATCAAAAAATCAGTCAGCTCAATGAAGAAAGTAACCAATTATTGCTGACGCTTATTCTCGTTAGCGCAGCGATTATAGTCGGCTTTTTAGTCATTGGCACAAGGTTTGTTCATCGTATGACAAAACCGATTGTCTCTGTCACACATGCAGCAAGAAGAATGGCAGATGGTGACCTCACACTTGAAGAGATTGAAGTAACCTCTAAAAATGAAATTGGCCAGCTCGGTACGGCTTTTAACCAAATGACAGCGCATTTGCGTCAGCTTATCTTACAGGTGCAAAACGGGTCAAGACAATTAGCTGATTCTGCTGCTCAATTTGAAGAAACCATCAGTCAAACCATATCGGCTAGTGAACAGACGTCTAGCTCGATTGAACAGGTCAGTGAAGCTTCACGTGAACAATCGGATGCAGTAGGAAAAGTAGCTTCTTCAATTCAAGAAGTCTCGACTGGTATGCATAATGCGGCTGAACATACGTCTGATGTTTCGGGTCACTCAATTTCAGTGACTGAAAAGGCTGAAGAGGGCGCATCCCTCATTCAACAATTTGTGAAACAAATGAGTTCTATTAAAGAATCTGTGAATGAACATCATTCTACAATGGCCAATGTACAAGTACAGTTTACCGGCATTCAAGACCTGCTGGGGAATATTCATGCCATTGCAGATCAGACAAATTTACTTGCTTTAAACGCAGCCATTGAAGCAGCAAGGGCTGGGGAACATGGAAGAGGTTTTGCGGTTGTTGCAGATGAAGTCAGAAAGCTGGCAGAAGAATCAAGTCAGCTGACCGACCAAATTAGTCAGTTACTCGCCAACGTGAACAAAGATACTGAAAGATCGTCTCAATCTATGACGAAAGTGGAACGAGATGTAGCAGAAGGTGTGAAAGTATCGCAATTGTCTGAACAGAGTTTTCAAGAAATTCTGGAATCCATCCGTGATATCTCGATGAAAGCAGAGGAGCTTTCTGCCACGACAGAGCAAATCTCAGCTAGTACAGAAGAAATTTCTCAAACAATTGGTGTGATAGAAGAAGGAGCCAAGCGAAATTCTGAGGAAACAGAGTACATGTCGGCGGCTGTTGAAGAATCACTAGCGGCGAATGAGGAAATGAAAGCAGCTGCGGAAGATTTAAAATCTTTGTCTCAATCACTGAAAACATCTATTTCATCTTTCAAGATTTAACAGTGCGATGGTCTTTTTCAAGAATCAATCGAATATATATTCATCACCTATCAAGTAAAAGCTGAAGCACCGCAGGATTCGACAAATTTCAATAAAAATTCACATTTTTTTTACGTTTGAGCAGGAGAAAAGGAGGGAAAAGTAGAAATAAGTTTACATATCCTTAATTTTAAAGGAGGCGTTCTTTACATGAATTACAATGTCCGAGGAGAAAACATCGAAGTAACACCTGCACTAAGAGATCATGTCGAGAAAAAAATTGGAAAGCTGGAGCGTTATTTTGAGTCAGATGTTGATGCTTCAGTCAACGTGAACTTGAAATTTTACAACGATCAAGAATCTAAAGTTGAGGTTACCATTCCAATGACTGATCTAGCACTTCGAGCAGAGGTGCATAATGAGGATATGTACAATGCAGTAGACCTAGCAACCAGTAAATTAGAACGTCAAATTAGAAAACATAAAACGAAAGTGAACCGTAAATTCCGTGAGCAAGGTGCGAAAAAGCATTTATTTGCTGGAGGAAACGGTGCTTCCGAAGTAGCAGTTCAAGATGACGAAGAAATTGATGAAACAGAAATCGTCAGACAAAAACGCTTCAATCTAAAACCAATGGATAGCGAAGAGGCCATTCTCCAAATGAACATGTTAGGTCACAGTTTCTTTGTCTTCACAAATGCTGAGACAAATTTGACCAATGTGGTATACCGCCGAAATGACGGTAAATATGGACTCATTGAGCCGAACGCTTAATCATTCGTTCCTTTTGATCCGAAAATGACCTAAAAAAAGTAAACCCGTTCCCTTCATTAGGGGCGGGTTTTTTGTGCTAAATCATTGCAAATTCTTTGGAAATCAAGGAAGGTATGGTATGATAAATGCAGGTAAATATGGACCTGTAAAACTTTTGGACATGCCGAAAAATTGCATGAAATAGAGGAGCGTTATTATATGCTTGGAATCTTAAACAAAGTGTTTGATCCTACGAAACGTACGATCAGCCGATATGAAAAAAAGGCAAATGAAATCGAAGCTCTCGCTCAAGATTTTGAGAAATTATCTGACGAGGCTTTACGAAATAAAACGATCGAATTTAAAGAAAAACTTGAAAAAGGACAATCTGTAGACGACCTTTTGGTTGAAGCGTTTGCAACGGTTCGTGAGGCTTCCCGCCGCGTGACAGGAATGTTCCCATTTAAGGTGCAGCTCATGGGGGGGATTGCCCTACATGAAGGGAATATCTCTGAGATGAAAACAGGTGAAGGTAAAACGTTGACATCAACGATGCCTGTTTATTTGAATGCTCTTTCTGGGAAAGGCGTCCACATTGTAACAGTCAACGAATATTTGGCAAGCCGTGATGCACAGGAAATGGGCAAGATTTTCGAATTTCTTGGATTAACGGTTGGCTTGAACTTAAACAGTTTAGACAAAGATGAAAAAAGAGAAGCGTACGCTGCTGATATCACGTATTCAACAAACAATGAGCTTGGCTTTGATTATTTACGAGATAACATGGTGCTGTATAAAGAGCAAATGGTTCAAAGACCACTTCATTATGCCGTCATCGATGAAGTTGACTCCATCTTAATTGATGAAGCGAGAACACCTCTTATTATTTCTGGACAAGCTGCAAAATCGACGAAACTTTACGTACAAGCAAATGCCTTTGTTCGTACGTTAAAAATAGAAGACGATTTCACTTATGATATTAAAACAAAAAGTGTACAGCTGACGGAAAGCGGAATGACGAAGGCGGAAAAAGCATTCGGCATTGAGAACTTGTTTGATGTCAAACATGTCGCTCTTAACCACCATATCGCGCAGGCTCTTAAGGCGCATGTTGCGATGCAAAAAGACGTTGATTATGTTGTGGAAGATGGCCAAGTCGTCATCGTTGACTCCTTCACAGGACGTTTAATGAAAGGACGTCGCTATAGTGAAGGTCTGCACCAAGCCATTGAAGCAAAAGAAGGTCTTGAAGTGCAGAATGAAAGCATGACACTTGCAACCATTACGTTCCAGAACTACTTCCGTATGTATGAAAAGCTATCTGGTATGACAGGTACAGCGAAAACGGAAGAAGAGGAATTCCGTAACATTTACAATATGCAGGTTGTCACAATCCCAACCAATAAACCGGTTGTGCGTGATGACAGACCTGATTTAATTTACCGCACAATGGATGGCAAATTTAAAGCAGTAGCTGAAGACGTCGCACAGCGTTATATGACAGGACAGCCGGTTCTTGTCGGAACTGTTGCGGTTGAGACATCTGAATTGATTTCAAAACTGCTTAAAAATAAAGGCATCCCTCATCAAGTGTTAAACGCGAAAAACCATGAGCGTGAAGCACAAATTATTGAGGAAGCTGGACAAAAAGGTGCCGTCACAATTGCGACAAACATGGCGGGACGTGGAACAGACATCAAGCTTGGCGAAGGTGTGAAAGAACTAGGCGGTCTTGCTGTTATTGGGACAGAGCGTCATGAATCACGCCGTATCGATAACCAGCTCCGTGGTCGTTCTGGTCGTCAAGGAGACCCAGGGATTACTCAATTCTATCTCTCAATGGAAGATGAATTGATGCGCCGATTTGGTGCAGAGCGGACAATGGCGATGCTTGATCGCTTCGGTATGGATGACTCTACTCCAATTCAAAGTAAAATGGTCTCAAAAGCTGTTGAATCTTCTCAAAAACGTGTTGAGGGGAATAACTTTGATTCCCGTAAGCAACTTCTGCAATATGATGATGTTCTTCGTCAACAGCGTGAAGTCATTTACAAACAGCGTTTTGAAGTTATCGATTCTGATAACTTGAAATCGATTGTGATCAATATGATTCAATCGTCTATTGAGCGGGCTGTTGGATCTTACACGCCGAAAGATGAGCTTCCAGAAGAATGGAAACTAGATGGTCTTGTTGAATTAATCAACACGAACTATTTAGATGAAGGTGTCATTTCGGTCAAAGATATCTTCGGTAAAGAAGCAGATGAGATCACCGAATTCATCATGGAGCGGATTAAAGAGAAATATGATGCAAAAGAAGAGACATTTGGCGATGAACAAATGCGTGAATTTGAAAAAGTCATCGTTCTTCGTGCAGTAGATTCGAAGTGGATGGATCATATCGATGCAATGGATCAGCTGCGTCAAGGAATCCATTTACGTGCATATGCACAAACCAATCCGCTTCGTGAGTATCAAATGGAAGGATTTGCGATGTTTGAGCATATGGTCGCTTCAATTGAAGATGACGTCGCTAAATATGTGCTAAAATCAGAAATCCAAAACAACCTAGAACGTGAAGAAGTCGTTCAAGGACAAACAACTGCTCATCAGCCTCAAGAGGGCGATGAGGAGAAAACAGTGAAGAAAAAGCCGGTGCGTAAAGTGGTGGATATTGGAAGAAACTCACCATGTCACTGCGGAAGCGGCAAGAAATATAAAAATTGTCATGGGAAGACAGAATAAGTAATGGAAAGAGGTGAAAACCTCTTTCTATTCATGTCAGCCCCCATACATCTATGAGGTGAAGGATATGGAATTAGTAGAAATTAGACAAGAGCTTGAAAATATGGCTAGCAGGCTAGCTGATTTTAGGGGGTCTCTTTGACCTCGATACAAAAGAAGCGAAAATTGCAGAGCTTGAGGCCACGATGTCAGAGGCTGACTTTTGGAATGACCAGCAAAAAGCGCAAGGTGTCATTAATGAAGCCAATGCACTGAAGGATTATGTGAATACATATCATGAGCTCAGTGAATCTCATGATGAGCTGCAAATGACGCATGATTTATTAAAAGAAGACTACGATGAGGATCTTCATGCAGAGCTTGAAAAAGAACTGAAGAACTTAACAAAACAATTTAACGAGTTTGAATTGCAGCTTCTTTTAAGTGAACCGTATGACAAAAACAATGCCATTCTTGAGCTTCACCCGGGTGCAGGTGGAACGGAATCACAGGACTGGGGATCGATGCTCCTCAGAATGTATACCCGCTGGGCAGAGCGCAGAGGCTTTAAGGTTGAAACCCTTGATTATCTTCCAGGGGATGAAGCGGGAATTAAGTCTGTGACATTGCTGATTAAAGGACATAACGCTTACGGTTACTTAAAAGCAGAAAAAGGTGTCCATCGTTTAGTCCGTATTTCTCCATTTGATTCATCTGGCCGTAGACACACATCTTTCGTTTCTTGTGATGTCATGCCAGAATTTAATGAAGAAATTGATATCGATATTCGTACAGAGGATATTAAGGTGGATACGTATCGTGCAAGTGGTGCAGGGGGGCAGCACGTCAATACGACGGACTCTGCGGTTCGTATCACACACATCCCAACAAATGTCGTCGTGACGTGCCAAACGGAAAGATCCCAAATCAAAAACAGAGAACGTGCAATGAAAATGCTGAAATCTAAGCTTTATCAAAAACGGATCGAAGAACAACAGGCGGAATTGGATGAAATCAGAGGAGAACAGAAAGAAATTGGCTGGGGAAGCCAAATTCGCTCGTATGTCTTCCACCCATATTCCCTTGTGAAAGACCATCGTACCAACACGGAGATGGGAAATGTTCAAGCGGTGATGGATGGAGATTTAGATTCCTTTATCGATGCGTATTTACGTTCAAAATTATCATAAAAACTCGGCTTCTTGCCGGGTTTTTTTAATTGTGAGAAAATATAATGAATATAAAGGAATACATATGCCATACTGACTCTATATCCTTTGTATGATGAAATTAGCAATTAAAGGGGGAAATAATTTGGGATTAAAACCATTACAAGAGACGTGGGATTTAGATGCCTTTTTTAAAGGAGGCAGTTCTTCATCAGAATTTATCACATACTTACAGCACATACAGCAGCTATTAGATGAGTTACGACAAAAGGTAGATGCCTTTTCAAAAGAAGATACACAAATTGAAAAAAAGTTAAGAACTGTCCTTGAAACGTATGAAATCACATATAAAAAATTAGCACAAGCAGGTTCATTTGTATCCTGTCTACAATCTCAAAATACAAAGGATATGAAGGCGGGCAGTCTCCGAGGGTCTATTGCCAAGCTGGAAGCTGAATTAGGAACCATTCTAGCAGGGTTTGATCAATCACTTGCTGAGATACCTACTAGCCAGTGGGAAGAATTAATGGATTCAGCCGCTTTCTCAGATGTTCGTTACATATTAAATGAACGAAGAGAACATGTGAAAGATCAACTGCCTGTTGAACAGGAAACACTCATTCAAAAACTAGCAGTAGATGGGTATCATGCGTGGGATGAACTTTATTCTAGCTTGGTGAACAAAATTACCATTCCATTTGAGCAAAATGGTGAAACACAAATGATTTCTGTAGGCCAAGCAGAAAATGCGATGGATGATTCAGACCGTGAAGTGAGAAAAGCCGTCTATCATAATTTAGAACATGCATGGACACAGGATGAACATTTGTTTGCAAGCACACTCAATCATCTCGCTGGTTTTCGTCTACAAGTATATGAAGCCAGAGGATGGAATCATATATTAAAAGAGCCCCTTGATATTTGCCGGATGAAACAAGAGACGCTCGATACAATGTGGTCTGTCATTGATGAACATAAGCAGCCATTCATTGATTATTTACAACGTAAAGCTGACATGCTTAGGGTTGATAAACTAAGCTGGTTTGATGTGGGAGCGCCTATTGGAAGTGAGACAAAAACCTATTCTTATCAAGACGCAGCCGCTTTTATTATCAAGCATTTCGCAGGGTTTGGAAAAGAGCTTGCTGCTTTTACTGAAAAAGCTTTTAATGAACGCTGGGTAGAAGCTGAGAATCGCCCAAACAAACGAGTGGGCGGTTTCTGTACGAATTTCCCTGATAGCGGAGAATCACGTATTTTTATGACCTTCTCAGGGACTCCATCCAATGTAGCGACACTAGCACATGAGCTTGGTCATTCGTTCCATCAGGAAGTCATGCAGGATGTTCGGATGTTGAATCGTAAATATGCGATGAATGTAGCTGAAACTGCGTCTACATTCGCAGAAATGATTGTGGCAGATGCTTCATTAAAAGAGGCGGCCAATGAAGAAGAGCGTCTCAGTTTGCTAGAGGATAAGCTGCAGCGCAGTGTAGCATTCTTTATGAATATTCAATCACGCTTCTTATTTGAACAACGCTTTTATGAAGAGCGCAAACAAGGAGAAGTGCCAGCTGACCGCTTGAATGAGTTGATGGTAGAAGCACAGAAGGAAGCCTTTGGTGACTCTTTAGATGAATACCATCCGCATTTCTGGGCGTCTAAACTGCATTTCCATATTACAGGGGTCCCGTTTTATAACTTCCCTTACACCTTCGGGTACATGTTCTCTCTAGGTATTTACGCGAAAGCATTGCAGGCTGGGGCATCATTTGAAGAGAAATATATTGCGCTATTAAAAGATACAGCGTCAATGACTGTAGAAGATTTGGCATATAAGCACCTAGGTGTCGACCTGACTCAAAAAGCATTTTGGGAAGAGGCCATTTCACTGGCTGTGGCAGATGCTGAAGAGTTTTTAGAAGCGACGAAGGCATAAAAAATGAAAAGCTCCCATTACGGGAGCTTCAGCGTGTAGACAAACCCTCGCATTCGGTGTCAGTCCTGCGCTTCGGTGCTCACGAATGTCAGATTCGCTCCGCACCGATGCTCGTCCTTCCTAGGGCTGCAAAGGTTTTCTATCACGCTGAAAAGAAGACAAAGGGCTAAAATCAAGTTCATTTTAGCCCTTTATCAACAATCTTGCAGCTCCCATTACGGGAGCTTTTTTGCTGGTTTTAACCATTCCAGCATCGTCTGAACGATGTCTTTTTGTTGCGTGAGGACTGGAATGTCTGCAGGCTGATCCCCTTTTTGTTTGCCATACATGCCAAACTGAGCATGATTACCGCCTTTTATCTCATGATACACCGTTTGAGATGGCAGATGCTTTTTTGATTTTTTGATTTTTTCTTGTGTCGCTAGCCCATCTTTTTCGCCTGAAATAGATAATATTTGCAAGGAAGCCTGTTTCAAATCATCTGATGCAGGATAGGAGGCAAGGAAAAAGAGGCCGTCCAGCTTGCTTTGATTTTTCTCTGCATACATAGCGGCAGCTGTCCCGCCTAGCGAATGTCCGCCAATGTACCAATGCTTGATGGCTGGATGACTTTTGAGGATATCCTCTGCCTTCTTCGTATTAAAAATCGCGAAAGAAAATGGCATGTCTGGGATAAAGACCGAATAGCCTTTCTTCATCAGCGCATTCCCAATATAGGCATACGCAAGAGGTTCAACTTTTGCCCCAGGATAGAGAATGATGCCAGTATCGCTTTTTGATGCTTCAAATGAATATACCCTATTTTTATGATCGACTTGTTCAATCTTCACCTGCTTTTTTAACGCTTCCGATGGTCCATATGTAAAACGGCTCCATGTATAGAAAGCACCAAAAGCTAAGATGATGAGTGCAAGTAATGTAATACCGGTGATCTTCAATATTTTCTTCATCGTATGTCCCTTCTTTCTCATGTACATATTAAATATACCATCATTTACTCTTCTGCCAAACGGCAAGTACGCTGATCCGGCTGTGTGATAAAGTATTAATCCATTAGCACTGCATTTGGCTGTTATTTACAATCTGAATGAGAGGGCTTAAAATAGGTGTGCATTCAGAAGTAACGGAGGAAGAAAGACATGAAGCAGGAACATTCTCAACTTTGGATTGAAGTGAAAAATTATGTACTCATTTTAATAGGATCAGCCATCGTGGCGGTTGGCTTTAATACGTTATTATTACCAAATCAGATTGCTGCTGGCGGTGTGAGTGGAATCAGTACCATTGTGCAGTCATTCGGTTTTGAAGCTGCATATGTACAATGGGGCCTCAATATTCCGCTCTTTATCGCAGGCTTTTATTTATTAGGTGGAACATTTGGGGTAAAAACGCTCGTTGGTTCTGTCTTTTTACCTTTAATGGTGTTCTTAACAAGACACATTGCTCCTGTCACCCATGAAGCACTGCTCGCCGCAATATTTGGCGGTGTAGTGATTGGGATCGGAATTGGGCTCGTTTTCCTCGGCAATGGTTCAACGGGAGGAACGGCACTTGCGGCCAAAATCATCAATAAATATACAGGGCTGACGTTAGGTACTTGTTTAGCGATGATGGACGGTTTGATTGTTTTGGCGGCCATGACTGTTTTTGGGATTGAAGAAGGACTGTACGCTGTGATCGGAGTGTTCATTTCTAGTAAGACGATTGATGTCGTGCAGGCTGGCTTTAGTCACTCGAAGATGGCCATGATTATTACGGGTCATGAGGATGAGGTCAGACAGGCGGTGTTTGATCAAATTGATCGTGGTGTAACGAAGATTTCAGCAGTAGGTGGGTACACCGACCATGACCGGCCTATTTTAATGTGTGTTGTAGGGCAGTCACAATTCACAAAGTTGAAACAAGTGGTAAAAGCAATCGATGCATCAGCGTTTGTCATCGTCATGGATGCAAAAGAGGTGCTTGGTGAGGGTTTTAAAAGGGCATAAACAAGGATATAATAACGTTGACCAAATGATTGTAAGGGAGGGAAATACATGAAAAAGAGCGGATTAACGCTTCTTTTTGTCGCTATGCTTTTTGTACTTGCGGCCTGTGGAGGAAATTCAAGCAGCAGTGACAAAGAAGGCAGTAAAAGTGCTTCAAGTGTGAGCAGTGGTGAAGAGATTTATCAGCAAAACTGTATTGGCTGTCATGGAAAAGACTTATCTGGCGGAGGCGGCCCAAGCCTGAAAGAAGTCGGAAAGAAATATAATGAAAGCCAAATTGCAGATATTGCCCAGAACGGTAAAGGATCTATGCCAAGTGGAATGGTAGATGAAAAACAAGCAAAAGAAGTCGCCAAATGGCTTGCAGAGAAAAAATAAAACCTTTGTCTAATCGACAAGGTTTTTTTATTTTCTATTTGTAGAAAAAGACTTTTGAATAGTATGAAAACGTATTATATTAAATTTTATTTAAAAAATAAGGGTAAAAAGACACGTTTTTCGGTTTTGATTGCTCTATTTACCTTTTATTTATAAGTTTTGAAATATAAATGTAATACCATTGCGTCGATTCATGACGTATAATTGGAGTTGTTGAAATTTAGACGATTCAATTTTTTCATCTTTTTGGATGAAAAGGACATAAATTGCTTGTGCGTATCGAAGGGTATGTGCGTGACCATACATAACGTTTTTTGACGAGAAGTGTCAGAACATCATGATAAGCTGTTTGACAGCGAATAAGAAAAGATTAGGTGATTACATGATTGAAATGAAGGAAGTCTATAAGATCTATCCTAATGGTGTAAAGGCGATCAATGGAATCAATGTCTCTATCCATCCGGGAGAGTTTGTGTATGTTGTTGGTCCCAGTGGCGCTGGTAAATCCACGTTCATTAAAATGATGTATCGTGAAGAGAAACCAACAAAAGGGAAAATCTTAATTAATAACAAAGATTTAGGCTCGATGAAGGAAAAAGAAATTCCTTATGTGAGAAGAGAAATTGGCGTAGTATTCCAAGATTTCAAACTGCTTCCAAGTCTCACGGTCTTTGAGAACGTGGCATTTGCTCTTGAAGTCATTGGTGAACAGCCAAGTATTATTAAGAAAAAAGTGCTTGAGGTACTTGATTTGGTGCAATTAAAGCACAAAGCTCGTCAATTTCCAGATCAGCTTTCCGGCGGTGAACAGCAGCGTGTATCGATCGCTCGTTCGATCGTCAATCATCCTGAGGTTGTCATTGCAGACGAACCGACAGGAAACCTTGATCCAGATACTTCATGGGAAATCATGAAGACACTCGAAGAGATTAATAACCGCGGAACAACAGTCGTCATGGCGACACACAACAAAGAGATTGTAAACAGCATGAAGAAACGCGTCATCGCAATCGAAGATGGAATGATTGTGCGTGACGAAGCAAGAGGGGAGTACGGAATTTATGATTAAAACTCTCTCGCGGCATTTACGTGAGAGCTTCCGTTCACTTGGAAGAAACACGTGGATGACATTTGCATCAATTAGTGCGGTCACTGTCACATTGATTTTAGTTGGGGTTTTTCTTGTCATTATGCTCAACTTGAATAACATGGCATCGAACGCTGAGAAAGAAGTAGAAGTAAAAGTTCTCATCGATTTAACTGCGAATCAAAAGCAGCAGGATGAATTAAAAGCAGAAATTGAGAAGATTCCTGAAATCAGTGATGTGAAATATTCATCCAAGGATGATGAACTAAAAGCACTGATTAAAAGCTTTGGTGAAAATGGACAATCTATGGGACTGGTTGATCAAGAAAATCCATTGAATGATGCGTTTATTGTGAAAACAACAGATCCCCACGATACACCAAAAGTAGCGAAGAAATTAGAAAACCTAAAAGGGACGTATAAAGTCACTTATGGAAAAGAAGAGGTCAGCCGACTCTTTAATGTTGTCGGAGTGGCGCGTAATGTCGGCATCGCACTTATTATTGGGCTTTTATTTACAGCGATGTTCTTGATTTCCAATACGATCAAAATTACGATTTTTGCTAGACGTAAAGAAATTGAGATTATGAAACTAGTAGGTGCAACGAACTGGTTTATCCGCTGGCCGTTCTTCATCGAAGGATTACTACTTGGTGTATTTGGCTCGATTATACCAATCGCTGTATTGCTTGGCACGTATCAATATGCTGTCGGCTGGGTGGCACCAAGGGTACAAGGTTCATTTATTTCAATGCTTCCATACAATCCGTTTGTCTATCAAGTATCACTGATCCTTCTATTGATCGGTGCCATTATCGGTGTGTGGGGAAGTTTAACGTCCATCCGTAAATTCTTGAAAGTATAAATCTATTTATATTGATGGCAGCACTCGAAGATTCTATAGAAGATGTGACCGGTTGATCCAATTCATCCGGTCGACTCTTTATGCAGGCAGTTGTCATGGGAGGGGAATATCGTTTTGAAAAGAAAGCTGATGATGGCTGGAATGGCAGCGTTTATTGGAACAACGTGGCTATACATTCCAGGGAACGAAAATCGTGCATTCGCATACGAAGACCTAGATCAAAAACGTCAACAAATTGAAGAGAAAACATCGAAGACTGAATCAACCTTGAAGAAAAAGAAATCAGAACTGGCAAAGCTTGAAAAGAAAGAATCAAAGCTCAAGCAAGAAATTGAAAAAATTGACCAAAAAGTAAGTGCCGCAACTGAAAAAGTCGCTGAAAAAGAAAAAGAGGTCAAACAGACGAAACAAGAGATCAAAAAACTAAAAAAAGAGATTGAAGTCATCAACGAGCGAATTGAAAAGAGAAAAGCGATTTTCAAAGATCGAATTCGTTCTATGCAAAAAAGTGGCGGTACAATCAACTATTTAGATGTGCTGCTAGGTGCTCGTAGCTTTAGTGATTTTGTCAGTCGTGTGGGAGCTGTTACAACCATCGTCGAAGCAGATAAAGACATGATTACAGAACACGAAAATGATTTGGAGCTAGTGGAGCAAAAAGAAGCAGAGCTAAATAAACAGCTAAGTGGACTTGAAACATCTTTGAAAGAGCTTGAAACGTTGAAAAAGGACCTATCTAAACAGCAAAAAGAAAAAGGAAAAGTCCTTGGTCATGTAACGGAAGAAAAAGAACATGCACATGATGAACTAGGAAAGCTTGAAAATGAACAAGAAATTCTAGCGAATCAAAAAGCGGCGGTAAAGTCTGAAGAGGCACGTCGTCAAAAAGAAGAAGCGAAGAAAGCAGAACAAGCAGCTGCTGAAAAAAGTGCACCTGCACCAAGTGGAGGATCTGATCAAGTGTCAGATACACCAGCAAGTAGCTCAGGTTTCATTAAACCAGCTGCAGGCCGTTTCTCATCAGGCTTTGGCGGACGTTCTGGCGGACAGCATTACGGATTAGATATCGCTGCAAAAGGCACTGTATCTGTCGTTGCAGCCGCATCTGGAACAGTCACGAACTCAAGCTACTCGTCGAGTTATGGGAACGTGGTGTTCATTACACATAACATCAATGGCCAAACGTATCAAACGGTATACGCTCATCTTTCAACAAGAAGTGTGTCAACAGGTCAAAGAGTCGAGCAAGGTCAATTCCTTGGATATATGGGCAACACAGGTCAGTCTTATGGCCAGCATCTTCATTTTGAAATTCATAAAGGATTATGGAATGGCGCGAAATCAAATGCAGTCAATCCAGCGCAATATATCCGCTGACAAAAAGCCGATAACAGCATGTTATCGGCTTTTTTCATGTAGATGAAATTAAAATAACAGCAGTAATCCGGCAATAATAGGTGTTAAAAGCACAGCGGATTTTAAGAGAGGTTTCGGCGCAAGGCGTGTAAATTTTGCCCCAATAAAAGCCCCTAATACGGTACCGATTAAGATCTGAACGAGCAGGATAAAGTCAACATAGCCTTCTGAAATATAACCAATTCCACCGCCAATAGAGATTGGAATAATCACTAGCATCGTTGTGCCAACAGCTTGTCTAATAGACAGCTTCAGCAAAATCAAAAGCCCCACTTGAATAAATGGTGCTGATCCGATACCGAACATCCCTGAAAGCATCCCTGATACAAGGCCTAATATAATGCCCCTGATCAGCAATTGGCGTGAAGAAAGCGGCTGCTGTTCAGCATCTTCTTTTAGGACAAACAATTTGATCATCATAAAAACAGCAGATAAAAAGAGCATACCAGCTGTTAAATAGTGCAGGCTATCCTCTGGAATAAAAGGAGCCACTTTTGCTCCGGCAAATGAAGCAATACAAGCTAGTGCACCGACAATCAAACCTGATTTGAGCTGGATATTTCCTTCTCGGTAGTGGCTGTATGCACCAGATAAAGTCGTAAATGCCATAGCAGCTAAAGATGTCCCAAGTGCAGTATGGATTGGTACATCAAAGATTAACGTCAGCAATGCGATGACAAAACCAGCCCCGCCAGCTCCTACAAACCCTAGTAAAATTCCTAATAAAAGCATCGTCAATATAATATACATAGCGAAGACTCCTTCTCGATCGTAACAAAATAAAAATTACACCTAATGAAATGATTAGTCAAGCCTCCTTAGGAGAATGTCTTTACATGAAATCCCTTCTTCTGGCATATAATAACTCAGGTCATCAGGAAGAGTTGAAGAAGGAGGCCAAATATGAAAAAACAAATCGCATCCATCATGGCAAGTGTCATTCTCATTATCAGTGCAGGGGTTATGACGCATAAAGAGGCGACTCAAGCGGAGTCACCGAAAGCGGCTGCTGCAGTGGCTGGACAAGCTCAATCAAGTGATCGAGCGAAGGAAAACGGAATGGAGAAAATTGAGAAAGCCTATGACCTCATTTCGAATGAATATGTAGAGGAAGTGGATCGTCAAAAGCTGCTTGAAGGTGCCATTCAAGGAATGCTTTCAACCTTAAATGATCCGTATTCAGTATACATGGACAAGCAAACCGCAAAGCAATTTTCGGATTCACTTGATTCCTCATTTGAAGGAATTGGGGCAGAAGTTGGAATGGATGAAGGAAAGATTATCATTGTCTCTGCCTTTAAAAAATCCCCTGCGGCAAAGGCGGGTCTGAAACCGAAAGATGAAATCATCAGCATTGACGGTGAGTCGATGAAAGAAAAAAGCCTAAACGATGCTGTACTGAAAATAAGAGGAAAAAAAGGAACGTCTGTCGCCTTGAAAATCAGACGAAATGGAATTGAAAAAGAGCTAACATTCCATATCAAACGAGAAGAAATCCCGCTTGAAACCGTAACGGCTTCAATGAAAGAGGTCAATGGTCATAAAACAGGCTATATCGCGATCTCTAGCTTCTCTGAAGATACGGCGAAGGATTTCACGGCAAGCTTGAATAAGCTCGAGAAAAAGGGCATGGAAGGCCTTGTGCTGGACGTGAGAGGAAATCCTGGCGGCTATCTACAAAGTGTGGAAGATATTTTGAAACATTTTATCACAAAGGATCAGCCATATATTCAAATTGCAGAACGGAATGGCGATCGAAAACGATATTTTTCAAAACGAAAAGAACAAAAACCATACCCGGTCAATGTCTTAATTGATAAAGGAAGTGCATCCGCTTCTGAAATTCTGGCTGGTGCCATGAAAGAAGCAGGGAAGTATGAAGTGGTAGGTGACGTTTCCTTTGGTAAAGGAACTGTACAGCAGGCGGTACCAATGGGAGATGGGAGTAACATTAAATTAACGCTGTATAAGTGGCTGACACCGAAAGGGAATTGGATTCACAAAAAAGGCGTTGTGCCGACCATTGCGATTCATCAACCAGATTACTTCACCGTTGGCCCGCTCCAGCTGAAAGAACCGCTTCAGCTTGATATGAACAATGAAGAAGTCAGACAAGCACAGACATTGTTAAAAGGGTTATCATTTGACCCTGGCAGAGTAGATGGATATTTTGACGAAGAAACGAAAAAGGCTGTACTCGCATTTCAAAGCACATACAATCTCGAAAAATCAGGTGTGATTGATTTAAAGACAGCGAAAATGATGAACAAGATGGTAGATGAAGTGAAATCTTATGAAAAGAATGATCTTCAGCTGCAAACTGCACTAAAAGCACTATATCTCAAAAAATAAAGAGGCGAATAAATGCCTCTTTTTTTTGGTTCATAAGTGTTACGAACATGTAATAATTTATTCTTAAAAATATATTATATCTATAAATATATTCATTTATTTTACAAAAAACATAACATTCCTTCGAATTTACCCGATAACATATTTATATAAGAGACTTTCTGTTGATTTAAACATGTCATGAAAATGAAACTTTTGAAAGTTGTATGTTACATAAATAATTCTTACAATAAAAAGTAGCACTCATTTTAAATATTTTATTTTTTGCGGATATTCAGCTTAAGCATTGAGCTGTACCGAGGTTTGCGCTTTTCTTAAAAGAACTAGTAAATGGGGGTACACAATTGAAAAGGGCAAGTATTGTGAGAGAGAAAAAATATTACGAGTTGGTAGAGGAGCTTAAGAGTCGTACGAAAGATGTGACGTTTTCGGCTACAAAGGCATTAAGTCTACTCATGCTGTTAAGCAGGTACTTGGTCAATTACACAACGGTAGAATCAGTCGACGAGATCGATGAAGACTGTGCTGAGATATACTTCAATTATTTAATGGATAATCATAAGAGACTTGGTATAAACTTAACCGACATCAAGAGGTCCATGCAGCTTCTGGGCGGCATACTAGATGTAGATGTAAATCACTATTTAAAAGATTTTTCACTGTCGAATGTCACACTTTGGATGAATCAGGAGAAATAAACCTGATGTCAAGCATCGATTTATTTGATAGAATAAGAGAAAATGCTTGACTTGGGCGGTGAACGATAATGAGCTCGGAGTGGATGGGAGCCGGATTAAAAGCGGTCGGTCTGTTTTTAATCCATCCTCTTTTTTATTTTATGGTATTAATCAGCCTATTATATGGCTACATCCGCGTAAAGCGGGAGAGAAAAGCGTTTCAAACAAGAATAGAAGATGTTTACGATGAACTGAAATTTACATATTCAAAGGGATGGGTTCCAGGATTTTGTCTATCGATCATATCTGTAGGCTTAGGGATTTCCCTTCCGCCTGGATTCATCGTGCTGATTGCAGCGATGACCATCGTTTTCTCTTTATTCTTTAAGGCGAGTGCGCTTTCGTCTGCATACACACTCGGTTTCAGTTTTATTGCGGCATTTGGACTGATGTCTGTTCAAGTGAGCCAATCTTGGCTGCCGCAGCTTTCAATGATGAATGCATCAGCCGTTGTGATCCTGTTAGGGCTACTGTTAATGACCGAAGGCATCTTAGCCTATCGAACGGCGCATTTACGTACATCGCCTGCAATGGTGATGAGTGCGAGAGGACTTTTGATCGGCCAGCAGCGAGCGAACCGTCTGTGGCTTCTACCACTTGTTTTGCTGATGCCGGCAGGTGAATGGACTTCTTCTCTGCCATGGTGGCCTGTGCTTCAAGTGCACGATCAAAGCTTTTCATTTATTGTGATCCCTTACATCATCGGCTTTGGCCAGCGTATTCAAGGATCGCTGCCAATTGTGAGTATTCAAATTACGTCACGCCGTATTATGATGCTCGGTCTAGCTGTTGCTGCAGTAGGTGCGGCAAGTATTTGGTTTGAGCCGATTGCGTGGGGAGCTGTTGTTCTAGCGATTGCAGGAAGAGCCTTTTTATCATGGAAGCAGAGGGTGAATGACAACGCTGCACCATTCTTTTTCTCTAAGCGGAATCAAGGGCTTATGGTGCTTGGTATCATTCCGAATACCCCTGCGGCTGATTTAAAGCTTGAGATCGGAGAAATGATTACAAAGGTCAATGGAATCGAGATCAAAACCGTTTCAGAATTTTATGAAGCACTACAAACCAACCGTGCTCTGACAAAGCTCGAGATCATTGGTCTCAATGGTCAGACAAGATTTGAGAAACGCGCCTCTTACGAAGGGGAGCATCACCAGCTTGGTATCCTGTTTGTGAAGGACGATCCTCAGCAAGAGCCAACGGCGATTTCATCTTAAAAAAAGCTGCTAGAGATGGCAGCTTTTTTCTTTTGGGTGCGTTTCTCTCCCATAGGATTCACCCCATTCACGCATGGCAAAGATAATGGGCTTTAACGTATTTCCAAGAGAAGTCAGTGAATACTCGACACGAGGAGGAACTTCCTCATAGACTTCACGGTGAACAATCCCGTCTTGTTCAAGTTCTCGTAATTGCAACGTCAGGACACGCTGCGAAATTCTTGGCAGAAGCCGGCGTATTTCGTTGTAACGCTTTGGACCGCAAGTCAAATGATAAAGGATGACGCCTTTCCATTTCCCTCCGATGACATTTGTAGTGATAGACACGGGACAGCCATGATTCACAATACTGACTGGATTGGATGGTGCACTCATCTCAACATTCCTTTCTTAAACGAAAATGGTCATAAACGCACATGTTTGTACCTAACGAACAAAAATGTGCGTACTTGAATCAATGGAAGCTTTTCTTTTACCATAGAGATAGACATCACACATTCGGGTTGTTTGTTTTCCTATCATAACAATTTCTATGAGGGAATGGAAAGAAATTGGATTGTGGGAACACACCTGTTCATTAGAAAGGATGAATAATATGCGAGACAAAGAGCTATTAAAAAAAGAAATCATTGAGGCGTATGAATTCCGTCATGCGACAAAAGAGTTTGACCCAGCGAAAAAGATTCCAGAGGATGATTTTGCATTTATTTTAGAAACAGGAAGACTTTCTCCAAGCTCTGTAGGGTTTGAGCCTTGGAAGTTCATCGTTGTTCAAAATGAAGCATTCAGAGAAAAATTAAAAGAGTATACATGGGGGGCACAAAAGCAGCTTCCAACTGCCAGCCATTTTGTGATCATCTTGGCAAGAACAGATGCCCGCTATGATTCAGCATATGCAGAATACATCAACAAGCAAATCAAAGGAATGACAGACGAAACGTTTGAAATGGTCAAGGGGCGCTACAGAGAATTTCAAGAGAACGATCTTCATCTACTAGAAAATGACCGTACATTATTTGATTGGGCTTCAAAACAAACGTATATTGCCTTAGGTAACATGATGACAGCTGCGGCACAGATCGGCATTGATTCATGCCCAGTTGAAGGATTTAGCTACGATCACATCCATCGTATCTTAGAAGAAGAAGGGTTACTGGAGGATGGTCAATACGACATCTCTGTCATGGCAGCCTTCGGTTATCGTGTCATTGAGCCAAAACGCGGCAAAACACGTCGCCCGATGGATGAAGTAGCTGTTTGGATTCGTTAATCGCTGTTTGTCTGAAAAAGGCTGTTGACAATTGCGTGGTTAGTCAGTATATTTAAAAAATAAAATCTTTGACGAATATACAAATTTGACTATAAACGCTTTGACTTGAGAATAGTAAATGAACATCCGTTTTTTAAGAGAGCTGCGGGTCGGTGCAACGCAGTAAAACGAATCATTGAACTCGCTCAAAGAGCGGTAAGACTGAATGAATAGTAAGTCTTTACGTGTGACCTCCGTTATCGGGTTTTAAGTTGGATTCAGCCATGGCTGAATCAATAAGAGTGGTAACGCGGTTGCAAGGTCAGTCGTCTCTTCCAGGAGATGGCTGGCCTTTTTATATGCTTTTATCTCATATTTGTCTGAAGATTCAAATTTAAAGGAGCTATAGAAAATGGAAAAGGAACATGTGCAGTTAAAACGAACAATGACATCAAGGCATATTATGATGCTTGCGCTTGGCGGTGCCATCGGTGCTGGTCTGTTTAAAGGAAGCAGTTCTGCCATTGATATTGCGGGTCCTGCTGTCATTTTGGCATACATGATTGGTGGTCTTATTTTATTATTTATTATGCAAGGACTTGCCGAAATGACCGTTGCACGACCTGGAGCAAGAACATTCCGTGACTTGATTGAACCTGTGTTAGGAAAGTACCCGGCCTATTTCTTAGACTGGATCTATTGGAAGATGTGGGTGCTGAACATTGCAGCAGAAGCGATTGTGTCGGCCATCTTTATTCAGTACTGGTTCCCACAAGTGCCAATCTGGATGCTTGTGTTAATCATTTCACTTGTAGTCACAATCATTAATGTTTGCTCAGTCAAAATGTTTGCTGAGACAGAGTATTGGTTAGCTTCTATTAAAATTGCTGTCATCATCTTATTTATTATCATTGGATTTACCATGCTATTTGTCTCATTCGGACAGCATGCAGCACCTGGATTGTCTAACTTAACGGATCACGGTGGATTTTTCCCAAATGGTACTGGCGGATTAATTGCAGCAATGCTGGTTGTCGTGTATTCATATGGTGGGACGGAGATGATTGGGGTCACGTTAGCAGAAACAAAAAACCCTGAAAAAGTCATCCCAAAGGCCATTCAAAGTACGTTTGTACGCATCATCGGTTTTTATGTACTGCCGTTCTTTATCATTGTCAGCTTAATCCCTTGGAATCAAGTAAACAATGAGCAAGTAAGTCCATTTGTGACAGTGTTTGCAACAATCGGAATACCGTATGCCAGTGACATCATGAACGGCATTATCTTACTAGCGATTTTGTCTTCTATGAACTCTGGCTTGTATGCTTCATCACGGGTGCTTTATACACAGGCAATGGATGGCCGTGTATGGAAAGGATTCTCCAAGCTGTCAAAACAGCAGGTGCCTGTTCGAGCCATCCTTGTATGTACATCTACCTTGTATGCAGCTGTATTGATTTCTCTTTTTGTAGGAAGTCAAACGTTTAATTACTTGATGGGCTCTTTAAGTTACACAGTTCTATTCATCTGGTTTATCATTGCCGTCGGTCATTTGAAATCTCGAAGCGTCGCACAGCCAGGCGGATATCGTGTGAAACTGTATCCTTTCACAACGTGGTTTTCCGTTATTGCGATCATGGCCATTTTTGTCGGCGTTGTATTCAATACACCAATTGTTCAAACGCTGGTCACTATGGGCATTTATTTAATCATTACACTTTCTTTCTTTATTAACAGAAAACGGTTTGAAACAGCCGTCTAATTTATTAAAAAGCGTGCAGGACCTTTTGAAGGGTCTCGCACGCTTTTTTTAATGCTGTTTATATTGCTTGAAGTGGACAGGGGATTGAACGGGATGGGGCTTTGCCTGAAGGCCATAGCTCTCCCTGACGATATAAAGCGGCCGGTCCTTGGCTTCATCGTAGATTCGGCCGATATACTCCCCGATCATGCCTAACATAAAGAGGATGATCCCGCTAAAGAATAGCTGAATGACAATTAATGAACTCCAGCCGGTGATGGTGCTGTTAGTAAAAAGCTTTAAATATAAAACTAGAAACATCGAAATGAAGCCAATAGCTGAAAGGACAATACCTGCTACGCTGGCTAGCTTTAAAGGTTTGTAAGAAAAAGATGTGATCCCATCCATCGAGAGCTTGAGCATTTTTTTGAGAGGGTACTTTGTTTCTCCTGCCAACCGCTCATCCCGAACATATTCTACCGCAATCTGTTTGAAGCCAACCCAGCTCACTAATCCCCGGACAAATGGGTTTTTCTCGCGTATTTTTTTCATTTCATGACACACTTTACGATCCATCAATCTAAAGTCGCCGGTGTCAATAGGAATATCTACTTCAGTGATTTGACGTAGCACTCGGTAGAAAAGGGAAGCCGTGTACTTTTTGAAAGCTGTTTCGCCTTTTCGTTGCGTGCGGACCGCGTATACGACCTCATAGCCTTCCTTCCATTTTTCAATCATGTCTAAAATCAATTCAGGTGGATCTTGTAAATCCGCATCAATCACTACGACAGCTTCTCCCTTTGCATAATCCATTCCCGCTGTAATGGCAATTTGATGCCCAAAGTTACGAGAAAAATCAATAAGTCTCACATGCGGATCAGTCTGGCAGTACCCTTTAATCAGTTCAGCTGTTCGATCCATACTGCCGTCATTGACGAAGAGAAGCTCATATGCTTCTCCCGTCGAATCCATGACGGTCTTGAGGCGCTGATACGATTCATGGATCACAAGTTCTTCATTATACACTGGGACTACAACAGAGTATTGTATGTTCTTTTCCATCAGTCATCGTTCCTCCCTTTTAATAGATGAATTAATCAACGGATAGTTCATAAAGAGTACCGCTCTCCATTCCGCCCATTCGTCCATTTGACTGATCATTTTGTTCTGATTGTTGGCTGTCTGAGCTGTCTGTTTGCTGGTTCGTTTTGGATGTAGAGCTGTTCTGCCATTTAGAAGTAGATACTTCTTTGCCATTTTTTTGAATCCAAGTGAGAATGTCAGAGCTGCCGCCTCTCATACCAGAAAGATAGAAGTATTTGATTTTGCCGTCTTTAACGAGCTGTTTGAATTCATTAAGCGTGAGAATGTTATCAGATCCACTAAATCCACCTAATGCCATAACAGCTTTTCCTGTTTTAATAATGTAAGGCGAAGCAGTGGTTGCATCTGTTGTCCCGAATAGGAATTCTTCTCCCGTATTGTTTTTTTCCAGATAGCTGATCAGCTTTTCATTGACTTGTGAACTCATGCTGCCACTTGAAGTTGCAAGCTGAGGACCAGCCTCTGGCAGCATACTGTTTCCTCCGTAAAGAAGAGGTGTGCTTGCCCAGTATAGTGGTGCGATCAGCATCCCAAGGATGGCAATGAGAGACATGAATTGTTTTAGTTTTTCTTTCCCTTTTATCAAGAGCAGAGAAAGGATGGTTCCAACACCAATGATACCGACTGCAATGCTTAGTCCAAGACCGATCGTGCTTGTAAAAGTGGATAGGATAAAGATTTCAAATGCGGTTGTGACGAATATCGCAATTGGCAGTAGCCATTTTTTAAAGCCAGTTCCCGTTTGAAACAATTGAGTCATAGAAACCCATCCGGCTCCTGCTAAGACAGCAATTGGCGGTGCCAGCATGATTAAATAATAGTGATGGAAAAATCCAGCTACACTGAAGAATGCAGCAACAGGTATAAGCCAAGCTAACCAAAATAGTGTTTCTTTTTGTTTTGTATTGAGGCGTCTTCTTTCAAAGGCTGTCGAGAAGAAGATACCAATCGCACCGAAGAGCGCAAATGGAAGCAGCCAGCTGATTTGATCGGACAGTTCAGATTGGAACAGACGTAATGGCCCTTTTGTTCCTGTTCCAAACATGCCAGAACCATTTCCCATTTTTCCGCCCCCGCCATTTGGCGGTCCATCACCATTACCGCCTGAAGGCATATCAGGTGGTGTTGTGCCGTTTGCATTGCTTGGTGGTCCTTGCATTGAAGGCTGTTCCTGACTGGATGATTGGTTTGAATTGTCTGAGTTGTTTTGAGTTCCATTTGATGGCGGCTGAGGCATGGTGGATGAATCATTGTCATTTTGCTGATCACCCTGCTGTGAAGGTGGCTGTCCCTCACCTTGATTTGTGCCGCCTCCTCCGCCAGACTGTTGACCAGTCAACCGCTGAAGACCATTGTAACCAAAGGCTAATTCTAGTGCTGAATTCGATTGACTTGATCCCATATAAGGACGATTGTCTTTGGAAGTGAGATCAACCGCTATAGACCATGAAGCAGATACACCTAAAAGAACAATCATCGAAATCATCAGCGATAACAACTTTTTCTTCCATGTCGTTCGATAGGCGATGATGTAAAACAGGACGAGAGCCGGTACAATCATATACGCTTGCAGCATTTTTGTATTAAAACCGACACCGATCATTGCAAAAGAAGCAATCGCCCAAAGCACTTTCTGCTGTTTCACAGCCTTGAACATCATGGCTGTTGCGAGTAAAAGAATAAAGACGAGTAAGCTGTCAATGTTATTTGTACGAGATACAGCAACTGCGATTGGTGTACACGCCATAATGAGTGCTGACACTCTTGCAGCAGCCAGGCCAAATGTAGGTTTGACTAGGCGGTAGATTAAATAAACAGATCCAATGCCAGCTAAAGCTTGGGGTAAGATCACACTCCAGCCATGCAGGCCAAAAATTTTGGCACTGATCGTTTGCAGCCAGAAGGCGAGCGGTGGTTTATCCACCGTGACATAACCTGAGGGATCGAACGAAGCAAAGAAGAAATTATGCCAGCTTTGCATCATACTTGTGACCGCCGCTGTATAATAAGCGTTCACCGTATCGTCGTTCCAAATGTTATAAATGTTTAAAATGGCAGATAAAATCAATATGAAAAATAAATAAAGATCAAATTTCTGAAAGCGTCTAATCAAAAGCTTGTCACTCCTTTTTCTTAACTTGAAAAAAGTGTAACAAGCAAATATGAATAAATTGTTAATAAAAAAAGGCCAATTCTTTATTTTTCTGTTGAATAAAAACAGCTCTAGAAAAGAGCTGTTTGGTTTAAGATGTCATCTTATTTTATGAGGAGACAGGAGGAGTTTCAGTGCTCTCTGCACTTGGTAATTGTATAATAGCGGTCGTACCTAGGCCTTGTTCAGATTGAAGAACGAACGTGCCACGATGTTTTTTTATAATTTGATAAACAATGGCTAGTCCAAGACCAGAGCCGCCATCTTTTCTTGTGCGGGCTTTATTCACTCGATAAAAACGCTCAGAAACATGAGGGAGATCTCCTTTTGGAATTCCGCTGCCTTCATCTGTGATTCTCAATTCAGCAGTTTGTTGGTGAACGAATAATTCAATCGAAATCGATTTTCCTGATGGCGTGTAATGGATGGCATTGTCCAATAAATTACGAACGACTTGCTCAAGTCGATCGTTATCACCATAAATAATACATTCTTCTTCGAGTTCTCGGTTGAACGAGATTCCCTTTTGACTAGTAATGAATGTCATTTGATCAAGAACATCATGAATAAGCTGCGAAAAGACGATTGGTTCCATCGTTAGTGGATAAGATTCCCCCTCTAACTGCGCGAGATCAAGAAGATCATGTACGAGCCTGCTTAATCGTGTGGATTCGTCTTGAATAATCTGCATGCCTTTCTTTTGATCAATAATGCCTTCTTCAATTCCTTCGGCATAGCCTTTCATATAACTTAAAGGCGTTCTCAGTTCGTGAGAGACATTAGCAAGGAACTCTCTGCGATGCTGTTCAACTTTTTCTAACGTAGAGGACAGTTTATTAAAGGAACGGCTCAGCTGATTTAGCTCATCCCCTTTTTCGGTCACAGCCATGCGTTTTGAAAAATCACCAGATTCCATTTCCATTGCAATTTCTTTCATTTGATTGATCGTCCTTACGACTTTATTAGAACTTTTATATCCAATAAAGAAAATCAAAAGCAGGATAATTAAAATAGAGATGCCAAGCGTTAATCGAATTTGAACAAACGGTTCATACACATCAGATAAAGGCATAGAGAGGAAAATGGTTCCTGATAAATCATTTTTGTTTGAGAACACAGGGATGGCAATCCCGAGAATATCTTGATGAAACTGGGGGTGTTCTCTAATTAACACAACTGTTTCCCCCTGAAGAAGTTTTTGGCGTTCTTTAAACGTAATGAGGTTATCGTTTGTATTCGTATCAAAAGGAATACCGCTTGAAAGCTCCATAGGATCATCAGTAAAAATAACACTTGCCTGACTTGAGTCATTTGCCCACTTCATTCTGTCAGTAAAATATGTGTCTTTCCCGTGTTTGTGATAGATTTCTGCCAGCTTCTTTCCTTGTAAACTTAAAGAGTCAATCTGTTTATCTATATATAAGTGCTGGTATAAGTAATAAGTCAGGGCAAGAGCTGAGGCAGCAACGATGCCTATAACGGAAAGGATTAAGAAAAGCACTTTCCTTTTAATAGATAATGGCTTCATTTGTCCTCCTCAAACTTATAGCCGACACCCCAAACGGTCTTAATATACCGTTCCGCTTCCTTTAATTTCAGTCTTAGTGTTTTAATATGTGTATCGACTGTTCTTAAAGAGCCACTAGGTGAGTGTGATTCCCACAATTTTTGATAGAGCTGTTCACGGGAAAAGACTTGGCCTTGATTGAGCAGAAGAAACATAAGTAAATCAAATTCTCTTCTTGTTAAATTGATGGGCTTTTGCTTGAGATAGACTTGTCTGCCGTCTTGATCGATCTCCAAGTCACCAATCATGATTCGACTGCGCTTTAAAGAAAGACCTCTAATTCGTCTTAATGTCGTTTCAATTCTAGCTGCAAGCTCACGTAGACTAAAAGGCTTCATGATGTAGTCGTCTGCGCCAATTTTCAGCCCCTTAATGCGATCTTCTTCATAACTTCTAGCTGTTAAAAATAAAATGGGGATTTGGGAGGTTTGCCTGATGCGCTGGCAGACTTCGAATCCATCCATATCTGGCATCATAATATCCAATACAACAAGGTCAATGGCCTCTTTTTCAAGCTGATGTAAGGCGCCCGTGCCATTATTTGCAGTTATCACGTGAAAGCCTTGTCTCTGCAAAAAGGATCCGATTAACTCAAGCATATCTAATTCATCATCTACTATTAAAATATTCATCTGTTCTTTCATTTCTTTTCCTCCAACATGATAGCATAAGGTCCTGCTGGGATGTTCAGTCGGTTCTTCAACATAAATGTATGTTTGTCGATGACGGATACTGAATTGTCATCTAAGTTACTGACATATATAGATGAGGAATCAGCAGTGATATAATTCGGATTTTGACCGGTCTCAACAGAGGAAAGCAGTTTGTTTTTCTCGGTATTTACTTTATATAGTGTGTGGTCTCCATGACATAATACATATAAAGTAGAAGAGTTTTTTTCTGAAAAAAATGCGACTGGCATAACACCTAGTTTGATTTCTCGCTGTTTTTTACCTGTTTTAGGGTCGTAAGCAAAAATGCTCTTATTTAATGTGCCCGGTTTACCGTGCCCTCCAACCCAAATGGAATGCCCATCAAAATGAATGCCAGATGGCCGTTCTAGGACGGAAATCGTTCGTATCTTTTTTTTCTTTTCAATATCAATGACTGAAACAGAATGACTTTTTGCATTTAAAACAAACAACGTTCCTGAAGAAGACAACGCCATAGAAGAGGGGAATGTCCCGGTCTTCACAGTTGCTTTTATTTTCTTGTGCACTGTATCGATAAAATAAACGACATTTTTCTCTGAATCGGTCACAAGTAAAGTGTTGGTATCCGCATCATACGCAAGTGAAGTCAGACCTTTATTCATATCCATATAGTCCGCTGCTGTTCCTTTTTTTAAATTGATTTCTATAAGAGATTGTCCTTCCTTACTTGATGCAATGATCACGTCTTTGTTGATGTGAACAAGATCAGTGAGAGGATGTTTTAAATCAACGGAAGAGACAATTTTATTTTTTTGTAAATCAACGATTGAAAAGGAGGCTTTTTTTAGTTGAGAAATGACAGCAATTGATTGAGAGCTGCCAGGGGGCGTAAATTGCTGGTCTTTTCCGCAGCCTGCTAGGAAAAATAGTAGAGCTGACAAGCATATTAAAAAATATTTCACTCGTTTCATCCTTCTGCTCCTTTGGTGCTCTATTTTCAAAAAGCATAACACAAAAATTGTGAAAAAAAATCGAAGTTATGAATGCTGGAAGATATGAAAAGAAGTTTTTAGGTGGGGAAGTAGAGGTAAATGAAAGCTGAAATTTCTTTTTCGTTTATTCATATGACATTTTTTCATGAGTAAAAGATCATTTTCACAGTTTGATCATTGTATTCATAATCGGTTACAGTAACAAATAATCATAGCTCCCCCGCCCTAAATAGAGCGAAGGGAGTCGTTAAGCAGAGTGTTCAGATGAATGAGAAGTGGATTTCGTTTTTAGACGATGAGAGAGGAGGAAACCAAGAATACCTGCGCCCATTAATACGATAAATAAAGATTGAAAACCACTTAATATACCAATTAAAGTAGATGAAATGATACTTCCGAAATATCTAAAGGTAGAAAAAATCCCAGATGCAGAGCCGGATAAACTCTGATCAACAGATGTTAAAGAAGCCATCTGCATGCTAGTCATGCCAATACCTGATGAGATCCCCCCAGCGACTAATGTGATGATAAGGAGTGGTAAATTTGGGTAGCTGCTTAGTGTGATCAGCATAACACCGGATAAAGTAAGACAGAGAAATGAAAATCGAATCATTTTTTTGGCACCTTTTATTGGATGGAGCTTTGCCCCGAGTAATCCACTAATCGACATACAGAGTGAAAAGATCGAAAGGAAAATCCCGCTTTGTGTATGAGAAAGCGCGAGTTTTTGCTCCATAAACAGCGGCATAATGAGAAGAATCGCGTACATCACAAAATTACTAAGCATGATAGAAAGGTTAGCGTTCGTAAAGGTACTGTTTTTAAATAATGTCAAATCAATGATGGGATTTGTAACTTTCCGTACGTGTTTGAAAAATAAAGGAATGGAAATGACCGCTAGAACGCCATAGATCATGTATTCGTTTAATACTTGGCTTTTAGTAAACAAAATGAGTGTGGCGATCCCGATTGTTAAGTATAACGAACCGATGATATCTACATTGGCTTGTAAACGCGTATGTTTCATCTTCGGAATCATAAAAACGCCTGTCACAAGTGTGAGAATCAAAAATGGTATATTCACTAGGAAAATGGAATGCCAGTCAAAGTTCTGAATGAGAATAGAGCCAATAAAAGGTCCAAGTGCGGCACCAATTCCCGCTCCAAAACCGAAAAATCCCATAGTTTTAGAAAGCTTTTCATGTGATACTGTTGCTCGAATTAAAGCAATGCTGTTCGGCGTTAATATAGCTCCGCCTGCCGCTTGAATTGATCGGAAGCTAATAAGAAAAGCAAGATTAGGTGCGAAAGCACATCCAATGGAGCCAATCAAAAAGAGTATCACACCAGCTAAATACATGCTGCGGTGGCCGTATATATCTCCCAGCTTACCCGCAATAGGTTGAGTGACTGCCATGACAATTAGATAAATCGTGACCACCCAAGTAATGTTTGATATGGATTGATCGTAATAAGTTGATATAGATGATAGAGCGACTGCGATCATGGTTGAATTGACTGGAACTAAAATAGCTCCAAGCAGCAAAGAATAAATGATCAAGTTCTCTTTTTTAAGATTCAATGTGTTTACCACCTTTGTAAAAAAGAAGAATTTCACCCAATTAAGTGGGGGAAATTCCTCTCATGAAAATGTGTGTGCATGTCTCAATAAAGTCTTCTTTTTGTGTTAAAACAAGCTGAATGTCTTGCTCTAGCTGTTGAATGAAAAAGCCAAAATACGTGCTAATAAATATATCTGCATAGATGTCTTCTTTTCCCTCTAATACACGATGCTGAGCACTCATTTTTTTGAAATAATGAATCAGCATGTCTCTCAATTCTTGAGGATAAATTTTTTCATGGTCTGTTAAATCTTTAAACATAGCCGGTTCTCTCATGCTGATATAGATAAATTCTTTTTTTGAAGTCAAATCTTCAAGGAAATAGCTACCGAGAAATTTTAAATCGGTGTATAAATCGTCTTTAAATTCAGCTTCAAGGGTTTTGGTCGGTGTTGATTTCATTTTCATAATGGCAGCAATCACGCCGCGTTTGTTTTTAAAGTTACGAAAAATTGTCGCTTCACTTACATTCGCTTTTGTTGCAATTTCTTTTGTCGTTGTTTTTTGATAGCCCTTTTCAGACAATAATTCCATTGTTGCGCGAATGATCCGTTGATTTGTTGATTTTAACAAGCATACTCACCTCAGGTTATGAATGTGTTTGCAACAAAGTAAGTATACCGATAAAATTTGTGACCGCCAATATGATTCAAACAGTGACGACTATGCCCGTGAATGCTGATTTAATAACTGGATACGCCCATTGGCTCCATCTACTGTCACGAGGTCACCGGATTTTAGTTTTTCAGTTGCGATCCGTGTACCTAGGACAGCCGGTATCATATATTCTCTAGCGATAATAGCGGAATGGGACAAAATGCCGCCAGAATCGGTGATGACTGCTTTTGCGTCTCTAAATAAGCTGGTCCATAAAGGGGTCGTTGTTTTACAAACTAAAATGTCATCTTTTTCAAATTGTGAAAATTCATCAGCAGATGTAATGACTCTGACTCTTCCAGAAGTAATGCCGCTAGATGCACCAATTCCATAGATTGCATCGTCTGTGTTGTTTTCATTTTCCCTTAGCGAACCGAGCATTCTTTCTACTTGCTGCAATTCAGCTTCAGAAGGCGTTCCTGTATAAGCTGGTGGTTGGATGGATTCATTTTCCTTCATTTCAATTTTTCTTTGCTGAATGATCGAATCGTATGTGGTCGAAGTTGTGAGCGCATTGAGTACTTCATCATCGTAAAGATACCAAAGGTCTTCTTGATGAGGGATCGCTCCTTTTTGAACAAGAAGTTCACCAATTTTTAAGAGATAGAGTCTCGCTTTTGCATCTAACATGGCATCAATGTAAAAGTGATGATCATCTCGAATATTGGCTGCATGGAGTGCAAAATGATAAAGTTCTTCAAATTTTGTTTTAAACGCTTCATCTGTCACTTGACTGATAAACTGTTCATACGTTTCTTGCCTTTTGATCACGGCTTGTGCAAATTCTTCATCAAAATCAGATTGGTGCCGAATGTTGTTTCTAATGATGTCCAAGACAAATTCAGGATTTTCCACCCATGTTTCCTCTGTGAAATCATGGCTTTTAACAGACCGCCAACCATAGACTTGGAGAAAATCTTCTACTTTGGAAATGAAGTTTTTCCCTTTTTCTGTATGATTGAGTGCATATAATAGTTCAGCATTCGCTGAATGATCTGTAAATGCTTGAAGAAGTTCCGAATCTTGAAGGACGTCTTTTGCCAAGTGAAATAGCTTTTGATCTGTTTCAAGAGACTTGTTCATCACACCTATCATCATTTCATGCAACAGGACGACTTGTGTTTGATCGCCAGTATATGAGACAAGCATGTCTTCAATGATCGCTGATAGAATGACTTGAGGTATGACAATGTCAAAATGGTCGTCATACGCTCTTAGATAAATCTCCTTTAATTCTTGAAAACCATTAATGGCTTCATCAATTGTTAGCGGTTGAGTGATTTGCCGATCAAGTTTTTCGTATAATGGGAACAAGTTTTGCTCTAAAATGCGATACATTCTTTCGCTTAAACGAGGAAACAGTTCGAATAGGCTCTCGTCAAAAACTGGTTCCGCTGACGCTTCTGGCATAGACGGTGAAGAATACAGATGTCCTCTATAAAGCTTGATATCTTTAATATTAAGGTCTGGTACTTGATACTTCTCTCCGTTTTTCTTCATCCCGTTTTTTAAAGCAGGTATGATCAAACTTGAAAAAAGAGGACTTGTGGGTCCAGGCATATGATCGTCCATTGAGATCCAGAAGTCTTGCAGCTCTTCAGGTTTCATTTGAAAGGCTGCACCTGAGGAGCCATTTGCTGTATTGGAAAAAGAAGCAGTAATCGGTCTTGCTTGAAGTAAATAAAAAGTACCATCTGACATGCCGAATTCGATATCTACTCCATGTCCATAAAGTTCTTCTACTTGTTTTGTCATTTTCGTGATTTGGATCAATTGATCATCTCGAAGACAAAATTGGCCAGCCATCTCCTCACCTACGGGTTGTTCAATGACGCCCTCTTGACAGGGGACAATTTGCACTTCTTTTGTTCCTAGTGATTTTTCAATAGAGTACGTTTCTTTGTTTACAATAAATGTATCTGGCGTCACAAGGCCGGAGACGATGGCTTCTCCTAGTCCATAGCTTGCAGTCATCATGACTTCGTTTGTTTTTCCTGATACAGGATTCTCACTAAAGATGACACCAGAGATGTCAGAATGGATCAATCCTTGTACAACAACAGCCATGAGCGGCATCTCTTCCTCGTTCTCAATCATTTCTTCCTTATATTCTGCGACTCTTGCTGCGAAGTAAGACGACCAACATTCTTTGACGGCTTGCAAGAACTCTTCATTTGTTTTGATATTTAAATAGGTCTCGTATTGACCTGCAAAGGAGGCGCCTTCGAGATCTTCCGCAACAGAAGAGGATCGCACTGCAACGGATGGATATGTTTTCAACAATGATTGAAAGGATGAGAGTAATTCTGTCTCCATTTGTGAAGGAAACGAAGCTTCTGTGATTTTTCGGGCAAGGTTTTGATCAGTTGGATGGAAACTGTGATATGAAAGAAAGCTTGCAAAGCTGTTCGTTTTAATAATAAATCCATCTGGAACTGGCAGTCCGTGATTGTTTAATTTAATTAAATTCACGCCTTTTGCCCCTGCGAGTGATGCGGATTCTTCAGCCGCATGAAATAATACTGAATACATGGGAATGCCCCCTTATCCAAATAGCCAATGGTTTGTATGTTTCTCTATTTTTCAAAATGATAGTGCGCACTATCATTTTAATCATAGGATTGATTGGATGTTATTGTCAAAGTCGGAAAGACCTATCTTTATAAAGGGGACAATCTCACTAATTTTCTTCTATTTCTAAAACAAAAGTCTCCGAACATGAAGAAAAAAGGAGAAATCGAAAACTGTGAATTGTTCATTATGCCAATCTTTACTATAATCAAGGGAGTAGACCATGTAGAGGGAGGGTTTTTGTGATTACAAAAGCCATATTTGCACTTGTTTTTCCTTTCTTGCTCGTTATTTTATTTTCAAAGGTTACTTATAATCATTACGTTGGCATTGCATTAACAGCAGCGCTTTTATTTGCTTCGTATATGAAAGGCTATACAGAAACCTACTTTATCGTAGGATTAGATATTATTTCTTTAGTGGCCGGGGCATTGTTTATGGCCAAGAAAGAAGTCGAAAAAAGAGAGAAGGCTGAAAAACATCATTGATGTGATCCCTCTTGATGAAAAGAAAATGTTTTTGATTGCAGGAGCTGTGCTTACGATTCTAGTGAGTGCAGCTTTCTTTTTTGTGGTTTTTCTGCTGATCGAATATCTCGCTCCAAAATGTTCCATACTGAAAGGAAGGTTTCTTTAGAGGGTTATGAGCCACGGCAGAGAGGGTATGGTTGTATTGGAAATAAAAATCAAGTCAGACACGAACTTTAGTTCGTATTTTTGTGTTCTTTTATGATAATATATTCATTAGATAGATTTCGTAACGAAACGGAGGCTTTGATGTGAGTGACCGCTTTGAATTAGTTTCTAACTATCAGCCCCAAGGAGATCAGCCAAAAGCCATTGAAAAGCTTGTGGAGGGCATCCATCAGGGGAAACAGCATCAAACGCTGTTAGGTGCTACAGGTACGGGAAAGACCTTTACTGTATCCAACCTGATCAAAGAAGTGAACAAACCAACCCTTGTCATTGCGCATAACAAGACACTTGCCGGACAATTATACAGCGAGTTCAAGGAATTTTTTCCAAATAATGCTGTTGAATATTTTGTGAGTTATTATGATTATTACCAGCCTGAGGCGTATGTTCCTCAAACTGATACATTTATTGAAAAGGATGCCAGCATTAATGATGAGATCGATAAGCTAAGGCACTCCGCCACATCCTCATTATTTGAGCGGAGAGATGTCATCATCATTGCCAGTGTGTCCTGTATTTATGGCTTAGGTTCTCCTGAAGAATACAGAGAGCTTGTGCTGTCTTTACGAACTGAAATGGAAATTGAACGCAATCAGCTGCTGCGTAAGCTTGTGGATATTCAGTATTCTCGTAATGATATAGATTTTCAGCGCGGAACCTTCAGAGTTCGAGGAGACGTCGTTGAAATTTTTCCTGCTTCACGAGATGAGCATTGTATCAGAGTGGAGTTTTTCGGTGATGAAATTGAACGTATTCGTGAAGTAGATGCTCTCACTGGAGAAATTCTCGGTGATCGTGACCACGTTGCTATTTTCCCAGCATCTCACTTCGTCACAAGAGAAGAAAAGATGGAAAAAGCGATTATTAATATTGAAAAAGAGCTTGAGGAACAGTTGGAAAAGCTTCGTGAAAACGGAAAATTGCTTGAAGCACAGCGTCTTGAGCAGCGGACAAGGTATGACCTAGAGATGATGAGAGAGATGGGCTTTTGTTCAGGGATTGAGAACTACTCAAGACATCTCACCTTACGTCCGCCTGGTTCTACACCTTACACATTGCTTGATTATTTTCCGGATGATTTTATGATTGTTGTCGATGAGTCACACGTGACCATCCCGCAAATTCGCGCCATGTACAATGGGGACCAGGCAAGAAAACAAGTGCTTGTTGATCACGGATTCCGTCTGCCGTCAGCACTTGATAATAGACCACTCACATTTGATGAGTTTGAAAAGCACATTAACCATATTGTGCATGTATCCGCAACACCGGGCCCATTCGAGCTTGATAAAACGCCAGAGGTCGTGGAACAAATTATTCGTCCAACCGGTTTGCTTGATCCAATCATTGAAGTTCGTCCGATTGAAGGACAAATCGATGACTTAATTGGGGAAATTCATGCAAGGGTTGAGAAAAATGAGCGTGTGCTTGTGACGACTTTAACGAAGAAAATGTCTGAGGATCTGACAGATTATCTGAAAGAAATCGGAATCAAGGTCAATTATCTGCACTCAGAAATTAAGACACTCGAGCGGATTGAGATTATTCGTGATTTACGTCTCGGAAAATATGATGTGCTTGTAGGGATCAACCTTCTTCGAGAAGGCTTGGATATTCCAGAGGTGTCGCTCGTGGCGATTTTAGATGCGGATAAAGAAGGCTTTTTACGTTCAGAAAGATCCCTCATCCAGACGATTGGCCGTGCTGCAAGGAATGCAGAAGGCCGGGTTATTATGTATGCAGACAATATGACGAAATCAATGGACATTGCCATACAAGAAACCAAGCGGAGACGTGAGCAGCAAGAAGCGTATAATGAGAAATTTGGTATCACTCCGCAAACGATCCATAAGAAGATTCGAGATGTGATCAAGGCAACAAAAGTACATGAGGATTCAGAAGAATACGAAACAAAAGCAGCACCAAAGTTGTCAAAAATGAGCAAAAAAGAACGAGAAAAAGTGTTCGAAAACGTCGAGATGGAAATGAAAGATGCAGCAAAAGCGCTTGATTTTGAAAAAGCAGCAGAATTAAGAGATCTATTGCTAGAGCTAAAAGCGGAAGGATGAATGCCTGATGGCTATGGAACGAATAGAGGTGAAAGGGGCAAGAGCCCACAACCTTAAAAATATTGATGTCAATATCCCGCGCGATCAGCTAGTGGTTATTACGGGTTTATCTGGTTCGGGAAAATCGTCGCTTGCCTTCGATACCATTTATGCAGAAGGTCAGCGTAGGTATGTTGAATCACTGTCAGCCTATGCACGTCAATTTCTCGGTCAAATGGACAAACCAGATGTAGATGCGATTGAAGGGCTTTCTCCAGCGATTAGTATTGACCAGAAAACGACAAGCAGGAACCCTCGATCAACCGTTGGGACTGTTACAGAAATTTATGATTACTTGCGTCTATTATATGCTCGAGTCGGAAAACCGATTTGTCCTATTCATGGGATCGAAATTACATCACAGACGATTGAGCAAATGACAGACCGCATTTTAGAGTATCCAGAACGAACGAAACTACAAGTGCTTGCTCCGGTTGTATCTGGACGTAAGGGAACTCACGTGAAAGTACTTGATCAAATTCGGAAGCAGGGCTACGTTCGAGTCAGAGTTGATGGCGAGATGGAGGACCTGTCAGAAGAGATCGAGCTTGAAAAGAATAAAAAGCATTCCATTGAAGTGGTGATTGATCGAATTGTCGTGAAAGAAGGCGTGGCTGCACGGTTGTCTGATTCTCTTGAAACGGCACTCCGACTTGGTGAAGGTCGTGTGATGATTGATGTGATTGGACAAGAGGAGCTGTTATTTAGTGAGCATCATGCTTGTCCGCACTGTGGATTCTCTATTGGGGAACTTGAGCCAAGAATGTTCTCGTTTAATAGCCCTTTCGGTGCCTGCCCAAGCTGTGATGGGCTTGGTTCTAAACTTGAAGTAGATCCAGAGCTTGTGATTCCGAATAAGGATTTGACTTTACGTCAGCATGCCATTGCCCCATGGGAGCCTCAAAGCTCACAATATTACCCGCAGCTTCTTGAGGCGGTATGTACACACTATGGAATTGACATGGATATTCCAGTAGAAGATATTCCGACGCATTTATTTGATAAAATTTTATATGGCAGCGGCTCTGAGCTGATTTATTTTAAATATGAAAATGATTTTGGCCAGGTCCGTGAAAATGAAATCGAGTTTGAAGGTGTGCTTCGTAACATTGAACGGCGCTACAAGGAAACGAGCTCCGATTATATTCGGGAGCAAATGGAAAAATATATGGCCAATCAGCCATGCCCGACCTGTAAAGGATATCGCCTGAAAAAAGAAACGCTTGCGGTTCTCATCAATGGCAAACATATCGGAGAAATGACCGATTTGTCTGTATCTGATGCCCTTGATTTCTATGAGAAAATTGAGTTGTCTGAGAAAGATTTGCAGATTGCCCAGCTCATTTTACGTGAAATCAAAGAGCGCTTATCCTTCTTAAATAATGTCGGATTAGATTATCTGACATTAAGCCGGTCTGCTGGCACATTATCAGGCGGGGAGGCGCAGCGGATTCGTTTGGCGACACAAATCGGATCAAGACTGACAGGCGTTCTTTATATTTTAGATGAACCATCGATTGGTCTGCACCAACGGGATAATGACCGGTTGATTGGGACATTGAAAAACATGCGTGATATTGGAAACACACTGATTGTCGTAGAACATGATGAAGATACGATGCTTGCCGCTGATTATCTCATTGATATTGGACCAGGTGCAGGGGTTCATGGAGGAGAAGTGATTTCAGCTGGAACGCCAGAAGAAGTCATGAAAGACCCAAAATCGTTGACTGGACAATATTTATCTGGTGAGAAATTCATCCCGCTTCCGATTGAGAGACGAAAGCCTGACGGCCGCTTCATTGAAATTAAAGGGGCAAAAGAAAACAACCTTAAAAACGTGAATGCGAAATTTCCTTTAGGTGTCTTTACCGCTGTGACGGGTGTGTCAGGATCAGGGAAAAGTACACTTGTGAATGAAATTTTATTGAAATCCCTTGCCCAAAAACTGCACAGAGCAAAAGCGAAGCCAGGACAGCACAAAGAAATCAAAGGAATGGATCACTTAGACAAAGTCATTGATATTGATCAATCTCCAATTGGCCGTACACCAAGATCCAACCCTGCTACGTATACAGGTGTATTTGATGATGTGCGGGATGTGTTTGCGCAAACCAATGAAGCGAAGGTACGAGGCTATAAAAAAGGGCGATTCAGCTTTAACGTGAAAGGTGGACGCTGCGAAGCATGTCGTGGAGATGGCATTATTAAAATTGAAATGCACTTTTTACCTGATGTATACGTGCCTTGTGAAGTGTGTCACGGGAAACGTTATAACCGTGAGACGTTAGAGGTCACGTATAAAGGGAAAAATATTTCCGATGTGCTTGAAATGACGGTAGAGGACGCACTTCAATTTTTCGAGAATATCCCGAAAATTAAGCGGAAGCTGCAAACGATCTTTGATGTTGGATTAGGATACATTACACTTGGGCAGCCTGCCACGACATTGTCTGGTGGAGAGGCGCAGCGTGTGAAATTGGCATCTGAGCTTCACCGCCGTTCAAACGGAAGATCTTTGTATATTTTAGACGAACCGACAACCGGTCTTCATGTGGATGATATTGCTAGGTTGTTAAAAGTGCTCCAGCGCTTGGTCGAAAATGGGGATACGGTATTGGTCATTGAGCACAATCTTGATATTATTAAGGCTGCCGATTACCTTGTTGATCTAGGACCAGAAGGCGGTGCTGGTGGAGGAACGATTATTGCTTCAGGCACACCTGAACACATTGCTAAAGAAGAAGCTTCTTACACCGGTCGATACTTAAAACCGATTTTAGAGCGTGATCGTGAGCGAATGAAACAGTTAGTCAAAGAAACAGAAAGTGTGACATCCTCATAAAGAAAAACCCCTCGGAAAGAGGGGTTTTCCTTTTATTGCACATCTTCCTTTGGCATTAAGTTACTGAGGTGCGTTAAATCCTTTAAAATATGAGTGCTGCTACTATCGAGCAGTACTTTTAAATAACGGATATCACCATACTTCGGATGAGACGGATGAATGGCCTCTAGCTCCTTGATCATATCGCTGTTCATGCTTTTCTGTTTCTGTATAAGGTCTAAAAGCGTTTGTGCCGTGTGGTTAGCATTATGATGATCTGTCAAAATAATTACCCCCTATAATGATAATCACCATCTTTTCAACATATTTTAAAGGGTAATCCATGAAGAATCTACACTTAGGTGCAAAAAGAAATAATTTGTGTCTAAGGTCATATGTAAATCGAATGAGTTTGAAACTTTTTATACGCCATAAACGTATGAGTTAGAAAGGAATTTTCATCATGAAGGAGCGAATATATATGAACAGAGATCAGTCGATCATTGCATCTATTTGTTATTTTAGTGTATTTTTCATGCCGTTTATTGTGCCGATCGTGGCATATTTTGTAGTGGATCAAAAGGAAACGAAACGGCATTCGCTGCGTGCATTGTGGTCACATGTTTTGCCAGTCGCAGCGTGTGTGCTGCTGGTTTTTGGAGCTATCCCCTTTTTATTGACGACACAGGCAAGCGACTCACTCGTTCCAGTGTTCACCGTACTTATCTTGTCCTTTTTAGTCGCCATTGGCTTTTTGATCTCTGTCATTTGGAATATCATTCAAGGTATTAAAGTGCTTCAATCCATCAAATCGTAGGAGGGCTTTGTATGAATGAAAAAGAACGCATTTTAAAATTAGTAGAAGACGGGACATTATCTGCAAAAGAAGCAATTACGCTACTTGAAAAATTAGAAGAAAATCAGTCCATTTCACTAGAAAAATCAACGGCTGATCATACCTTTCATGAAGAAAAAGCTGGCACAGAGAATAAAGGAACTGGTACTGAAAACCTCGGTGCAAAGCTGTTTGGATGGTTAGATTCGGCGGTGAAAAAGGTCAAAGATGTCGATCTTGATTTGAACTTTGGACAGTCCGTCGACGTTGAACACATTTTTCAATTCAAAGACGCGGCACTATCTCATTTAGATATTCAATTGGCAAACGGCAGTCTCAATTTGATGCCTTGGGATGATGGGGATGTTCGGGCAGAGTGTCATGCGAAAATTTACCGTGCAGAGGATGGAGAGCAGGCCAGACAGCAATTTCTTCAACATCTGGATTGCGGGCTTGAAGGGGACAAATTTTTTATCCGAACTGAAAAGAAGACCATGAAGGTCAATGTCACCCTGTATGTACCACGTATCCAATACGATAAGATCAAAGTCAAACTGTTTAATGGACCGATTCGCGGGGAAAAGCTAAAGACAAAAGAACTGGCTGCAAAAACAACAAATGGCGTCGTCTCTTTTGCCTCTTTACAAGCAAAAAAAGTCGGGATTGAAACAGCAAATGGACAAATCAAACTGGCTGATCACGAGTGTGGTATGATTGAAGTAGAAACCATTAATGGGCTCATTGACCTGCGCGGGAAAAGTGAATCAATTGATGCACAGAGCTTCAATGGGAACATTGCTGTTCAGCTGTCAGATGAGAAATGCCGTTCGATCTATGCAAAAACGACAACAGGCAGTGTGGACGTTCAGATTCCGCGTGCTTGTGCAGTGACTGCGGAGCTGAAAAGCAATCTCGGATCGATCTCTCATGAACTGCTTGATGCAAATATGATTAAAGAGAAAAATGAAACGCTGCAAAAAGAGAAAATGATCAAAGCCAATCAACAGGCGGAGCACAATATATCCATTTTTGCAGAAACAAAAACAGGCTCAATCCAAGTAAAGCACCAATCAGACAAGGAGTGATTCTACATGAAGAAGCTTTATCGTTCAGCGACAGATAAAAAAATAGCGGGTGTTGTCGGTGGACTTGCTGAATACTTAAGTGTCGATGCATCCCTGCTTCGTATTTTAACGGTGATCATCGGATTTATGACAGCATTTATGCCGATATTCTTGATCTACTTCATCTGGTATTTTGTTGTTCCGGAAGAAGGCACTAACTAAATGCTTAGATGGATCGTTAGTATTTTCGTCAATGCATTACTTTTAATCGTCATTGCTGGATATTTTGATTCAGGCATTCTGCCAGGCCTTGGTAGTGTGTATATTGAAGGCTTTGGCGCAGCGATTGTAGCAAGTATTATTTTGTCCTTGCTCAATATTTTAGTGAAGCCGTTTTTGATCATTTTAACGCTGCCAGTGACAGTACTTTCACTAGGATTGTTCCTCTTTGTCATTAATGCCATCACACTGATGATGACCTCAAGCTTTATGGGAGATAGTTTTAACATTGATGGGTTTGGAACGGCCATTTGGATGGCTGTCATTTTATCCATTTTCCATCTGCTCATACAGAAAGGAATCGTGGAACCGTTAGCGAAAAAAAGCTAACGGTTTTTTTGTGTGAATTTATATCGTTTCCCCGTTCCATCTGTCATAAAAACCGTCTTCAGGAGACACAATATCCGAAGGGAGGCGGTGCACGATGGTGAATGTGAGCAGACAAATCATTCTTTTGCTTTTTTTGAGCATTCTTTTTTGTTTCAGTCAGCCTGCTTCAGCAGGATCTTTGACACAAACACAAGTGAACATACGAAATAAGCCCTTTTCACCTTTTATCTTTGATCAATTTCAAGTAGATGTCCGTCCGGTTCAAGGAAAAAAACGTGATCTTCAATTTCGGGCATCTATTAGTCAGTCAGAGCAAATTTTGTCTGCAAACTTGTACTATAAACAGAGTGATGAACTAGGATATCGATTGATCCCAATGGAACGATTGCCGGGGATGAAACCAGAATTCACAGCGAAAATCCCGACAGATCAATTGTGGAATCCAACAGTTCATTACTATACAGAATTCTTGACGCAGAAGTCTGTCATCAAAACAACCGAACAAGCAGTTCACTTAAATGGATTTGAAGAGGATCTCTCACAGATTCCTGAGCTATTGATGACAGAAATCGTCGTGAATTCAAAAAACCGAAAAGGCAAGGATGCTTTTGAATTCATCGAGGTGTATAACACAACACATGCACCCATTTCACTTCGACATTACCAGCTTCGCTATCGCAATCCAGCGCAAGGCGTGGAGATGGATGATATATATTCATTCCACACAAGTCCTATCACCATTTCTCCTGGAAAACCGTATGTATTTTGGCTTAGAAAAAAAGGGCAGGAGCATTTAACGGTAGCGGACTTTAATGCGATGTACAAAAGTCATTTAAAAGAGGGCGAGCATCTATCTGTAATCGAGAGCAAAGGATTGTCCAATTCTAAATCCCGCCTTGTTTCTATCACAACAAATATAGGAGAAGAGGTATCGTCGGCATCCTATCGTTTAAAGCCTTCATTGTTTAGCGAGCACAGATCGTTACTGTTCAAGTATCCAATGGATGGTACGACACAAATGAAGCTGATCTCGAAAGTGGAGGAAGAGCCGACACCCGGAAAAGTATTAAAAGCACAAATTCCAACTGAAAAAAAAGAAATATCACAAGATGTTCATAAACCTGTGATCGAAGACATGACAGACAATCAACCGATAAAACCAACTGAAGGCATTGAAATGAGAGCAGATGTGCAGGATGATCAGTCCGTCAAAACGGTCAAATTGCGATATCGAACCAATCGTCATGAAGATTTTAAAGAGGTGTTGCTTCAAAAGGATCATAATGATCGGCTGTTTCACTATATTATTTATTCACCTGAGCTCATCGGTAAAGATCGATTGGAATATCAGATTGAAGCGTCTGACGGCGAAAATCAAGCAATGACAATGAAAAAAACAATTGATGTGGAACAAGTAAGCAAAGCTCACGGCCTTCGATTGAATGTAGAAGAAGGAGTTACGGTTTCTGGCGTATTTCACTTAAAAGCAACAGCAGATCAGAAAAAAAGCATACAATTAATGATAGATGGGAAACCGATTCGACAAGTATTCCCTGCACTTGAAGCAGATCCATATCTTGCATTTGATGTCAAAGGGACAAATTTATATTTTAAGAATGGTGTGTCTATAGGTAAGCACTTACTTTCCATTTTTGATGATTCGACAAAAGTGTATCGCACCTATACGATACCAATACCAGAAAAACACTTAGAAAAGGCAGGTCCACAAACGATATCATTCCATGCTGGGACGAAGTCATCGCCGTTTGACCGATTTCCTGGAGAAAATCACGATGATTTTGAATTGAAAAATGTCCAGATGATTTTATCGAATGGAACTCAAATTCTGCCTCTAAATGCGAGCCAGCATGAGGAATGGAAAATGGGTGACGGTGGCAGCGCTAAGAAGGTAAGAGCATTTCAGTTTCAAATCCCGAAGCAAGCATATGCTTCAAGCTATATTCAGTGGGATACAAGAAGGCTGAAAGAAGGAGTACATGTTGTTCAGGCTAAAACCGCAGACGAATCTCAATCTGTACGTGTGAAAGTCGATAACACGGGTCCGAAAATCAAGAGTAATATACAAGCAAATGACCAATATAAAGGCGTCTTTACGTTAAAGGCAAAGGTGACGGATCGTTGGAGTGATATAGCGGAGATGAAGGCATATTTAGATGGAAAACCGATCTCTTTGCCTTATCAAACGTCCTCTAGCGAATTAGAACCTGGGGAGCACACATTGAAGATAAAAGCAAAAGATGCCGCTGGAAACAAATCAACTTTGAGAAAGGTTTTTAAGACGGTACATGAACACCCTGAAACGCCAGAGAGAGTGTCAGATAGGACAAAAAAGGAATCATCTAAGCAAACAGTGCTAACCAATGATCCTACTAATGATCAGTTAGATTACTCCTTTTACCGTGCCTATCAATATACATCGCTGCATCCGTCCATGAAGATTTTCAAATATGCAGCGGAAACAGAGCCGCCAAAACATTTAAATGAAACAGGTGAAATGATTTTTTCTAATCGAGAAAGAAATCGCATTGCATTTGCTGATGGTAAATCAGTGGAAACGAAAGATCTACAGCATTTTCCTTATCATCGCTTTCAAATCAAGGTTCATCACGATGTACGTGAAAAGGATGTTGTCGAGGCTGTATGGAAAGGAAGCTCATTATCAGGGAGAAAGGTAACGATGTACGCTTGGAATCATCAGCAAGAAAAGTGGGATAAAATCACTCATCACTTTGCCAAGGATGAAAAGGAATTTTACCTGAAAGGGCTGCTGTCAGTCAGACAGTATATGAAAAATCAAACGTTTGATTTGCTTGTACAAGATGAGATCAGTAAGACGTTAAAGCCTTATAAGATGGTGTGGATGTCTGATACTCAATATTATGCCAGAAGTTATCCTCATATCTTCAAAAAAATGGTCGAGTGGATCAGAGATCAAAGGGACCCATTAAATATTCAATATGTGTTCCATACAGGTGATATTGTGGATGATTCAAAGGATAAGCAGTGGAATCGTGCCGATACATTTATGCGTGTGTTAGATAAGCATCATATTCCTTACGGTGTATTAGCTGGTAATCATGATGTCAGGCACAAAGACGGCCATTATAGGGAATATGGGAGGTATTTTGGAGCGAAACGCTTTGAAGACAAGCCGTATTACGGTGAATCCTATCAAAACAATCGAGGTCATTATGATCTTATCTCTGCTGGTGGCAATGATTATATGATGGTGTATATGGGCTGGGGGATCAAGCAAAATGAGATTGACTGGTTAAATCGAGTCATTTCTGAACATCCAGATCGAATTGTCATTTTAAATTTCCATGAGTATTTGTTAGTGAGCGGCAATCGAAGCCCAATTGGAGATTTGATCTTCCATCAAGTGGTAAAGCGTCACCCGAATATTGTCGCAGTATTTAGCGGCCACTACCACGGAGCCAGTCGAAAAGTAGATGAGATTGACGATGATCATGATGGAAAAGTGGACAGAAAAGTATATCAAATCCTTGCAGATTACCAGTCAGGTCCTGAAGGCGGTCAAGGTTTTATGCGGCTGATCACTGCGGATCAAGAAAAAAATCAGCTTCATTTCACCACATACTCACCCTACTTGAATCAAGAACATTTTTATGATCCAAAAACGTATGGAGATCAAGATGAATTTTCAATTGATGTCGATTTAACACCTAAAATGAAATCCGTTAAAACCAATTATTTTGAATTGAATGTCTACACAAACGTTCTTCTTGGAGAGGTCAAAGGTGTGAAAAGTGGTAAAAAAGCAAGCTTTGAATGGAAAGGGTTAAAGCCAAATCAAGAATATTATTGGTACACTGTAGCAAAAGACCGTTTCGAAGGGAAAGCGATCTCGCCTATATGGAAAATTCATACAAAAAATGATGATCAATCAACATTTCTTAGGAAATAAAAAACTGTGCTTTCAGGAGCACAGTTTTATCTTTCCATTGTGTGAGTGAGCTTGTATCGATCCCCTCTATAAACGGATATGACATACTCGAATGGAAGGTCATTTTGAAAATAAGTTGTTCTTGCAATGGAGAGAACAGGGTCCCCTAATGAAATAGACAGCGCGTTAGCTTCTTCCTTTGAAGCAACATTGGCTTCAAGCTCCTGCTTGGCATGGGCGATGGTTAGACCTGTGTTCGCTTCTATATATTCATATAAAGATCCAGTTAAATGTTCCTTTGTGAGCTCGCCAGCAAATTTTTCAGGAATATAACTCGTTTCAATAGCCATTGGTTCATCGTTTGCAAGGCGGATTCGTTTTAATTCATAGACATTTTCACTGTTCGACAGCTGTAATGATTGCAGCAAGTGCTCTGGGCATGCGACTTTTTTGAAATCAATCAACTGACTTGAAGCTTTGAGCCCACGTTGACGCATATCTTCTGTAAAGCTTGTTAAGCCCTGAAGCGGTTGTTCAAATTTCTTTCGGCTAACAAATGTTCCTTTTCCTTTTTGCCGGTATAAATATCCTTCGTTCACAAGGTTCGATAAGGCTTGTCTGACAGTCATTCGGCTAATACCAAAGCGTTCGGCATATTCTCTTTCAGAAGGAATGAGTGTATCAGGTGCTAACGTTCCATCCTCAATCTGCTTTTTCAAGTTCTCCATAATCTGATGGTACATGGGGATAGGTGACTGCTTATCAATAAACATGTGAAAATCCTCTCGTGTTTAGCGTAGTGAACCAGCTTCTCGATCAATAAAAATCGTCACATCTTCATGAAGTTTCAGAGCAGATGCAGGGAAGTCTGGGTGAATCTCTGTTTGTTCTAAATATTGTATCACGTCCGCTTTTGATTTTCCTGATGCGAGAAGGAGAATTTTTTTACTTGAAAGAATGCTTGCAATTCCCATTGTAATGGCATGTGTAGGTACCTCATCTATAGAAGAAAAGTACCTTGCATTGGCTTGGCGAGTGTGTTCATCTAATTGGACGACATGCGTCTTTGAGTCAAAAGGAGTACCAGGTTCATTAAACCCGATATGTCCATTTTGTCCGATACCAAGTAGCTGAAGATCAATACCCCCTAAATCTTCAATGAGCTGATCATACCTTAAGCACTCTTCTTCCAAGTGAGCAGCAGCACCATTGGGGAGGAAATATTGATCTGATGGGAGATCAATATGGTCGAATAAATGACGCTTCATGTAAGTCATATAACTATTTTCATGATTTGGATCAATTCCCACGTACTCATCCAGATTCACTGTTCTTGCTTGTTTGAAAGACAATTGTTCTGTTTGATGCAACTGAATTAACTCTTTATAAGTGTCAATTGGTGTACCGCCAGTTGCCAGACCGAGAACCGCATCTGTTTTTGATTCAATGGTACGTGCAATGAAAGCAGCTGCTGCTTTCCCTAATTGATCTTTATCTGCAAATTCGATGATGTTCATCAGTGTGTGGCCTCCTTTTTTTCATAAACGATTTGTCCATGGCAGATCGTCATCATGAGTTCGCCAGCTTCATCCCAAATGACCAAGTCTGCCAGTTTTCCAACTTCGATCGAACCGAGCTGATGATCGATCCCGAGCTGAGTGGCTGCATTTGTTGAGGTCATTTGAGCAATTTCTGTCCATCGACATTGTGTGATCTGTCTCATACGTTTGACCCCATCTTTCATTTGTAAAATCGATCCTGCAAGTGTTCCATCTGCCAGCAATGCTTTTTCACCGCTGACTGTCACAGTCTGTCCGCCAAATTCGTAGGTTCCCTCTCCAAGTCCTTTTGCACGCATTGAGTCTGTAATCATGATCAAACGTTCACTTCCCTTAGCCAAATACGCAAGCTTTACGGAAAGAGGATGTGAATGAATGCCATCTGTAATCAGCTCAGTCAAAAGCTTTTCGTTTGTAAGCGCAGCCCCTGCAACATTTGGCTCACGATGCTGAAATGAACTCATCGCATTATAAAGATGCGTGACATGACGCGCACCGTGCTTTGCTGCTAGTTCAATCATGTCATGAGGAGCATTTGTATGTCCAATAGAAGGAATGATATTTTTTTCTTTTAGCAGGGAAAGGAATGCAAAATCAGTATCTTCCTCAGGTGCAAAAGTGACAATTCGAATCAGCTGATCAGATGCACTCAGCCATTTCTCAAAAAGAGGAAGGTTAGCTTGTGTAATCCATTGAGCTGGCTGCGCACCAGCTTTATCTTTAGAAATAAAAGGACCTTCTAGATGAATGCCTAAACATTGTGCCTGACTTCCAGCCTGTTTTTCATTATAGGGTCTCCACTGTGCGACATTTTTAAGTGCTTGCTCAATCTCTTGGTGATTTTGTGTAATGGTTGTTGCTAAAAAGCTTGTCGTTCCTTCTGCGGGTAAGTGATCAGCAAGTGTATTCATGGCTTCTGGTGTCGCATCCATCATATCTGCACCATATCCCCCATGGATGTGAATATCAATCATTCCGGGGAGTAAATAAAAGTTTTCCCGGGAAATATATACTTTTTCATAATTTCCTGTCGGCGGTGATGTTGAAATATAGTCGATCTTGCCATCGCGTAAACCGACAAAACCGTTTTCAATGATTTCTGTCTTTGTCACAATATGAATATTGGAGAGCAATAAAGAACTGCTCATGATTGTGCCCCCTTATTCTCGTCGTTAGATTCAGTTTACCTTTTTTAAGTATAGTTGTCTATACCAGTAAATGTGGTGAAACAGGATCAGGATAAAATACTATTTTGGGTTCATCATTGAAAGTGATAAAATAGAGCTGTATTTCTGAAACGCCTGCGATAAAAGGAGGAAGAAGCGTGCCGAAAGTTCGTACGAAGGACATAATGGAACAATTTCATCTTGAACTGGTAAGTGGGGAGGAAGGGATTAATCGTCCCATTACAATCAGTGATCTTTCCAGACCAGGTATTGAAATGGCTGGATATTTTACATATTACCCAAAAGAAAGAGTTCAACTTTTAGGGAAGACAGAGCTTTCTTTTTTTGAACAGCTCCCAGAACGCGAACGAAAGCAGAGAATGATGTCTCTTTGTACAGATATTACCCCTGCCATCATTTTGTCACGAGATCGTGAAGTACCAAAGGAATTGATCGAAGCTTCAAATGAAAATGGAGTGCCGGTTTTACGCTCAAGCTTAAAGACGACAAGACTTTCGAGTCGATTAACGAACTTCTTAGAAAGCAAACTTGCACCAACGACTGCGATTCATGGCGTACTCGTGGATGTATATGGTGTAGGTGTGCTGTTAATTGGAAAAAGTGGCGTAGGTAAAAGTGAAACGGCTTTAGAATTAGTGAAGAGAGGACACAGGCTGGTTGCAGACGATTGCGTGGAAATTAGGCAAGAGGATCAGGATACGTTAGTTGGAAGCGCACCAGAGCTGATTGAGCACCTTCTAGAAATCCGTGGACTAGGCATTATTAATGTGATGACCTTATTTGGAGCGGGCGCTGTCAGAAGCTATAAGAGAATTACGATTGTTATGAACCTTGAGCTTTGGGAACAAGGCAAACAGTATGACCGTTTAGGACTTGAGGAAGAAAAAATGCGGATCATCGATACAGATGTACCCAAGCTGACCATCCCTGTACGTCCGGGACGAAATTTAGCGGTCATCATCGAGGTAGCTGCTATGAACTTCAGATTGAAACGAATGGGACATAATGCAGCGGAACAATTTACAAGTAAACTTGCCGATGTCATTGAAGACAATGGCCAGGATGAATAGGAGCTGTCTATATGAATGAAGCAATTCAACCAATTGATCCGATTGCTTTTCAGCTCGGACCTATTTCGGTTCATTGGTATGGTGTGATTATTGGGGTCGGAGCGCTGCTTGGACTCTGGCTCGCATTAAGGGAGTGTGAAAAAAGAGGCATCAATAAAGATATGTTTATTGATCTCATCTTATTTGCCATACCTATCGCCATTATTTGTGCACGAATTTATTATGTATCCTTTGAATGGGATTATTATCAGCAGCACCCAAATGAAATCATCAAGATTTGGAATGGCGGAATTGCCATACATGGTGGACTGATAGGGGCGGTGCTGACAGCGATTGTATTTACTAAAGTGAGGAAGGTGTCCTTTTGGAAAATCGCCGATGTCGCAGCGCCTAGTATTTTACTAGGGCAAGCCATAGGGCGCTGGGGGAACTTTATTAATCAGGAAGCGCATGGTGAGGCTGTTTCAAGAGCCTTTTTAGAAAGTTTGCACCTGCCTGAGTTTATTATTAATCAGATGTACATTGACGGGACCTACTATCACCCTACGTTCTTATATGAATCATTATGGAATATCGCAGGCGTTTTGATATTAATCTTATTACGTAGAACATCATTGCGTCGAGGCGAAATGTTCTTGTCTTATTTAATCTGGTATTCAATCGGTCGTTTCTTCATTGAAGGAATGAGAACAGACAGCTTAATGCTGACTGAGCATCTTCGAATTGCACAGATGATTTCAATTGCTATATTTGCAGTAGCTATCTTGTTGATTGTGTTTAGAAGAATCAAAGGATATGCATCTATACCGTATAAAGAGAACAACTCATCAAATTAAGCAAGGGGGATAAAAGATGAGGGAGACATGGAAAAACGGCTTGAAAGCAGGGTTATCGACAACTTGGACACTTGGAAAAGTCATTTTTCCGGTTACCATTCTCGTTAGTATCTTGCAGCATACACCTGTGATGGATTGGATGATACAATTCATCCGTCCATTTATGGGTCTGTTTGGTCTTTCAGGGGAAGCGGCCATTCCGCTTGTTTTAGGAAATATGCTGAACTTGTATGCGGGTATTGCAGCCATCTTGACATTAGAGCTGCCTGTGAAGGAAGTGTTCATTTTAGCGGTCATGCTCTCTTTTTGTCACAACTTGATCATCGAATCAACAGTGGCGGCGAAGGTTGGGCTGCGGGTGTCTATCATTTTGCTAGTCAGAATCAGTCTTGCCGTCGTGTCAGCAATTGTCATTCATCTCGTTTGGCAGGGAGGCGAGGAGCCGGCGCAATATGGTTTGCTGACAGCTGCTCAGTCGGCTGATGTGCCTTCTAGCTGGTATATGATCGTACTTCTTGCTTTACAGAAAGCTGTTCTTGGTGTGCTGCAGCTGGCTTGTATTGTCATTCCTCTCATGATCATCATTCAATTCATGAGAGACTTAGGGTGGCTCCATACGCTGTCTAAGTGGCTGTCTCCTTTTACGAGAATGCTTGGAATGAAAGAAAATACGTCTATGACGATGGTGGCTGGTTTAACCATTGGTCTTGCCTACGGGGCAGGCGTCATGATGAAGGCAGTGGAAGAGGACGGTGTCAGCAAAAAGGATTTAACGCTTGCTTTCATTTTCCTTGTGGCGTGTCATGCGGTGGTTGAAGATACACTCATTTTCATTCCATTAGGTATTCCAGTATGGCCGCTTCTTCTTATTCGCCTTATTTCTGCTATTTTATTGACAGCTGCCATCAGCTATATTTGGCGGAGGCGGGAACATGCAGCTGTTAGAAAGGAAGCTATATGAACCAATCAACTATTAACACAGTGCTATTTGATTTAGATGGCACATTAATCAATACAAATGAATTAATTATTGCTTCATTTCAACATACGCTTGATCATTATTACCCTGGTCAGTACAGCCGTGAGGATATCCTTCATTTCATTGGTCCATCATTATTTGATACATTCTCTGCAATGGATCCGAATCTGACAGATGATATGATCCAGATGTATCGAACGTTTAATCATGAACAGCATGATCTGCTTGTGACAGAGTATGAGACGGTGTTAGACACGTTGAAAATTCTTCAGGATCAGGGATTTAAGCTCGGAATTGTGACAACAAAAATCCGTGATACGGTCTTAATGGGATTAAAGCTGACTGGGTTGGAGCCATTTTTTGAGGTCATTGTCACACTTGATGATGTACAAAATGAAAAGCCGCATCCAGAACCAGTTCAACTGGCATTATCCAAGCTCGGCAGTGATCCGCATGAGGCGATCATGGTTGGTGATAATTATCACGATATTTTATCTGGTCAAGCGGCAGGGACGAAAACAGCAGGTGTTGCTTGGTCTATTAAGGGAGAAGAAGCCCTGTTAAAGCATCGCCCAGATTATATGCTGCAGAAAATGAGTGATCTCTTGGCGATTGTTGGAGCTGATTAAGTTGAGAAAAACAGATCGTTATCCTGTCAAAGGGGTCAATTCGCTTAGACAAGTCTATCGAACGGTCCCCTTTCTCAAGGTTGTAAAAAACTTTATCTTTATTCAACTGGCAAGGTATACGCCTTTTATGGGAATGAAAAATTGGATTTATCGCACCTTCCTTCGAATGAAAGTCGGGGAGGATACGGCGTTTGCTTTAATGGTGATGGTCGATCTCATGTTTCCTGAGAAAATCACTGTCGGTCGAAATAGTGTGATTGGCTATAACACAACCATTCTGTCCCATGAGTATTTGATTAAAGAGTATAGGCTTGGGGAAGTCTATATTGGTAATGAAGTGTTAATTGGAGCAAATTCAACGATCCTACCTGGAGTGACAATTGGTGATGGTGCGATTGTATCGGCAGGAACTCTTGTGAACAAAGATGTTCCGGCAGGCTCCTTTGTTGGAGGTAATCCAATGCGGATGATTTATACGAAAGAGGAAATGGAAGCACGTCAATCTTCGTCTGCTGAGTAGCTCGGCAGACTTTTTTGTTGACATTCTAACATGGTGTAACTATAATGATTACAACAGAGGTGAGAAAACATGAAAATCAGCAGCAGATTTACTGTCGCTGTCCATATTCTGGCCTTGCTATCACTTGAAAAAGGTTCTTTACAGACATCGGAGGATATCGCAGGAAGTGTCAATACAAATCCAGTGGTGATTCGCCGTATCATGAGTAAGCTCAAAAAAGCAGGCCTAATCTCAACGAGTCTTGGCAAAGGCGGTTCTCAATTGAACCGAAGTGAGGATGACATCACACTGCTCGATGTGTATAAAGCGGTTGAAGTTGTGGATGAGGGAGAGTTGTTTCAAATTCATGAAAGCCCAAACCCTGACTGTCCGATCGGTGCCAATATTCAAGCTGTACTAGAATTAATTTTGTGCCGTGCTCAAAGTGCGATGGAGCAAGTGCTTGCTGAGATTAAATTAAGTGAACTAACGCAGGTTTTAATCAAAAAAATTGGATGATCTATTCAATTTTTTTTACCTCTGTTGTAACTATTGTGGTTACATATTGAGTGATCAAAATAACCTTATATTGTAGGAGGAATTTACATGAACATTGGAATCATTGGCGCAACAGGTAAAGCAGGACAACACATTTTAAAAGAAGCTCAATCGAGAGGGCACGAAGTAACGGCAATCGTTCGAGATGCACAAAAAGTGACCAATTCATCAGCAGCTGTTTTAGAAAAGGATGTTTTTCACTTAGAGGCAGGAGACGTCAAAGGTTTTGATGTGATCGTAAACGCATTTGGTGCACCAGCGGGACAAGAGCACCTTCATGTAGAAGCAGGGAAAAAACTCATTCATCTCTTAAAAGAGACACCAGAAACGCGTTTAATCGTTGTGGGAGGTGCTGGAAGTTTATTTGTAGATGAGGCCAAAACAACTAGACTGATGGACACACCGGAGTTTCCAAAGGAATACTTTGCTACTGCTTCACACCAAGGAGAAAATTTAATAGATCTTCAAAAGACCGAAGGATTAAAATGGACATTTTTAAGTCCAGCAGCCTTCTTTAATCCAGCAGGCAAACGGACAGGTGCTTATGTGAAAGGCAAAGACCATCTTATCGTCAATTCAAAGGGTGACAGCTATGTGAGTTATGCTGACTACGCCGTTGCACTTGTCGATGAGATAGAACAAGCTGCTCATGTTGGAGAACGTTTTACTGTGGTTTCTGAAGCAGAATAAGAATATAAAAACCCCGCTATTTAGCGGGGTTTTATGCTTTAATGATAATCGCCTGGCTACCCATCTGTTTCCAAGAATCCTCAAACTGTTCACGATCGACTTTTTGATTCTTTTCTCCGTATGGATTATTTAAGTAGACATGATCTTTGTCATAGCCAGTGATGACGACGCTATGCATATTAAAGCTGATATCTATTTTTCCATTTGGTGTATTCCATGTTTCAATGTTATCTGTTTTGGCAAAGGTCGAAGTTGTAATGACCCAGACAGGATAACCTTTTTCAAGTGATTGGTAAATGGCTTTTTTAACTGGCTTGCCGGTCAAGTCCACCGCTTGATTACCTGCATATTTTTTCGCAAGCTGATAAATGGGTTCGTGGTACACACCAAGACCTGGCCCATTCTCCATATCGCCTACAAACCCGTCATGAGGGTCTCCTTTTAAGCCATTCTCATAATTGAGTGGGATACGCTTCATCTCGTTTGCCAATGCGTTTTTCGTTATATGCTCATAGCCGCTGTAATGAAGAAGCATGGCTAAGCTCGTGACTTCGCATCCGTTATAAAGCTTTGGTGCATCCATTTGATTAAAGAGGATGACGTCCATGGCTTTTTTATTTCCTTTTAAACTAGAATGTGTCGTTTCTGTTTTCTTCGTAGAACGTGTTTCTTCTGCTGCTAGTGCGGTATCATTTTCTTTTTCTTTGGCTTCTTGCGGTGACGTTGTTTTCTTGACTTGGTCGAATTGTGAAACGTAAATAAAGCCGAAATAAACAAGACATGCGCACAACAAAGTTAAGATTAATATCTGGATGAATTTCACTGTAATCTCCTGTGTTATTCAATATTTTTAAGTATTATAGCATGTTCCTAAAGCAAAGAGATCAAAAAGGATTAGGTGTCATTTTAATGTAATATATGAACAAATGATTAAGGAAAAAAAGGGGAAAATAAAAATGATTGATTTAATCACTTTATTTTGTTAGCATATTATCATATTAGCGAACTAAAGGATTCTGAATTTTTTGTTTTAATGTGTTGGAGGTGCGGAAGAACATGTTCATGTTTGAAAAACCATATGGTATGCGAGATTCATTACCAGGATTGTATGAGACGAAGAAAAGAGTCAGGCATTCTTTAACAGAGGTCATGAATGGTTGGGGTTATCGTTTAATGGAAACGCCAACGCTTGAATTTTACGATACAGTCGGTGTTCAATCGGCGATTACAGATACGCAGCTGTTTAAGCTTCTTGATCAAAATGGTCAAACCCTTGTGCTTAGACCTGATATGACGGGACCAATTGCGAGAGTGGCGGCTTCAAAGCTTCACGAACAGGCGTATCCGCTTCGAGTCGGTTATGCAGCTAACGTGTTTCGGGCACAGGAAAGAGAAGGCGGAAGACCTTCTGAATTTGAGCAGGTCGGTATTGAATTGATCGGTGATGGTTCGATTAGTGCAGATGCTGAAGTCATAGCGCTTGTTGTGTTTGCATTAAAAAATGCTGGACTTCAATCCTTCAAAATTGCGATCGGGCATGTGGCTTTAGCTGAGACCTTGTTTTTAGATGTACTAGGGAATACGGAGCGGGCAAACGTATTGCGCCGATTTTTATATGAAAAGAATTATGTGGGATACAGGCAGCATGTCAAACAATTGCCGCTCTCTTCCATCGATAAAACAAGGCTGCTCCAGCTTTTAGAGCTGCGCGGCGGTCAAGAAGTGACCCAGCAGGCTGAAGAAATTGTGGTCTCACAAGAGGGCAAAGAAGTGCTGGCGGAGTTAAAGGCGCTGTGGGAGACACTTGAAGATTACGGCTGTACAGAATATATCCGTTTGGATTTAAGCATGGTCAGTCATATGAGCTACTATACGGGAATTTTGTTTGAAGTATTTGCAGATCATGTTGGGTCTGTGATCGGAAGTGGAGGAAGGTATGATCAATTGCTTGCTCACTTTGATGCACCCGCACCCGCTACAGGCTTCGGACTTCGATTAGACCGTCTTCTTGAGGCACTCGACGCAAAAGAAATAAATGAGCCCCAAGAGGCTGTGATTTTTAGTAAAGAACAACGGCTTGAAGCATTTGATTTTGCAGAAAAAGAGCGGAAAAAAGGCAAAAGGATTGTTCTCCAAGACTTAGCAGGTATTGAAAATATCGATGCCATGACCAAGGCATTTGAACAAGTGACTTATTTTATCGGCGCTAGAAAGGAAGAGCAAAATGGGTAAAGTGTTGACAATGGCAATGCCAAAGGGGCGGATATTTGAAGAAGCAGCAGGGCTATTAAGACAGGCTGGATATCAGCTGCCGGAGGAATTCGAAGATTCAAGAAAACTAATCATTGATGTACCGGAAGAAAATCTCCGCTTTATTTTAGCGAAGCCAATGGATGTGACGACATATGTAGAGCACGGTGTAGCGGATGTGGGCATTGCAGGCAAAGACGTCATGCTTGAAGAAGCACGGGATGTGTACGAAGTGCTCGATTTAAACATTAGCAAATGTCATTTAGCTGTAGCGGGCTTGCCGGGAGCCAGCTGGGGCGGTGTCGCACCGCGTGTGGCTACAAAGTACCCAAATGTCGCTTCTTCTTATTTTAGAGAACAAGGTGAGCAGGTGGAGATCATTAAGCTAAATGGTTCCATTGAATTAGCACCGCTCATCGGACTTGCCGATCGAATTGTTGACATTGTCTCCACCGGTCAAACACTTAAGGAAAATGGGCTTGTCGAAACGGAACATATTTGTGACATTACGTCACGTTTTATTGTCAATCCTGTGAGCTATCGAATGAAGGATGCGGTAATCGATGAAATGGCGCAGCGTCTGGCAAGAATCATCGAAGGAGAAGGGGAGGAAACATCATGAACATCACCTACATACAAGAAGGTGAGACAGACACCCTCTCACTCAAGCGTTCTCTAGATACAGGAACGGAAGAGCAGCGACTGGCTGTTCAGCGGATTATCGAAGAAGTGAGAAAAAATGGTGACGAAGCGGTACGGTCTTTCACGAAGCAATTTGACGGTGTCTCTATTGAACAGCCACTTGTGACGGAGGGTGAAAAGACAAAATCCTACGAACGTTTGGACCCGGAGATGATCCAAATCATCCAAACGGCGATCCGGAATATTCGAACATACCACGAGCGTCAGCTAACCTCCTCTTGGTTTTATCACCAAAAGGACGGCTCAATGCTAGGTCAGAAAGTAACACCGCTCGATGCGGTCGGTGTATATGTCCCAGGCGGAACGGCCGCCTATCCATCATCTGTTTTAATGAATGTGATCCCGGCACTTGTTGCCGGCGTTGAGCGAATTGTCCTTGTGACACCGCCAGGAAAAGACGGTCGTCTGTCTGACGCTGTACTAGTAGCAGCGAAGGAGCTGGGCATTTCAGAAATGTACAAAATGGGTGGTGCTCAGGCGATAGCCGCTCTTGCATATGGAACGGACAGTATCCAGCCTGTTGATAAAATCACCGGTCCAGGAAACATTTATGTAGCACTTGCCAAACGGGAAGTATTTGGTCAAGTAGACATTGATATGATTGCGGGCCCAAGTGAAATTGCTGTTTTAGCAGATGAAACGGCAACTGCACATGAGGTGGCAGCTGATTTGCTTTCACAGGCAGAGCATGATGCATTGGCATCTAGTATTTTGGTGACACCATCTAAAGGATTGGCTGAAGCAGTGCAAGCAGAGGTGCAAGCGCAGCTTGATAATTTGCCAAGGAAATCAATCGCAGCACAATCTATTCAAGACCATGGTTATATTTACGTGACAGAATCTTTGGATCGTGCAGTTGATATCGTGAACCAGTTAGCCCCAGAGCATTTAGAAGTGCTGACGGCGTATCCAGCATCACTACTTGGTCAAATCAAGCATGCTGGAGCAATTTTTTTAGGGCGTTACAGCCCAGAGCCGGTAGGGGATTACTTCGCAGGACCGAACCATGTGCTACCAACAAACGGGACGGCAAGATTCTCCAGTCCGCTTGGTGTCACGGATTTCCAAAAGAAAACGAGCATCATTTCATATAGCAAAGAAGCCTTCGAAACACATAGGGAAAGCATTGCGGCTTTTGCAAGATTAGAAGGGCTTGAAGCACATGCAAGATCGATTGAAGCGAGAAAGCGGGAGGAATCAAAATGAGACAGGCGGAAACAGCGAGACAGACAAATGAAACGAACATTTCGTTAGCGCTAGAGATTGATGGTGAAGGAAAAGCGGATATTCAGACAGATGTCCCTTTTATGACGCACATGCTCGACTTATTCACGAAGCACGGACACTTTAACTTAACTGTAGATGCAAAAGGAGACACAGATGTCGATGATCACCACACAACAGAAGATATTGGCATTGTGCTTGGGCAAATGTTGAAAGAAGCGCTCGGGGATAAGAAAGGAATTAAGCGCTACGGCTCTAGTTTTGTTCCAATGGATGAAACACTCGCTCAAGTCGTCGTGGATTTAAGCAATCGTCCTCATTTGGAAATGAGAGCGGATTTCCCGAGTCAGAAGGTTGGCACCTTTGATACGGAGCTGGTTCATGAGTTTCTTTGGAAATTTGCCCTTGAAGCACGAATCAATCTGCATGTGATCGTTCACTATGGAACTAATACCCACCATATGATTGAAGCCATTTTTAAAGCGATGGCACGCGCCTTAGATGAAGCAACAACCATTGATCCGCGTGTGAAAGGGATTCCGTCGACAAAGGGGATGCTCTAATGATTGGCGTCATTGACTATGGAATGGGAAATTTGTTTAGCGTATCAAAAGCACTGGAACGAGCAGGAGCGTCTTATATCGTGTCTTCTGAAGCAGAGGAGCTCAAAAAGGCAGATGCTTATATTCTGCCTGGGGTCGGTTCGTTTCGTGATGCGATGCAGTTGTTAAAACAGACAGGACTTGAGGGATTTATCCACCAAGTCGTGCAGGAAGGAAAGCTGCTATTTGGCATTTGCCTTGGCATGCAGTTGTTGTTTGAAGAAAGTGAAGAAGCAGGAAAAACAAAAGGGCTAGGCCTTTTAAAAGGACGTGTCGTTCTTTTGAAGGATCGTGATCAGGATGGACAAAGGCTGAAGGTGCCTCATATGGGCTGGAACGAGCTCACATTTCACCAGCCGTCACCATTATTTGACGGTGTGCCGGAAGGATTTGCATACTTTGTTCACTCGTATTATGTGAGCGGCATGAATCCAGAAGACCTATTGGCAAGTGCGCCCTATGGTGTTCAAGTACCTGCCGTTGTTGGGAAGGGGAATGTGTTTGGAACGCAGTTTCACCCTGAAAAAAGCAGTACAACAGGAATGGCACTGTTGAAACAGTTTATTCAATTAGCAAACGAACAGAGGGTGAGCAAATGAGTGATTTTACATTATATCCAGCAATTGATATGAGAAATGGCAAATGTGTACGACTTGTGCAAGGAGACTATGACCAAGAAACCATTTATGGAGATTCACCGTTAGACATGGCGAGACGGTTTGCAAATGAAGGAGCGAAATGGATACATCTCGTTGATTTAGATGGCGCAAAAGCAGGAAAACGCGTGAATCACGAGCATGTGCTATCGATTGCTTCCTCATTAGATGTGAATGTCCAAATTGGCGGCGGCATTCGGACAGAAGAAGATGTTGCATTTTATTTAAACAATGGCGTATCAAGAGTCATTCTTGGCAGTTCAGCGGTGTCAAACCCGGTTTTTGTGAAAAAAATGCTGGCGCAATATGGGGAGAAAATCGCCATTGGCATTGATGCACGAAACGGTTTTGTATCGACTGAAGGCTGGCTTGAAACGTCGGAAGTGAAGGCGGAGGAACTTGGTCAGGAACTGGCAAAGGAAGGCGCAGAGGTCTTCATTTTCACGGATATTCAAATGGATGGCATGCTGTCTGGTCCAAATGTGGAAAGTACGGTTCGATTAGCAGAAGCAACTGGCAAACAAGTCATTGCCTCAGGTGGTGTCAGTGCAGTGAGTGATCTGCAAAAGCTGTCAGCACAAAAGCAGACAGGCGTGTCTGGTGCCATCATTGGCAAGGCGCTGTACACAAAGCAATTTACTTTAGCTGAAGCGTTTGAAGGGCTTGACAGCATATGATGACAAAACGAATCATTCCATGTCTTGATGTAAAGGAAGGGCGTGTGGTCAAAGGTATCCAATTTCTAGGGTTGAAGGATGCTGGTGATCCGGTCGAATTAGCGCAGATCTATGACGAGGAAGGTGCGGATGAACTCGTCTTTCTTGATATATCTGCCTCTCATGAAGGCCGAAAAACGATGGTGGATGTGGTCAAACAAGTGGCATCCACTCTCGCTATCCCGTTCACGGTGGGTGGCGGGATTAACCACCTTGATGACATGAAGCGTATATTAAGAGCGGGGGCAGACAAGGTGTCTGTGAACACAGCGGCTGTCTTAAGACCGGAGCTAATAACAGAAGGAGCCGACTTTTTTGGTTCACAGTGCATCGTTGTTGCGATTGACGCGAAATACGATGAAGAGAAACAAGCATACATGGTCTATACGCACGGAGGACGCCGTCAAACAGATTTAGAAGTGAGTGACTGGGCGAAAGAAGCCGTGCGAAGAGGAGCAGGCGAGATCTTGCTGACTAGCATGGATGCCGATGGTGAGAAAACGGGCTTTGAGCATCGTTTGACGAAGCTTGTATCAGAAGCAGTCACAGTGCCAGTTATTGCTTCAGGAGGTGCTGGCAATGCGCAGCATATGCTGGAGGCTTTTACAAAAGGTGAAGCTGATGCCGCACTCGCAGCCTCTATTTTCCATTATAAAGAAACCTCCATTCAAGAGGTGAAGACATATTTGAGAGAACACGGGGTGAAGGTAAGATGAAACAGGCAAACGAATTAACCTTTAATGATGCAGGTCTCATTCCTGCCATTGTACAGGATGCTCAAAGCAAGGAAGTTCTTACTTTGGCGTATATGAATCAGGAATCCTATGAAAAAACATTAGAGACAGGGGAAACATGGTTTTTTAGCAGATCGAGAAATGAGCTTTGGCACAAAGGAGCCACATCTGGACACACCCAGCGTGTTACATCTATTCGCTATGACTGTGATCAAGATGCCCTGCTTGTTCTAGTGACACCAAGCGGCCCAGCCTGCCATACAGGCAGCTATAGCTGTTTTTCAGAAGAGGGCGTGAAACAGCAAAGGGGAGAACAAGACCGCTTTGCCATTTTAAATGAACTGGAACAGGTCATTGCAAAGCGGCAGACGGAAATGCCAGAAGGAGCTTATACAACCTATCTTTTTGAAAAAGGAGTCGACAAAATCCTGAAAAAGGTAGGGGAAGAAGCTTCTGAAGTTATCATTGCGGCGAAGAACCGTGATCAAGAAGAATTGAAATGGGAAACAGCAGATCTCCTGTATCACCTTCTTGTGTTATTACGTGAACAGCAGCTGCCTCTTGATGATGTATTAAAGGTATTGAAAAAGCGCCATCAAGGGGAATGAAAAGCTGGGGGTACCCCCAGCTTTTTGCTTTTAAATGAAAAACAAATCCTTCCTTTCCTTTTGTTCTATGTGACGACTCATGAAGTATGTTATACTACACACGGTACACTGTTCGAAATGGAGGGTATCGGTGAGTAAATACACTTCTCAAAATAATCACACACAAGTCGTCCAGCTATTCCAAGATGGGCATTACTTTTTTCATAAAGGTCTAAAAGCATATAGAGAAAGAAATCTGTCTAGGGCAAGTAAGTTGATACAGCGGGCCATCGTACTTGAGCCTGAAAATGTAGAAATGCTGTCGCAGCTTGCCATTATTTATACTGAAATGGGTCATTACCAACAATCTAATGAACTGCTTGATTTTATCCTTGAACACTTGGATGAGAACATGTCAGAGTGTCACTACTTTAAAGCCAATAATTATGCGAATCTCGGTTTGTTTCAAGAGGCATATAGATGCGCCACTGCTTATGCTGCGCTGGAAGAAGACGGGGAATTTGCAGATGAAAATGACGATCTCCTCGATCTGCTTGATATGAGTGACGATGTTGATGAAGATTTTCCTTATGATCAGGATGATCTGATTGTAAAGCAGGATCAAGCCAACCATTTGCTAGAAAGCGGCAGGCTGGATGAAGCAATCGAGATGCTGGAACAGATGATTGTTGAGTATCCAGAGTTTTGGTCAGCGTATAATAATCTCGCTTTGGCCTATTTTTATTCTGGCCAAATCGATCAGGCAAAAGAAATGTTGAACCGGGTCCTTCATGAAAATCCCGGTAATCTGCATGCCCTTTGTAATCAGCTTGTTTTCTATCATTATGAAAAAGAAGAAGAAAAGGTCAATCTGTTAGCGAAGCAATTAACGCACGTGTATCCAATATTAAGTGAACAGCGTTATAAGCTTGGCGCAACATTTGCCCTTGTTGGAGAATTTGAATGGGCATTTAAATGGCTTTATTCTTTGTATAAAACAGGTTTCCAAGGTGATAGTACGTTTTTATACTGGCTGGCAAGTGCAGCCTATTATACGGGCCACAAAACGCTGGCGCAAACCGTTTGGGATAAGATGGTGGAAGAAGATATTGATGCAGATGAAATCAAGCCGTGGCAAGACAAACCAGAGGAGTCTGAGCCAATGGTTTCAATTGAGGAACGACTCACTGCCTACTATGTCAGCAAACAAAAAGGTGAACGTGACGTCTTGCAATCTGTTCTTGATTCCCGTGCTGCGAAAACGACCTTTGAACAGCAGTTTATTGAGTTACTTTTATTTGAAGACCAAATGGAAGAACGGTCGTTTTCAGAAGATGCGGTCTTCGCAAAACAGGCGGCATCTGCTTTGGAAGAAGCGGTGCAGCCTGATAGCCACATGCCATATTTTTGGTTATTCCATATTATTCAGCAAGCACGCGCTTCAGGCGTAGAGAAGAAAAATGCCATTGCATGGGCAGCAGCTTCTTATTATCTATGGATGAATGAACAAGAAGAATCAGCTGTCAGCAAAAAAGAGATCGCAGCTTCTTTTCAGATCAGCGTTCAAACGCTGTCAAAATATGAGAATGTTATTTGTGCGTTCATGGTTTGAATAGGTAAATAGAATCAGATAACAGTAGCATGGCCGAAAAGGTCATGCTTTTTTCTTGGTTAAAAAGGTGGGATTTGCTAGGATTTGGCGAAGTATGACAATCTCGACATCTATTTGAAACATAAATGTAATAAAAATATTAGCTCATTTTGTCGATGTGTCATGTATAATGAAACTCGTGGATTAAAACAAAGACATATATTTAAATATTTTACTATACATAATGCAACACCTAGTGATAGAAACAATCTGGTCAACATCTGACTGAATCATCAGGAAGAAAGACACAGGAAGCACAGATTGGTCGCAGAGAATTTGCTGCTTTCTCATGTCGCTTGGGAAATTGTCAAAGGAGGAACTATACGTGAAAAAGTTTATTACTTTCGGTTTAGCTTCGGTGATTGGAGCGAGCGGTTTATTTATTCCATTTACTCATGAAGCAAATGCACAGAACTTTGAACAAAAGAAACAAGAACTAGACAGCAAGCAGTCAGAGGTAAACAAGAATCTTCAAAAGAAAAAAGAAGAGCTTTCAAAGCTTGAGGCAAAACAAGAGGCACTTGCGCTAAAGCTAAAAGAAATTGACGAAAAAGCTTTAAAAACAAGTGATCAAATCGAAGAAAAACAAAAAGAAAACGAAAAAACAAAAAAAGAAATCAAGGCACTGAAAAAAGAAATTGCTGATACAGAAAAACGTATCGAAGAAAGAAACGAATTCTTGAAAAAGCGTGTACGTGCGCTTCAAGAAAGCGGTGGTTCTACGAAATACATAGATGTATTACTAGGAGCAAAAAGCTTTAGCGATTTCATCAGTCGTGCAGGTGCTGTATCTACATTAATCAACGCAGACAGCGAAATCATTAAAGAACAAGAAAGAGACAAAGCGGAATTACAAAAGTCTGAAAACGAATTAAACACAAAGCTTGAAGATGTTCAAAAGACGCTTTCAAAGCTTGAAACACTTCAAACTGACTTAAATAAACAGCTTGATGAGAAAGACAAGCTATTCAAGCAAGTGAAAAAGCAAAAAGGAAGTGCTTCTTCTCAAATCAGCGAGTTAAACACTGAGGCAAACAGCATTGCATCTGAAAAAGACGCAACAATCGCTGCTCAAAAACAAGCTGAAAAAGAAGCAAGAGAAGCTGCTCAACAAGCAAAAGAAGAAAAAGCACAAAGACAACAGCAACGTCAAGCTAGTGTTCAAGCTGAAGACAACAGCTCTAATAACGACAGCGGTTCTTCTTCAAATAACAGTGGATCTTCAAATAACAATAGCAGCAGTTCACCGAGCAAGAAGCCATCTTCTGGCGGTGGATCACCTGTCAGCAATAACGTAGGCGGAATCGAAGGTGCGATCAGCACAGGTTCTACCATTGTAGGACAATCTCCATATAAATGGGGCGGCGGCAGATCACAAGCCGATATTGACGCACGTCGTTTTGACTGTTCTTCATTCGTTCGCTGGGCATTTGCATCAGCAGGCATCAACCTTGGACCAGTTGGCGGTACAACAACAGATACGCTTGTAGGTAAAGGAAGAGCTGTAAGTGCATCTGACATGAAACGTGGAGACCTTGTGTTCTTTGATACGTACAAAGTAAATGGCCACGTTGGTATTTACTTAGGAAACGGTACATTCTTGAACGATAATAGCTCTCGTGGTGTTTCAGTTGACTCTATGAGCAACGTTTACTGGAAAAAAGCATTCAATGGCGTTGTAAGAAGAGTCGTTGAATAAATCATTACTTACTATATAACCGTAAACAGGCTTCCTTAAACAGCAGTTTAAGGAAGCTTTTTCTTTTTTTGAAGATATGAGCAAATGATTCGCTTATTATCCGCAGATTTAATAGGATATGGGTAAGGAATAAAAGCTAAGAGTGGAAATGATGCTCTCTGTCATGAATGGAAGCATCACCCAAGGGCATTCTAATAAGAAATGCTAGCAGCAATTGAAGAGGGAGTGACAGTTGTGTCAGAAGAAAAAATCTACGATACGATCATCATTGGAGCGGGTCCTGCCGGAATGACAGCCGCTGTTTATACATCACGGGGAAATCTTTCAACACTGATGATTGAAAGAGGAATTCCAGGCGGCCAAATGGCGAATACGGAAGATGTCGAGAACTATCCGGGCTTTGAAAGCATCTTAGGGCCGGAACTTTCAAATAAAATGTTTGAGCATGCAAAGAAATTCGGTGCCGAGTATGCGTATGGCGATATTAAAGAAATTGTAGATGGTGAAGAGTACAAAACCGTCAAAGCTGGTTCAAAAGAATACAAAGGACGCTCTGTCATTATTGCGGCAGGTGCTGAATACAAAAAAATCGGTGCACCAGGCGAAAAAGAACTTGGCGGCCGCGGCGTATCATACTGCGCTGTATGTGACGGTGCCTTCTTTAAAAACAAAGAGCTTGTCGTGATTGGCGGAGGAGACTCAGCAGTAGAAGAGGGTGTTTACCTCACTCGCTTTGCGTCTAAAGTCACAATTGTCCATAGACGCGACAAACTTCGTGCCCAAAGCATCTTACAAGCACGTGCATTTGATAATGAAAAAATCGACTTTATGTGGAACAAAACCGTTAAAGAAATCAATGAAGAGAACGGGAAAGTCGGCAGTGTGACATTAATTGATACCGTGACAGGTGAGGAAGAAGACTTCAAAACAGATGGCGTCTTTATCTACATCGGTATGCTGCCGCTGTCTAAACCATTTGAAAATCTAGGGATTACAAATGCAGAGGGCTACATTGAGACGAACGAAAGAATGGAAACAAAAGTTGAAGGAATCTTCGCAGCTGGAGACATTCGTGAGAAAACACTTCGTCAAATCGTCACAGCAACAGGTGATGGAAGTATTGCAGCACAGAGTGCACAGCATTATGTAGAAGAGCTTGCTGAAAAGCTAAAAGCAATGAAATAAACAGATGTCGTAAATCCTTAATATTGCGTCACGGGCTTTTAACTGGAATGTAACATGGGTGAAATAATTATCCGTTATGATGAAACTAGTAATTGACCCCCTTTTATAAGGAATACATGTTTGGCACGGATGTGAATCCGTGTCCTTTTTTTTGCTTAAAATCAGAAATTCACGAGATGTTCACAAATGACGCATGGAGAACCGTTACATGTTGTAAAATAAAGAATAGAGAAAGTGCCCGTCGCCATATTCATACGAAAACCTGTCTGTTTTCAGTGAAGAACGGGCATGTTCATTGTGGGAGTCATGATGAACCTGTATAATAAGAAAAAGACATAAAAGAGTAGGTGACAGCTGATGCAACGAGTAACCAATTGTGTGCTGCATCACGAAGATCAAGTTCTCTTGCTGCAAAAGCCAAGACGAGGCTGGTGGGTAGCACCTGGCGGCAAAATGGAGAGCGGAGAATCGGTCAAGGATTCAGTCGTTCGAGAATTTAGAGAAGAAACAGGCATTTATATTTTAAATCCTCAGCTAAAAGGCGTGTTTACCTTTATCATAAAAGAAGGCGATCAAATCGTTCAAGAGTGGATGATGTTCACCTTTATGGCAGATTCCTTTACAGGAAAAAACGTATCAGAGTCGGAGGAAGGCATTTTAAAATGGCATGATGTAAAAGATGTGCCCAGCTTGCCGATGGCTCCAGGAGATTCCCATATTCTTGACTTCATGTTGAAAGGGAAAGGACTTCTCCACGGCACTTTTACGTATACACCAGATTTTGAGCTGATTGCTTATCGATTAGATCCTCAAGGAGACTAATAAATGAACCGTTTTCATAAAGAAGGAGAGGGAGCAGGCATGAATACGCACAAACAAGATGATATTCAGCTTGTGATTATTACAGGGATGTCAGGTGCGGGGAAAACCGTTGCCATCCAAAGCTTTGAAGACTTAGGTTACTTTTGTGTGGATAACTTACCGCCATCACTTTTACCGAAGTTTCTAGAGCTCATGAAGGAATCCAATTCAAAGATGAGCAAGGTGGCCCTTGTGATGGATTTGCGCGGACGCGAATTCTTTGATAGCTTAATTGCAGCCTTAGATGAAATGAGTGATCTTGGTTGGATCACACCAAGAATATTATTCTTAGATGCAAACGATAAGGTACTTGTCTCAAGATACAAAGAAACGAGACGTTCGCATCCTCTTGCGACAACAGGTTTGCCGCTCGAAGGAATCGCGATGGAACGCGATCTGTTAGAAGAGTTAAAAGGCCGAGCTCAAATGATTTTTGATACATCGGATTTGAAACCGAAACAGCTTCGAGAAAAGATTGTCACACACTTTGCTACGAATCAGGGGCAAGTGTTTACAGTGAATGTGATGTCATTTGGCTTTAAGTACGGCTTGCCAATTGATGCTGATCTTGTATTTGATGTGAGATTTCTGCCGAATCCTTACTATATTGAGAGCATGCGTCCACAGACTGGAAATGATGAAGAAGTACGCTCCTATGTCATGAAGTGGAGTGAAACGCAAAAGTTCACAGAGAAATTAATCGACCTTCTCAGCTTTATGCTACCGTCCTATAAACGAGAAGGAAAAAGCCAACTTGTTATTGCCATTGGCTGTACAGGCGGACAGCACCGATCAGTGACGCTAGCGAACTACTTATCGGAGTATTTTAAAAATGACTACTATACTCATGTCACTCACCGGGACATTGAAAAGAGAAGCAGAAAATAGATGACGACACTTCCAAAGGTGGTCATTCTTGGCGGGGGCACTGGCTTATCTGTTTTGCTCAGAGGGCTAAAAACAAAGCCAGTGGATATTACCGCTATTGTAACGGTTGCTGATGACGGAGGAAGCTCAGGGAGACTGCGACATGATTTGAATATTCCGCCTCCAGGCGATATTCGAAATGTACTTGCGGCACTCTCTGATGTCGAACCGCTTGTAGAAGATTTATTTCAGCACCGTTTTAATAAAGGGAATGACTTAACAGGCCACTCTCTTGGCAATCTCATTCTTGCGGCTATGACGAATATAACCGGTGATTTTTTTCATGCCGTCACAGAAATGAGCAAGGTCTTAAATGTGAGAGGAAAAGTATTGCCAGCAGCGAATTCAAGTGTTGTTCTTCATGCTGAATTAGAAAATGGGCAAGTGGTAACAGGAGAATCAAAAATCCCAACCTATGGTGAGCGAATTAAACGAGTGTTTCTCACACCCGATACGATTGAGCCGCTCCCAGAATCGATTCAAGTCATTCGTGAAGCCGACTTGATCGTCCTTGGACCTGGCAGCTTGTATACAAGTATCTTGCCAAACTTGCTTGTACCGCATATTGGCGAAGAAGTGATTCGTTCTAAGGCGAAAAAAGTCTATGTTTGCAATGTCATGACACAGCCGGGGGAAACGCTTTCCTACAGTGCAGCTGATCATGTGCAGGCACTAAACGATCATATGGACCGACCATTTATCGATACGATTTTTGTGAACAATAAAGAAATTCCAGAAGAAATCAAAGCAAAATATGCAGAAGAACAGGCGCAGCCTGTACAATTCGACACAGATGTACTCAAAGCCATGGGACTAGAAGTCATCCCTGGGGAAATCATTACATATGACCAACATGTGATTCGTCATGATACGCTGAAAGTAGCTGCGCTGCTTGTCGATTTGCTGCATCAGAAAAAATAGGAATGGGGGTGGCAAGGATGTCATTTGCATCCGAAACAAAAAAAGAGCTGACTAATCTGGAAGTGAAGGACTGCTGCACAAAAGCAGAGCTTTCTGCCCTCATCCGTATGAACGGTTCATTATCTTTTTCTAATCGAAAATTGATTTTAGATATACAGACAGAGAACGCAGCCATTGCAAGACGTATTTATACCCTTTTGAAAAAGAAATACGATGTGACTGTCGAGCTGCTCGTTCGTAAAAAAATGAGATTAAAAAAGAATAATGTGTATATTGTCAGACTGGTAGAACGAGCGAAAACCATTTTAGAGGACCTAAAGATATTAGGTGAACAATTTGTATTTGAACGCAACATTTCAGAAGAACTTGTGAAGAAAAGATGCTGCAAGCGTTCCTATATGAGAGGTGCTTTTTTAGCAGGAGGTTCTGTGAATAATCCAGAAACCTCTTCGTATCACCTTGAGATTTTTTCACTATACAAAGAACATAATGATGCCCTTTGTGAGCTCATGAATCAATTTCATCTTAACAGTAAAACACTTGAACGCAAAAAAGGCTTTATCACATACATGAAGGAAGCGGAGAAAATTACGGAATTCTTAAGTGTTGTGGGTGCTCATAACTCATTGCTTCGTTTTGAAGACGTGCGTATCGTCCGAGATATGAGGAATTCAGTGAACCGGCTCGTCAATTGTGAAACAGCAAACTTGAATAAAACGATCGGTGCCTCACTGCGCCAGGTTGAAAATATTCAATTCATTGACGAAAAGATTGGACTAGACGCCCTGCCAGATAAGCTGCGTGAAATTGCGCAACTGCGTATTGACTACCAAGAAGTCACACTAAAGGAACTTGGCGAAATGGTGGAAAGCGGCAAGATCAGCAAATCAGGCATTAATCACCGTTTAAGAAAGCTAGATCAAATTGCAGAACAATTAAGAAACGGACAAGCTGTTACACTCAAATAGGGAAATAAAAAAGGGAGGCAGATCATATGGTGGAAAAAACGGTCACAATTCAGCTGAAAACGGGTTTGCAGGCACGTCCGGCTGCTTTGTTCGTTCAAGAAGCCAATCGTTTTGGTGCTGATATTTTTCTAGAGAAAGATGGGAAAAAGGTCAATGCGAAGAGTATTATGGGACTGATGAGTCTTGCGATTAGCTCTGGGGTCACCGTCAAACTAATAGCTGATGGAGCAGATGAACAAGAAGCCATCGATGCGTTAACGGATTTTATCAATCAAGAAAACTGAGTCTCTTTCAAGGGCTCAGTTTTTTTAGGAGGGAAAGTTGTGATTCAATCAGCCTTTTTACAGAAAATTGGATACGAAGCTGCGTCCATTACGTTTGATCAATTACCGGATTTACTAAGGAAGATGGCTTATACCTTTCCTTTTGAAAATAGATCTGTGGTGGGTAAACACGCCTATGCTTTGGATCAAGAAGGTTTGAAGCTTCATCTTCTGGAAGGCAGCAGAGGTGGGCTTTGCTATGACCTCAATCCGCTCTTATATTATGTCTTAAAAGAGGCAGGTCTCGCTGTACAGCTCGTTCAAGGGACCGTATATAACAAAGAAGCGGAGAAGTGGGCACTGGATGGGACGCATGTAGCCATCGTCCTTCAACATCACCATGAGCGCTACCTCATTGATGCAGGATTTGGTGTGAATTTACCCCTTCAGCCCGTCCCTTTTACAGGTGAATGGGTGGAAGCACCGTCCCTTCGTTTTCGCGTGAACGCAGAAGAAACAGAAAAAGGAACCCATCTACTCCAATTGGATAGGGGAGCGGGTGCTGAAACAGGTTATGCTTTCACATTAAAAGAAGTCGGTGAAGATACACTTGTGCAATTGAGGCATGAGATTTATGAAAATGAAGCCTCTCCTTTTAACAAAAGGCCGCTTGCATCCAAACTGACACCAACAGGTCGTGTGATCGTGACAGAAGATCATGTCACGATACATGAACAGGACGAAGTATCGAAGAAACCACTCTCACAACCGTTTGAGGAGTACGTACAAAAACTGCTTCCGTAAACAATATGAAAAAAGACAGCCCTTTTGACTTAGGGCTGTCTTTTTATAATGATTAACGAATCCTCGTAAATGTCGCATAGTGATCGGTTGTTTTATAAATGAGCCAGTCACTTGAATACACAAGGCGGTCAGCATTACGGAAACCGGATACGTAGTTGATGTCGGCTTCACGCCATGTACGGCCACTAGCGGATGGAAGGCGTCCCTCCCGATTAGAGAATACGTCTCCACCGATGCTTTTGCCCGGCGCGACTTCAGCTAAATTTCCTTTTGATGCCACCCATCCGAGGGCGCTCGCTTGTGATTTGGTGATGTAATTATCAGGTAGTCGTTTATAGCGGATTAAGTAATCTGCTACACCATCAAAGGTATTAATGACGGCAAGGGTACGAAGGTCTGGTGCAAGCTGTACGGAAGCAGTTTCATTTGTGGCTGTTGGTGTAAGTGGTGTTTCTGCATGGGCTTGCTGCGGGATAAATCCAGAAAACAGAATGGCAGCAATCAGAGCGAACAGAGTAAAAATCGAACTTATTTTTTTCATCTTGATCCTCCTCAAAAGGAAATGGGATGCCGTCCTCTTGATGCTTGTCTATCTCATATTATAGCACCGGCAGATGAAGAGAATGTAAAGAATCAGGAGATTGGTGAAAATGAGGCTTTTTGACCTACTGTCTCTAGATGACGTAAACAAAAAGACGCAGTTCCCTGCGCCTTTTTTCAATTAAGATGAGGCAAGCTCCTTCACAATATCAACAGGGGCTTTGCCGTCAATTCCATGAATCACATTATGAATGGCTCGTTTCAGCATAAGGTCTCTGGTCGTTTCAGTAGCGGAACCGATATGCGGGGCAAGCGTGACATTGTCCATCTCCTTGAAAGGATGATCTTCCTGAAGCGGTTCTTGCTCGTACACATCCAGACCAGCTCCTTTAATCCACCCTTCCTGCAGTGCTTGAATGAGGCTTTTCTCATCGACGGTTTTTCCGCGGGAGATGTTCACGAATAAAGCTGTCGGCTTCATTAATTTCAATTCCCGCTCTCCTATCATATGGTACGTCTCATCAGTCAGCGGTGTGATTAACACAATGATATCAGCTTGCTTCAGCAAGTCATCCAGTGCACAATATACAGCGCCATATGCCGATTCGGCTTTCTCGTTTCGGCTCCGGTTGTGATAGAGGACGTTCATATCAAAACCATGAGCGGCTCGTTTGGCTACTTGCTCTCCGATTCGTCCCATCCCAATGATCCCAAGCGTTTGATGATGGACATCAATGCCGAATATATCTTCCTCTTGAACAAATTTTGTCCATTTTCCCTTGCGGATAAAACGATCAAGCTCGGCAATTCTCCTCGCAGAAGAGAGAATGAGCGAAAAGGCAAGATCAGCAACGGTATGATCGAGTGTATAAGGCGTGTGCGTACCAATCACGCCTCTTTGTCTCATGGCTTCTAGATCAAAATTGTCATAGCCGACTGAATTATTGCTCACCACCTTGAGTTGGGGTGCGTGATCTAATAAATCTTGATCAATTTTCGTACCAGATGTTAAAAGGCCATCAGCCTTCTGCAGCTTCTCAAATAACAGATCTCTTGGGATCGGGTCCTTTGACTGCCATACCTCATATGTACAATGTTCCTTTAGCATGTCTTCAAAAGAGGCAGGTAAGGGTTTGGCGACAAAAATATGTGGTTTCATCATCAACTCGCTCCTTTCACATGGTCATCTTTCTCTTTTTATTATAAAGCAACCACTTTGGCAGTACACGTTTGAATATGAGCTGCTCAATATTTAATATACTGAAATAACGGAAAAGAAGAGATTTTTATAGTGAAAGAGTAAATGACATGGCCATCTGATGTCTTTTTACGATGTAGAAAAACGAGTGATTAGTAGATGAGTCATAGAAAAATGCTAGATGTTTCGAGAGATAATCTGACAAACTGGAAAATAGATCGAGACTTTTTGATAGAAAATTTATTATATTTGCAGTGTATTAAACGGGATGGTCATTTTCTACTAAACCTTTTCATCGTCTTTTGGTGAAATGAGAGCTATCGTTTGTAAGCAAAAGCCGCATATCCCCTGTGCTGAAGCGGAACAAAGAGCAAAATAGAGAAAATGCTTACATATTCTCTCATCGTTTTCTCATTTTTTTCTTTTTTTTCTATCATTTTTCTTCTCTATGCTTGAGAACACACAAGGGAAAAGGAGGCCAGGTAAGGCGTTACAATCACTTAAAAAAGATAGGAGATGACAGGATGGGATCAACATTAGAACAGATTCTTCAGCACAATGCATATTTTGTGAAAGAGAGACAGTATGAGCCTTTCAAGGCGGGAAAATTTCCTGAGAAGAAATTGGTTATATTAACTTGTATGGATACACGCCTGTTGGAATTATTACCGCAATCCATGGGGCTTCGTAATGGTGATGCGAAGATCATTAAAAATGCAGGAGCCATCGTCACACATCCATTTGGCAGTGTCATGCGGAGTATTTTACTAGCCATTTATGAGCTGAAAGCAGAGGAAGTATGCATTGTCGGCCATCATGAATGCGGAATGGCAGGCCTTGCGGCAGACCCTTTACTTGAAAAGGCAAAAGCACGGGGAATTGAGGAAAAGTGTTTGAGCATTGTGAAAAGCGCAGGTGTCGATTTAAAGGGCTGGCTGACAGGCTTTGATTCAGTGGAAGAGAGCGTATCCCAAAGTGTGAAATTAGTCAAAGAGCACCCGCTCATGCCAAGTGATGTAGCTGTTCATGGACTAGTGATTCATCCGGCAACAGGAAAGCTGGATGTCGTTATAAAAGATAAACAGATCGACCCACAGTATGCCTAAATCATCTACACATACTTGAAGGAGGCCAACACATACCATGCGTTTTTATGGAAGATTTGAAGGTTATGATTCATCAAAGTTTAGACGCGATTTAATCGCTGGGCTTGTCGTGGGCGTTGTGGCAATTCCTTTAGGCATGGCTTTTGCCATTGCATCTGGTGTCGGACCAGAATACGGATTATACACAGTCATCGTTGCCGGCATTTTGATTTCATTGTTTGGTGGTTCAAAGTATCAGATCGGCGGACCGACCGGGGCATTTGTTCCAATTTTATTCGGGATCGTCAGTCAGTACGGTATTGAAAACTTACTCATTGCTGGTTTTATGGCAGGCTGTATGCTTGTATTATTCGGAATATTCAAACTAGGGAAGCTCATGAAATTTATTCCTCGTCCGGTTATCATCGGCTTTACTGCCGGCATTGCTGTCATTATTTTTTCAGGACAGATTGCCAACTTCCTCGGATTAAAGGGTGTTGAAAAGCATGAAAGCTTTTTCCTCAATATGAGAGAAATCGTGGTCCATCTCGGTACCGCAAACAGTTTCGCCATTCTCACAGCGATTGTTGGGCTCATCGTGATTTTGGCGGCACAAAAATACATTCCCAAAATACCTGGTGCTCTATTAGGTCTACTCGTTTCAACATTTATAGCTGTTCTCTTTTTTCAAGGACAAGTTGAAACCATCGGCTCTGCATATGGCGAAATCCCTCGTCAGCTGCCAACTTTCGCTTTTCCTGAATTGACGATTGAAAAAATGATTTATCTGCTGCCTCCGGCTATTGTCATTGCCCTTTTAGGCGGCGTGGAGTCCATCTTGTCAGCTATGGTTGCTGATAATATGAAAGGCTCAAAGCATGACAGCAACAAGGAGCTTGTCGGGCAAGGAATTGCCAATATGGCGGCACCGCTTTTCGGAGGGATCCCAGCGACGGGAGCGATTGCTCGTACGGCAACAAACATTAAAAATGGTGGAGCAAGCCCCATTTCAGGAGTCGTGCATGGTGTCGTTGTCTTGCTCATCTTAATGTTATTTGCACCATATGCATCGATGATTCCACTTGCTGCCATGGCACCGATTTTGATGTTTGTGGCGTGGAATATGAGTGAGAAAAAAGAGTTTATCAATATTGTCAAAGTCAAAAATGCGGATTCCCTTGTGCTTGTCGTGACCTTCCTGCTGACGGTCATCGGTGATTTGATTATTGGCGTGACTGCAGGTCTCATTTTAGCGTTTATCGCCTTTATCAAGAAAATGAGTCAGACAACGAATATCCACACAAATGTCGCTGTTCCTCAAATCGAAACCGCAGCTGCCTTAGAAAGGGAGACCGATCAGAAAGGGATTAGTATGTATTCGATTGAAGGGCCACTCTTTTTCGGTACAACCGATTCATTGGAAAATTCGATTTTGGATCATGTTCAGACAAAGCCGAAAACACTCATTTTGCTTATGAACAAAGTGAATTATATGGACACCTCAGCAGAAGCGGTTCTGATGAACATTTCCAATCGATTAAAGCATCACAATGGAAAATTGATGATTGTAGGGCTTCAATCACAGCCAAAAGAGCTTTTACATCGTACCGGTCTTTTCCATCACATTGGAAAGCAGCATTTCTTTGAACGAACGGATGATATTTCACCACAGCAGCTATAAAAGGCTAAAAAAAGCACGTGACATGTCGGTCACGTGCTTCAGCGTATAGACAAACCCTCGCATTCTTTGTCAGTTCTGCGTGCCGGTGCTCACAAATGTCAAATTCGCTCCGCGCCGGTACTCGTCCTTCCTAGACTGCAAAGGTTTTCTATCACGCTGAAAAGAAGACAAAGGGCTAAAATCAAGTTCATTTTAGCCCTTTGTCAAATCCCGTGACATGTCGGTCACGGGCTTTTTACCTGCTCTTTTTCACTAGAAAACCGTTGTGTGAGTTTCTGTTGATGGGAAGAGAAGACCTCTTCTACTGTTACATCATAGAGATCAGCTAGAACAAGTAGATTTCCTAAGACATCTCCCATTTCTTCAATAAGGTCCTTTCTTAACGCGGCGTCCTCCTGTGTTTTCTCATCAGGTCGATCGCGTCCAATTTCGACCGCCCTGACTGCGCGAGCGAGTTCACCTGTTTCTTCCATCAGGAAACCTAACCTGATAAACGGCCCGTATTCTGTCCAATTTCTCATTTTGTAGAAATCTTTGATCCATTTTTCCATTTCAGTTGTTTGCATTCTCTTTACACAGCTCCTTATATGGTGTTCACCTTCTGATTTTACACTATATATAGATGAAGCGGCTGTTTCTTTACAATGAATTATAGTAGAATGAGTGGGTGAAGAAATCATAGAGAGAGATGGAGCTGTTTTGATGAAAACGATTTGTGTGTTTGCTGGTTCGAATCCAGGTGTGAATGACATCTACAAACAAAAAGCTGTCGAGCTAGGGGCTTATATGGCAGAGCAAGGAATCCGCCTTGTATACGGTGGCTCACGAATTGGCTTAATGGGAGCTATAGCGGATGAGGTATTGAAAAACGGCGGGCAAGTGATCGGAGTCATGCCAAAAGGGCTTTTTAGAGGAGAGGTTGTGCATCAAGAGCTAACCGAATTGATTGAAGTCAAAGGGATGCATGAACGAAAAGCGAAAATGAGCGAGCTGGCCGATGGGTTTATTGCCATGCCAGGTGGTTTTGGTACATATGAAGAATTATTTGAGGTGCTATGTTGGGCGCAAATTGGCATCCATCAAAAGCCAATCGGATTGTATCAAGTGAATGACTATTTCAATCCGCTCATAGACATGGTGAAGTTTAGTATACAGGAAGGTTTTTCGAATGAATCACACCTTCGATTGCTACATGCCTCTGGAGAACCGGAAGAATTGATTTCACAGATGGCTTCCTATCAAACACCAACTCTTCAACAGAAATGGACGGAGCTGTCTTAAAATAGATGCATAACAAAAAACCGTCTGTTCAAAGAGCAGACGGTTTGTTTTGTGATTATTTTTGTTCTTCTGTATTACGGGTCAAGACTTTGTCAATGAGTCCGTATTGAAGTGCTTCTTCCGCTGTTTTAAAGTTGTCACGATCTGTATCGCGCTCAATGACTTCAATTGGCTGACCAGTACGTTCAGCAAGTACTTGGTTCAGTTTATCGCGTAAAGAAAGGATTCGTTTTGCCGCAATTTCAATTTCTGTTGCTTGACCTTGCGCACCACCTAGTGGTTGGTGAATCATCACTTCACTATTTGGAAGGGCATAACGCTTACCTTTTTCACCAGCAGCAAGCAGGAACGCACCCATAGATGCAGCCATACCAATACAAATAGTTGATACCTTTGGTTTAATAAATTGCATCGTATCGTAAATGGCCATACCAGCTGTGATCGAACCGCCAGGGCTGTTAATGTAGATAGAGATATCTTTTTCTGGATCCTCGGCTTCTAAGAAGAGAAGCTGTGATACGATGGAGTTGGCAACATTGTCATCGATCGCAGAACCAAGCATGATAATACGGTCTTTTAAAAGACGAGAATAAATGTCGTAAGCTCTTTCCCCACGATTTGTTTGCTCAATGACTGTAGGTATTAAATTCATAATGTTCCTCCTTCACCTTTTAGGTAAGTATGTAATTCAATGATACATTTTTGGTCAATAAAGGTCAAACAAAATGCTGACCTAAAATCAAATACCCCTATCCATTTTCCCCAAAACTCTTCCACTTCAAACCATCATATGAGTATATGTATGGGAATGAAGAAAATGCATCGACAGGGATAGCGATTAATCATTGCTTTCTTGCAGCATTTCCCTTATAATTTGATATGCTGACGTTCAAAAAACATATCGTGCGCTCGTAGCTCAGTTGGATAGAGCGGTGGTTTCCGGTACCACGTCTGCCGGGGGTTCGAATCCCTCCGAGCGCGTCTTGAGTATCCGATGGATTATTTATGAAAGAACTTGAAAACCCTTTGAAATAAAGGGTTTTTTTGTTTTTTTATGAGTGGTATTGTGTGAGTAAATTGAGAGGAACTTCACTATTTATTAGAGAGTTCATCTTGTATCGAAAAACACAGATTAAAATTGTTAAAAAGACAAATTTTCTTGATGATAGGCAATCAAGTAAACTTAATCTATTATTGGAGTATAAAGTCAGTTCATCAATATTCTCAAAGCTTGTTCAACGAAAAGGGCAAAATTCATTCATAAGGAGGCACTAATGAATTGTGAAAGTGTTTTTCATCAAATTGAAGTAGCTGTTAAAACATTAATAAAAATAGTGAGTCAATTAGAAGAAGCTGATTTACGAAAAAGACCAACACCTCATAAGCAGTCTATCGGAGAGTTGCTGGAACACATTGCGATCATTTGTGAAGCTGACTGGCGTATCGCAAATGAGGCGACCCAAGAAGAGATGGAAACATTTTATGCTAATGTATCATATAAAACTGTAAAGTCGATAGAAAAAGGCTTAATGACTAATTTTCATTCATTAAAAAATCATTATATGAAATTATCGGACACAGAACTACTGTCTCGTACCACTTCCTATTGGGGTGTGACATATACAAGGTATGAATGGTTGTTAGAGATATTAGCACATGTTTATCATCATAGGGGGCAAGTACACGCTATGCTTGTTCACTGTTACGATAAAGACCCTAAAATTTCTATGTTTGAATAACTGTCCTCAATTCAAATAACCATCCATCGTGTTGGTTCTAGTAATGTCAATTATACGTTCTTCGAGTTCATGCTCGACCTAGTTCACGATAGAACAAGGTCTCTCAAACCCTTCTCCATTAAGAGAGGGGTTTTTGTGTGGCGTTCACTTCTAAAACTTTACATCTATACCAAACTATTTATGCTATAATTAATAATCATTCTCAATTAAAGGTGGTTTCGTCAGTGAAAAAAATGATTTGGCTTATGAGTCTGCTGGCAGTATTGTTGGTGGCTTGTGGGCAGAAAGACAATAAAGAACAAGAATCAAATACTCGTACATATACAACTGAAACGGGTGAAAAGATCACCATTCCTGACAAGCCTAAACGAATTGTTGTGTTAACAGCACAGCTTGGAAATTTTAAAAAGTTAGGTGTGACACCTGTTGGCATGACAGATGTTTATCCTAAATCATCCTTTTTAGATGAAACAGGTGTGAAGAGGGTGCCGATAGAAAATGTGGAGGCAATCGCCAAACTGAAGCCTGATCTCATCATTGCTTATTCACAAAATGATCAAGTTGAAAAATATAAAAAGATCGCAAAAACAATCACTTTCACAACAAGTGAACATAGCTTTAAAGAGATGCATATTGAAATCGGAAAGATTCTTGGAAAAGAATCGTTAGCCAAAAAACAAATACAAGAAATGGACGAGCAGCTGAAAAAAGACGGCAAAGAGGTCAAAGCAAAAATTGGTGAAGACAAGACGTTCTCCATTATGGATGTGCAGCCTAAGCAGGTGTACTTATTTGGTACAGACTTTGGCCGCGGTGGGGAGGTCATCTATCAAGGGTATGGATTTAGCCTGCCTGAAAAAGCGGATAAGGCTCTTCCGAAAGAAGGGTATCTCGGTATTTCATTAGAAGAGATGAATGAGTATACAGGTGACTATTTACTTGTACCAACAAAGGATGGAAAAGCACCTAATCTAGATATCACAGGCAGCGGTGTATGGAAGAAGAATAAAGCAGTGAAACAAGGACATGTTTTATCCTATTCAATCAATGAATTTATCTATGCTGATCCAATCTCAATTGAAAAACAGTCTGCTACGTTTAAACAAATGCTACTTAAAAATTAATAAAAAGAAGACAAAGCACTTAAACAGGAGGCTTTGTCTTTTTTTCTGCTATCCTCTTAAAATACTAGCCATAAGACTCATTTCTGCCCTTTTCAGGCGTATTTGTTGAGCCCGATCACTGTATAAGATTAACATGGAAGGGAATTGACAATAAGGAGAGGATTCTTGTGGCGAAGGTTTTAATGATTACGTTCCCAGCTGAAGGACATGTGAACCCAATGTTAGGAATGATAAGAGCATTTGTTGATCGAGGTGATGAAGTGCATGTGGTCACAACTGAACATTATCAAAAGCGGATCAAACGCTTAGGCGCTCACATACATATACATCCAGATTATATTCGCACATTAAGTGTCGAAGAAAGCGATTTAGAGTCCATGCAGCCATTTTTCCATGCCATGCTACAAACGTCATTAGACATTTTAGAAGTGGTGGAAACTCTTTCTCAACAGCATTCATTTGATTTGGTCTATTTTGATATGTTTGGAGCAGGTGAGCTTGTGCGGGATTACTTACAGATTCCAGGCATCGGTTCGAATCCTTCTTTTGTGCTGCAAGAGGCACATTTTGATACACCTCTATACAGAAAAGATGAGAAGGCGGCTCATCTGTTAGAAGAAATACATGAACGTTTTGGCGTTCAGCCAAAGCATTTGATGCAATTCATGAAAAACCGTGGAGAGCTGAATATGGTGTATACAAGTGAATATTTTCAGCCGTCTGTTGATGCATTGGATGATTCGTTTGTTTTCATTGGACCGAGCTTTCTAAAACGTGCTGACCAGCACGATTTCCCGTTAGAAACGCTTGAGCGAGAGAAGGTCGTCTTTATTTCAATGGGAACGGTTCTTGGAGATACTGAAGCATTCTTTAATATGTGTATTGATGCCTTTGCCGACTTTGATGGAAAAGTGATTCTCGCAACTGGTGAAAAAATCGACATGTCTCTCCTAAAAGAAGCGCCATCTCATTTTCTCATCGAGCCTTATGTGCCGCAGCTTGAAGTCCTTGAACTGACAGATGTGTTTGTGACCCACGGCGGGATGAACAGTGTCAATGAAGGTATTCATTATCATGTTCCAATGGTTGTCATCCCGGTTGACAAAGATCAGCCGATGGTGGCAAAAAGACTGACTGATCTCTCTGCTGCTCGTGCACTCGATAAAGACCAGCTGACAGCAAAGCAGCTGAAAGATACTGTAGAGAATGTACTGGGAAGTGACACGTACCGTGATGGGATTGAAAAGATTGAAGAAAGTTTCCAAACAGCAGGTGGAACAGAAAAAGCATTACGTGTCATTGATCAGTTTATGCAAGCGAAACAGATGCAATAGGTAAGGTGTTTACCCATTGGCCAGCCTGTCTCAATAGGAAACCTACTTGACAAAAAATAACCAATCTTTTATCGTATACGTAACAAACGACGGAAGGGTGACCCAATGCAATGAAGTACTAATCCTATGACCTGTAAGCAAAATGAAAGAACGAAGGCAGTGAGCAAACGATATGTGTTGCTATGTTTGCTGCGTTTTCATTTTTTAGCTTCGGAATAGGATGGTACAGCTTGGGAATCAAAGATTGAAGTGATGGATACGGGGGAGATGTGTGCTCATTTGATGAACCGCATGTCATTCTGTATCGATACGCTTATTTTTGTACACCATTTTGCCTCCTATTCTGAGAATGGGAGGCTTTTTCATGTCTCCTGATACGAAAGGAGAGGGTTGGATGTTACTGAGAGCCCACCAATTAAAAGTATTTCGAAAGGATCGCTTGTTATTTGATATAGAGGAGCTGGCCATTCATCAAGGGGACCGAATCGGTCTTGTAGGGACAAATGGCAGTGGGAAAACGACATTGCTCCATGTACTGGCGGGGAGGGAAAAACCAGACAGCGGCACATTTGCACACACTACAACTTGTACGCTGCTTCCTCAACTAAAGACAGGAGATGGCAGACAAAGTGGCGGGGAGATGACTCAAGCTTATATTGAGAGAGCTTTAAGCCGGCCTTCTGCCCTTTTATTAGCCGATGAACCCACGACTCACTTAGATACGGAGCATATTGAGTGGCTAGAAGAAAAGCTTCGTTATCATCAAGGTGCTCTGATTGTCGTCTCGCATGACCGTGCTTTTTTAGATGCGTTATGTACAGACATTTGGGAATTAGAAGATGGGAAGCTCAAACTATACAAAGGCAACTACAGCGATTTTGCCCGGCAAAAAGAACTCGAACATCGTCAGCAAGTGGAGGCGTACGAGGCGTATACCCAGAAGAAAAAACAGTTAGAACATGCACTGCAAAAGAAAATGAAAAAAGCCGACAAAGCGACAAAGCCATCTCCAAAGCTGAAATCCTCGGGGCCTAAAATTGCAAAGCCTTATTATGCAAACAAGCAAAAAAAGCTTCAAAAAACAGCCAAATCCATCGAAACAAGAATGGAGAAATTAGAAAAGGTGGAGAAGGTAAAGGAAGCCCAGTCTCTTCAAATGACGCAGCACACCATGAAGGAAGTGGCAAGCCGCACCATTTTTCGTGTCGAACATGTAGATGGCAAGGCAGGAGATAAAGTCCTTTGGAAAAAGGCGAATGTAGAAGTAAGAGGCGGAGACAAAGTCGCGATCATTGGGAAGAATGGGAGCGGTAAAACGACATTTCTCCGAATGCTTGTAAACGGTCATCCCGGGATTTTTCGTTCAGAAGCCGTGAAGATTGGTTATTTCAGCCAAGATCTTTCAGGACTGAATCTAGATGAATCGATCTTACAAAATGCACTGGAACAGGCGATTCAAGATGAGACTGTCGTTCGCACCGTTTTAGCGAGACTTGGGTTTCGGGGAGACGATGTGTATAAGCTGACGAACGTATTAAGCGGCGGGGAACGGGTGAAGACGATGCTTGCCAAGCTGCTCGTCAGTGATGCCAATGTTCTGATGCTTGATGAACCGACGAACTTTTTAGACCTTGCGGCAGTAGAAGCGCTTGAAGGACTTTTAAAAGATTACCCGGGCACAGTTGTGTTTGTCTCCCACGACAGAAGGCTCATTGAGCAGGTGGCTACTCGTATTCTTCATGTGCACGAGGGGACCATTGAACGCTTTGATGGCACCTATGAAGAATATAAACAAAAGGAAGAAAAGCCAGCTGCTACAAAGAAAGAAGAAGAGCTCCTGCTGATTGATATGCAGCTGTCTGAAGTGCTCAGTCGTTTAAGCATCGAGCCTTCTCGTGAGCTTGAAGAGATGTTTCAAGCATTGTTGAAAAGAAAGAAGTTGTTAGAGTCATAAAAAAAAGCCCCTGTGTTTACTGCACAGGGGTCTGTTCGTTTCGTTCTTTTTTCAATTGTTCAAGTTCGCTGACTGTGACAAGCTGGTAGCCTTGTTTGGTCAGTTCATGTATGATCTTCACTGCTGCTCGAGCAGAGCTGTCATAAATATCGTGCATGAGTACGGTTTTGCCATCTGCTGCATGTGAGAGAACATGGTTTGTGATCTGCTGGCTGTTGCGAATTTTCCAGTCTTCAGGATCGACATCCCACAATGAAACGTTCATGCCAACCGCTTGATTGATGTCGGGATTTGTTCCTCCATATGGCGGTCTAAAGTGCGTAGGAGTATAACCGCTGGCCTTTTCAATCAGTTTCTGCGTGTCTTTTACTTGTTTGACCGCTTCTTTTAGAGGGAGTCTCGTTAATAAAGGATGGTTATATGAATGGTTTCCGATCTCATTTCCGCCCTTTAAAATGTCGGCAAGCATTCCAGGATAATACTGAACCCTGCTTCCTAATACGAAAAAGGTGGCGTGTCCTTTATTTTCCTTCAGCGCTGCTAAAATGGTTGAAGTTGTGGCTGGGTTTGGACCGTCATCAAATGTGAGTGCGATGGCTTTTTTATTCGGATCAAGCTTTGGCTTTTGCGGCAGCTTGACGGCTTTTCTTTTTGGATTTGGTTCTTTGATTTCATTCTGATTTTTGGTCTTATTCATATATTCCGGCTTCAAGATATCTTTTAGTAGCGTCTTTTTGATCGCCAGCGTTTGCGGACCTAAGTCCTTTGCGGCTACTTGAGAAGCTGGGAAATAGAACTCTATATATTTCTCTTTTAAGGCGAATTGACTGAAGTTTTGATCAGTAGGGGCTGTTCCTTTTTGAAGGAGTGATAGATCCTTAGACAAGGTTTTATCTTTTTTAAGCTCCGTGTATGTAATATAGGATAATTTTTTCAAATAGTCCTTTTTTGGTTGAAATAAATCTTTTGTATCAAGAAAGTCTTTTTTCTGAAAATCGAAATTGATTGTGACGTGATGAGTGGTTCCATTTTGCTGACCTGTATATGTGTAGGTCGTAAAATAAATGGCCGCAGATTGTTTTGCATAGTGCACCATGTCATAGTCAATATTCAGTTCAAACCGTTTGTTTTCATCAATGTCCTTTGCTTCACTAAATGTCTTTTTGAAATGTTCTAATGCTGAATTCGCATAGCTTTGAATCTTGTCATCTAGCTTTTTTTGATGAAAAAGTGGATAGTTCACCGCATATCTCATAAACTTCCCGTCATTTACAAGAGTGACAATTTCAACATTTTTATAATTCGTATCCTGCTTCACATTTTTCTTCTCTGTACCGCTTGCTTGCTGATTTTGAAAGAATGCAACTGCTCCAATGACGATGGCAAGCGCAAATAGGATGATACTCCATTTTCCCTTTACTGACACAACTTTCAATTCTCCTCTCATGACGGGTCATTCTTTATCCTTTTGACATCTGTTTGTAATATTTTTATAACAATTGACTTACTTTTGTAATTTTAGGGGATTTTCATGCGGAATGTCAACTATTTTCCTATTAAAATACTGTAATAATTGATAGGTCTTTCAGAACGAGAAAAAGCAGAAGGAAAGAATTCTCTTATTTGCCGTCTACCAATACCTTCAATAATTAAAAAATTGAGCCGTACATTGATTTTTCAGAGGCTGACGGCTATAATTTTGATGATTATGATTCTCATTTTCAAACTGACTTTTAATGAAGAAAAGGATGACACCGATTTTGCCGGATAAGCGAACATCTCAACAAAAACGATCATCACCTATTTTGTTCTTTTTATTGTTTTTTCTCGCTGTCATTGGTTTATTGGCAGCTATGTTTTTGGCTGTTTCATACGGTGCAAAGTCATTGTCTTTGCAAACGGTCTGGACAGCTGTGTTTGACTATCAGTCTCATGTGACAGAGCAGCAGATCATTCATGAATTAAGGCTTCCTCGTGTGCTAGGAGCGGCGCTTGTTGGAGCGGCGTTTGCTGTGGCAGGTGCGCTCATGCAAGGCATTACAAGAAATCCGCTGGCAGATGCGGGGATATTAGGCATTAACGGCGGTGCGATGTTTGTAGTCGCTCTCTGTTTTGCTTTTTTTCCAGGAATGCCTTATTCGGCATTGATGTTATTTTCTTTTTTTGGTGCAGTTCTCAGTACACTGCTGATCTTTGCCATTGGGGCGGCTGGAGGCGTGCTGACCCCACTTCGGCTCACGGTAGCTGGAGCTGTTGTTGCCGCATTGCTGCATGCGCTAAGCTCGGGTATCGCCATTTACTTTGATCTCAGTCAGGATCTGGCTTTTTGGTATGCAGGGGGTGTGGCAGGTGTCAAATGGCCGCAGCTGATGATCCTTGCTCCAGTCATTCTCATTGTCATCGTTTGGGCGATGTTATTAGGACGATCCCTCTCGTTATTATCACTTGGTGAAGATGTAGCTGCGAATTTAGGGGTGAAAACTCGGCAAGTGCGAATACTAGGTATGGCAGCTGCGGTTCTGCTGGCAGGCGTTTCTGTATCGGCGGTTGGGTCTATTGGGTTTGTCGGGCTTGTCATTCCGCATATTGCACGAAAGCTTGTTGGGGTCAATTATCGTTTCGTCATTCCGATGTCAGCGATTTTAGGCGCAATGCTTCTCGTCTTCGCTGATCTTGCCAGCCGGACAGTAAATCCGCCAAGAGAGCTTGCCATTGGCGTCATGGTGGCACTTGTTGGTGTTCCTTTCTTCTTATATATTGCCAGAAAAGAAGGGAGGAACCTGTCATGAAAGAGAAACGGCGTGCTCTTGTCGTGACAGCCGTTTTGCTTTGTCTGAGTGCGGCTGTCGTGCTGTATAGTTTAAATACCGGCACGCTGAAACTCAGTCCTCTCGTTGTCGTCAAAACGTTATTTGGCTTTGGAGATTTCCAAAGTGAGACGGTGCTGTTTGATTATCGTCTCCCTCGAATCGTCGTGACGATACTAGCTGGAATAGGTCTAGGCATCGCAGGTGGCATTTTGCAGAGTTTATCCCGCAATCCACTGGCCGATCCTGGGATTATCGGTCTGAATGCAGGAGCCGCATTCGGCTTAATCATCTTTGTGACGTATTTTCACGTACTAGAAGGAAATCCATCTTTACTCATTCCGCTCTTTACGTTTGGTGGAGGCCTACTTGCGGCGTCAGTCATCGTTCTTCTTGCGTACGACAGGCATGAAGGGCTTGTACCTATCCGGCTGATCCTTGTTGGAATTGCCGTAGCTGCGGGGTTTAGTGCATTGACGTTATATTTGTCATTGAAACTGGATGAAGATACATACACCTTCGCTTCAAGGTGGCTTGTGGGAAATGTATGGGGAAGAGACTGGATTCATGTGCTTGCGCTCCTACCTTGGATCGTATGTCTTGTCCCGCTTACGCTCATGCAGTCCAGCACACTCAATGCGTTAACGTTAGGTGATGCCGTCGCCTCAAGTGTTGGCGTACGTGTACAGCGTAAACGTCTGTTGTTACTCACCTTAGCTGTAGGTCTAGCGAGTGCAAGTGTATCGATGACAGGCGGAATTGGTTTTATTGGCCTTGTTGCACCTCATTTGGCGAGGCGTCTTGTCGGCTCACTGCACCAATATTTTTTACCAGTAAGTGCCCTGCTTGGGCTGTTGATTCTGGTCAGTGCCGATACAATCGGACGTTCCATATTTGCCCCAAATGCCATCCCAGCAGGTGTGGTTGTGGCTTTTATCGGAGCACCTTATTTTCTCTATTTATTAACAAAAACAAAATAAGAAAGAGGAACTCATCATGAAAAAAGTACTTGTGTTTGGTTTAACGCTCTGTTTTTTGATTCTGGCCGCTTGTGGTCAACAGGAAACAAAGAAGACAACAAATCAAGATGAAAACGGAACACCTAAGATTGCATCCTTGTCGATTCATTTAACAAATGATTTATTAGCACTCGGGATAAAACCTGCTGGCTCTGTTGTAGGGGGAGACTTAAAAGATTTCCTTCCACATGCGAAAAAGCAGCTTAGCCAAACGAAGAAGCTGGGCATCGCAGCAGATCCTGATATGGAGTCATTGCTTGCTTTAAAACCAGATGTCATTTACGTTGATGAAGAACTAGCTGGACAAGACTTATCAAAATACAAAAAAATTGCCAAAACCGAAGTGTTCAATTTAAATGATGGCACATGGCGTGATCATTTGAAAAAAATCGGCAAGCTCGTCAATAAAGAAAAAGAAGCCGATCAATATATTAAGGACTACAATCAAGAAGCAAAAGAAGTCAAATCACTCATCCAGAAAAAGATTGGGAATGGAAAAGTGATGGCAATTCGTGTAACAGCAAAAGAGCTTCGAGTATTTAGTATGAAACGTCCGATGGGGCCAATTTTATACGATGATTTAGGACTGACACCTGTAGATGGTGTGAAAAAGCTGGACAGCAAACGTCCATTTGAAGTCATTTCTCAAGAAGTGCTTCCTGACTTTGATGCAGATGCTATTTTTGTTGTCGTGAACCGTGATGATAAGGCGCAGCAGGCATTCAAACAGTTAGAGCAGACACCGATTTGGAAAGGCCTAAAAGCCGTAAAGAAAAACCAAGTGTATCCGATTGCCGATCAGCCATGGCTTGATTATTCAGCTCTAGGCAACAAAATGGCAATGGATGAAGCAAAAAAGATGTTCTCTAAATAAACAGCACATAAATCAAGGCATCATTCCGCATCTAGGAATGATGTCTCTTTTTTTGATTCATTCTTCTATTCATGCGCTTTTTGCATACATATGAGAGGGAACGAGCAGTATCGCCCGTATGAAAGGATAAGGGGAGGGGTTACATTGAAGGTTCAAAAAATTAGTGCAGGCACTATAGCGAGGCTTGTGCTGCTTTTATTGGCACTTGTGAACAGCGCTCTCACCGCTGCAGGGAAAAGCCCAATTCCAATTGATGAAGAAGGCGTGCAGCAATTCATTACATTAGCCTTTCTTGGCATCACATCACTATGGGCCTATTGGAAGAACAATGATATTACGAAAAAAGCACGAACGAAAAAAGAAGAATAATAGAAAACAGAGCCTTTTCATGCAAAAAGGCTCTATTTCATCGAAGCGACAAGCGCCTCTCCCCGCAAATTGGTTTGATCTCAGTGGCTTACGCCCGGTGTTCTCCCATATTGGTAAGAAACGCTTTCACTTCCTCGATGGTTAAGCCAATGGCCTTTGCTTCACTCATGAGACGCTTCCATTCTGACATATTTGAGTCGGTCAACTTTCTATGATGGACATGCAATGTCTTTCCTTCCTGCTCCTTTCTGTAGGTTTGGAGCAGCTGATACAGTTCTTCTTTAGGCATGCCGGATTGGACGGCATGAACGATATGATCCCGCCACTCCTGTTCACCGCCCTCAGCGTAATGAAACATCATCGTTTCTGCATCAAACAGCTCTTGTAAATCAATGTCTAGTGATGAGGATACCTTTTTTAAAAACTGGACAGATGGATTACGATGGACACCACGCTCAATTTTACTCAAATATGATTTAGAGACATGGGCATCTTCAGCCAACTGCTGGATTGAGTATCCTTTCCTCTTTCGGTAAATGCGTATCACCTTTCCAATCATTCGATATATGATCTCCCTTCTCCCCGGCGAATCGTTCTGCGACCTTTTCGTTCATTATAAGAAATAAATTGTTCTTTATAAAATTCAAAAACGTAAGAAACAGGAAGTAAACAAAAGAAAACGAACGATTTCGTTCTTTAAAAAGAACTATAAGACCTATTATGACATTTTTCTTTGCGGGTATTATCTTTTATAATCCAATCATTAACAAAAAGAAACCATATATAACCTTTTTATGATGAAATCGGGAGGTATCTATGAATGAGAATATAGGTTTTAAGCAGCTGTTTTCTGTCATAAAAGAGAAAATGGCCCTTCTGATCCTGATTGTCCTGATCGTAACGGGCATTTCAGCCTACTATCAGTTCTATGTCTCGACTCCTGTATATCAGGCAACCACTCAAATTCTTGTTCATAAACGAAGCAGTGATGCACAAGCAAATTTAAACGATATTCAGATGAACCTTCAATATACACGTACCTTTCAAGTCCTATTAAAAAGTCCAATCGTCATTGAAAAAGTAAAAGAAACACTCAATCTTACAGAATCGGCTGAAGGATTAAAACACAAAATTGCCACAAGTACAGAAAATGAGTCAGAGGTCATAAATATTTCTGTACAAGATGAGGACCGAGCGAAGGCAGTAGCCATTGCGAATACAGCCACAGAGGTGTTGCAAGAAGAAATCAAAAAAACCATGAATATGGATCGCATTAATGTTTTGTCTGAAGCCAAGCTGTCCAACACGATACTAATGAACTCACGTAAATTCGTTCACATCGTTCTGGCACTAGGCGCCTCTGTATTAGGGGGAATGACACTCATTTTCTTAATGAATTTACTCGATGATACGGTAAAACGAACACATCAAATAAGAGAAGAGATCGGATTGCCGTCGCTCGGCAGTGTCTATCAGATGCATGCAGACAGGAGGGCAAAAAAAGACAAGCAGTCCGTCATAACGGGAGGACAGAACATTGATTTTTAAGAGGAAAAAACGAGAAAAAAGAGATTTATCCTGCATTTCTGTATTAAATCCTCACTCTGTCATTGCGGAACAATTCCGAACGATCCGAACGAACATCGAATTCACGTCGATTCAAACGAGGCTGAAGTCGATATTGGTCACATCCTCCTTGCCGAAGGAAGGAAAATCATTTACGGCTGCAAACTTGGCAGCTGTTTTTGCACAGCAGAAAAAACGGGTTTTGCTCATGGATGCTGATTTACGTAAACCAGCTATTCATGAATATTTTGATCTGAGTCCGCACACCGGATTGACCAATGTGCTATTAAATAATTGCAGTTTGGAGGAAGCCATTTTGCCTACTCCGATTGAGCATTTAGAGCTGCTTCCGAGTGGGACCATTCCGCCAAATCCCGCTGAGCTGCTTTCCTCCTCTGTGATGAAGCAGCTATTTTACGAGATTGAGCAGCAGTATGACATGGTGATTGTGGATTCCACACCGCTTCTGCCTGTAGCCGATGCAAAAATATTAGCAAACCGGACGGATGGAAGCATTCTTGTGGTTTTAAGCGGTAAAACGAAGATTGCCGCTGTGAAGAAATCAAAAGAAGTATTAGAGGGTACGACAGGGAAACTGCTTGGGGCGATGCTAAATGGCAAGAAAGTGAAAAAGGGAAGGCACTATATGTATTAAAGAGATTGATAGGTGATGTCTCCTAATCTTTAACAACGGAGGCACTCGATCCTGCTGTGGGCATGACATATGCCTTAGATGCTCGTCATCGGTAGTGGGATGTGAGGACGGGTTTGATGCCCATTTTATGTAAGAATAGTGATGCTTTAAAAAGGGGGAGGAGCGTTGACTTACGCCCAAAGATTATCAATCATCGTGGCACTAGATTCATATCTCATTTTAGTTGCCGTCTTTTTTGGCTTTCAATTTGTTCAAGAGGCAGCGTTAACCGTATATACATTTGAAATGCTCGTCATTTCTTCGCTCAGTCTACTGATCGGGCACCATTTGTTTTCGTATGTTTTTCACGTGTACAAGCAAGTATGGGCCTATACAGGGGTTAGAGAGCTATTTTCTTTAATGAAGACCTTTGCGTGTTCATTTTTATTTTCCATGACGATGCTGTACATTTTTGTGCAGACATGGCCATTTCGCTTTTTATTTATTGTCTGGCTTTTCCATGTGTTATTCATCGGTGCATCTCGTATGGCATCCAGGCTGTTTCATGATGGTGCGAAGCGGTTTCAAGTTGAAAAGGAGCGGGCACTAATCATTGGCGCTGGATCAGCCGGAACCATTATCGTTCGTCAGCTTCAGCAGTCGAGTGATGTACATATTGAGCCGGTCGCTTTCATTGATGATGACAAAACAAAGCATAAGCTTGAAATTATGGGGCTGCCTGTTCTTGGGGGAAAAGAACATATTCAAACGGCTGTTGCGATGATGGATATTCAAAAAATCATTATCGCCATTCCATCCAAAAGCAGTCACACATTAAAAGGACTGTATAAGGAATGTGTAGCGACTGGAATCAAAACACAGATTATGCCGGAAATGGAACAGATTTTAAAAGGAACCCATGCGCTGAATCAATTGCGGGATGTACAGCCAGAGGATTTGCTTGGAAGAGAGCCGATTCAATTAGATACAAGCCGTCTATCCGTTCACCTAAAAGGAAAAACGATTATGGTGACAGGAGCTGGCGGGTCTATCGGATCAGAAATCTGTCGTCAAATTTGTGTATTTGCCCCTCGGGCGATTGTGCTTGTGGGACATGGAGAATTTAGCATTCATTCTATTTTACTAGAGCTGAAAGAATTGTATGGAGATAGCATTAGCCTATATCCACAAATTGCGGATATTCAAGATAAACAAAAAATGAGTGAAATCGTTGGTCGTTTTCAGCCGGATATGATTTATCATGCCGCCGCGCATAAACATGTCCCGCTCATGGAAATTAGCCCGAAAGAAGCGGTGAAAAACAATATTATCGGGACAAAAAATGTGGCAGAAGCTGCACATGAGCACGGAGTTGAAACATTTGTCCTCATCTCATCTGACAAAGCGGTCAACCCTGCCAATGTGATGGGAGCGACAAAGCGGTTTGCTGAAATGGTGATTATGCAAATGGGGGCAAGCAGTGAAACGAAATTTGTCGCCGTCCGGTTTGGGAATGTACTCGGAAGCCGGGGCAGTGTCATTCCAATCTTTAAAAAACAAATTGAAAAAGGTGGACCAGTGACTGTTACGCACCCAGCCATGACAAGATATTTTATGACGATACCAGAAGCATCAAGGCTTGTTATTCAAGCTGGTGCACTAGCAGAAGGAAGGCAGATTTTTGTTTTAGATATGGGGGAGCCAGTCAAAATTGTCGACCTCGCAGAAAACCTCATTCACCTCTCAGGCTACACCACAGACCAGATTCCCATCACATTTACGGGGATTCGTCCCGGAGAGAAAATGTACGAGGAGCTACTCAACCAGCATGAAAAAGCACAGGAGCAAATTTTTCCGAAAATCCATATCGGGCATGCCTTGGATGGAGATCCGTATGTGCTGAACCGCTTTATTCACGAATTTAACATGATGAATGACGATCAATTAAGACAGGCCTTGTTTGCCGCCATTGAGTCGCATGATGTATTGCCTGAACCGATGCAACGAGAGGAGGAGCCACTTGCCAATGAAGAAAAAAGTCTTGTTTTGCGCAACGGTTGATTATCATTTTAAGGCGTTCCATCTCCCGTATTTCAGGTGGTTTCAGGAACAAGGATGGGAAGTGCATACAGCGGCAAATGGCCAGCTGGAACTGCCATATGTGGATCAAGCGCATTCCATTCCGATTCAGCGTTCCCCTTTTCATTTGCACAACCGGCTTGCTTATGTGGAGCTGAAAAAGCTGTTAGAAAAAGAGCATTATCAGTTCATCCATTGTCACACACCGATGGGGAGTGTCATTGGCAGGCTAGCGGCGAAAACAACACGCAAAAAAGGGACGAAAGTTCTTTACACAGCGCATGGCTTTCACTTTTGGAAGGGGGCACCGCTTCAAAATTGGCTGCTTTATTATCCAGTTGAGAGATGGCTCGTTCAATATACAGATGCACTCATCACCATTAATGGAGAAGACTATGAAAGAGCCGATCGTCTGTCAAAAGAGAAGGCGGCTGTGCATTATGTTCCCGGTATGGGTGTCGATATGAAGCGATTTGCACCAGTTGATGGCAAAGAAAAAGACCGCCTTCGTAAAACATATGGTTTTACCACGCAAGATTTTATCGTGCTGTGTGCTGGTGAATTAAATGACAATAAAAATCAAGGAATGCTTATCAAAGCTTGCGCGCAGGTGTATCGGAATATACCACATGTGAAAATTGTATTTGCTGGAGAAGGGACGAGTCGGTCGTCCTATGAAAAGCTGGTCTGTCAGCTGAATCTTGAGGAACATGTACAGTTTGTGGGATTTTGCAAACACATCGAAGATTGGATGCATATGAGCGATGTATGTGTATCAACCAGCTTGAGAGAAGGACTTGGGATGAATCTTCTTGAAGCGATGTCTGCTGAAAAGCCGGTGATTGCAACAGAAAATAGAGGGCATTGTGAGCTCGTCAAACATGGAGTGAACGGCTTTTTAGTCAAATCGCATGATGTGAATGGTTTAGCCGTTTATTTACAGCAGCTCTATCATAAAAAGGACCAGCTTCACCTAATGGGGAAAGCGGGACGTTCTATGGCTCACGCATTTGCACAGGAGCAGACGGTAAGTGCAATGGAGGAAATTTACACAACGTATATGGATCAAAAAGAGAAGGTGATGTGAGCATGCGTCAGCCGAAAGTATCAATTATCATGGGTGTTTACAACTGCCAAGAGACAGTAGAAGAAAGCATTGAATCGATTCTTCACCAAACCTATGAAAACTGGGAGCTCATCATATGTGATGATGCATCAACAGATGGCACCTATGAAAAAGTGCTGCACTATACCATGCGTGATCCCGATAGAATTCGCCTCATTCAAAACGAACATAATCAAAGACTTGCCGCCAGTTTAAATCGTTGTCTCACTGAAGCGAATGGAGAACTGATTGCAAGACAGGATGGCGACGATATATCAGTGTCTACACGATTAGAAAAACAGGTTCATTTCCTCGAAGCACATCCAGAATATGATGTGGTTGGTACGGCGATGACGGTGTTTGATGAGTCAGGGACGAAGGGCGTTCGAGCACTTGTCTCAGAGCCTGATCGAAGGGTGCTAGCAAGAGGAACGCCTTTTTGTCATGGGACGATTATGATGAGAGCGTCTGCCTACAAGGCTTTAAATGGCTATCGTTCTGTCAAAACAACCAGACGGATGGAAGATATCGATCTTTGGATTCGTTTTTTTGCTGCGGGGAGAAAGGGCATTAATCTGCAAGAGCCCTTATACCTTGTAAGGGAGGATGAAGCGGCCTTTCAGCGCCGGAAATTCCGATACTCAATGGACAATGCCTGGCTTGTGTTAAAAGCATGCAAGCAATTAAAATTGTCGCCGTTTGATTATCTCTTTGCGCTTAAGCCGGTCATCCGTGCCTGTATGTCACCAAAGATCATGAGGTTTTATCATCAGCGGAAACTTGGAGGATCTATGGTGAAAAGGAGGACGATTCGGGATGAGTGAGCCAAAGCGTGTACTTCATGTTGTGGGCGGAATGAACAGAGGCGGTGCAGAAACGATGATCATGAACATCTATCGTGCAATCGACCGAAATGTTCTTCAATTTGATTTCATTACCCACCGAGAGGATGTCTGTGATTACGATGAGGAAATTCGTCAGCTTGGCGGGCGGATTTTTTATGTCCCAAGTATTGGAGCGTCCTCTCCATGGACGTTTGTCAAAACGTTGACGAAGACGATTAAGCAAACGGGACCTTATCAGGCGGTGCATGCACATACAGATTTTCAAACGGGCTTTTCTGCCCTTGCTGCGAAACTGGCAGGTGTGAAGATACGCATTTGCCATTCACATAATACGGCTTGGAAACAGTCTCCTAGCCGGGTGGATCATTTGATGCTCAAAGGATTTCGTCAGCTGATCTTTGCCTTTTCTACGAAGCTTGTTGCATGCGGTGAAGATGCCGGTGTCTTTTTATTTGGACAAAAAAGAATGCACGATGGACGAGTGGACATTTTGCCAAATGGGATTGATTTGAATCTTTTTTTTCAGTTGGAGCCAGAAGCGAAGGTGAAGATGAAAAAAGACCTCCATCTTCACGAGAGAAAACTGATCATTGGACATATTGGCCGATTTCATGAGCAGAAAAACCATGTTTTTTTCATCGAATTAGCGCAGACACTGAAAAAACAAGGGGTCTCCTTTCAGCTAGTTCTCATAGGAGATGGGCCGCTCCGGCCAGTGGTTGAATCGTATGCAGTGAAAGCCGGATTAATGGAAGACATTGTGTTTACGGGCGTTGTCTCAGAGGTTCCGCAGTATATGAAAGCATTTGATGTGTTTGTGATGCCGTCTTTGTTTGAAGGTCTTCCGCTCGTATTAGTGGAAGCGCAGGCATCTGGACTCCCATGTGTGATTTCAGATCATATCACAAAGGAAGTCGATTTAGGTTGTGGGCTTGTGAAACGGAAATCCTTGCAAGATTCAGCACATGAGTGGATGAAAGCCATACTAGAAGCCTACCATGCAGACCCTCCTCTTCAGGAGACGATTATTTCTCAGCTTGGCCTTAGAGGATTTGATGTGAAACAGAACATCACCCGAGTGATGAATGTGTATGGATTGTAAGGAAGGATTGGCAGATGGCGGTTTATTTGGTGAACATGATCATGGTCTATTTATGGTCGAGCTTTGCTGCATTTTATGGCAGGCGTGATGATACCATACAAAGCGGCTGGCGGCCGAACAAGCTTCTGGTGTTTTTTCCATTTTTATTTCTTTGTATTGTGGCGGGCATACGTTACAAAGTAGGAACTGATTTCGTAACCTATGGACAAATGTATGAGTTCTCCGTCAACTATGACAAGCCTTGGCATATTTTCGGATTCGGTGTAGACAAGGCCGCCACTGATCCGGGCTTTACATTGATCTTATGGATGCTCAATCAACTGTCACATGAGCCGCAAATCATGTATATCACAGTTGGGATCATCACCTATTTTTTTATTATCAAAACACTTGTGCGATATGGACGGCCATTTGAGCTTAGTATGCTGCTATTTCTCGGCACATTTCATTATTACGCTTCGTTTAATGGCATGCGGCAGTATATGGTGGCAGCGATTCTTTTTTATGCCATCCATTTTGTCATCAAAGGTCAGTGGAAATGGTATTTTCCGCTCGTACTTGTATGCGCGCTATTTCATTCCTCGGCACTCATTATGATTCCAGTCTATTTCATCGTCAGAACAAAGGCATGGTCTTGGATGATGCTTGTGTTATGTATGATTTTTCTAGGCTTAACCGCTCTGTATGACCGCTTTGTCTCCGTGTTTGTGGTGATGCTGCAAGGGAGTTCTTATGGTCATTACGAGGAGTGGCTGACAACGAATACGAATGGAATGAATGTGACGAAAATTGGTGTCTTGATTTTGCCGTTATTGCTTGCGTTCTTTTGTCGAAAACGACTTCGTGAGCTGACGCCAGAGAGTGATTATATTGTGAATTTTTGCTTGCTTGGATTTTTGTTTGGCATCCTTGCGACGAAGGATGTCATTTATGCAAGATTTCATATTTACTTTGGTCTGTATCAGCTCATTTTACTGCCTTATTTCACACGGATTTTTGATCAGCGAACCAATTTTTTTATGTATATCGGAATTGGGGTTTGCTATATTTTGTACAGCATCATGCTGATGCCGTTTGATTCTTCTGTTTTACCGTACCGAACGATTTTTACAAAGTAGATTTGAAGAAAGGTGGGGCTTGCTGTCATGCCAGCTATCAGTCTATTGGTCGCAGTCTATAACACTAGTCAATATGTGGAGCAGTGTCTTCAATCGATTGCAGACCAAAGCTTTTCAGATATAGAGGTCATCCTCATTAACGATGGATCTACCGATCACAGTGGAGACATCCTTGAAGCGTTTGCTGCGCGTGATGAGCGATTTCGGGTGATTCACCAAACCAATCAAGGGCTGGGAGCGGTGAGGAACAGGGGCATAGAAGAAGCAACAGGAACGTATCTTGCCTTTGTTGATTCAGACGATGTTCTCGCTCCTCAATACTGTGAGGCTTTATATCAAGAAGCCGAAAACACTGGTGCCGATCTTGTTGTTAGTGAATATTGGATTCAGTTTGAACAGTCAAAACGGATCATACCGACGACGCTGTTAGCTCAGCAGAAAGCCGATAAGACAAGTTTAATAGAATCGTTATTACATGGTGAGATCACGGGATTTTCATGGAATAAGCTGTATCGGCGGGCATTTATCGAAAAGCATCATATCCGTTTTCCGTTGAGAGGTGAGCTTGAGAATATTGAAGATCAATATGTCACGCTGCGCTGTTTTTCTTTATCACGTGTCATTGCCTTTGTTCATGAGCCGCTTTATTATTACCGGGTTCATTTGTCATCCATTGTCCAGCGATATCAAAAGCAGTATTTTCAGCATGGACTGGCGTTTTATGACGCGCAGCGTTTGTTTTTAAAAGAGCATGATGAGCTGACACCATATGAGAAGGCTTTATATTTTTTTATCGTGAATCATACGCTGCATTGTATGCTCAATGAATGGAAGAGCCAAAATTCCCTTTCCTTTCAAAAAAAGCTTGGTCATATGCGTGAAATGGTGACACATGAAGCTTTTCAGAAGGCTGTGAAACAAGTGGAACCATCGAAACTGACTGTGCGCAAGCGAATGATCTTATTCCTTGCTAGGCTGCAGTGGGTGTATCCGCTCTCTGCCGCAGCGTCAAGCTATCAAAAATGGATTGAATATCAAACGAGAAAATCGGGGTGATGAGTGTGACATTGCAGCAATTAAAAGCACATGCCGCAGAGTGGCTGCTCTTAAAGGTCAAGTATCCGCTTCAATATAGGTTGAGCCGCCAAAGACTGCCAGAGCTGCGTCATCAGAAGAAAATCATTCTCACGCTGCTGCCGGCACATGACAACTTAGGTGATCACGCGATTGCCTATGCCAGCTGCTGTTTTTTACAAAAGCACTTTCCAGACTATCAAATCATAGAAGTAGACATGCAGGAGATGTATCGTCTAGCACGTCCGCTGAAGCACGCGCGGCACCCAGAGGACATTGTCTGTATCATCGGCGGGGGCAACATGGGCGATTTATATCGATATGAAGAATGGACAAGACAATTTATCATGAATGCCTTTAAGTCCTATCCCGTCATTCAGCTGCCCGCTACTGCTCATTTTACAGAAACAAAGAGAGGGAAAAGAGAAGAACGCCGCGCTATTCAAGCATATCAGCAACACCCGAGGCTTCTCTTGATGGCAAGAGATCAAACCACCTATCAATGGATGAAGCAGCATTTTCCTAATAAAGAGGTGTGGAAACAGCCTGATATGGTCCTGACATTAGACGAAACATCAAAGAGTCAAACCCGTAAAGGAGTGCTGCTTTGTCTGCGTGAGGATAAGGAGGCATATCTCACGAAAGAGAAACGAGAACAACTGCAGGAGCATATCAAAGAAACGTATGATCAAGTTGGGTTTATCACAACAACCATTGGGAAGCGAGTGAATCGAACGACTCGTTTAGAGGAATTATCCACGTTATGGACGCAGTTGAGACAGGCACAAGTCGTCGTGACAGATCGACTGCATGGCATGATCTTTTGTGCGATCACACATACACCGTGTGTTGTCATCAGGTCGTTTGATCATAAAGTCATGGAAGGATATGAATGGGTAGCGCACTTGCCGTTTATGACCCTTTTGAAGGAACCAACGGAGGAAGCGGTGAAAAAGGCCATTCATCAGCATATGAAAACAAGCGGACAAAAGGGAGAGGAAGTTGGATGAAGGCCCTTAAACACTGCGTGAAATCACCATGAACCGTGCGTTTCTTTACAATGTCAGTGCAAATATGATGACGTTTATCTTGATGATGCTGATGTCTGTTTGTTTAACGCCTTACATTGTTCATACACTTGGAGTGGAAGCGTTTGGTCTGATTCATCTGACGCAAAATATGATCAATTATTTATCGGTCATTACGGCTTCATTAAGTGCTGTGGTGGTGCGTTTTTTTTCTGTTGCGGCTCATAAAGGAGAGATGGAACAAGCGCAGCGCTATCTCGCTTCCTATTTTGTCAGTTCTCTTTTTTTATCCATCTGTCTTTTTTTACTTTGTCTATTCATGTCTCAGCAGCTGGTTGATTGGCTCCATGTGCCTGCTCATCTTGCAAAAGATACACAGATCGCCTTTGTGTTAGGGGGTCTTTTATTTATGCTCAATTTCGTCATGTCTGGTATTGGGGCGGCACCGTTTTATGCGAACAAATTATATGTATCGAGTGTTGGACAGGCCATTCAGATGTTTGGCAGGGCGCTTGTGATTGTGCTGTTATTTACTGTGACGACACCAGCCATTTGGCATATTCCACTTGCAGCCATTATGGGGAGTCTCGCCGCTTTGGGAATGGGTCTCTATTATTTTAAGAAACTCATTCCTTGGTTTTCGTTTAAGTGGCGGTACGTTTCTTTATCTTCAAGTCTCACGCTGGTTCGATCAGGGGTGTGGCATTCATTTGAGCAAATGGGCATTTTGTTGTTTTTACAAATCGATTTATTGATGACCAACTTACTGATTGGGGCAGAAGCGACTGGACAGTATGCCGCCATTTTACAATTTCCATTATTATTGCGCACCCTTGCAGGGACACTTGCGATTGTGTTTGCGCCAACGATCACAAAATTATATTCAAACCAAGACGAGCAGGGGCTCATTCAATACGCCGCCAATGCCATGAAATGGAGTGGTTTATTTGTAGCATTCCCCGCGGCTCTGTTAGGAGGTCTTGCCGGTCCGCTCATGCTGTTATGGCTTGGACCAGCCTTTGAGGAACTGAAATGGCTGCTGATGATTCATGCGGCTTATTTGTGTTTCACGTTGATGTTTTTACCGCTGACCTATGTACCGACTGCCTTTAACCGATTTAAAGTGCCGGCGGTTGTGACACTCATATTAGGCGGTTCCAATGTCCTCTTAGCCTATGGACTGACTCACCTACTTCAGCTTGGGTTATATGGCATTGCATCAGCAGGAGCCGTTGTTTTATTGATGAAAAATATCGTCTTTCTCCCATTGTATACAGCCAAGATCACGAAACAGAAAAGTACCATCTTTTATAAACATACAGTCGTTCCGCTGTTTGGGGCTCTGTTCATATGGGGGATCTGTGCCGGCATTCAGGCTGTGTATGATGTGACGAGATGGTGGGAGCTATTTTGTATTGGCGGAATATGTTTCGTTCTCTACTTAGGCTATTTGTATCAATTTGCAGGAACAAAACAAGAGCGGATACAGCTCATGCGTAAGGTGAAACAAGCTGCTATTGAACGAGCTGTCTCCCGCTAGTGTGGAAAGGAGAAGCAATGATGAAAAGAATAATAGATGTGGTCGTGGCACTGACACTGCTCATCGCAGGGAGTCCTCTTTTCCTTCTCATCTATGGACTCATTCGGTGGAAAATCGGAGCTCCTGTGGTGTTTCGACAAGAACGGCCTGGTCTGTACGGACAGCCGTTTATGCTTTATAAATTTCGGACGATGACCGAGGAACGCGATGAACATGGCGTACTGCTTCCAGACCATCTTCGATTAACAAAAACCGGCGCCTTTATTCGTAAGCTCAGTCTTGATGAATTGCCGCAGCTTGTCAATGTACTCAAAGGGGAAATCAGTCTCGTTGGACCAAGACCGCTTTTAATGGAGTATTTACAAATGTACACAGAGGAGCAAGCGAAGCGTCATCTTGTAAAGCCTGGTATCACTGGATGGGCCCAGGTGAATGGGAGAAATACTCTCTCTTGGGAGGAGAAATTCACCTATGACCTCTGGTATGTAGAGCACCAATCGTTTTGGCTCGATATGAAAATCTTATGGATGACCTTGCTGAAAGTCATCAAAACAGAAGGGGTGCAGCAGCCAAATCATGCAACAGCTGAAAAATTCAAAGGAACTGATACGTAAAGAGCAGCCCATTGGCTTAATAGGGGCTGGCGGACACAGCAAGGTCATTCAGGAGTTGATTTTTTTGCATCCTGATTACTCATTGTGTGCGGTATTAGACGATCGATTTGAGGAAGCTGACACTCAAACCGGCATTCTGTATGGTCCGATTTCTATGAGTCAAAAGGTAAGAGATGAAATACCTGATATGCAATGGCTGATTGCCATTGGGCAAAACGAAATCAGACAGAGCATCAAAGAACGTCTCGAATTTGAAGAGAGGGCATTTGCCACACTGATTCATCCAGAGGCAGTTGTGAGCTCGTCAACGAAGGTTGGCCGGGGAACGGTTGTGATGGCAAGGGCTGTTGTGCAAGCAGATGCAGTGATCGGTGAGCATGCCATTATCAACACCGGTTCTATCGTGGAGCATGACTGCTTTCTCGAATCCTTTACGCACCTATCCCCGGGAGCTGTGCTCACCGGCTGTGTCTCTGTGCGAGAGGGTGCTCATATTGGAGCTGGGGCTGCTGTCATACCTGGCAGAACCATTGGAAGCTGGGCAGTGATCGGCGCAGGAGCGGCAGTGACCCGAGATATACATGATCAGAAAGTCGCCGTAGGCGTTCCTGCAATTGAGATCAAAGATCGAAGAGAAGGTGGGAAATCATGAGAGACAGGAAACGAATCTACTTATCTCCTCCTCATATGAGTGGAAAAGAACAGAAGAAAATAGAGGAGGCATTTAAAAGCAATTGGATTGCACCATTAGGACCGCTTGTAAATGAATTTGAGCAAGTGGTCGCGGATTATGCAGGCGTGAAGGGTGGAGCGGCATTGTCTTCAGGAACAGCAGCCATTCACCTTGCCTTAAAACTCATTGGCGTTCAAAAGGGAGATATGGTCTTTTGTTCCACTCTTACATTTGTTGCCAGTGCAAATCCTATTTTATATGAACAAGCGACGCCTGTTTTTATTGATTCAGAAAAAGAGACATGGAATATGTGTCCACTGGCGTTAGAGAAAGCCTTTGCTGAAACAAAACGACTTGGGAAAAGACCCCGTGCGGTTATTGTCGTTCATTTATACGGACAAAGTGCGAAAATGGATGAAATCATAGCGGTGTGTGAGGCATATGATGTGCCAATCATTGAAGATGCGGCTGAATCGTTAGGCAGTATATATAAAGGAAGAAAAAGCGGTTCAATGGGCAGGTTCGGTGTGTACTCTTTTAACGGAAATAAAATCATTACAACATCAGGAGGCGGAATGCTTGTCAGTGATGATGAAGCAGCCATCGACCGCTGCCGATTTCTCGCGTCACAGGCAAGAGAACATGCCCTACACTATGAACATCAAGAGGAGGGATATAACTATCGGATGAGCAACCTGCTCGCAGGTGTAGGAATTGCACAAATGGAAGTGTTAGAGGAGCGTGTTCAGCAAAAACGCCGCATTTTCGAGCGTTATCAAAATGCTTTAGCCGATATTGAGGGTCTTCAATTTATGCCAGAATATCAAGAAACCACATCGAACCGCTGGCTGACCACATTCACCATGGATCATCATGCACAGATGTCTCCAGTAGAGATGATAGATGCTTTAGAACAAAAGCAGATTGAAGCAAGGCGTGTATGGAAGCCACTGCACCAGCAGCCGCTCTTTCATGGTTATCCTTTTTATACAACAGCCGATGAAGTCCCTGCATCTGAGTTGTTATTTGAGACAGGTCTTTGCCTGCCATCTGGTACAAGCATGACAGACGCGGAACAGGAGCTTGTCATTGATACACTGTACAACGCCCTGCAAAAGAAAGCATTACCCTCCTCATAGGCTGCTCGTTCATCAGCAGCCTGCCTCTCTTTTTAACAAATCTCTTAATTTGTGGAATAATAAGGAATATATATTGTCATTTCATTTCAAATATGATATTGACAACAGAGTCCTTCCTCCTTAAAATGAAAATGATTATCAGCATCAATTAGGAGGAGCAACCAACTTATGTCGATTTGGAGTAATTTTCCGAAAATTAAAATAAATACAATATTACCTATCCTACTGATCTTCTTACTAGTAGGCTGTTCTCAAGCAAATAATGGAGCAGGTGGAGACAAGGATCATCCTGATATGATCACCATGGCATGGCCAAGAGATATTGGCGAAATGAATCCGCACATATACAATCCATCACAATTGTTTGCCCAATCCATGATTTACGAACCATTGGTGAGCTATCAAAAAAATGGAAAGCTTAAACCTGAATTAGCAAAATCATGGGATGTTTCCAAGGATGGCAAGGTGTATACGTTCCATCTTAGAGACAATGTCACGTTCTCAGATGGATCTAAATTTAATGCGAACATTGTGAAAAAGAATTTTGATACGATTTTAAAAAACAAAGAAGTACATAGCTGGTTAGGTGTCATAAAGAAAATTAAAAAGACAGAAGCAGTGGACAAGCAAACGTTTAAACTCACATTAACTGAGCCTTATTATCCAACTGTTCAAGAGTTAGCTGTTGTGCGCCCCGTTCGTTTCCTAGGCGAAGCAGGTTTTCCGAAAAACGGAGATACATCAAAAGGAATCGAAAAACCAGTGGGAACAGGTCCTTGGGTATTAAAGACGTACAAAAAAGATGATTACGCGATTTTTGAACGAAATGACCACTACTGGGGAGAGAAACCAAAGGTCAAAGAAATCAAAGTGAAGGTCATTCCAGATGCCGAAACAAGAGTGATGGCATTTGAAAAAGGCGATGTAGATCTACTTTACGGAGAAGGAACGATTAGCCTTGATGCTTTTAAACAACTAGAGGCGAGCGGCAAGTATGAAACGAAGATGTCAGAGCCTGTAGCCACAAGACAGCTTGTCATGAACACAAAAGTCGATCAGCTGTCAGATGAGAAAGTGCGTCACGCCCTTCAGTATGCGATCAATAAAACATCATTGGTGGAAGGTGTGACCTCTGGCTTAGAGGATGTAGCAGATCACATCTTGCCGACAAACATGCCATATACGTCAGGCATCCGGGTGAAATCTTTCCAATATGATGTGGACAAAGCGAAGGCTTTACTGGATGAAGCAGGCTGGACGCTTCCAAAAGGAAAAACCATACGCGAAAAAGACGGAAAAACGCTTGAGTTTAGTATGATGTATGACTCAGCAGAATCGATTCAAAAAACAATGGCTGAAACACTGCAGGCAGAATGGGCAGCCATTGGGGTTGGCGTCAAACTTGAAGGTGTCGAGCTGGCGACGCAGGTTCAGCGGTTTAAAGCGAACAAATTTGATATGAACTTCTTTAGCAATTACGGAGCGCCGTATGATCCGCATACATTTATGAACGTTGTCTCATCAGATGGTTTTGGATTCAAAGAGGCGATCTCAGCGTATCCGAATAAAGATAAGCTGATCAAAGAAATGACGGAGATTCCATCGACAACTAATGAAAACAAACGCAAAGCACTTTATTCGTCCGTCTTATCATCCTTGCAAGATCAAGGGGCGATTGTGCCAATCTCTTATTTTAAAAAGACAGCTGTTTATCAAAAAGATGTGAAGGACTTTGATTTCCCTGCGAATCGAGATGAACACCCTTTCACAGGCATCAAGCTGAAGTAACAGAAGGAAGGTAAGCAAATGAGCCGCTATATCATCAAACGAATGTTATCTATCATTCCTGTATTTCTACTAGCCACACTGTTCACAACTGGCATGATTCATCTGTCACCAGTTGATCCAGCGGAGGCATATTTAGCAGCGGCTCATATTCAGCCTACTGATGAGGTATTAGCCCAAAAACGAAGTGAATTTGGTTTAGATGAACCTTTTTACATGCAGTACCTTCATACGATTGAAAAAGTCGTCCGTCTTGATTTTGGGCGGTCGTATATGACCAATCAGCCTGTGCTTGATGAGGTGATCTATCGAATACCTGCGACGATTCAATTGGCGTTCACTAGTCTGCTGATCGCAATTTGTGTCAGTATTCCACTGGGCTTTTTCAGCGGGTTGAGAAAAAATGGCGTTGTAGATCATGTGAGCCGGATGATTTCTTTCCTAGGAGCATCTATCCCGACCTTTGTTTTGGGGTATTTGCTCATCTTCTTTTTTTCAGTGAAACTCGATCTTTTACCTGTTGAAGGTGTTGGTACATGGGAACATCTTGTACTGCCGTCCATTACACTGGCTGTGCCGTTAATTGCGATGTATACGAGATTATTGCGAGCGAGTGTGAGTGAGACGCTTCACGAGCCTTTTGTTCAATATGCGAGAATGAGAGGGTTAAAGGAACAATCGATTATGTTCAAACATGTCTTCAGAATGGCGATATCACCGATGCTGACAGGACTTGGCGTGAATCTTGGCAAGCTGCTCACAGGAACTATTATTGTAGAGGCTGTTTTTTCATGGCCTGGATTTGGACGATTTTTTATTGAAGCGATCTTTAACCGGGATCTGCCGGTCATTCAATTTTATGTGTTGATGGCGGCGTGTATCTTTATCTTAAGCAGCTTGATAGTTGATCTCCTTCAGCTGCTCATTGACCCCCGTATTTCTAGAAAGGAAGGCCGCCAGCCATGATGACAAAAGTAAAACATCTTTTCTATCATCAAAAGATGATCTCGATCTGTGTGCTGCTGCTCGGTCTCCTGCTCATTGTGACGATATGTGCACCATGGATCGCTCCGCATGACCCGGCGGCGGTTAATCTTGCAATGAAACTAAAGGGATCTTCATGGGAGTATCCTCTAGGCACCGATCAATTGGGAAGATGCAATTTATCTCGTATTCTATATGGTGCTCGTATTTCACTAGGCTGTGCGTTGTTAATCTTTGTTTCCTCTCTATCTATCGGTTTAATCGTAGGGCTGATATCTGGATATAAAGGCGGCTGGATCGATCACGTATTGATGAGATTGTGCGACGGGGTCATGACATTTCCGAATTTGGTACTGATCCTTGGATTAGTCGGTATTTTTGGACCGGGGCTTTCTCAAGTGGTGCTGGCTTTGATGCTTGTGCAGTGGGTGTATTATGCTCGCGTCTTTCGAGGGATGGTGCTTAGTTTAAAAGAACAAAACTTTATTGCAGCTGCGAAGATTAGTGGTACTTCCCATTGGAATATCATGAGAAAGCATATGATTCCGAATGTACTGCCGCCACTCGCGGTTGTGGGCACACTTGAAATGGGCTGGGCGATTATGGACATTTCAGCCATGTCTTTTCTAGGCTTAGGGGTTCAGCCCCCTACGCCTGAATGGGGAGCGATGATCCATGAAGGAAAATCGTATATTCAAACAAATCCTCAGCTGATGCTTTATCCGGGTCTTGTGATTATGGCTGTGGTCATTCTATTCAACTTACTGGGAGAAGCCCTTTCAGAGAAATATGGCGTCAAACGTCGTGTGTAAAGGAATGAGTCAGATGGAAGAGTCTATTTTAAACATAGAGAACCTGCATGTGCATACGAAAACGCCGCAAGGAACCATTTCTCTCGTTCAGGAAATAGCATTTGAGGTAAAGCACGGTCAAATTGTTGGATTAATTGGTGAGAGCGGATGCGGAAAAACGGTGACAAGTATGTCGATCTTAAACATGCTTGATCGAAAAACAACGGAATTGACTGGCAGTATCACTCTACAAGGTCGAGAATTGATCGGTTTGAGTGAACAGCATATGCGGTCTATTCGTGGCAAAGATCTCTCATATATCATGCAAAATCCAATGAATAGCTTTACGCCTGTATGGACAATTGGACATCAATTGATTGAAACAATCCGCCGGCATACAGCTGTCAGTAAAAGGCAGGCACGGGTCCAGGCAATTAAAGCCTTAGAGAAAATGAACCTGCCGCATCCAGATCAATTACTGAGTAAGTACCCTTTTGAATTAAGCGGGGGGATGCTCCAGCGTGTCATGATTGCTATGGCTGCCTGTATGCATCCGCCTCTGATCATCGCAGATGAACCGACAACCGCATTAGATGTACACAATCAGAAGCTGGTGCTTGAGCACTTGAATCAAATTCGTCATGAATACGGAACGGCGATTTTGCTCATTACCCACGATCTTAGTGTGATTGCGGAAATGGCAGACGTGGTCGTGGTGATGAAACAAGGAAAAATCGTTGAAAAGGCTGAAGTTCTTGAGCTTTTTGAACACCCGAAGCATGATTATACAAAGAAACTTTTAGCAGCTCGTCCATCCATGCCAGCTGTTTGCCCGATTTGAGGTGAGAAGACCGTTGCATTTAATAGAAGTGAAAGCAGTGAGTCATTCATATGGCAACCGATCGTTTCTGATGAGGACAAAAGGGAGAACCCCTGTCTTGAAAAACGTCCATTTGACCATTGAAGAAGGCACTTGTCTTGGATTATTAGGTCAAAGTGGTGCAGGGAAAAGTACACTCGGCCGCATCATCCTTGGACTAGAGAAGCCAAGTAGCGGAAAAGTTCTGTTTGAAGGTCAGGATATCATTCGTGCAGATCAGCGGACACATCAGCATTTCCGCCGACATGTACAAGCGGTATTTCAAGATTCATATTCAGCGGTGAATCCAAGGTGGACAGTGGAACAAATCTTATCTGAGCCGCTTGAAAACTATGAACCAATGAACCGTAAAAAACGTCAGCATATACTGATTCACTGGTTAGAAAGAGTAGGGCTCAGTGAGCAGGATTTGTCCAAGTACCCATACCAATTTAGCGGTGGCCAGCTACAGCGGATCAACATCGCCAGAGCACTGGTGCTTCAGCCAAAGCTCATTGTGCTGGATGAATCAGTCAGTAGCTTAGATATGGTTACGCAGGCTGTCATTTTAGATTTGTTAGTCGAATTAAAGAAAGAGCTGAAGCTTGCATACTTATTTATTACACATGATTTGACAGCGGCCTATCATTTAAGTGATCAATTAGCGATTCTTGATCAGGGTGAGCTTGTGGCTCACTTTCAATCGAAGGATGATTTCTTTATATCAGAGCACGAAGCTGTGCTGAAAATGAAGGAGGCAACGCTCGCCAGCCACCCTTTGTCTCGAACGATTGGCAGGCCGGTTCGTTAACTTTTTCATTCCCTCAATGCCTCTTTTAAGAGAGGCTATTTTTCATGAAAGGCAGGTGGCATCGTGAACCATCGAGCATATTTAGCTTTGGCGATCCCTTTAACCATTTCAACGATGACCACGCCATTACTTGGAGCTGTCGATACAGCAGTTGTTGGCCAGCTTGCCAACCCCGCTTATATAGGAGGCGTCGCAGTCGGCAGTCTCATTTTTAGTACATTGTACTGGCTGTTTGGTTTTCTGCGGGTAAGTACTTCTGCTTTTGCTGCCCAAGCAAACGGAGCGCAGAACGAGGAGCAGGGTGTTCTTGCTTTTCTAAGGCCTTTTTTGCTAGCTATTATCGTCGGACTTTGTTTTATTGCTCTTCAATGGCCCATTATTCAATCCGCATTATGGATCATCTCTCCTGCTGCTGATGTGCGCGAATATGCAGCGGACTATTTTCATATTCGGATCTGGGGAGCGCCATTTACCTTGATGAATTACGTCATACTCGGCTGGCTGATGGGGATGGCAAAAATGAAAGAAGCCCTTTCTTTACAAATTTTGATCAATGTCATGAATATGATCTTGGCATTGATCTTAGTTCATGCGTTTTCTTTTGCCGTCAAAGGTGTGGCAGCGGCGACATTGATCTCTGAACTCACTGCTTTTGTGTTAGGGGCCTGGATTATCTTGAAGCATACGTCAAACGGTTTTCGGATGCCGTCTCTTCAGCAGGTGATGGACACACGTGCAGTAAAGAAAATGTTTCATGTGAATAAAGACTTGTTTATCCGAACGATCTGTCTGCTTGTTGTGATCAACATGTTTACAGCAAAGGGAGCGTCTTTCGGAACGGAGCAATTGGCAGCGAATGCCATTTTATTTCAAATTCACTACATCATGGCCTATTTGTTCGATGGATTTGCCAATGCATCCAGTATTCTTGTCGGTAAATCAGTAGGGGCGAACGACCGAGCGCTTTATGATAAAACTTTAACCCTTTCGAGACAATGGGCAGTTGTGATGGCATGTGTCATTGCGGCAGCTTACTTTTTCTTTAAAGTACCGATTTTGAGCCTGTTTACAAATTTGCCTCAGCTTCTTGATGTGACACTGCAATATGCCGATTGGCTCGTTCTTTATCCGTTTGCTGCTTGCTTTGGTTTGGTGATTTATGGTGTATTCACAGGTGCGACAGAAATTGCTCCTGTTAGGAATTCAATGCTGTTTGCGATGATTTTGTTTGTGGCTGTTCAGGCGGCAGTCATTCCGATATGGCACAATCACGGACTATGGTTTGCCTTTATCATTTATACTGTAGGACGGTCTGGCTTTTTGATGATGTACAAATCGAAGCTGGATCAAAAGCTTTTCCTGCATGAAAAACACCCTTTGCAATCATGAGAAAGGGTGTTGTTTTTCGTCCATTTATTCGCTTTCTTTTTTCACCTTTTGGTACGCTTCATCGAGATGCTGAATTCGCTTCAAGACAACAGCATTTTTCGTCAATTGGTCCTGCACAAGTGTAGAAACCACTGAACGATAATAAGCGTTCATGGCATGAATCTTGTCTTCATGTTGATTCATGGCAATGTGCTGTTTTAAGTTATCAATAAAGTATGGAACGGAAAAAAGTTCAGACATGAACATCACTCCTATTTCGTATATACGGTCCGTCAATCTTCATGTAAAATGATGAGAGGGAGGGGAGACAATGAGCCTTAAACTGCAACAAGAACTAGTATTAAAGCAGGTACTCACACAAGAACTCAGGCAGGCGATTACGCTGCTGCAACTGAATTGTGCAGAGCTGGGTGAGTATCTTGATCAGTTAGCGCTTGAGAACCCTCTGATTGAGCGGAAAGACACGGACAGCTATCAACCAGTTTATCATAAAAGAACGCAAGATCGAATGACAGAGCCGTATCGTACGCATCAAAAAGAAAGCCTGCAAATGTATTTAAAGAGACAGGCCATTGATTTGAATTTAAGTGAAAAGAATCAAAGGATTTTTCACTTCATGATTGAGTCCATTGATTCCAATGGCTATTTAAATGAACCGGTTGACCAAATGGCCGCTGTTTTACAGGCTTCGGCAGAAGAAGTAGAAGCTGTTCTTCATCAGCTTCAATCATTAGAGCCTGCCGGTATTGGCGCTAGATCATTGCAAGAATGTATCCTGCTCCAGCTTAGACGAAAAAAGGATCGCTGGTATGAAGCAGAGCTGATCATCGAAGGGCATTTCTTTCTTTTCGCAAGGAAGGCTTGGAAGGAAATCGCGGCAAAAACAGGTATACCTTTGAAAACCCTGCAAGCCATACAAGATGAGGTGTCGCTTCTCGAACCAAGACCAGGCCTTCATTTCTCTTATGAAGAAGAGGATGTGTATATAGAACCAGATGTGTTGATTACAGCTGCGGGAGGTCACATCACATTCGAGCTGAACCAGCGTGCTTTTCCAGACATTGAAATGAATGAAGGGTATTTCGCCATGATTCAAGATCAAAAGCGGCATGAAGCATATGCATATTTAAAGGAAAAGCAGCAGCAGTACAATTGGCTTGTTCAAGCGCTGAAGCAGAGAAAACAAACGATGACAAATGTCGTTCGTGAGATTATCTTACAACAGACTGATTTTTTCCTGACCGGGAAGCATAAAATGAAACCGCTTACGATGAAGCGGGTTGCAGATATATTACAAGTGCATGAGTCGACAGTGAGTCGAACAGTCAAAGGGAAAATGGTGCAGACCCCATACGGATTAATGGAAATGAAACAGTTTTTCCAAGCGAAACTAGAAGGGCATTCTCTCGAAGAAGCATCCAGCTACACAGTGAAGACGCACATTGCAGAGCTGATTCAATCAGAAAATAAGAAAAAACCGTATTCGGATCAGCAAATCATGACGCAGCTTCAGCAAACCTTTGGTATCCGTGTCTCTCGCAGAACCATTGCCAAATATCGTGAACAAATGAACCTTCCGTCTTCCACGCTGCGGAAGCGATATGATTAAAAAGAAGCACATGCCAGAAACAATGGCACGTGCTTCTTTTTTGATGAGTGGAAGAGTGATAGAAGATTTCTTGAGAATTGAAAAAAGGGAAGACGTGTGATCTGAATTTTGGGGTAAAGTATAAGATAGGGCATGAGCCGATGGGGTAGACAACAGTGATGAGGTGAGACCAATTGAAATATAAACAAATCAAAACGAAAAAAATATATGAAGAAATTGCGGATGCATTAATCGAATCCATTCGGACGGGGGAGCTTCTTCCGGGCGAAAAATTAGACTCGGTTCAAGCACTTTCTGAAAACTTTCAAGTCAGCCGTTCCGCTGTGAGAGAAGCGCTGTCCGCTCTGAAAGCGATCGGATTAATAGAGATGAAGCAAGGAGAAGGCACATATGTGAAGCAGTTCGATCCTGAGCAGCTCACATTTTGTTTATCTCCTGCTTTTTTGATGAAGCAGCAGGATATCGCACAGCTTCTTGAAGTGAGATCAATCATTGAATCAGGTGCTGTCAAAAAGGCAGCATTGCTGCGGACAGACGATGACCTCCATCGACTGCAGGAGGCACTTGAACAAATGAAGCGTGCAGAAGCGCATAAAGAAATTGGTGAGGAGGCAGACCTCACATTTCATCTTGCCATCGCTAAAGCCTCAAAGAATCATTTACTAGCGGCGTTAATGAATCAGGTCTCAACCTTGTTAATGGAAACGATGCGAGAAACAAGAAAAGTCGTGTTATTCTCAAGAAAAGCTTCCATCCATCAGCTTTACAAGGACCATGAACGAATTTATCAAGCTATCATGGACAAACAGCCAGAAGAAGCAGAGCGGGCGATGCTCACACATTTGGAAAAAGTAGAACAACTTCTTGGTGATGTGCTGCAAGAACAGGAAGGAAAGCCAGATATACAATAAGCTGTGCCGAAAAGCGGCACAGCTCAGCGTGTAGACAAACCCTCGCATTCTTTGTCAGTCCTGCGCGCTGGTACTCACGAATGTCAAATTCGCTCCGTAAAAGTAGCTGTCCTTCCTAGACTGCAAAGGTTTTCTATCACGCTGAAAAGAAGACAAAGGGCTAAAATAAAGGTCATTTTAGCCCTTTGTCAACAATCTAAGCTGTGCCGCATAAGGGCACAGCTCTATTATTGAAGAGAAATATGCAATTTTTTCATTCGATATTGCAGACTTTGCCTGCTCATGCCCAATATCTTTGCAGTCTGTGAAATATTGTCGTCCATTTTATTTAAGTAATGGACGATGTATTGTTTTTCAAATCGTTCCATTTGGGTTTGGAAATCAGTCGTATGTTCTGAGCTCGTGTAGACGAAGGTATCAGCTGCAGCTGTAGGCTGCACCGGACTCATCTGCATGTGTTCACTAGGATGACCTTCTCCTTGCTTGAATCGGAAATGGTAAGGAAGGTGATGCAAGCTTAAGGATGTTTCGTCCATCATCATATTCATTCCAGCCTCAATCACATGCTCCAGCTCTCTTACATTACCTGGCCAATGATAAGTTTGGAACAGGGCAAGTACCTCTTCATCAGCCGCCTTCACATTCATTTGAAACAGTTCATTATATTTTTGAATAAAATGCATCACAAATGTCGGGATGTCTTCTTTTCGCTCAGAGAGCGGCGGGATAAACAAGGTGACAATGCCAAGCCGGTAAAATAAATCCTTTCGCATCCGTCCACCTGCGATCGCATCCACAGGGTCCTCATTCATATTAGCAATCACTCTCACATCAATGGCGATTTCTTTTGTACTGCCTAACCTTCTCACGCGCTTCTCCTGCAAGACGCGCAATAGTTTTGCTTGAAGAGCCGGGTGTAATGAGTTGATTTCATCTAAAAGCAGTGTACCACCTTGTGCTTGTTCGAATAGACCGGGCTGATCTGTTGCCCCTGTAAAAGCCCCTTTTTGTGTTCCGAAAAGCAGACTTTCAATCAGGTTATCAGGCAGTGCTGCACAATTCTGCGTAATAAATGGTCCAGATGAACGGCTGCTGCCATTATGAATGCTTTGTGCAAATAGCTCTTTCCCCGTCCCTGTCTCACCAACAATCAGCACATAAGAAGAGGTACGTGTGGCTCGTTTCGCATGTTCAATCACTTCTAAAAAGGCAGGACTCTCCCCAATGATTGAATCAAATGTAAAGCGTGTGTTTCCTTTTTTCTTCATATTGTGATGAATGAGCCGTTCCAGTTTCGTGACATCATTCGAAATTTCAACCGCCCCTTGAATCAGACCGTCTCGTACGAGCGGGTATGTATGGTTAATCGTTGTGATTTCTTTACTATTGTAGTTGTGATACGTCTGCTTTGCATGAACCGTCTGTTTCCCGGTTCGCAGCGCTTGGACAAGTGTACTGTGCATCTCGTCCTGAAACACAAAGAGGTCTAAGACATTTTTATAAAGGACATCAGAACGTTTTAAAGATTCGATCTCCATCATTTTTTTGTTATAAACAATGGTATTGCCATTTTCGTCAATGGCGTGAACCCCAACATCAATTAAATCGAGCATTTGTTTATATAGATCAATCTCATTTTCAAGCTTTGCGGTATGCTGATCTTTTTTCACTTGCGCCACCTCCAGACATTACCTCTATTTTACATGAAAAATTTTGCGGTTTCCTCTAAAAAAATTTGCATATGCAAAATATTTCTGCGTTAAAGGTGAGAACAATCCTAGGCACAGAGCGATCACTAAGTTGGCATGATCCTTGCATAACATAAGAGTGAAGATGAACCCCATAAAAAGAGGCAAGCTTACAGAAGGAGGAATACACGATGACACAGACAAAAGCATTGATTCATCAAACAGAACAATACGGTGCGGCGAACTATCATCCGTTGCCAATTGTGATTTCAGAGGCTGAGGGAGTGTGGGTGACTGATCCTGAGGGCAACCGCTACATGGATATGCTCAGTGCATATTCTGCAGTCAACCAAGGACATCGCCATCCCCGCATTATAGAAGCGCTTAAAACACAAGCTGACCGCGTGACACTCACATCAAGGGCCTTCCATAATGATCAGCTTGGTCCTTGGTATGAGAAGATTTGCAAATTAACGAATAAAGAGATGGCATTGCCGATGAATACAGGAGCAGAGGCTGTGGAAACGGCGATAAAGGCAGCGAGACGATGGGGCTATGATGTCAAGGGTATCGAAGAGAATCGGGCAGAAATCATTGCATGTACCGGGAATTTTCATGGTCGTACAATGACGGCTGTGTCACTTTCTTCGGAAGCAGAATATCAAAGAGGTTTCGGTCCGATGCTTCCGGGCATAAAGCTCATCCCTTATGGAGATATTGAGGCGTTACGCAAAGCGATCACTCCGCAAACAGCAGCTTTTCTCTTTGAACCGATTCAAGGGGAAGCGGGCATTGTCATGCCGCCCGAGGGCTTTATAAAAGAGGCAAAAGCGATCTGTGAGAAGGAACATGTGTTATTGATCGCAGATGAAATTCAAGTGGGATTAGCGCGGACTGGCAAGATGTTTGCATGCGACTGGGAAGGCATTGAGCCGGATATGCTGATTCTTGGTAAAGCACTTGGCGGCGGGGTATTCCCGATCTCATGTGTTGTAGCAAATCGTGATATTTTAGGTGTGTTTAACCCAGGATCTCACGGGTCTACCTTTGGCGGGAATCCTCTTGCGTGCGCAGTATCGCTAGCTGCACTAGATGTTTTAATCGACGAGAAGCTTGCCGAGCGCTCATTGGAGCTTGGGGAATATTTCAAAGACAAACTGTCACGCATTCAAAGTCCTGTCATTAAGGAAGTGCGCGGGCGTGGACTATTTATTGGAATGGAACTGACTGAGGCAGCTAGACCCTATTGCGAGAAGCTCAAGCAAGCCGGGCTGTTATGCAAAGAAACCCATGAGACAGTAATTCGATTTGCACCGCCGCTCACCATTTCAAAAGAAGACTTGGATTGGGCAATCGCTCATATCGAAGCGTTATTTCAAGCATAAATGATCAAGGGAGAAGCCTTCAAATTCTCCCTTTCTCTTTCAATGAACGGCGAATTTTGTCAAAGGTTGATGAATAGAAGAGTGAAAGTGGGGAAGCGGATTTGAAGCCAGAACAGCATAATGAACTAGAGCGTTCCATGAAAAGTAGACATCTCTTTATGATTGCCTTAGGTGGGGTCATTGGAACAGGCCTTTTCCTTGGGTCAGGACTCATTATTCATCAGGCAGGCCCAGGGGGAGCCATTCTTTCGTTTATCATTGGCGGATTGCTCATGTATTTGGTGATGCTCTGTCTTGGTGAATTAGCAGTGGCGATGCCGACAGCTGGTTCTTTTCAGGAGTATGCCACGAAGTATATTGGTCCATCCACGGGCTTTATGATCGGCTGGCTCTATTGGTTTAGCTGGGCGTGTACGATTGGACTTGAGTTTACATCAGCAGGTATTCTACTCCAAAGGTGGTTCCCAGATATCCCTGTTTGGCTTTGGTGTCTTGCCTTTAGCGTCATCTTATTTTCCATCAATGCCATCTCGGCACGCAGTTTCGCTGAAACAGAGTTCTGGTTTTCAGCCATCAAGGTTGCTGCGATCTTATTGTTTATTATCATTGGAATTGGCGCAATTTTCGGAATGATTCACTTAAAAGGCGGGGAACCTGCCCCACTATTTCGTCATTTGACGGATCATGGCGGCCTTTTTCCTAATGGTCTTTTGGCGATTTTATTAACCATGGTCACAGTCAATTTCTCCTTTCAAGGAACAGAGCTTGTAGGGATTGCAGCAGGTGAAAGTGAAAGTCCGGAAAAAACACTCCCGCGTTCTATTCGGAATATTATTTGGCGGACGATGGTCTTTTTTGTTTTATCGATTGCGGTTCTTGCAGCGCTTCTGCCATGGCAGACCGCCGGCGCAGTGGATAGTCCGTTTGTTGTGGTATTGGACAAGGTCGGCATACCATACGCTGCAGATATCATGAATTTTATTATCATTACAGCCGTCTTATCTGTAGCGAACTCTGGATTATATGCATCATCACGTATGCTATGGGCGCTTTCAAAAGACGGGAAAGGACCTGTTTTCACGAAAAAATTATCCAAGCGTAAAATCCCGATCAATGCCTTATTGGTGACAATGGGTGTATCCGCTCTATCACTGCTTACGAGTGTTGTAGCACCAAAAACGGTATATGTCTGGCTCATATCCATTTCGGGTATGGTGCTTGTCGTGGTTTGGATGTCGATTTGTTTATCCCAATACTTCTTTAGGAGACAATTCATAAAAGAGGGCGGAGATGTAAAGGATCTTGTCTTCCGAACGCCTTTTTATCCATTTGTGCCATTAGCAGGCTTTATCGCATTTGGCATTGTTCTTATCAGTTTATTCTTTATTGAGGATCAGCGGATTGGTCTTTATTGCGGAGTTCCATTTATGGCCGCCTGCTACATCATTTACTACCTCAAGATTAAACCGAAGGAAGATGCGAAACGATTTAATGAAGAGAAAGAAACGATACCGAAAACATAAGCAGGCGGCTTTTGACCGCCTGCACCTTTTCAAAGACAAATGCATTCAATATAGAAGAAAATAAATAGTTTGAAAAAAATAAAATAGCGGAAAGCTAGATGACAAGCAGGTTATCGGTCAAAATGTGTCTATTTTTTGTCTAAATGTGTTTGTAAGAGTTGAAAATGCAAGATTATCCTGTTAAAATAATTAAAGAAAGCAGGGATTGATTTTTTTTGGCTGTGGCGGGACGTTTTTTGTCACAGTGGGACGTTTTTAGTCCAACGTGAAAAGAAAGGGTCGTTAGCCATGAATCGTTTATTGGAAGCTCAAAAAAAATTATTACCAGATCTTCTCACAGTTATGCAAAAGCGCTACGACATTTTGCAGTACATCAGATTAGCTGAACCAATTGGTCGCAGAAGTCTTGCGACAAGTCTTGGTCTGAGTGAACGTATCTTAAGAGCTGAGGTTCAGTTCTTAAAGGAACAAAATCTGCTGGATGTCAAAACGAGCGGTATGATGCTGACGACTGAAGGTCATGCTTTGCTTGAAATGCTTGAAGGAATGATGAAGGACGTTTTAGGTTTAACCTTTTTGGAAAATACATTAAAGAGGAAATTAGGCCTAGAAGAAGTCATCATCGTTTCTGGTGACAGCGATGAATCCCCGTGGGTGAAGCAAGAAATGGGAAGAGCTGCTGTCCAGTGTATGAAAAAAAGGTTTACTGGAAATAATATCGTCGCCGTCACTGGCGGAACGACGATGGAAGCTGTTGCCGAAATGATGACCCCTGATGCCAAAAACAGAGACATGATGTTTGTCCCTGCGAGAGGCGGTCTTGGGGAGAATGTAAAAAATCAGGCAAACACCATTTGTGCCCACATGGCTGAAAAAGCTTCCGGTACTTACAAACTGCTGTTTGTTCCAGGACAGCTGTCAGAAGGTGCTTACTCTTCCATTATTGAAGAGCCGTCTGTCAAAGAAGTGCTTCAAACGATTAAATCATCCACGATGCTCATTCATGGAATCGGTGAAGCAAAAACAATGGCGATGAGACGAAACACACCCGCTGAAGATTTAAAAAAGATTGATGAGCATGACGCAGTGACAGAGGCTTTTGGCTATTACTTTAATCGTGATGGCGAGGTCGTCCACAAAGTGCACTCCGTCGGCATGCAGCTAGATGATTTAGAAAGCATTCCACACATCATTGCTGTTGCAGGTGGATCATCAAAGGCTGGAGCCATTGAAGCTTATTTCAAAAAACCCCGCCGAACGGTTCTCGTCACAGACGAAGGAGCCGCAAAAGAGTTATTAAGGGAGTCAATCGATCCCTCAATATAAAACATTGTGACCTATAAAAGGAGGAAACATCATGGCAGTAAAAGTCGGTATTAACGGATTTGGACGTATTGGACGTAACGTATTTCGTGCAGCATTAAACAATCCTGAAGTTGAGGTAGTAGCGGTTAACGATCTAACAGACGCTAACATGCTTGCACACCTTTTACAATATGACTCTGTTCACGGAAAACTAGATGCAGAGGTTTCTGTAGACGGTACGAACTTAGTAGTAAACGGTAAAACAATCGAAGTATCAGCTGAGCGTGACCCTGCGAAATTAAGCTGGGGTGAACAAGGCGTAGAAATCGTTGTTGAATCTACTGGATTCTTCACAAAACGTGCAGACGCTGCTAAACACTTAGAAGCTGGCGCTAAAAAAGTTATCATCTCTGCTCCTGCTAACGAAGAAGATATCACAATCGTTATGGGTGTAAACGAAGACAAATACGATGCAGCTAGCCACGATGTCATCTCTAATGCATCTTGTACAACAAACTGCTTAGCTCCATTTGCAAAAGTACTTAACGATAAATTTGGTATCAAACGCGGTATGATGACAACTGTTCACTCATACACAAATGACCAACAAATTCTTGATCTTCCGCACAAAGACTACCGTCGTGCTCGTGCAGCTGCGGAAAACATCATCCCAACTTCTACAGGTGCTGCGAAAGCTGTTTCACTTGTATTGCCTGAACTTAAAGGTAAATTAAACGGTGGCGCTATGCGTGTTCCAACACCTAACGTTTCTTTAGTTGATCTTGTTGCTGAATTAAATCAAGATGTGACAGCTGAAGACGTAAATGCAGCACTTAAAGAAGCAGCTGAAGGAGAACTTAAAGGAATCCTTGGCTACAGCGAAGAGCCATTAGTATCTGGTGACTACAATGGTAATGCAAACTCTTCAACAATCGATGCTCTTTCTACAATGGTAATGGAAGGCAGCATGGTGAAAGTCATTTCTTGGTACGATAACGAGAGTGGATATTCTCACCGCGTTGTTGACCTTGCAGCTTACATTGCAAAACAAGGTCTTTAATTTCTCACACTGAAGGAACTCACTTGGTTCTTTCCTAGAGACACGATATAATGAAGACGGACAAGGGAAGGGGAAGCATCCCTTTCCCTTTTTCTCTGTATTTATCCGTTCTGCACGATTTCTCGTTTTGATGAGGGCAAAATGGGAAAAGGATAAAGAGAGACTTGTCCAATGCGTAAGGAAACCAGAATAAAGGAGGATCTCCTGACGAGCATGAATAAGAAATCAGTAAAAGACATTGACGTAAAAGGTAAAGTTGTGTTCTGCCGCGTAGATTTTAACGTTCCAATGAAGGACGGAAAAGTGACGGATGATACTCGTATTCGCGCAGCATTACCAACGATTGAGTATTTAACAGGACAAGGCGCAAAGGTACTACTAGCTAGTCATTTGGGTCGTCCGAAAGGTCAAGTTACTGAAGAACTGCGTCTGACACCTGTAGCAAAACGTCTGCAAGAGCTTCTTGGACAAGAAGTGAAAAAAGCAGATGAAGCTTACGGCGACAACGTGAAAAAGCAAATCTCTGACTTAAAAGAAGGAGATGTGCTAGTGCTTGAAAACGTTCGTTTCTATCCTGGTGAAGAAAAGAACGATCCTGAATTATCAAAAGCGTTTGCTGATTTAGCCGATGTGTATGTCAATGATGCGTTCGGTGCTGCACACCGTGCACATGCATCCACAGCTGGTATTGCAGCGTATCTTCCGGCTGTTTCAGGCTTCCTCATGCAAAAAGAGCTTGAGGTTCTAGGGAAAGCCATTTCAAACCCTGATCGCCCATTTACAGCGATTATCGGTGGCGCAAAAGTAAAGGATAAAATCGGTGTAATTGAAAGTCTTCTTGATAAAGTGGACAACCTGATCATCGGCGGCGGACTTGCTTATACATTTGTCAAAGCACTTGGCCACGAAGTAGGAAAATCTCTATTAGAAGAAGACAAAGTAGATTTAGCGAAATCCTTTATGGACCGTGCAAAAGAAAAAGGTGTGAACTTCCTGATTCCAACAGATGTTCTGGTAGCCGACGACTTTTCAAATGATGCGAATACAAGCATTGTGCCAATCTCTGAAATTCCAAGTGATCTAGAAGCACTTGATATTGGAACAGAGACAAGAGAGAAGTATGCTGATGTCATTAAAAACAGCAAACTTGTTGTCTGGAACGGACCAATGGGTGTATTTGAAATCGATGCATTCGCTAAAGGAACAAAAGCAATCGCAGAAGCACTGGCAGAAGCAAAAGATACATATTCTGTCATTGGTGGTGGAGATTCAGCAGCAGCTGTTGAGAAATTTGGTCTTGCCGATCAGATGAGCCATATTTCTACAGGTGGCGGCGCTTCACTTGAATTTATGGAAGGCAAAGAACTTCCAGGTGTGACTGCATTAAACGATAAATAAGACCAAAACTGCTATAAGGAAGTGTCAATCATGAGAAAACCAATTATAGCTGGGAACTGGAAGATGAACAAAACACTTGGTGAAGCTGTAAGTTTCGTTGAAGAAGTCAAATCATCTATTCCATCTCCTGACAAAGTGGAATCTATTGTCTGTGCACCAGCCCTTTTCCTTGAAAAGCTGAACAGCCTTTCTAACGGAACAGACCTTAAAATTGGTGCGCAAAACATGCACTTTGAAGAAAATGGTGCATTCACTGGTGAAATCAGCCCTGCTGCGCTTAAAGATCTTGGCATCGGCTACTCAGTGATCGGTCATTCAGAGCGCCGCGAATTCTTCGCTGAAACAGATGAAACAGTGAACAAAAAAGCACATGCTGCATTCAAGCATGGCATCGTTCCAATCATCTGTGTAGGTGAAACGCTTGAAGAACGTGAAGCAGACAAAACAAACGAACTTGTCGCTGATCAAGTGAAGAAAGCACTAGCTGGTTTAACGAAGCAGCAAGTCGCTGAATCTGTGATTGCCTATGAGCCAATCTGGGCGATCGGTACAGGTAAATCTTCTACAGCGAAAGATGCAAACGATGTTTGTGCGCACATTCGCCAAACGGTTGCAAGCGAATTTGGTCAAGAAGCGGCAGACAGCCTTCGCATTCAATATGGCGGAAGCGTGAAACCTGCGAATATTAAAGAATATATGGCAGAATCCGATATTGACGGTGCTTTGGTAGGCGGCGCAAGCTTAGAACCTCAGTCTTTCGTTCAATTATTGGAGGAAGGTCAATATGAGTAAGAAACCAGCTGCATTAATCATCTTAGATGGATTCGGTTTAAGAGGCGAAACAGTCGGTAACGCTGTTGCCCAAGCAAAGAAACCGAACTTCGACCGCTACTGGAACGAATTCCCGCATCAAACCTTAACGGCTTCAGGTGAGGCAGTAGGCCTCCCAGAAGGTCAAATGGGTAACTCTGAAGTTGGGCATTTGAACATCGGTGCAGGACGCATCGTGTACCAAAGCTTAACAAGAGTGAATGTGGCCATTCGTGATGGGGAATTTGAGAAAAACGAAACGTTCCTAGATGCAATGACTTATGCAAAAGAAAATGACAAGGCGCTTCATTTATTCGGTCTCTTGTCAGACGGCGGTGTGCATAGCCACATCCAGCATCTTTTTGCCTTGCTGAAACTAGCGAAAAAAGAAGGCTTAACAAAAGTATACATTCACGGCTTCTTAGACGGACGTGATGTTGGTCAGAAGACAGCGAAAGTGTACTTAAAACAGCTTGAAGAACAAATCAAAGAAATCGGTGTCGGAGAAGTCGCAACACTTTCTGGACGCTATTACTCAATGGACCGTGACAAACGCTGGGATCGTGTGGAGAAAGCATATCGCGCGATGGCGTATGGTGAAGGCCCAAGTTATCAAAACATCTATGATGTCGTTGATGACTCCTATGAAAATGGAATCTACGATGAGTTCGTTATTCCATCTGTCATTACGAGAGAAAATGGTGAGCCGGTTGCAAAAGTAAACGACGGCGACTCTGTGATTTTCTATAACTTCCGTCCAGACCGTGCGATTCAAATTTCAAACACATTCACAAATGAAGATTTCCGCTCGTTTGACCGCGGGGAAGCACATCCGAAGGATTTACACTTCGTCTGCTTCACACACTTCAGTGAAACGGTAGATGGCTATGTGGCTTTCAAACCAGTGAATTTGGATAACACAGTAGGAGAAGTACTTTCTCAAAATGGATTGAAGCAGCTGCGGATTGCTGAAACAGAGAAATATCCTCACGTGACGTTCTTTATGAGCGGTGGACGTGAAGAAGAATTTCCTGGAGAAGACCGCATCTTAATCAATTCACCAGATGTCGCAACCTATGACCTCAAGCCAGAAATGAGCGCTTATGAGGTAAAGGATGCGCTTGTTGCAGACATCAATGCGGACAAGCATGATGCGATCATTCTGAATTTTGCTAACCCAGATATGGTGGGGCATTCAGGTATGCTTGAGCCAACAATCAAAGCCATTGAAGCAGTAGATGAGTGCTTAGGAGCTGTAGTCGACGCAATCCTAGCAAAAGGCGGACATGCCATCATCACGGCAGACCACGGTAACGCAGACGTGCTCATTACCGAAGAAGGAAAGCCGCATACTGCACATACAACGAATCCTGTGCCAGTCATCGTAACGAAAAAAGGTGCGACGCTTAGAGAAGGCGGCATTTTAGCTGATCTATCTCCAACGCTTTTAGACTTACTTGGACTTGAAAAACCAAAAGAGATGACAGGAACATCATTGATTCAAAAATAACAAATTGATTCAAAAGGAGAGAAATAACGATGCCATACATTGTTGACGTATATGCACGCGAAGTATTAGACTCTCGCGGTAACCCAACAGTTGAAGTAGAAGTTTACACAGAATCTGGCGGCTTTGGCCGTGCACTAGTACCAAGTGGTGCTTCTACTGGTGAATATGAAGCAGTAGAACTACGTGACGGAGACAAAGACCGTTACCTTGGAAAAGGTGTTTTGACAGCTGTAAACAACGTAAACGAAATCATTGCACCAGAGCTTTTAGGCTTTGATGTAACAGAACAAGTAGCGATCGACAAAATGTTAATCGAACTTGACGGAACAGAAAACAAAGGGAAATTAGGTGCAAACGCAATCCTTGGCGTATCTATCGCTGTAGCACGTGCGGCTGCTGATTTCTTACAAATTCCACTTTATCAATACCTTGGTGGATTCAACTCCAAAACGCTTCCAGTACCGATGATGAACATCGTCAACGGTGGAGAGCATGCGGATAACAACGTAGACATTCAAGAATTCATGATTATGCCTGTAGGTGCTCCAAACTTCCGTGAAGCACTTCGCATGGGCGCACAAATCTTCCATAGCCTGAAATCTGTATTAAGCGCAAAAGGCTTAAACACAGCTGTAGGTGACGAAGGTGGATTCGCTCCAAACCTTGGTTCTAACGAAGAAGCACTTCAAACAATCGTAGAAGCGATTGAAAAAGCTGGTTTCAAACCAGGTGAAGAAGTGAAACTTGCGATGGATGCTGCATCTTCTGAGTTCTATAACAAAGAAGACGGTAAATATCATTTATCAGGTGAAGGTGTTGTGAAAACATCTGCTGAAATGGTTGACTGGTATGAAGATATGGTATCGAAATACCCAATCATCTCAATCGAAGACGGCCTTGATGAAAACGACTGGGAAGGTCACAAACTATTAACTGAGCGTCTTGGCAGCAAGGTTCAGCTAGTAGGAGACGACTTGTTCGTAACAAATACGAAGAAGCTTTCTGAAGGAATCAAAAACGGCGTTGGTAACTCAATCCTCATCAAAGTAAACCAAATCGGTACATTAACTGAAACATTTGATGCAATCGAAATGGCGAAACGTGCAGGCTATACAGCTGTTATCTCTCACCGTTCTGGTGAAACAGAAGACAGCACAATTGCAGACATTGCAGTTGCAACAAACGCTGGACAAATCAAAACAGGTGCTCCGTCTCGTACGGACCGTGTGGCGAAATACAACCAATTACTTCGCATCGAAGATCAATTGGCTGAAACAGCTCAATACCACGGCATTGCTACATTCTATAACTTGAATAAGTAATGTAAAGTAACGCGCTGCGTGCGCTCTTTTGAAAAGAGCGTATCGCAGCGCTTTTTTTATGTTGAAATAAAGACGCAAAGCTGGCTCAAGCGAATAGGCTCTGCTTCCTTTGTCATATCCTATTTTTGTAAAAAATCATCCTTCAGTCAGAGGCGAAACGATGAGCTTGACGATTTATAAGCAATAAATCATGAAAATTCTTCTAAAAATATGATCTGAATTGAACTTATGCTATTTGCATGGGGGTGGTATCATTTTACATATATTAGGGGGTGATGAGATGCTGAATCCTTTTAGCCTTCGTTTTCCAGTAGGCGTGTACATGTATGTCCTTCACCTACTGGCGGCATATGATGAAAGGAAGCAACGAATTCTAACTTCTAAGAACGTACAGAAAAATGCATTTTGGATTTATGTCCTTGCCGCTATCTTAGGCATTGTGACAGCTGCAGCTTTGATTTGGGCATGCAAAACATTTGGAAAAGGCTCGAAATTTTTAGGAGAGTTCAAGTTTTTAGGCCTGTATATTAAAATCAAATGCGGCTTCTAACAAATGGTGAGAACAGATGCGAGGTCATCTGTTCTATCTGAAATAAATGGAGGGACATGATGCTGACATTACACTTAACAGAAAAAACGTATAGCCGCACCTTTTCTCTCCGCGATATTCAGTTAAATGTAGAGAAAGGACGTATGCTTCTGCTTTTGGGGCATAATGGGGCAGGAAAAACCACGATGATTCAGTCTATGTTTGGCCTGACACCATTTACGGGTGTTGTCTCTTTAGATGGTAAACAGCTGAATTTTCAATCCTCAGCACATATCTCCTTTTTGAAAGAACATGTTTCCTATATTCCTGATGATCATGCTTTGTTTGATTATTTAACGCCGAGAGAATATTTTCATTTACTCCAGCTTCCAGACAAACGAAATGGACCTCGAGAAGAGGCCTTCGTCGATCTGTTTGAGCTGAGACCTTATATGGATCAGCCAATTGCCCAGCTGTCTCATGGCAATCAAAAGAAAACCCAAATCATTTCACAGCTCCTTAGGTCTTGTGATTATTATGTATTCGACGAGCCTACAAATGGACTTGATCCAGATATGATGATCATCTTAAAAAAGGTGCTCATGAAGCTGAGAGATCAAGGTGCAGGCATTCTTATTTCTACCCATCATTTGGGCTTTGGTGAGACATTGTATGACCACCTTATGATCTTAAGAAACGGTGATATCAAGCTGGATATGTCACGTCAAGAAACAAACAAAACATTCCCTCATCAATCACTTGAGGGTATTTATAAAGAAGTGAATCAAGATTACTATATGCAGGTGGAGAGGTTGCTCAATGACTTGGACACGACACGTTCTTCATAAAATAGAATGGGGCATGCTCACAACGAAAATCAAGCAGCTCGGCAAAAAATATCCTTTGCAGCTTCTCGCCGCAGCTGTTTTTTTATTGCTGATCTACGCCATATACGTTGTCATGAGCCTGCGTTTTTTTATGCAAGTAGGGGAGAGCGAACCAGTTGCTTTATACCTTCAATTTGTGAAAATGACCCTGCTGCTTTTGGGAGCAGGTATTGTCTTTTCCCGTCATAAAATGAAGCGTCAAGAGTATCAGTTCTTCTTTTTGAATAGTGCGATGCAAAGTGTCTCATTTGTCCTTTGTGTGTATTTCTTTCCAGTGCTGTTTTGTTTCATCATGCTTGGTCTGCTTTTTTTACCCATCCTATTAGGACTGATCATTAGCGGCGTTACACTATCTTTGTATTGGATCATTGTGGTAGCGATCACTTTCTGTGGATTGGCGCTCTATACGCTTGCTTCTTGGATGCTGATACGAATTGGTGTGAGCCATTTTATATCAAAAACAAAAGAGCATTTACTGCTGCAAACGATTGGATTTGTGACGCTCGGTGCTTTCGTGTTTCTCCTTTTTCAAAAAGCGGTTGAGATGATTCACGTATGGCCGTCTATCTATCTTGTATTTCTGATGATCTTTCTATGTGCAGGGTGGTTTTGGCTGAAAGGCTTGGCGGCTTGTTATGTCAATCGGATGTTTTTGCAGCTAAAGGTAGAGGTGAAGTCGTTTTCTTACCAAAAAATCAGATCGGATTCTTCATTTTTCACACATCTGCGGCAGGAGCTTGTTTATTTTAGCCGATCAGCTGTGTTTAAAGAACAAGGTATTTTGTTCCTGTTTCTTGTCTGTTTCACGATAGGTCTCCCATTCATCTTTACTCCGGCAGAGACTGGCTGGCTGTTTGCTTTTATTGTGCAGTTTGCCTTAAAGGAGATCCTTATTATGCTACCGCTCATGATTGGCAGGGAATATCATCTCCATCAGCGAGCCATTTTTATGTTAAATACATCAAAGGGTGCCTATTTATTATCAAGAATTTTATTTTATTACACAATGAATATATTGATTTATTTTGTCTATATCGGGCTTGCTTATTTCATGATTGGGGTTGAAAGTGAAGGGCACGGTTTGGCAAGCTTGTCCATTTTATTGATTACTGTCATGGCGGCATGTGTCGGGTTTGTCGTGAAGATTAGTGATTTTAATAAACTGTTTGTGATCGTGATGATGATTGCTGTGTTCAGTATGTTGGATATGCTTTTAGTCCAGTGGCTTTCAGCAAATATCCAGCTGCTCTCAACTGCCTATATGGCTTGTTCAGCCGCATTCTTCATCTTCATATATGCTGCCATGCTAAAGAGGCCGATTGTGCGATGATGACGCTTTTATTTTGCTTAATAGCCGTTGTGCTCATTCATGAACTCGGACATATCCTGATGGTGATGGTGTGCAACAAAATCGAAAAAAACCCCATCTTTGATTATGTGGTGATGATCGATTGGAAGCACGTGTCGATTGTCCATGAGAAATTTTCACGGCCGGGTTTTAATATGATGGTCGCACTTGCAGGTCCTGTGTTTCCAGTGATCTGCTCGGGTGTGCTTTTCTTCATGTGGAGGCATCCATTGACGCATCCATTGCTGCTATTTTCTTTATTAAATACAGTAATGCTGCATCCAGCTTGCCCAGACGGGAAAAATATCATCGCCAGTTTAAAAGAGATGAAAGGAGAGAACTAAATGGTTAAAGTATTTCATTCGTTTTCTAGCGGCTTAACGCTTGCGATGCTTTATGTGTTTGCTGTGTTTATGACACCAGTATTTTTAATGCTGCTAGAGGTTCATCATGTTGAATCAAGTCCAACTCTATTTGGTATGCCATTTTATATCATGAAAATTGAACAGTATCAATTCAGCTCAGAGGCAACGCTCTTTGGGTGCGTGGTCTGTTTTTTAGCGGGTGCCGCTCTCTACTTCTTGATTCAATATGTGATTCATGCAGTGAAAAAGAGCAGAACATAAAAAAAGCAGGCTGAATGAAGTCAGTCTGCTTGAAGAACGAGTGACAACCGCACCATATCCATACACTGAATACCGTTCTCATAAATCGGTTCATCATAGTGCTTCAGAAAGAAATTGTGATCGATAGACGCCATGCGAAAACCGCATTTTTGATAAAGGGCGAGCTGCTGAATACTAGAGTTGCCTGTGCCAATTTCAATTGTATGAAAGCCAGCTGCCTTGGCTTCTGAAATAGCATGGCGGATCAGCTGCTTCCCAATTCCTCTACCTTGCCATGACTCTTTCACGGCGACATTCATGATTTCCACTGTCTGCTGAGACAGAGGCGTCAGAACATACACACCAATCATGTCCTGTTTATGAAAAGCAACATAACAAGAACCAGATTGTACATAGGCAATGACTTTTTCAGTTGAAGGGTCAGCTAATAGTAAAAGATCCATAGGAACAGATTGATCATGAGACAATGGCCGAATCTGTATCAAATCATTTCATCCTCTCTATTCTTTGATATACCCTTGTTTAACACCCCAATCATATTGATCCTGCACCCATTGAGAAGGAGGATGATGGGTGACATTTGGGTCTTTCTTAACAGTTGTTTTCCTAGTCGTTTGTGCTGCCTGCTTATTCGCTTGAGCCGTTGCTTTCGCTGATGCCAGTTCTTTTTGAAGCTGATCTATTTTTAACTCAAGCGCTTTACGCTGTTTGGTTTCTTTTTGATGCGCCTTCTTTTCTTTCTTCAGCTTGTTTGTGACGGTGGACAATTCCTTTTTTTGACCATCCATTTCATCTTTCATATCCGTTCCTTCTGACTTTAATTGTGTCAGCTGCTCATCATTCTTTCTCATTTCTTGCTGGTATTTTTTCTCTGCTGCGGTGAGCGACTGCTGCTGCCACACAATCCAGCCAGTTGCACCTAGGATGATCACAGACAGGACAATGATCGTGATGTTTTTTTTCATGTTCTATTCCCCTTTCGTTAAACCTCTATTATCATCGGTTAAAACAAACCAGGTTTTAACAGAACAAGGGAATATTCGCATCAGATTAGCAGACACTATGAAAAAAGGAGGGTGTCTGTTGATTTCCTTTATGATTCATGTCATTGTGTCATTATTTGCTGTCTCAAATCCCATTGGAAACGTGCCTCTTTTCATCACTTTAACAGAAGGCTACTCAGAAAAAGAACGCGCCCAGACGGCCAAAAAAGCGATTGTTGTGTCTTTTATGATTTTGATTGCCTTTCTTTTGGCAGGCAGGCTCATTTTCAAATTGTTTGGCATTGATATCCATGCACTCCGTATCGCCGGAGGTATTTTTATTTTTGGTATCGCTTACAATTTGCTGAATGCAAAAGAATCACATGTTCAAAACCCTCATTCGGATGAAAAGGCAGAGAGCAAAGAGAAGGCCGATGTTTCGGTGACCCCGCTCGCCATTCCGATCATTGCCGGACCTGGTACAATTGCGACTGTCATGAGCTTAACGCCAGGAAGCCACCAAGTAACGCTTCATCTGCTTGCGATTCTTATTGGCATTGTGGTTGTACTTGCCATGACCTATTATGCATTTCATTATTCAAGTTTCATTATGCGAAAAATGGGGAAAACAGAGATGAATGTCGTGACACGATTAATGGGATTGATTCTAGCTGTTGTGGCAGTTGAGATGATTGGCGCAGGGATCAAAGGGATGTTCCCAATGCTGATGTCATAAGTGTATATAAAAAAGCTGTTTTTTTCTACAAAATTGTAAAATAAAACAGCTTTTTTTAAGGTTTTGGCACATGTTGAAATACTTCTTCACTTTCAAAGAACTCAATTAAACGGCTAATCCAGTCATAATAATCGAGACTTTCCTTGATTTCTGAAAGAAGAAGATTGATTTTATCTACTGTTTCTTCTGGCAGGTCATCTTGTTCAAGCAGCTCCAGCAATTCCTTGCATGTCTTCTTATGTGCCTTGCGATTTTTGCTGACAACACGTGACCAATTGGCTGCAAACAATGAAATAAAGGTTTGATATTGATCTTGCTCAACGTCATATAAATCTTTGCGTATTCCTTTTTCATAAACCTTTTCAGCAATATTCAGATCAAGCATTTCTCGAACGACTTGACTCATTCTTGTTTTGCTCATGCCGGTCGCCTCTGAGAGCTCACCGAGCGTCATTGGTTTACGGTTCATATGAATGATACCAAGCACTCTACCCACTGTGGCAGAAAGACCAAAGGCATTCATGTTCTCGGCAGCTTTTTCAATATAATGATCCTGTGCTTTTTGAATGGCGCCTAACGCTTGCTTGTCCATTCCCCGCTTCATCCCTTCACGACTGACAATTTGTAACACAATATATCATATACCTGTTTGTTCATGAAAACAATAAATATTGAGTATTTGCTCGTAAGTTGGAGGAAAAAGGAGGGATCGGTACATATCAGGCCGTTAACTGAAAATTTTAAATAAATCTTATGCAATACAAACACATTGTAAACTTTTTATTTTATAAAGTTTGCACTATAATAAATAAGGTGTAAATTTTCTGAAAATATATATCCGACTAATTGGAGGTGTCTCATTTGCTGAAACTAGAGAATGTATCTAAGACGTATAAAGGCGGAAAAAAAGCTGTCAAAAATATTGATTTAGAAATAGCAAAAGGAGAATTTATTTGTTTTATTGGACCGAGTGGCTGTGGTAAAACGACAACCATGAAGATGATTAACCGACTGATTGAACCTTCCTCAGGAAACATATTGATCGAGGGAGAAAACATTATGAAAAAAGATCCAGTCCAATTAAGAAGAGAAATTGGTTATGTGATTCAGCAAATTGGACTTTTCCCTCATATGACCATCGCACAAAACATTTCCCTTGTGCCGAAGCTGCTGAAGTGGCCGGAAGAAAAACGAAAAGAACGAGCGCGTGAATTGCTCAAACTCGTCGACATGGGGCCGGAATACTTAGAGCGTTACCCTCATGAACTCAGTGGAGGACAGCAGCAGCGTATCGGCGTTCTTCGCGCACTCGCAGCAGAACCCCCTTTAATCCTAATGGATGAACCATTTGGAGCACTTGACCCGATCACAAGAGATTCATTGCAGGAAGAATTTAAGAAACTGCAAAAAACGTTAAATAAAACAATCGTATTCGTCACACATGACATGGATGAAGCGATTAAACTTGCAGACCGCATTGTCATTTTAAAAGATGGAGAGATTGTCCAAGTGGGCACGCCTGATGATATTTTACGTAATCCTGCGAACGAATTCGTAGAAGAATTCATCGGGAAAGAACGTCTGCTTCAGTCAAACCCGAATATGGAACGTGTGGAACAAATGATGAACACGTCCCCAGTCACAATTACCGTCGAAAAAACATTGACAGATGCCATCTTTATTATGAGAGAAAAGCGGGTTGATTCCCTGCTTGTCGTTGATGAAAATCATGTGCTGAAAGGCTATATCGACATTGAAACCATCGATGCAAACCGCAGAAAAGCAGCCTTCGTTGGCGATATTTTAAATACAGAATTTTATACAGTACAAGAAGGTGCACTTCTTAGAGATACTGTCCGAAAGATCTTAATACGCGGCATTAAATATGTACCGGTTGTCGATGCAAAAGGGCACTTAAAAGGCATCGTCACACGTGCAAGTCTTGTAGATGTCGTATATGACTCTATTTGGGGAGAAGATACCCCGGAGGCTGTCACTGAAATGAACTAAGGGAGGTGTACACATGGATCAAATCATCGATTTTCTTGAGAAAAATGGTGGGGAACTCCTCACAAAAATGTGGGAGCATTTATACATTTCTTTAATTGCCGTTGTGTTAGGCATTATCGTGGCCGTTCCTTTAGGCGTCATTCTTACACGAATGAAAAGAGGCGCCGGTTTTGTCATCGGCATCGTGAATATCTTTCAAACACTCCCTAGTTTAGCGATTCTTGCATTTTTTATTCCTATTTTGGGAGTTGGAAAAATACCTGCGATCGTTGCGCTATTTTTCTATTCCGTTTTGCCTATTTTAAGAAATACGTATGCCGGTGTTCAAGGTGTGAACAAAAACTTGCTTGAATCTGGTAAAGGGATTGGCATGACGACATGGGAACAAATTCGTCTTGTTGAACTGCCGCTTGCTGTTCCGGTCATTATGGCAGGGGTCAGAACCTCAACGATTTATTTAATTGGGTGGACAACACTTGCTGCTTTTATCGGTGGAGGCGGTCTTGGTGACTACATTTTAATTGGGCTTCAGCTTTACCAGCCGGAATACATTATTGCGGGTGCGATCCCTGTCACTATTTTAGCAGTCATCATTGACCTTACATTGATGAAGCTTGAAAAAAAAGTAACACCAGAAGGCTTAAAAGGATTGAAGGAAGTTTCATAAGGAGTTGGCTCATGTGAAGAATCGAAAAACAAAATGGATCAGTGCACTGCTTGCCGGATGCTTGCTATTCATAAGTGGCTGTTCACTTCCTGGACTAGCCGGCTCTTCAGGGAGCACGCTGCGAATCGGTGCACAAAACTTTACAGAATCAGAAATTATGGCCTATATGGTGGGAGACATCATTGAGCATTACACAGATAAAAAGACAACCATTGTGAAGAATTTAGGCTCAAATACGGTGCAGCAAAAAGCAATGGAAAACGGTGATGTCGACATTTCGGCAACACGATATACAGGCACGGATTTAACAAGTACGCTAGGAATGGATGCAGAAAAAGATCCAAAGCGTGCAATGGAAATCGTCCAGAAAGAATTCAAAAAACGCTATGATTACAAATGGTTTGATTCCTATGGGTTTGATAATACGTATGCCTTTGCTGTGACGCAGAAGATGGCGAAGGAAAACAACCTAGAAACAGTCTCTGATTTAAAAAAGAATGCCAAAAATTATCGCTTCGGTGTGGATAATATTTGGCTGAAAAAGAAAGGTGACGGTTACGAAGGGTTTGTGAAAACATACGGAATTGAATTTGGAAGCACTTTTCCGATGCAGATCGGTCTAGTCTATGACGCATTGAAAAATGAAAAAATGGATATTGTGCTTGCCTATTCAACAGATGGCCGGATCAAAGCGTATAATCTCAAAATCTTAAAAGATGATAAACGATTCTTCCCACCATACGATGCATCACCAGTTGTCCCTGAGAAGGTATTAAAAGAAAATCCAGGACTGGACAAGGTGATCAACAGGTTGATTGGAAAAATCGATACCGAACAAATGCAAGAGCTCAATTATCAAGTCGATGGAGAACTAAAAGAACCAGCGACTGTTGCGAGAGATTTTTTAAAGAAACACAATTACTTTGAGTAAGATTGGGAGGTGTCAGAGCTGATGGACACACTGCAGCAATTATGGGCGTATTATCAACAGAACGGTTCATATGTGTTAGAAGAATTTTACCGGCATTTCCTCATGTCAGCGTATGGGGTATTATTTGCGGCAATTGTCGGAATACCAGTCGGCATCTTTGTGGCGCATTACCGCAAACTGAGCAATTGGGTGTTCGCAATAACCAATGTCATTCAAACCATTCCAGCGTTAGCGATGCTTTCTGTGTTGATGCTTGTATTAGGACTTGGCGCAAATACAGTCATCTTATCACTCTTTTTGTATTCGCTTCTGCCGATTATCCGTAACACGTACACAGGTATTGTCAGCATTGAGCATGCCTATTTAGAATCGGGGAAAGCGATGGGTATGACGAAATGGCAAGTGCTGAGAATGGTTGAATTACCGCTTGCTTTATCTGTCATTATGGCTGGTTTAAGAACCGCACTTGTGATCGCAATCGGTATTACAGCGATTGGGACATTTGTTGGTGCTGGAGGACTTGGTGATATCATCATCAGAGGATCAAACGCGACAAACGGAACAGCCATTATTTTAGCAGGTGCTATTCCAACTGCGCTCATGGCCATTATTGCCGACCTTGTCATGGGCTGGCTTGAACGCTATTTAAGCCCAACCAACAAGAAAAAAGAAAGCAAGGCGTTAGCTGAAAAAAACATGACGTCCGCATAAATGCTTGAAAAGACAAAACCTCCTCTACATCTGTAGGGGAGGTTTTTTTATCATGATTAGGCGGCTCACATCAGGAGACATTTATGATTCAAGTGTGATCCATTCAGAGGACCACTTCGCAATTTCCTCAAAAACGGGTGCAAGTGAGCGCCCCATATCAGTTAATGAATACTCAATACGCACGGGTGTTTCAGCAAAAACCTCCCGTTTTACAATGCCTGCTGCTTCCAGCTCTTTTAATCTCTCAGATAAAACCCTTCCGCTTAAATTGGTCAGAGCTGCTTCGATTTCACTAAAGCGCTGTGAACCTGAGAGAAGCTGAAAAACAATCAGTGCCACCCAACGTTTACTTAATAACTCAACTGCTTTTTCAAACCGCGGGCACATATCAGATTGATTCATCTTTCTTCACTCCAATCTGAACCCATTATACCGTAATTCTGTCAAAAATCGGCGCAAAAAGCTTGTCAATGATCAAAACATTTTACGATGACGAACGGCTGTTTAGTAGAAATAACAAATAGCGGTTTAAATCCTCTATTTCATGTTTAGAAAGGGTGGACCATATGTCCCCATTAAATATTTCAAGATCATCAAGTTCATATTGCTCAGCTGCTTCTCTTATTTGGGTAAAAGCCGTTTCTTCTTCCTTTATGACATGGGCAGAAGATGCTTCTTCAATATACCCTGCAGCCTGCATCATGTCCTCATAAGGTACTTTTAATGCACCTGCTAGTTTTTTAATTGTAGGAGGTTTCGGAATGCCGCGCTTCCCGTTTTCAATCCGAGAAATACCAGCAGCGCTGACCTCTGAATACATCGCTAATTGGTTCACCGATAGTTTCCTTTTCTCACGTAATGCTCTTAAATATGCACCGAAGTTCATCAACTCAAAACCTCACATGGTTAAAGATTAGTTATCTCTAGTGTACCTGATTTGTTGACTATTGGCAATAAGTGCACCATGAAAATATTGACATTAGTTAATGGTGGATGTATCTTATGTTTATGCCCCGCTATTTGTTCGCCTTTTTTTGGTTAATGAGCGTGAGAAAGTATTGATTCAGCTGGCTGATGTCTTGTGCGGTGAGTGTTTCCCATTGGTCTCCATCGAAAATAGGGAGATGTTCTACATCCTTTTGAAGCGCCGTTTGATAGATTTTTAATATGGACTCATATTTCGGTTTCATTTCATGCACTTTTTCCTGTTCAATATAACCGGCAAGCAGCATTAAATCCTCATAAGGCACCTTCAAAGCGCGTGCTAATTTTTTTATGGTTAAAGGCTTTGGCACACCACGCTTTCCATTCTCAATCCGAGAAATACCGGCAGCGCTTACGCCTGAATACATGGCGAGTTGATTGACAGACATCTTTCTATTCTCTCTTAAAATGCGTAATTGTTCACCAAAGTGATTCATGTCATCGAACCTCACATTTCAGTATATGACTTATTTTAGTATGATCATTGACCAAAGGAAATAGAAAGGGCGTAAAAGTGTTGACATAAGTTAATGGATCTGGGAGATATGAGAGTCCTACATGTTGTACATATTGATCCTATAGGAGGTTGTAATGATGGTCGAAAAGATTCAGATCAGGCGGGCTTTTGTGATGCAGTATATGATTGAAAACGATATGTCTTTAAATCAGCTCGCAGATGAAATTGGCATCTCTCCTGCCACACTCAGCAGGGTATTGAATGGTCACCGGAAACCAGGACAGCTTGTCATTGGCAAAATGATTCATTACTTTGATAAAAAATTTGAAGATTTATTTTACTATGAAGATGTTGACAAAAGTCAATGAATGAAATCATCGTATCATCATAAAGGAGGCGGCTTCATTGAAAAGAACTGGAATGGTAAGACACATTGATTCGCTTGGCAGAATTGTTCTGCCTTCAGAAATGCGGAAGGTACTCAATATAAAAGAAGAGCAGCTGTTAGAAATTTTCATCGAAGATCAAACCATTATGCTGAAAAAATATGATGCAGATAAGAGCTGCTTATTAACTGGCCAAATAACGAAATACAACAAAAGCTATGGAAATGGTAACGTCGTGCTGAGTCCTGAAGGAGCTGAGCGGCTGTTAGTAGAATTAAAACAGCTATTAAAAGAAGAAGCAACTCGCTAAAAACGTTTTTTAACCTCAAAAATTGCATATAAAAAATGCTGCATACAATCCATTGGAGCGAAATTGAATCAAAATGACAAATAAAGTCGACAATATATAGGAAATCTTTATTTTGATGTTTCGTGACATGCACCTTGTTTTCATGTAAAATAAAGTTATGTGTACCAGTTTGTCTGGAGGTGTTTTCATGCACGCATTTGTTATCACATTACTCGTAATTGTCAGTATCGCACTTATCATCGTTGTATTATTACAATCAAGTAAAAGTGCAGGACTGTCAGGCGCTATTTCAGGTGGAGCCGAGCAGCTTTTCGGTAAGCAAAAAGCGAGAGGTCTTGACTTGATTCTTCACCGATTAACTGTCATTTTGTCAGTGCTTTTCTTCATCTTAACACTTGCATTGGCATATTTAGGCGTGTAGGCGCGAGTAACAGAAGGTCTGATCTTTTTTCAGACCTTTTTTTATTATCAGCACTCTTTTGTGTTTGTTTCATACATACAAGTGGAAAATATAAACCATATCAGAAGGAAAGGAAGTCACATCATGAAAGTTGTTACACCAAAACCATTTACGTTTAAAGGTGGAGAAAAGGCGGTGCTTCTTCTTCACGGTTTTACTGGGAATACAGCCGATGTTCGCATGCTTGGGCGTTATTTGAATGAAAGAGGCTATACATGCCATGCACCTCAATACAAAGGACACGGTGTACCGCCAGAGGAGCTTGTTCATACAGGTCCTACAGATTGGTGGAAAGATGTAGAAGAAGGCTATCAATTTTTAAAAGACGAAGGTTATGAGGAAATTGCGGTCTGCGGACTATCCCTCGGAGGAGTTTTTTCATTGAAATTAGGTTACACTGTACCTGTAAAGGGAATTGTACCTATGTGTGCACCTATGTACATAAAAAGTGAAGAAGTCATGTATCAGGGTGTACTAGATTATGCCCGTAACTATAAAAAATTCGAGGGTAAGTCTGAGGATCAAATTGAGCAAGAGATGGAAGAGTTCAAGAAAACACCAATGGGTACACTCAAGGCTCTTCAAGAACTCATTGCTGATGTCAGAAACAATGTTGACATGATTTATTCACCTACTTTTGTTGTTCAGGCACGTCATGATCATATGATTAATACAGACAGTGCAAACATTATTTATAACGAAGTAGAGACTGATGAAAAACATTTAAAGTGGTATGAAGAATCGGGCCATGTTATCACGCTTGATAAAGAGCGGGAGAAGGTTCATCAGGATGTATATGCATTCTTAGAATCACTCGATTGGTCAATTTAAATATATAGGGGGTTAGAGTGTGCAAAAAGAAGAATTTATGGATGAATTACTTGCGTTTATGCAAGAAGAGGCGTACAAACCATTAACGGTGCAGGAATTAGAAGTCATGATGGAAATTACCAATCCAGATGATTATAAAGAGCTCGTCAAAGCACTTGTGATATTAGAGGATCAGGGACTGATCGTCCGTACCCGCAGCGACCGCTATGGTGTACCGGAAAAAATGAACTTGGTCAAAGGGAAGCTGTCTGCGCATGCAAAAGGATTTGCATTTGTGACACCAGAAGAGTTTGGACAGGATGATATTTTCATTCCGCCAAATGAGCTAGGCACAGCAATGAATGGTGACACCGTCATGGTTCGTGTCAGCCACAAATCAAATGGCACCAAAAAAGAAGGAACGGTCATCCGTATTCTGGAACGTAATACTCAGACGGTTGTCGGTACCTATACAGAAACGAAAAGTTTTGGTTTTGTCATTCCTGATGATAAAAAAATCACAAACGATATCTTCATTCCGAAATCCGCTAAAAACGGAGCGGTCGAAGGTCATAAAGTCGTTGTCACGCTGACAAGCTATCCAGAAGGAAGAATGAGCGCAGAGGGTGAAGTGACGGAAATCCTTGGTCACAAAAATGACCCTGGCATCGATATTTTGTCGATTATTCATAAACACGGTCTACCAGGTGAGTTTCCGGAAGAAGCGCTCCAGCAGGCAGCAGACACACCTGAAACGATCGATGAAAAAGACTTAGAGGGCAGGCGTGATCTGCGCAATGAAACGATCGTGACGATTGACGGTGCAGATGCAAAGGACTTAGATGATGCCGTAACTGTGCAAAAGCTCGATGATGGCAAATATAAGCTCGGCGTGCACATTGCAGACGTTTCTCATTATGTAACGGAAAACTCTCCGATTGATCAGGAAGCCTATGAGCGTGGAACGAGTGTGTATCTTGTCGACCGCGTCATTCCAATGATTCCTCATCGCCTGTCAAATGGCATTTGCTCATTGAATCCGAAGGTTGATCGTCTCACACTCTCTTGTGAAATGATCATTGATCGAAGTGGGAAAGTCGTCAAACACGAAATTTTCCAAAGTGTGATCAAAACGACGGAAAGAATGACCTATTCCGATGTGAATAAGATTTTAGTTGACCAAGATGAAGAGCTTTTAGACAAATACGAGCCGTTAGTACCAATGTTCCAAGAGATGGAGAAGCTTGCAGAAATTCTGCGTGACAAGCGAATGGAGCGCGGAGCAGTCGACTTTGATTTCAAGGAAGCAAGAGTGCTTGTAGATGATGAAGGCGCAGCAAAAGACGTAGTCATTCGTGAACGTTCTGTTGCCGAAAAACTAATTGAAGAATTCATGCTGGTGGCAAACGAAACAGTTGCCGAGCATTTCCACTGGATGAATGTTCCGTTCATTTACCGAATTCACGAAGAACCAAATCCTGAGAAGCTTCAGCGCTTTTTAGAGTTCGTGACGACGTTTGGTTACATCGTCAAAGGGACGTCAACGAACATTCACCCGCGCGCACTTCAAAGTGTACTTGATGCCGTCCGTGATCAACCAGAAGAAGTCGTCATTCAAACTGTGATGCTTCGCTCTATGAAACAGGCGAAGTATGATCCAGAAAGCATTGGCCATTTTGGATTATCAACGGAATTCTATACACACTTCACATCGCCGATCCGCCGTTACCCGGATTTAATCGTGCATAGGCTGATCAGAACCTATTTAATAGAGAAAAAGACAGACGAAGCGACCCTTGAAAAGTGGGGCCAACTGCTGCCAGAAATCGCAGATCATGCATCTACAATGGAGCGCCGCTCTGTTGATGCTGAGCGCGAAACAGATGACCTGAAAAAGGCAGAGTTTATGCTTGATAAAATCGGTGAAGAGTTTGATGGTATGATTAGTTCTGTCACGAATTTCGGACTATTCGTTGAACTGCCGAATACGATAGAAGGCCTTGTCCATGTGAGCTACATGACAGACGATTACTATCGTTTTGATGAACAGCACTTTGCCATGATCGGTGAGCGGACAGGGAATGTCTACCGTATCGGTGACGAAATCACTGTCAAAGTGGTGAGTGTGAATAAAGATGAGCATTCCATTGATTTTGAAATCGTCGGGATGAAAGGCACTCGCCGTAAATCACCAAAAGACTTCAAGTTCAAAAAACGGACAGATCCACCAGCCAAAAAAGGACGCGGAGGTCAAAAGGCCTCTGGAGAAAAAGGCAAAGAGGATAAAGGCGGCGACTGGTTTACTGGTCGTAAAAAGAAGAAAAAGAAAAAACGCGTATTTGATAACGCACCGAAACAAAAGCGCAAAAAGAAAAAGTAACGTGACAAAAAGCAAATAGGGCATCACGCTCTATTTGCTTTTTGACCACGTGGCAGCAGCATTGTCGAAAGCTGGATTGTTTGATAAAATAATCCGTACGATTTGGACCGTGTCTGTGTCAAAAGGAGGGTGTACGCCAATGCCAAAGGGAGAGGGAAAGGTTGTTTCCCAAAACAAAAAAGCCAACCATGATTATTTTATAGAAGAAACATATGAAGCCGGCCTTGTATTACAAGGAACTGAAATCAAATCCATTCGAGCAGGAAAAGTGAATTTAAAAGATTCCTTTGCCAAAATCGAACGGGGAGAAGTGTTTCTTCACAACATGCACGTGAGCCCATACGAGCAGGGGAACCGTTATAACCATGATCCGCTCAGAACGAGAAAGCTGCTGCTCCACCGCAAACAAATCAGCAAATTGATTGGTGCGACAAAGGAAGAGGGCTACTCACTTGTTCCCATTAAACTCTATTTGAAAAATGGCTTTGCCAAAGTGCTAATTGGAGTCGGTAAAGGGAAGAAGAAATATGATAAACGTGAAGATCTGAAGAAAAAAGATGCGAAACGTGAAATCGAGCGAGCTTTCCGTGACCGGCAAAAGCAATTCTAGACGCATGCAGATGGCTTGCTGAGAGCGGAAGCATTATGCTACAATATGTTATGCAGTAAACAATCACCGTCGTTTTTTTACAGAAACCACCAGTTGTTTCGAGCGATGAGATTGTTATAATAGTCATATACGGAAGCAGTTAAGCTAAAGAACGTTTCCATCCCGTATATCCCTTTTACAAGGGGACGTTACGGATTCGACAGGGGTGGTTCGAGCTTAGGCTGCGAGCCGAGAGGCGATCTCGTTAACACGCACCTAAATGTAACTGGCAAAACTAAAAGTTTTAACCAAAACTTAGCACTAGCTGCCTAATAAGCGCAGCGAGCTCTTCCTGACATCGCCTATGTGTCTGTGAGGAGCCCAATGAAGTAGGCTACGCTTACGTTTTCGTCTGAGGACGTAAGAAGAGATCCATCAGACTAGCTCTCCAAGCGCCCGTCAGCAGGCATGAGGATGAGTGAACACGTAAATATGTTGACTACGCTCGTAGACGCTTAAGTAATCGATGTCTCTGGACGTGGGTTCGACTCCCACCGTCTCCATATGATTTTAAAAAAGTGTCAAAACCCATGTTAGATAAGGGTTTTGACACTTTTTAAATACGTGAAATTTTATAGTTGCAATGAACTTTTGCTATATGTTGCTGTTACAAATATTATAGGAATTCATAATTTAGTTTCAGTTGTTTATATATAAGTGAACTTCGTTCAAGAATAGCTTGATTAACAAAAGTTGAAAATTCACTCAGATTATTTTCATCTTTGGTACTAACTGTTCCTTTAAAGTGATTGCGCCAAAATTCTTTTGGTTCACTGGTTAAATCTTTTGGGTTTTCTAAAAAGCTCTGCAAAAAATTCTTCTCCACAAAATTAGGCCAAGTTTTAAAACTTAAAATCCACTTAGCAGATTCAATAATATATTTTTTATACTTAAAAGTGTTATTGTTCATTGTGTTTTCTAAAAAAATCTCAATAGAATCATTACTATTCATAAAATCATTTAAAATTACTTTAATATGGTTCAAAGTTAAATCCCAATAATCATAGGTAGATTTATAACGTTTGCTATTAAAAGGAGAAAACCAATTTTTATTATTTTTGATGGCGTATACAGGTATAAAATTACCTACTGTGTGTGTTAATTTTGCATAATCTTTAAACATAGGATTGGATAAATCATATGTCTCCTTATAAAAGGCTTTGTAAGGAGTTACAAATGAATTCATTGTTTCTCCATTTGCCTCAACAAAATCTGTTTGTTTAGTATTCCAGAATTCAAATTGATTTCCCCATAAGCGTTTGTATATTTCGAGGGTCAAAGGTAATCTATCACAATCAGATTGGGAACCATAAATATTACCTTTATATAGAATAATATTTGCAATAGGGTTTTTTTCATCATATATTAAATTTCTTAAATCAAAAACCTCTCTTTTGAAATCATAATTTATAAATTCTTCTTCTGAAAGTTCCATTAATTCATTAAAAGTCATTCGTAAGTTCTCCTTTATGTCCACTCTTTATTTATTAGAAGATTATCTAACTTCATTTTTTAACCTCTTTATTATACTTTCATATACTTCATCTAATTCATTTCACACTTAGAATTTAAAAATTAAGAAGCCATTCGGCAATGTAGCTTCTTTCTCAACTTTCAGAAGCCGTCGTATCTAGTGTCTGGAAGATAGATGCTTAGGTTGTTCCTTATAGAATTTTTTATTAGAAAATTAGGAAGAATACCTAAATATACCTATTTTTTAACCGATGATAATTTGTAGGGAAATATCACCAGATAATGTTAGGGGGACAATTTAGATAAAAGAAAAAAGTTCGAATAGACCCTACAAAGCATATGATGAAACAGCTAAAGTAGTTGACGAATTAGAAAAAGTCTCAAAGGATAAGGAGTAATTCATAAAAATGAAAACAAACAAAAAGACAATCATTTCAGTATTTCTTTTAGTATTTACATTGATGATGGGTACAGCATGCGGTAAAAATGAATCAGCAAACGGTTCATCATCAAACAAAGCAGCAGCAAAACAAGAAAAAATAGAAAAAATGACTGATAGCGAATATGCATCATGGTATAAGGGATATCTAAAACGGTTTGAAGAAAGAATTATGTCTTTTGTTTTATCGTTGGTTCCTTTAGACGAGGTTTACGATAAAGAATGGGCTAGTGATGTTGAGACAAAGATTGATAGTATGAGAGAATTACTCAACGAAGCCAAAGACAAAGACGTTAAAGTTCCTGATACGTATAAAAAAGTAAACGAGTACTTGGTGAAAGCGGATGACAAATTTGAATCACTTTTCAAAGATATCTTAAAAGTAATCAAGCGAGATAAAGTCAGTGATGATGATTTAAGTTTCATGAATTCTAGAATGAAAAAAGCTTTAGAAGAAGTGGATAATGCTAAAAAAGAGATGAGTAAAATGAAAGACAATAAAGCAAATGAAAAACAAAAAGATAAATCAAATTCATAATTAAGTAAAGAAAAAGACGTCTGCTTTACAAAGCTCAGTGGGTCTTAAGAATAACGAGTTTAGTTCACAAAGTAAGAAGGATGCTACATACTGTCATCCTTCTTACTTTTCATGTAAGTTCCTCGAGGAAAACCGAACCAACCGAACAAACAAAGGACAAACCACAACCACCGCCATCATCATCAAAAGTCCATCCGACATGATCTCCACAAATGTTGTCTGAATCACATAAACCGCAAGCAGCAGCAAATAACTCATTAAAAATAACAGCTTAGATCGTTTCTTCTGAAATGGCTTCTCTAAAAGAATCAGCATAAACAAACCTGCCATGATGATCAAAAAAGTCATCTCCTATCAAGCCTCCTTTTCATTCATCTCCACATTGTACAGATATTTCACTTGCAACAATATGCTTTATCCTTAAATTAAGTAAGAAGTAATGAATAGATGGGGCGCCACGACTAGTAAAATGACGAACGCTTTCCAAAAAACCGCCAACCAAATCAAAATCACATCTTCCCATTTGAGACGTCCTCATATATAGTAAGATTAGACTAGTTCTAAATAACTGAAATTGGGGCGTTTACATGGATTCGATTGTTTTACATTTTATTGTGATCATGAGTGTTTCTGGCATTCTGTCCGTAATATTATCAATCATTGCTCATGCAAATCGCCATCGGTATATTGGCTGTCAATTGTTTATGTATATGTCTGGAGCAACTGCGATTTATATTTTTGGACATACATTTGAATTATTGGCGCGCACCCCTCAAGAAATTACATTCTGGGTTAGTTTTCAATACATAGGTCTTCCGTTTATTGCACCGTTCAGCCTGATGATTGTGCTGCAGTTTACTGGTTTCCATCAATATGTAACAAAGCGCCGCGTGATTCTCTTCTTGCTGATTCCAATTTTAACCACCATTCTGGTGTTCACCAACTCTTTTCATTCACTCTTTTACCGAAGCATCACGATGAATACAGTAGACGGTTTTTTATTAGCTGATTTCACCATTGGTTATTGGTATATCATTCATGGGGTCTATACATTTGGCTGTTCCATGCTCGCTATTTTTATGCTGCTTTGGTTTTTACGTGTGAAGAGAGAATATTTGAAACAGGTTCTGATCTTGCTCGTTGGAATATTATTGCCGATCACGACCTCTTTTATCTATTTATTAGGTGTCACGCCTTTTCACATTGACCCAGTACCAGTGGTGATGTTTTTAACCAATGCACTCTACTTATGGGCGATTATGTCTTTTCATCTCTTTAAGCTCTCTCCCATTGCAATGGAGCGTGTGTTTGAACATATGTCAGAAGGTGTTCTTCTATTGGATCGATACCGAACACTGATTGATTATAACCCTGCGGCTGCATTGATCATTCCTGTGCTCGCTAAAAAGGGAATCGGCTATAAAATCGATGATATATTCTCAGGAATCATCAAAGAACCAGCGTTTATACAGTGGCTACGTTCTCCGCAGGATCATTCACAGTATGATTTAATGTGGGAAAAAGAGCAGCCCTTCTATTATCATCTCACTGCTTCCTCTCTTTTTAATAGAAGAGGAGAAGTCGAAGGCAGGCAAATTGTCATCAGCGATGTTACTGAACAGCGACTATTACAGGAAGAGCTGGAGCGCCGAGCATATATTGATGGTTTGACGAATATCTTCAATCGGTCTTCTTTTATTGAACGAACGCAGATGTTATTGGAAGAGGATGCGCAGGATACTGCGATATTGCTATTTGACATTGATTTCTTTAAACAAATCAATGATACGCATGGACATCATATTGGAGACGAGGCGTTGCGTCATGTTGTGTCCATTTGTCAGCAGCATTTGAAGATGGATGATTTATTTGGTCGATATGGTGGAGAAGAGTTCGCCATTTGTCTCCCGCATCATTCATTTGAAGAGGCATGTCATATTGCGGAACAGATGAGACATTCATTTGAAGTGAGTTTCTTTCAGACAGATGAGAAAAAAGTAAGAGTGACAGCAAGCTTTGGCGTCGCCCATACAGCGAATGATCCCTCTATATTAGAAACGCTTCTATTTGAGGCAGATCAAGCCTTGTATATGTCAAAACGCCAAGGACGTAATCGGATTTATGCATCAACTGGTTCGGACTATATGCTGTACCAAAAGCAGGATCTTCCCCCTGCTTCTCATTGACTGTTGTCCTTCATTTAGATATGATAAACATAACATTTGAACGGTTTCCTAAAGGGGAGTAGCTTTTACGGCTTGGTCGTCATTACAGAAACATCCTTTGTTTCTCGGCCATTCCGGCATGAACATGTTAGCCAGACCTTTGCCTATCACACATGAGGCAAAGATCTGGCTTTTTTTAAGGTCTTTTTGCATCTGTGTGGTTGGAAGCTGGACAAATGAGGGGTTTCAACATAGCAGATGAAAGGATGATGGATCTTGAAACAATATGTGATGGCGTTTCTATTTACCGGTACGTTTTTGTTAAGTGGATGTTCAGGACTGTTAGACCAAGTGAACGATACAACGACATATGTCACAGAGGCGAATGAGTATGTGACGGATATTCAGCAATTCACAGAGGATTTTCCACAGCTTGCGGAAGAAGCTGTACAAGATGCTGCCAAAAGAGCAGATTTGACGCAGCAACTGGAATCATTGAAAGCAGACATTCAAGAATTTAATGAACTCACAGCCCCATCAATAGCAGAAGACCTGCATGCACAAATCATAGAGAAAAATAAAGTGCTGTCAGAGGAGATTCAAACCTATTTACAGCAATTGAAAATGGACAACTTCAATGCTGCAGCTGTTTTAGAGGATCAACAAGGGCTCATGAAGCAGCTTCAGCAATCGGTCAGCCTTTTGCAAGATATTGAACAACTAACAAACTAGGGTAAGCAAACGGTGATCACAGCATATCTTTGCCTTTCCAGGTGAAGATATGCTTTAATTGAATGTAACACAAGTATGATAGAAAAAAGGTGATCAGATGACAGAACATGAAGAAAGACATATCGCTTCGCCTAGAGCTGAGAAGGAAAAAGAGCAATTAATCAATCGCTTAAAACGAGTGGAAGGTCAAGTGCGAGGGATTCAGCAAATGATTGAAAACGATCGCTACTGCATAGATGTCGTGAATCAAATTTCTGCTGTCAATGCAGCTTTAAAAAAAGTGAGTCTTCAATTAATGGAAAAGCATACACATCACTGCGTAGCGGATGCCATTAAGAGCGGTAATGGGGATGAAGCGATTGAGGAGTTAATGAATGTCTTCACGAAGCTGACAAAATCGTAGCAAAAAGCGGATCATTTATGTTTACAATGATACCCTACTAGGGTATAGTAAAAAAAGAAAATGATTGATGGAGGCGATGAGAAGTGGAACAAGCAACACTACAAGTGCAAGGCATGTCTTGCGGACATTGTGTGAAAGCAGTCGAAGGAAATGTAGGAGAATTAGCAGGTGTTGAATCTGTGAAAGTCCATTTAGATAAGGGTCAGGTGGAGGTTTCCTTTCACCCAGATCAAATCACGTTACACCAGATCTCTGATGTCATTGAAGAACAGGGATATGATGTCGTATAAAATGAGCATACGTGCTGCATAAGACAGCACGTATTTTTTTAAAAATAACAATACCCCCATGGAGTATGTGGAGAGGTGAGATAAATGAAAAAAGAAATTGATTTTCAAATTACGGGAATGACTTGCGCCGCCTGTGCAGGCCGCATTGAAAAGGGCTTGAACAGGTTGGAAGGTGTGGACGGCGCCAGTGTGAACTTAGCTCTTGAAACATCCCACATTGTGTATGAAACAGAACAACTCACAGCAGAGGATCTGAAACAAAAAATTCAATCTCTTGGCTATGATGTGGTGATGGAGCAAGCTGAATTTGATATAGAGGGAATGACATGTGCGGCTTGTGCAAACCGAATTGAGAAAAAAGTCAACCGAATGGACGGTATTGATCAAGGATCAGTGAACTTTGCGCTTGAGTCACTTCAGGTGACATATCATCCAGGGAAAATATCTCCAAGTGACATAAAAGAGGCTGTGAAATCCATTGGATATTCATTAACCGAACCAGCCGAAGAGCATGCGGAGGAAGGAAAAAAAGACCATCGTCAAGCAGCGATTGAGAAACAAACGGCACGCTTTTTGTTCTCGATGATTTTGTCATTGCCTCTTCTTTGGGCAATGGTCAGTCATTTTTCTTTCACATCGTTTATTTGGTTGCCAGAAGCGTTTATGAATCCATGGGTTCAGCTCGCATTAGCAGCGCCCGTCCAGTTCATTGTCGGCTGGCCTTTTTATGTAGGTGCTTATAAAGCGTTGAAAAATAAAAGTGCCAATATGGATGTCCTTGTGGCATTAGGGACATCAGCTGCTTTTTTCTATAGTTTATATGAAAGTATTCAGTCAGCGGTTCAAGGCACACATGAGGCGGCCCTCTATTATGAAACGAGTGCTGTGCTCATTACGCTAATTGTGCTCGGAAAATTAATGGAAGCAAGAGCGAAAGGGAGATCATCAGAAGCGATTCAAAAACTGATGGGCTTACAAGCGAAAGAAGCTGTGATAGAGCGAGATGGGAAAGAAATGACCGTTCCTATTTCTGAAGTGAAAGTGAATGATCTTGTGTTCGTCAAGCCGGGTGAAAAAGTCCCGGTAGACGGAGAAATCATCGAAGGAACAACAGCGATCGACGAATCCATGATTACAGGTGAAAGTCTGCCAGTTGATAAAACCACAGGAGATACAGTCATCGGGGCAACCATCAATAAAAATGGATTTGTGAAAGTGAAAGCAACAAAAGTAGGAAAAGAAACGGCTCTTTCACAAATCATTCGAGTCGTCGAACAAGCGCAAGGCTCAAAAGCACCAATTCAAAGAATGGCAGATCAAATTTCAGGGATATTTGTCCCCATTGTTGTAGGATTGGCTGTGCTCACTTTTCTGATTTGGTATATCTTTGTTGATCCAGGAAATGTGACAGCAGCCCTTGAGACCTTTATAGCGGTCATCGTCATCGCATGTCCTTGTGCGCTTGGTCTTGCTACACCGACCTCTATTATGGCAGGCAGCGGCCGGGCAGCTGAATCAGGGATTTTGTTTAAAGGCGGAGAACACTTAGAGGTAACCCAATCACTAGATACAGTAGTGCTAGATAAAACAGGGACTGTGACAAAAGGGGAGCCGAGTCTTACAGATGTGATCGCGTCTGCCAATTGGACAGAAGATACGCTGCTTCAGTTAGCAGGATCGGCAGAACAGCAGTCAGAGCATCCACTTGCCAGAGCGATTACAGAAGGCATGAAGAACCGGGGTCTCCAAGCGGTAGAGGTAGAAGCTTTTCAAGCAGATCCTGGTCATGGAATTGAAGCAAGAGCTGCAGGACATGAGCTTTTGATTGGCACACGGAAGCTCCTAAAGAAACATCATATCAGCTGCGAAGCACTAGAAGCAGTTGTGACTGAGCTTGAAGAACAAGGAAAAACGGCGATGCTCATTGCCATTGACCGCGAGCCAGCAGGTATTGTCGCCGTTGCAGATACGATCAAATCGTCTTCTTCTCAAGCGGTCGCTCGTCTCAAAGAGCAAGGGATTCACGTCGTGATGATGACAGGAGATAACAAACGAACAGCAGAAGCGATTGCGAGTGAGGCAGGCATAGATCATGTGATCGCTGAAGTTCTTCCTGAGGAAAAAGCGGCTCATATTGCAGCGCTTCAGAAACAAGGAAAAAAAGTGGCGATGGTTGGAGACGGCATCAATGATGCCCCTGCCCTTGCAACAGCAAATATCGGGATGGCCGTCGGAACAGGTACAGATGTTGCCATGGAAGCGGCAGATATTACGCTCATGACAGGAGATCTCCATGCCATTGCAGATGCACTTGAATTTAGCAGAAAAACGATGAGAAACATTAAACAGAATCTATTTTGGGCGCTTGCTTACAATTGTATTGGTATACCGATCGCTGCATTTGGGTTCCTAGCGCCATGGCTTGCAGGAGCCGCAATGGCCTTTAGTTCTGTATCGGTTGTGCTGAACGCACTAAGATTACAGCGATTGAAACCTGTCAGAGAGGGCGTGGCAAAATGAAGCTGAATGTTAAATGGGTGTGGACGTTGAGTGCTGTGATTTATGTAGCCTTTGTACTGATAGGTTATGCGATTTATGTCGAACTTTCCCCTCTTCAAGAGCCGCCAGCTGATCATATGCAACATGAGACTTCATCAGAAGCGAAGTCCTCGCATTCTTTGTCAGTCCTGCCCTTCGGTGCTCGTCCTTTCTAGACTTCAATGGTTTTCTATCACAAAGAGCTAAAATAAAGTTCATTTTAGCTCTTGCTCAACAACCTGAGACTTCGCCAAAAGCGAAGTCTTTTTTTAACAATTTTGTGGAAAAACCCACCTTTTAAAAGATTTTTCATAAAAAATTCACTTCTTTTTGTTCCTTTTTGTCGTTTTTTGTAGGTTCATCGTTAAGATGCGATTAAGCAACAAAGAAAGCGTTATCAAAAAAAGGGGGTCCACGTATGAAAAAGTTAGGGTTAGCTTCTCAAATACTCATCGCACTTGTCTTGGGTGTTGTCGTAGGAGCGCTGTTTTATCAAAATGAAACCGTTATTAATGTGTTAACGCCAATTGGCGATATATTCATCCACTTAATTAAAATGATCGTTCTTCCAATTGTTATTGCTGCATTGATTGTAGCTGTTGCAGGTGTAGGCGATATGAAAACCATCGGAAGACTCGGTGGGAAAACGATTCTTTACTTCGAAATTGTGACAACGATTGCATTAGCAGTTGGACTGCTTGCAGCAAACGTTTTCCATCCTGGTACAGGAATTGATATGAGCAACATGGAGAAAGGCGATATCTCTAAATATGAAGAGACATCTAAGTCTTCTGCCGAAAAAGCTAGTTTCTCTGAAACGATTGTGCATCTTGTGCCAACAAACGTGTTCCAATCCATTGCAGAAGGTGATCTATTACCAACAATCTTCTTTACAGTGTTATTCGGATTAGGAATTGCAGCAGTTGGAGACAAAGGAAAACCAGTGTTAGGATTTTTTGAGGGCATCCTCGAAGCGATGTTCTGGGTGACCAATAAAGTGATGAAGTTTGCACCATTTGGTGTATTCGCGCTCATCAGTGTGACGGTGATCAAATTCGGGGTCGGAGCGCTTCTCCCGCTAGGTAAACTGGTACTTGTCGTTTACGGCACAATGGCATTCTTCGTTATTGTCGTACTTGGCATTATCGCAAAATTAGCTGGAACAAGCGTCTTTACACTATTTAGAGTGTTAAAAGAAGAAATCATTCTTGCATTCTCAACAGCAAGTTCAGAAGCTGTACTGCCTAGACTAATGGATAAAATGGAGAAGTTCGGCTGCCCGAAAGCGATCACGTCGTTCGTTATCCCAACAGGCTATACCTTTAACTTAGATGGAAGTGCCATCTATCAATCCATTGCCGCCATATTTGTTGCACAAATGTACGGCATGCCTCTTTCCATCTATGAGCAAATTACGTTACTATTAATCTTAATGCTCACATCAAAAGGAATGGCTGGTGTACCAGGTGCATCGATCGTTGTTGTGATCACAACACTTGGAGCAATGGGACTTCCGCTTGAAGGACTTGCCTTCATCGTTGGGATCGACCGTATCCTTGACATGGTTCGTACAACTGTTAACGTATTTGGTAACTCACTTGCAGCCATTGTCATGTCTAAGTGGGAAAAAGTGTTTGATCAAGAGAAATCGAAGAAGTATATTGAGGAATTAAAACAACAAACAAAAGCAGCGTAAAAGGAGATCTTTTCAAATGACGAAGCTACAGGACAAGCAAGTTCGTATCGAACGAGACTTTCTAGGTGAAAAGGAAGTAGACACTCAAGCGTATTATGGAATTCAAACATTACGTGCAGTAGAGAACTTTCCAATTACTGGCTACCATGTTCATGAGGAACTCATCAAAGCATTAGGGATTGTCAAAAAGGCAGCCGCACTTGCAAATATGGATACAAAGCGACTATATGCTGGTCTTGGAGAAAAAATTGTTCAAGCCGCAGATGAAGTGATTGAAGGAAAATGGAATAATCAATTTATTGTCGATCCAATTCAAGGCGGGGCTGGCACTTCAATGAATATGAATGCCAATGAAGTCATTGCAAACAGAGCGCTTGAACTACTAGGAAAGGAAAAAGGCGCTTATACTGAGCTAAGTCCAAACACGCATGTGAACATGTCGCAGTCAACAAACGACGTTTTCCCAACAGCGATTCATATTTCAACATTGAATATGATTGAAAAACTACTTTATACGATGGAAAACATGCATCAAGTCATGACAGAAAAAGCGCAAGAATTCGATCATGTCATCAAAATGGGACGTACGCATCTTCAGGACGCTGTTCCAATCAGACTTGGTCAAGAGTTTAGTGCATATGCAAAGGTTCTTGCTCGTGATATTAAACGAATCAAGCAGTCTAGACAGCATTTATATGAAGTCAATATGGGCGCAACTGCAGTTGGAACAGGACTGAATGCTGATCCTAAATATATTCGCCAGGTCGTTGGTTATCTAGCTGACATTAGCGGATTGCCGTTAGTTGGAGCAGAAGATTTGGTCGATGCTACGCAAAATACAGATGCTTATACAGAAGTATCAGCTGCACTGAAAGTATGTATGATGAATATGTCCAAAATGGCAAACGATATTCGTTTGATGGCTTCAGGTCCTAGAGCAGGCTTTGGTGAGCTGCATTTGCCGCCGAGACAGCCAGGTTCATCTATCATGCCAGGGAAAGTCAACCCAGTGATGCCTGAGGTCATGAACCAAGTGGCATTCCAAGTCATTGGAAATGACCACACGATCTGCCTTGCATCAGAGGCTGGTCAGCTTGAACTGAACGTCATGGAGCCAGTTTTAATATTCAACTTACTACAGTCTCTCAGCATGATGAAAAATGTATTTGAATCCTTTGTCGATAACTGCTTGCGTGACCTAAAAGCAGATGAATCTAGATTAAAAGAATATGTAGAAAAGAGTGCTGGTGTCATGACGGCGGTCAATCCGCATATTGGTTATGAAGCTGCTGCACGAATTGCGAGAGAAGCGATACTTACAGGCGTATCTGTACGTGAGCTTTGTCTGCAAAATGATGTGTTATCAGAGGAAGAGCTTGATATCATCTTAAATCCTTTTGAAATGACAAAACCAGGTATTGCTGGCGCATCACTTTTAGAAAAGGATCGTTTAGAAGATTAAGCGGCATCATGAGAAGCGCACACCGACAAATGTCCGGTGTGCGTTTTTTCATGGACTGTTTGTTTTTCTGAAGCTCACATAGTATACTATCGTCAATTATTAGGGATGTGACTGCGTTTGAATCTACTGAAAAAATGGTTGAATACAGAGCCTTATTTAATTATCATGCTCATTGTTCTGACTCCGATTGGGGGAGAGCTGAAATTTTATCCATTTGAGGATAGCTTTCGGGTCAGCTTTGGAACCGTTGTCTTTTTCTTTATTCTGCTTCAAATGAAAAAATTCCCGGCATGGGCAAGCGGCATCATTGCGGGGGGATCAGTGTTTGCATTCCGGGTGCTTCTTGATACCGCTGTGTCAGGCCACTTAGCGCTGGAAGAGGCCGTTTCTTTAAGATTTCCTTCCCTGCTGTATTACGTCGTCTATGGTACGCTTTTTTATGTATTACAGGTCAGACGTTTCCGTGATAAGCCTTGGCTCATTGGGGCGACAGGGATTATCATGGAACTATGTGCAAGTGTAGTAGAAATGATTGCACTCAGGGGAGCTATTGATGAAATTTTAACAGTGAGAACGCTGTTTCAACTATTTGTATTGGCGATTTTCAGAAGCTTTTTCGTATTGGCTTGTTATACGATGATTCGATTATACGAAGAACAGGCGAGAGAGCGCCAAATGAAGAAGGAAAAGGAACACCTGTTGATGCTGCTGTCGAATCTTTATACGGAATCTACATATTTTTATAAAACCCTTGCACATGCTGAGCACATTACAGCTACTTCCTATCAATTGTATCAATCACTGCATCATGCAAAGGATACGGAGTCATTAGATTTGAAAAAGCTCGGAAAAACAGCTTTGCAAATTGCAGGTGAGGTACACGAAATCAAAAAGGATAATCAGCGAATTTTTTCTGCCTTATCAAAACTGATTCATGAGGAAAACTTTCAGGAGTATGCAAGTCCTGCTCATATCGCTGGACTTGTGATTCGTATCCATGAAAATTATACGGAATCTCTTAAAAAACACATCGTTTTTCATTATGATGAAGAAGGACAACACCCTGCTTATCATGTGTATACCATTCTATCTTTATTAAATAACATTGTATCCAATGCCGTTGAAGCGATTCCAGTAAATGGAGAGGTATCACTATCCATTTCGCGGAAAGAGAATGATGTAATTTTTCAAATCAGTGACAACGGGCCAGGCATTAAAGAGCGTAACCATCATGTGATCTTTAAACCGGGCTTCACTTTAAAATACGACCAAGCCGGGAACCCATCAAGCGGCATCGGTCTTTCCTATGTGAAAGACACAGCTGAGAAGCTTGGCGGAAGTGTTGAAATGAAGAGTGTCCCGAATCAACAAACGAGGTTCACTTTAACGATACCAATTGATCAAGTCAGCAGAAAAGAGGGGAATGGGAGATGAGATTTTTTATTGTTGATGATGATGAAGCCGTTCGTTCTTCACTGGCACAGCTCATTGAAGATGAAGAGCTTGGCATTGTGGCAGGGGAAGCAGAGGATGGTGCTGAAGTAACAGCGAGCTACTTAAATGATTTGCATATTGATATCTTGTGTATTGATCTTCTGATGCCGGAAAGGGACGGTCTTGAGACGATTCGAGCGATCAAGGATGAATTTCATGGGAAATATTTAATGCTGTCACAGGTAGAAACAAAGGAACTCATCGGCCAGGCATATACGCTCGGTGTCGAGTATTATGTGACAAAGCCGATCAATCGGGTAGAGGTCTTAAGTGTGCTCCACCTTATGATTGAACGTCTGCATTTAGAGCACTCAATTGAAAATATTCAGCATTCGCTCAAATCGGTCATGCAGTTCCAGCAGCGCGGACAGACCACGAAAACGAAGCAGCGTGGGAAAAGTCTTGCAGAGGCAGGTCAGTTTTTGTTGGCGGAGCTTGGGATTGTCGGCGAAAAAGGGTCTAAGGATTTACTAGATATGATTCTTTTCACAGATCAGTATTTAGCGTTACATGCCGATCAGCACGACTCTTTTCCTTCATTAAAAGTAATTTTCACTGGCATCACAGAGGATAAATTAAACGAACCTTTTACATCAGCAGACATCGCAAGAGAAGCAAAAGCAGCGGAACAGCGGGTAAGACGTGCGATCAACCAATCATTGAAACACATCGCCTCGCTCGGGTTAACCGATTTTTCTCACCCAACCTTTGAAAACTATGCATCAAAATTTTTCGATTTTACCATTGTGCGTAAGAAAATGAGTGAACTCACAAAAGAGACAAGTGGAAGAGAAGAGCACACACGTATCAATGTGAAGAAATTTGTGCAGGTGCTCTATTACGAGGCGAAACGTATTTTCATGGAAGATTAAAAAAGACATGCTCTCTATAAGGAGGGCATGTCTTTTTTTGTGATGGATTGAAGATGCATCTGTAGCACGGAGCGCATGAGCTGAGGCGGTAAACGATGGGGCTGTACGATTCCATTCAATGCAAGCCCATTGATGACCGCATAAAGCCGCTCAGTTTCTAATAAAAGATCGAGATGATCTAGCAGTAGCTCATCCTCTTTCAATTTCATTAAGCAAAATTGAACGGTTTGAAAAAGCTCGTCATACATCTTTGCATTGAGCGGCTGTAAATCTGGTTCAGTCAGTGCCTTGACTGTAAAAGCCTGCCACACCTCCATTTCAAATATTCGTTCTTCGTCTAGTGGAAGAACCTGCTCCAATAAAGTGAATACATTTTCCTCTGTTGAACCGTTTAATGGAAGCCTAGCAATTCGCTCCTTCACCCTTTCCTGAATTAAATTCATGGAGAATAGAAATAATTCTTGCTGTGTGGAAAAATAATGACGCATAGAGCCGGCTGAAATGCCAGCTTCAACGGCTATTTTTCGTACAGAAGCGCTTTCCAACCCCTCTTGTTTAATCACTCTCATAGCAGCTTGAGCGACCTTTTGTTTTTGTTTATGGTGATCGACGATTTTTGGCATACCTTGATTTTAGCACAGCTATTGTTTTTTTAACACAGTTGTGTTATTTTTTATTTAATACAATCGTATTAAAAAGGATGTGGGGAAATTGGTCGGTTTATTGATTGTGGCATGTGAAATTGGTTTTTGGCTGTTTATTCTTATGGGCTTAACACTGCGTTATGTGTTTAAACAGAAAAAATGGGGTGCTTTCTTTCTTGTCTGTACGCCGGTTTTAGATCTCATCCTTCTTGCGGCTACTTATATAGATTTAAAGCAAGGGGCTGTGGCGAGTGTCATTCACGGGCTTGCGGCTGTCTATATTGGTGTGAGTCTGGCCTTTGGACATCAAATGGTGAAATGGGCGGATGCCCGGTTTGCTTATCGTTTTGCAGGTGGTCCTAAGCCAAAGGGGAAACCAAAGTACGGGAAGGAGCGGTCTTTGTATGAGATGGTGGGCTGGACGCGTCATTTCATCTCTTATGTCATCGGAGCGGGGCTGTTATATGGATTGACCTATCTCATCCAAGCACCAGAACGAACGGAATCTCTGATGCAGCTTGTCAGTGTGTGGGGGATGGTCTTAGCCATTGATTTCGTCATTAGCATCAGCTACGTCATTTGGCCGAAAAAACACCCAGAAAATATAGCAGGTTGACAAAAAAGACAGGCGGACTCATTCCACCTGTCTTTTTGCTATGAGGACAATCCTTTGTAAATGGTGTCAATATTCCATTTCATCATCTTATAGTAGCTGTCCCCATCTTCACCTTCTTTGCCAATAGAATCCGTAAATACTTTCCCCTTAATCGGAACTCCGGTTTCCTCAGATAGGCTTTCAAGGCTGCGCTTATCTACACTTGTTTCAAGAAAAAGGGCAGGAACTTGATGGTCTTTAACAAAATGAATGATGCGCTTCATTTGTCCAGGTGTTCCTTCACTTTCTGTGTTGATCTCCCAAATGTAGCCGGCTTTCAGTCCATACGCATCCGCAAAATATTTGAATGCCCCTTCGCTTGTGACAAGGAGTTTTTTGTCTTTTGGCAGCTGATCAAACTTATCTTTTGCTTCATTGTGAAGCGTTTGAAGCTTTTTGATATAGATTTCAGCATTTTTCTCGTAATCCTCTTTATGCTCAGGATCTGCTTGAATGAGCGCATCTCTGGCATTTTGTGCATAAAGAATCCCATTCTCGACATTCAGCCATGCGTGTGGGTCCTGCTGGCTTTCAAGCCCTTTTGAAGACAAATGCTTCACTTTGACGCCTTTACTTAGCTCGGCTACAGGTGCATCATCCCCGTCCTTGCCGCTCGATTCAAGCAGTTTTTGAAACCAGCCATTCCCTGTTTCAAGGTTCAAGCCGTTAGATAGAACAAGGTCTGCATCCGTCGTATACTGAACATCCTTTGGCAGTGGGTCAAATTCATGTGGGTCTGTACCAATGGGAACAATGCTGTGAATAGAGACATGCTGTCCGCCTACTTCCTTCACAATGTCATAAAGAATGGAGTAGGTTGTGACAACTTTTAATGTACCGTCATCTTTTCCAGAACTCTTTTGCTGAGTAGAACAGCCTGCGATGACCAAAAGGGCAATACATACTGCGGTCAAACGGATTGCTAATACCTTCTTCATATATGTCCTCCTTTTACATAGACGCTTCCTTTTTTAACTGTGTTCGTTTTCGCTTCGATTTTAAGGATCTCCACAATATCCCTTGTTTCGGTGAAAAGATAAAGGCACTGCCGAATAATATGGTCGCGACCAGCACAATGGAAGCACCAGAAGACAAGTTATACGTAAAGCTGAGCCCAAGTCCTACGACGGCTGAAACTGCTCCAAAAAAAGCAGATAAATAAATCATGATCCATAGCCGGTCTGTCAATAAATAAGCGGTGGCAGCTGGTGTAATAAGCATTGCAACAACAAGAATAATACCTACAGTTTGCAGGGATGCCACGGTCACTAAGGTCAATAAGGTCATGAGGAAATAATGGATCATGCGATTCGGTAAACCGTAAACCGAAGAAATCACTGGATCAAATGAACTAATGAGCAGTTCTTTGTAGAAAACAATAACAGCTAGCAAAATGAAAATGCCGATGCCAAGCGTGATCCACATATCAGATGAACGAACGGCTAGTACGTTTCCGAATAAGATATGATATAAATCGCTAGAACTTTTCAAAAATGTAATCAAAATGATCCCAATGGAAAAAAAAGCAGTGAATACGATCCCGATGGCAGAATCATTTTTAATACGGCTGTTTTGACTGACATATCCGATGCCGATGGCTGTCAGTACACCAGTTAGAACCGCACCAAAGAAAAAGTTAATGCCGAGCATATAAGAGATGGCGACACCTGGAAGTACAGCGTGTGAAATCGCATCTCCCATCAAAGCCATTCCCCGTAAAATGATAAAGCAGCCGATGACGCCGCAGATGATCCCTACCATCACGGATGTAAATAACGCTTTTTGTAAAAACGCATATTCAAAAAGTCCGGTTAAGAATTCCATTACGCGTCTCCTCCTGCTGATTTTAAAAATGGCAGCTGTGTTTCGTATGCTTGGAGCATGACCTCAGGACGAAGAATATCATGGACAGGGCCTGCTTTGACCAGCTTCTTATTTAGAAGAACGAGATGGCTGAAGTAATCATCGGCTTTACTTAAATCATGGTGGACGACCAGAATGGTTTTTCCTTCATCTCGTAATTCCTTCAAAATGCCGATCATCGTTTCTTCACTTGCCATATCAATTCCGACAAACGGTTCATCTAAACAAAAGAGCTGTGCGTTTTGAGCAAGTGCTCGCGCAAGGAAGACACGCTGCTGCTGACCGCCAGATAATTCCCCAATCTGTCTTTTGGCAAAGTCCTGCATTCCGACTTTTTCTAAGCAATGGTACGCATAGGCACGGTCTTCTTTTTTCGGTCGTTTGATTAGTCCGAGCTTTGGGTATGTGCCAAGCAGTACGGTATCCAGTACATGGATAGGAAACGTCCAGTCTAGATCATTTCTTTGCGGTACATAGGCGATCTGTTTTCTCACTTGTTTAAAGGGTTGTTCAAAAAAACGAATGTCGCCTTGATCCTTTTCAATTAAATCCAAACATGCTTTCAATAAAGTCGATTTACCAGCACCATTTGGACCAATGATTCCAGTCATCGTTCCTTCCTGTATGGAAAGAGAGACGTTTTCTAGTGCATCCTGTCCGTGGTATGAGACATACAGGCGGTCGATTGTTAAAGCATATGACATCTCTTAAAGGCCCCTTTCGATCATCAATTGCGTTTCCTAAAAATATATGCATACATTTAATAATTTTGACTAAAGGATGAAATGATTCTCTAACGCTAATTTGTTTCCTTAAGGAAACTTTTATCTTATTCTAATCGTATGTCCTTCTTTTGTAAAGAGAAATGCTGAATATTCCCATCAAGCGATCGTTTTTATGTTATGCAACGAAGAGGGGACATGAGCATGGATTATTGAAAATTCACGTGACATCCTTGAATACGAAAAATCTCAAACATTTGCTTATAAATGATTGACAGTTTGTAAGAACTCCTCATATAATAAGGGTAATTCAATATATGAATATGTGCTCATATATAATATCTACAGCAGCTGATAGGTTTGATTGAATCAGGGAAGGCTACTTATATAGAAAAAGGTGAGAACATGAAAAAGATGAAGGATGAATACGTATTAAGCGGTCTCGATTGTGGAAACTGTGCACGTAAAATTGAAACAGGTGTCAGCAAACTCGAAGGGGTTGAAGCCTGCTCAATTAATTTTGCGACGGGTACATTAACTGTGACACATGCTGATGCACAAGAAACGATGTCAAAGCGTATTGAAAAAACCGTTCAGTCCATTGAACCTCATGTGAGTGTATCACCAAAAGAAGAAGGACATCACCACGATCACGATCATGGAACAAAGAATTTAAAAACGATTGTACTGAAATTAATTGGTGGTGCAGTCATTGGAACGGCGGCTTATTTTATACCTGACAATGGCTTACTGAAGTTCATCATGTTTTTCGCCGCGTATTTACTAGTTGGCGGCGATGTTGTCTTGAAAGCGCTGAAAAATATTGTGCGCGGTCAAGTATTTGATGAGAACTTCTTAATGACCATAGCTACAGTTGGTGCTTTTGTGATTCAGCAGTATCCTGAGGCACTGGCAGTCATGCTGTTTTACCAAATTGGAGAACTGTTCCAAGGGGCAGCTGTGAACCGCTCTAGAAAATCAATTAGCGAATTAATGAATATCCGTCCAGAATACGCAAACCTCAAAGTGGGGCAAGAAACAAAAAAGGTAAAGCCGGAAGAAGTCAAAGCTGGTGACCGTATTGTCGTTAAACCAGGTGAAAAAATTCCTTTGGATGGACGCGTGATAGACGGTTATTCTCTTGTGGATACCTCTGCACTAACTGGGGAGTCTGTTCCAAGAGATGTGGAAGCAGGAAAAGAAGTGCTTGCTGGATTTGTGAACCAAAACGGCATTCTTGAAATTGAAGTGCAAAAAGAGCTCAGTGAGTCAGCGGTTACGAAGATTTTGGATTTAGTCGAAAATGCAAGCAGCCGTAAAGCGCACACAGAAAACTTTATCACAAAGTTCGCTAAATATTATACACCTGCTGTGGTCGTGCTAGCTTTATTGCTTGCCTTTGTACCACCGCTTCTCATCCCATCAGCTCAATTGTCTGATTGGGTGTACCGGGCACTTGTCTTTCTTGTCATTTCGTGTCCATGTGCTCTCGTTGTATCCATTCCATTAGGTTTCTTTGGCGGGATTGGTGCCGCATCAAAACGAGGTATTTTAGTGAAAGGCAGTAACTACTTAGAAGCCTTGAACTCTGTGCGCTATGCGGTGTTTGATAAAACAGGTACTTTGACAAAAGGGAACTTTACAGTCACTCATATCGAAGCAGCGAATGAGAAATGGTCAGAAGAGGAATTGCTTTCTTTTGCGGCACTGGCAGAAGCGCATTCTTCGCATCCGATTGCGGAATCGATTAAGGCGGCTTACGGGGCGTCTCTTGATGAGAGCCAGATCGAATCTTACGAGGATATTGCGGGTCATGGGATCAAAGCGACAATTCGCGGAGCTCATGTATTGGCAGGCAACCATCGCCTGATGGAACGAGAGGGCATTGCTTTTGAAAAAGAAAAACGAAGCGGAACGGTTGTGTATTTAGCAATAGACGGTGAGTTTGCGGGATCGATCTTGATTGCAGATGAAGTAAAAGACGATGCAGTTGAAGCGATATCTTCTCTAAAAGCTGCGGGCATTCAAACCGTGATGCTTACAGGGGATGCTGCGCAAGTAGGAAATGCAGTCGCACAACAGATCGGCATTGACGAAGTTCACACTGAATTATTGCCACAGGATAAAGTCGCCAAAATCGAAGACATGTATGAGAAAAAAGCATCTCAAGACAAATTATTGTTTGTTGGTGACGGCATAAACGATACGCCGGTTTTGGCAAGAGCGGATATAGGTATTGCCATGGGTGGACTTGGTTCAGATGCAGCAGTTGAAGCGGCTGATATTGTGATTATGACAGATCAGCCATCGAAGGTAGCGGAAGCTATTGCTGTTGCTAAAAGAACGAGAGCCATCGTATGGCAGAATATTGCGTTTGCTCTTGGGGTGAAAGCCGTCTTTCTCATACTTGGTGCATTCGGTATTGCAACGATGTGGGAAGCCGTCTTTTCGGATGTTGGTGTCACTGTACTGGCTGTTTTAAATGCGATGAGGGTCATGAAATAAAATTGTAAGGAAAAATTCATGAATAGCGTCTTTCATAATAGACCCCCTCTTGTTAAAATAGAAGAAGTTGGATAATGGCATTTTCCTGAGCTGTTATCCTTTTTCTTTGTAAAGGAATGAATGAAAAAGATAAGGTAGGTGCTTTTGTGAGTAAAAAAAATAATCAATCTTCATCCATCAAGTTTGCAGTTATATTAACCATCATTGCAGCTCTTCTCATCGGTATTTTCGTTGTGATCGGTAACAACAACAGCCAAGAAGCACAAACAGTCGACAGTAAGCCGTCTATTAAAGGACAGCCTGTCATGGGAGATCAAAAGGCAAAAGTGCAAGTTGTCGAGTTTGGGGATTACAAATGTCCATCATGTAAATCATTTGAGACTGACATTTTCCCAAAATTGAAAGCAGACTACATAGATAATGGCGATGTATCCTTCTCATTTATTAACTTACCACTGCCTGTTCATGGGGACGGTGCGGTATTAGCAGCACTGGCTTCTGAAGAAGTGTGGAAAGAAGATCCGAAAAACTTCTGGGCATTTCATGAAGCGGTCTACAACGCACAACCAGATAGTGAAGCAGAATGGGTAACGCCAGCAAAGCTCACCGAATTGGCGAAGAAGACAACGAAAATTGATACGGACAAGCTGAAAGATAACCTATCAAAGAAAACATATCAGCCACAGCTGAACACAGATGATCAGCTGGTGAATCAATACAAAGTAAATGCAACACCAACTATTTTCATTAACAATAAACAAGTCCAAAACTTTTATGACTATGATGAAATCAAAGAATTAATTGATCAAGAGCTGAAAGGGAAAAAATCATGAAGAATAAACTGATTTACTTATACAGCGCTTGGATCGTCTCGATTGTGGCGACGATGAGCAGCCTGTATTTAAGCGAAGTAAAGAAGTTTATTCCATGTGATATGTGCTGGTTTCAGCGCATTTTCATGTATCCGCTTGTGCTTTTACTTGGAATTGCTACATTCCGTGGCGATGTCAAAGTGAAGTACTACGTTCTCCCTTTGGCCGGGATTGGTGCTTGCTTTTCCATCTATCATTATATGGAACAAAAGATTCCAGGCTTTGCATCAATTCGTCCTTGTCTAAGCGGTATTCCTTGTTCCGTTGATTATCTGAACTGGTTTGGTTTTATCACCATTCCACTCTTAGCTCTCATTGCATTTATTCTGATCATCATTAGTATGCTGCTTTTAAATGCAAAAGAAGATTGAGGAGATAGCCTGCTTTTAAGCAGGCTATCAGCGTGTAGACAAACCCTCGCATTCTTTGTCAGTCCTGCGTGCTGGTGCTCACGAATGTCAAATTCGCTCCGCGCCAGTACTCGTCCTTCCTAGACTGCAATGGTTTTCTATCACGCTGAAATGAAGACAAAGGGCTAAAATCAAGATCATTTTATCCCTTTGTCAACAATCTGAGCCTGCTTTTAAGCAGGCTATTTTTTATTTTTGCAAAAAGGTAAAATTTAAAGAAAATTTGTATTGCTTTTCATTTGTGTCAGATATACATTAAGGGGAGAGTGTTAGATGATCAGACAATGGTAAGGAGATAAGCGGAAAATGGCATGGGAAGTGTTAAGTATTATTGGCATTGTGGCATTCGCCATTAGTGGTGCGATTGTAGCAATGGAAGAAGAGTACGATATTCTTGGTGTGTACATTTTAGGGATTGTCACAGCATTTGGCGGTGGAGCGATTCGGAATCTATTAATTGGTCTTCCGGTGTCTGCTTTATGGTCGCAGGGCAAAATGTTTACCATTGCCCTTGTATCCATTACGATCGTGTTTCTATTTCCAAAGCTTTTGCTCAAGCACTGGAGCACGTGGGGGAATTTCTCGGATGCGATCGGTTTAGCAGCGTTTGCGATTCAAGGTGCATTATTTGCTGTACAAAGAGAGCTCCCGCTCAGTGCGGTCATTGTGGCAGCCATTTTGACTGGAAGCGGCGGCGGCATTGTGCGTGATTTATTAGCAGGACGAAAGCCACTTGTGCTAAAAGCAGAGATTTACGCAGTATGGGCAGCCCTTGGAGGCTTACTCGTGGGACTCGGCTTAGCGCAAGGAGAGCTTGCTTTATATCTGCTGTTTGTCATACTCGTTATATGCAGGGTTTGTTCCTACTTATTCAAATGGCGGCTTCCCGCTAGGTCTTATTTTTTAAATAAAGGGTAAAACGAAAAGAGGGCGATGGGTCGCTCTTTTTTTTATGTGTTATTCGAGCTTGATGTCAGCAGGTCAAGCTGTTTTCGTGTAAAATAAAAGTAGGTTCTTTATTCATCATTGGAACAATACACGAGATGAAAATGTTGTCATTTGACTGAATATGTAGATTCAGTCTTTTTTTGCCTAGATGGATTGTTATGTGTTGGTTTCGCTTTTTGCGGGATACTAAAGAAACGCTCATGACCGAACGGATGGATCTGAAAGAAATGAACACATCTTTGCATGTAAGCAAAACATGACGGAAAAAATGAAATGGGAGGGACATGTACTAGTGGAGATTTTTTTGGCAGTGCTCGTACTACTAGCACTCATTGCATCATCTAATATTATCAATCGTTTTCTGCCCTTTATTCCAGTTCCATTAATCCAAGTGGGTTTAGGGATATTGGTCGCAGCTTTTCCTTCAGGTTTACATATTTCTTTAAATCCTGAGCTATTCTTCGTTTTATTCATTGCACCGCTGTTATTTAATGATGGGAAGCGTACCCCAAGGGACGAGCTGTGGAAATTAAGAGCGCCCATTCTTCTATTAGCTTTAGGGCTCGTATTTGCGACAGTCATTGTCGCAGGATATACCATCCATTGGATGATTCCAAGCATACCACTTCCAGCTGCATTTGCGCTTGCAGCGATTTTATCACCGACAGATGTGGTTGCTGTAAGTGCCCTTTCCAGCCGTGTGAATATGCCGAAGGGGATCATGAGACTGCTGGAAGGCGAAGGCCTGATGAACGATGCGTCAGGACTTGTTGCCTTTAAATTTGCTATTGCTGCAACGGTTACAGGGGCATTTTCCATTGCAGAGGCATCCTTTAGTTTTGTTCTTATTGCTGCTGGCGGATTATTGACCGGATTTATTCTGTCGTTTTTTATCATTCGTTTTCGCTATTTTCTCCGCCGTTTAGGCATGGACGATGTCACAATGCACATCATCCTGCAAATCCTCACGCCGTTTGTGATTTATTTAGCAGCGGAAGAAATTGGCGTATCCGGCATTTTAGCCGTTGTTGCCGGTGGTGTGACACATGCCATCGAGCAAGACCGAATGGAAGCGAATTTAGCAAAACTGCAAATTGCTTCTTCAAACACGTGGAATATTATTTTATTTATTTTAAATGGCCTTGTTTTCGTTTTACTTGGGTTACAAATTCCTGATGTATCGACCGTCATTTTCCAAGATGAAGCCTTTAATAATATGCAGGTGATCAGTTACATTTTAATCATTACATTCTGTCTAATGATTCTCAGATTTCTATGGGTATGGCTGTTCTGGGCAGGAAACTGGAGTGTATCGAAAAAGAAGAACGCAAAAAAACCGAAGCTGCGTGCTTCTATGCTGATGACATTCTCTGGTGTTCGTGGTGCTGTTACATTAGCGGGTGCTTTCTCCATTCCGTTTACGCTTGCAGACGGGTCACCATTTCCTGAGCGCCATTTAATTATTTTCCTCGCAGCAGGCGTCATTTTATGTACACTCATTTTAGCGAGTGTCTTGCTGCCTATTTTATCGGAGAAAAAAGATAAGCAAGTGGATGTGGACTTAGATACAAAGATTCAGCACGCGAAACGGAAGCTGCTGAGAAGTGCCATTAAAACCCTAAAAGAAGGAATGAATGAGGACAATCGAGAAGTATCCCTTGCACTCATCAATGATTTCCGAATGAAGCTACGAAATATTCAGCGGGAACCGTACCAGTTTGGTATGAGAAAACAAGAGAGAAAAATCAGACTGCATGGTATTAAAGCAGAACAGATGAAACTTCAGCAGTTGATTGAGGAAGAGAAAATCGACAAAGAAGAAGCATATGAGCTGCAAGAGAGATTTCATGAGCTGGAAATGCTCTATTCCAACTCCTTTAAAATTCGTTTCTCAAAAGTGAAGTTTCTGCGCTTACTACAATGGCTTCAATTGTGGCGTCCGCATCAGCGTATTTCGAGCGGCATATTAGAAAACGAGGAATCGTATAAACAAATCCGTAAGAAAACGGCTGAAGCTGCGGTGGATTCTATTAAGCACCATATGACTGAAGACAATCAACAAACGTGTCATCAAGTCATTGGGTTTTACAATCAAGTGATTTTCCGCTGTGAACATGGTCCTTCTTTCTTCCAGCAAAAGGATCGTACGTTTGACCGGAAGAAGAAAGAGCTTAACTTCCAAGCTGTACAGACGATTCGTAATGAAATCCAAACCTTATATGAAAATGGCGAAATCAATCGTGATATTGCCCATCATTTAAGGGAATATATCAATGACATGGAAGCAGTCTTACTGACCAATACATGATGTTGTCATCTTCTCCCCTATGTTTTATGATGAAAAAAAGAGACGAGCAGGGGGAGAGGCAGGATGACATATTACGGAGCGATTGAAGTTGGGGGGACAAAGTTCTGCTGTGCCATTGGCAATGAACATGGTGATATCATAGAGGAATTAACCATTCCAACAGAGCACCCGGAAAAAACCATCCAATCACTTATTCCATTTTTTCAGCAACATGAAATTGCAGCATTAGGGGTCGGTTCCTTTGGACCGATTTGTGTCCAGAATGACGATCCTTCTTACGGTTACATCATGAATACGCCGAAAGTGGAATGGAAGCATTACCCGTTGATACCTGAGCTGGAGAAACAATTAGGCGTACCGGTGTCCTTTACGACAGATGTCAATGCCGCAGCATTAGGTGAACTGACAAAAGGGGCCGCCAAAGGGCTAAGCAGCTGTCTGTATATCACGGTCGGTACGGGGATCGGTGCCGGGGCTGTTGTGAAACATGAGCTTCTTCACGGTCACTCACATCCAGAAATGGGACACATCCTGGTCAGGCAGCATGAATCAGATCAGTTTGAGGGTGTCTGCCCAGCGCATGGTACTTGCTTAGAAGGACTGGCGGCAGGACCAGCTATTGAGGCAAGGTGGGGAAAGCCGGCTAAAGAGCTTACCGAAGAAGAAGCAGTTTGGTCTCTTGAAGCAGATTATTTAGCACAGGCATTAATGCAATACACGCTGATATTAAGCCCAGAGCGCATCATCATGGGTGGAGGCGTCATGAAGCAAAAACAGCTATTTCCGCTCATTCGAGAGAAGCTGGCTGCGTATGTCAATGATTATGTCGACATGCCGCCGCTTGATACATACATTGTCTCTCCTGGACTTGAGGACAAGGCAGGTATGACAGGTGCTTTGCTGCTAGCGATTGAAGCGAAGAGAAACGCCTGATAATAGAGTTTTCAAACGCAACATGAGATAATGAAAAAGATGGAATCTATGAAAAGGTGGTTGTTAACATGGTCAAAAGCTTGAATGATACCGTAACACTAAATAACGGAGTAGAAATGCCATGGTTTGGTTTAGGTGTATTCAAAGTGGAGGACGGCAACCAAGTGGTTGATGCCGTCAAAGCAGCCATACGAAACGGTTATCGCAGCATTGATACGGCTGCCGTTTATAAAAACGAGACAGGCGTAGGGAAAGCCATTAAAGAATCTGGCGTCAAAAGAGAAGAATTGTTCATTACGTCAAAAGTATGGAACACAGATCAAGGATATGACAAAGCACTCGCTGCATTCGATGCAAGCTTAAACCGGCTCGGTCTTGATTACTTAGACCTCTATTTGATTCATTGGCCTGGACCAAATGCAGATACATTTAAAGAGACATGGCGTGCGCTTGAGAAGCTTTATAAAGATGGAAAAGTAAGAGCGATTGGTGTCAGCAACTTCTACGTGCAGCATTTAGAAGAGCTGTTAAAAGATGCGGAGGTTGTTCCAGCGGTGAACCAAGTGGAGTTTCATCCAAAACTGACACTTGTCGAATTACGACAATATGCGAAAGAAAAAGGCATTCAAATTGAAGCATGGTCTCCGCTGATGCAAGGAAAGCTTTTGGATCATGACGTATTAAAGGAAATTGCAGCACAATACAACAAATCTGTGGCTCAAGTGATCTTGCGTTGGGATCTGCAAAGCGGCGTTGTCACCATTCCAAAATCAATCAATGAAGAACGCATTAAACAAAATGCCGACATTTTTGACTTCGAGCTTTCACAAGAAGACATGGAAAAAATCAATGCACTTAATAATAACGAACGTGTCGGGTCTAATCCAGAAACGATGACGGTTGGGTTTGAATAAATATAAAATCCCCTTTGCGTGTAGACAAACCCTCGCATATTTTGTCAGTGAGTACTGGTGCTTCCTAGACTAGCAAAGGTTTTCTATCACGCTGAAAAAAGACAAAGGGCTAAAATCAAGTTCATTTTAGCCCTTTGTCAACAATCTGAATCCCCTTTCTCTTTTTGAGAAGGGGATTTTTTAATTCATGCTTCGGCGCACAGCCAACAGCATGAGAAAAGACAGGATCACAATACAAATGGTCCAAGCCCACGCAAGTTCCATTCGTCCAGAATCAATCGCCACATAGATGGCTGTTGGGAGGGTTTGCGTTTTCCCAGGAATGTTGCCAGCGAACATTAAAGTCGCTCCAAATTCTCCTAAAGCCCTTGCGAAACTTAAAACTGCACCAGAGAGAAGAGATGGCAGTGCGAGTGGGACGGTAATATAGGCAAAGACCTGGAAAGAATGCGCACCATCAACTTTTGCAGCACCTTCAATGTCTGACTCAATCGTAGAAAAACCAGCTTTCGCTGATTGATACATGAGCGGGAATGCGACAACTGTCGATGCAATGACTGCTGCCCAATAAGTGAAGATGACAGGCTGATGGAAGATCCATTCAATGGCTTGTCCAATCACGCTGTGCTTCCCGAACACGACGAGCAGCAGAAATCCTACGACCGTTGGCGGCAGGACAAGCGGCATCATGAGGAGCGTTTCCACGATCATTTTTCCTTTGAAAGATGTACGGGCCATCCAAAAACCAATGGACGTTCCTAAAACGACAGCTAATAATCCACTGAAAGCAGCCACTTGTATGGACAGCCAGATAGGTGAAAGAAAATCTTCGGTCAGCATCGGCATTATTTCACTTGAAAGCCGTACTTTTTAAAAATCGCTGCGGCTGGATCTGATTGGAGATATTGAAAAAATGCTTTCGCCTCTTTCATGTGATCGGTCTGTTTTACAATGCCAACAGGATAAATGATGGGGGAATGCATGTCTTGATTTGCCTCATCTACTATCTTTACTTTGCGAGAAACGAGCGCGTCCGTCTTATACACGACACCAGCTTCCACATTTCCTGTTTCGACATAGTTTAATACTTGACGAACATCCTTGCCATAGACAGCATTCTGTTTCACTTGGTCCCATATATTCAGTTTTGTGAAAATCTCTTTTGCATATGTACCAGCAGGAACAGATTCAGGTGTGCCAAGCGCTATCTTTCCTTTTATGTGATCAACATCGCGAAAGGTTTTGATAGCAGAAGAACCTTCTTTTGGCACGATGAGGACAAGCTCATTTTGTATGGCATCCTTTGTATGGTCCTGATCGATGTCGCCAGATTGAACAAGGTCATCAAAAGGATCTTCAGCTGCTGAGAAGAAGAGATCCGCTTTTGCTCCTTGAGCGATTTGCTGCTTCAATGCGCCGGATGACCCGAAATTATTCGTGAGTGTCACGTTTGGATGATCATCTTCATAGGCAGATTCAATCTCTTTCAAAGCATCCTGCAGGCTTGCCGCCGCTGAAATCACAAGTTCTGTCTTTTTGCTTTGATTTGGTGACGTCGACTCCGTTTGACACCCAGTCAGGAGCAAACAGATGGTGACGAAGGTTAAGAATAAATATTTCATGATCACACCTCTTTATCATTCAACATCATGTGTATCCTTTATTATAATCAAACTTATTTGACCATTCATAGGTTTTCAGGAAAAGAGAAAAGAAAAAGCCGCCAGAGGGCAGCTTTTAATGCTGATAAAAACGTAGTAAGTTCCCGTTGATCACTTTATCTGATAGAGACAGCTCTTTATTGGCTTTTTCTATATAGGGCTGGCATACTTCATCTTCTTCAACAGGTTGTTTTGTTTTTTGATCATAGCACGTGTTCTTTGTATAAAGATAATCATCTGTAATAAAGTTTCCATTTCTCAGCACAGCGAACGGTGTACGCTCATTGGAGAAAAGGTCATTTCCAAATTGAATGGCATCTTTTGATTCAATGCCGAGTAAATGAAGAAGTGTCGGTTTGACATCCATTTGACCGGCTGTTTCAGAAATGGTTTGAGGGGCCTCATCTGTCACCCCAGGAATGTAAATCAAAAAAGGGACCCGCTGCAGTTTAACTGCATCAAACGGTGTGATTTCATCCTGCTTCAGCAGCTCTGCCATTGCCTCATGATGTGCTTCTGAAATGCCGTAGTGGTCTCCCATCAGGACAAACATTGTATTTTCATATAGTCCTTCTTCTTTCATTCGTTCAAAGAACCTTTTGATGGCTTCATCTTGATAGCGGACGGTGGTCACATAGCGGTTTAAAATGGTGCTAGTCGAATCGTATTCATCAATGAACTGATCCTTTGGATCAATTTCAAATGGGAAGTGATTGGTTAAGGTAATAAACGTGCTGTAATAAGGCGTCTTCAGCTTTTTTAAATAATCGATGGATTGGTCAAAAAAGTCGATATCCTTTAAGCCCCAGCCAGTCGAATTCTGTTCATTGACATCAAATGAATCGACATCATAAAAGCGGTCAATCCCAAGAGATTCATACATCACATCACGATTCCAGAACGTTTTATTATTCGCATGAAATTGGACGGATTGATAATTCTCTTTTTTCAATTGCTTGTACAGTGTGTCATATTCGTTGTCACTCGCTGTGAAAAAGACAGCGCCACTGCTAGATGGATAGAGGGAGTTTGCGACGATAAACTCTGAGTCCGACGTTTTGCCTTGCTCTGTCTGCTGATAAAATTCATCAAAATAGAAGCTTTTTTTGGCAAGTTGATTTAAAAATGGTGTGATGTATTGTCCATTCACCTTTTGATTCATGACAAATTGCTGCGTTGATTCAAGTGAAATGAACACGACATTTTTGCCTTTAGCAAGTCCAAAGTAGTCTTCATTCGGAGCACTGTAATCAGCTTTTGTGTAGTTTGCCACTGTTGAAAGTGTATCTTCGTCAGCAAAGGCTTTTTGTCCAATTCGTGCTGTTTGAGCGGCACCGTCATACAAATGGAATTGAAACAGCCCAAGGTTGCGTACAATGACTTCTCGATCATACGAGCTTGTCAAAAATCGAGGGTGGTCCATCAAAGCTGAGCTGACATGGAACAATAGCAAGCTGCAGCAAACCACATAGTATGTTTTGATCGTCTTAAAAGACGCTTTTGGTGATAGCGGTTTCCGTTTTAAGAGCCATGCCAGCACTACAAAATCAATCAGCATGAGTATAAATAGCGGATGAAACAATTCAGTCATACTGCTGCCCATATCTCCCATGTTCTTTGCTTGAAATAAGACAGGAATGGTAATGAAATCAATATAAAAACCGTAAAAGATCGTATTCGATATCAAAATGGCTGTCAAAATAAAATTTGTGGTCAATAAAAAGACCTTTTGTTTCGTTTCATTTAAGAAAAGAGCAATCCCAAACAAAGGGAGCAAAAAGCTAAGTGGATTAATCAAAAGCAGCCACTCGTGAAACAGATTGGCCGTTCGTATATGAAATCCGAATTGATAAATGATGTATGTTTTCATCCACATAAAGAGGATGGAGTACACTAAAAACCAGTGATTTTTGAAAAACGCTTTCATTTATGTAACTCCTCACCATTCTGTATTCAGCTGCAAGGCAAAAACACTTATCTTAAAACTACTAAAAAAATGAGGAATGATCAATTCATATCCTGCTTTTTTGCAAAACTCTTTTTTCTTTTTCTAAAACGGCAATGGGATGGATATTCCGCAAATGACAGCCATGTAATAGCAGGTGACAATGGTCAGAGCAGCTAGTACGACTTGTTCTCCTGTGCTGCCTGTTTTAACATAAAAGGGGAGACGTACTTTCATGGTTGCAGGGAACAAAAATTTAATACCGTTCACTGTGCCTGCATCAAGGATGAGGTGGCTTGCCATCCCAACTAGTAACCCGGTACTGAGGCTGTCATTTGGAATGTATGTTGTCGCAATAAAATAAATGATCAGCAGAAATAATAAACTATGTGTAAAGGTGCGGTGCCCGAACACACTACTGATCAGTGTGGAAAGCAGCGGGAATTTCCTGCCGATTTTGCTTTTTGTATGACATAGATCTGGGATGAGGGCACCTACTGATCCTGCAGCAGCCATCGTCACTGGTTCGAATCCGCAATAATAGGCGACGGCTGTGGAGGCGGCAATTCCGCCCATAATATGTGTTTTTCCTGTCATGATGCGTACTCCTGTTCTGTTTTTTGTTCAAGTACTCACTATATCAAGGGTGAATCCATTCAGCAAGGCTTATTTCTACAGAAAAATGGGATAAAATAGTTGGCTGTTTGGAAAAACATTCTATAATAAGAAGGAAGTCATGTTGACACTAACGATAAGGATGCGATTCGGATGAGTAATGCAGACATTTTAAAAGAAATTGTTCTTGTACATTATGAAGTCAGCCGTAAATTAAACCGCAAGTTACTTGAGTTAGAAAAAGACATCACGCCTCCACAGATATATGCTCTTTCTATATTGATACAAGGAAAAGTATCACATGCTGAAGAGCTCAAACAAAGACTCTCTCTCAACCCAGGTGCCGCTTCCATTGCCCTCAATAAATTATGTGAGCAAGGCTACATTCAGAGAGAACGGGACAAGGACGATCATTCCCTTGTCCGGCTAGAAGCCACGGAAAAAGGGCTGGCTATTTACGAAAAGCATACACGTCTTTTTGGAAAGGTGATTCAGCATATGATGTCAGACTTCACAGAGGAAGACTTAAAGACCTTTCTAACGTATTTGCAAAAAATGAGACAGACCTTTCACGATGAATGAACCGCTCCTCTTTGTATAATGCTGAGCGCTGTAGCACAAATTAAACAGGCAAAGGCATTTTATGATAAGGGGGGAAATAGCGATGTCATTTTTCCAAAAGGATAAAAAGACGAAAAGCGAGAAAGACCATCAGCAGGTCGATCAGCTGTTAGAAGAAGCAAGTAAAGAACTAGCAGGCGATCCGCTTCAGGAAGCTGTCCAAAAGAAGAAAAACAACCATCAATAAGCTGACAAAAAGGCGGAGAATCATTTCTCTGCCTTTTTTCTATGTTTTTCCCTTTGACAGATATGAGAATGTTTGATAACCTTCGTGTAGTAAAAATGAATAGAAATCCTCACGCTATGTCTCAGTGAGGTAGAGGTTGCGCGGATGATGAGTCACTCATGGGAGAGATGGAATCGTTGATCATGAGAAAAAAGGCATCAGCGCCGAAGTGTAGAGAGAGCTCCAACTTTCTTTATGCTGGGTCTGCATTGAACAAATGCAGGACTGCCACGTCTTTGAAGCGTGGAGGGCTATCCGGAGATCAAGGTGTATGTTTTGAAAAGCATGGACTTTTGTTCAGGCTTTTTTTTATGTTCTGATTGCCTAAGAAAAGGGTATGCTGGTAAGAAAGTGACCCAACATGAACATAAAGAATGCAAGTCATTGCTTCACAAATATATCAATGAAGATACTGCCGGGTCTGGTCCAAAGTGAATATAACGGAGGTACGAAAATGGAACAGACAAAAAAATGGGGTTTTTGGTTATTGACGGCTTTTGTCGTCGGAAATATGGTAGGTTCAGGCATCTTTATGCTGCCTAGTACACTTGCCCAGCATGCAAGTCCTTTAGGTGTGACGATGGCATGGCTTGTCACAGGTGGCGGCGTACTGATGATTGCCTTTGTGTTTGGACATTTGTCCATTCATAAACCGCAGCTAACAGCTGGACCACAAAGCTATGCAAGAGCGCTTTTTAAAGATCCGAAAAAAGGAAAAGCAGCCGGTTTTACAATGGTTTGGGGATATTGGGTGGCAAGCTGGATTAGTAATGTCGCCATTATCACAAGCCTAGCTGGTTATTTAACAACCTTTTTCCCAATTTTAACCGTGAAAACGGAGATCTTTACTTTTGGAAAAGAAGCGATCACACTTGGTCAGCTCTCAACGTTTATCGTATGTACAATCCTTCTATGGGGGACTCATACGATTTTAATTACAAGCTTAAGCGCAGCAAGTAAGCTGAACTTTATTACGACCTTTTCAAAGGTGCTTGGATTCGTCCTTTTTATTGTCGCAGGCTTATTTGCATTCCAAACCGCATTATTTGAACATTATTACTTCCCTGTTGAAGCAGCAAGTGGTGAAGGAGTGCTCGGACTTGGAGGCCAAATTCATCATGCGGCCATTTCCACACTATGGGCATTTATCGGCATCGAATCTGCTGTCATTTTATCAGGAAGAGCTTCCTCGCAGCGTGATGTCAAACGTGCGACGATTACAGGACTTTTAATTGCACTGTCTATTTACATGATTATTACCTTGATTACAATGGGCGTTCTGCCGCATGATCAATTGCAAGGTTCTGATAAACCATTCGTAGACGTGCTTCAGCTCATTATCGGACCGGCTGGCGGCATTGTCATGGCACTTCTTGCGATCATTTGTTTATTTGGTTCGATGCTTGGCTGGATTTTGCTTGGTTCTGAAGTCCCTTATCAAGCAGCAAAGGCTGGCGATTTCCCAGCAGTGTTTGCAAAAACAAACAAAAAAGGCAGTCCTGTTTTTGCTTTGACTGTCACAAATATCATGTCACAGCTGTTTATTTTCTCAGTCATGTCACGTACGATTAATGAAGCCTTTACTTTCTTAACAACATCAGCGACACTTGCGTATCTCATTCCGTATATCGTGTCGTCGATCTACAGCTTTAAGGTCATCATGCAAGGTGACACATATGAGCTCCAAAAAGGAAACCGGACAAGAGACGGGATCATTGCGCTTGTGGCCATGGGGTATTCCGCTTGGGTCATTATTTCAGGCACAGCTGATTTCAAAACATTTGGTCTTGGTATTGGATTGTTCTTAGTTGGCATTTTACTCTACCCATTCATGTCCAAAAAATTTGCCAAAGGTACAGTATAAGAAATACGTTTCTCCAGCATTGGAGAAACGTATTTTTTTATGAGTCAGATGTTAATCGATCCACAATAAATTCGAGCTGACCTTCTAGTGACACAGGGTCATTAAAGAAGTAACCGACTGTATCTGTTTCAAATACGCGTTTGTTTTGGACAGCAGGAAGTGATGCCCAGATGCTGCTTTTATACACTTGATCGCCATTACTTTTTGAACCGCTCCATGGGCTTGTGAAAATATAATCACCTGCAAATTCTGGAAGCTTTTCAAGAGAAATGTTTGCATAACCGACACCACTGTCGATGGCTTCTTTTTGGGCGGCCTTCGGAGCTTTTAATTTCAGCTCGTCATAAATGATTTCACCACCGCGTGCAAAAGTGTTACCGAAAATGTAAATGCCCTTATCGAATGGTGATACGATCGAAACGGTTTTGTTTCCTACAGCTTTTGTTACTTTTGGTTTCACTTCAGCAATTTTGGCATCCCATTGTGTGATCCAATCCGTTGCTTTTTTTGATGTGCCTGTCATTTTACCGAATTCTTTTAGCTGGTCTTTAAACGAATATTGATTGTATTGAATGGCAACTGTAGGGGCAATTTTTTTGTATTGATCAAATTTCTCATCTTCTCCCCAAGCAATGATCATATCCGGCTTCAAAGAGGCTACTTTCTCAACAGAGGGAGATTTTCCAATATTTTTCACTCCATCTGTTTTTCCTTTATAGAAAGGGTTTTTAAAGATGGGCGCAGTAGCAGCAATTGGGGTTTTGCCGAGTGTGACGAGATCCCCGTAATAGCTTTCCGCCAGAAGCACAATACGTTTTGGGTTTTGAGGCAGTTTCACTTCACCCTTTACATCTTGATAGGTGATCGTGTCATTTTTTTTGGCTCCCGATTCTTTATTGGAAGTGCTGCCGCAAGCAGCAGTAAAAATCATAAGGGTAATGAGGGAAATCAAAAGAAGTCCAGTTCGTTTTTTCACTAAAGTTCGCTCCTATTCAATTGTTTATGATAATGATTCTCATTTGCAATTATATCTTATCATGATAGAAGAAAAAATGCATCGGCTATTTTATGACCAAAAGAAAATGGTGAAATTCTCCCGGTTTTTTGATGAAAATAAAGAAATTTATCAGAACAAGGATTTCAAAACGTGAAGAAAGTGATATACTAGACTCCGAGATTGATAATCATTATCACTAATAACGAATAGATATGAACGGAAAGGAAGAGACTGGTTTTGGGCTCACAATCGAATAAACAGCTGTCAGCTAAAGATGATGCGATAGATATTGTGACAAAGCCTTTTGGTACAGCAGCTGTTGTCATCATAGGAATCATTGCTTTAGCATTTGGTCTTTTTTTATCAGTATCGCTAGGAGCGGCAAACATTCATTTACACACGGTATGGGAAGCCGTCTTTCATTTTGATTCACAACAAACCTCACATCAAATCATTAGGGAACTAAGGCTACCGCGTACAGTTGGTGCCGCACTTGTCGGTGCCTTTTTAGCAGTATCGGGTGCCATCATGCAAGGCATGACAAGAAATGCGCTTGCGTCTCCTGAAATCATGGGTGTGACAAATGGCTCTGCATTTGCGATTGCCATTGCGTTTGCTTTTTTCCCAGGCCAATCTTCTTTTACATTAATTCTTTGGTCATTTTTGGGTGCAGCACTTGGCGCCTCTATTGTATTTGGGGTTGGAACCCTTTCAAAAGGGGGGCTTACTCCTGTGAAGCTCGCATTAGCCGGTACGGCTGTTGGCGCACTTTTAAGCTCAATTTCCTCAGCGATTGCCATTCGATTTGACGTCGCGCAAGATATGAGTTTTTGGTACGCAGGCGGTGTGGCTGGTGTGAATTGGAGCAATATTAAGATCATCATTCCAGTTGCGGCTGTAGGACTGATCATCGCAATGATTCTTGCCCGCTCCATCACGGTTTTAAGCTTGGGTGATGAATTAGCAAAAGGGCTTGGACAATATACACGAACAGTAAAGGTACTTGGCATATTGGTCGTGATCCTTTTAACAGGTGCAGCCGTGTCAGTTGCAGGTTCTATTGGCTTTATCGGGCTTGTGATTCCTCATGTTACGCGTTTCTTGGTCGGCGTTGACTATCGCTGGATTATTCCTTGCTCAGCTATTTTAGGGGCTATTTTGCTCATTTATGCAGACATTGCGGCAAGGCTTGTCAATGCGCCGTTTGAAACGCCAGTTGGTGCCATTACAGCCATTATAGGCGTTCCTTTCTTCTTATATTTAGCGAGACGTGAAAGGAGCGGAATTTAAATGGAAATGGTGCAGCAGGCAAAGAAAAAGAAATACAAACGAACGATGGTCATGATCTTTTTAGCCATCGTGGCTGTGTTCCTGATTAGTTTAAATACCGGAGAGATAAGGATTTCTCCGATGGATACATTCAAAACATTTTTTGGACTCGGAAGTGAAATGGATGAGCTTGTATTATTCGAGTTCAGACTTCCAAGGATGGTCATCGCTTTACTTGTTGGCGCTTCTATCGCTGTATCAGGTGCCATTTGGCAAGGTGTTTCTCAAAATGGTTTAGCTGATCCCGGCATTCTAGGTGTAAATGCGGGTGCAGGTTTTGCGGTTGTTTTGTTTATCTTTGCCTTTCAGGGCTCGATGTCGAACTTAGGTGATTTTACGATATTTGTACTGCCGCTTTTCGCTTTCGCAGGGGCAGCCTTTGCTGCATTTCTCATTTATGTGCTAGCGTGGAAAAAGGGCATTACGCCTGTTCGATTGATTTTAACTGGTATTGGGATCAATGCTGCATTTTCGGCAGCAATTGTGGTCATTCAATTAAAGATGAGCCCAAATGATTTTAACCAAGCCATTGTGTGGCTGTCAGGAAGTATTTGGGGCTCAAGTTGGACATATGTCTTATCAGTCGTGCCGTGGATGCTGATTTTTCTTGTATTAGCGATGGTGAGGGCACGCTACTTAAATATCATGAATTTGGGTGATCAGATATCTTATGGCTTAGGGATTTCAGTTCATAAAGAAAGAAGTTTTCTCATGCTGATTGCAGTTGCATTAGCCGGTGCGAGTGTCGCTGTTGCAGGGAGTATATCGTTCCTAGGGTTAGCGGCACCACACCTTGCAAGAAAGCTAGTTGGACCGAAACATCAAGGAATGATCCCGGCGTCCGCTATGATTGGTGCACTGCTGTTATTACTTGCAGATACACTTGGGCGTGTCATACTTGCTCCATCAGAGGTGCCCGTTGGACTTGTCGTTTCGGCCTTAGGCGCACCTTACTTCATTTACTTATTGATGAAAACGAACTAATGAGGAAGGAGAGTATAACAGATGAATTCACTAGAAACAGAAAAGCTTTGTATTGGCTATCATGACCGTTTGATTGTAGACGATTTAAATATCAGCATCCCAAAAGGCAAGGTGACGACATTAATTGGACCGAATGGGTGTGGGAAGTCAACGATTTTAAAAACAATGTCTCGTATTATGAAGTCCCATCAAGGTGCTGTTTATTTAAATGGCCAGGCGATCCATCAAACACCAACAAAAGAAATTTCAAAACAAATGGCCATTTTACCGCAGACGCCTGAAGCCCCAAGTGGTCTGACCGTTTATGAGCTTGTGTCATATGGACGTTTCCCGCATCAAAATGGATTTGGCCGTTTATCAAATGAGGACAAACGAATCATCAGATGGGCACTTGAGGAGACGGGAATGATTGCATTTCATGACCGGCCAATTGAAGCACTCTCCGGTGGACAGCGTCAGCGGGTATGGATTGCGATGGCACTCGCTCAGGAAACAGAGCTGCTTTTATTAGACGAACCAACGACGTATTTAGATCTTGCTCATCAGCTGGAGATCCTTCAGCTATTAGAACGCTTAAACAGAGAGCAGGGCAGAACGGTGCTGATGGTGATTCATGACCTCAATCATGCTGCACGCTTTTCGCATTACATGATTGCCCTCAATCAAGGGAAAGTCATTAAAGAGGGTACGCCTCATGAGGTCATGACAAAAGAGGTACTCAGTCAGGTGTTCCACATCGATGCAGAAATTGTGCTTGATCCGAGAACGAATAAGCCGATCTGTTTAACATATGACTTAATGAATCATGAAAGAAAGCTTGAAGCTGTGAACGGATAATAGATGGACAAAAACTCGGTATATATGACCGAGTTTTTTTGCATCTTCTGGTATTACCTATTGATGCCATTTTCTCCAGTTGATCTTTTTTCGCTTTTATGCAGAAAAGAGGTACTTTTTTACTTTGGACAATGGTAATATACGGTTAGAGATCATAGCTAGAAAGGAAAGAGATGCGTGGAAACAGCAAAAATATTGATTGCAGATGACGAAGAAGCAATTGTAAAAATGGTTGAACGCGTATTAAAAAAAGAAGGGTTTCAACATATTTATAAAGCCTATCATGCAGATGAAGCATTAGATATTGTCAAAAACGAGGACATCCACCTCTTACTTCTAGATGTGATGATGCCCGGTAAGTCAGGCTTTGATGTTCTGCCTGACATCAGGAAAATGACGAAGGCACCGATTTTCTATTTAACAGCAAGAACGTCTGATGTAGACAAATTGACTGGATTTGCACAAGGTGCAGACGATTACATCACAAAGCCATTTAATCCGTTAGAGCTAGTAGCTAGAATTAAGGCGCACTTAAACCGAACTTATGTCTCCTTACAGGAGGAGCAGGAAGAAGCGCACAGTCAATATGAATATGCTCATTTCTCGTACCATCCTCATGCAGCCGAGTTGAAAGTAAGGGGAGAAGTGACGGCTTGCTCAGCTCAGCTTTTGTCCTTGCTGAAGTATTTTTGTGATCATCCGAATGTGGTACTTTCAAAAGATCAGATCTATGAGAAAGTATGGGGTGTTCCATCATATGGTGACAACAACACCGTCATGGTTCATATCCGAAAGCTGAGAGAAAAAATAGAGTTAGATCCAAGTCAGCCTGAATATATTGTGACGATCCGTGGTATGGGCTATAAGTTCATTCCCCAACCTGTGAAGGTTCTTCAATAGTTTATGAATTTACGAACAAAACTTTTCTTTCACTTTGTCGGACAAATGTTTATTGTCATCGTCATTCTAACGATCGGGCAAACATTCTCTGAAAATCTTTATTTTCAAAAACGCTATGAGAATATGACTGAAACTGGTTTAACGAAGGCAGATGGAGATACACTCATGAGCTGGCTTTATTTTAACGAGGATGGAAAAATGGAAGCCGATGATCAGCTCAAACAAGCAGTGGAAAAACGTGATGGCTGGCTACAAGTGATTGATTCCAAAAAACGCAACGTCTATAGCTATCAACTCCCTAAAAACATTCCAACATCCTATCAAAAGGATGAAATGATCAAGATCTTTGAAAAAAGACAATTTAAAGATTACAAGATGTACTTCTGGCCAATTGAGATTGATCAAGAAAGCTTTATCGTCTTATATGGATTTAAAACGAACAGCACAAAGGTAGCCAATTATCTCAAGCAGCATGAAAAAAACCTGGCTGCATTGTCTCAATATTCAGTTGAAACAAAAGAATTTTTGAAAAGAATGAATGGATCGGTGCATCTGTTTAATGAAGAAGGAAAATACTTAAAAGGTATCCGAGCCAAAAATAATTTGAAAAATAACGTAACGGATGTTGAACTGCTCAAGTATCAATCAAAGCCTTGGGAGTTTAGAAGTGACCTGTCGTATATCAAAGTGAATAAGGATTTGTATATGATTGTTTCGGTGCCAAACAAAGTATACAGCCCAGACGAGCTTTATGATAAAGAGACAGAGGCTTTAAACCAATATACAACGCTTTTGATTGCAGGTCTTGCGCTTACGATTATTATCGTTATGACATTATGGTACTCGTATCGCTATGGGCTACCGATCTATCACATTATCCGCTGGCTGATTTTCTTATCAAGAAATAAATTGCAGGAGCCAACAAATAGAAAAGGTATTCCAGTAAGTAAAAATAAAAAGGGCCGTATTAAGCGGGAGTACCGGCTGTTTGAGGATATCCTCAAAACAATGGATCAGCTCACCAATACGTTAAAAGAGAATGAAGCAAACCGAAGAAAAATTCAAACCACAAGGGAAGAATGGATCGCAGGGCTGTCTCATGATCTAAAAACGCCTCTTAGCACGATTTACGGCTATGGATTAATGCTAGAATCAGATCAATACCAATGGTCCAAGGAAGAAGTCATGGAAATGGGACAAGTCATTCGTGAGAAATCAGAATACATGTCGACCTTGATTGAGGATTTAAACCTCACGTATCGATTGAAAAATGGTGCATTGCCTATTAATCGAAAACCTGTTGAGCTTGGTGAATTTTTAGCCTCCATTATGGACGAGTTTTCAAGAAGCACGCTTTCAGAAGATTATTTATCATCCTTTGAAGATCAAACAGAGGGTGTCATGTTTGAGATCGATAAAGCCTGGTTTAGACGAGTCATTGAGAACCTGCTGGCGAACGCAGTGAAGCATAACCAGAAAGGTACTCTTATTCAAGCTATTCTATCTGAAACAAATGATGAAGTTCGGATCGAAATGAAAGATAACGGACGCGGAATGGCGCAAGAAACGGTGGATCATTTATTTAATCGTTACTATAGAGGGACAAATACGAATGATCCAACAAATGGAACAGGACTAGGACTGGCGATTGCAAAAGAGCTTGTCTTACTGCACGATGGCGATATTCAAGTAGAAAGTGAATTAGGTCAAGGAACAACTATTGCGATTATCCTAAAGAAAACACCATCTGTAAAATAGCCAAAAAACGATTTTCTTTTCTAAAGGAGATCGTTTTTTCTTGTTTTAGGATTGAAATCGACTTTGTAAACGATTACAATAAAATTGTTAACGTGAACAAATTGATTTTCATCATTATAAGAGATGGGGGAGTTTGATGAAAGCTTTTTTAGATGAGCAGTTTTTATTAAACAGTCAAACGGCGGAAAAGCTATACCATGAGTTTGCAAAGAACCTTCCGATTATTGATTACCATTGTCATTTAAGTCCAAAAGAAATCTATGAAAATAAAACGTTCCGAAATATAACCGAAGCATGGCTTTACGGGGATCATTACAAATGGCGCGCCATGAGAGCAAATGGGATACCTGAAACACATATCACAGGAGATGCCTCAGATGATGAGAAATTTTTAGCTTGGGCGAAAACTGTTCCGATGACGATTGGAAATCCTCTCTATCACTGGACCCATCTAGAGCTAAGACGATATTTTGATGTTGAAGAACTTTTGAATGAAGAAAGCGCAGACATCATCTGGAAAAAAGTAAATGAAAAGTTGCAAGGAGATGGATTTGGTGCGAGAGATTTCATTGTGAAATCAAATGTTGAAACGGTTGTGACGACAGACGATCCGGTTGATTCGTTGATTTATCACCAACAACTGCGGGAAGAAGGCTTTTCTGTGCAAGTACTGCCAGGGTTTCGGCCAGATAAGGCATTAGATATCACAAATGACTTGTTTATCGAGTATGTTCATCAGCTAGCGGAGGTTTCATCTATCAAGATCGAATCCTATCAAGACTTCATAAAAGCACTTCATATGCGAATCGATTTCTTTCATGAACAGGGCTGTTTGATTTCAGATCATGCCATCAATGAAATGACGTACGAAGACACGACGGAAGAAGAAGCTACGATCATTTTTCATAAAAGAATGTCTGGACATCCATTGACGGAAAAGGAGAAGGTTCAATTTAAAACACACACATTCATTGAACTAGGTCAGGCATATGCTCAGCGGGGATGGGCGATGCAGCTTCATATCAATGCGCTCAGAAACAACAACTCGAAAATGTTTGAGCGGCTTGGACCAGATACCGGATATGATGCAATGAATGATGAAGACATTGCAAAACCTCTTTGCCGCGTATTAGATCGGTTAGAACAAGCACATGCATTGCCAAAAACCATCCTCTATTCCTTGAATCCAAGGGACAATGTGGTGATTTCAACGATAGCTGGAAGTTTTCAAGATGGAAAGACTCCTGGGAAAATGCAGCATGGAACAGCCTGGTGGTTTAATGATACAAAGCAGGGAATGACAGAGCAGATGATGGCACTTTCCAGTATCGGACTGATCAGCCGATTTATTGGGATGCTGACAGATTCACGAAGCTTCCTGTCTTACACAAGACATGAATATTTTCGTAGACTGTTATGTGACATCATTGGAGATTGGGTGGAAAAAGGTGAAGCGCCTAATGATCTCAATTTGCTAGGGGGAATGGTAAAAGGAATCAGCTATGAAAATGCAAAGCAGTATTTTCAATTTGAACGGGCAAATGAGCTTTCGCATAAAAGCAAGATGATATGAACAAAAAACAAGAATATGAAAGCGTTTTTATGATAAGATGATAAAAAATCATAAAAGGCGGAATAGCATGACAGTCACAATCAAAGATATAGCAAAATTGGCAAACGTTTCTCATACCACAGTATCAAGGGCTTTGAATAACAGTCCTTTTATTAAAGAGAAAACAAAACAAAACATCTTGTCGATTGCAAAACAGCTGAATTACTCACCGAATGTCCATGCCAGAGGCCTTGTCTCGCAAAAATCATTTACAATTGGTCTGTTTTTTACGAGTTTAACAGAAGGCACATCCTCAAGTTTCTTTGTTGATGCATTAAAAGGCGTCAACAGTGTAATAACAGAAAACTATCATTTGGTTGTAAGAGGAATTGACGATTTTCACGATTACACAACCATTCATAAACAGCGGTATGATGGTATTTTGCTTATGAGCCAAAGCGAGCATGATGAAGCGTTTATCCATCATGTGAAAAAACAGGGCATTCCCATTATTGTACTGAATCGCCGTGTAGAAAGTAATCAAGTGATGAATATATTAGCGGATGATGGTGAAGGGGCATATCAAGCTGCACACTATTTCATTCAGCAGGGGCATAAACAAATTGCCATTATTGAAGGGAAAGAAGGTTTTAAATCCACACAGGAAAGAAAAGCTGGATTTTTGCAAGCACTCATTGACCATCATGTACCCATGAAGAAAGAATACATGATCATAGGCGACTATCATATGAAGAGCGGCTATGAATCAATGGAAGCCTTACTCACTCTTGATGATCCGCCAACTGCCCTTTTTTGCTCAAACGATGACATGGCGATTGGTGCGATGAATGCATTGTTTGCAAAAGGTAAAAGGTGTCCTGATGATCTCTCTATTATCGGATTTGATGATATTTCATTTTCATCTTATACAACGCCTGCCCTCACAACAGTCAAAAAGCCAATTGAAAAAATGTGTGCGCTTGGAGCAGAAGCCATCCTTTCAGTCATCAACGGTGAAAAGCAAGAAAACGATCATCTGGAAAAAGTGTATGTCCACACAGAGCTGATGATTAGAGATTCAGTCAAAAAGGTGCAGTAATCAGCATCTTTTAAATGAAAATGTTCACGTGTGCAAAAAATGCGGGGAGGAAAAGCGTTTGAGACGATTATCCAAAGATGTGTACCCAGTGGCTGAATATCCTGAAACCATTCTACAAATTGGCGAAGGGAACTTTATGCGGGGATTTATGAATTGGCAGATCCAGAAGCTAAACGACTGTACAGATTTTAAAGGAAGAGCAGTGGTTGTTCCTCCTCGAAAAGGATCAGTGACAGCTCTAAATGAACAAGATGGTTTGTACACTTTATGTATTCAAGGATTTCATGACCAAAAAGAAATGAACGAACGGATCGTCATTCAATCCATCAGCAGGGGAATCAGCACATATACAGATTATGATGCCTTTTTACATGTAGCGGAAAGTCCTGATGTGCGCTTTGTCTTTTCTAATACAACAGAGGCAGGACTTGTGTTAAGAAAAGAGGACCGATTAGAAGATCGGCCGCAAGTAAGTTTTCCAGGAAAGCTGACAGCCTTCTTGTATCACCGCTTCAAAGCTTTTTCTGGAGATGAGAAAAAGGGTTTGATCATTTTACCTTGTGAATTGATTGAACAAAACGGTGATCGATTAAGAGAATATGTGATCACAATGGCAGCTGAGTGGAATCTTCCGCCTGATTTTGTGACTTGGGTCAAGGAAGCCAACACGTTCTGTAATACGTTAGTTGATCGGATTGTCCCAGGATTTTCTCAGGAAGCAGCGGAGACTGTTCAAAAAGAAGAAGGGTATATCGATGAATTGCTTGTCACAGCAGAATATTATCACCTGTTTGTCATTGAAGCACCTGCGTTTGTTCAAAAAGAGCTTCCTTTTCAAGAAGCAGGGTTAAACGTACTTTTTGTGGAAGATATCGCTCCCTATCGTATGAGCAAGGTTCGCATTTTAAACGGTGCGCATACAGCGATGGTGCCGATTGCATATTCATGTGGATTGGATACTGTCAAAAAAGCGGTGGATGATGAGCATGTTGGTGTGTTCATTCGCCGCATGCTTGAGGAGGAAGTGCTGCCAGGTTTGCCACTTCCTGAAGAAGAGCTGCTGCTTTATACACAATCCGTTTGGGATCGATTCTGCAACCCTTTTGTCAAACATCAATTACTTGATATTGCCTTAAATGGTGTATCGAAATTTCGGGCGCGTATTCTCCCGTCTCTTCTAGATTATATAGAGCTAAAAAAACAGTTGCCTACGAAACTTATGTTCTCACTGAGCAGTTTGATTTATTTTTATCAAGTCCATGCAGATCAAATAAAGGATGATGAGTCTGTGATGACATTCATGAAGGAAGCATGGGAGGAAGTGGACCATTCCTATGAATCAATGGTCGATCGACTTCTTTCAAACGAAGTTTTATGGGGGATGGATTTGACGAAGATCGCAGGGCTGAAGGATGCAGTAGCCGAGCAGCTCACCTTCATACATGAAAATGGCATGAGAGCTGCTGTTCACCAAATTCTTCAATATGAAAGTCAGGGGGAGAAGGCATGAGAGACTTTGTTGTGATTCATCCTTCAGATAATGTTGGTATCGCTTTAAAAGTGCTTGAGCAAGGCGAAGAGCTTCAGCACCAAGGTCATACAATCATTTTAAAAGAAACCGTTGCTAAAGGTCATAAATTTGCATTGGCTGAGATCAAAGAAAAAGAGAATATCATCAAATATGGCTACCCCATTGGTCATGCATCCACTGCGATTTCGACTGGAGAATGGGTGCATACGCACAATATCAAAACGAATCTATCAGGTAAGCTCGATTACGAATACCGCCCTTCTTTAACAGAAAACCCCTATGAAAAAACGAATCTGACATTCAAAGGGTATAAACGAAAAAATGGCGCAAGTGGTATACGAAATGAGCTTTGGATTGTCCCAACAGTTGGGTGTGTCAATGGCATTGCCGATCAAATCATTCAAATATTTACCGCTGAAATGGGGGGGAGCATCCATCCTTTTGAAACGGCGTTAGTATTAAAACACAATTATGGATGCTCACAACTTGGGGATGATCATGAAAACACAAAAACAATACTTCAAAATGCCGTAAAGCACCCAAATGCTGGAGGGGTTCTCGTTCTAGGGCTTGGCTGTGAAAACAATGATATTGAGGATTTTAAAGCTACATTAGGGGAGTATGACCAGACGAGGGTGAAATTTTTAAGAAGCCAAGAAGTAGGGGATGAGATTGAGACAGGTGTCGCTTTACTCAAGGAAATTTATGACGCAGCGAAAGAAGATCAGCGTGAAGACATTCCGTTATCTGAGCTGAAAATTGGCTTGAAATGCGGAGGATCAGATGGGTTTTCAGGCATTACCGCAAATCCACTTTTAGGTAGACTGTCCGATTTCATTGTGGCTCAAGGCGGAACCACCGTCTTAACAGAAGTGCCGGAAATGTTCGGGGCTGAAGAGATCTTAATGGAGAGAGCGGAATCAAAAGCGACATTCGACAATATTGTGCAGATGATCAATGATTTTAAACAATACTTTATGGATCATCGACAGCCAGTATATGAAAATCCTTCCCCGGGAAATAAAGCAGGAGGAATTTCGACATTAGAAGATAAATCTCTCGGCTGCACACAAAAAGCGGGTACTTCCGTTATAAAGGATGTTTTAACATACGGGGAGCTGCTAAAACGAAAAGGATTGAATTTATTAAGTGCGCCTGGGAATGATTTGGTTGCTTCATCTGCTCTCGCAGCGTCTGGCTGTCAGCTCGTCCTCTTTACAACAGGCAGAGGCACACCGTTTGGCACATTTGTTCCAACGATGAAGGTATCGACCAATACCGCTTTATATGAAACAAAAAAACATTGGATCGACTTTAATGCGGGGGAATTGCTTGAGGATGTATCAGAAGATGTGGTGCTAGAGAAGTTCATTGCCACGGTGATTGATGTGGCGAGTGGAAAGCTGTTAAATCATGAAAAAAACAATTTTAGAGAGTTGGCTATTTTTAAAACAGGTGTGACACTTTAAGGCGTCTGGGGGATGAGGAAATGTCTAAAAAACGGAATTTGATGTATGTGACAGCAGGAACAGTACTAACAGGAATTGGACTCGCACGTTTAGCAAAGCAAGGGAAAAAAGACAAAGAAACAGATGGTATAGATCATGTGTTAAAGCAGATAAAAGCGCCAAAGTTCCCAGATCGTGAATTCAATGTCATTCATTATGGTGCAGATAACAAAGGGATAGAGCTTTCGACAAATGCTATTCAGTCTGCCATCGATGATGCACATCGTTTGAAAGGAGGGCGTGTGCTGATTCCTGAAGGGACATTTTTGACAGGCGCTCTTGAATTGAAAAGCAATGTAGAGCTTCATCTTCATGAAAAAGCCTATGTGAGCTTCAGCCAAGATACACGTGATTATCTCCCGCTTGTTCTAACAAGATATGAAGGCATTGAGCTTTATAATTATTCGCCACTTATTTATGCCCATCATGCAGAAAACATCGCGATTACAGGAGCAGGCACGCTGGACGGGAGAGGGGATGAACACCACTGGTGGCCTTGGAAGTATGGAACAAATGGTCAGCCCTCTCAAGATCGGGATCGTCAGCTCCTTTTTGATATGGCTGAAAAAAGAATACCAGTGGAAGAAAGAGTGTTTGGCGAAGGACATTATTTAAGATCAAGCTTTATCCAGCCATACAATTGCCAAAACATTCTCATTGAAGGAGTAACCGTAAAGGATTCACCGATGTGGCAAGTCCATCCGGTGTTAAGTGAAAACGTCATCGTCCGCGGGGTGAATATCATCGGTCATGGCCCAAATACAGATGGTGTGAATCCAGAGTCGTGCCGACATGTGCTCATTGAAGATTGTTATTTTGATAATGGCGATGATTGTATTGCCATTAAATCGGGCAGAAATGAGGACGGCCGGAGAATCGGCGTTCCATCTGAAAACATCGTCATTCGTAGAAATACGATGCGTGATGGTCATGGCGGAGTAACGATCGGGAGTGAAATCTCTGGAGGCGTCAAGTATGTATATGCAGAGGATAATGTCATGGACAGTCCGAACCTCGACAGGGCATTGCGCATTAAGACCAACTCTGTCAGGGGCGGTACCATTGAACACATCTATTTTAAAAACAATCTAGTGAAAAGCTTAAAGCATGAGGTGGTCTGTATCGACATGATGTATGAGGAAGGGGATGCCGGTCCGCATAGGCCTGTAGTCCGTCATATTGAAGTAGAAGGGCTAAAAAGCAGCGGAGGGCGATATGGTGTCAAGATCGCCGCATACTCACATTCCCCGGTCACACACTTTAAAATGAAAGACTGTGTCATTGACGATGTCACGTACCCTCTTTCATTGGAACATGCAGTATCTCCTTCATTTCAGAAAGTGGTCATTAATGGTGAAGATATCAACCAATAGCGGAAGTGAAAACAGCCACGTCAAAGGCTGTTTTTCTTTTACAAGGACAGACAAGACGTATTCGGAATCACATATACAACCTATCTGCACTGTAGTATAATATTCCCGAAATTAGAAAAGAATTGACGAAAGAGATGACGTCAAGCAGTACATAAAGCAGGGGGTTTATTGATGAAGAAGTTAACTGGTATTTGGCTATCATTGTTACTTGTGATCGGTGTTTTAGCAGGGTGTGCAGGTGCGGAAACGGACCAAAAAACAAACAGTTCAAAGCCTAAAGAGACAGCGGCTGCGGCATTTCCTGTATCCATCAAAGATGCAGCTGGTAAAACAGTTGAAATCAAAGAACAGCCTAAACGAATTGTTTCGTTAATTCCAAGTAATACAGAGGTTGCCTATGCCCTTGGTCTTGGAGATAAAATCGTGGGTAGATCAGATTTTGACAACTATCCAAAGGAAGTAGAAAAGGTAGAGAAGATTGGCGGTCTTGATTTCAATGTAGAGAAGGTTATTTCCTTAAAGCCTGATCTAGTCTTAGCACATGCATCACAAATGAGCTCAAAAGACGGATTTAAACAGCTTGAAGATGCAGGTATTCAAGTGCTGACTGTCAATGATGCGGCTTCCTTCAAAGATGTTTATAAGTCTATCCATATGATTGGTGAAGCAACCGGCGTAAAAGAGGCATCAACGAAGCTTGTAGATGAGATGAAATCAAAACTGAATGACATCAAAAAACAAGCAGAATCCATCTCCAAAGACAAACAAAAAACAGTTTTTGTCGAAGTATCAGGTGCGCCTGAAATTTATACAACAGGTAAACAAACGTTTATGGACGAAATGCTGTCTGTCATTCATGCAAAAAATGCTGCTGGCGACCAAACAGGCTGGGTGCAAATGACGGAAGAATCAATTATTAAACGAAATCCTGATGCTATCGTTACGATTGATGGCGCAAGTTTAGCTGATCTGAAAAAAAGAGACGGCTGGAAGGCGATCAAAGCAGTCAAAGAAAAACAAGTCTTTCAATTGAATACGGATCTGGCATCACGACCGGGACCGCGATTGGTTGAAGGAGTGGAGGCTCTTGCGAAAAGCATCTATCCTGACACGTTCAAATAAAATCATCATCGCATACACAGCAAGTGCTTTACTTCTTGTCGTGAGCATTGGAATGGGAATCTCATTTGGCAGTTTAGGGATTCCCATTCCTTCTATACTTCGGATCTTTGTTCATGAAGTATTTGGAATTCAGGCCGGAACCATTGATGCAATTGACCGCAATATTATGATGAATATCCGGCTGCCGAGAGTGATATTAGCGGCGTTAGTCGGTGCAGCTCTGGCGTTATCTGGTGCAGCCTTTCAAGGTTTATTAAAAAATCCCCTCGCTGACCCTTATACACTTGGGGTATCTCAAGGGGCATCTGTGGGAGCTGTAGCCACATTGTTTTTCAGTTTGCAGTTTCCTTTGCTTGGCAGTTTTACACTGCCTTTTTTGAGTATGACAACAGCGCTTGTCACACTATGTCTCGTCCTCTTTTTTGCCCGTCTGGTTCACCGAGGAATGAGCATTTCTTCTTTAATTTTGACGGGGGTCATCTTCAGCTCTTTTTTAGGAGCCCTCATTTCATTAATGATTGCGTTAACAGGTGATGATTTAAAAGAGATTATTCATTGGCTTCTAGGCAGTGTGTCTATGAGAGGCTGGCGATATATTGCTCTTTTCCTTCCTTTTTTCCTCATTGGTACATTTGCATTGATCTTGATGGGAAGAGATTTAAATGTGATGACATATGGCGAAGAAAAGGCAAAACTGTTAGGGGTTCATGTGAAACGGAGCAAATATGTGGTGTTGCTTGCTGGTTCGATTCTGACTGGAAGTGCGGTGGCTGTGTCAGGAACGATCGGATTTGTAGGACTGGTGATTCCGCATTTTATCCGTCTTTTATCCATTACGGATCATCGTCATTTGCTGCCTTTGTCGATGCTGAATGGTGCTTCCTTTCTCGTTTTAGCAGATGTGCTCTCCCGTACGATCATTGAACCGACTGAATTGCCTATTGGCATCATTACAGCGTTAATTGGTGCACCTGTCTTTGGCATCATCCTCATCCGCAGATATAGAGGAGGGACGCATCTATGATTCAAGTGAAGGAAGTTAGAGGAGGATATGGTGAAAAAGAGGTCATTCACGGCGTGAGTTTTGAAGTGGAGCGAGGGGAATTCTTCGGCATCCTTGGTCCAAATGGGAGCGGTAAGACGACACTGCTTAAAATGATCGCAGGTATTTTAGCACCTGAGAGCGGCCAAGTAACACTAGATGGCCATCCAGTTCAATCCTACCGGCCAAAGGCACTTGCGCAAAAATTGGCGGTTCTTCCCCAGAAGACCGATCAAGCCTTTTCATTTACAGTGGAAGAAACGGTCCAGTTTGGGCGTTATCCTTATCAGAAAGGTTGGCTGCAATCTGTTACGAAAGCAGATATCGAGATTGTCAGCAAGGTGATGGACCAAACAGATATTGCTCAATTTAAGGATCAATCCATCCATGAGTTAAGCGGTGGAGAACAGCAGCGGGTTTACTTAGCTCAAGCGCTGGCTCAGTGCCCTGACTATTTATTGCTGGATGAGCCAACCAGTTTTCTTGATTTAGCTTATCAAAAAGAGTTACTCGATTTGATTAAACAAGAGACGGTTTCCTCTAACTTAACGGTGATCGGTGTGTTTCATGATGTGAACATTGCCAGTTTGTATTGTGACCGTCTGCTTTTGCTGAATGAAGGAAAGACGGACATGCTGGGAGAACCGCATCATGTGTTGACCACCGAACGGGTGAACCGTGTGTATGAAACAGATGTAACACCTCTCCAACATCCACTGCGGGCAAACCCTCAGCTGGTAATTGAACCTGCGTCCATCTCTGAACATTCAAGACTGAACTTAGCGGATGGGTGGAAAACATATGGCGCAAACGGAATGACATTTTCTACTCATCAGCCATTGCGCATCCTTTCATCACATGAGAAAAGCGGGGGTTTCTTTTGGACACGGTCCCTTGGAACGGGAACTGAAGCACTCCAAGACATGCTGGATGATGAGGAAGGGTACTTATTTCTTGGTCAATCTGATGGGCCGAAGCAATACGCCGCTGAAGATGATGATGAAGATGTCCTTCTTTATGGGATGCATCAAGAAGGAGAGCTGTCCGTTTGGCTTGTGCTGAAAGGAACGATATCAGATGGTGCGTCTGTCCAGCTGATGGGCGAGCTGACGCACTTCATTAAACAAGAGACAAGTATCCAGGTACATCATCTTTGTATCGTTGCTGCCAATGCAGAAGAAAAGGAGCATACTGCTCATTTACATGAAAGAGTCAGACTGAAAGTGAAGCATCTTCTTCATACATTGAATGCTATGAAAAAGTGAACTGGCTGGTTCACTTTTTTTGTTGAAAACATCAACATCTACTTATGTCATCCACTGAATATTTGAAAAAAACGAAAAATATGTTGCTAAATAAATCACATTGCTTTTATAATAAGAATAATGAAAGCGTTTTAATAATTAATTGTTTAAAAATGCAACAACCGAAAGGGGAGGATCATTTGAACATTCAAGGAATCATTCCAGCTATTTTGACACCGCTTACAGAAGAAGAGCATTTTCATCCAGAAGTGACAAAGCAACTTATTGATCATTTAATCGACTCAGGTGTGCACGGCATCTTTGCTTTAGGGACAAACGGCGAATTTCATTTGTTTTCAGAGGAAGAAAAGCTTCAAATTGCTGAAACTGTTGTAAAGGCTGCGGGCGGCAGGGTGCCTGTATACATGGGAGCAGGTGAGAATAGCACTAAGGCAACCATTAAGCTGTCAAACAAGTTCGCAGATTTAGGCGTAGATGTCTTGTCGGTTATCACCCCTTATTTTGTTGCGCCATCACAAGAGGAGCTGTATGAGCATTTTCGTCATATTTCAGAGAATGTGACCATCCCCATTTTACTTTATAACATTCCATCAAGAACAGGTGTGTCACTTGCGCCAGAGACGGTTGCAAGGCTCAGCGTTCTACCGAATGTGTTAGGTATTAAAGACAGTAGTGGAGATATTGCCAATATCAAAGCGTATCTCGATGTCACAAAGGATGAAGAGTTTGTCGTGCTTGCAGGAACGGATTCCCTCATTTTAGAGACATTGAAGCTAGGCGGAACAGGTGCAGTGGCGGCAACGGCAAATGTGCTTCCCAAAACCGTCGTTGGCATTTATGAATCGTTTCAGCAAGGAAATCTTGACCAAAGTGAGCAATGTCAGCAGCAACTGCAGCCGTTAAGAGCGACATTCACATTAGGAACGTTACCAGCACCTTTGAAAAAAGCAGCTGAACTTTCAGGGATTCCTGTAGGTCCGCCAAAAAGCCCGGTCAAAGCATTATCCGGCGAGGCTTTAGAAGCTGTGGTGAACATGATGGAGAATTATCGGATACAAGCAAAAGCAGCAAAGGAGTCGTGAAGAGATGACAATATCACATTATCACTTTCAAACGGCATCACACATTGTTTCTGGCGCCCACTCTCTAGAGCTCCTTGGGGAGAAACTAGAGCTATTAGGACTAAGCACGTTGAGATCGATTTTTATTTTAACGCAGCCATCCATCGTATCTCTTGGTTACGCAGATCAAATCAAAACAGAACTTGCGAAAAAAGGGATTGCGAGTGAGATCAGCACAGAGATTAAGCCTGAACCAACGGAAGAAAATATCGAGGACGTATTCCAGACATTTTTAAAAGGGGAGCATGAAGCCATTATTGGGATTGGTGGCGGGAGTGTGCTGGATGCGGCCAAAATATTAGCTGTTCTAAAGACGAATGATCAGCCAATTTCTGATCTCGTTGGCACGAACCTTGTTAAAAAAAGAGGAGTTCCAACGATTCTCATTCCAACAACCTCAGGTACGGGATCAGAAGTGACACCAAACGCGATTGTTACCTTTCCGGAAAAAGAATTAAAAATTGGCATGGTCAGCCCATACCTTTTGCCTGATCTTGTGATCTTAGATCCCGCACTGACACTCAAATTGCCAAATGCCATTACCGCAGCTACAGGGATGGATGCGTTTACGCATGCGCTTGAATCGTATATTTCAAATAAAGCCAATCCATTTAGTGATATGTTTGCACTCGAATCGATGAGGCTCATTTCAGGAAGTATTCAGGAGGCCTATCATCACGGGGATAATATGACAGCAAGGGAAGATATGCTGGTTGGTGCCATGTATGGCGGGATGGCGCTCACAAGTGCCGGAACCGCTGCTGTTCATGCAATGGCTTATCCGTTAGGGGGGAAATTCAAAATTTCACACGGTGTCGCTAATTCCATGCTGCTTCCTCATGTTACGGCGTTTAATGCAGACCATATCAAAGATCGTCTTGAAGATATTGCTAGAGTGATAGGGATCGAAGAGAAAGGCTCACAGCATACGCTTGCAGAGCAAGTGATTCGTCAAGTTGAAGAGTGGACAGCGGATTTACACATTCCTCAACAACTCAAAGCCTTCGGTGTGTCAAAAGAAGATGTGCCGGCACTTGCTGAAGCTGCTTCAGAGGTGAAGAGATTAATGGATAACAACCCGAAGCCGATGTCTGTCTCTGATATTGAACAGGTCTACATGAAACTGCTCCACGTTTAACACTTCATACGTCACTGGGATGGGACATGAGAAGTTGCTTCATACGGCTTGCACACAAAGGGGGATTTTAAGTGAATGTCTTAAGTAGTTCTGTCATCACATTTATTTTAATCGTCATTATTCTCTATATTCTGTTTACGACCTGGCTGACGATGCGTTTCCGTAGTAAGTCTAACTCAGAATTTAACAATGCCGCTAAGTCACTTCCAGCTATTGTGGTCGGTATTTTGTTAATGAGTGAATTCATTGGGACGAAGTCAACTGTCGGAACAGCTGAATCTGCTTTTACACACGGACTTTCCGCTTCATGGTCTGTTATCACAGTTGCTATTGCCTTTTTTATTTTTTCCTTTTTCTTAGTGGGAAAGTTTTATCGAACAGGACAATACACGATTTCAGGTATTATTGATCAAAAATTTGGGAAATCAACAAAGCTTGTTGTCTCTGTCATTATGATTGCAGCCCTGCTCTTGGTGAATCTAGGAAACTATTTAAGTGGTTCAGCTGCCATTGCATCCATTCTTGGTCTTCCTTTAATGACCTGTGCCATCATCACGGCGGTTGTGAGTACATTTTATTTTACTTTCGGAGGAATGAAGGGGGTTGCATGGGTCACGATCCTTCATTCAATTGTGAAGTATGCGGGGATTTTGATTACACTAGGGGTAGCCCTTTATTTAACAAAAGGCTTTGAGCCAATGAAACAAACATTACCCGACCATTTCTTTACATGGGATGGGACCATCGGTTGGGGAACGATTGGAGCTTGGTTTATAGGAAACATGGGGGCCATTTTTGCGACGCAGTTTATCATTCAAGCGATCACCTCGTCGAAAAGTGAGCGAGAAGCGAAAAAATCGACCCTGTATGCAGCACTCCTTTGTTTGCCGCTTGCCATTGCGATCGGGATCATCGGTGTCGCAGCCCGTTATTTGTATCCAGACATTGACCCTATTTATGCTTTCCCTGTCTTTTTACAGCATATGAATCCGATTTTGAGCGCTATTGTGGCAACATCGCTTGTCGCATCCATTTTTGTTGGTGTCTCGACGGTTGCACTTGCTACAACCACGTTGATTATTGATGACTTTTATGTACCGAAAAAGAAACCATCACCAGAGCAGCGTATGAAGGTGACTCGGTATGTAGCCGTCATGGTTGGGATTGTGCCGCTTGTGGGGGTCGCACTTGCACCAGAGTTGCTGTCACTTTCCTTTTTTACACGAGCACTTCGAACATCGATTGCAGTTGTAGCAGCAATGGGCTTTTACTTGCCATACTTTAATTCAAATAGAGGAGCAACCATTGGTCTTGCCGCTTCAGGCATCGCCACGACGGTGTGGTATTTACTCGATAATCCATTTGGAATCGATAATATGTATGTGGCCATTATCATTCCTTTCCTAGTTCTGGTGATGGATCGATGGATCAGCCCGCCAGCTAAAAAGGATCAATCACTGAAAGGAGAATTATGATGACAAATGAAGACATCATGATCAAAATAGATGGAAAATTGCGACAAAATGAACAAGACGCAGCTAGAAAAGAAGCCTTTTTACCAACAGATTGCGTGCAAAACCATGCGGCTAATCTCATCGAACTGGATAATGGAGATTTGCTGTGTGTATGGTTTGGCGGTACGCAAGAAGGAATTCCTGATATCTCTATCTATATGTCAAGGCTCAAGCAAGGAAGTAATCAATGGACGAAAACTGTGAAGCTGTCTGATGATTCTACACGATCTGAACAAAATCCAGTTCTTTTTCAAGAGAAAGATGGCAGGCTGTGGCTGCTTTATACAGCACAACTTTCTGGCAATCAAGATACAGCTCTTGTGAGATATCGTTTATCGGAGGATAGAGGAGAGACTTGGGGAGAGATTGGTACTTTATTTGATCAGCCGGGGACGTTTATACGACAGCCTATTGTTGTATTGGATAATGATGATTGGCTCCTTCCGGTGTTCTATTGTAAAACGATTCCTGGCGTAAAATGGACAGGAAACCGTGATGTCAGTGCTGTGAAGATTTCCTCAGATCAAGGGAAGACCTGGGAAGAGGTCACTGTGCCCAACAGTACTGGCTGTGTTCATATGAATATCGGAAAATGTGCGGATGGTTCCCTGCTTGCCCTCTTTAGAAGCCGGTTTGCTGATTCGATTTATATGAGCCGTTCAGTGGATCATGGACGGACATGGTCTGAGCCAAGAGCAACAGAGCTGCCAAACAATAACTCATCCATTCAATTTACGGTGCTCCATAATGGTCATCTTGCCCTCGTTTATAACCATATCAACGCGGATGATCAAACAGAAAGAAGAGCGTCCTTGTATGATGAAATTGAGGATGAAGGCGATACACGAACGGCTGTTGATACAGAGGCGCGTCCAGCCTTTTGGGGAACACCGCGTGCGCCAATGACACTTGCCATCTCGACGGATGACGGTGCGACATGGCCCGTCAGACGTAACCTTGAAATTGGCGATGGATATGCCATGACAAACAACTCAAAGGACAAATTGAATCGAGAGTATTCCTATCCATCCATCACAGAAGGAAAAGATGGTAGTCTGCACATTGCGTTTACTTTTTACCGGCAGGCCATCAAGTATGTGTGTGTGAAAGAAGAATGGACTCATCACACGTCTTAACCGCAAGGGATCAGTGTTTCCGTGAATTGTAACCCTCATTTTCTTCATTTATAATTGATGTTTGGAGGGTTGTCTCAATTTGCTAACATTTGGACTCCCTCAACGTATGTCTCACGATGAAGAGATAAAAAATGGGGGTCCTTTTCATGAATATAAAAGTATTAGGTATTGCGCCGTATAAAGGATTAGGCGATGTATTAATCGACCTTGCCAAAGACGAAAAAAGCATCACATTCCAGCTTGAAGTCGGAGATCTTAGGTCTGGTGTTGCACTGGCAGAACAGGCCGAGGCTCAAGGAATGGATATTATTATGAGCCGCGGGGGGACAGCTGCGCTTATTCAAAAACACGTCAACATTCCAGTGGTGGATATCCCTGTGTCAGGCTACGACTTGCTTCGTGCCCTGACGCTGATTAAAGATTACCAAGGGAAAAAAGCAGTAGTTGGATTTGAAAATATTACACAAGGTGTACGCACCATCGGAGAGTTATACGGGATCAAAATTGATATTTATACAATACAGCAAGAGGAAGAAGTGTGGGATCTTTTACAGCAGTTACAGGAGCAAGGGACACAGGTTGTACTGGGTGATGTGGTTACAGATAAAGCGGCCAAGGAGTTGGGGATGCAAAGCATGCTCATTACCTCAGGACGTGAATCTGTCAAAGAAGCGTTTCATCAAGCAAAACAAATGTACCGTTTATATAAAGAGGCGACAGCTGAGCAGCGCCTCTTTCGTGAAATGATTGACCAAGAGTCAAAAGGGATGCTGATCATTGATCAGCACAATCAGCTTTATTTTATCAATCAGCAAATGAAAGAATGGACAGAAAAAGGGTTATTTGCACCGTTTACGTCTCATGTTGATGTGATGGATTGGTGCCCGGCGCTTGAACCAGCAGTAAAAGCAGTTCGAGAAGGAAAACAAAATGGATATTCTCAAATCTCCTTTCAGCAGCAAGTGTGGCATGTCAAAGGAAGCTTATTATCTAAAGGTGAGCTACTTTTGACGATTGAGAAGCCTTCTGCTGTGATTAATAGGGAGGGGCAGTCTATATGGACGCTGGCTGCACCTGTTCATTCAGCACATCCATTTGCTCTTTTTACTGAGCAGAGTTCAAATATGAAAGATGTGATTAAAAGGGCAAAGGCGTTCAGCCAAACAGATCGATCGATTTGTCTCTATGGTGAACAAGGAACTGGTAAATCAAGCCTTGCTTTTGCTATTCACCAAATGAGCGAGAGGAAAAATGAGAGCTTTATGACGGTGCATTGCAGCCGTTTGACTGAATTAGATGATGTAAACATAATTCCGGTGCATCAAAAAGGGACGATCTTTTTGAAAGATATTGATCGTGTCCCAATGGCTATGCAGCCCCTCATGGCCGAGCAGCTTATTCATCATCAGCAGAACATTCGCTGGATGGCTGCATCTACAGTTGATTTGTTCAAATTGATGCAATCTGGGGCGTTTCGTGAAGACCTATATACGTGTTTGCAGGAGCTCGTCATTCATGTCCCGCCGTTATCTGAACGGGCAGAAGATATTGAGGATATGAGCAGGTTATTTATAGCTGAATTAAATTCTCTTTATGGGACGCAGGTTGTTGGGCTGTCAGCAGATGTGATTGCCGCCTTTCAAAACGAGCGATTTAGAGAAAATGTCCGGCAGTTCAAGCGGATTATGGAGGAACTGGTGCTGACAACAAAAAGTGGATATATCACGTTGAGTAAAGCAAAGCCGGCAATTGAGCAACTTGCTTCTGAGAATGAAGAAAAACAGCTGTCCAGCTATTTACATGGCACGCTTGACGAGATTGAAAGACGAATCATTCGGACGGTACTGGAAGAAGAAAATATGAATCAATCAAAAGCAGCAAAGCGGCTGAATATTAACCGCACGACGCTGTGGAGAAAGTTAAAGGAATAATATGCAATGAGACCGAGGTGTCTAAATGACAAACGATCTATTAAAAAAAGGAGCGAACTTAGAGCAAAAGGTGATCATTGTGGCTGATGATTTAACAGGCGCAAGTGATACAGGTGTTCAATTTGTGAAGGCCGGTTTAAAAGCCTCTGTGCTGTTCCAGCCGTCATTTGAGGATATGAGCCGGTACAAGGAGGAAGATGTACTGATTGTCGATACAGACTCGCGAAGTATGTCTTCTGAAAGAGCGTATAATGAGGTCAGTCAAATGGTTCAGCCGTTTCTACAAGGAGATTCACACCTTTTCTTTAAAAAAATAGATTCAACGTTAAGAGGAAATATAGGAATAGAGCTTCAGGCACTAATGGATCTTGGCCGGTTTGATGCGGCAGTCATTGCCCCCGCTTACCCCGATGCGAATAGATCTACGGCCTATGGCATTCATTATGTGGAGGGTGTGCCTGTTCATCTATCAGAAGCAGCGAAGGACCCAAAAACGCCTGTCCTGACATCCAGTATTTCAGACTTAATTGAAGAGCAGACAAACATCAAGCCAAAACATCTTTCGCAGCAGGCGGTCTATTCAGAGCTAAACGAAACGAGTCATGACGTTTCATCTTTATTAAAACATGGTCATCAATGGTTTGTGTGTGATGCAGAAACGAACAATGATTTAACACAGATCGTTGATTTGTTTATGAAGATCAATCAAAGAGTGCTTTGGGTTGGGTCAGCTGGACTCGCTGGCGCATTATCATCCTATGTTGCGAAACACCGCAATCTTTCTCATGCAAAAAAGCATGAATCTGTTCTCATCGTTTCAGGAAGTGCTTCTCAAAAAACAAATGAGCAGTTTGCTTTTTTAAGAGAAAAGCACGATTGTCTCGAGGTGAAAGTGAACCCGTTGAATGTATTAAACGGCCGTGAAGCATGGGAAAGGAAATCAGTCATGGATCAGCTGCTCATGCGTCAGGATGAAGATATTCTCCTTTATACAGACGCAAGGCCAGAAATGGTTGAACAGATGTTGGCATACGGTGAAGTGAATGGCATGACAAGACAAGAAGTAGGAAGTACCTTATCTGTCTGTCTTGGTAAGATCACAAAAGACATTGTTGAATTAACAGGGGTGAAACGCCTTTTTTTAACTGGTGGAGATACGGCGCGTGCGATATGCCATGAGCTTGGAGCAGGCGGGATTCAGCTGTTGAAAGAAATTGAACCCGGCATCCCGCTTGGGCGGCTCGTTGATACGAGTGTATATGCGGTCACAAAAGCAGGGGCATATGGTCAAAAAGATTCTGTGCTCCATGCGGTTGAAGTGTTGAAAAACATAGAGGGGGTAGACGAATGGCAAAACCAATCATTGCTGTAACGATGGGAGATGCTTCTGGGGTTGGTCCTGAAATTATTTTAAAAGCTTTCCAGCAAAGCCGTTTACATGAAGAAGCCGTTCTATTTGTCATTGGAGACACCCATATATTAAATAGGGCGAAAGATTTTGTGAATACAGATGTGGAGATTGTCAGTATTAAAGAACCGGAGGAAGCGGAACAAGTAAAAGCTGGTACAGTTCCTTGTCTTGATCTTCATCTATTAACAAGCGATATTCCAGTAGGAGAGATTTCAAAAGAAGCAGGGAATGCCGCTTTTCGATATCTTGAAAAAGCCATTACACTTGCGAATGACCGTAGAATTGACGGCATTTGTACAGCACCGTTAAACAAGGAAGCACTTCATAAGGCTGGTCATATGTATCCAGGGCATACAGAAATTTTAGCTGACCTGACAGGTACGGACGATTATGCCATGATGCTGGCAGCTCCTAATTTAAAAGTGGTGCATGTGACGACACATATCGGATTAATGGATGCCATCTTAAAAATCAATCCTGAGCGTGTATACACAACGATTAAACTGGCTCATGATACCCTCGTTCGATCTGGTATCCCTGCACCTAGAATTGCTGTGTGCGGGATTAATCCACATGCCGGGGAGAATGGTCTGTTTGGAAACGGAGAAGAAGAGGAGAAGATCATTCCAGCGGTAGAACGAGCACAGGATGAAGGGGTTCAAGTATTTGGCCCGCTACCAGCTGATACACTGTTCTTTAGGGCGACAAGAGGCGACTTTGATATCGTTGTGGCGATGTATCATGATCAAGGGCATGGACCAATCAAGGTGCTTGGCTTAGAATCAGGCGTGAACATTACAGTTGGATTGCCTATAATTCGTACAAGTGTTGATCATGGGACGGCATTTGATATTGCAGGAACAGGAAAGGCTGATTCTGCGAGTATGGAAGAAGCCATTCGGCAGGCAATCATGCTTTCTGGTACGAGAGAGAACCGATAGTAAAAGAGAAAGAGCCTTCCAATGGAGGCTCTCAGCGTGTAGACAAACCCTCGCATTCGTTGTCAGTCCTGCGCTTCGGTGCTCACGAATGTCAAATTCGCTCCGCGTCGATGCTCGTCCTTCCTAGACTGCAAAGGTTTTCTATCACGCTGAAAAGAAGACAAAGGGTTAAAATAAAGTTCATTTTAACCCTTTGTCAACAATCTGAGAGCCTTCCAATGGAGGCTCTTTCTTTAGTTCATATACGTTCCGCCATTCATATTGATGGTTTCCCCTGTGATGAAATCTGACTGATCAGAGGCTAAAAAGGTAACGGCGTTTGCGACTTGCTGCGGTGTTCCAATTGTTTTCAGAGGAATTCTTTCTAAAACAGATCTACGGTATTCATCACTCCACTGTTTGCTCATGTCTGTCTCAATTGGCCCAGGACAGACAGCATTTACATGGATGTGATGTGCTGCTAATTCTTTGGCAAGATGCATCGTTAAGTAATTGATACCTGCCTTTGAAACGCCGTAAGCGGGTGATGCATTGTGATGAGGGGTTTTGCCAGTAGTTGAACTCATGTTGACAATCTTCCCGCCTTGCTGTTTGATCATGTCAGGAATGACTGCTTGACACATGAGAAACGTACCAGTCAAATTAATATCAATTAGTCTTTTCCATTCATCAACAGATGTATCGACTGTTGATTTCCGCAAATTGATCCCAGCATTGTTGACCAATATATCAATCTGTCCGAAATGGTTTTTTGCCTTCTCAACGAGGGAGGCAGCTGTCGCTGGTAAACTAGCATCGCCAGCGACAGAAACAGCGCGTGTCTCTTCTTTATTCAGAGAGGAGCAAACGTCTTGCAATAGCACTTCATTCGTTCCGTTCAGCACCACTTTAGCTCCTTCAGAGACAAATGCCTCAGCAATGGCGCGGCCAATCCCTCTGCTTGCACCTGTAATGATTGCTACTTTGTTTTGTAAAGTCATCTATCATCCCACCCATCTGTCATAATTAAAAAGCGCTTTCATTTATTATAAAATGTGATGTTTCATCATTCAACATATAAAGTGGAAATGAAGAGATTTTGAATAAAAGTGTTTCATAATAAAACAAATACATCTTTTCCACTTCAGGGTATACTAAAAGGAACAAGCAATGGATAAGGGGGAACCTCAATGAAACTTTATACAAAAACCGGAGATCAAGGTCAAACAGGCTTGATTGGCGGGCGGGCTGATAAAGATGACGCAAGGGTAGAAGCGTACGGTACATTAGATGAGGCGAATAGTTTGATTGGACTAGCCCATGCAAACTTAAGGCAGCATGGCGAATTGTTTCAAGATATTCTATCTGAGCTGATGGTCATTCAGCATGAACTGTTTGACTGCGGCGGTGATTTGGCAGCGGTGAAACCACCGAAAGAAGGCAAGTTAAAAGAAGAATCTGTCACAGTCCTTGAAAAGCGAATGGACGTGTATGTAGAAGAAGCCGCGCCGCTGACTAAATTTATTTTACCTGGGGGCCAGGAAGGTGCTGCCCTCTTACATGTAGCGCGAACAGTCGTCAGGAGAGCCGAGCGGCATATTGTGACACTCGCAAAGCAGGAGGAGATTCCAGCAGTTACGCTCACATATGTGAACCGTCTATCCGACTATTTATTTGCTGTCGCCCGTATTGTGAATCATCGGCTCGGTGAAGCAGATGTTGAATATGAACGAAGTGCAGATGTGTTTCGTTCTAAATGAGGAAAAGCACTCTTCTAGTCGAAGAGTGCTTTTTCTATAGATTCAACCGTTCAGTCTGAGCCATGTTACGACTCTGGTCGCAACCAAAGATCAATCTACGACACGTTTTGCCGGCTTCCTTTTTTGACTATAGTGAAAGCAAGGAGCAAGAAAGGAGGCATGAAGATGAAAATCACAAGTAAAACCATCATCGGTTCAATCCTGATGTTTATCGGTTTATCCATCTTCTTTGGTGGTTCATTGGGCGGGCTGATCCCGACTTTGATTGGGGCGTGGCTCATTTATGTAGGTGTCAAAAAATATGATAAAGGCAGTAAAACAACAGGGGTCATACTCACTATTATCGGTGTATTGCTCGTCGCACAGTCGCTACCATTTTTACTCGGAATCGCATTTGCTGGAGTACTTCTCTACTTTGGCTGGAAGATGATCAATGGTGAATCTGCTAAGGAATCATCCGGCAGAACAACATATATGGAGCCAAACACGGCACCGAACATGGAAGAACCCATGCACACGACATTTGATCAAGAATGGGAAGACTTTTTAAAGAAAAAATAAAGGGAGGAATATGAAATGGTATTAAGAAGAGTACGTGATATGTTTGTTGCAACAGTCAATGAAGGTTTAGATAAATTGGAGAATCCGCGTGTCATGCTGAATCAATATGTTCGTGATATGGAGGACGATATTGCCAAAGCGAAACATGCGATTATCAAACAGCAAACCATTCAGCAAGGTTTCTTGAGAAAAGCAGAAGAAACAGAAGCATTTGCTGATAAGCGAAAGAAACAGGCGGAGCTGGCGTTTCATGCAGGAGAAGAAGAACTTGCACGGAAAGCACTGACTGAAATGAAGTATTTTGAAGAAAAGCACAATGAATATCAAGATGCCTATCAGCAATCTTTTAAACAGCTGAAAGAGCTGAAAGAACAGTTGCAGCATCTAGAAACAAAGCTGCGTGATGTTAAAGACAAGAAGCAAGCGCTGATTGCAAGAGCCAATGCCGCACAGGCAAAGCAGCATATGAATGAATCTATGAATAAAGTTGATAGTGAAAGTGCTTATAAAGAATTTCTACGCATGGAGAACCGTATAGAGGAAATGGAGACAAAAGCGGGCAGCTATGCACAATTTGCTGATCAGGGTGCATATGCTCATCTTGATTACGCTGATGAGGTTGAAAAGGAATGGCAAAAGCTTCAACGATCAAAGCAGCTTGAGAAACAGCCGGCAAACTAATGGAAATGTGTCAAAACGGAAGAAAAACAGGATTTTTCTTCCGTTATTTGATTTCTTTCTGTTTCGCTTTTCCTTATAATAAAAAGGTCAAAGGATAAAGGGATGATATAAATGAAACGGTTCATTGGTCTAATTTGTATACTTGTTGGTGTTTTTTTGATGATTGGGATGCTTTTCAAAAATGGAGATCTCTTTCATTTGAGCTTTTCTCGTGATAAAGCGGTCACAACAGCTTCAGCGAAAAAGGATGAGGTTGAACAATTAGATATCTCTCTTTCTGGATTTCGCATCAAGGTGGAGCCGGAAGATCGTTCGGATATTTCTGTGATGGTTGTGAATGGAAAAGGGAAAATGTATGCGGAACAAACAGGCGGAACATTCAAAGTCCGTGCTGAAAATAAAGGATTTTTGTTTTTCTCTGCATTTGAAAAAGGAGAACTCTTAGTCAAAATTCCAACAGATTATCATAAAGATGTGAAAATAACAGGTGGAATCGGCGTGAGCGAAGTAAATGGCGAAGGAAAGCTGTCTCTTCAAGATGTGACGCTCAAATCAACGAGCGGAAACCTCACAGCTGAAAACTTCTCAGCAAATCGTGTGGAAATCAAAGCGACTTCTGGCAGACTTTCAGTGTCTCATATTGATGCGAAGGAAAGTGATATTGGTGCCACTTCTGGTCGTGCTGATATTCAAGATGTAAAAGGAAAGCTGCAATTAGGCATGACAAGCGGCAGGCTGACAGCAAGCTTTGATACAATTGATTCACCAGTCGACTTTCACATGACATCAGGCAGTGCGAAATTGAACTTGCCAGATGAGGGAGATTTCAAAGTTCAAGTGAAAAAAACGAGTGGACGTATTGATCATTCGTATGATTTTGACCAAGCGGATAGTGAAGGCCGAGGTTTTACAGGCACGCATGGGAAAGGGACACACATAGTCGATATTGAGATGACAAGCGGAAACTTAAAATTGCGGTAAACAAACGTAAAAAGGAAGGAGGCGAGTCAACTGCGTTTTTCTAGAAATCAAATTTTAGGCATCATTGTGGTGATTTTCGGTATTAATCTTTTTCTCAAAATTATTGGGATTGGGGCAGACCTATTTTGGCCAGTGTTTTTTGCTCTAGCTGGTTATTGGCTGCACTCTCGATCTAAACGTTGGCTCGGTTCGGTTTCCTATATTTTTGCAGGCTTTCTTTTCTTGAAGTTTCTACTAAATATCACGTTTAGTTTGACTGGGTATTTATTTGCTGCCTTTTTGATCTATGCGGGCTATCGTTTATTGAAAAACAAACCTGTTTTTGATGTCGATAAAAAGGAATCATCAGACGATGGAAAGCCTTCACTGAAAGTCAATCTTGAAAAAGAGGGCGATCAGAAGAAAACAAAAAGCCAGACGAAGCCGCGCAAAGAACATGATTTCTTTATCGGTGAAGTCAGGCTGATGAAAAAACCATTTCAATTAAGCGATTTGACCATTTCAGGTTTTATTGGCGATGTCAAAATCGACTTATCAAAGGCAATCATTGCTGAGGAAGAGAGTACGATCGTCATTAGTGGACTCATCGGAGATGTCGATATTTATGTACCGCAGGATATTGAAGTATGTGTGAGTGCTTCGGCCGCGATTGGTGATATGAAAATCATTGATGAAAAAAGAAGTGGGTTCGGCAGTAAAGTGTATGTCATGACAAATGATTATGACGAAAGCAAGCGAAAAGTGAAAATCTCCATTTCTCTCCTGATTGGGGATGTGGATGTGAGGTACTTATGAGGAAACTGCATTTAGGCATCCAGTGGCAATCTGTTCGTCTTGCAGTCGGTATCTCGCTTGGTGTTGTCATCATGACGACACTCCCGATGTTTTTTTATTACCAGCTTGATCCCATGATTTTGCTGTCTACGCGGTGGTTCGGCATCCCGTTTTTTTGTATTTTACTCATTATTAGTCTCGCCATTGGTGTATCAGCGGGGCATGTGTTTGGCTATCAGCATAAGAAGCGGCTAGATCAGCTTGTAGAGTCGATTTTGAAGTTTGAAAATGGGAATTTTGCCTATAGACTGCCTTCTCTAGGTGATGATGAAATTGGTTTGGCGGCAGATCAATTAAATGAAATGGCGAAACGAGTGGAAGGGCAAGTAGCCTCCTTACAAAAGCTCTCAAATGAGCGAGCTGAATGGCAGGTTCAAATGAAAAAATCGGTTGTCTCAGAAGAGCGTCAGCGTCTAGCGCGTGAGCTGCATGATGCAGTCAGCCAGCAGCTATTCGCCATTTCGATGATGACGTCTGCGATTCTTGAAGGGATGAAGGAAAAGGATGAAAAGATTTTAAAGCAAATGCGTCTTGTGGAACGAATGGCTGGCGATGCACAAAATGAGATGCGTGCACTCCTTCTGCATTTAAGACCGATCACCCTTGAAGGAAAAGACTTGAAAAAAGGCTTGATTGAGCTACTCAATGAATTTCAGGCAAAGCAGCCAATTGATATTGATTGGGAAATAGAAGATGATGCTCCGCTGTCTAAAGGGGTGGAGGACCATCTGTTCCGAATTGTGCAAGAAGCCCTTTCCAATGTGTTTAGGCATGCAAAGGCGACAAAGGTGACAGTACGTCTGCTTATTCGGAATCGTCAAGTTCAGTTGAAAATTATCGACAACGGGATTGGTTTTCAAACAGATCATGTGAAGACTGCTTCCTACGGACTTGAATCGATACGAGAAAGAACAAGTGAAGTAGGCGGTGTCGCAGAGATTATGTCATTTGAGGGAAAAGGCACACAAATTGATGTGAAGGTTCCCATTTTTGATGAAGGAAAAGGAGAGAACGTTCGATGATTCGAGTGCTTTTAATTGACGATCACGAAATGGTGAGAATGGGTCTTGCTGCTTTTTTAGAGGCACAGGCGGATATTGAAGTCATCGGTGAAGCGTCAGATGGACAAAAAGGTGTAGAACTAGCGGTTGAATTAAAGCCAGACGTGATTTTAATGGACCTTGTCATGGAAGGCATGGATGGCATCGAAGCAACGAAAAGAATTTGTCAGGAAATAGAGGATGCCCGGATTATTGTACTGACGAGCTTTATTGATGATGATAAAGTGTATCCAGTGATTGAGGCTGGTGCTTTAAGCTATCTTTTAAAAACATCGAAAGCAGGAGAAATCGCTGATGCCATCAGGTCTGCGAGTATCGGCGAACCAAGACTTGAATCAAAAGTAGCTGGGAAGGTCATGAACAAACTCCGCCATTCATCAAATGGGTCCATTCTGCACGATTCGTTAACCGCAAGAGAAATGGAAATATTAAAGCTGATTGCCGATGGAAAATCGAATAAGGTCATTGCTGAGGAATTGTTTATTACCATCAAAACAGTCAAGACGCATATTACCAACATTCTTTCCAAGCTTGATGTAGAAGACCGCACACAAGCAGCCGTGTATGCACATCGCCATAAGCTGATTCAATAAAAAAACAGCTTTCAAATGAAAGCTGCTGGAACATGCGCAAATTTAGTCCTTCTGTCCTGTGATTGGACGTTCGGATAGTTGATGGAGCTCAGGAACTGGAAAAGCCTCCTGCTCCTCGGCCGATTTGTCTTCCAGGGTTTTCTTCATCTCGGAAAGCAGCTTGACGCTTTCCTTTGCCACTGCCGCTTTTTTCTCTTGCAAATCAATGATCTGTGAAAGTCCAACAAATAAACCGCCTCCAATCAGAAGGAGCGCAGGGGTTTGTCCATAATAAATCACGATCAAAAATGTGCTTGAAAAGCTGTCGGCTTCAATGAAGAAATCTTCTTTTGATTGCATGAATACCACGACTAATAGAAGTATTCCTAGAATCAAAAATAGAATGCCGGCCGAAAGTAAAGCTCGTTTCATGATTGACACCCTTTTTTTCTTACCATTTTAACATACTCTATAAGGATTGTGTTGCGCCCTTAGTCCCGAAGTCACGGATTTTCACATTTACCTTGTAACGAATATCCGATTCACTAAAAATGGCATCCCAATGTTTTGCTTCTTTTCGATAGTCTTTCGGATATGCAATGCTTGCTTTTTGATAAAACCCACAAATATCTGCTTTGATTTCATGCTGTAATTCCCCGATAAAATCTTTCACATTCTCCTCCAGTCGATGTGCCACAACTTTCTCAATTTCTTGGAGGTATTTTTCATTAAATGAATTTTCCCGTTCATTCCAATCCTCAGACATTCTGCCATCAAGCTCCACTGACACATCAAATTCATATTTGCCACTGGCTGTTTTATGGGTGTCAATGTTGTGTTTGATTTTAAAGATCTCAAAAGAATAAATGCTATGTTCATATTGGAATTCAATCACTCCGCCTGTTGCATCTCCAGTCAGCAGGTTGTAGGACTGCACCGCTAAAGGAGAGATGTTGGTGAGAAATCGTTTGTTCTGAATAATCGAGGCACCATCCAGCATTAATTTGCCCTGACTGACACTGACTTTCGGAATGGCAAAGGATACGTTGTTTTGCATAGCAGAAGAAATATCTCCTAAGGAAACGGGCTTGAACATACGAATGGTCGTTTTTGTATTCGAAGAAATATCGTATAAGGTGGAAGCGGCAGGCTGGCCGTCGTCATTGATTTTCAGCATATCTCCAGGCTTCTCAGAGGCCATAAAGACAAGGCTTCCTCTTCGTGTTTCATTGTCCCGAATGAATTGATTGATGACCAAATCGAAATTATTTTCATTGATAAGGTCTTGAGAAAACAAATAAACCCTCAGCTGCTGAGCAAAAATGCGGTGTGTTTTTAGGGCCGTCGTACGAAAAATTTGGTGTATGGAATCACCGCTTGTCTCAATAATCTTCGTCGGATCTTTCACGCTTGATTCTTGCTCAATTTTTTGCGGAACGAGCACCTGCATAGACAGCTTCAATTTATGTCCGTCATCTCCTTTATCTACAGCAAATCCAATTGCCATGTTGAGCTCCTCGATATTTGTACTATCCCAGCACCCGCATAATAGAATCAGTGAGAAGAGCGCAAGAACCGCTTTCTTTTTCATGCTGTTTTCCGCCTCCTTTTGAAAAATACGATGATAAATAAAAGAAACGGGAGTATACCAAATAGAAGAAAGAACAAGTTGTTTACGTAGGTTAAATAGTCTCGGACCGTATCAACATCTTTTGGGAAAAGAGCGGCAAAGAAGATCACAATGCCCATCAAGGCGAGCGCGATTTTTTTAGGGAATTTAGTCAATTTGATGACTCCTATCGTAGCAAAAAACGTATATCCTACAAAGCTCGTATAAAGCTGGACAAGCCAAACAATCAGCAAAAAGGATTCAATCCGTTCAATAAAAATCCCCTGAATATCAAATGATTGAAATAAGGCAATGGTCGGCCACGTCAGAGTCGCCGTTTCTTTCACCGTGAGCGCACCAACCACAAGAATATAGGTGAAAATATAGATGATCGCAGGAATCAAAAAGCCGATGGAGCCATATGCAAAAGTGTGTTTTTGCGTATTCATATAGGCAGGCATGAAAAGCATCATTTCAATGCCGACAAACGAAATGGCCGAAGCATTCAAGGAATTGAAAACAGGGGAAATGCCCTCTCCTAAAACTGGCCGTAGGTTATCGAGCTTAAACTCTTGTACACTAAGTCCGTAGGCTACAAATAAGATGATGAGTGTGACAATCAGAAAAAAAGGGCACAGCCGGGCAAAATCACCAATCCCCCCAATCACAAGGTAAAAACCAACCAAAATAAAGCTAATCATCGTCACGGCTACAGGTGTGTTTTGAAGTAGAAAGAATTTCACCATCTCAGACATAGCTCGTACTTCATAGCTGGCAACGCCGAGAAAGTAAATAATAATCAACAGGTTGGCAAGTGAGCCAATCCATTTTCCAAGTCCTTCTTTTGTATAGTCATAGTAGGAAGAAAAGGAGACCTTTTTCATCATGAGCACATTGACAAAAATGAACACAATGTATATCACACTCATGAGTAAGAGTGCAATCCAGCCGTCAGGTGTAGGCGCCGCTTGAGCCATTGATCTTGGCAGAATCATCATACTTGCGCCTAGTGTGGTATTGGCGATAATGGCACTTGCCTGATAGCTTGTGATCGACTCTTTATGATTGACCATGTTGTTCCCCTTTCTTTTGATTTTTCAAAGGCAATCTGATGATGGAATTGTCCTCATTTTTATAGCTGAACACAAAATCTGGTGAAAAATATGGGGTGCCAAAGCTTTTTTGTCTTGTCAAATGAGTGAGTAAGACGAGCATAAACAGGACAAGTCCATATAAACCGAATGCAGCTGCAGCAAACATGGACACAAAGCGAAGGACACGAAATGATATCCCCATTCCATATTGAGGAAAGGTAAAGGATGCAAGTGCAATGACGCTGACAATAATGACCATAATGGAGCTGACGATATGGGCTTGTACGGCTGCCTGCCCAATGACAACACCGCCCACAAGTCCGATTGTTTGTCCAAGTGGATTAGGCAGTCTTAACCCAGCTTCCCGCAGCAGCTCAATGGTCATTTCCATGATGAGTGCTTCCACAATAGGAGGAAAGGGGACATTCTCTCGTGTGCTTGAGATGGAAATAGCTAAAGTTGTGGGCAAAAGACCTTGATGGAAGGACACAAGGGCAATATAAATGGCTGATAAAAACAATGTGAGAAAGATGGACGTAAAACGCAGCAAACGAATCAGAGAGGCAGCGATCCATCTTTCATAATAATCATCAGGTGATTGCATAATCGTCGCGAGAGAAGCAGGCACAATTAAGATAAAAGGCGAATGATCAACAAAGATGGCGACGCGTCCATTGTTTAAAGCAGATGCCACTTTATCAGGCCGTTCTGTGTTTTGAATTTGCGGAAAAGGAGAATACACATTGTCTTCAATCAGCTCCTCAAGAACGCCTGAGTCTTGAATATCATCTATGGTGACTTGTTTGAGACGCTTTTTTACCTCTTTTAAAACAGAGGGCTCAACGATACCATCAATGTACATGATCGATACTTGGGTGTATTTCTTTTCGCCGATTTTCATATCTACTGTTTTGAGATCAGGGTTTTTCAAACGCTGTCTGACGAGAGCTAAGTTCGTGTTGATATCTTCAATGAAACCAATTTTTGGTCCTCTTACGATGGTTTCAGATGTAGCATCTCCTAAATTACGTTTCTTCGTTCCGTGTGTTTCTAAAATATAAGCATGCTGAAATCCGTTAATCAGTACGACACAATGTCCTTGGAAAATAGCATCTACTAGTTCTTCAGAGGTTTTCACCGTACGGGTAGTCATCATCGATAAATTGGATTCTAGCTTCTCTTTTGTCAGAGAAGAATGATCTTGAAGAAGCAGCTTTAAGAAAGTTTGAATCTGCATCGTTTCGTTCATTTCTTTAATATATAAATAATAAACAACCTGACCATGAGGTAATGTTTTTTTATCATGGATCAAATCATCCATGTCCTTTAACTGAGGGAGAATGACAGAGAGATTATCGTATAAGTGCTCTTTCAATGGAGTTTGATTCAAATGGATCACCCGCCTCAATTTCTTTTTCTTAGCATTACCTGCTTGAAAAAACAATATTCTGTGTTACATTATTTTGTGATATATGAAAGAATCACGGTGTTGGAGGAAAGAAGATGGCGCAAATTCGTTTAGCAGGAACAAAAGAGGAGATCGACCGTATTCTACAGTCGTTTGACAAGCATTATGAGGTGACCTATACGTCAAAAGATTACGGAAAAACAAATCCGAAATACAAATATTCCAAAGATGTTCGTGTTTATATTGAACTAAAATTAAAATAAAGATAAAATTTTAATTGAAAACGCTTAAAGGATTTTCGTTTTTTGTATAGAATAGAGTTGAGTGATGAAGCTATGGAGGGATACATAATGACAGAATTTAGAATCGAAAAAGATACAATGGGCGAAATCAAGGTGCCACAGGACAAGTTCTGGGGTGCACAAACACAACGAAGCAAAGAAAATTTCAAAATCGGTTCTGAGAAAATGCCAAAGGAAGTTGTGAATGCGTTTGCAATTTTGAAACGTAGCACAGCGATTGCGAACGAACGTCTAGGCAACTTAGAAAGTGAAAAAGCAGAAGCGATTGCTGCTGTATGTGATGACATCATCAGTGGAAAATATGACGAGCATTTCCCACTTGTTGTATGGCAAACAGGAAGTGGAACACAAAGTAACATGAACATGAACGAAGTCGTTGCAAATAGAGCAACTGCTTACTTGAAAGATAAAAATAGTGAATTCAGCATTCACCCGAATGACGATGTCAACCGCAGCCAAAGCTCAAATGATACATTCCCAACGGCTATGCACGTTGCAGCTGTTTTAGCTGTGTACAAAAAGCTATTGCCTGCGATTGACCAGTTAAGAGCGACGCTTGATGAGAAAGCAAAAGCATACCAAGAGATCGTGAAAATTGGCCGTACGCATTTGCAAGATGCAACACCTCTTACAGTGGGCCAAGAGATTAGCGGCTGGGTGTACATGCTTGATCGTTCAAAAGAAATGATTTTAGAATCTACTGAAAAAATGAGAGAACTTGCCATTGGCGGAACAGCTGTTGGTACGGGAATTAACGCACATCCTGAGTTTGGTAAATACGTGGCAGAAGAAATCAGCCAGTTAACAGGTCAAACGTTCAATTCTTCACCAAACAAATTCCATGCGCTGACAAGCCATGATGAAATCACATATGCACACGGAGCGCTTAAAGCTCTTGCAGCTGACTTAATGAAAATTGCCAATGATGTGAGATGGCTTGCAAGTGGTCCTCGCTGCGGAATTGGTGAATTGATCATTCCTGAAAACGAGCCAGGCAGCTCCATTATGCCAGGAAAAGTCAACCCAACTCAAAGTGAAGCTTTAACAATGATTGCCGCACAAATCATGGGGAATGATGCAACAATCGGTTTTGCCGCAAGCCAAGGAAACTTCGAGCTGAACGTATTTAAGCCGGTCATCATCTATAACTTCTTGCAGTCAGTTGAATTGCTAGCTGACGGTATGAACTCATTCCATGACAAGTGTGCCATTGGAATTGAACCAAACCTAGAAACAATCGAGAAAAACCTAAACAATTCATTGATGCTTGTGACGGCACTCAACCCGCACATCGGATATGAAAATGCAGCGAAAATTGCGAAGCTTGCGCACAAAGAAGGATTAACGCTAAAAGAAGCTGCCCTTCAATTAGAACTATTAACAGAAGAGCAGTTTGAAGAGTTTGTGAAACCAGAAGAAATGGTGACACCGAAAGCAAAATAAGACACCAGAGGCCTCTGTGCCTCTGGTTTTTTAATGGAAACTTCCTGAAATCACAGAAAAGAAGTTTGATTGTTTGTCACAATAAAACCCAGGGCAACCAAGCCCTGGGTTTTATAAATGATCTTCTTTTAGAATGCGTAATAAGGAGCTGGAGACCGGCTGAAGCGGTGTGTATAATTTCAATTGATAAAGCATGCCTTTGACGATGACTTGTCTTGGTTTTTGTTTGTTTAACTCGTTTTCTAAAATGCCAAGCGCTTCAAATAAATCTGGCTCGTCTTTCACTTCATAATGTGCTTCTGCCAGTTCTCTTAATTCTTTTAATAGAGATTCTGTGAGCGGGTCAAATGATCGTTCATAAATCGGGCCGAACCAGTCGCTTGCTTGGTCCACAGAAATGAGCGGATGGTCATTGCGCTTCATCATACCGCCCATTAGATCATCAATACGGTGAATCATTGTTGCGGCAAGCTCCTCTGCTTCGAGCTGAAAATCATATAAAATGGCAAGCTCAAAGTAAACGTGACTCATGCCCTCAATCGTTAAACATAGATCAGCCATATAAGGAATGGCTGCATCTCCATACACTTGCTTAATGTTATCAATGTGCAACTGAATCGTCGCAAGTCGAATTTGCTTTGCGAGCTGCTGCGTTTCTTCGTTCAATGGGAGCGCCCTGTCGCTTAGCTGCATTTTAATAAAATCTTTTTGCTGCAAAATATTATCGTAATAGACAGTGAGCTGTTTCCGGTAGGCCTCTTTTGGTGTGCCGCCCTCTGTTTGAACCTCATGAATCCGGGTAAATACCTTATCGTAATAGTAATGCAAGATCGAAATAAGTAGTGCTTCCTTCGATTTGAAATAAAGGTAAAACGCACCCTTTGACATGTGGCATTCATCTGCAATTTCCTGAACAGACGTTGTATTATAGCCTTTGCTGGCAAATAACTTCATACCAGCCTCAATAATCATTTTTTCTTTCTTTTTCAATATGAATGTCATCCTTTCTTACCGAGAGACAAATGTCTTAGGAAACGTGCGCAAAGAGATGTGACTTATCGGTCATAAACGACAAAACTTTTCAAAAATTAATCAGATTGTAACTTGTTTTTTACAGTGTAATTCTTTATATTATAAAGTAAGGTGACCAACCGGTCAAAAAATGTGAAAGGATGATGTTCCATGAGAGAAATTGATGATATGATTAGACGCTTGAAAGCAAAAGGAATTCAAGTAGAAAAAGTCAAAATGCCGAAAGAGACAACCATTGAAAAGAAATGGATGTATCAAGCTGGCAAGAAGATCAAAGCCACATACCGTGATTTCAATGGGTATTCATTCATCTAAAAAAAGACTGCGGTGTAAAACCTACAGCCTCTTCTTTGGAACAGTGATCGTATAGCGTACACCTAGTTCATCATTTTCAATTGATATGGACGCTTGATGCATTGAAAGAATTCGTTTGACAATGCTTAATCCAATGCCGAATTCGCCCTTTTTTCCCTTACTAAAAGGTTCGTATAGGCTGGATAGCATGTGTTCTTCAATTGGAGGGCCATCATTACGAATGACGATGCGAATTTGATCCTCTTCCTGCTTCATATGAATATCAATTTTATTTTTTGCATAGCGAAGTTGATTTTCTAATACATTTTCAAATAATTTGCTCCATTGTTCTGGATCGCCTTCAAGTGCAGCCTCATCATCTAAGTCCACGTTCCACTGCAATTCATTTTTCGACCAGCGTAAACGGTCAACCACTTCCAGCATTGTATTACTCACAAGGAAGGGAGAATGCGCCGGATGTTGTTTTGATAAATAATCAAGCTTTGTTAAATACAGCAAATCTTTGATTTTCTTCTCAAGCTTTTCCGCTTCGCCTTCAATCACTTCCACCGTTTGTTCAAGATCTCCTTTAGGGAAAATTCCATCTTTAATAGACTGCGTATAACCGCGGATGACCATCACAGGTGTTTTTAAGTCGTGTGATATATTTTGCAAAAGCGTTCGTTCTGTTTCATCCTTTTGAATGAGCTTTTGTCTCATTTCTTCAATCGTATGCCCCAGTTTGCCAATTTCATCTTGCCGGTCAACCATCACAGGATCGTCCCAGTCTTCTTGTGCAATGCGCTTGACGTGCTTTTCAAACGCGACGATTGGACGTGATAAGTAGCGGGCGAGCCAAATCGATGGAATCCAGCTTAGTAAAATAACCGTTCCTAAGATGAAAATCAGCTGTTTAAACAGTGTAAAGGACAAGTCATCTCGATAAGAATCGGGTGCATATGACAAGAGAATATATTGTGTATTGCCTGTTGAGACTTTTTTGATCACAAAAAAGATATGCTGACCATTCACTTCTTCAGAATAGCGTTTTGTTGCGCTTTTTTGTTTTTTAACAAAGGACTGCACTTTTTCAATAAAGGCATGCGGGAAAAACTGAGCCATTTGATTTAATTCATCTGACGGAATCAGAATGTGCTGAACCGAGCGGTTTTCTGGTGTCGACTTTGGTGAGCCGTCTCGATTCAGAGGGTATTCTGTTAACACTTGCTGCTCGTTTTCAATGTTTTTATAAATTTCATTCGTAAAGAAGCTGCGTAATGTATTTGAAAATAAAATGATCAGGACAATCGAGATGGTGAGTAAAATGCCAGAGATGACAACCCAAATTTGAAAAGCGAGTGGTTTGTTCTTCATCCTTTTAGCATCCTATAGCCAAATCCATAAATGGTCTCGACTTTTAAGTCAGGCATTTTTTTGCGCAGCCGTCTGACAAGATCATCGACCACACGATCTGTCCCGAAGTAATCGTGCCCCCAGATCTTGACGAGGATATCTTCCCGGGAAAAGGCATGTCCTTGATGATGGGTAAATAAGAGCAGCAAATCAAATTCCTTAGACGTTAAGTTAATCAGCTGATCTCCTTCATACACCTCTCTTACGTCCTCATGAATGATATAGGAAGAAACGGGTGTGACGCTTTGCTGCGGTGTGTCACTATTTTTATATACAAGCTCCAGCAGCTTTTGCACGCGGATGATCAGCTCACGCGGAAGAAAGGGTTTCGCAATATAATCACTGCTCCCGAGTTCTAAGCCAAGCACACGATCAATATCTGCATCACGTGCCGAAATAAAAATGACCGGTACGTCAGGCGAGGCTGCTTTGATTTCTTTAATGAGTGTGTAGCCGTCCGTATCAGGCAGCATAATATCTAAAATCCATAGATGCGGTGGCTTGTTCATGGCCGCGCGTGCCGCTTCTCCGGTTAAAAAAGAGGACACATTCCAATTTTCACTCTCTAAATATTTGGTTAACAGTTCATTTAAATTCTGCTCATCTTCAACTAAATAAATGGTGTACGACAAAGTCTTCCACATCCTCTCAACGTCATTATAACGGGATACAAAGGCGGCATGTCAACAATCACACGCTTTTTTCACAATTTCACATATTCTTCTCATTATTATCCCATAATGTTTGTTTATGATAAGCTCAAGGGAAAAAAGGGCATAGACAAAAGGCTAATGAATAGGTGCTTTTCACCAATGTGCACACCTTGCTTTTTTTCTATGAATAAGTATTATATAATTTGACATATTGTCATAAAGAATTTTTCAATGATATTGCCATTAAGAGGACATGAGTCCTGTCTAGACATATGAATGAAGCATTTCATGAAAATGATGCAAAGGAGTGCAAGCGATGGATTTCCGAAGAGAAGATGAAGAGAAAAAAATGAATGATCAAGAACACACACATCAAGAGAATGAGAAACAAATAGAAGAACCAGAAAAAGAGAAAGAACTCGTTTTTCACCATCATGAAAACGAAGCATCTGCCTCTCAGGAGAGGGTGACAAATGGGTCTCCTCAAGTGATTGATGACCGTTCGTCTAAAAAGGAGAAAAAACGAAAGGCTGCATGGCTAAGTCCGATTCTTGGAGGGATTATTGGTGGCGGTCTTGTGCTTGGCATTACACCGCTTTTACCGCAGTCACAAGATACAGCGGCAAACACTCAAACCCAAACAGCATCAAGCGAACCGGCTTCATCTGAAAATTTCTCAACAAAACAAATCACCAATGCGACGAATGTTGCTGATATGGTAGAAGATTTAGAGCCGACGATTGTAGGGGTCTCAAACTATCAATCTACACAAAACTCGTTCGGTCTTAGCGGTGATTCAACTGAAGCAGAAGCTGGAACGGGTTCTGGTGTCATCTTCAAAAAAGATGGAAAAAAAGCATACATTATCACCAATAACCATGTAGTCGAGGGTGCCAATAAATTAAAGGTCACACTATACGATGGGAAAACAAAAGATGCGAAGCTTGTCGGCAGTGACGTAATGACAGATTTAGCTGTCGTGGAAATAAATGCTGACGGCATTGATAAAGTTGCAAGTTTTGGAGATTCTTCTAAGCTACGTGCTGGAGACAAAGTCATTGCAATCGGGAACCCGCTCGGTGCGCAGTTCTCTGGTACAGTAACAGAAGGGATTATTAGTGGTCTCGATCGTACCGTTGAAGCCAATACATCATCTGGAACTGTTGAGATGAATGTACTTCAAACAGATGCAGCCATTAACCCTGGAAACAGTGGCGGTCCGCTGATCAATACAGACGGTCAAGTCATCGGCATCAACAGCTTGAAAATTAGCGAAAGCGGAGTAGAATCACTCGGATTTGCGATCCCAAGTAACGATGTAAAACCGATCGTAGATCAGCTGTTGAAAAATGGAAAAGTCGAACGTCCTTACCTTGGCGTACAAATGATTGACCTTGAGCAAGTGCCTGAAACGTATCAGGAAAATACACTTGGCCTATTTGATAAACAAATCGGTAAAGGCATCTATGTAAAAGATGTTTCAAAAGGATCTCCTGCACAAAAAGCAGGCTTGAAGTCTGGAGATGTCATCATCAAGTTCAAAGGAAAAGATGTAGCGAACAGCTCACAGCTGAAAGAAATCCTTTATAAAGAAACAAAAATTGGCGATAAAACGACAATGACTGTCATTCGTGATGGAAAGAATAAAAATCTTGATATTACCCTTGGGCAGTCTGATAACGAATAAAAGAAAACAGGTGGATAAAAGATCCACCTGTTAGATTGTTGACAAAGGGCTAAAATGAACTTGATTTTAGCCCTTTGTCTTCTTTTTTTCAGCGTGATAGAAAACCTTTGAAGTCTAGGAAGGACGAGTACTGGCGCGGAGCGAATTTGACATTCGTGAGCACCAGCACGCAGGACTGACAAAGAATGCGAAGGTTTGTCTACACGCTGACAGGTGGATAAGCGATCCACCTGTTTTTTTGTGCCTATTTTTTTGAGGATAGTGTCCGTAAAATAATGTTTTCCCATACATTCCAAGGCAAGAGCTGCTTTGCTATGAATGAAAGCCGAACACCTTTCCCCACAAGATACCTTAGCTTCTTTAGTCGCTTCTTCTCTGCAAGCGAAACCACAAGCTCTGCAACTTCGCCTGGATCTCCATAGTTGTTTTTTTGCGTCTCTATATAGGACATCATGTTTTGATAAATAGTTGTGTATTTAGAACCTGCTGATGGTGGTGTCATTTGCTCATTCATGGAGGTGTTCCAAATGTTCGTTTGGAAAGAACCCGGCTCAATCAAAGCGGCCTGAATACCAAACGCAGCCAGCTCAATTCGCAAACTCTCTGTATAGCCCTCTAGTGCAAACTTTGACGATACATATGGAGAGAGTGCGGGCATTCCCATGAGTCCGCTGATACTGCTCATATTCAATATTTTTGCACCGCTCGTCATCAACGGAAGGACTGCTTGTGTCATTTCCATCACACCAAAGACATTGACTTCAAATTGCTCACGGTACTGGTCAACAGGCACTTCTTCAGCAAAACCAGCATAGGCCGTTCCCGCATTGTTCACAAGCAGGTGAATGGGAGCATAGGCATTAAGCCTTTTTTGAAATGCTTGAATGGACTGTGTATCTGTCACATCTAATGCTTCAATATGTATTGATTCGGATAAAGCGGCGTTCTTTACTTCTTCGGCAAGCTTTTTCGCATTGGTTTCCTGTCTTACGCCAGCAATCACAGTGTACCCTTGCTGAGCGAGACGCAGTGTGATGAGCTTTCCGAAACCGCTGTTGGCACCAGTCACAATGGCTGTTTTATTCATCTTCCGGTTCTCCTTTTTGTTTTAATCTACCATAGTCTGCTGTTTTATTGAATAACCAAAAGGGGCTTGGAGAAGAATAAAAAACGATGCTATGAAATAGGAGGAAACACATGATGTGCTGGAAGAAGGCGGGACTGCTAGGAGTGCTGTTCTTTATGCTGTCTGGCTGTCGTTCAATCGAACCAATACAACATCCACATGAAGCAGAAGCTGAAAGTCTGTCAGCTGTTCAAATGAAGGAATTGCCATTTCAGCATTTGCAATTGCACGTACAATATGGACAAAAAAGCGAATTATATGAAGCTACCTATCGTCAAGCTGGTGGAAGAGAAGAAGCACTGATTCGAGATCATATGAATGGTGTCCGCTATGAAGGGGAAGAAGCTTTACGTGAAATGAAAATGAAGCTCAATGATATGTCGATTCCTAGTGCAAAGCTGAATGAAACATATGTCAATGAGTTATTATCTGCTTTTAATTTAGATGATGATTATCAGCGGATACGAGTCGATATCAAGCTCGAAGATGGGACAAAACGTGCATTCGAAAAGAAAAAGTAAACGAGACTTTCTCATTTTTTAATTGAAAATGATTTTCAAGATCACTTAAATCTGATACACTAAATTGAGATAAGTGATCTTTGACGTCTACATAGACGATATTCAATATAAAAAATTTGGATGAGAAAAGGAGCGTTTGAGCGGAATGAGTGCCATTTCTACTGAAGGTTTAAGCTTAGGTTACGGAGAAACAATGATCATAGACGAACTAAATGTGTCAATCCCTAAGGGTGAAATCACAGTATTTATTGGCAGCAATGGATGCGGTAAATCCACGCTACTTCGCTCTTTGGCCCGTCTCATGAAGCCAATGGGTGGTTCTGTCCTGCTTGAAGGTCATTCCATTGCCAAATTACCAACAAAGGAAGTGGCGAAACAGCTCGCCATTCTTCCGCAAGGACCGGAAGCGCCAGAAGGATTAACGGTACATCAACTCGTCAAGCAAGGGCGATATCCTTATCAAAATTGGCTGAAGCAATGGTCAAAGCAAGATGAAGAAGCGGTAAATCGCGCACTGAAATCAACGAAGATGGAAGACCTTGCTGATCGAACGGTTGATTCATTATCAGGTGGACAAAGGCAGCGTGCATGGATTGCGATGACATTGGCTCAGGAGACGGATATTATTCTATTAGATGAGCCAACAACGTATTTAGACATGACGCACCAAATTGAAATCCTGGATCTTCTTTTTGATTTAAATGAAAAAGAGCAGCGCACGATTGTCATGGTTCTGCATGACCTCAATCTCGCTTGCAGATATGCGCATCACCTTGTGGCCATTAAAGACAAGTCGATTTATGCAGAAGGAAGACCGGAAACTGTCATTAACTGTGATCTTGTGAAAAATGTCTTTGATATGAACTGCCAAGTAACAACAGATCCTTTATTCGGAACACCGTTATGTATTCCGCACGGCAGAGGACGCTGTATTGTCCAACAGGCACAAGCTGAGACATTTCTTGCTGCAAGATAATCGTATGTGAAAAGCCTGACATCTGTTACACGCAGAGTCAGGCTTTTTTCTGAAAAAAGGAGCGGAATACAAATGGGAAATGAATTAGATGAAAAGCTCGAAGGCCTGCTTGATAAATATACAGAGCTGCTGCTTGGTGAAACGAATGAGGAACTGAAAAGAGATGTCTCGCAGTGGATCATCTATTCTCATATTGCCAAAAGCATGCCGCCTTTAGCCAAGCATTTTAATGACACGTATCCAGAGGCAAAAGAAGACATCAAAGAAACGATTCAGCGGATCAAGCAATTAAATGAAGCTCATCGTGCCAATAAAGACCGTTAAAAAACTGCCAGTACGAGCTGGCAGTTTTTCTTTATGACATGGGTGATGATCCGTACGGTGATTGATCTGTCAGTGTTTGCTGGAACTTCTGATGTGCTTGCTGAAGCTTCTGCTGGTCAGCAGCTTCGACAGAGTACCAGCCATATTTGAACATGACATCATATAAATGTCTTTGCGTTTTTTGTGTTTCTAGCGCAATTCGCTGAATATCTTGGTAAAGAGATTCATGGCTGAATTCATTGAGCGCTGTGTTATATCCGTTTGTCATATATTTTTCAGTCGACAACAGGTCTGTGACAAAGTCGCGATCGTTCATGTTCGTAGTGGTTGGAACCGGCGTTTGTGGATTCCCGATTTTTTGTTGGTTTTGCTGTTCCATGTCTGTTACCTCCTATTGCATAAAGCCAGAAGACTGGCCTTGCCCTGAGCTGCCTAAATGCTGAAGAATTTGTGTGTAATGCTGATGATGCATTTGGCCAACTTGATTGAGTTCTTGTTTCAATGTTTGATCCTGACAATGCTCGGCCATAAAATGAGCCTTTTTAATGGCGATCAAATTCCAGTTCAGCATATCCTCTAGGTACAAGGAATCTTTTACTGAAATCACCTGTGGGGGCATATTCATTTGCTGGTTGTTCAAGATGTGTTCCTCCTTACGATTTCTTTTTATATTGCTGATTTTGACTGGTCTTTTTACCACCTAGGTCTGCTTCTTGTGATGGACCTGCGTTTCCTTTCACACTTGCAGCACTTACGCCTGCTTTTGATGGGTTCTTTTGCAAACGAGACATGTGGACATCACCTCCATTCTTACAATTCCCCCTCGTCTTTAATTCATACGCTGTAAAGAAAGGCGCATGAGAATGTGTAAATTTTTGAAATCTGCTATTGAACTGTTTCGGAAAATCTTTTAAGATAAAGAAAGAGGCATTGCTTTTTTTTGGACAAAAAATGAATGACTGTTCATTCAAAATGTTTAGGGGGATATTTATGGGCAAACATATTCGCAAGGCGGCTGTCATTGGTTCAGGTGTCATGGGCTCAGGCATTGCTGCACATCTAGCCAATATCGGGATACCAGTAACATTGCTAGATATTGTGCCAAATGAACTGACAAAGGAAGAAACGGCAAAAAAGCTAACGCTTGATCACCCTAGTGTTCGAAATAGATTAAGCCAAGACGCAATGAAAAAATTGTTAAAGCAAAAGCCAGCACCTCTTACTTCAGCCAAAAACCTATCATACATCACACCCGGAAATCTCACAGATCACCTTTCCTTATTACACGATGCTGACTGGATCATTGAAGTCGTCACTGAAAAGCTCAGCATTAAACAACACGTATTCTCTCTCATCGACGAACACCGCAAAGAAGGCAGCATCGTATCCAGCAATACATCCGGTATTTCTGTTGAAAAAATGGCAGAAGGCCGATCAGTTGATTTTAAACGCCACTTTTTAGGCACTCATTTTTTTAACCCAGCTCGTTATTTAAAGCTTTTAGAAGTAATTCCTATTCAAGAAACAGATCCAGAAGTACTCTCATATATGAAAACATTTGGTGAAGATGTACTTGGCAAGGGTGTGGTCGAAGCAAAAGATACACCGAACTTTATTGCCAACCGCATTGGCACTTATGGGCTTCTTGTCACAGTGCGTGAAATGCTTGAGAACAAATACACGATCGGAGAGGTCGATTCTGTCACAGGTCCTCTTATTGGCAGACCGAAAAGTGCGACCTTCCGCACACTTGATGTGGTGGGGCTCGACACATTTTCTCATGTAGCCCGCAATGTGTATGAACAGGTAGAAGGAAAGGAAAAAGATATTTTTCAGCTGCCTGAGTTTATGGAAAGAATGCTTGAAAAAGGGTGGATCGGCAGCAAGGCAGGGCAAGGGTTTTATCAAAAAAATGGGAAGACCATTTTAGAGCTTGATCCTGTCACACTCACATACGGAGAACGGACAAAGCTAAAGGATCCGGGTATTGACATTGCCAAGCAGCAAAAGGGGACAAAAGCGAAATTGAAAGCGCTTATTTATCAAGACGGCCGTGCTGGGCAATTGCTTTGGAATATGACCGCACCTGTTCTTCTTTATTCAGCTCATCTAAAAGGCGACATTGCGGATGATATTCAGTCCATCGATAACGCCATGAAATGGGGATTTGGCTGGCAGCATGGCCCGTTCGAGCTGTGGGATGCGATTGGTGTGAAAAAAGCCGTCAGTCGAATGGAAGCGGAAGGGCACAGCATCCCGACATGGGTGCAAGATATGCTTTCAGAAGGACATGACAAGTTCTATCAAGAAAATGCCGAAGGAGACCGTGCATTTTATCAGAATGGTGCTTATGAACAGGAAAAGGGAAACGACAAGAATATTTCGTTAGCTAGATTGAAAAAGAAACACGATGTCATTTTTAAAAATACAGGTGCAAGCTTGATCGATATCGGGGATGATGTTGCCTTGCTTGAATTTCATTCGAAAAGTAATGCCATTGGGCTTGATGTCATTGATATGATCAACCGTGCTGTAGATGAAACGGAAAAGAATTATAAAGGGCTGGTCATCGGTAACCAAGGAAAGAACTTCTGTGTTGGTGCGAATCTCGCCTTAATTTTAATGGAAGCACAGGACGACAACTTCTTTGAAATTGATTTTGTCATTCGCAGGTTCCAGCAGGCGATGATGAAGGTGAAGTATAGTGACCGTCCAGTTGTGGCTGCACCATTTGGTATGACACTTGGCGGAGGGACGGAGCTTTGTCTACCAGCAGCCGCTATCCAAGCGTCCAGTGAAACGTATATGGGACTTGTCGAAGCGGGGGTCGGACTCATACCGGGCGGAGGCGGAAACAAAGAACTCTATATTCGCCATCTGCAAGGAGCGGAAAAGCCATCAGCAACTGCGATCCAAGATGCTGCGCTACAAACCTTTGAAGCCATTGCGATGGCAAAGGTATCTACATCAGCAGAGGAAGCGCGTGATATGAAGATGCTTCGAGTGAATGACCGGATCAGCATGAATGGTGATCATTTAATCCATGATGCGAAACAACTCGTTCTTTCTCTTGATGAAGCGGGTTATCGTGCACCGCTGAAGCAAAAGGTGCCCGTGATGGGGGAAACAGGCTACGCAGCAATGGTGCTGGCTGCTGAAAATATGAGATTGTCTGGATACATTTCAGACCATGACATGACCATTGCGAAAAAACTAGCGCATGTCATTTCTGGCGGCAAATTGCCATTTGGTACAGAGGTGGATGAACAATACTTATTAGAGCTTGAAAGAGAAGCCTTTTTAAGTCTTGTAGGGGAAGTCAAATCTCAGGCACGCATGCAGCACATGCTCGTTAAAGGAAAACCTTTACGTAACTAGGGGGGAGTCAAAATGAGAGAAGCAGTGATTGTAGCTGGCGCAAGAACACCAGTAGGGAAAGCCAAAAAGGGATCATTAAAACATGTCAGACCTGATGATATGGGCGCATTGTGTGTAAAAGAAACGCTAAAGCGTGCCGGTGATTATGATGGAACAATCGATGATTTAATCATCGGATGTGCGACACCAGAAGCAGAGCAAGGGCTGAATGTGGCCCGGAATATTGGGGCTTTAGCAGGTTTGCCATATACAGTACCTGCTATTACCATTAACCGCTATTGCTCTTCTGGTCTGCAGTCAATTGCTTATGCAGGTGAACGAATTATGCTTGGGCAGGCAGAAACCATTTTGGCTGGAGGCGTCGAATCGATGTCGCAAGTCCCAATGATGGGTCACTCCATTCGTCCAAACGCTCTTTTGACAGAGCAAGCGCCTGAATACTATATGAGCATGGGCCACACAGCGGAGCAAGTGGCGCAAAAGTATCAGGTCACACGACAAGATCAAGATGCTTTTGCGGTGAGGAGCCATCAAAAGGCAGCAAAGGCACTTCAAGAAGGGAAATTTTCAGATGAAATTGTTCCCGTTGATGTGACAGAAAGACGGGTAGGAGAGCAGAATCAACTAGAAGAACGCCAATTTACGTTCTCACAAGATGAAGGTGTCAGAGCGGGCACAACAGAGGAGGTTCTCTCAACGTTACGACCTGCCTTCTCAACAAAAGGCACAGTGACTGCAGGAAACTCTTCGCAGACGAGTGATGGAGCGGCATGTGTCATGATGATGGATCGCGAAAAAGCATCTTCTCTTTCTCTTCAGCCGCTCGCCAAGTTCAGGGCGTTTGCTGTTGGCGGTGTACCACCTGAAGTCATGGGGATTGGGCCGGTTGAAGCCATTCCGCGTGCGCTGAAAATCGCTGGTCTAGAGCTGAAGGACATCGGGCTGTTTGAATTAAATGAAGCATTTGCTTCTCAGGCGATTCAAGTCATTCGTCATTTAGGGATCGATGAAGAGAAGGTAAATGTCAACGGCGGCGCCATTGCATTAGGACATCCGCTAGGCTGTACAGGAACGAAACTCACGCTGTCCCTCATTCATGAAATGAAACGGCGAAATGAACAATTTGGTATTGTGACGATGTGTATCGGCGGGGGCATGGGAGCAGCAGGCATTTTTGAATTGATCTAAAGGGGGAAAACAGGATGAAAGCAATGGAAGAAGTAAAAAAGGGTGGCAGTTTCTTAATAGATGAGACGAATTATGAGCATATCTTTACACCAGAGGATTTTTCTGATGAACATCAAATGATCGGGAAAACAACGGAAGATTACATTTTACAAGATGTCGTTCCGCACATCGATCAAATTGAAAATCATGAATTCGAGCACTCTGTTCGTCTCTTGAAAAAGGCTGGAGAGCTTGGCCTGCTTGGTGCGGATGTTCCTGAGGAATTTGGCGGGCTTGGGCTAGATAAAATCAGCTCAGCCATCATTACTGAAAAATTTGCAAGAGCAGGCAGCTTCTCTCTTTCTTACGGCGCCCATGTCGGGATCGGTTCTTTGCCGATCGTGCTGTTCGGCAATCAAGCGCAAAAGGAAAAGTATCTGCCAGGACTCGCCTCAGGAGAAACAATTGCGGCATATGCCCTAACAGAGCCAGGGTCAGGTTCTGATGCGCTAGGTGCGAAAACAACGGCAGTCCTGAATGAAGCTGGAACACATTATGTCCTCAATGGGGAAAAACAATGGATCACAAACTCCGCATTTGCCGATGTGTTTGTCGTGTATGCGAAGATTGATGGGGAACACTTCTCTGCTTTCATTGTAGAAAAGGATTTTCCTGGAGTCAAAACAGGACCTGAAGAGAAAAAGATGGGCATTAAAGGGTCCTCGACGAGAACGTTAATCCTTGAAGATGCCGAAGTGCCAAAGGAGAATTTGCTTGGTGAAGCAGGCAGAGGCCATGTCATTGCCTTTAACATTTTGAACATTGGACGCTATAAACTGGCTGTAGGGACAATCGGTGCATCAAAACGAGTCATTCAATTATCGGCAGAGTATGCCAATCAGCGTAAGCAGTTTAAAACACCAATTTCTCAATTCAGCTTAATTGGCGAAAAAGCAGCCAACATGTCAGCAAAGCTCTATGCCATGGAAAGTGCTGTATACCGCACAGTCGGGTTATTTGAACAAAGAATGGGTCTATTAAGTGACGAGGAGCAAAAGGATGGGAAACAAATTGCGCAATCCATTGCAGAATATGCGATTGAATGCTCTCTTTGTAAAGTGCTTGGCTCTGAAACGCTCGATTACATTGTGGATGAAGGTGTGCAGATTCACGGCGGATATGGTTTCATGCAAGAATACGAAGTCGAAAGAGCTTATCGTGACTCACGAATTAACCGTATTTTCGAAGGAACGAACGAAATTAACCGATTGCTTGTGCCAGGCACCTTCTTGAAGAAAGCGATGAAAGGAGAGCTTCCGCTTCTTCAAAAAGCGCAAACCCTACAGGAAGAGCTGATGATGATGATGCCGGAAGAGCCGGGTGATCAGCCGCTTGATCAAGAGAAATACTTACTTGCCCATGCGAAAAAGATCGCCTTAATGGTATCTGGAATGGCGGCGATGAAATATGGGAAAGCATTAGACAAAGAGCAAGAAATCCTTGTGAATATAGCAGATATCGTCAATGAACTCTTTGCGGCTGAGTCGGCGGTCTTGCGTACGGAAAAAGCAATCGCTGTATCAGGCGCAGAAAAAAATGCACAAAAGCTGGCGTATACACAAATTTTCACACAGGAAGCCTTTTTAAAGATTGAAGCTCATGCGAAAGAATCATTGATTGCCATGGAAGAAGGAGATTCACTCCGTATGAGTCTGTCAGCCCTTCGCAAGCTGACAAGATTCACGCCAATGAATGTCATTGCGAAAAAGCGTGAGGTGGCAAAACGAATCTTTGAAGCAGAGAAATATATCGTATAAGACGGCTTAAAAGGTGCGGATATCATGTCGCACCTTTTTGTAAGCATACATTTAGGTTTTTAAAACATTTTGTGATAAAATGTTGTCACTATTTGCAGGAGGTGAAAATGGTGGCTTTAGATTTTTACGAATACCCATCTTGCGGTACATGCCGAAAAGCAAAGAAATGGCTGGAAGAACACAATAAAGACATCAACAGCATACATATCGTCGAAGAGACGCCTGATAAAGAAACATTAAAAGCCCTTTACGAAAAAAGCGGTTTAGAGCTGAAGAAATTTTTTAATACGAGCGGTCAGAAATACAGAGAGCTGCAGCTGAAAGATAAACTTCCTGCAATGTCAGAGGACGAGCAGCTTGAATTACTTGCGTCTAACGGAATGCTAATCAAGCGTCCAATTACAACAGACGGCAAACGAGTGACAGTTGGATTTAATGAAGATACATTTAAAAGCGTCTGGAAATGATGTAACTTTCATTCAGATTGTGGTATCTTCAATATAGATTGTAAGAAAAGACTGGAGGGGTATGAAATGAGCACACCAAAAGATTTACGTTATTCAGAAGAACACGAATGGGTCAAAGTAGAAGGAGATAAGGTGCGTATCGGTATTACGCATTTTGCTCAATCTGAGCTAGGTGATATCGTGTTCGTTGAGCTTCCTGAAGTAGGAGACAAAATTACAGCGGACGAGCCTTTCGGAAGTGTAGAATCAGTCAAAACAGTTTCTGAACTATACGCACCGATTAACGGCACAATCGTTGAAGTAAACGATGAGCTTGATGACAGCCCAGAGTTCGTCAACGACTCTCCATACGAAAAAGCTTGGATGATCGTAGTAGAGCCAGCGGATACATCTGAAATCGAGAACTTAATGACAGCTGAGCAATATGAAGAAATGACAAAAGAAGACTAATTCATGTGAAATTGGACACTCTACCTATATGGGGGGTGTCCAATTTGTCTTTTCAAAAAGAACAGGTGGATATAACAGAGCATGTCACTGGACGATTCAAAGAGAGCGGCATGGTGCTTTACCATCAAAACGAAGAGATTGGCACGATGATTAGTGAAAATCAATATGAATTAAAATCAGGTTATTCCTATGATCAAAACCGTTTTTATCGTCTGTCAGATACGTTGACCCATGGGACTGAAAAATATGTAGACTGTGACGATGAAAATGGCTGGTGCTGATCACAGATAAGGCTGCAGTGAGTGCTGCAGTCTTTTTGTTGATCAATTGCCCAATCTTTACAACCTGAATGAAAGATTGTAATCTAAGGAAGAAGTGAATCAACGTCAAAAGGGCCGGGTGATCGTGATGAATGTCGAGATAGAAAAGGTCATCATTGTAGAAGGTAAATCAGATAAACAGAAGCTAAAAGAAGTCATAAGTGAACCTGTTACCATCATTTGCACCAATGGCACGATCAGTACATCGAAGCTGGATCAGCTTGTGGACGATTTATTCGGGAAAGACGTTTACATATTAGCAGACAGTGACGATGCTGGCGACAAACTGCGGAAGCAATTTCGAAAAGAATTCCCTGAAGCACTGCATCTTTTTGTCGACAGAACGTACCGCGAAGTGGCCGCTTCACCGTCAGCCCATATTGCATCTATTCTATTAGCTGCAAACATTGATGTTCATTCGAAATATTTATAAGGGTGACGTATATGAAAGAGATTGAAGAGCATGAATTCAAGGAGATAGAGGACGATTTATTTCTTTTGTACTTATATACACCATTTTGCGGAACATGCCAGCTGGCAAAGAAGATGCTGGCAGTGGTTGATGCCATGCAGCCGGAAGTTCCTTTTTATGAGAATAATTTAAATTACTCGCCAAGTTTTGCAAAAGCATTTGAGATCGAAAGTGTCCCTTGCTTTCTCCTGTTTAAAGAGGGTGAAATCGTGCAAAAAGGCTATGCTTTTCACTCCGTTCCATATCTTCACGAAATGATTGAAACCGCTAAATAAAGCGGTTTTTTGTCATATTTCAAGCAATTCATTTGAAAATTTGTCGAGCTATTTATAAAGGACAAGCCGATGTTTGTAGAGAAATGTTATGTATAACCAAATGACAGGGAGGTTATACATGTGGAAAATGTGAAAGCCCATGGAAGTGCAGGGCAGCGATTATTGTTAAAGCCGTTGCTCTCATCATCATCCTTGAAGATTACATTTGAGGCGGAAACGGACTCTTGTACATTGATTGTGGATGAACGTGGTGAAGTGAAGAAACTACCTGCAATTGAGTTATCGGATCTCATCTTTTATGGTGAGCGAAAAGAGATTTTGCAATTATTAGATGGAGACATGTCCTTACAGCAGCTGATCAGCAGAGGACAAGTGAAAGTGAAAGGCTCATTTCGAGCACTTCTTAGACTAGAAGCGGTACTTTGGCTGACGAACGGTTTTTTTCGAAAAATGATAACGTAGTCGTTTACTTGGAAATTAGCGATTTACAGCGTTGACATATCTCAGATAGCATGATATTCTACGTTAGTAAAAACATGAACATCACATAAAACAACATATTTTCTCTTATTAAGAGAGGTGGAGGGACGTGCCCTATGAAACCCGGCAACCGTCAGCATAGCTGAAATTGGTGCCAATTCACTCAAAGCCGCAACGCTTTGAAAGATGAGAGAAAGGCGTATTTGATATAAAAGGCCTTTCTGCTTGCGTTGCAGTTAGGTCTTTTTTACTGACCTTGCGTCAGGCTAGAGTCATAACAGTCGGAAGAATAAATGAACGTATGTGATGGCAACCTATAGATTCAGCAAGAAAGCAGGTGAACAGACTGTGATCCATTTACAGAATGTATCAAAAACGTATCTTTCAAAAAGCGGAAATGTTGATGCCGTGAAAGACGTCAACTTGGATATCGATAAAGGTGAAATATTCGGAATTATCGGGTATAGCGGCGCTGGGAAAAGCTCCTTGATTCGCCTATTAAACGGTCTGGAGTTGCCAACAGAAGGAATCGTTGAAGTGGCAGGCAACCGGATCAATGAAGTATCGAATGCGAAACTTCGGAAAGCAAGACAAGAAATCAGCATGATTTTCCAACACTTTAACTTGCTCTGGTCAAGAACAGTGAGACAAAATATTATGTTCCCGCTCGAGATCGCAGGTGTACCAACGTCAAAACGGAGAGCTCGTGCAAACGAACTGATTAAATTGGTCGGTTTAGAAGGAAAAGAAAATGCATATCCTTCTCAGCTCAGCGGCGGGCAAAAGCAGCGTGTAGGGATTGCGAGAGCATTAGCGAATGACCCAAAAGTTCTGCTATGTGACGAAGCCACTTCTGCGCTTGATCCACAAACAACGGATTCCATCCTTGAGCTTTTAGCCGATATTAATAAACGACTAGGACTCACCATTGTATTGATCACACATGAAATGCACGTCATTCGCAAAATTTGTCACCGTGTGGCAGTGATGGAGAATGGCCGTATTGTCGAAGAAGGCGAAGTATTACGTGTCTTCAGACAGCCGAAAGAAGAAATGACGAAGCGATTCGTGAAACAGCTTGCTGAACCAGAAGAAGCAAAAGAAACGATCGAGCACGTCCTAGAGAGAGTAAAAGAAGGTCAGGTCGTCAGGTTGTCCTTTATTGGAGATTCTGCCGAACAGCCGCTGATCACGGAAATTATTCGATCCTTCAAGGTCGATGTGAACATCCTGCAAGGAAAGATTTCTCAAACGCAGGAAGGCGCGTTTGGAACACTCTTTATCCATATTAATGGGGACGAGAACGAAGTTGAAAAAGCCATCGCCTATATCCAAAGCAAACAGGTTGAAATCGAGGTGATGACACATGTTTGAGAAATGGTTTCCGAACGTTGATCTAGAGGTTATTTGGAACGCGACGGGTGAAACGGTCTATATGACACTCATTGCATTAGCGTTTGCTTTTGCTATCGGCATCATCCTTGGGCTGTTGCTCTTTTTGACAAGTAAAGGCGGTTTGTGGGAAAACAAACCAATTAATGCTGTCATCGGCGCAGTCGTCAACATTTTCAGATCGATTCCCTTTATCATATTAATCATTCTATTATTAGGATTTACTAAACTAATTATGGGCACGATATTAGGCCCAAATGCAGCATTACCAGCCCTTGTCATTGGCTCAGCTCCTTTCTACGCACGTCTTGTTGAAATTGCACTGCGTGAAGTAGACAAAGGAGTCATTGAAGCAGCACGATCTATGGGAGCAAAAACGTCGACCATTATTTTCAAAGTATTGCTTCCAGAATCACTGCCAGCCCTTATTTCAGGAATTACTGTAACAGCAATTGCTCTGATTGGCTCTACTGCGATTGCAGGAGCAATTGGAGCAGGCGGACTTGGTGACCTTGCTTATGTGGAAGGATACCAATCTGGTAATACAGATGTCACACTTGTAGCCACTGTGTTTATTCTGATCATCGTCTTTATCATTCAAATAATCGGTGATTTGATTACAAATAAAATTGATAAACGTTAAGGGAGGAATTATTCATGAAGAAATTGATTTTAAGTGCACTATTTCTAGCATTTGCAGGCATTTTAGCTGCTTGCGGTTCATCAAATAACGCAAGCGATAACAAAACCATCACGGTTGCCGCTTCAAAAACACCACATGCCGAGATTCTTGAAGAAGCAAAACCACTTCTAAAAGAAAAAGGCTACGATCTAAAAGTGAAAGTACTGAGCGATTATAAAATGTACAACAAAGCATTAGCTGAAAAAGAAGTGGATGCGAACTTTTTCCAACATATCCCTTACTTAAACGAAGAAAATAAATCAAACAAAGATTACAACCTAGTAAGTGCTGGTGCCGTTCACCTTGAGCCTTTCGGTATCTACTCTAAGAAATACAAATCAGTAAAAGATATTCCAAACGGCGGCACGATCATCATGACAAACAACGTAGCTGAGCAAGGACGTATGCTTGCCCTATTACAAAATGCTGGTGTGATCAAGCTTGATCCAAAAGTAGATACAATCAACGCAACAGTCAAAAACATCAAAGAAAACCCGAAGAACCTAAAATTCAAAAAAATCGCTCCTGAACTAACAGCGAAAGCTTATGAAAACAGTGAAGGCGACGCTGTATTTATTAACGTTAACTATGCGATCCAAAATAAATTGAATCCGAAAAAAGATTCAATCGAACTTGAGCAAACGAAAAACAACCCGTATGCAAACATCGTCGCTGTTCGCAAAGGTGACGAAAAATCAGAGAAGATCAAGGTATTAATGGAAGTTCTTCACTCTGATAAAATCAAAGAATTCATCGACAAAAAGTATGATGGTGCAGTATTGCCTGTATCTGAATAACAACTTGTAAACCTCGCTTCATGAAAGCGAGGTTTTTTTGTGTATTTTTTCAAATCTCGCTCATAATAAAAACGAACAAATGACTTGAAGGGATGGAATGAAGATGAATGAACAACATATGAGCGGATCGATGCAACAATCACTGACGGATTATAAAACGGCAATGGGTGAATTTCAGAAGAAAATGCCGGTGTTTGGCAAGAAATTTAATGAATTTACGGAGCAGTGCTTTCAGAGCGATTCCTTAACACAAAAAGAAAAACAAATGATTGCCCTTGGCATCAGCATTCATGCACAAGATGAATATTGCATGATCTATCATACAAAGGGAGCGCTCGACCAAGGCGCAACAGAAGAGAATTTGCTGGAGGTCGTCAGTGTGGCGGCAGCGTTTGGCGGCGGTGCTGCGCTAAGTCAAGGCATCACAGTTGTTCAGCAATGTATTGATGAATTTGGAGGACAGACGCATTAAGGGAAGGATAAGATGGTATTTTTCCAAATCAGGGAGTTGAGTCGTTCTCAGCCGGTTGTGTGAGAAAATATGCCAGCATAGCGTGTTATATCCCTTTTGAGTGAAGCAGCATGCCTTTGATACAATGAAGCTACACTCAAAGAAGGGAATGGTTTATTATTTGTTCGGACCAGAGTACACTGGGATTGGATTATACCGCCGAGATGGAAAAGGCCATGCATCAATCTCATGGCATGAGTTATGCAGAGTACGAAAGAGACCATGACTTACGAATGAAAGTAGAACTTAAACGAGAGCAGTCCTATCGAGATGAGAAAAGACAGCTCGCAAAAATGAATATACGAGGCTATTGATAGCTAAGGGGCGGGGAGAATAGTTTCCCGTCCTTTCTTTATGAAAACAGTCTTTTCGACATAAATCCTTTTATCTACCTGTATTTTTTGTTAGAATTTTGAGAGCATCCTCTCACGCTTGTCGTGAATGTGTTGTATTCACTTTTAATTTGTTATAAAATTAGAATGAGAATAAATTGAGAATAATGATTATTTTGGAGGTATCGATATATGACTGCTTCGACATTAACAATTAAGGACTTGCACGTTGAGATTGAAGGGAAAGAAATCTTAAAAGGTGTAAACCTAGAAATAAAAGGTGGAGAATTCCACGCAGTAATGGGACCAAACGGTACAGGTAAATCTACTTTATCTGCTGCAATCATGGGCCACCCTAAGTATGAAGTGACAAAAGGCAGCATTTTGCTTGATGGCGAAGATGTTCTTGAAATGGAAGTAGATGAGCGCGCTCAAGCGGGTCTTTTCCTTGCAATGCAATATCCATCTGAAATTAGTGGTGTAACAAATGCAGACTTCCTTCGTTCGGCTATTAACGCACGCAGAGAAGAAGGCGATGAAATCTCTCTCATGAAATTCATCCGCAAAATGGACGAAAACATGGAATTCCTTGAAATGGACCCTGATATGGCGCAACGCTACCTAAACGAAGGTTTCTCAGGCGGGGAGAAAAAACGCAACGAAATTCTTCAATTAATGATGATTGAACCAAAAATCGCCATCCTTGACGAAATCGATTCTGGTCTTGATATCGATGCGCTGAAAGTTGTTTCTAAAGGAATTAATAAAATGCGCGGCGAAAGCTTCGGCTGCTTAATGATCACTCACTATCAGCGTTTATTGAACTACATCACACCAGATCACGTTCATGTCATGATGCAAGGACGTATTGTGAAATCTGGCGGACCAGAACTCGCGCAGCGTCTAGAAGCAGAAGGTTATGACTGGATTAAAAAAGAGTTAGGAATTGAAGACGAAACTGTTGGTCAAGAAGCGTAAGCGTTAGGAGGATTATTGATGACATTAGAAACGAAATTATCAGTAGATCAAGATTATGTCAAAAGCTTCTCCGAGAAGCATCAGGAACCGGCATGGATGAGTTCCCTTCGCTTACAGGCTCTTGAAAAAGCAGAAGACCTTCCAATGCCAAAGCCTGACAAAACGAATATTTCTAAATGGAATTTAACCAATTTCAAACAGCATACAGTCGAAAGTGCGCCATTTGGATCTTTAGAAGAGCTTCCTGAAGAAGTGAAGTCTCTTATTGATTTAGAGGACACAGATAAGACAGTCTATATTCAGCGTGATCAAACGCCAGCATACTTGTCTCTTTCTACTGAAGCAAAAGACAAAGGCGTGATCTTCACTGATATCCATACAGCGATTCGCGAACATGGAGAGCTAGTGAAGAAATATTTCATGACTGATGCAGTGAAAGTGGATGAGCACAAACTAACAGCTCTACATGCTGCTTTAGTGAATGGCGGAGCTTTCCTCTATGTACCGAAAAACGTAGAGCTTGAAGCACCAATTCAAGCCGTTTATCTTCATGAAAATGACGAAACAACGTTGTTCAACCATGTCATCGTTGTAGCAGACGATCATAGTGCTGTGACATATGTCGAAAACTACATCAGTACGGCAACACCAGAAGGAGCGATCTTCAATATCGTGTCTGAAGTCTTCACAGGTGCAAATGCTCGCGTCACTTACGGTGCAGTGGATAACCTTGCAGAAGGTGTGACAGTCTATGTGAATAGACGTGGTATGGCAAATGGTCGTGACAGTAAAATCGAATGGGCGCTTGGTCTGATGAATGATGGAGACGTTGTGTCTGAAAACATCACGAAGCTTATGGGCGACGGTACATTCGGTGATACGAAATCAGTTGTTGTTGGCCGCGGTAATCAAACGGAAAACTTCACAACAAGCATCATCCACTTCGGTAAAAACTCTGAAGGGTATATCTTGAAGCATGGTGTCATGAAGGATCAAGCATCTTCTATCTTTAACGGGATTGGTAAAATCGAGCATGGCGCAACGAAGTCAAATGCAGAGCAAGAATCTCGTGTTCTCATGCTGAGTGAGAAAGCACGCGGTGACGCTAACCCAATTCTTTTAATCGATGAAGATGATGTAACAGCAGGGCACGCTGCTTCTGTTGGGCGTGTGGATCCAATTCAACTCTATTACCTCATGAGCCGTGGGATTTCCAAAGAAGATGCAGAAAGACTTGTCATTTATGGCTTCTTAAATCCAGTCGTCAAAGAACTGCCGATTGAAGGAGTTAAAAAGCAGCTCGTTTCTGTGATTGAAAGGAAAGTAAAATAATGAATATCAAAGACGTTCGTGAGCAATTTCCAATCCTTCATCAGCAAGTGAACGGACATGATTTGGTGTATTTGGACAGTGCAGCGACATCTCAAAAACCACGAGTTGTCATTGATGCAATGAATGAGTATTACCGGTCTTACAACTCGAACGTCCACCGGGGTGTTCATACCCTTGGCACAAGAGCAACGGACGCATACGAGGGTGCAAGAGAGAAAGTTCGAGCATTCATTGGCGCTTCTTCTGTCCAGGAGATTATTTTTACTAGAGGTACAACAACAGCACTGAACACAGTGGCAATCAGCTATGCTAGAGCAAACCTTAAAGAAGGCGATGAGATCGTTATTACGCATATGGAACATCATGCGAACATCATCCCTTGGCAGCAGGCAGCAAAAGCAACTGGCGCCACGTTGAAATATATTCCGTTACAGGAAGACGGCACGCTGTCGCTTGAAGATGTGAAGCAAACCATCACACATCAAACGAAAATCGTTGCTGTCACACATGTCTCAAACGTATTAGGAACCATCAACCCAATTAAAGACATCGCAAAGATTGCTCACGATCACGGTGCAATTATCGTCGTCGATGGTGCCCAGAGCACCCCGCACATGCAAATTGATGTTCAGGACTTGGATTGCGACTTTTTCGCCTTCTCTGGGCATAAAATGTGTGGACCGACTGGCATTGGTGTTCTTTACGGGAAGAAGGACCTTTTGAATAATATGGAGCCTGCTGAGTTTGGCGGTGAAATGATCGACTTTGTGGATCTATATGATTCTACATGGAAAGAGCTGCCGTGGAAATTTGAAGCGGGAACACCGATTATTGCAGGAGCAATTGGGCTCGGAAAAGCGATTGATTTCTTAAATGACATCGGAATGGAGGAAGTCAGCCGTTATGAGCATCAGCTTGCGACTTATGCACTTGAGCGCTTTAAGGAGCTTGAAGGTGCCACGGTTTACGGACCGCAGCACCGAGCTGGACTTGTGACGTTTAACTTAGACGACGTCCATCCTCATGATGCCTCAACTGTTCTAGATACGGAAGGTGTCGCCATTCGTGCTGGACATCACTGTGCACAGCCGCTCATGAAATGGCTTGGTGTATCAGCGACTGCAAGAGCAAGCTTCTATCTGTACAATACAGAAGAGGAGATTGACGAGCTCATGGCAGCGCTCCGTAAGACAAAGGAGTATTTTACGAATGTCTTTTAATGTAAACTTAGACACACTGTACAGACAAGTGATTATGGATCATTATAAAAATCCGAGAAACAAAGGTGTGTTAAACGACAGCATTGTCGTCGATATGAACAACCCAACGTGTGGTGACCGCATTCGTCTCACGATGAAAATCGAAGACGAAAAAGTCATCGATGCGAAATTTGAAGGAGAAGGATGCTCGATTTCGATGGCATCTGCCTCTATGATGACGCAGGCGATTAAAGGGAAAGATATTGAAACAGCTTTGAAAATGTCTCAGATTTTCTCCGATATGATGCTAGGAAAAGAATACGACGATTCCATTGATCTTGGTGACATTGAGGCGCTGCAGGGAGTCGCAAAATTCCCAGCGCGCATCAAATGTGCAACATTATCCTGGAAGGCGCTTGAAAAAGGCGCATCTGCCGAAGATAACGGCAAATCATAAGATTGGAGTGAAAATGGATGGCTAAAAAAATGCCAGATGTTGGTGAATATAAATACGGCTTTTCTGATAAAGACGTTTCCATTTTCCGTTCAGAGCGCGGACTGACAAAAGAGATCGTTGAAGAAATTTCTCGTATGAAAGAAGAGCCTCAGTGGATGCTCGACTTCCGTTTGAAATCTCTTGAGCACTTTTACAACATGCCGATGCCACAATGGGGCGGAGATTTAAATGCATTAAACTTTGATGAAATTACGTACTACGTAAAACCATCAGAACGCTCTGAGCGTTCTTGGGATGAAGTACCAGAAGAAATCAAACAAACCTTTGATAAGCTTGGAATCCCTGAAGCAGAGCAAAAGTACTTAGCAGGTGTATCTGCTCAGTATGAATCTGAAGTTGTGTATCACAACATGAAGCAAGATCTTGAAGATCTAGGCATTGTGTTTAAAGATACAGACAGTGCATTAAAAGAGAACGAAGACATCTTCCGTGAGCACTGGGCAAAAGTCATTCCTCCGACTGACAACAAATTTGCTGCGCTTAACTCGGCTGTATGGTCTGGTGGTTCATTCATCTACGTACCAAAAGGCGTAAAAGTAGATACACCACTTCAAGCATACTTCCGAATCAATTCTGAGAACATGGGCCAGTTCGAACGTACACTGATCATCGTTGATGAAGGCGCACATGTGCATTACGTAGAAGGCTGTACAGCTCCAGTTTACACAACAAACTCACTTCACAGTGCGGTTGTTGAAATCATCGTCAAAAAAGGCGGCTACTGCCGTTATACGACGATTCAGAACTGGGCAAACAACGTCTTCAACCTTGTGACAAAACGTACAGTATGTGAAGAGAATGCAACTATGGAATGGATTGATGGAAACATCGGTTCTAAGCTGACAATGAAATACCCAGCTGTCATCTTAAAAGGTGAAGGCGCTCGTGGTATGACATTAAGTATTGCCCTAGCAGGTAAAGGTCAGCACCAAGATGCAGGTGCAAAAATGATTCACCTTGCACCAAACACATCTTCAACGATCGTATCGAAATCGATTTCCAAACAAGGCGGTAAAGTCACATACCGTGGAATCGTACACTTCGGACGCAAAGCAGAGGGTGCACGCTCAAACATCGAGTGTGACACACTCATCATGGATAACAAATCAACATCTGATACGATCCCTTACAATGAAATCTTAAACGACAACATTTCATTAGAGCACGAAGCGAAGGTATCAAAAGTATCAGAAGAACAGCTATTCTACTTGATGAGCCGCGGAATTTCTGAAGAAGAAGCAACAGAAATGATCGTCATGGGCTTCATCGAACCATTCACAAAAGAACTGCCAATGGAATACGCCGTTGAAATGAACCGTTTGATTAAGTTTGAAATGGAAGGTTCTATTGGTTAATAAATAAAAAACCTTTATATATCAGAGGTTTGAGAGGATTTCATATCGTGCCAAATTTGTGCCAGGTTGAAATTATCTTTTAGTGTAGGAGGCGAACTTTTTTAGTTCGTCTTCTTCAATTTTTTCAGTAATATTAAGATAAGTGTCGACAGTTGTTTTGATGGTTTTATGCCCCAAACGATTTGATGCATATTGAAGGCTTGCACCTGATTCAAGCAGTAGAACGGCATGAGTATGCCTAAAGAGTCAGTAGCCGGATTTCTCCATCTCATTCGGCTGATTCAATAAATTCCTGTTCAGGCAGTATGGGGGCAAAGGAGGAATAACAATGTACACTATGATTGAAGAAGGATGGAAAGCATATTATCGCCAATATCGGCAGAAACCAGAAAACAAGAAAAAAGGCTAGTATCCTATCAAGTTCATCGTTCAGCCAATTATATGGAATATCGAAAATCCAAATTAAAGGATGTTAATAAAAAAATGTTTTGTTCAAAAGGCTTGAGAAGTTAGGCGGAAAGACTTAAGCCTAATATGTCATTTAGTTTTAATAGCTTTTTGTTATTTTTAATTGAAAACAACCCCTCCAATCGTTTAGCAGCTATTTTATGTAGTTGCTCTTTTTATTGAATTAAAGGGACAGGATAGTTGAAGAAGGAAGGTTCGTAACATAAACTAAATATGTACATAAATATTGAAGGATTGTTAGAAAAGAAACCTACTATACCTGGTTCAATAATCAAGATAGGGGAAACATTTTCTGAAAGGAATGAAAGGAAATTAATATGAGTGAAACAATGCAGCGGATTAATCAATTTAGAGATGAGCGCAATTGGCGGCAATTTCATAATGAAAAAGATTTGGCAATTTCCATCTCTTTAGAAGCAAATGAATTATTGGAATTATTTCAATGGAAAACACCAGAAGAATCCAAAGAAAATCCTGAGCGACTTAAAGAAGAACTGGCAGATGTGCTGATTTACTCTTATATGATGGCTGATAATCTGGGATTTGATATTGATGAAATCATCGCAGAAAAATTGATTAAAAATGCTGAGAAATATCCAGTTCCTAAAAGCTTTGGTCAAAAAAAGAAATATAATGAACTGGATGAGGTGGATTAAGCAATGGCTAAGTACAACTGTATAACATTGAAAGTGAAAAATGGAGAATTGGAAGGTTTCGATAAACTTCGCCAGTCTGAACAAAATATTCTTAGAAATGGCAATGTCGTTTATATCTACAAAGGTACGAAGTCGAAAAAGGTTTACATTGGACAAACGAAACACTTTACTGAGCGGAATAGGCAGCACTACAATGGTCAAGAGGAAAAATTTAATATAGCAGATTTCGACCAAGTAATGATTCTTATTTCATCCTATTTCAACGGTTCAGCCTTAGATGATGTCGAAAGCCAGCTGATAACCTACTTTATGGCCGACAATCCAAAATCTAAAAAGCAGCTGGTTCAATATGATAATGATGAGATTATTAATCGAACCTATGGCAACAGTGTCAATGACTACCGAGAACGAGAAAAGGTTGCTTCAGAAGTTATTTTACCTTTTTGGGAAAAAGAGCTATACCCTAATGGATGGGTAAGCACAAAGACTTTAGAGGAGTTGCGCAATGGTGCACTGGTCAAATATAGCCCAATCAAAGAATTAACAAACCAGCAAATGGGCTTTCTTGAAGAGATTGAATCGAATCCTGATAAAAGCTTTGTGATTAATGGGGATGCAGGGACTGGCAAAACCGTATTGCTGACTCATTTGGTCGCTAAACTATTGAAAGAAAAACCTAATCAGCGAATAGCAGTCGTTTTGCAGCCTAATTGGATTAAAACGGCAAAGGATATCTTTAGAGTATATGGAATGAACAACAGTAACCTGACACTTGCTACCTCGACACAGTTGATTAATGCCGATGAAAATTATGATGTTGTAATTGTTGACGAATCTCATAAGCTTTCTAGAAAATTTTCCAAGCAAATGGCATCCTTCAACAAAGTGTATAAGGGAAGATTTGCCCAGGATGATAACCACTTGGAGTCTTTAAAAAAAATAGGCCGTCAAATCGTGTTAATGTATGACGTATTGCAAGCTATTCGCCCTGCCAATATGACACGTGTGCAATTCAAAGAAGCAACCAAAGACTTTGAACAGAGATACTTAACAACACAATTTAGAATCCAAGCTCCAGCAGGAAAGAACTATTCATCAGAAGACTTCGTAAATGGTATTAAATATCTATTGTATAAGGATACAGGTCTATTAAAACAAACGAATTTTAACCCGAAATTTGACAGAGCTGTGTTCCAAGATAGTAATGCTGATGCTTATTTTGGCTATTTTGAAACGGAACCTTTAAAGAATTTGATTGATTGGGTAGAAGAAGACAGAAATTTCAATCCTGAACATATAAACCGTGTGCTAGGTGGATTAGTTGAACCTTGGAAGCAGGCTGATGGCAAAGACCCGTTAATCACTCATTGGCATGAAGGAAATATCAAACGAAGATGGAATTCCACTCAAGAAAATTGGATTAATTCAGTGGATGCCGATGCTGAGGATCAGATTGGCTCCGTTTTTGCAGTCCAGGGTATCGATTTGAATAAAGTCGGTGTTTTAGTCGGCAATGATCTTCAAGTCGATGCAAAGGGACGGTTATTCGGCAATCCAGAGAATTTTCATAATGTAAACGGCAAGTTCTCCAAAGACGATGAAAGCCCTGAAAATGCACATGAATTTACCTTATTTGTGTTGAATATTTACTATATTCTGATGACTAGAGGAATTGACGGGATTCGGCTGGGATTCTGGAAAAATGATGCATTTAAAAAGTATATGGAGGAAGTATTGGAGATTAAATAAGTACCTGATATTTTGCATGCTTGACTAACGGGTGCTTTATCTCAATAAGAACACCTTAAAAAAATGAAAAAAACTCACAGCGGCGACCGTGAGTTCTTACTGTAAAATCCTTGTTTTATGTGACTTCAGACAATGGCAACGCAATGCCAAATTCGTGCCATGTTGAAATTACTTTTCAGTGCAGGAGGCGAACTTTTTAAGTTCGTCTTCTTCTTTTTTAGTAATATCAAGATAATAATTGTTATTGAACGAACGGGTTAGGGGAAGAACTAACAATTTGATTTGACTGGGATAATTGACGATGATATAAAATAAGACATCTAAGTGTCTTATGTACTTTCAAATCAAACACACCGATAAATTAGAATTTTATGCTCCCTTAATCCGATGTCCGACAATCGTTATCTCATTGGCTTAGTGCATCTTGACAAGTGCAGTTAATTTAATCGATATCTGAAAATATGTGATTAAAAAATTCCAGCAGTTTTAAGAAATTTCATTTCCTTTTCGTATGTATTACAAGTATACGGAATTTCGAATAAAGGTATATTATGTGACTTTGCATATTTACGTTTTAATTCGTCATTCTTTACTTGATACTCAAATTGTGAAACACCACCGAACTCATCTACAGGCTTATAATGTTGTTCACCTTGACACTCAATAAGACATTTAATGCTATTATCTGAACCGAGAATAGCAAAGTCATAACGCAACAATTTCTTTTGCCCTACACCATATAAGTCTTGAAACTCAACCTCAACTCTATATGCTACATTCTGTTTTCTTAGTATTTTAATAGTTCGCCATTGAAATGATGAAATGTTATGACAGTCACAAAAAGCATTACAATAATATCCATCCATCGCTCTAGACCCGTATGCATCAATTTTTATCTCAAAATCTGATGATTTAAATTCATATTCTTTACCACACAGATAGCAACGACATTTATATAACTTATATACAATACATTTGCCAGCTCCAGCTCCCTTTTTTCGTTTGTCATATGTAATAGGTATTCCCTCATAATTTTCATTAATACATTCTAATATCTCTAATGATTCATGTGTGGTATTGGAATAATCAATATGATAGCTTTCGTCTTTTACTCTGGGATATGAAGCTACTCTCTTTTTAATACGCTCTTGCTTTAACCCACAACTTTTATCTTCTCCTATACCTTCAAACCCTTCACAATCTATCCATCTTTTTCCTGAAAAATCAGTCTCAACCATATAAACTACTTTTCCACATTTACACTGACATTTATATAGCTTATGAGACTTGTAACGTTGTATCCATTCATCAAAAGTATCTACAGATTCAATATTATTATTAGGATTTTCCCTCCCATTTATAAACTTTTGCTTATCTTGTTCTAGTTTTACAATTCTATCTTTAGCAACTTCTTCTTGATATGCTTCAAAACCAGCGATTATAGTAAAACATCCATGTTTCGTTCCAATAGACAATAGCCTGTCCAAGTATTTCCAGCCTCCCCATTTATAATAAAGATATTAACGATCTATCGAATAGCTATGTATTTTATAACAACTTTACCATCTTTCTCTTATAATGTGTTAATTTGCTTTGCCGTGAGTGCTTACTGTAAAGTCCTGATTTTATATGATTTTTCCAATGCCAACACCGTGCCAATAACATGCCAAGTTTGTGCCAAGTTAAAATTATAATCCATTTTATACGATTTAAAGAAATAGCTATATATCAAGGGTTTGGGCTACCTTTTTATAAATCAATTCGTGCCATTTCGGGTGAAATTAATTAAATTCGAGATGGAAGGTTCAATCTGTTAATAAAGACATTGAAACACAACGCTTTTGAAGGCATTTAATTTCGAGTGATATCGTTATGATACCATTTGTTAATTAAAGACCTTCATGGTGTTGTGTTTTTTTTATGTAAATGTGGAGAAGTATACAGTATTCTTCCTGGAATGACAGATTAATCCAGTTCGTGAAGTCAGGCCCATTAAAGCCATTATATTTTGTAGCATCAAACTTTTTTCTAAATATACATAAATACTTGCCCTGAATAAATTAGTACTGTATAGTTCTAATTATGACAAAGGCAAAATTAATAAATCAAAAACGGGTACTTGAAGTAGCTGCAACATTATTTTTAGAAAAAGGGTTTGCTTATACGAGTATGGACGAATTAGTTCGTGTAAGCAAAGTATCAAAGTCTAATGTGTATTATCACTTTTCTAATAAGGAAGAATTATTAGAAGGGGTCGTTGATTATTGGATTGACATGTATCAAGCTGCAATGGATGACGTACTGTCTCAGACCCAATTTTCAGTTGAAGATCGTATTCAACTGTTTTTAAAGCAATTATCACAAGGCGTTCAGTCGAGAGAGTATAAGGGCGGCTGTCCATTTATTACTCTTTATATTCAAAGTCCTGCAAAGGCCACACAAATAAAAGAAAAAATAGGACTTTTTTTCACAGGATTACAAGAGAAAGTTTCTCTATTACTGAAACAAGGGGTAGAGAACGGGGAATTCAGACATACGATTCAGATTGATGAGGTGGCATCACTTTTTATGACAAATCTTGAAGGAGCGTTATTTGTTTCAGAAACATTGAAGGATGCCACTGTCATCACAAAAACAGCAGATCATTTATTTAACTTGCTTCGATAAAAGAAGCATTTTTTTTTACATCGAATTAGTACTATGTAGTACTAAAAAGGAGATTTCACATGAAAACAGTATTTTTAACGGGTGGTACAGGCTTTATCGGAAAGCAATTAGTAGAAGAATTAGCCAAAGAGGATGTGAAGATTCTTCTTTTAGTGAGGTCAAAAAGTAAAGCGACACGCATTTTTCAAGAAAGAGGTATTTTAAAAGAGTTAGTGATGCACTTTGTTGAAGGGGATTTGACGAAAGTCGATTTGGGTCTAAGTGCTGAAGATCAGGAGAGGGTATTGAAAACGGATGTGATCATTCACGCAGGAGGCCCGATGGATATTCAAGCAACCAGTAAAGAGGCAGCTTCTATCTTTTTGAATGGCGCCAAACACATTAGTGAGTTAGCTAAAAGTATTCATCAATCGAAGGGCTTGCAGCAATTTATTCATGTTGTCGGTTATATGAGTCCCTTTGATGATCAAAATAGCAAGATTTCAATTGACGTGTTTGAAGAAGGAAACGATTACTTAAAAATAAAAAATCCTTATGAGAGAACAAAGTTTTTAGCAGATCTTTATATTCGTCAACAGGCATCAGCAGTAGGTTATCCGCTTTCTGTCATTAATCCGCCAACTGTCGTCGGTAGTAGTCAAACAGGGAGTACAGAGCAAATTGCAGGATTGGGTTTGCTTGTAAAGAGTATGCGAAGAGGGCTCATGCCGGTGATTCCTGGAGGTAAGGACTATCGGTTACCACTTATTTCAAACGATGGGTTTTCGAAGTGTATTGTACAGGTTTTCAAGTTGGAGCAGCCGGCTATTCAAACATATACACTTGTTGAAGACAAAGAGCACGATCAGAACGTTGCTGGACTATTAAGTATGATGTCAGAAAGTATGAATATGAAGGCACCTAGCATCTCTGTCCCAATGCCACTGATGAAAGCTATCATGAAGAGTGGTGTAAGTAAACTCACAAACATTCCTTCTGACGGATTGAATTTTATGACAAAACGAACGTTTTCAAATGCTTCAGTGAAAAAAATAATGGAAGAAGATTGGTTTAAGAAGACGAGTGTCATGACATTTTTCCCTGCTGTAGTAGCTGATCTAGATTATCGAATGATGGCTCAAAATGGTGAGCACCAACATTTATTTAAACGAACATTATGCGATAATAACACCCTTTACCAATTACAAGGAGAAGGGAAGCCGTTTATTTTATTACATGGTTTATTGAGTGATGGAGAAGATTTATTTCCTTTAGCACAAGAGCTTCATGAGAAAACAGGTCAACCTGTATGGATCTTGGACCTTCCTGGTTTGGGGCGTTCTCCATTTAAACGAGAGAAACATCTTCTAGATATCTATTTAAATGTAGTGAAAAAAGTAATAGAAAAAGCGACGAATGGTGCACATCTAATCGGCCATTCATTCGGTGCGTATATTCTTCTAGAAGCTTTAGCACAAAATTACATAGATAAGAAGTATTCCATCACTTTACTTCAGCCGCCTGTTGCTAAACAAAAGGCAAGATCACTATATGTTCCTCAATTTCTGAACAAATGGACATTAAGGTTGGCAACGACTCATTTGATAGAGCGTTATGTGTTAAGAAATGGTTTGTTTGAAAGCACGAAGAGCATCCCTAAACATTATATTGAAAAAATCAGAAACAGCTTTACTTCTCCTAGAATTTTAAATACGACGGTTCAGCTTAACCATTTATTACGGAAAACCGATCAAGGTGACTTTAAAGAAGTCACAAAGGATAACTTACACATGATTTGGGGTGAGTATGACAGAGGCTATTTTGCGCCATCGCATCTTGGGAAGGTTGATTTTGTTCCGTATGGCCACCATTTCCCTCTTAGCCATCCGAGTGAAACGGCAGCATTAGTCATCAATAATATTTGTACTAGTAGATAGGAGTCACCCCAAAACGAAAAATAAGATTGATGACAAGTGAGCAAAATTTTTCGTTCTGGGTCTTGAAAATATAGAGGTTAACGAGGTGCATAAAACGCATCTAAGGTTTTCGTCATGTCATCAGATGCAGATTGTAAGATCACATCTTGCTCTAAAATCGCTGTTCCTTGTGCCCGGACAATATGAAATTGATGAAATCCCATCAAGTTTTGGAATATTTCCTTTAGATAATAATATGAAAATTCCAGTGGTGTGTACCGATCATTATTTGTGAAAATTGAGCCACTTGCTTGAAGCAAAAGTACACGATAATCGTCAGTCATCAGACCAACTGAACCATCTTCTGTATATTTGAACGTTTCTCTCGCAATAAAGATATTATCTATATAATCTTTCATTCGTGAAGTCACATTGAAATTATGAACAGGTGATACAATTACAATTCGATGATGTGCTTTGAATTGAGTCAATAGAGCAGATGAAGCAGCGGCGATTTTTTCTTCGGCAGCTGTTAATGATTGTTCAGATGCTTGCTTATCCCAAATTCCTAGCAGCTGGTCTTTTTCGATACGAGGAATTTCAGTTCCATATAAATGTAAAATGGTTGGTTCCTCATGAGGAAATCTTTCTTTAAACTGCTTTAAAAATAGTGTTTGCAGTTTGTTTGAATAACTTTCTCGATGAGTGAAATCTGGGTGCGCGTTAATGATTAGTGTTTGCATATACATGCTCCTTTTCTTTTGATAAACTGAGTATAAAATATAAAGGTGACAAAACATGTCACCTTTTTCAGAAGGAAAATCAAATGAAAAAATCAGAACGCTTAAACCAAGAGCTTATTTTTTTAAGTGATAAATATTCATTTCAATTAAAAGATTTAGAAACTGAATTTGGCATTTCTAAACGTACGGCTTTAAGAGATATGGAAGAGCTAGAGTCCATGGGCTTAGCTTTTTATGTTGAAAATGGCAGACATGGAGGATATCGGCTCGTGAATCAATCTCCATTGGTTCCGATCTATTTTCAAATAGATGAAGTTCAAGCCATTTTTTTCGCTCTTAAAGCCTTAGATCTGTTGTCAGCAACACCATTTAAAAAGTCTTACTCACAGATTCGCCAAAAACTGTTTGCTACAATGTCTGATGAGAGAAAACATCGGATCACGGAGATTTTGGATGTGATTCATTACTATCATGTCGCACCAGTGAGTGAACAACATCATTTGGATTTGATATTGCAGGCAATGATGGAAGATCAAATCGTGAAGATGACATACACTCAATATGAACATAAAAGGATCAGGCTACAATTTCTTGAGTTGTTTTATCGAAATGGGATTTGGTTCACCGAAGCATATGATGTTCAGAATAAAAAGTGGGGCATCTACAGATGTGATTGTATGACGGACATGATGATCGAAGAAGAAACGAAAGACACTTTTACGAAGGAAGAATTAAAAGCACTGCAGCTCGAATACGAAAAAACCTATCATGATATCTCTTTTAAATGTCGATTAACGGAACAAGGGAAAGAGAAGTTTTTGAAGAATCATTATCCGAATATGAGATTGGAGACCATTGATGATACGCCTTATATAGTGGGTGGGTACAACCAAGAAGAATTATCGTATATGACTCACTATTTGATCTCATTTGGGAAACATGTGAAAATTGAATACCCCGATGAATTAAAAGAGAGTTATTTGACTCAATTGCAAGAAATGATGGATCAATATTAAAAATGAACGGATTGTATCTCAATCACAAAAAACTTAACACATTAAAAAAAGGCGAACTGTCGTAATTCGCCTTTTTTCTATTACTTCGCCGCCTGAAATGTATTTGTTTTCGATTTGTCATTGACCTTTCCATACGTCAGCTGACGCCAGATAAATTCCATCGGTCCAGACTTAAATCGCTTTAACCATAACGTACTGAAAAGGACAAGGAAGGCATACACGCCAATGCCAATGAAGAACGTACCAGCGGGTTGAAGATGATCTGCAAGTCCGGCTCCATATTTCAGAAACAGCACTGTTCCAATGATCGAGTGAAGCAAATAGCAGGTCAGGGACATCCGTCCGACCTTGGTAAAAACCATCAAAGCACCTCGCAGCTGAGGAACATGCAAAAACAGCATCGCAAGTGAACTCATATAGAACATACTGCCAGTTAATCCTCCGTTTTGCTCAAGTGCTGAGACAATGTTCATCCATGGCGTATGTTCAAAAGGGGTGACCGCTGTCATAATCGTACTGCCTTGTGTGATAAGAAAAGCGATTGTACAAATCATCCAAATACGATTCCAAATCGCTTTTTTCGTCTCCATGTTTTTGAAAAACGACATTTTCACAAAATACACACCAAGTAAAAACATGAAGAACATCGAATAGACGGTGGAAAATGAGCTGGAAGCCATCGTGACCATATCGGACCACCGGTCACCAATAGATGCTAAATAAGTCAGACTGTTGTGGCTAGTCAGCTCGAAATCAGCAAAATCCGGCTTGCCTGATGATCCCGTACTAATGGTATTGAGCAGCATGGTGAAAAAAGGCGTGAGCAATTGAATCACAAAGAGTGTGATCAGCCAGTACAGGATGGTTTTGGCTGTGCGTTTGTAAAAGAAAAGCAATAAGAAGCCCGCGACAGCATAATAGGTTAAAATATCTCCAATCCATACAAACGTGACATGCAGAAGACCAATCCCTAAGAGAATGGTTAATCTGCGAGCAAACAGCTTGTTCGGACTGTCCACCTTCTGAGCAGCTCGATCCATAAAAATCATAAACCCAACCCCGAATAGAAAGGAAAATAACGTAATGAACTTTCCTGAAGCAAACCAATTCACCAAGTTGTGAAATACATCATTAGACTCCATCTCAAATCCCTTGACCGAATCCACAATCAAAAAATAGTTGACCAAAATAATCCCCATTAAGGCGAATCCTCGTACGATATCCAAGAAATGCACCCGTTCTTTGAGACTCATTGGTTGTCCGTGTTCTACCTTGCTTACATTCATATTAATGCTCCTTTTCATGTATTGGATCTAAAGATAGATCCTTCAATGAATCAATATACAGGCCAATTCTTAATCATTTATGAAGATCCAATTTTTTGAAAATAAATGTGACAACTTGATGGCAATTGATCATATTCATAAACACTTAAGATTTATGGTGTATCTTTTCACATAGCTAGATGATATATAGTAATAATATATAAGAATGAAGTCATGGAGGATGAGGTGAGAGAGATATGACCCATCGAATATTAGTTGTAGAGGATGATCAGGATATTGGTGACCTGTTGCAGGAATCTCTGACACGTACAGGGTATGAGGTGTTGAGAGCCATGAATGGCAAGCAGGCATTGCATGTTATAGATGATTCGCTGGATTTGGTGATTTTGGATGTCATGATGCCAGGTATCTCCGGTATAGAAACGTGCCAGCAAATAAGAGCCTCCTCAAACGTTCCCATTTTATTTCTGACAGCCAGATCAAGTACATTGGATAAAACAGAAGGATTACTCGCTGGCGGAGATGATTATATGACAAAACCTTTTTCAGAGGAGGAGCTTCACGCTAGGGTCATGGCGCAATTGCGCAGATATACCATCTATCAGGAAAAAAAGGAACAGGCAGAAACCTATTTAGTTGGCGGTAGCCTGAAGGTGAGTGAAGAATTTAATGAAGTATGGAAAGGTGGGCAGCAAATCAAGTTGTCTGATTTAGAATATCGGATATTAAAACTGCTCATGAACAAGCGAAACAAAATATTTTCTGCTCAAAATATTTATGAAAGCGTGTGGGGCCAGCCTTATTTTTATTGTTCAAACAATACGGTCATGGTGCATATCCGAAAGCTGCGTGCCAAAATTGAAGATGACCCGGCTCGTCCCGTGTATATCAAAACAGAATGGGGGAGAGGATACCGGTTTGGCACATCGTAAATATACGCTGACCAAAAAGCTGTCACTGCTCATTTTGGTCGCTGCTATCGTAAGTGGTGTTGTCTTTTTGACACTGCAAAAGATTACTGATCACCTGATTGAAGGATATTTAAGTTCGGATGAGTACTATAAGGAAGAATCTGCTAGATACATTCAAACATTCAGCCGCTACGTTTCAGAACATGAGCTGACTTCAACGGATCGAAAAGCATTCGGTGAGTGGGTGAAAAAAGAAGATTATATTAATCTCACTGTTTACAAGGATGAAGTGCTTCAATATGACTCGATTTACTCTGCCGCTGACGAATCGGCCTATGGGAAAGAAAAGGTGACCGACTACGCAAAGCGTCATTCTTACCCGGTTCAATTTAGCGACGGAGAAGGGAGGGTTATGGTAGACGGGTTTTACTCCTCTCGATATCACGATCTCGCCTTTACACTAGAACTGCTTGGTGCAACACTCATTTTTCTCATGATTGTACTTGTTGGCATTCGCCGAAGTCTGCGGTACTTGCAAACAATCCGTGAAGAGATTCATATTCTTGAAGGCGGTGAGCTCGATTATGAGATGACAGTGAAGGGGCATGATGAATTGGCCATGATTGCAAAGAGCATTGAGGATTTAAGAACAGCCTTTTTGGACAAGCTTCACGCTATTGATGATCTGCAGGAAGAGAGCCGCAGTTTAGTGACCGAAATGTCGCATGATATGAGGACCCCGCTGACATCACTCATCATGAATCTGGAATTTGCGAAAAAAGACGAGGTTCTAGCGGATACCCGCAAGGAGCAATATATAGCGAGTGCGTATGGAAAAGCCCTGCAATTAAAGAATCTGTCTGACAATCTATTTGCTTATTTCCTGCTGGATAAAGAGCACGAGTCAGAGCTTGAAACCGTTGCAGTGAAAGAAGTGATTTATGATCTTCTATCAGATCAGGTCGCCCTGCTGCATCAGGAGAATTTCACGGTCCATATTGTAGGCGAAATGCCGGATAGCTATATTAACGTAAACGTCGAGGAACTTGGCAGAGTGTTTGATAATGTGATGTCAAATTTACGTAAATACGCAGATCCTGAAAAGGACATTCAGATCACTTTTTTATCCGACCTAGATGTCTTTGAAATCCATGTGAGCAATGCGATAAAAAAGACAGACATCATCCCGGAAAGCAATGGACTCGGGGAACGAAGCATCAAGCGGATGATGTCCCGAATGCATGGACAGTTTGAAAGTGGAGAAAAGAACGATACCTACTACATCGTGCTGCGATTTTGGAATACCAAAATGTAGAGAGCAAAAACAACATCATGGAATGGGGAACAATCTGATGAAACGATTCAACAATTTCCAAAAGGTACCTGATCTTCTGCAAGCCCTTCTGAATATCTGCCTGTTCTTTCTAGCGATTGCGCTAAGCGTACTCTTAATTAGTGAAACATGGTACATCGTACAATTCGTCTATAAAACAGTGTTTAACAAAGGAGAAAGCTATTATGGAATGCTTGGCGAGCTGCTGATCTTCTTTATGTATTTTGAGTTTATCGCCTTAATCATTAAATACTTTAAATCCAACTTTCATTTTCCGCTGCGTTATTTTATTTATATTGGCATCACAGCTGTCATCCGTTTGATTATCATTGATCATGAACAGGCCGTATCGACATTCTGGTGGGCACTGGCCATTCTTGCGATGACCTGTGCACTCTTTATCGCGAGCAAAAGAGATACTGCTCATGAGCATGAGGAAGTGAAGTGAGGAAGAAGGACGAGTGGTCAACGCTCGTCTTTTTTGTGTTTAAATGAACAGTTTTTGAATATGTGTTGATTAATGAACAATGATTGAAAGATTGACAATTGATGATGATGTATCTAGAAAATATAATATAAATAGACAGGTGTTCATAAATGAATAGATGTATAGAAAAAGTATTCTGTCCAAAGCAGTTAACGGATTCACAAGTTCTTATGTTATGCTTTAGAAAAAGAGAAACCATTCTTTTCCTAGACATTGATTGTCATCATTCTATCTATAGGGGTCGATCGTATGCGAAGTATTCAAAGTTTGTTTGTTGAATGGTTACTTGTACTTACAAAGAAGAAACTGAATGTTGAGGGGTATTTAGAAGAACGAAGAATGGCGAATCAATTACCTTATGTGCTGCCTGAGAAGTTGAAAAAGAAATATCACATCACCAAAAGCAGCACGTTTTCAGTCGATACGTACATGTTGAAATCAGATGTGCAGCCAGATGATCATCAGGTGCTATTTTTACATGGAGGAGGCTATATTGAGCAGCCGCTCGTATGGCATTGGCGTTTCTTGGATCGATTGACGAAGCAATTAAATAGTACGGTGTATGTGCCAGTTTATCCTAAAGCACCGAATCATCAGTATATGGATGCAATCGAGAGTGTTCTCCCAGTTTACCAAGCTCTTTTAGAAAAAGGAACACCAGAAAAAATCGTCATCATGGGTGATTCTGCTGGCGGCGGTTTATCGCTCGCCTTTGCTCAATACTTAGCAAAAAAAGGTCTCCCGCAGCCTGGAAACATGATTCTATTATCACCATGGCTTGATGTGACATTAAGTCATCCTGATATCGCTAAAATGGTTCCAAAAGAGCCAATGCTCAACCTAGATTTACTGATCGAATCGGGCAAAGCCTATGCAGGTGATACAGATGAAACACATCATTTGATCAGCCCGATCTATGGAGAAATCAAATCGTTAGGACGAATTTCTGTTTTTATTGGCACTCATGAATTCTTTCTCCCAGATGCCCGGAAATTTAAAGAGATGGCAGACAAGCAGGGTGTTCCCATCAACTATATCGAATACCCAAAAATGAATCACGTCTTTCCTGTCTTCCCTATTCCCGAAGCGAACCAAGCGTTAAAACAAATTGTCGCTATTATTGAGAGTAAGACGTTCCCTTTGAGGGATATGACAAAATAGGATGCGAACATGAGGATGGCCAGCAATGCTCTAGCCATTCTCGTTTCTAATTGGAGGATCAAAAGTTAATTATGAACGAAACAGAACCGTTCTCATTTACAAGTATGCAGGAAGCAGCTCCTGTAGCTATTCCAGAAAGACAGTTCATTCAATCACATGACGGCATACGTCTTGCTTATTATCCGTTTTTATCAGAAACAAACACGCAGACCAATGTGATCATCATTCATGGCGGAGGCGCTCACAGCTTGGCTGGTTATGAGCATATTGCCTATACATTGCAGCATGATTTTCACGTGAATGTGTTTTTGCTGGATTTGAGAGGTCACGGACATTCTGGAGGAAAAAAGGGAGATACACCCAAAGTCACTGACGTATGGCAAGATATTTCGCAAGTTGTGGATGTCATCAAACAGCAGCACGAAGGAGCACTTTATCTTTGTGGTCATTCCTCTGGAGCTGGATTGCTGCTTCAATATCTATCTTGGGGTGAAAAAAGAAAAGTAGACGGTTACTTTTTTATTGCTCCTGAATTTGGCTACAAATCTGACACAGCGAAGTCTAATCAAGTCCCTTTTGCCACAGTTCAAGTTTGGAAATTTGTGCTATCTGCGATGACAAAAGGAAGGCTGATGGGGCATTCAGAAGCTGTACGATTTCACTACCCAGCATGGGTGATTGCACAAGATCCACTTCTTTTAACATGCATTACCATCAATATGTCTCTTGCCTTAACGCCATCTGCACCTCAAAAACAATTTGCAAGGCTGGATCAGCCTTATGGCATGTTTGTTGGAAGCGAGGATGAGTTATACGACGTAGACAAATTTCATCCATATCTGGCGCTTCCAAATCAGCAGGTGAAAAATCAATCTGTTTACCAAGTGATAGAAAACCATACTCATTTGTCCATTTTACTAGAATCAGGAAAAAAGATTGGGCATACAATCCAAATGTGGAAAAGTTCCAATTAACCTGAACAACTAGTCAACACTCTACCTTTTTCTTAAAAATTTACATTGACACCATCCTTTTCTATGATAAAATCATAGTGTGATAATGAGAATCGTTATCAAACGATATGACTACATATAGAATGGATAGGTGAGGTACATGTTCAAAAAATCTTTTTGGTCGCTATTAGTTGTGCTCTCCATCATATTACTTGCGGCTTGTGGCAGTAATAGCAGCGAAGGCAAGTCAGATAGTAATGAGAAAACAAGAACCGTTGAAAGCGCTATCGGTTCAACTGAAATTAAAGGATCGCCTAAACGTGTGGTGACGTTGTATCAAGGAGCAACTGATGCAGCCGTCGCTATGGGCATTAAACCAGTGGGTGTTGTAGAATCTTGGCTTGAAGCACCTACGTATAAATATTTAAGAGATGATTTAAAGGGTGTCAAAATTGTTGGGCAGGAAACACAACCAAACTTAGAAGAAATTGAAAAGCTGAAACCAGATGTCATCTTTGCATCAAAGATTCGCCACGAAGAAATATTTGATCAGCTGAAAGAAATCGCGCCAACTGTTGCAACTGACACAGTGTATACTTTTAAAGATACAGTAAAGTTAATGGGTGAAGCGCTAGATCAGCAAGATAAATCAAAAGAATTGCTGACGAAGTGGGATGACCGTGTCGCTGATTTCAAAGAAAAGGCAAAGAAAGACATTAAAAACTGGCCAATGAGTGTGTCTGTGGTGAACTTCCGTGCAGATCATGCAAGAATCTATCAAACTGGGTTTGCAGGTTCAATTTTAACAGAGCTAGGCTTTGAAGGTCCAAAAAATGTCAAAGATAAAAAGCAAGATATCATTACACTTACAGACAAAGAGAGCATTCCACAAATGGATGCAGATGTGATCTATTACTTCATGGATGATCAGGATAAAGCAGTTGAAAAAGCATATAAAGAGTGGACAAGTCATCCTTTATGGAAGCAGCTTGATGCAGTGAAAGCGAAACAAGTGCATAAAGTGGATGAAATCACTTGGAACATGGCTGGCGGTATCACCGCTGCAAACATGATGCTTGATGATATTTATGATCGTCTAGGGCTTGATAAATAAGTGTAGCAGAGGAGAAAATGTGAAAAACCATTTTCTCCTTTTTCCATAACAGATTGAAAGCGGGAATCAGATGAGAAGTTTATTAAAAAAGGATTCGAGCAAGGCACTGCTATTTGCTGGATTCATCGTGTTGATGTTGGTCTTTTTTATGCTCAGTATTTCTCTTGGGCAAACCTCAATTTCCCTCAAAGCCACCATCCATGCGTTTCTTCAGTTTGATGAGTCAGATCCAAACAGTGTGATTGTCATGACATCCAGATTATCAAGAGCTTTAATTGCGACGGTTGTTGGATCAAGTCTAGCGATTTCAGGTGCACTCATGCAGGCATTGACGAGAAATCCGCTGGCTGCACCAGATCTTTTAGGTATTAATGCAGGTGGACTCTTTTTTATTGTGATTTCGATTGTTTTCTTTTCTACTGAGTCGTTAACAGGTTATATGTGGACGGCCTTTTTAGGCGCTGCCATTGCAGGTATGCTCGTCTTTCTTCTAGGCTCCATTGGAAGAGACGGACTGACACCGGTCAAAATTGTACTCGCAGGTGCTGCGATATCTGCTCTGTTTGCGTCCTTTACTCAAGGACTTTTAATCGTGAATGAACAGTCCATTCAAAGCATCCTGTTCTGGATGGCTGGTTCAGTGTCAGGAAGAAGTATAGATATGCTGCTGCCAGTGCTGCCTTATATTCTTGGGGCGACTGTGGTGGCGCTGCTTCTTGGTCGCTCGATCAATGTCCTTTTATCGGGTGATGATATTGCGAAAGGGCTTGGCCAGCGTACGCTTCTTTTGAAGATGACGATGGGGGTACTTGTCGTCTTTTTAGCAGGAGGTTCCGTCGCTGTTGCAGGATCCATTGGATTTGTTGGTTTTCTTGTGCCGCATATTGTGAAAAAGCTCGTTGGACCTGACCACCGCTGGGTACTGCCGTATTGTGCCGTTGTAGGGGCGTCGCTTTTACTTGTCGCAGACCTTGCCGCTCGTTTTCTGATCATGCCGCAGGAAGTACCGATTGGTGTCATGACGGCGGTAGCAGGAGCGCCTCTATTTGTTTATCTCGTGCGCAAGGGGTTGAAGACAGGTGGCTAAAACATACACAGTGCGTTCAAAGGGCGGACGCATTTCATTTCAATTTTCAAAGCGGACGTTTTTAATTTTACTATTATTGACAGGCATTGCCTTTGGTTTATTTATTCTGAGCCTTTGTATGGGCAGCCGGTTTATTCCGCCTGCTGATGTGCTGCTACATATCTTCGGACAAGGCGAGGGAAATACGTTTGTATTAAATACGTTGAGGATTCCAAGGACCCTGCTTGCGGTTTTAGTGGGAGCGGCACTTGCGGTATCGGGGCTTATTTTACAAGGTCTCATTCGAAATCCGCTTGCATCGCCTGACATCATAGGAATTACGAGCGGTGCGTCGTTTGGCGCCATTATGTTCATCGTCTTTTGGATGGGCACTGTGCCTATTGCTTATCAGTCGTTGTGGGCCATTGCAGGCGCTTTTGCGGTATCATGCCTGATTTATTTGCTTTCATGGAAAAAAGGCGTCAAGCCGATCACGCTCGTCTTGATGGGGATTGGGATTTCCGCCATTATGAAGGCGTGTGTGACGTTTACTCTTGTGCTCAGCGATACGATGACCACGACCAAGTCATACATCTGGCTGACGGGCAGTTTATATGGTTCTACAATGAAGGACGTCATCGCAATGCTTCCTTGGGTATTGATGATTTTACCGATTGTCATGGTGCTGGCAAGAACGATGAATGTGAAGGAGCTTGGAGATGATCTTGCAACAGGTCTCGGGGTCAAGGTTCAGGCGAAGCGGTTATTCTTTCTACTGATGAGTGTGACATTAGCCGGTATTGCCGTTGCCTTCGCAGGCGGTATTGAATTTGTCGGACTGATGGCGCCGCATGTTGCAAGGATGATCATCGGTCGTTCCTTTATTGCGCTTGTTCCAGCATCTGCGCTTGTTGGAAGTATTCTCGTGATGCTGGCAGACTTAGTTGCGAGAACGGCTTTTCTCCCGTTAGATGTCCCGGCAGGTGTGTTTACGGCTGCAATCGGCGCACCGTTCTTTATTTATTTGTTATATCAACAGCGAAATCGTTAAACGAAAGATGGGGGTTTTGATATGAAGCCAGAGTGGGTTGAGAGAGAATTACTTGATTTCGGGGTACACATCACAAATGGACCAATGACATCTGATCGCACACTTGCTGCGCTTTTTTCAGAAGCATCTATCAGACGTTTATTAGAAGCTGAAAAGGAAGCGATGCATGCACCGAATATAGCAGTGGCGGCGTCCATGTTTTCAAAACGCTATGCCTATTTAGCTGTTAGTTCTACTTTGTACTTGATGACGATGTATGATGCTGTCTACCGGTTTTCACCAGAGGCGTGTGTCTTTAGAGAAGATCGTAAAATTGAGCTAGATGAAACGCTCTGTTCATTTGTTCAGTCAGAAGGAGATCGTCATGAGTGGAGAGAGCAGGTCGTCCGCATGCTATTTACGCAGTGTGTCACACCTCTTTTAGATGTATTGAAACGTACTTCAAGACTTCCGTATTCAATTTTATGGGAAAATGTAGCGGTACGTATCAATTCTCTTTACCGTAGCATGATGCGAGAAACGGAAGAGCCTAAAATGAAAGAGCGCGTACGGGAGGATTATTTGTTTCTGAAGAAGGCATCGGGTGATCTTTTCGGAGCGAAGCAAAATCCTTTTCAGCACAGCTTAAATTTAGATGAAAGTTTGCTAGACACATCAAATCGAAAGACTTGCTGTATGTATTATAAGCTTGAGAAAAAATCAGAGAGCCTTGATTATTGTCTCGTCTGTCCGCTTGAAAAAAAGAAAGGCACTGCTTGCTCATAGCAGTGCCTCTCTTTTTTATTCCCAAATATCGCTTACCCATTCAGGGTGATCAATAAAAGGATTGCGATTGTGCTGGTACGTTTGATAGATGATTTCGTTACGATTCCGTTCGATTTGATCGACTGGATCTTGCTTGTGCCATTTCAATAGGACAGACATTTTGCCGTGAAGAGGGGCGCTTCCATTATTCACTTTGTTGTTTAATTCTAAATCTGGGAAGCGGTCATCGCCTTCATATCGGACGGCCATATAAAAGAGCATTCTTGCTACATCTCCTTTCACCCGGCTATGAGGTTCAAATGAGTCGCTGTCGTAGAAGTTGCCCGGCGCTCCCTTGTATTCATTTCCGCCTATATCAAAATCTAAATTACCTCGTGTGCTATTCGTTTGTACGTCTGTTGCCCGAAGGTGATGGAGATCTGTACCAGGTCCTTGGCTCGTCCCAAAATTGCCGTGAGATTTAGCCCACACATGCTCCCGGTTCCACTGTCCCACGTTTCCTCCATTTGCTTGCTTTGACCTGGAGATACCGCTATAGAGCAGAAGCACATTGCTTGGATTTTTTGGATCTTCATCCGTTTTCTTTAATGCATCCCAAACCTGGCTGTAGGATAGCTGCGTATGATCATCAATAATATCGTGTAATGCTTTCTTAAGAGCAGGCCCAGATTTGCCAGCAGCAGATTGGTAATAGGAATCAATTTGACTTGAAGCGGTTGTTTTCGCATGTTGAGCAGATGTTTCGGTTTGAAGCTGTAACGGGGAAAAGGTGATGGTTTGACTCGGTTCATTCAGAGTAAAGCCTTGAGCACTTGCAGCGGGAGGCAGCGGAGCGGCAAATGTACCGAAAATCATGATTCCGGCGGCCACAGTTCCAAATAAAGATCTTTTCATTCTATTTCCTCCTTCATAGGGAATGTATACTCTTTATTTCTATCATATTGCCATAAAGAAATAAATGGATTTATCGTAAATTTTATGTAATCAATTCGTAAGAAAAGAGATTGCTATTTTATCAGCATTGCTGTATAAGTGGGCATATAAGGATGGACACAGCAAGGGAGAGGATGGATAACATGAAAGAACTACACACACCTACTAGAACCATTATGACACCAGGACCTGTCGAAGTAGATCCAAGAGTCCTTCGGGTGATGAGTACACCAATTCTTGGTCAATTTGATCCTGCATTTACAGAGATCATGAATGAAACGATGACCTTATTACGATCACTTTTTCAAACAGAAAATGAATGGGCTTATCCAATTGATGGGACGTCCCGCTCAGGGCTTGAAGCTGTGCTTGCCAGTGTGATCGAGCCCGGAGATGTGATGCTCGTTCCGGTCTTTGGACGCTTCGGTCATTTGCTGATTGAAATTGGACAGCGCTATGGTGCTGAGGTACATACAATGGAATGTGAATGGGGAACGGTTTTTAAGCAAGACGACATCATCGTAGAGATGCATCAAGTCAAGCCGAAAATTGTTGCGATGGTTCATGGTGAAACATCTACCGGAAGATTACAGCCGCTTGAGAAAATTGGTGAAGCATGCCGAGCGCTTGATGCGCTTTTTATTGTAGACGCTGTGGCGACAATTGGTGGAGTCGAGGTCAAGGTAGACGAATGGAAAATCGATGCGGCAATTGGGGGCTCGCAGAAATGCTTGTCTGTTCCATCAGGGATGTCACCGATCACATATAATGAACGAGTGGCAGACGTCGTACAATTGAGAAAGAAAGTCGAAAAAGGGATTGCAACACAGGACGAACTGCAAAAACAGGTAGACATTTCTCCAATCAAAAGCAATTACTTTGATCTAAGCCAGCTGCAAGATTATTGGAGCCCGAGGCGGTTAAATCATCATACAGAAGCGACAACGATGCTTTATGCACTGAGAGAAGGGGTTCGACTTGTGCTAGAGGAAGGTCTGGAGGAACGTTTTCAGCGCCACTTGTTTCATGAAAAGGCTTTAATGGCAGGACTTGAAGCGATGGGACTTGAATTATTTGGTGATCCAGACTGCAAAATGCCGGTCGTGACGTGTATCGTCATTCCAAGTGATATCGACGGAGAAGCGGTCCGGGCTGATCTTCTTCATCATTTTGGAATTGAAATTGCGAGTTCATTTGGGCCGCTTGCAGGACGGATATGGAGAATTGGCTCAATGGGCTATAGCTGCCGAAAGGAAAATATTCTATTTGTTTTAGCAGGCCTTGAAGCCATCTTGATGAAGTACGGAGCAGCCATCAATTGTGGCGCCGGGTTACAGGCGGCTCTTTCCATCTATGAACAAGCTGAATAAAAAAGGGATACTCAAAATACTCGCCACCAGCGGGTATTTTTTATTTGGGAAAAAACGCTGTTTTTTGAAAAACTAGACTTATAGAGAGCGATATCGCTATACTGAAGAAGTTCTTATCATTTTTGTCATCATTTTCATTTATTTTGAAGAAAGAGGTTTTAATATGAAAAAAATGGGCAGATTGTACATTTTGATGCTCAATATTTTTATTGCCATGCTTGGATTTGGTCTGATCGTTCCTGTCATGCCAAGTTATATTGAAGCCTTTGGCGCAACTGGGAAAACACTTGGTTTCCTCGTTGCTGCAACTGGCCTCACACAATTTGCTTTATCACCCGTCGCCGGAGCGCTGACTGATCGATTTGGACGCAGAAAATTGATTATTGCCGGGATTGCCGGCTTTACGGTAGCTCAATTTATTTTTGCATTTGCCGATCAGCTTTGGATGCTGTTTGTGTCTCGGTTTTTAGGCGGAGCTGCTGGTGCGCTGCTGATGCCCGCCATGTTTGCCTACATTGCTGATATCACAAGTGAAAAGGATCGAGGGAAAGGAATGGGGCTATTTAGTGCAGCAATGACGTTAGGCTTTGTCATTGGACCGGGTGTTGGGGGTTATTTGGTTGAGTTTGGGATTGCTTTTCCTTTCCTCATCGCTGGTTCCTTTGCAGCCCTGTCGACGCTGTTGTCTTTCTTGTTCTTACCTGAAACTTTAACAAAGGAAAAGCAGGAAGAAGCACGATTGAATAAAGAGCTTCATTTCAATCCTTTTACGCAGATGATTCAGGCTTTAAAAACACCATACGGTTTTTTGTTTATCTTGGCCTTTGTTTTGAATTTCGGAATCATTCATTTTGAATCGATCTTTGGCTTATATGTGGACCAAAAACATGGCTTTACACCGAAGGATATTGCATTTGTCATTACAGTAGCTGGACTTGCGGGTGTCATCGTTCAAGGTGCTTTAGTAAATACCTTTGTGAAACGATTTGGCGAAATGCGTGTCGTCCGTTATGCCCTTTTAGCTGCGGCGTTTATGCTGATCGCCTGCCGCTTTGCTCCTTCCTTTTGGCTCATTTTTACGGGCTCCATTTTATTTTTATCAGCCACCTCGTTTGTTCGTCCAGCTCTTAATACATTACTTTCTAAAATGGCAGGGAATCAGCAGGGGGTAGCAGGCGGCCTCAATACCTCCTTTATGAGCCTTGCGAATATCGTCGGGCCAAGTCTTGCGGGTATTTTATTTGATGTGAATATTGAGCTGCCATTTATGTTTGGAACGCTGGTGCTTTGTATGAGTTTCATTGCTTCTATTTTATGGGCGAAAAAAGCGCAGCAACATTCCCATGCCGTATCGTAATGACAGCATAGAAAAAACCGATCAGCACAAATGGATCGGTTTTTTTCGTCATCGCTCATACTTCACAACTGGTGATTTTTCTTTATGCAACGCATGAATCAATGCATCGTCTACATGCAAATGCTCCTTCACTAATTGAGGAGGGGTTAAGGCCATCCATTGGTTCAATGAAATATCAGCAAATCGATCGCTTTTAAACATTTCTAGAAACCAAAGGCTCGTTTGCCCGATATTTTGTATGTAATGCCCCATCCCGAAAGGAACATAACCAACATCACCTGCTCTGTAATTAAAAGTGCGAGCTGTCCCGCCTGCCCCAAAAACCGTCATTTTGGCTGTACCGGTTAAATAGAATTGCCACTCATCATTATTCGGGTGCCAGTGCATTTCTCTCATCCCGCCAGGTTTTACCTCCACAAGTGCAGCAGCAATGGTTTTAGATACTGGAAAATTGCGTGAGTCGACGATTCGCACGGTTCCACCAGAGGTCACGATTGGTTTTTGACGAAGGAGCTGGTGGGTAAATGGCGGTTTGATGCCGCCGTATGGATCAGAGACTGTTTGGCTTTCAATAGATGCCGGTGAAGAGCCTTGAAACATATAGCGCTGTTTATGTGGAATGCGGTCAAACAGCTTGATTGGCACGCCGAAATTAGCAGAAAGAATGTCTTTTGGTGTATGAGCAAACCAGTCTGTGATGGTGAACGTATCAAATTCAGAAAAAGCACCATCATCAAACACAAGGAGAAACTCACAGCCATCCTCAAGACCTTGAATGGAGTGCGGAATACCGGGCGGGAAATACCACAAGTCTCCTTCTTCTACATCAGCGATCATATTCCGTCCTTCTGCATCTACAGATGTGATCCGGGCTTTGCCTAAAATCATATATGCCCATTCCGCCTGCTTATGCCAATGAAGCTCACGAACACCTCCGCGCGTAAGCCGCATGTTTACACCAGCAATCGTTGTTGAAACAGGCAGCTCTCGCTCGGTAATTTCTCTCGACCAGCCGCCATGATTCAAGTGCATATGTGTATCAGAATATGAAAATTTTAAATTAGGAATCGTCCCCGCATCCGTTTTAGGGGGAACGAACATATCTGGGTTCTCCATATCGCGCAGAACGTCTCGCGGGCCTAAATCGGTTGCGCCGGCTCCATCGTCTCGAATCGGTTGCGGGATGTGACGAATTTCCTCATCCATTTGACACCACTCCTTGTCATTCACATTTCTCCTCCAAAATATATGAGACGTAAGAAAAAAAGATTCAATCCGAATCGGATGAAAGGTGCTTTTGAATACGCAAAGCTAAGCGCAAGCGCAATGTTGCGTCAGGATCTTTTAGGCTGATCTGAAGCAGTTCTTCACATTTCTCCAGTCGATATATCACGGTGTTGCGATGAACAGATAAACGCTTGGCTGTTTCTGAAATGTGGCAATGTGTTTCGACATAAACAGATAAGGTGTGGAGAAGGTTTGGATCGACTTGTGGTTGTTCATATAATGGGTGGAGATACCGCTCATAGAATGTTGTTAAATCTTTTGGTGGGATGAGCTTCAGTAAATCTGACACATCTTTTGCTTGATAGAACTGAATATATTCAGCTCGTAATGAAAGCTGGCCTGATTGCAGAGCATGGGCAGCTTCACTGAATCCTTTTGGCAGATCGGTGATGAGATAACCGCTTAAGCTCACACCAAAGGAAATGGTGGCATTCACATGTTGTTTAATAAGGATCTGCATTTGTTTTAAAAAAGAGCAGATCGATTTGTTCATTGCCTGCCAGCCGCCAGTCTCTTCTATAAGGAAGATGCCGATATCTCCTTTGACAAAAAGAAAGGCGGGAAATGGACAGTGCGAAAGGGTGCTTTCAAGTAAAGCAAACACATCCTCTACAAGGGTTTGCTGCTTAAGGAAACAAGAGAAATGACTGCTCTGATCAAGCTGACAGACGATACATAGATAGGGAATCGTTGTGTTTAATCCAAACATGCGTGCCAGGCAGGCGACATCTTGCTCTGAGGAAATCGTTCCCTCCATCCATTTGCGAAACCATTCATTTTTGGCTCGCTCTGTCGATTGCTTGATAGCATGTTGTTTGATGCGTGAAATGGACATGGCATTTACAGCTTGTTCAATTATCAAATGCAGCCCCATGTCGTCTTGAGGATGAATGAAGGCGGGAACGACTAAATAATCATAAGCTTGTTCGTTTATATAGATAGGAAAAACAGAAAGGCTCTCTTTTGAATGAACCATAGAAAAATATTGCTGCTGCGTACTGTGAAGCAAGCGGAGCATTTGTATCCAATCTGGATTTGTCATACCTTGGGGTGAGGTGAAAAGAATACGTCCATACTGATTGATCAAATAGACAGGCTGATGAATTCTTTGGGCCACTTTTTGCAATGCTTCAACATGATGATCGACAATGTTCATATCCACTCATTCTCCTTTTTTAGAGCTGAAGCCTTTGGTGAAGATGAATAAAAAAATGGACAATCGCTGTCAAAGTCTCTGATATAAATGTTATGTTATCAGCTCCATTCAATTTAGATAGAAAGTTGTGATGTAATATCACAAAAAAGATGGCAGGGCAACATCACATCAGTCATCTTCATTCAGAAAAATGGGTAAATATGATATGTTGTAGACAGAAGAATTTCTTTCAGAAAGATGGGTATCCCAAGAAACAAAGACTTTCAATGGGAAAATCCGTTTAGACAAGCAAGTGGCAAGAGGTGAGATAGATGATTTATATCGGATTAACTGGCTGGGGCGATCATGACAGTCTGTACCCGCCGAGAATCGGCAGCTCTCAAAAGCTGTTTCACTACGCATCAACGTTTCCCATTGTGGAACTGGATGCAAGCTTTTATGCTGTTCAGCCTGAGCGCAACCATGAAAAATGGATAAAAGATACGCCAGACGCCTTTCAATTTGTCGTGAAAGCATATCAAGGAATGACCGGGCATCAAAGAGGCGAGATCCCGTTTGCTTCAAAGGAAGAAATGTTTGATGCCTTTATTCTTTCACTGACTCCTCTCATTCGAGCAGGGAAACTGGCGATGGTTCTGTTTCAATTTCCACCATGGTTTGATTGCAAAAAGGAGCACGTCCACTATTTAAGATGGTGTAAGGAGAAGATGGGGGACATTCCTTGTGCACTCGAATTCCGAAACCGAACTTGGTTTTCAGACGAGTTTTATGAACAAACCTTATCCTTTATGGAGAAAGAAGGGTGGATTCATTCCGTCTGTGATGAACCGCAAGTCGGAGAAGGGTCTATACCGCCAGTCATAAAAGCCACACACCGTGACAAAACATTGGTCCGTTTCCACGGAAGAAATAAACAAGGCTGGCTTCACCCGGCAGATCATGAGAACTGGCGTGAAGTTCGTTACTTATATTTATATAATGAAGCTGAACTAAAGGAATGGAAAAAGAACCTCGACATCCTGCATCAGCAGTCGAAAGATGTATATGTCGTATTTAATAATAACTCAGGCGGAGATGCGGCGACGAATGGCCAGCAAATGATTGATTTGCTGGATTTGACGTATTCAAGCTTATCCCCGAAGCAGTTAGATTTATTTAGTTAAACGAGAGCTGCGGCTTTCAACTTGAACGAGACGGTTCAGTGACAACTTGAGGGAGAGATCAACATGCTGCAGAAGCTATGGTTATATCATACAAACGACTTGCACAGCCACTTTGAAAATTGGCCAAAAATCGCAGCTTATATTGAAGAAAAGCGTCAAGTTCACGATCAGATGCTCTTATTTGATATTGGCGATCATATGGATCGAGTAAACCTTGTATCAGAAGCGGATTATGGAAAAGTGAATGTCAAACTCCTCAATCAGCTTGGCTATGATGGCGTCACAATTGGTAATAATGAAGGCATTACGTTGCCTCATGAGCAGCTCGACCAATTGTACAAAGACGCGCAATTCCCGGTGATTTTATCTAATTTATTTGAAAAAGGCAAAAGACCATCGTGGGCAAAGCCTTATGAAGTGATCACATTGAAGAATGGACTGAAAATCGCCATCTTAGGGGTGACCATTGCGTATACACCTGTCTATGAAAAGCTGGGCTGGGACATTACAGACCCATTTGAGAGCATACGGGAGATGCTGCAAGAAATGAAGGGACAAGCCGATGTCATTGTTCTTCTTTCCCATCTAGGCATCATCCATGATCGAGAGGTAGCCCATGACTTCCCGGAAATCGACATCATCTTAGGCTCACATACGCATCATCTTTTAGAACAGGGCGAGATGGATAATGGTGTTCTTCTTGCATGTGCTGAAAAGTATGGGCATTATATTGGCTGTGTCGAGCTGACCATTGACACAGCGAGTTGCGAGCTCATCGAGAAAAAAGCGACGGTGCAATCAGTCGACCAGCTGATCAGTGAATCCGATGAAGCGATCACGACTTTACAGAAAGCAGAAAGAAGAGCGAAGTCACTCATGCAGGAAAAAGTGACATCCATTGAATCAAAGCTCGAAACAAAGTGGTTTGATGACTCCCAGCTTCCGCAGCTTTTAACAGATGCCATTAAAGAATGGTGCGAGGCAGATATCGGCATGATGAATGCAGGGATGGTGCTTGATTCATTAGAGGCTGGCATCGTCACAAGAGAGGACATTCACCGGATATGTCCGCATCCAATTAATCCAATCAGGGTGACACTTACTGGGAAGCAATTGATCGAAACAGTGTCTCGTGGCTGTGAAGAAAAAATGGAACAGCTACGCATCAAAGGCTTTGGCTTTAGAGGCGAACTGATGGGGAAAATGCTATACAGCGGTTTGACTTATTCATTAGAAGAGGGCGAAACCAAACGAGTAAAAGAGGTCTATGTAAACGATCAACTCGTCAAAGAAGATGATTCCTATACGGTTGGCACAGTGGATATGTATACACTTGGCTCTCTTTTTCCTCATATACGTGACCATGAACACATCGAATATTTCATGCCGGAATTTTTGCGTGATGTCCTGAGCTGGCGATTGAAGGACGCAAAGTGAAATCCGCTCCAGCCTAACAACACTTGCCCTCCCTTCACATAGATTGTGTTGAAGGGAGTGAAGGGATATGGTGAATTTAACACCTATTACAATTGATGGCCATTCCTTTACAGCCGTCACCGTCAAACTGCCAAAGACCAATTTCATGGCAGTGACAAATGAGCATGGTTATATTATGTGCGGTGCACTTGATGTCGGGCTCCTAAATGAAAAGCTTGCAGATAGAGGAATCATCGCAGGAAGAGCAGTCGGTGTAAGAACCATCGAGCAATTGCTGGATGCACCTTTAGAATCTGTGACATATGCCGCTGAGTCACTCGGCATTCATGCTGGCACAATTGGAAGAGATGCATTATTAAAAATGGTGAAATAAAATGTACAGATGATTCCTATCCCCCCGCCTGTCTGCATACACTTGTAATGGAGAAGGGGGGATTTTTTATTGAGATTGAACCGCCGTTATCGCCCCTATAAAAAGGGCCCTCTGCCATTTCGTTACGTCATGCTGCTTGCCGTATTATTTTTTGTGCTCTCAACTGTCATTAGCCTATTCTTCATCAATCGTTCCATTAAACCAACGTTGATTCACATTGCTGAACTAGAAACAGAACGAATTGCCAATCATCTCATCCAATATTCTGTTCAAGATTTTGCAGATGATCAGGAGAATATGAAAGATATGGTTGTGATGAATACAAGTGAGAACGGAAAAGTGACAACTATCGACTTCAATGCGCAAGCAACATCGAAAGCAATGGCTGACCTGTCACGTCACCTTCAAAAAAATCTAGAGGACATTGAAAAGGGGAATTTTCAAAAAGAGGCAAAAGAAGCATTAAAGGATCAAACAGATGGACATGACGGCATTATATATAACATTCCGCTTGGGCAAGCGTCCGGAAATGCACTTATCGCCAACCTAGGACCAAAAGTACCTGTACGATTTAGTGTTATTGGTGACCCGCATACAGACGTTGAAAAAAACATCAAGCCATATGGCATTAACAATGCCTTGATTGATATTAGTGTGCTCATTGAGGTGAAGGTGAGAGTCATCATCCCATTCGCCTCAGAAACCATCGTCGTCAAAAATTCCGTGCCTGTCTCCATCCAAGCCGTTCAAGGAGACGTCCCAGATTATTATAATGGCAGCGGAACAAATTCAGGCGCTCCATCGATTGTTCTGCCAGAAAAAAAGGAGAAGAAAGAATAACAGCCCAATGGACGAATTGGGCTGTTTTTTTCATACGCTGTCATTGCATATAGTGTTTTTGTGATGCACGTTTTATTGTTACGAAACAGACAGTCTTGTCCTTGCATCATTTTCATCGGTGATATAGGTCACGTCTTCAAATCCACATTCCACTGCATTTTTGTATAGCCATTCGAGTGTTCCCTTATTTTTGCAATAGATCGTGACATAGGAGCAATCGGCCAAAGCTCGCATAGGCTTTCAATAAATTCTTCATAGGTCTTAATATGAGACAATGTCCCTTTTGGATATGCTTGTAAATCGGCGAAAATCATATAATACGTCTTGTTTTCAATGAGGTGTTTGAGTTTTATACCGTCCATTTCTGTTTTACCTTCAGGAAAAAGTTCTTCATCTTTTTCGCCATCAACTAGTATATTCGAGTCTTCGGTATCGATTCGCCAGCTGAATTTGGTGATGTCGATCGGTTTTAGCACTTCTCCAAGGAAGACTCCGTATTCATTTGGAATGGTAAAGGTCATTCCTCTTTTCAAAAAAACAACCCCCTAACTCTTTGTGAAGTAATTATTCATTGGCTGCGATGCTTAGACTTTTTTATGTGATCTGTTCATCTTATCCTAATTAACCACTTGATTCCATACGAATCACGTGCCATGATAAATGTTCATTGTTTTCCTTTTTGAATAGTGTAGCTATCCTGAAGGCTGATTTTTCACGATCGTCTGTTAAGAAAGTGAGAGGAGGATTTGATTGATATGAAGAAAATTCATGTAAGCGGGTTTTGTTTTTTAGTATTTGCCATTGTATTTAGTGCTAAATATATGTCAGCATCGATATTATTAGCTGGGAGTGACAGTTTGAGTGTCGACTTATTTAGAGGGATGTTTGACATGATTCCACTTGAAGTAACAGTTGTGTATCTCCTTTTTTTCATCATGGGTATTCTTTTTTTAGTTTTAGGATTGAAAGAAAAGCATAAGCAGTAACAGTAGACAAGTGATAATGTTGATACATATTAAAAGGAGAAGCCAGCGGTATCGCTAAACTTCTCCTTTTATTTATCGACGTTTCCGCTCGGCTCTTTCCCATGCCCTTAAATGAGGGTAAGGATCAAACGACCATTCAGTTCGTCCATTGTCTTTATACATGCCGTAATGAAGGTGTGGCGGGAATTTTCCTGCTGTGCCAGGTGGACCGTAACCGGAGCTTCCGACTGATCCGATGACTTGACCAGGTTCTACAATCTGCCCAGCTTTGAGTCCTTTTGCAAAGCCATTTAAGTGGGCAAAATAATGATAATGATTATGAATATCTCGAATGCCGATCCGCCAGCCGCCAAAGCGATTCCAGCCTTTCATTTCAATCACGCCGTACGATGTCGCACGAACAGGAAGACCGTAATGAGCAAAAAGATCAGTGCCTTCATGAATTCTTCTGCCTCCAAAGCCTCTCGCATCACCCCATGTACTCCTGTAGCTGTAGTCAGCGCCAACCGGAAGAGGAAACGCGTGCTTTCCAAGGTCAAGATGGCCGTAATGCTTATAGAGCTTCATAAAAGATGAAATGATTCCAACGGTTTGATCACGTCCGTAATAATCCCACAGCGCGATTTTTAATTGGTCGATGCTGCTGCCGTAATGGAGCAAGTATTGAGCAAACGTGAACAGGACATCTTCATCGTTATCGATTTCTGCTTTTCCATCCCCATTACCATCAAGCCCAATACCGTCGAACACTTTAATGCTTAATGGAGAGGTATCCTGCTTATTGGGGTTTTCTGGTCCTATCCACATTTCCCGGGGAATGTAGATACCAATCACACCTGTTTGTTTTGGTAAATCTCTTCTGCTTTTGCGTATATTGTGTTCATACTGATCAACCGAAGCAAGTACATACCACGGGACCTGTGTGGTGATGGCGATCTTTTCATACAGTGCCATTCGCTGTTTTAATTCATCTGGCTGTTTGTTTGCCCCTTGTGCATGGACTGATGCGGGAATCATTGAAAGAGCGATGATGATCGCTAAAACCACTTTCACAAACGTCCATCTCCTTTCTTCGAACATCTCTTCTACCGTTTAGTGTGGTTTGATCACGTTATTTCATAAGAAGAAAATGTTAGTAATTTTCTTCTGTTATTTTAGGAGTCTTTTGGGTATTTTTGCAGCTCATTCCCTTGTTGTTCAATCTGTACTATGTTAAAGTGTCTAAAGAAAAGGCCTTAGGCCGAAGATTCAATTTTTTGCGGCAACAGCTGCATCCATCGTATATAGCAGGAAGATGATTGTATATGCACCTTTAACGAATTCATATGGAGATGATGGAATTGGCAAAGAAGGAAGAGCACGTAAGAAAACCGGACTGGCTTAAAATTAAGCTGAATACGAATGAAAACTATACCGGTTTGAAAAAAATGATGCGGGAAAACAACCTGCATACCGTTTGTGAGGAAGCGAAATGTCCGAATATTCACGAATGCTGGGCAGTGAGAAGAACTGCTACATTTATGATCCTCGGATCTGTTTGTACGCGCGCATGCCGTTTCTGTGCGGTGAAAACCGGACTTCCTACTGAATTAGACTTGCAAGAGCCAGAACGCGTGGCAGATTCAGTGGCTTTGATGAATTTAAAGCACGCTGTTATAACAGCGGTTGCAAGGGATGACCAAAAAGATGGCGGAGCAGGCGTATTTGCTGAAACTGTTCGTGCCATTAGAAGAAAAAGTCCATTCACAACAATTGAAGTTCTCCCTTCAGACATGGGTGGCAATTATGATAATTTGAAAACGTTAATGGATACACGCCCTGATATTTTAAATCACAATATTGAAACAGTACGCAGGTTAACACCAAGAGTTCGTGCACGGGCTACATACGATCGTTCATTGGAATTCTTGCGTCGTGCAAAAGAAATGCAGCCTGACATTCCAACGAAATCAAGCATTATGATTGGACTTGGTGAAACGAAGGAAGAAATCATTGAAGTTATGGATGATCTTCTTGCCAATAACGTTGACATCATGGCAATTGGTCAGTATTTACAACCGTCGAAAAAGCATTTGAAAGTGCAAAAATACTACCATCCAGATGAGTTTGCAGAGCTGAAGGAAATTGCCATGTCAAAAGGCTTTAGCCACTGTGAAGCTGGACCGCTTGTCCGTTCTTCTTATCATGCAGACGAACAAGTAAACGAAGCGTCTAAGAAGCGTCAGGCGCAAGCATAACAAAGAAAACGCCAGAGCTCTCTGGCGTTTTTTCTCGTATTAATTTTGGCCGTAAGGTGCGTTTCGTCTCATGGTCCGATCGGAATTCGTCATGCCATTGGCATCTTCTTTCGTTGAAATATCTCCGCCTTGAGGAGAGTATTTCATTTGTTGAATCGTTTTTGTTAAAATTTGATCGAAATCACGTGAATTGGTTTGAAGACGTGAAAAATTGGCAATGGATTGAAAGTGCTCTGGGTTATCAGAGACGTACACATGATAATAACGAGGGAGAACAGAAACCGCTGTTTTTTTCACTTGATCGGCTGATTCATCTCGGTTTTTGTTGCCTGTTCGATACACAATGAGGGCATCCTCGTCTGTGACAAGTGTTGCTGCATCCTTTATATTTGGCAGCTGGATGGCTAAACTTGTAATCACGTGGGCAAGGTGCTCACGATTTAAAGCAGGGGTTCTTTCCTTTTGATCGGTTACTTGCTGGCGCTGATAACGAACATAGCCTGCTCGATTCGTATCTGCTTCTGGCATGTTGGAATTATTTCCTTCATGACGATCAGACAGGCGGATTGTCTTGCTGGAAGAATCTTCATCCACTTGCCGGTTCATGCCTGATTGAAAGCCGCACCCGCCTAAAAGCATGCATAGGAGAATAGTGGCTGTGAGTTGTTTCATCATAAATGTGACCTCCTTTTTTCTTTAGCTTCGGCTAAATCGGAAAAAACATGCTTTAGCAATTGATGGAGTTGTTCCAATGAATTATCATTAAAGATGGATCGTTTAAAAAGAGGTGAGAAGATGATCGTCATTCAGAATGCTACCTTTGATCTTGTCAGAGAAATCAAAGACGGCTTTGATGAGGAAGCGTTTAAAGCAAGGTACTCAGATATTTTAAATAAGTATGATTATATTGTGGGGGATTGGGGCTACAACCAGCTTAGGCTGAAGGGGTTTTTTGATGACCAAAACCAAAAGGCCACATTCGATACAAAAATCAGTACACTCGATGAATACATTTATGAATACTGTAATTTTGGCTGTGCCTATTTTGTCTTAAAGCGGATTAGAAAATAACGCAAAGGGGAGCGTCATGATGTATTTCGTAGACAGAAAGAAGATTGAAGAGACATTACGTTTTTTTGAGGAGCAATATAATTTGATGCGCAGTCATCAAACATGGTCAAGCCCTTTAGAAAAAAAAGCGCTGGAACGAATTGTTCATTTGCTCGTCGAATGTATTCTTGATACAGGAAATGATATGATTGACGGCTTTATCATGCGGGACCCGGGAAGCTATGACGACATCATGGATATTCTTGTGGACGAAAAGGTTGTACCGACAGAAGAAGGCACTCATCTGAAAAAACTGGTCTCGTGCCGTAAAACACTTGTTCAGCAATACCAAGAAGTGGTTCATCACGATTTGTTGCAGGTCATCAGTGAGGTAGAACAGGCGCTGCAAGTCTTCCCGAATCGAATTCGCACTTACTTGGAGCAGGAGCTTGGACCAGTATCAGCGTTTAAATAAACCATTGGAGTTGTAAGCAGCATGAAATACAAAGGCTATTTAATTGATTTAGACGGGACGATGTATAAAGGAACAGAAAAGATCGAAGAGGCAGGGCAATTTGTTCACAAGTTAAATGAGTTGAACATCTCTTATTTGTTTGTCACGAATAACTCTTCACGCACACCGAAGCAAGTAGCAGAGAAACTGGTTTCATTCGATATTCCAGCAACGGAAGAACAAGTCTTTACAACAAGTATGGCGACGGCAAACTATATCGCAGAACAAAAGAAAGATGCCTCGGTGTATGTGATCGGAGAAGAAGGCATTCAGCAGGCCATCGAAGAAAAAGGCTTGTCGTTTGGTCAAGAAGACGCTGATTTCGTTGTCGTTGGAATAGACCGCGGTATTACATATGAAAAACTAGCGGTAGGAGCCATTGCGATCCGTCAAGGTGCACAATTTGTTTCAACAAATGGAGATATTGCCATTCCGACAGAAAGAGGGCTGTTACCTGGAAATGGATCGTTAACATCTGTGCTGACGGTTACGACAACAGTGCAGCCAACATTTATCGGAAAGCCAGAGTCTATCATTATGGAACAGGCCATGCGGGTGCTCGGGACAGATGTGTCAGAGACGCTCATGGTGGGCGATAATTATGATACCGATATTATGGCAGGGATGAATGCAGGGATGGATACACTGCTTGTCCATACAGGCGTCACGACAAAAGAGCTGCTTCAGAAATATGACAAACAGCCAACCTATGTCATTGATTCATTATCTGAGTGGATTGAACGATTATCTTAATGAAAAGAGGACAAGCGTCAGACGCACGTCCTCTTTTGTGTTTTATTCTGCATTTCTCGCACTATGTGCCAGTCTGCTTGATGCTGCCGCAGCAATAGCACCGACAATGTCATCTAAAAAGGTGTGGCATTCGCCTGAGGATTTATCGTTGAGTTTCCCGAGAATCCCTGGTTTTTCTTTATCGATATATCCGTAATTCGTAAAGCCGATGGAGCCATAAATATTAACGATGGCAAAGGATAAAATTTCATCCACACCATATAGACTTTCATCTGTTTCAAGAATGGATTGCAGCGGTTCTGTCAGCTTTTTTTGCTCAGCGAGAACATCTAGTTCAACGCCTGTTAAGATGGCATTTTGGACTTCACGTTTTGCGATGACACGTTCCACATTGTGGATGCACTCTGTCATGTCTAAGCCAGGATGATATTTTTCCTGTAAAAAGAAGACAAGGTCTGCTATATCTTGAATGGTTACGCCTCGTTCCTGTAAACGGCGTCTTGCTGTTTTTTCTACTTCGTTCATCTCATGATGATGCGGCATGTTCCTCACCCAATCCTCGTAATTTGTCCACAACGTGTGAAAAAGCTTCGGATAGTAAATAGTATTCATAAATCCCTCAACCTGCGACTACGATATGATAAGAGACTGATTTTATGAACGCAGGTGAAATCATGAAAGAAACCATTTATCACACATTTGGTATTGATGTGCGTCAATTTATGCCATATGGCAGTTATCAGAGCTTTCAAACGGCGAAAGCTCTCTTCATCATTGTTCCCGTGTCTCATTTGCGAGAAGAAGAACTCACAGAGCTTTATCATATCAGTCAGTATTTACTGAATGACGGTGACCCATACGTTGCCGTGTTTGAATTAACAAACGAAGAGAAACCGACTTTTACCCATGGAAAAGAACTGTACGCTCTATTAAAGGCAGCACCGCGGGTTACAAGCCGCTCATTTCAGCACGCATCAGAGCTGGCGGCCTTTCATGTCAGGGGGAGAGGGTTTCCATATGAGGTGTCTGAAACAAAACGTGTCGGAGCTTGGAAGGAATTATGGGCAAAACGGTTAGACCAGCTGGAAGGCTTTTGGATGCAGCAAATGCATCAAAAACCACTTGAACGATTTGAAAAGAAATTCATTGAATCCTTTCCGTATTATCTCGGATTAACGGAAAATGCCATTCAATATTTAGTGGATACAGAGCTTGATGATGAACCAAAAGAATGTGATTCAGGAACTGTTTGTCATCAGCGCTTTTCACGTATGACCTGGCCACACGAGCAGCCGCTTCGTTTACCTGTTGACTGGGTATTTGACCACCCAACAAGAGATATCGCGGAATATTTAAGAGAAACCTTTGTCCAGCATAAGGAGGATTTAATTGAAGAGGGATTCTCCTTTTTGCAGCAATATGAGCAGGTTACGCCTCTTTCATCGTTTTCAAAGCGACTGCTGTACAGCCGTCTTCTGTTTCCGCTTCATTATTTTGAAATTGTCGAAGGGTATTATATGTCAGGAGAAAATGAAAAATCTTATTATGAAGAACGATTAGATTACGTTTTAAATGATGCGAACCGCTACGAATATTTTCTCAAGGTGTTTCAAGAATTGAGTGCCATGCGCAGCGGTGGGCATCTCATTCCTCCTGTTGGATGGATTCATCAATCCGCTGATTTGAAGTTTCAGTGAACAGACGAAACGTCTCTTTTCTCTTGAGGCGTTTTTCGTTATGCTTAAAGAAATCAACCAAAGGAGTGTTCTTCTTGACGAAACCTTATGTCTATATCACAAGAAAGCTTGATGAAACAACACTTACACCATTAAAAGAAGTCGCTCATATTGACATGTGGACGAGCGAGGATGAGCCGTGTCCAAGAGAAGAGTTAGAAAAACAAGCGGCTCAAGCAGATGGGCTGCTCACGATGCTGTCAGATCAAGTAGATGAGGCACTTTTATCAAATGCTCCAAATCTAAAAGTGGTCGCGAATCTCGCGGTCGGCTATGACAATATTGATCTAAAGGCAGCTAAAAAGCACGGGATCACGGTATGTCATACACCGGACGTCTTAACAGAATCGACGGCTGATTTAGCCTTTGCGCTTTTGATGGCGTCAGCAAGACGAATTGTCGAAGCGAGTGATTGGATTAAGGATGGGAACTGGACAGGCTGGGGACCGCTTCTTCTAGCTGGTGCTGATGTGCATCATAAAACGTTAGGGATTGTCGGAATGGGCAGTATTGGAACTGCACTGGCCAAGCGGGCAAAAGGTTTTGATATGAATGTGCTTTATCATAATCGTTCAAGAAAGCCAGAAGCAGAAGCACAGCTAGGTGTGACCTATGCCGCATTTGATGAGCTGCTTACGCAGTCTGATTTCATCGTTTGTTTGACGCCTTTAACGCCTGAAACGAAAGAAATGTTTAATAAGAAAGCATTTGAGCAGATGAAGAGCACAGCTTACTTCATCAACGTTTCCAGAGGGCAGACGGTAGACGAAGAGGCTTTATATGATGCTGTCACGACAGGAAAAATTGCAGGAGCAGGTCTGGATGTATTTAGCAAGGAACCAGTCAGCCCAGATCACCCATTAACGACATTACCAAATGTAACAGTGCTTCCTCATATCGGAAGTGCAAGTGTTGAAACGAGAAAAAACATGATGCATTTATGTGCTGAAAATATTGCGCTTGTCCTGCAAGATCAGCAAGCCAAAACGCCAGTTCAGGCGTAATCTCAAGCTTCCCGGCTTCGGGAGCTTTTCTTACAAAAATATTTTGAAAATATAGAATCTTGATATAAATAGATGTTAAGCGGTTTCATTCTCATATTCTCTTATTTTATTACCTTGTCAAAATGAGGATACCCCTTTATAATGTGTGTACATTGAATGTCTGCGTTAGGTTAACAAATGTCTTTTTAGAGAGGACATTTACGGAGAAAGGTGGAATTTCAGGTGAAGGCAATTCGAGTTGGACTACTAGGATTAGGAACAGTGGGGAGCGGTGTCGTTAAGATTATTCAAGATCATCAGGATAAATTAATGCACCAGATCGGCTGTCCGGTATTAATACAAAAAGTGCTTGTGAGCAATCCCGATAAAAAAAGAGATGTGGATGTGGCAAGAGAGGTCTTCACAACTGAAGTATACGATGTGATTCGAGATCCAGAGGTCGACGTCATTATTGAAGTGATGGGCGGCATTGAAAAGACAAAACAATATTTAATAGATGCACTAAATGAGAAGAAGCATGTCATTACAGCCAACAAGGATTTAATGGCGCTATATGGCACAGAGCTTTTACATGTAGCAAAAGAAAACGGCTGTGACCTTTACTATGAAGCGAGTGTCGCAGGTGGGATTCCGATTTTGCGTACACTAGAGGAAGGTTTAGCCTCTGACCGCATCACAAAAATGATGGGAATCGTGAACGGGACAACGAACTTTATTTTAACAAAAATGAATGTCGATAAAAGTGCGTATGAAGATGTATTAAAAGAAGCGCAGGATCTTGGCTTTGCAGAAGCAGATCCGACGGCGGACGTAGAAGGACTAGATGCGGCAAGAAAGATGGCCATCCTGGCAAGACTTGGCTTTTCCATGAATGTAGACTTAGAGGATGTGAAAGTGAAAGGCATCTCGGACATCTCGGATGAGGACATTAATTTCAGTAAACGTTTTGGCTATACAATGAAGCTAATCGGAATTGCTCAAAGGGATGGAGAGAAAGTAGAGGTCAGCGTACAGCCAACTTTACTTCCTGATCATCACCCGTTATCTTCCGTCAACAATGAATTTAATGCTGTCTATGTTTACGGAAGTGCTGTCGGAGAAACGATGTTTTACGGACCTGGAGCAGGCAGCCTGCCAACGGCAACAGCTGTAGTCTCAGATTTAGTCGCTGTTATGAAAAACATGCGTCTTGGTGTGAATGGCAGTGGATTTATTGCACCGCAATTTGAGAAGAAAATCAAATCATCATCCGAAGTATTTGCTCAGCAATTTTTAAGAATACATGTGAGAGATCAAGTCGGAGCTTTCTCCCGCATTACATCGATTTTTTCTGAAAGAGGCATCAGCTTTGAAAAGATCCTGCAGCTTCCTGTCAAAGGGCATGATGAGCTGGCTGAAATTGTGATTATTACACATCAGACATCAGAAGAAGATTTCTCAAATATCCTGCAAACATTAAACGATCTCGACGTGGTGGTTCAAGTGAAGAGCACGTACCGAGTAGAAGGGAACGGTTTAAGCTGATGAAGTGGAATGGACTTATTGAAGAATTTCAAGAATTCTTACCAGTAAACGAGCAAACACCTAAACTAACATTAAATGAAGGAAATACACCGCTGATTCATCTCGCAAAGCTATCTGAAAAGCTTGGGATTGAACTCCATGTGAAAACAGAAGGCGTCAACCCTACAGGTTCTTTTAAGGATCGCGGGATGGTCATGGCCGTCGCAAAAGCAAAAGAAGAAGGCAATGATACGATCATGTGTGCATCGACAGGGAATACATCTGCAGCAGCGGCAGCTTATGCGGCGCGCGCTGATATGAAATGTATTGTCATCATTCCAGATGGAAAAATTGCCTTCGGTAAGCTGGCGCAGGCTGTCATGTACGGAGCAGAGATCATTGCCATTGACGGCAACTTTGATGATGCACTTAAAATTGTCCGCAGCATCTGTGAAAAAGCACCGATCGCACTTGTTAACTCCGTCAATCCATACCGAATTGAAGGACAAAAAACAGCGGCATTTGAAATCTGTGAGCAGCTAGGCTCCGCACCGGACGTACTGGCGATTCCTGTTGGAAATGCGGGGAATATTACAGCGTACTGGAAAGGCTTCAAAGAATATCATGAGAAAAAAGGCACTGGACTGCCAGTCATGCGTGGTTTTGAAGCAGAAGGAGCTGCAGCCATCGTTCGAAATGAAGTCATTGAGCAGCCAGAAACAGTCGCAACAGCCATTCGCATCGGAAACCCTGCAAGCTGGAAGCAAGCTGTAGCAGCGGCAGATGAATCAAACGGGAAAATTGATGAAGTGACAGATGAAGAAATTCTTCATGCCTATCAATTGATCGCACGTGAAGAAGGTGTGTTTGCAGAACCAGGGTCTTGTGCATCAATTGCAGGTGTACTCAAACAAGTGAAATCTGGAGAAATTAAGCCAGGCAGTAAAGTCGTCGCTGTACTGACAGGAAACGGATTAAAAGATCCGAATACGGCGATTGATATTTCGCACATCAAACCGGTCACACTGGATGCAGATGAAGATCAAATTCTGGAACATTTAGAAAAGGCCGCACGCGTATGAGTAACGCCTCCATGCTTTTTTCAATCACAGTACCGGGAAGCACTGCCAACTTAGGACCAGGCTTTGACTCAGTCGGAATGGCGCTCAGCCGCTATTTAAAGCTATCGGTCTATGACCATGATAGCTGGCTGTTTGAAGCAGAAACAGATGTTGTGTCTGGTATTCCATCAGGCACCGATAATCTGATCTACCAAACAGCTAAAAAGGTCGCAGATGACTTTGGAAAAACACTCCCGCCTGTTCATGTCAAAGTGTGGAGTGATATTCCATTAGCGAGGGGGCTGGGCAGCAGCGCTGCTGCTATTGTCGCCGCTATTGAGCTCGCCAATCAGTTGCTTGAATTAAAGATGACCGATGATCAGAAGCTCTTTTTTGCAAGTGAGGTAGAAGGTCATCCAGATAATGCAGGTGCCTCTTTATTCGGTGGTTTACTCATCGGTCTTCATGAAGAAGACAAGACACATGCCGTTAAAGTGCAGCATGTGGATGTAGATGTCGTCGTCGTGATTCCTTTTTATGAAGTGCTCACAAAGGATGCCCGTGATGTCCTGCCAGAGGATTTTTCCTATAAACAGGCCGTGAGTGCGAGTGCAGTGAGTAACGTCCTTGTTGCCGCCTTAATGACACAGAACTGGCCGCTTGTAGGAGAAATGATGAATAAAGATTTATTTCATCAGCCATACCGCACGATGCTTGTCCCAGAGCTATCAAAGGTGGAGCACGTTGCTTCATTAAAAGGCGCGTATGGAACAGCATTAAGCGGTGCTGGGCCGACTATTTTGACCTTAGTGGAAAAAGGGAAGGGAGAAGCGCTGAAAAAGCAGCTTGCCCAAAATTTCCCGCATTGTGAAGTGGATGTGTTGACGGTGCCAGTAGAAGGTGTCGTCGTCGAGCATCATTCTGTGAATCAAATGAAGAACGTGCTGTGAAGACGCACGTTCTTTTTTTATCCTTGTTTTTCATAACAAAAGCAGGGATTATTATTTAGAGAAGCGAACTATTTTTGATACATAAAAGGGGGAGATCTATTGATGAAGAAATTGATAACAGCAGAAGAGTTAACACAAATCGTGTCTGTTTCTCATCCAGTTTATTCACCAGATGGAAAAAAGGCTGTTTTTACAAAAGTAACGGTGAATGAAAAAAAGGATGATTACAATATTCATTTATGGGTTCGAGATGAAGAGAGAGGGGAGCTGTCTCAATGGACATTTGATGATGGAAAGCATCATCAACCAGCATGGTCAAAAGACGGAAAGCAGCTTGCGTTTATTTTGCAGAAGCCAAAAGAAGTCCCCCAGCTCGCACTCATTCAGAGCGATGGCGGCGGCATTCGTACTTTAACGAATATTCCTTACGGCGTATCTCATCCTGTATTTTCACCGGATGGAGCGTTCATTTATGCAGCGGTCTCATTAAAACAAGAAGAATCTGTTCATGATGAAAAAAAAGAAGAGCGTGATGACTTTGCTCCGGCCGTATATGATGATTTGACTTATAAAGCAGATGGCAGAGGCTTTTTAGATGGGCGTTTGACGCAAATTGTAAAAATCGATGTCCGTTCCGGCGAGGTAGAGATGGTTACGAGTGAGTCGCATCATCATGTGAATCATGTCGTCTCTCCTTGCGGGAAGTGGCTCGCCTATATTCAATCCAACCCGCAGACGTTTTACATAAGTGATATCTGTCTCCTTTCCTTAGAGGACGGTACATCCAAGAAAATCACCCAATCAACAGGCGCTTACACGACTGTATCATTTTCTCCAAATGGAGAAAGCCTTTTGTACATTGGACACGAACGTGAATTTGAAAATGCAACCTTCCTGTCATTGTGGCTGCATGACCTGAAGGAGAAAAAGACCGTTCAATTATCAGAAATGCTCGATATGTATGTAGGAAACTGTATGGCAGGGGATAGTGTTATGGGTGAGGCCAATCAGTTTCCACAATGGACAAAGGATAGTCAGGGGTTTTATGCGCTTGTTTCTGATCAAGGGAGTACCGGAATTTATTATTTCTCTATTGAAGGCTTAGCCTATCCCGTTCGTTTAGAGGCAGAACATGTGACGAATTTCAGTCTTCATCCAGATGAATCAAAAATGCTGATCAGCCGTCTTTCACCTGTCTCGCCTAGTGAGCTGTATGAGCTGACTTTAGGGGAATCCTCACTCAAGCAAATCACGTTTGAGCATGATGACTTTCTAAAGGAACATGTCATATCCGAACCTGAACCAATTTCTTTCCAGTCAAAAGATGGAGACGTTGTACGTGGCTGGTTTATGAAGCCTGCTCAGATGGAAGAGGGGAAGACATATCCACTAATCTTAGAAATTCATGGCGGACCGCATGCGATGTACGGTCATACGTATTTTCATGAATTTCAAATGCTCGCCGCTGAAGGGTATGCGATTGTGTACATCAATCCTCATGGCAGTCATGGGTACGGACAGATGTTTACGGATCGGGTAAGAGGCAGCTATGGTGACGTTGATTATGAGGATGTCATGCTGGCTGTTGATCATGTGCTCAAAGCCTATGACTTTCTTGATGAAACAAGGCTTGGCGTAACAGGCGGCAGCTATGGCGGTTTTATGACCAACTGGATCGTCGGACAGACAGACCGTTTCCGTGCAGCTGTTACACAGCGTTCTATTTCGAACTGGATTAGCTTTTATGGCATCAGTGATATCGGCTATTTCTTTACAAAATGGCAGATTGATGGGGATATTTATGACTCTGTTGATAAGCTATGGGATCGTTCGCCGCTAAAGTATGTAAAACAGGTGAATACACCACTTCTCATCCTGCACAGTGATGAAGACTACCGCTGCCCAGTCGATCAAGGAGAACAGCTTTTTGTGGCATTGAAGGAACTTGGAAAAGACACGAGATTAGTCAAGTTTCCCAAGGCTTCTCATGATTTATCGAGAAGCGGCCACCCTGGGCAGCGTATTCAAAGACTGACCTTTATTCAAGAATGGTTTAGAGAGAAGTTATCCTAATTAAAAAACGACCCGGTAAGGGTCGTTTTCATGTCATATATGAATTAGAAAACCTGTTCAACTTCTACAACGCCAGGTACTTCTTCTAATAATGCGCGCTCAATACCGGCTTTCAATGTAATGGTTGAACTTGGGCAGCTGCCGCATGCACCAAGAAGGCGTAATTTCACAATGCCATCTTCAATGTCTACAAGCTCACAGTCTCCACCATCACGTAATAGAAATGGACGAAGTTTGTCCAGTACTTCCTGTACTTGGTCTTTCATTTCGACTTCAGTCATTAGATATAATCGCTCCTTTCACAACATATCACCATTATATTCATCTGGACGATAAAAATCTATTGATTGGTTTCAAAGTTTCCTTCTCATTATAGCACAATCTCATCTTGAAACAAAAAGTGATTTTGACTTTTTTCATACAGAAAATTCAGCTAAAATAAAGAAAGAATAGGGGGCTTGTCAAATGAACAAAACCGTTGACCTTTATGTATATGGAAGAGATGTCCTGTGCGCTAGTTGCGTGAATCTGCCTTCTTCAAAAGATACATTTGAGTGGCTAGATGCAGCATTAAAACGAAAATATCCAAATCAGCCGTTTCGCATCACATATATCGATATTGAGCACCCGCCTGAAAACGAACGCCAAAAAGAATTGTCTGAACGAATTCTTGATGATGAATTCTTTTATCCACTTGTCCTTGTTGAGGATCAGATTGTTGGAGAGGGCAATCCAAAATTAAAAGATATTTATCAAGAAATGGAGAAATACGGGTACGAAGAGAGCAGTGAATGAGCTGTTCTTTTTTAGGAAAATAAACAGAACAAACGTTCCTTTTTTAGGTTGATTTAGAACGTTTGTTCTTATATAATGAGATGAAAGGAGCGTGAGCATCATGAATTATTTACTAAAACAATCTCTTCATCAACAAATACCGATTGATATGATTTATATGAAGAAAACTGGAGAGTGTTCGAAACGAAAAATCATTGTACATCGTCAAACTGAACAGTTCATACAAGCGTATTGTTTATCGAAGAAGACGATCAGAACGTTTCGTAAAGACTGCATCCTTGCGCTTGCTCCTATCAAAGTGAACCATTCATCGGCACATGCCGTTTCATAATAAAAGCTCCTTCATTAGAAGGAGCTTTGAGAAAAAATTCACATCATTTTATCCATTGTGATGCTTGTACATCCAAAGAAGTCCAGATTTTAAGAGTCTTGGAACACGACCAACAAGCGGGCGATCCGCCACTAAGCCAAAGCCGGCTTTTTTCCCTAAAGAGCCGAGTACGCCTTTTAACTTAAACTGTGGGTAAGCCTCAGGAAGCGGCTCATTTTTCCAGCGTTTCTGTAGAGATTGAACAATTTGCTCTGCCTGTGCCTCGGCAAGCTGTGCACTTGGTGCGTGCGGCAAGCTTGCGCAGTCACCTACGACATAGACATGCTCATCTCCAGGGACATTGTGATGAGGAGTTAAGACGACACGGCCTTGGGCATCTTTTTCAACATCCATATCTCGCACGACTTTACTTGGCCGAATTCCTGCTGTCCACACAATGACATCTGCTTCAATGGCATCATCATGGTTGTACACAACTCCTTCTTCAACCTTCGTAATATTGGCGCAGTTAATGATCTTCACATCATTTTCTTCAAACCATTTTTGTACATATAAACTTAATCTTTTTGGGAAACTGGAAAGAATCAGTTCTCCGCGGTCAAAAAGAATGATGTTTAAATCAGAGCGGCTTTCACGTAGTTCACTGGCTAGCTCTACCCCGCTAAGTCCAGCACCGACGATACCAACCGTTGCACCTGCACTCAAATTGTTTAATTTGTTATACGTATGTCTTGACTGATCAATGGTTTGAATGCTGTATGTATGTTCTTTCGCACCAGGGACATTGTGATACTTGTCCTCACAGCCGAGTCCGATTACCGTATCATCATATGGAATCGGTTCACGGTCGCTAAATAAAATTTGTTTGTTTTCAATATCAATTTTTTCTACTTCCCCGTATTGAATATCCAGCTTCGGATGCTCTGGAAAAGATACTCGAATGTGATGATCAGAGATCGTTCCAGCAGCAAGTGCATAATATTCTGTTTTTAAACAGTGGTAAGGATTTCGATCAATTAATGTGATAGTAACATCATCAGGTAATTGATTTGGCAATAAGCGGTGGAGAACCCGCATATTCCCGTAACCTCCGCCGATCAAGACTAAATTTTTCATGACGATTCTCCTTTTCCCCCTAGACATTGAAAAACACTTATACTAAAAAACTTTAAGTTAAAATACCAAATAAAATTATATCGAATTTACTGTGAAACCACAATAATTGTTTCAAAATAACCTACATATTCATTACTTAGTCCTAAATAGTAAAACATTTTACGGGGAATAGGCGTAACGATTTATTGAAGCTCATGTTTTGACTAATAGAAGGAATTTCGGTAGGATAGTAAGGCAAATGTGAGGTGAAGCACAGTGTTTCCACTGATCGAATTTTGTGTAAGTAATCTTGCACAAGGGTCTCAAGAAGCAAAAGAGAAACTTGAAAAAGACCCAAACTTAGATGTAATGGAATACGGCTGTTTAAGCTACTGCGGCAAATGTATGGACTCCCCATTTGCGCTTGTGAATGGAGAATTTGTTTCTGGAGAAAATGCAGAGCAGCTAGTCGAGCGTATTTATGCTTTTATAGAGGAAAACGATATGTTTTAAATGCACCACATGGGTCATGAGGTGCATTTTTTTCATATATTCAGTTTCCATTTTTCAGGAGAAAATGTAGAAAGCGCATCCAATATGTTATGCTAATAAAATATCATCAAAATGAAGCATCACACGAAAGAAAAAGAGGCATATGCATAATAAAAGCCCTTTGCCATGGCAGCAAAGAGCTTCTATGTATGAAAAACGGGGGATGATAAGATTGTCTCCTGAATCGACTCCTTTTATACTATAAAGAAACAACATTTTTGGAGGACGCTCATGACATCATTTCAATTCACGAAAATGCACGGACTAGGAAACAATTATATATACGTCAATCAGATGAAGGAACAGCTTCCAGAAGAGCAGCTGTCAGAGATAGCGATCCGCGTTTCTTCTGTTTATACAGGTATCGGTTCAGACGGAATGATCCTCATTTGCCCATCAGATGTTGCACCTGTGAAAATGCGCATTTTCAACAATGATGGATCAGAGGGGAAAAACTGCGGTAACGGTCTGCGTTGCGTTGCAAAATATGTGTATGAGCATCAAATCGTAACAGACACAACGTTCCAGATTGAGACATTGTCAGGACTCGTTGAAGCGACCGTTCATGTGCAGGATGGTCACGTTCAGTTAGTGACAGTAGATATGGGTAAACCTCGTTTTGAAAAAGAAGCGATACCAATGCTTGGTGAACCGGCCAGTACAACGATTAATGAACCGCTTGATTTTGGCACGACGACCTTAAATGGAACAGCTGTTTCAATGGGGAATCCCCATATCGTTTTCTATTTAGAAGACATTGAACAGGCGCCGCTTGATTCACTTGGGCCAATCATTGAAAAGCATGACATGTTTCCAGAAGGCGTCAATGTAGAATTTGTGGAACGTGTCAGTGAAACGGAACTGCATTTTCGCGTGTGGGAAAGAGGATCAGGGATTACGCAAGCGTGCGGAACAGGAGCATGTGCTGCGGCTGTATCAACGATTGTGAATGGGCATGCGAAAAAAGAAACGGACATGACCGTTCATCTAGCTGGCGGAGACCTTATCATTCGCTGGAAAGACAATGACCATGTGCTGATGACAGGACCTGCTGAAACGATTTGTGACGGTACATTCTATCTCTAAACCATTTATTTGAGAAAAGGCAACATCACGTTTATAATTGAAAAGAAACATCCAGTCAAAAGGAGGGATGATCGTGAGTACACCAGTAACGATTACAGAAGCTGCTGCATTGCAGATTAAAGATATGATGAAAGAACATGAAGAAGAAAATGCGTTCCTGCGAGTGGGCGTAAAAGGCGGCGGCTGCAGCGGTCTTTCATACGGAATGGGCTTTGACCATGAAGTCTCAGAGAAAGACACGCAGTTCGAACAGCACGGCATCAAGGTCCTTGTCGACTCCGAAAGCCTTGATATCATGAACGGCACCATCATTGATTTCAAACAATCACTAATGGGCGGCGGTTTCACGATTGACAATCCGAACGCGATTGCGTCATGCGGATGCGGTTCTTCTTTCAGAACAGCCACGAATACCGGTACGCCGGAAGAGTGTTGAATTAAAACTGAAAACCTTCTATATATGGGGATTAGGCTGTCAAGATTTTCTTGACAGCCTTTTTAAAATGAAAACACGTTATCCATCAATGGGAACAAATTGAAACAAAATAAAATTTTTTTGACATCTTACCCTGAAAAACTTTACTTTCTCTTCGATCTGAGTTTTTCCTCAAAGTCTTTTTTATGCAGGTATAAAACCAATACACAGTTTGATAGTTCTAAATGTCATATAACAAATTAAAGAAAATTGATGAGGTATCATATTAAAAAATGATTTATTTGTAATTACATGGATATTCTGGTTAAATTAAAATTGAAGATTGGAATGTTAAGTTCAAGATGCTAAAAATTTCATATGAATATTTGCACTGGATATCGCAGAAAATGTTAAACTTATTTGGTATAGATGATTGGAAAGTGTGATGAGTGTGAATTATATTTATTTAAATAAGTTTTTTAGTAAAAAAAATTTAACAGAAAAATTTTCAAGAGATAGATTTAGTGCTGAAATCTTTAATAAAGAAATTCAAAATTATTATGATATCTTGAGAAAAGAGTATAGGAATGAATTCTTTTTTAAAAATACTCTTTTTAATAAGTTAGTTTTAGGAAAATATAGTTTAAATACTACAACTGCTTTTAGTGAAGTTGTTGTTGGTAACTCTAAAGCAGACTTTGTATTAATAAATAAAACCTTTGGGATTGTTTATGAAATTAAGACTGATTTAGATAACCTTGAAAGAATGGATAATCAACTGAATGATTATTCAAAAGCATTTAGTGAAATCTACATAGTAACTTCCGAAAAATATTATTACCCAGTTTTTAAGACTATAAAAGAAAAAAATCCCAATGTGGGTATCATTGTATTAACCAAAAAAGAAACCCTAAGTGTAAGAAAAAAAGCAACTTTAGATAGTAGCAAACTTAATCATGAAGTCTTGTTTAAACTTTTAAGAAAAAACGAATATGAACAAATCTTATATTTTAAGTTTAAATGTCTACCTAATGCTAAGCCAGTTCAATATTTTAGAACATCTCTTCAATGGTTTAAAACAATTGAAATTAGAGAAGCTCAGAAATTGGTGTTTAAACAATTGAAAAAAAGAGTTAATCCTAAAGACCTTGAAAAAATAAAATATTTTCCAATTCCTATTAGATGGATTATATACTCGAGTAATTTGAATAGTATAGAATTAGAAAAAATATATAAAAAAATAACTGTATAATGGGGGAATTGTAATGTATTATCCAATAATTAGAGGTAGGCAATATGATTTACTAGCACTTAGAGAATTATTAGAAAAAAATCTTTTGAGCGAAAAGGTAATTCCAGTTATCGAGCCTACTAAGCTGAGCCCTACTCTAGTGTCTACAATAAATAGTTTCAAAGAAAATTCTAGAAAAATAATCCTGGTATCTAATCCAAAAATCGGTTCATTTCACGGAGAATTAGCAATGCCTAGTATCTATAGTAAATTTTTAAGTCTAATGAGCTTGGACAATGTAATTATTGGACATCAATTAAATGGAAATTCAAAAAATGAGATTCGGAAATTATCAGATGACGTTTCTTTAAGTTTGGAAAATTTAGTTATTTTTCACACCGAAAGAAAATTTATACAATTATATAGAGAGATTTATTCTTCAGTTAAAGCTGATCTAAACATTATCCCATCTGATAATTCCTTTAGGAGACAATTAGACGATCAAAATTTAGTAGGTTTAAGTGATAAATTTAATAAACTCCCTAGAAATGCAGATTATTTAGAGATTGAAAGTGAGTTCTTTTCAGAGGAACATCTCTTTTATAAAAAGGAAGGATACATTGGATTTTCCGATTACTCTATTGTAGGTGCAGAATACAATACAAGCGGTTTCGCCCCATATGCAGTTGCGTTTCACATTGTTTATCCGAATTCTGAAAATGGGCTGGAAATAATGCATTTTGTTTCTGATTCAAATACTGATATAAGTGACCCTGCTGGAAAGTTCTCCGAAGCATTAGGGAAAATGATGAGTTGGTACTATGATATTAAGGCTGATAAAAGAATGAATACATTTGCTATGCAGTCCTTTGAAGATCATCATGAAAAGGGGACATATCCAGGTTTAGCAACTATAAAAAAATTATCAATTATGCATCATCTTGAACTAATGGGAAGTTTACTAAGTTAGAGGGTGAAATAAATGAATTGTTGTGTTGAATGCTTTGTGTCACCTGAAATAAAAAGTATTATAAGTAGTTTGGATAATAACGGGAATTGTGCATTTTGTGATAGTAGAAATGTTCAAGTGTATGATCTTAAAGCTGACGATGGCTTGGACAATTTGTTTAATGAAATTCTAAACATATTTAAATTAGGTTCAGAGCTAATTACGGATGGATTTCCCGAGGTCAATTTAATTAGTATTAGGGATCAATTCGAGAATAAATGGAAGATATTTAATGGTTTTGCTGGGGATAAAATATATACATTTTTGAAAACTCTTCTGGAACGTAAATATCCGGATAAGATGGAATTATTAATAAATCAAGTTGGAATTATTGAATGGATGAATAAAGAATATTTAGAGGAAAAATCTGTACTGAAAGGTCATACTTGGACAGACTTCGTAAATTATATTAAATATCGAAATAGGTTTCATTCAAAATATGTTAATTTTGGAGTATTGAATGAGTACATTGAAAAACTAACAACTTTTGTTGAAGAAGATATTTTCTATCGAGGGAGAATCTCGAATGACAAAGAGTTAGGGATTAAAAATATGGGAGCTCCAGATCCACCAAAATCAAGTGCCGGAAGAGCAAATTCAGAAGGAATTAGTCACCTATATTTAGCTAGTGCTATTGAAACAGTAGTGAGTGAGATTAGACCTAGTATAAGTGATACTGTTTATATAGGGAAATTTCCACTAAAACAAAAGTTAAAAGTTATTGATTTCAGAATGTTAAAAAATCTAGATGTTTTTACTTTTGAAGATCCAGTTATGTATGCAATAAATTTAGATATATTTAATGAAATGTCAATGGAGATATCTAAACCCGTTCGTAGCGGGGATAGTAAATTAGAATACTTACCTACACAATTTATTGTGGATTATATAAAGAGCCTTAACGAAATTCAGTCTGAAAGTTATCAGGGGATTGTCTTCGAAAGTACACTTAGTACAAAAGGTTATAATTTAATGGTATTCGATACGGGTTTATTAGAATGTACAACAGTTGAGAAAATTATCATAAATAATATAAGCTATAATTATTAATAAAAATGATAATAATATAAACAATTATATTATATAAGTGCAATATTTAGTAAAACTATTGAAAAGAAATCATTGTATATGTAATTACATCAATTCCGTGACATTATACTTCATCAACTGGCTATTTCCACTCGAAAAGAGTATCATGAGAACCAAACATAAACTGTCATCAGAAAAGAGGTTGCTGAGGTTTGAGTGAACAAATCAATTGCAGGAACTGTCATGAACTGATTCCGTATCGTTCAAAAACATGTCCATCTTGCGGGATAGATAAGCCGCTTCCGAAAAAGGAACGTGTGAAGGATCGGGTGATTTTGGTTGTGGCAGGAATTGTTGTGGTGCTACTTGCTGCAATGGTACTTGGAATGGCGAATGCCTATATTGGGATTTTTAAATAAACAAAAAAGGAGTTCCGCAGATGGGACTCCTTTTTTTGATCCGTTCTTATTTATTTTCAAATAAGCTTGTGGAATGAAGCGGCTGTACACGAGCTTTCGGGTCCATGTAAGCTTTCGCGTTGTTCACAGCAGTTGGTGCTTCACCAAATCCGCTTGCGATTAATTTGACTTTTCCTTCATACGTACAGATGTCTCCTGCCGCATAGAAGCCTTCGATGTTTGTTTCCATTGTGGATTTGACCACGATAGAGTTCTTTTCGATTTCAAGGCCCCATTGTTTGATTGGTCCAAGGGAGGAAACAAAACCGAAGTTGACGATCACGTCGTCCACATCTAGTACTTGCTTTTTATCGCCTTTGACTTCTTCAAGCACAATTTGTTCGATGCGGTCTTCCCCAATGAGCTCCGTTGGGACAAATGGTGTCAGCACATTGACTTTCGAGTTGTGCAAGTTTTCTACACTGTGCTCATGTGCACGGAATTTATCACGACGGTGAATAATCGACACTTCTTTTGCGATTGGCTCAAGCATCAGAGCCCAGTCGACCGCAGAGTCTCCACCGCCAAGAACAGCAACACGTCTCCCGGCAAATTGGTTCAAGTCATTGATGAAGTAATGCAGGTTGCTTCCTTCAAATGATTCTGCTGCATCTAGCTCAAGCTTTCTCGGTTGGAATGCACCGTTACCAGCTGTAATGATGATCGTTTTTGAATAATGAACCTCTTGATTCGTAACGAGTTTGAAGATACCGTCTGCTTGTTTTTCAACCGTTTCCACAGCTTGCTCTAAGCAAATGGTTTGATCAAATTTATCCATTTGTTCCTTTAAATTATCAATTAATTCTTGTGCGCGGATTTTTGGGAAACCAGCCACATCATAAATGTATTTTTCAGGGTAAAGAGCGGATAGTTGACCGCCGAGCTGAGGAAGGCTTTCAATAATTTTCACACTTGCCTGTCTCATGCCTCCGTAAAACGCAGTAAACAATCCGACTGGGCCGCCCCCGATAACGGTAATGTCATATACCTTAGAATCTTCTTGCATTCCTTAATCCTCCCAAATGAAAATTGTTATCACTATATCATATCATACCACATATCGTCGTTTGACTTGTTTTGAAAAACTTGTCGTTTTTTGATGCCGATGCTGTGAAAAGGGGAAAAAAGAGAGAAAGACCGTTTATCCTAAGGATTTTCAGTTTAAAGCCTTGAAAAAAGGAGCAGAACTCGCTATTATTGTTAAGGGAACTAAATATTAATTTTTTATGAATTTTTGTCGGATACGGTCAAATGCTTTCGTTTTTTGTAGGTGAAAGTTCAGATTTTCACATACTTATTTTTTTGTTTAAATTTCATAAAATGCCGCAAAGCGGTTGAGAATAACGATATGTAATTCTTTATCCGTTTTACAGCAAATTTAAAAAAGGTGGATGTGATTCCAGTGAATAAACCGAAAATCGTTGTATTAGGTGCAGGTTATGGCGGATTAATGACTGTAACAAGATTAACAAAACAGCTTGGCACAAATGATGCGGACATTACTCTTGTGAACAAGCATAATTATCATTACGAAACAACATGGTTACATGAAGCAAGTGCAGGTACTCTTCATCATGACCGTTGTCGTTATCAAATCAAAGATGTGATTAACAGTTCCCGTGTCAACTTTGTACAAGCAACAGTTGAAAGCATTAATAAGGAAGAGAAGAAAGTTGTGACATCAGATGGCGAACTTTCTTATGACTACCTTGTTGTTGCGCTTGGTGCTGTTCCTGAAACATTTGGTATTGCAGGACTAAAAGAATACGCATTCTCAATCTCTAACATCAACTCTGCTCGTCAGCTTCGTGAGCATATTGAGCTTCAATTTGCGACTTATAATACAGATGCTGAAAAGCGCCCAGAGCGTCTAACTATCGTTGTCGGCGGTGCAGGCTTCACAGGTATTGAGTTCCTTGGTGAGCTTGGAAACCGTGTACCTGAGCTTTGCAAAGAGTATGATATTGATCAAAAAGACGTGCGTATTATCTGTGTAGAAGCTGCACCAACAGCTCTTCCAGGATTTGATCCTGAATTGATCGACTATGCGATGAACTACCTTCAAGGTAAGGGTGTTGAGTTCAAAATCGGTACAGCGATCAAAGAATGTACGCCTGAAGGCATCATTGTTGGAAAAGACGATGATACAGAAGAAATTAAAGCAGAAACAGTTGTTTGGGCTGCTGGTGTACGTGGTAACCCAATCGTTGAAGAAGCTGGATTTGAAAACATGCGCGGCCGCGTAAAAGTGTCTCCAGATCTTCGTGTACCAGAAAATGAAGATGTATTCATCATCGGTGACTGCTCATTAATCATCAATGAAGAAATTAATCGTCCATACCCACCTACTGCACAAATTGCGATGCAGCAAGGTGAAACAGTAGCGAAAAACCTTGCAGCACTAGTAAAAGGTGGCACGCTTGAAAGCTTTAAGCCAGACATCAAAGGAACAGTTGCTTCTCTTGGTGAACACGACGCTGTAGGTGTTGCGTTTGGTAAAAAACTTCAAGGAACAAAAGCTTCTGCAATGAAAAAAATCATCGACAACCGTTCATTATTCATGGTTGGCGGACCAGGACTTGTTCTGAAAAAAGGAAAATTCAAGTTCTTCTAAACCGATATAGACAAAAACGTGTATCCCTGTGGTACACGTTTTTTCATGTTTGACGGAATATTTTCTCACTTGGTACTGGACAGAAAAATATGTTATGATGAATTATCAGAAAATTTAGATTAAGGAGTGAGCAATATGAATGCACAAACGAAAGAAAAAAAGTCAACTTGTCAGTATTGTTCAGGAAAAGGATATTTTCAGTTATTGCTCGGCGGATCAGAAACATGTGAGGAATGTAAGGGGACAGGAAAGAAGCATTAATCTTACGGCTTTTTCCATTGATTGACTTCATCTCTATTTCCAAGTTAAACTAATGATGGGATATTTGGGGGTGGAGATGAAGTGATCAGTTTACCAGTCGTTATCATTTCAGTTATTTTATTTTTCGTGTTATTCTTCGGCATTGGCTTTTTGCTGAATATGCTACTGAGAATGTCATGGATTATGGCAATTTTATATCCAATTGTATGCCTTTTCATTATCAATAATCAAAAGATGATTGCTTATGTAAGAGAACCAGGCATTGCTTTTTCCGGGATAGGAGACCGCATCGTTTCTCTTGCTGCGGCAGATATCATTATTTTATTAAGTGGTCTAATTGGTGCCATTGCCTCAGGTTTTGTCATCAATGCTCTTCGTAAAAGAGGCTATCAAATGTTTTAACTCACTTGTCTACACGCAAGTGGGTTTTTTTGTTTCTCCTTTGCATAGTTTCCATTTTGTTTGGAAACAAATAGATGGGTAGAGGAGTGACAAATAGAAATGAAAACATGGATGAAACGATTGTTCATGACAGTTCTGTTTATGCTTGCCTTGATGACAAGCTTTACGGGCATATCTGGCGTAGAACCAAGTGATTTAGCTGCATGGGTGAAAGAGACCGATGCCGGTAAGCACGTATCTTCTTTTTTAAAGCATCCAAAAAGGCAGACGATGGCGGTGAAAAGTGACGATTTGCGTGCTGTTTCTCTCGAAGAAGCATTTAATTGGAACGATTATCCGAAGCAAAAGGTTGTCGCCACAGGTTATACAGCAGGTGTAGAATCAACAGGTAAGACGAAAGAACATCATGCATTTGGCATTACATATTCAGGCGTCAAAGTAAAACGTGATTTATATTCAACCGTGGCAGCGGACCCATCTGTCTTTCCGATAGGAACTGTCCTGTTTATCCCCAATTATGGCTATGGTGTAGTCGCAGATACTGGGAAAGCGATTAAAGGTCATAAGCTTGATTTATATTATGAAACGGTTGATGATGTGTATAGAGAATGGGGTAAAAAAGTGCTGGACGTTTATGTGATTAAAAAGGGTGAAGGAACGCTGACAGAAAAAGACTTAAATCAGTTGAATGAAGCGGAATCGATGCAAGTGTTCAGGCAGCAGTTTCAAGCCAATAAAGAATAAAAAAGCTTTGGATCTCAAAAGGTCCAAAGCTTTTTCGTTTCTACATGAAGTAATAATCTAAGATGAGTGTGAGCAAGATTCCTGTTAAGCCGCCGAAGAAGACTTCAATCGGCTTATGCCCAAGAAGCTCTTTCAATTTCTTTTGCTTCTCTTTTTCTTCCGCATTTGGGAAGTTCTTTGCCTCGGCAACAAACCGGTTAAAATCTGTGACCAGTTTGTTCAGGACAGTTGCCTGTTCTCCTGCCTGTCTGCGAACACCTGTCGCATCAAACATCGTAATAATGGCAAAGATGGCGGAAATGGCAAAAATAGATGTTCCTAGCCCGTGCTCTAAAGCAACTGCTGTTGAGAGTGCTGTTACTGCTGCGGAGTGTGAACTTGGCATTCCGCCTGTGCTTGTAATGAGCGACCAATCTAGTCGTCTAGAAATGATAAATTGAATCGGTACTTTTACAAATTGTGCAAAAAAGATGGCTGCAAGGCTGGCAAGCAGCGGAAAATTCGTCAGTACGCTCATGAACAAGAAACATCCTCTCTTTAAGAAAAAATAACGTGCGAAATGATAAAGTATTTACCCTAGTAAGATAAAAAAATGATGGCAGTAAGAACTGTTGCCAAGTCCATGTTCATTATAACATTAAAGAAAGTAGATGTGGAACGAGGAGACCATGGACAGGCTGCTATGGATCGCTGCCGCTTTTTCATGATGCCCTTCCGCATGCCAAAATATAAATGTTCTTCAAGGGAAGACAGGCTGGCAATGATCGTATCAGGACATAAATTTTGATATAATAGAAGTTCCAATGTGAAATATGGAGTTCATTGAAGGAGCGTGTGATAAATATGTTTTTCTCGACAAATGAGTTGCAACATAAAGATACACTGGCCATCGGACTTTTTCAAAAGAGCCAACTATCAGGAAAAGCAAAAGAAATGGATGAATTACATGGAGGAAGAATCACTGAATTACTAAAAGAAGGCGATATTTCATCTAAACGAAATCAGCTTTCGAAATTTTTCCCATCCCCTGAAACCGGCATTAAACGCATTTATTTTGTCGGGCTTGGGAAGGAGTCAGATTACACGTTTGAAGAGGCAAAGGAAGTGTTTGCGCATTTATTTAAAAAGCTTCATCAAGATAAAAAGCAAGCAGTTTCGGTTTTGCTTGATACATTTACAGGAAAGGATCTGCCTGTTCAAGATGCAGCCCATGCCCTTTCTGAAAGCTGCCTTTTAGCTACATATGAATTACAAGATTTTAAACATAAAACGAATGAACCGGATCGCTTTATCGAATTTGTTTATGCAACAACGGATCATGATGCTGCCGAAATTCAGGCAAGTCTGAAAGTGGGCGAAGTCTACGGACAATCGGTCAATTCGGCTCGTACACTTGTGAATATGCCGCCGAACATGCTCACGTCCTCTGATCTTGCATCCTATGCGGCAGAGCTTGCTTATAAATATGAATTCGAGATTGAAATTTTAGATAAAGAACAAATGGAAGAGCTCGGAATGGGCGGTATTCTAGCCGTTAATAGAGGCTCAACAGAACCACCGAAGCTGATTGTATTGAAATATCAAGGCAAGGAAGAATGGACAGACGTCATCGGCCTTGTCGGTAAAGGCATTACGTATGATACAGGTGGGTATTCCTTAAAGCCAAGAGCAAGTATGGTGGGGATGAAAACAGATATGGGCGGTTCAGCCTCTGTTTTAGGCGCAATGGAAATCATCGGTGAACTTCGTCCAGAGCAGAATGTCATTGCGGTCATCGCCTCAACAGATAATATGGTCTCAGCAGATGCGATGAAGCCAGATGACGTCATTGTCTCACTAAGCGGCAAAACAATCGAAGTGCTTAACACGGATGCAGAAGGTCGTCTTGTTTTAGCAGATGGTGTGACCTATGCGAAGCAGCATGGCGCCTCTGTGCTTGTGGATGTTGCGACATTAACAGGCGGTGTCATTGTGGCACTTGGGAATGAAACAACAGGCGTGATGACCAATAACGATGAACTGTATGCCCAGTTTAAAGAGGCATCAGAAGAATGCGGGGAAATGATTTGGCAGCTGCCAATCACCGAAAAAGATAAAAAACGAGTAAGAAACAGCAAAATGGCTGATCTGAATAACTCACCAGGTCGTGATGGTCATGCGATCATGGCAGGTGCATTCATTGGGGAATTCGCTGAAGACACCCCTTGGGTTCACTTAGATATTGCAGGAACAGCCACGACAGAAAAGCCTTCATGCTTTGGTCCAACAGGAGCAACAGGTGTGATGGTCAGATCATTAGCAACATTTGTGGAACGATTTGAACCGAAGAAATAACGATGGAAGCTCTGCCAACTGGCAGAGCTCAGCGTGTAGACAAACCCTCGCATTCGGTGTCAGTCCTGCGCTTCGGTGCTCACGAATGTCAAATTCGCTCCGCGCCGATGCTCGTCCTTCCTAGACTGCAAAGGTTTTCTATCACGCTGAAAAGAAGACAAAGGGCTAAAATAAAATTCATTTTAGCCCTTTGTCAACAATCTGAGCTCTGCCAACTGGCAGAGCTTTTTATGTAGGACATACGCCATTTGACGAAGTAAATTTTCTATGGTAACATACGTTGGTACTTTAATTATCTACTACATTAGTAAACTAAAGGATTTCGGAGGTTTCACCATGAATGCAGTTGTTTTAGCGGTTGTTTTAATGTTGATATTAAGCTTGCTGCGGGTCAATGTCGTGATTGCGCTGGCACTTGGCGCTTTAGCGGGCGGACTTGCAGGTGGATTAGGTCTAGGGGGAACAGTTCAAGCGTTCACTGACGGTCTTGGCGGAAATGCGACAGTGGCGATTAGTTACGCACTATTAGGTGCATTCGCAGCCGCACTGACGAAAACGGGTCTTCCTGATGCCATGGTCGAAGGAGCTGTGAAGCTTCTTGGAAAAGAAGGCGATTCAAGAAGAAAAACATTATCAAAAGTGCTCATTATTCTGGTCATTTTGATCGTATCTTGTTTTTCTCAAAACGTTGTTCCTGTTCATATTGCCTTTATTCCGGTCTTAATCCCGCCATTATTAAAGGTGTTTAACGAGCTTCAAATTGACCGCAGACTGCTAGCATGTGTGATGACTTTCGGACTTACTGCACCATATATTTTGCTTCCGGTCGGTTTTGGACAGATTTTTCACGGAATGCTTCGTGACAACATGAAAGATGCAGGTTTAACAGTGAATTTAGCAGACATTCCGTATGCGATGCTGATTCCTGTAGGCGGCATGGTTCTTGGCTTGATCGTTTCACTCTTTGTCTATCGTAAGCCAAAAACATATGAAAATCGTGACATTACGGATGTAGAAAAATCAGCATATACAAAAAAGAGCTTATTCTTTGCTGGGCTTGCGATCCTTGTATCACTTATTGTTCAGTTATATCTCTCTCAAAGCCTTGGAGTCGAAGGGATGATCTTCGGTGCGCTTGCAGGCTTGCTTGTCTTGTTTGTAACGGGAATGATGAAACGCGATGAAGCAGATGCGCTGATTACATCTGGCATGAACATGATGGCATTTATCGGATTTGTCATGCTTGTTGCAGCTGGATTTGCCAATGTTTTAACGAAAACAGGAGATATTGAATCTCTCGTCAAGGCATCTTCTCAATTTATCGGAAACAGCCAAAGCTTAGCGGCCATTTTAATGCTACTGGTGGGTCTGCTAGTGACAATGGGCATTGGCTCATCATTTGCAACGATTCCGATTATTACGACGATCTTTGTACCGCTTTGTTTACACTTAGGGTTCAGCCCAATGGCGACTATTGCGATTATTGGTTCAGCTGCGGCGGTAGGAGATGCAGGTTCACCTGCAAGCGACAGTACACTCGGACCAACATCTGGACTGAATATGGATGGACAGCATCACCACATTTGGGGTACATGTGTCCCAACATTCGCCTTTTATAATATCCCGCTCGTCTTGTTCGGCTGGCTTGCGGCAATTATGCTATAAATGAAAAAAGGTTCCTTACTCATAGAGTAAAGGAACCTTTTCTGATATTAGGAAGCTGTTTGTTCTTTTCGAAAGGATGTGGCTTTTGAAACTGATCGATAAATTTTAGGTGCCAGCATCGCAAGGAGGAGGGTCAGTGCGTAGTCTTTTACCATAAACCACATCATGAAGAACCATGTGGTTTGATAAGAGATTGGTGCGTTCAGCCATACATTTAATGCGATGTATGTATAAGTTGTCCCGATCACATACATCACGGTCGTTCCTGCAATGGCTGCAAATAAAAAGCGGCCAAAACCAGGGTTTTGTCTTTTTTCAAGAATGAATCCGGCAAGCCAAGCAGCAGGAATGTATGATAACACAAAGCCACCGCTTTTTCCTAAAATAACGCCGAGACCCGCCGAGAACTGTGCGAATACAGGTGCACCAGCGATCCCAACAAGAGCATAGACAATCATGGCCAATGCGCCAAGTCGTCTGCCCAACAAAAGACCAGCAAGCACACAAAAAAACGGCTGCATCGTAAGTGGGATTCCGCCGACCTGTAAAAATGGCACAATGGATGTGATATTGGCTCCGATAGCCATGAGTGCAGCAAACATCCCGACGAGCACAAAGTCAGCTGTTCTTGTCTTCTTTTGCATGATATTTCCCCCTGTCTTATCTGTACAAATAGATTAAGGGGAAGAGGTTCTTTTGTCAACTTATTTTTATTTTAGGTTAACAATAAAACCCGCCCCTGAAAAGGGCGGGCTAGATATTAAGCTTCGGTCATGGGAGACGTTTCAAGGGCTTTACTAACAGGTACATAATCATAGTCGAGATCACGAGCGACAGCTTCATAGGTGATATGTCCATTCATCACATTGACGCCTTCAGCAATCGCCTTGTTTTCTTTGATCGCTTTTGCAGCGCCTTTATTTGCAATCTGCAGTGCGTATGGGACCGTGACGTTTGTTAAAGCAACTGTCGATGTTCTCGGAACCGCTCCTGGCATATTGGCAACAGCATAATGTAAAATGCCGTGCTTTTCATAAGTAGGCTGATCATGTGTTGTAATATGATCGATTGTTTCCACAATCCCGCCTTGGTCAATGGCTACATCGACAATGACAGAACCAGGCTTCATTTGTTTCACCATTTCTTCTGTGACAAGGGTTGGTGCTTTAGCACCTGGGATGAGAACCGCACAAATGAGCAGGTCTGCCTCGCTCACTGAATCTGCAATGTTAACAGGATTAGACATTAACGTTTTCATTTGGTGACCAAACTGATCGTCCAGCTGACGTAATCGTTCCGCATTTACATCAATAAGGGTGACATCTGCGCCAAGTCCGATCGCCATTTTCGCTGCATTTGTTCCAACGACACCGCCGCCAATAATGGTGACTTTCCCTCTCGATACTCCTGGCACGCCGGCGAGCAAAATGCCTTTTCCGCCTTTTGGCTTTTCTAAAAATTGAGCACCAATTTGAGCAGCCATTCTACCTGCTACTTCAGACATTGGCGTTAATAGAGGGAGTGATTTTCCGTCCGTTACCGTTTCATAAGCAATGGCTGTCACACCTTTTTGTTTTAATGCTTCAGCCAAGGAGGGCTCTGCTGCAAGGTGCAAGTACGTAAATAAGATCAGACCTTCTCTGAAATATGAATATTCTTCTGGTAATGGTTCTTTTACCTTCATAATCATATCAGAAGATGCCCACACATCTTTCGCTTGATCAAGAATCTCTGCACCAACAGATACATAATCGTCATCAGTGAATCCGCTTCCAAAACCAGCGTTCGTTTCAATTAAAATCTGGTGTCCAGCTGAAAGCAATTGAGATGCTGCTCCTGGTGTTAATGCGACCCGGTTTTCATTGTTCTTAATCTCTTTCGGAATGCCGATGATCATATCAATTCCTCCTATGCTTATCTATTGATATTGTATGTCTAGTGTATCCTGAAAGTTTAGAAAATTCTTCGGTTGAATGAAAAAATTAAAAAACGCCTCTTTGTGAAATTTCACAAAGGGACGTTTTTTAGCTTCATATCAAGATAAATGGTCATTTTCTCATTCATGTTTTTTAAATCAATTTCTGCAATGTCTGTAATCCGCTTCAGTCTATAATTCAGTGTGTTGATATGAATATTTAACTGCTTTGCGGCGATATTGGCGTTGCTGTCACAATCAATAAACCGTTCAAGGGTCTCGACGAGGTTGGAATGATGCCTGAGATCGTAATCCTCAAGCTTTGATAAAGAGTAACTGGAATAAGACGATCCCTTTCGTTTTTCTGCAAGCACATCTAAATATTGATAAATACCCAGTTCAGAAAAGCTGTTTAATCGTTCTGTTTCCACAGGAAAGCGTTCTTTTGTTTTTAAGACGGCCAGTGCTTCTTTATAGGATGGCTGAATATGAGTAATGTGATCGTAAATTCCACCAATGGCCGCTTGAACGTCATGGAGCTGATACCGATCAGACAACTGCTTTAGCATGCCGCTTGTGAATTGTTTAATATCTTGAAGCGGATGTTCTGTTTTTGGCGAGACAAGAATAATGAATTCGTTAAAATCAACAGTCGTTAACAGCACCTGCACTTGCTGCGTTGTTTCAAGCAGATAGGAGAGCTTCTTTTCCGTATCTTCTGTGAGTTCATCACGAAGGCGAAAAATAATAATCGCATACGTGTCTGGACACCTCATCCCAAGCCTCAAGAAGAGATCAAGCATCTCATCCTTTTCATGAATATGTCCTGTGAGCATCTTCCAAAATAGCTCCTGATTGCGTTCTTCTGTTTTCGTTTTTCGAATTTGTAAATTGAGTAATTTGTTTTTCACGGCATGTGCTGCCATCTTGAGAAGGTCCATTTCTTCATCTGAAAAAGGCTGCGTGGATTCAATTGCCCAGATAAAGCCGAGCACCTCTTTGTCTTTCCATATGGAAATGGCAACCCTGCTGGATAGACCGACTTCTGCAATTTGAGGTACGCGAAGCGGTTCATCTGTTTTAAGGAGTGTAGGAATGATACCGTCTTTCCAAAGCCGATTAATGACTTTTTCCGGTACACGGCGGGAGATAATGGTTGAAGTTCTGGCGGGATCAGTGAAATCATTATGTGTGCTATAGGCTAATAATCGATGATGAGTATCTTCTATAGTAATAGGGCAATTGAGCACATCACTAATTTGGTCTGCCACATCCTCTAAACGATCAAGGCTATACTTAAATGGATCTGTCTTTTTTGTCATAAAAAACCCCTGCTTTTTCGAATATTTCACGTACTTACATTATGAAGAGAATCAGGTACGTAAATCAACAAGAAAATGCCATAATCATTAAAAAAACAAAAAGCTTGAGAAATGAGCACATTGGTCATGCGTTGATCACAAAAAGAAATAGTACAATAATAATGTAGTAAAAAATCAATAGGCGGAAAGATTCATCGAAGTGCACGCCCTTTTATTAAGAATATATGACCAAAAAATTGTTAAATACTAGATAAAGAGCGAAAAAACAGTAATTCTATAGACTCATTTTGTAAAATAAAAACAGATTTGTTTGACTGTGTATCATTTCTGTTTTTATAATAATAACGTCAAAAAATAAGTGGATTAGCCCATTATATGGCGGCTATGCACGGGAGGTAATGAGGAATATGTCAGGAATTATTCGCGTAACCCCAGAAGAACTAAGAGCGACCGCTAAGCAATATGGTGTTGAAAGTCAAGAAGTGTTAAACCAAGTTGATCGTCTAAATAGAATGATCTCTGACCTAAAAGGAATGTGGGAAGGTGCTTCTAGTGAAGCATTCGCTGATCAATACGAACAGCTTAAACCTTCATTCATCAAAATGTCTGATCTATTAACAGATGTCAGCAATCAGCTTGATCAAACTGCAAATACACTTGAAAGCACTGACCAAGACATCGCTAGCCAAATCCGCGGCTAATCAAAGGGATTTCCTTTCTAAGTGTGAAAAGCAGAAAAAGCGCCGAGTCTGTCAGTTGATGCCGGCGCTCTTTCTATTTTGTGAGGTGGAAATTTGTGTATATCGATATTACCATCGACTTAAAAAACTATGATGGCAGTGTGTTTGATTTGAGACTATCAAATTATTTACATATTAAACAAGTCATCCATATCGCCTGGCAGGCAAAACAAATCTCACTACCTAAACGAGATGGCGGATGGGTGCGTGTAGTCAATAAGAAAGCTGTGTTTTCAGGCGAATATAAGCTGTCAGACTGTGGAATCACCACAGGAGACAGGCTGGAAATACTATGAAAGGACTTTTGTAAATGGCAGATAAAAAGAGTTCCTATTTAGAAGAACAATTAGAAGCAGTCATGAAAAAAGAGGAAGGCACTTACACCTTCATTTTTCAAAGAGAGACAATTAAACTCTTAGACGGTTTAGAAGCGGCACCGATCAAAGATATCAATCCTTCATTTAAAAAAGAGATCCAATTAACCGAAGGTGAGGTCATCATTTCGATTCAACCGCCTCCTGCCTATCAGGAATTTCGTTTCATCCATGCAAAGGATGAAAAAAGCAAATGGATTTTTTCATACCAGCTTGTCGATGCAGTGTGCAAACACGATGTGAAGCGGCTGCATCCTATTGTTTCTCCTGAAAACATTGTTTTTCATCAAGGCTTAGCTCCTGCATTTTTGCATTACGGGGTCAAAGAAAGCATCCCGCCATATGAAACCGACCAACATCGTCTGTTAAAAGAGGTCAAAGCCGTCATTCTTCGAGTGGTGGACCATGAATATCAGTTTCAAGAATATTTGGCTTATCATGATACGTTGAAATTATCTGAGCAGGCAAAGGAAATAAGTGATACACAGTCACTGGAAGAATTGTCTGCTTTGATTCAACAAAAAATAGAAGCCATCGAAGCAAAAGAAAAGACGCTCTTAACTATTCCAAAAAAGAAATGGAAGATCGAACGATACATTGGACTTGGTCTCCTTGTTCTTTTGATTCCCGCATTGGTGTATACCATTTACACGTTCTTTTTCGCCATGCCGAAACAAGAAGCGTATGTGGAAGCGAACAAATATTATCTCAACAAACAGTACAGCCAAGTGGTGGATACGCTCGAAAAATACAAAGCCGATCAAATGCCAGTCTCTCTTCAATATGAACTGGCCATTTCGTATGTGCAAACGAATCAAGGGAATCTATTGCTTGACCAGCACAAAAAAGAAATCACGGATACGTACACATTGCAGACAGACCCGCAATACTTCCTGTTCTGGATTCATATTGGACAAGGCAATAGCAAGGAAGCTCTGGATATTGCAAGGGTGCTCGGGGACGACCGATACATATTCACAGCACTCGTCGCCTACCGCAATGAAATTCAAAATGACGACAGCCTATCTGCTGAAGAAAAACAAAAACAGCTAGATCCAATCATTAAGGAAATGGCGAAGTATGAAGAAAAAGAAACAACGGAGACGAGCACCAATGACTCCTCAGATGCAAGCCAAACAGATGAAACAGCTGAACAAAAAGAGCAGTCAAAAGCCGATCAGGAGAAAAAAGAGAAAGAATCTGATGCAAAAAAGAAAACCTCTCAGACGAAAAAAGATGAGAAAAAATAATTCTTTCGATACAACTGACAGTTGGTGCTGTCCGATGAGGAGGTGGAGCGTTTGAGTCTTCTATGGGTTTTTTATGAGGAAGATTATCAAACCGTCCGTTTAGATGAGCAGTTCAACCGGGAAGCTGTGATTGGACCTGAAATAGAGCATACAGTAACAATTCCTTCCCTTTCGTTTGATGAAGGATTGATTCGTTTATCTCCAGATGAAACGAATGATGGCTTTTCTCTTTATCAGGGCGAAAAGAAGATAGGTCACTTACTTCCACATGAACCATGTCAGGTTGGTTCACTCACACTCATGTTGATGGATTCACATCATGATCAAATCATTTATTACCTAGGAAATAGAGTCGAAGTGACTATTTCAAGTGAAGAAATAGATGAAGCGGATGTGTGGAAGGAACAAGCCCATTCAATGTTTCAAGATGCCAAATCCTTCACGTTGGAAAAAATAGAAGGCACTTGGTATGTCATTCCCCAAGATGAAACGATCTATTTGAACGGGAAACAGCTGCACGGTCCACAGCAACTTCTTGCTGGAGATGAGCTGTTTTGGAACTTTTTGACGCTGTCATTGAAAGATGATGATTTATTGCAAGTAATAGCATTTGAACCATTTCAAACACGTTTAGAAAAAACAAGTCCGCCGAGTACCGAAACGAAACAAAAATATCCTTTATATAGACGAACACCACGTTTGATTTACGATCTGCCAGATGACCGGGTGTCTTTCAGCTTTCCTTCACAGGAGAGTGAAAATAACGGCAGAGGACTTTGGCTCGTGGTTCTTCCGCCGCTTGTCATGCTGATTGTCATGGGGATCGTGGCCCTTGTTCAGCCGCGGGGTTTCTTTATTGTCGTGTCGATGGCGATGTTTATTATGACGTTAATTACTTCGTCCGTTCAATATTTTAAAGAGAAATCACAGCGCAAAAGACGAGAAGAGAAGCGGCAACGCGTTTACTCTCTTTACTTAGAAAATAAGCGGAAAGAGCTGCAAGAGCTGTATGACCGTCAACAATTTATTCTAACGTATCATTATCCGTCTTTTGAACAAATGAAATATTTGACGTCAGAAATCAGCGGGCGTATTTGGGAAAAGACGCTTGTCAGTGATGATTTTTTACAGCTGCGTCTAGGGACAGGTGCAGTTCCTTCAAGTTATGAATTATCGACGAGCGGCGGCGATATGGCCAATCGTGACATCGATGACTTAATGGAACAAACCCAGCATATGCAAAACGTCTATCGCGAGGTAAAAGATGTACCGATTACGTTCGGTCTTGCGGACGGTCCAACCGGATTAATAGGAAAACCGGCAATTGTCAAAAATGAACTTCACCAGCTTGTCGGTCAGCTTGCTTTCTCGCACAGCTATCATGATTTGAGATTTGTTTTTATCTTTAATGAACAGGAGTATGAGAACTGGGAATGGATGAAATGGCTGCCGCACTTCCAACTTCCTCATACATACGGGAAAGGGTTTATATATAACGAACAAACACGTGATCAGCTCTTGTCTTCTATTTATGAAATTTTGCGAGAGCGTGATCTGGAAGAGGAAAAAGAGAAAAAAATCTTTACGCCTCACTTTGTGTTTATCGTGACAAACCATGAACTCATTGCGGAACATGTGATTTTAGAATACCTAGAAGGTAGCCGGACGGATTTAGGCATCTCAATTATCTTTGCGGCAGAAACAAAGGAAAGCTTGGCTGAAAATATTTCAACGCTTGTTCGTTACATTAACGAAGAAGAAGGAGATATTCTCATTCAGCATAAGAAGGCCGTACGAATTCCATTTCAGCTGGATGCACATGAGCGAGCGGACAATGAGCTGTTTGCCAGAACCTTAAGAACATTAGATCATCAAGTCGGGATGACCAACTCGATTCCAGAAACGGTTTCCTTCCTTGATCTGTTTCATGCCAAACAGGTAGATGACATTGGCATTCGTGAAAAATGGCTGACATCTGAAACAGCAAAGTCATTATCTGTGCCTATCGGTTATAAAGGAAAAAACGATATTGTCGATCTGAATCTGCATGAAAAAGCACATGGCCCACATGGTCTATTAGCAGGAACAACGGGATCAGGAAAAAGTGAGTTTTTACAGACGTATATTTTATCCTTGGCTGTACACTTTCACCCGCATGAAGTGGCGTTCCTGCTCATTGATTACAAAGGGGGCGGAATGGCGCAGCCGTTCCGAAATATTCCGCACTTACTTGGTACGATCACAAACATTGAAGGCAGCAAAAACTTTAGTGAAAGAGCGCTTGCCTCTATTAAAAGTGAACTGAAGAAAAGACAGCGCTTGTTTGATCAGTATCATGTGAATCATATCAATGACTATACGAAACTCTATAAAGAGAAAAAGGCGGAACAGGCGATGCCTCATTTGTTCTTAATCTCTGATGAGTTTGCTGAATTAAAAAGTGAAGAGCCAGATTTTATTAGAGAGCTTGTCAGTGCCGCGCGGATTGGACGAAGTCTCGGTGTCCATCTCATTTTGGCGACACAAAAGCCCGGCGGGGTCATTGATGATCAAATTTGGAGTAACTCCCGCTTTAAGGTCGCATTAAAGGTACAAGATGCATCAGACAGTAAGGAAATTTTGAAAAATAGTGATGCAGCGTCAATTACCGTGACAGGTCGTGGATATTTGCAAGTGGGGAACAATGAAATCTATGAATTATTCCAATCGGCTTGGAGTGGTGCACCGTATATGGAAGATGGCTACGGATCAGAAGATGACATCGCCATTGTAACGGACACTGGACTGATCCCATTATCAGGGGTAAGTACAGAGCCGGCTGTGAAAAAAGAGACAGTGACGGAAATTTCCGCTGTTGTGGATGAAATTGAACGTATGCAGCAGGAGCTTGGAATTGAAAAGCTTCCGAGTCCATGGCTTCCACCGCTTGAAGAGCGGATTCCAAAAACACGTTATGCATCAAGTGAAGAGCACGTCTTCCATTTCGCTCTTGTCGATGAGCCAGATCAGCAGAGCCAGCATCCACTTTCTTATCAAATGATGGAGGATGGAAATATTGGCATCTTCGGTTCATCAGGCTACGGCAAATCACTTGCTGCCACAACACTGCTTATGAGCTTCGCAGAAAGATATTCACCTGAAGAATGGCATGCATATATTTATGACTTCGGTAACGGCACCTTGCTACCGCTTGCCAAACTTCCGCATACGGCTGATTATTTCTTAATGGATCAAATGAGAAAGATTCAAAAATCGATGAAGCGTCTTCGTGAAGAGGTTGAATATCGCAAGCGTTTATTTAGACAGCAGGAAATGAGTCATATCAAAATGTACAATGCGCTGAATGAGAAAAAGCTTCCATTCATATTTATCGTGATTGACAACTTTGACATTGTGAAAGACGAAATGCATGAACTCGAATCTGAATTTATTCAGTTAAGCCGTGATGGACAATCGTTAGGCATTTATTTCTTAATCACAGCGACTCGTGTCAACGCAGTCCGTCAATCTCTTATGAACAACTTGAAAACAAAGATTGTCCATTACTTAATGGATCAAGGAGAGGCATACTCCATTATTGGCAGACCGAAATTCAGCTTAGAGCCAATTCCAGGACGAGTCATTATCAACAAAGAAGAGCTTTACTTTGCCCAAATGTTCCTGCCAGTTGAAGGAGAGAACGATCTCGAATTGTTTGAGCATTTAAAACAAGAGATCCAGCTTCTAGATGCTCGCTTTGAATCAGCTGAAAAACCAAAACCTGTACCAATGCTTCCTGATAAGCTGACCATTTGGGAGCTAGAGAATCGCTTAGAAGGACAAAAACAGCCGTATGAGATTCCAGTCGGACTAGATGAGGAATCTGTGGCACCTGTTTACTTTGATTTGAAAAAGAATAAACACTGCCTCATTATCGGACAAACGCAGCGTGGAAAAACAAACGTGACAAAACTGATGCTTGATCAGCTACTAGAAGCAGCACCAGAAAAATTGGCCGTCTTTGATTCCATTGATCGTGGTCTTTCTCATTATGCGAAAGAAGAAAACATTGATTATCTTGAAACAAAGGATGATATCACGGAATGGGCAGAGGAACTGGACCGTTTATTTAAGGTTCGAGAAGAAATGTATGTCGAAGCTGTGCGCCGCGGGGAGACTGATCAGCTGTCATTTCCTCAAGTTGTGCTCGTCATCGATGGCATTACGCGTTTTCAGCAGACAATCGACCCGCGTCTTCAAGATCAATTGGCTGATTTCATGAAGTCATATGCACACTTAGGCTTCAGCCTGATCGCATCAGGGAATCATACCGAATTCAGTAAAGGCTATGATGCACTCACAAACGAAATCAAACAGGTTCGTCATGCCATGTTACTGATGAAAAAATCAGAGCAAAACATCATACCGCTTCCGTATGCAAGACAAGAACCAGAGATTCAGCCAGGATTCGGATATTTGGTTGAAAACGGGAAAGAGAAGAAAATCCAGGTTCCTTTATGTGCGGTAGAAAGGAAGAGTGTTCAATGACAGAGCAGCAAAAAAGCTCCATCAAAATCGTGTCGACCATGATACTGATTCTCGTCTTGCCGGTTCTATTTTTCCATCTCATTGGGGATGATCCGGCAAAACAGAAAAAGAATGCCACACGTAACATTGCCGTGGTCAATGAGGATATGGGGGCGAGCGAAAGTGAAAATACCGCTCGTTTCGGACAGGATGTGGTGGCGGCATTATCAGAGCGTCCAGATTACACATGGACAGTCGTCAATCGAAGTGCGGCAGAAAATGGCCTGAAAAATAGAAAGTACGATGCAGTTCTTTATATTCCATCTGACTTCTCTAAAAATGTGCTGAGCTATGATAAGGATCATCCTGAGAAGGCATCTATCCAATTCTCAATCCAAGATCAGCTCAATGCAGTGAATAAAGAAAAAGTACAAAGAGAGCTAGAAAATGCTCAAAAGAAAATGAATGAACAAATGTCGACTTTATATTGGAGTTTTGTATCACAGGAAATCGGCAATGTCAGAGAAGAGTTTGAGCATATTGTTGGCAAAGAGGTCGAATTCCAAAACACGATGTACAACTTCTATAAGCCAAATTCAAACAAACTATCTGATGCCGTCCAGCAGCAGAAGAAACAAATAGAAGAACTAAAAAATGCGATGGCCAATTCACAAAAACAGTATAAAGACGGTTTAAGTACAACAGAAGAAGCGAAAAGTCAGCTGAAGGATTTCGTAAAAGTAGTCGATCAATATCAGCAGTATCAAGACAAACAAAAGGATCTCTTGATCAAAGCGCAATCTACAAGTAAAAAACAAATCCAGCAAGGACTCAAACAGCTTGCGGAGATTCAAAACCAAAATGCCCGCAGCTTTAGCGATCAAATGGGCGGACTCAAAACCGATATCAATGGGGTCCAAAGTCAGCTTAAAACAACGGACAGCGCAATTCAATCTGTTCAAAAGGCAAGAGAAGACGCAATTCCTAAGCAATCGTCGGGATTAACGGACCTTGTGAAGGCGTCTCAAGAAGAACTTTTGAAGAATTATGAAGGTCAATACTTAGAGGCCTATAAAAGTAAGATCATCGCCTTGCAGAATAAGCTAGAAGCAAAAAGGCAAGAGCTAATGAACGCACCCGAGCAGCCAGCTGATCCTGATGATGACGGGCAATCAGATCAAGATAACGAGAACCCAGAAGAGATTGGCATTAACTTAGATGATGAAACAAATGAACTCTCGCAAATTTCATCGGAAATGAACGATCTAGCTGATCAATTAGAAGATCAGACTGCACCTCCTACTAATGAAGATGATAAAGAGAGTGAAAATGGTCAGGATGCTGTTCAGCCAGATAACAGCGGCACGAATCAATCAAAAGATGACCTAAAAGCACTGTCTAATCGTTTAGAAGAAGTGAAAAAGAAGATTCAAGAAAAATCGGCCGCTCATAACGACCAATTGAAAGACAAAGTAAGTCAAATGAGTAAGGAGCTTGAAAGCCTCACGAAAAAAGTAGAGAAGCTTGAAAAGATGATTCTAAGGTTACAAGATCGATATAACGTCATTCCGAATGAAATCAAAAATCAGGAATCCTCTATTTTAAACAAAGTGCAAGAGCTGAAACGCGTAAACTCGCCGATTGGCAACACTGTGAATACGAAAATATTTGATCAAGAGTTTAAAACAAATTCAACAAGCACCAAAAAGTTAATGGAATACTCCAATCAACTGTCTCAGCTAGAGATGATGCTTGGGAATCTATATCAACCAACAAACAACTCATCTCTACTAGACACAAAAGGAGATGAAATCCAGTCCATCCTTTCCATCAAAAAAGAAGAAACGGAAAACTGGGATACACTCAAAAATCAAATGCTGACGTCAAATGATGATGTGTCTACCTTTATTGATGAGATGCAAAAATTCTCAGATGGCTACGCAGAATACATTTCGACTCAGCAGGCAAGCATGGAACAGGAGTTAAATGCCATTTCTGAAAGTGCGGACACAGTAGCTGAACAAATGGCTGATCAAGGAGATGCTGTGTATACGGCAGACCTTGCGGGCAGTTCGATTGTTGTGAGTGCACAGGATTCAATTGGTCAGGAAGTGCTTCGTCTTTCTGAAAATATGAGTTCGTTAACTGACCGCCAAAAAGGGGTGGCGGATTATACGAATAATATTGAAGAAAGTGTCACAACCGTTCAAGAAAAAGCAGATACGTTGAACGAAAACTGGAGTAAGAATGTCAATTCTACGAAGCTTGTTCAACAAGATTTAAAGGGTATTTTAGGCAACACTTTAGACGATCAAGGCAACAGCAACTATGTGTATAACCATTTAGCCAATCCGCTGAAAATTAGCGGCGATGTGCCAGAAGAAAAAACGCAGACTGTACCGCCAGTAGTCATTTTGGTTATTGTGATGATCAGCAGTTTGTTGATTGGCTTTTTTAGCTCGTACTATGCGTCAGCGCCAATGCTGGTCAAAGGTGCACTGTTTGGTATTTTAAATCTGCTAGTCGGGCTCATGATCAGTCTGTTTGGACTCAACATTTACAAACTAGCTGATGACCAAGCCATTCAATGGTCGATCTTTACGATTTTGCTGCTAGTGGCATGCTCTGCCTTTATTCGCACAGCTTTCCTTTTCGGTTCAATTGCCGGATGGATGGCAGCAACGGCGCTTATTTTCTTCTTTGTTGCACCGTTAATTGATTTGGTCATGCCAAACTTCCATTTTACAAATCCAGTGACAGACGTGTATCTGTCCATCCAATATGGAAATGGAGACAACTTCGGTATGGGCATCACAGGGCTACTGATTTTAACGATATTGTTCATGGTCATTCCACTAGTGAAGAAGCTATGGAAAGACAAAACAGAGGAACGTGATGTCACTCATGAGGCTTAATCTATTCGTCAAAGGGATGGCACTTGGTGTCATATCCCTTTTTCTCCTCAGTCCTGCTGCTTTTGCTGCTACAGGTGAAGATACGGATACGAATGTCAAGCCGAATGAATATCAAGAAAAGAACCTCAATATTAATTCGAGTATATTGAGGGATCAAACGAAATACGAACAAAGCAAAACAACATCTAAAGTCAAAACGGACATTCACTTTGCTGACCCGCCTAAGACCTCTGGTGGTCAACTTTCGCCGCAAATTTTTAGTGATCTGAAAGACAATCCGCCTAAAACGCCAGCTCGTATGATGAAAGAGATGAATATCTCTTTCAGCGATTCGGCTGTATCAACTCCTTCTGGCGATGATCATGAAAAGCAGAGATCGGCGCTTCTGCCAATCATTTTTGGCATCTTGATCGCCTTTGGCATCATTGTCATGATCATTCTGATTCCAAAGGTGAATGTGAAGACGGAAAAGAAATAGCCTGCCTCTTTAAAAAGGGGCAGGCTTTTCTTTATGCAGATTGCTTGATGTGATACCGATTCACTATTTAAAATAGTATTATTAAGGGAGGAGATTGTCATTCGAATTTCAATCGTCACAGGCGGATCAAAAGGATTTGGTTTAGCACTTGTCAAACAGCTACTTTCACGCGGGGATAACGTGTACACCGCTGCAAGAAGTGAGTCGCCAATATCCCATCCACACCTCACGCATTCACAGGTCGATCTCACTGATGAGGAATCGGCTGCAAAATGGCTTCAGAGCATCTTGTCCTCGCAAACTCTCGCAGACGCTGATGACGTCTTGCTTGTCAATAATGCAGGAATGGTCACTCCTATCAAACGTACAGGGCAAGGCGGAGAGGATACGCTTCATCAGCATTATACGCTGAACCTTATCATCCCTGTTTTGCTCAGTCATGTGTTTGTGAGGGAGACACAATCCTTTGAGGGGAAGAAAACCGTCGTGCATCTTTCTTCTGGAGCAGCTAAAAATCCGTACAAAGGATGGAGTGCCTATTGCAGCTCAAAAGCAGGGCTTGATATGTTTATGAGGACTTTACATGAGGAACAGCAGGACGAAGCATATCCTGTCACCACGTTTTCCTTTTCACCCGGTACGATTGATACGGATATGCAGGGAGAGATTCGGAAATCCTCCAAACAGGACTTTGAACAAATTGAACGGTTTCAGCAATTACATGAAACAGGTACGCTAAAGAGCCCAGATGAAGTGGCCGGTATTTTACTCGACCTTCTAGCAGATGACCCAGCTGGCGGTTGTGTATACGATGCCCGTGAGTATGGAAAAAAGCAGTCATAACGGCTGCTTTTTTCGTATTGTACAAGCAAAGACAGCTTATCGAGCATAAGCTAAACTTGAGACTCATCGGAAATATGACAGAACATTTGAGTTTCTTTTCAGAATATGTTAGGATGCTAAAAATATAGATAAGGAGGGGTTTCCATGAGAAAGGTTACATTAATGGATGTTTACACCCATCCAGTCGCTCAAAAATATTTAAATCGTTCAGGAAAAGCCCACGCCATTGCTTGTGCTTATCACGCATTCAAACTGGCGATGCAGGCGGGGATTAACCCGGATCTTGCTGTGAAAGCAGCACTCTTGCATGACATCGGCCACTATGAATGGTATACAGCAGGCGGAGAATGGGATTACGAGACATATAGACGAAATGATATTCATGCCATTAAAGGGGCAGAGCGGGCACATAAACTGCTCATACGGCTCGGCGAGGAACCAAAAGCAGCCAAAGAGATTGCCCTTGCGATTCTGCTTCACACAGATTCATATTTGCCAGAGGGCGACCTGCATAAGGACACACTCCAGCAAATTGTGAAGAAAGCAGATGAAATGGACGAAGAGCCTGGTGGACACCATCATTACAGACAAATAGATGAATCACTTGCGCTCCAAAAAATTGCTGATTTGGATGAGAAGGTGCAGCAGGCGCTTCAGCCCATGAAACGCTCTGTTTAATATGGAATATCTCCATGAATCGTTCCGTGCTGATCCACATACAATGTGCGGATCACAGTACGGTTAAATGCCGACGTCCCTGACGCAGTGAGACCTGTGTAATGAACCGTGACGGAATAAGCACCTTCTTTTTTCAATTGAACGGCTGATGAAGAGCTCGTTTTCAGTGGATGATCCTTCTCGGCATCTTTAAAATAAGTGGTCTCTACAGTTTTGCTTAATCGTTTAATCAGCTTGCTCGAATGTGTCGATGCATCTCCTGATTTCGCTGCAGCGATTTTGATTTCTTCATTCAATGGTGAATCAAAGGATACAAGTAGCAAATAAGGATCCTTTTTTCCTGAATTTGATCGAATCGTCCATTTTCCTGGAACGGGTTTATTGATTTGCACATGGTGTGAATAGGCGCCTTCATATGGGAATGATGCTTCGGATGTCGTCAAATTGGTTAAAACATCTCCATTTGGCGCAACGATTTCCGGATTGGCTTCCTGTCTTTCATTTAACCACTGAATCGATAGGCCATTCGTTCCTTCCTCTACATAGAACGCTTCTGTTTTATCCTTTTCACTTTCTCCACCTTTCACATAAACGTTTGTATTTAGCTCCGAAGAGACTGGTTCTTGCTCTTGTTCGTCTTCACTTTCAGCGCTTGCGGTACTTGCACGCAGCTGTGCCTGAAATACGGGGAACATGCTTGTGCCGTTTTTGATCGAAAAGTGATCCCATTTTCCTGTTAAAATATTGTTTGCATATGCTAGCTTTGTGCTGCTGACTGTCACAGCGCCATCGTTTGCACCAAAGCTTTTTAAATACATGCCGCCTAAATAAAGCACTCCGCCAAAGGTTCCCCATTCTGAACCAGAATAGGTCACATATTTATGAGGAAACGTCTCCAGCTGGTCGGTTTCGCTTCGAAAAGCTGCCATCATCCCGGTTTGCAGAGAATAGAGCGCGTCGCTCTTTTGTCCAAGGATTTGCGCAAGCCAGCTTCCGCCTTTGCTATAGGCTAAATCCGCAAGCGGCGTCCCATAATGTGGAGAGCCAAGTGTGATGACTTTCTCTACATATGGATGAGCGTTGTAATACACGAGTGCAGCCTGCGTATCCACTCCGCCTTTACTATGACCGATTATGATCAGTTTTCTGCCGAAAAATTCATAGATTTCTTTTAACTTTTCTGCTAATAGTTTCCCATTCTTTTTCATGTCCTGATCTGGATACAAATCTATGAACGCGCTTTCGTATCCGTTCAGAACAGCTTGTTTTGCCATATCGTTTCGATCAGACCATGTGGAGGAAGAACTGTTTATGCCATGAACAAAAACAAGTGGGGGTTTTGACAGGTCTTTTTGTACCGGTTCTTCGCCTTTAAACCACTTCCCTGGTGTACCAGGTGCATCTCCAATTGTGCCTGCGTGCGCATAACTTGCAGAGGATAGTAAGAGCATGACAGCAACGATACAGATTAATTTTTTCAAGATCATTCACCTCTTCAAATAATTTAAGATGTTGGCAGCACCAATCTATTATACTTCTAAAAATTGTAAAAAAATATGAAATGTAAAAATACGGTAATAATGTTGTGGGTTTGCTGAGTGACACTCACATGGGTCATTGCATACGCTGTGGGTAAATACACAAGTAAAGGGGCAGGTAGCATGGCACAACAAGGAAGTCCACAGCTTGTTTCATTAGTTGATCCATATGTTTATCAAACATTGCAGAAAGTAGTCGGTATGAGATTGATTGTTCAAACAGTGAAAGATACAGTACGTGGAAAGTTGAAGGAAGTGATGCCGGATCATATTGTGATTGAGGCGGGGGCAAAATCAGTGTTTTATGTGCGGATCCAGCAAATCGTGTCGGTGATGCCTGATCACAGTGAAAGAGTGTAGCAAGCAGACGCACAGGTGTCTGCTTTTTTCAATGCTTACAGAATGTATATCTGGAAAAAGTGCATGATATACCAATTGTTCTTTTTTTTTCAAAAAATATGGTTCTAAAACAAGAAGCAGTTGACAGAAGGTGGGTTGAATAGTAGTTTTTTAATAAGGTCAATACGTAACAGGAGGAGCATCTTTGTTAAAATCTAAAGTTCATTTTTGGACATTCCAAATATTACTGGTTTTACTGATTGTGTATGTATCAACAAAAGTTTCATTTTTATTTCAGCCGATCATTTTATTTGCTTCAACGTTGTTTGTTCCTATTTTACTGGCAGGTATTCTCTTTTTCATCTTTAATCCGATTGTTCGATTTTTGTCGAAGAAGATACCTAGGACGCTCGCCATTCTGATTATTTATCTCCTATTCATCGGGCTTATCACGTTTGTTGTCAATGCTGCTGGACCTGTCATTGTCACGCAGGTGGGTGGACTTGTCAAAAGCTTCCCGGGGTATGTCACGGACATGCAGAAATTTATCAACGACTTCTCGCATTCTAAAACATTTACGTGGATGATGAACCAAGATTATGTGTCTGTTTCGAAGTTTGAACAGTCGATCGTTTCGACATTAAAAGATTTACCGGAAAATATTGCTTCCAGTATGTCGGCGGTGTTTGGCGTGATTGCGAATATTGCCCTCGCTGTCATTACCGTTCCATTCATTTTATTTTACATGCTAAAAGACGGGCATAAGTTTCCGGACAAGCTCGTTCAATTTTTGCCAATGCCTTACCGTAAGGAAGGATTGAAGATTTTTAAAGAATTAAACGATACGCTTGCTGCTTACATACAAGGGCAAATCGTTGTTTGTTTATTTGTCGGAGTTGCTTGTTTTATCGGATACTTATTAATTGGTGTGAAATATGCGCTCATTCTCGGCATCATTATTGCGGTGACAAACGTCATTCCATATCTTGGGCCATATCTTGGTGCGGCACCAGCTGTGCTCATTGCTTTTCTTGATTCGCCTGGAAAAGCGGTTGTGACTGTTATTGTCATTCTTGTTGTTCAGCAGATCGATGGAAACGTCATTTCTCCATTGATCATTGGAAAACGTCTCAACACACATCCGTTAACAATTATCTTGCTATTAATTGGGGCAGGAAGTTTTGGCGGAATCCTTGGCATGATTTTTGCCGTTCCTGTCTATGCGCTGCTGAAAGCCATCACACTCAATATTGTCAGATTGGTTCAGCTGCGTCAGCGCTCTCGAAAAGAACAACATCTAAACGTTTAGGGCAGATGCACAACTTTTCCCTTTTTGCATAACATAACTCACATAAGCGAATAGGGAGGAGAAGGAAGATGCCTGCGATTGTTGGACCCATCCATATTGAGTCTTTAGGCGGAAACGGCTCGGCTACTTTTGGTGACGTTCTCGCCATTGCCCCTTTGGCTGTAGATCACTCGACCGGTGGAGCGGGCGCTTTTAATTCAGGTGATTATATGTCCCTGACAAGCGATCCGAATGCCACCATGCTTTGGGACTTTACACTGTTTGGCCAGCCTCAATCATTTAATGCATAAAAGACAGCTGATCATATGACATATCAGCTGTCTTTTTTATGTTGGATAGACACGTATTGTTCCGCTAGGCATATGATGAGGGTAGTAAAGGTGGTGGAAAGATGCCAGCAATTGTTGGACCCATTCATATTGACCGTGTGATAGGAAACGGTTCTGCACATTTCGGCGATGTGTTTGCCATTTCGCCAAAAAGTGTGGATCATTCCGCTGGTGGTTCAGGCACCTATAATGCAGGAGACTTTGTTCAATTTTTCAACAATCCGAACGTCACTTTTGTTTGGGATTCAAACCTGATCAGCCAGCAAAAGAGCTTTAACGCATAGCCAGCTTTGAAAGGGTCTCCTTTTCAGAAGCTGTCTTTTTTTATGGTACAATGGATAGAAGAAGGAAGAAGAAAAAGGGGGGTAAAACACATCAAATGAAAATAAGAAAAGCGCATCTGACAAGCGGGCAACCAACAACCTACAATGTATATTTACATGAAAATAAAAAAGAATATAAAACGCTTGTCGCTGTACCTGACATAGAATGGAGTATTTCTATTGCATATGAAGACGAAAAAACGCAGCTTGAGCAAGCACTTGAACAATCTTTAAACAAAAGAGTAGAAATAGACGAAGCCCGTGAACTTGCACAAAAAATTGTGCACTGGGTCACAGAAATGTAAATTCAGAAACCAGGAGTGAACACAGCAATGAAAGAAGAATCCGTAGACTTTTATTTGCAGCAAGGGATATTTGGACATGCTGAAACAAAACCCGATGAACGAAGAATGTTTCTCGGCTCATTAAGAGAACGTGCTCTTCTCGCTCTGACAAAAGGGCAAGTATCGAGACATAAATCGTATCAAGAGGTAGAGCAAGTATTGAAGGCAAACCGAGAGGCCACTGTTCTTTTAAATGGTGAATTGTCATATGCTTCTTATTCTCCATATGTCAAAATGGCAAATGCCGCTGGTTGTTCTTTTAAAGTGGTCAACCATCACGAGTCACATTCACCTTTTGGGCTTGTGATAGAAGTGCCGCATGCGATCAATCAAGAGCACATCTATGTAGAAGATGAGCTTTTTCAAAAAGCTTTTTCTCGTGAATCTGTTGAATAGGTTTCCCTAGTGAAATGAATAAGCTATAATGATTCAAAAGAGCATATGGGAGAGATGCGGATGGGCAAAGCATTGATTTGTATTGATTATACAGTTGATTTTGTTGCAGACGATGGAAAACTGACGTGCGGAAAGCCTGGACAGGCGATTGAGTCGAAGATCATAGAGATCACTTCCTCATTTATTGATGAAGGACACTTTGTTGTTTTTGCCGTCGATCATCATGAAGAGCAAGATCCATATCATCCAGAGACAAAGTTATTTCCGCCCCATAATATTCGCGGGACAGAAGGAATTGAACTTTACGGAAAACTAAGTTCACTATTTCACACGTCAACACATTTAAATCATGTCTATTATATGGAAAAAACAAGATACTCTGCTTTTGCAGGCACTCAATTAGAAATGAAACTGCGCGAGCGTGGCATCACTGAACTTCACCTAGCCGGAGTGTGTACCGATATTTGTGTACTTCATACAGCTGTTGATGCATACAATAAAGGCTTTGAACTTGTGATTCATGCGAATGCCGTAGCGAGTTTTAATGAAGCGGGGCACGAGTGGGCACTTTCTCACTTTGAGCATACGCTTGGTGCGAAAGTGGTTAAGTAAGGGAAGGAGAATGGAAGTTGGAGCATCGGTTTATTGACGACAGTTTATCACTACATACAGATCTTTATCAAATTAACATGGCAGAAACGTATTGGAGAGACGGCATTCATGAGAAGAAGGCAGTCTTCGAACTCTTCTTTAGAAAGCTTCCATTTGACAACGGCTTCGCTGTATTTGCTGGTTTAGAGAAAGCGATTGAATATTTATCGGACTTCTCCTTCACCGAGAGCGACCTTGCATATTTAAAAGATGAACTCGGTTATAAAAGCGATTTCATTGAATACTTAAGCGGATTGTCTTTTACAGGGACACTTCATTCAATGCGAGAAGGAGAAATTGTCTTTGCGAATGAACCTATTATGCGCATCGAGGCAACACTTGTTGAAGCGCAGCTAATTGAAACGGCACTGCTCAACATCGTGAACTTCCAGACGCTAATTGCAACAAAGGCGGCTCGTATTAAAGGAATCATTGAAGATGAGACAGCATTAGAATTCGGAACAAGACGTGCGCATGAAATGGATGCAGCCATGTGGGGAGCAAGAGCAGCACTGATCGGCGGATTTCAGGCAACAAGTAATGTCCGTGCAGGGAAACGCTTCAATATTCCCGTATCAGGCACACATGCCCATGCCCTTGTACAAGCATATCGCGACGAATATACTGCATTTAGAAAATATGCCGAAACACATACAGACTGTGTCTTTTTAGTGGATACATATGATACGGTCAGATCAGGCATTCCAAATGCGATTAAGGTAGCGAAAGAATTCGGTGATAAAATCAACTTTATTGGGGTCAGACTTGATAGTGGAGACCTTGCCTACTTGTCTAAAAAGGCGAGAACGATGCTGGATGAAGCTGGATTCCATGACGCCAAAGTCATTGCATCAAGCGATCTTGATGAACACACCATTATGAACTTAAAAGCACAAGGTGCAAAAATTGATGTATGGGGTGTTGGAACGAAACTGATTACCGCATTCGATCAGCCAGCTCTTGGTGCTGTATATAAGCTTGTATCGATTGAAGAAAACGGTCAGATGAATGACACGATCAAAATTTCTTCTAACCCAGAGAAAGTGACAACACCAGGCCGTAAACGAGTGTATCGCATTATCAATCAATTGAATCATCACTCTGAGGGAGACTACATTGCCCTTGAAGAAGAAGATGTTCAAAGTGAAGATAAGCTGAAAATGTTCCATCCAGTTCATACATTTATCAGCAAATTTGTGACAAATTTTGTGGCAAAGGACCTTCATGTCCCAATTTTTGAACAAGGGAAGCTGGTGTATGATAATCCAGATATCCAAACGATTCAAGCATATGTGCAGGATAGTCTCGGACTCTTCTGGGAGGAATACAAACGAATCAGCAAACCAGAAGAATACCCAGTCGATTTGAGTCAAAAATGCTGGGATAATAAGATGCAGTTTATCCATGATGTGAAAAATAAAATCAAAAAAGAGCTTTATGAAAGCTGATTACCCCGGGAAAGGAGATCATCAAGCCAGATGGTCTCTTTTTTTTCATGTTGGACCATTCAAAATGAACCTTATGGGCAATCATTTGGTATACTGAAGGCACATCTTGTTTGTCATTGCATAAAGGAGGAATGGAGCAGTTGAGGGTGTTTGTTGCAAGGCAGCCTATTTTTAACAGAAAAGAACAAGTCGTATCATACGAGCTGCTTTATAGAGATAGTGAAACCAATACATATAGCGCTGAAGATGGTGATCAAGCGACAACTGACCTCATTATCAATAGTTTTTTAAACATTGGCATCGAAACACTGACAGAAGGAAAACGATGCTACATCAATTTCACCGAAAGCTTGCTTTCGTCTGATCTGCTCACTTATTTTGATCCACATCAGCTTGTGATCGAAATATTAGAAAATGTACCGATTACCCCGGCACTTATTATGAGATGTAAGCAATTAAAAAAGTGGGGATACACGATTGCGCTCGATGATTTCTTTCTGAGCGGAACACATTTTCATGACAAGTTACTCGATGAACTCCTCTATTGCATTGATATTTTAAAAATTGATTTTCTGAAAACAACATGTGAAGAACGAAGAGACATTTTACATACATATAAAAAGTATCGACTTCGATTCCTTGCTGAAAAGGTAGAAACGCGAAAAGAATATGAAGAAGCGTTAGAAGCTGGCTTCCATTTGTTTCAAGGATATTTTTTTAGTGAGCCGCACGTCATTTCGGGACGAGCCTTATCGACTAGCTTCCACGCATACCATCAGCTATTGAATGAGCTGAGCAAGGAGCAGCCGAATATTCAGACCGTGACGCACTTTATAGAAAGTGATCTTTCCCTTTCATATCAATTATTAAAAATGCTGAATTCTGGCGGCATGAGACGTCTTTATCAAATCAAGAGTATTCGTCAGGCGATTATCCTGCTTGGGTTTAATGAAATACGGCGATGGATCTTTATCCTTTCATTTAAAGAACTGAATGTCCAGGCCAACTCAAGCCAAAAGGAAATTATCAAAATGTCGTTCATTCGTGCCAAAACGTGTGAACTCATTGCTAGTCGGACTGAACGAGAGCATCCCGCTTCTTATATGCTGACAGGTATGTTTTCACTCATTGATACGCTTGTCAGGGCGGACATTACTGAACTTGTGAAAGAACTGCCTCTTTCGGATGAAGTAGGTGAGGCACTGCTTGGCTATGAAAATGACTATTTCCTTGTGTTAGACATTGCCAAACGTATTGAACGAAATGAATGGGATAATGAGATGTTAGGTGGAAGTCTCCCTAAGCAGGAAGCCTACGGCTGTTATATAGAAGCCATTGAATGGTGTCATAAAATGTTTGAATCTTAAGAAAAGCCGCTCCCACTAGAGCGGCCTTTTTCTTTGTTATCCCCACTGTAAAAGTAGAAAAAGCCTACTGGAAGAGAGGGATAAGTAGATACGGATGCCTTCTGGACTAAAGCGGATATCGATATTGCTTTTCACCCCAATCTGCTTCAGCATTCGAATCACACTTGCGGTGTCAGCACGTTCAGCAGCTTCCATGATTCGCTGTCCAAACGAAAGCGAACCGGAAATCTGCTGTGTAATGAGGGATGCATCAGCCACGAGACGGGTTGATTCCTTTGCAGCCTTTTGAAACGCATGAGCATCTACTGGAGGAAAAGTCATAGGTGTTCGCGGGTATGCGTTCCCCATTGCGGGAACCTGCAAAGGCGGATAAGGAACATAGTAAAACACATGGTCACCTCTTCTCTCATTGAAGTGAATTTGGACGGATATCTGTTCTAAATGTATGAAGAAAATCCGAATAAAGAATCAAAATGATCTTTCTACCTTTGCATATTCATCATAAAAATAGGTACTTTTGCGGTCAATTTCGGTGAATGTCGCCAAAAAATTGCGGTGTCTACAGTAGAGCCTGTCGTCTGACCTATAACATGAAAAACCGAGGAAATAGAGGGGATCGTATGTTCTGTATCGTGAGAATTGTGACGAATGATGCCTGTTCATGTCGCAAAAATGACGTATTTCCTTTGAAATTGAGATAAAAGTATCATTTGAAAAGTCTGAAAATGATGAAAAAAGACCTATTGAATTTTGCGGTATCACGCACACATTTTGTGCATACTTTTCGGTGAAAAAATACTCAATAGCATTTACACTGTTAGTAACAGATCAAATACTTATGACCCAATCAACATACACAAATACATTGATCTTCCAAAAAAGGAGAGTGGAATCGATGGAAAAGTATGAAATCGAAGAACTTAAACAACTATTATGGAAACTTGAAAACGAAATTAGAGAAACAACGGCTTCTCTTCATAACATTAACAAAAGCATTGATCAATACGACAAATATGAATATGTGAAAATTTCTTAAAGACTTGATAACCATCAAGTCTTTTTTTTATCCAAATACATACAAAAAAAGGATATATTATTATATAATTGTTAAATAGTGATGTCAGTGGACATTTGCTTATTTCTTTTTAGTAAAATAAGAGGCGAGAGGGTGAGGATCAAGATCGAGTATGCTAAACTATCTAGAGAATACAAAAATCAAGCAGAAAATGTCTGATTTTATTCAACATGCAGTCAGGCAAAATGATTTACAAAAGCTGCTTCTCGAATTTACAGATATAAAGAATGAATTTCCTTTTGGGCAATTGGCTTACCAACATTATGAGGCATTTGGCGGACAAGACAAGCAAGCGATTACAAAACTGGCAGCAGGGATTGAACTTCTCATCTTATCTGCCGATATATTAGATGATATTGAAGATCAGGATAATGATTCGTATCCTTGGATGAAATGTCAGAGCGGAATTGCGATTAATGCGGCGAATGTTCTCTTTGCATTGAGTTTTGATGTGTTTTCAAAGCTTGATCATGGAGCGAAGCTTTTAAACAATGTATATTCTTATTCCATTCAGTCAATGCAAGGGCAGCATATAGATATGACACTGGAGCCAGAGAATGAGCAGGATTGTTTAAATATCATGAAGTTAAAAGCAGGGTCACTGTTTGTATTACCTTGTGTGTTAGGTGTTGTTTTGGCAACAGGTTCTTTTGAAAAGAAGGTAGAAGAATATGCTTATTACCTAGGAATGGCGGAACAGCTTGAAAATGACTATCTAGGTCTTTTTAATAAAGATAATGTTGACTTTAAAAGAATGCAAACATTACCGCTAGTTTACTTGAAAAATGAGTTTAATCCATCTAGTTCAGACTTGCTCAGTTATTTTCAATCAAAGGATAAGAGTGCCGGCTCTGAAGAATTAAAGGATAAATTAAAAAAATCTGGTGCTCAACAATATGTATTTATTATGAGAAACCTTCTCAGAAATAAGTTTAAAGAAGCATTCAAGAAACTACATTTAGAGGCTTCAAAAAAGAAAAAACTGATACTTTTTTTAAATGGAGATGGAGAAGATGAAAATTCAGGAATTGGTTAGTTATTTAGTGGAGAATCCTTCAACATTAAATCAAATTGCTAATGGGAACGCATCATTGCTTCACGTTGATCAAGAAACTGCAAGTATTATTGTTGACGGATTCCAGAAAGAAGACGTTATTAAAGCAATCATATGGGCAACTGCTTGAGTAGATAAATATTATGAGAAAGTTTTACTCTAAGTTAACAGTTATATTAGTTATCCTTAGCTTCATCTATGTGATTTACATCTCTTATATCAACGTATTTAATATTTTTGTTGGAGCAGCTGTTAAGGAAAATAGTCAGGGTCAACTTGAGGTAGTGGATGTCGATAATTTTACAGATAGCTATCTAGCTGGAGTTAGGAAAGGCGATATCATACTTGAAGTGAATGGGAATAAAAAACCAGTTGAAGAAGTTAAAAGAGGTTTTTTAGCTAATGTTAAAAGTTTAGTCGTTGATAGACATGGTGATAAAATTGATTTAGAGAATGTAAGGTTATTGAGTCAAGCGAATCTGTTTATTTATCTAATACCAGTCATTCTTTATTCCATCTGTCTATTTTGTATATTTATGATTTTAAAAATGAATAAAGCAAACCAAAAAGAGTCAGCTTATATTTTAGCTTTATTTCTTTTGGCGGTGTCTATAGGTTATGTAAGTTCTGGTGGTTCTGGAAAAGGAGAGGCTATCAGTCGTATTCTTGTAATCGTTACAATGAATATTGTACCTCCACTATATATGCACTTTATGTATCAATATTTAAAAGAATTAGGAACAGAAATTATTCGTCGTCGAGTTCTTTTTTATTTGTATCTAGTTCCAGTGACTAACGTTTTATTAGTTTTATTCTATAAAAATAAAGCAGGACCAGTAGATCTATTAGCATATGTCAATTTACTTTCATTTTTTGTTCTGGCTTTCCTTTCGATTATTATCACTATAAGGGCTGCTAAAAAATTGAAAGACAATGAAGTCAGCAATGTACTTCGAGCATTTGCACTCATTTTAATCTCAGCATTCAGTCCATTCATGCTATTTTTTATCATTCCTTATTTTTTTGGTATATATTTTATTTCACCGTATGTTGTTGCATCGTTTGTTCTTTTAATTCCTTTTTTCTTAGTCTATCAATTTATGTCAAATAAGCTATATAATGTTGATTTCTTTATGGGAAGGATTAAATACTACGGTTTTTTAGCAATTACACCGACAATACTAGTGGTTGTTCTTTTTGATTTTATTCAAAAGCCAAATGCAAATTTCTATACAGTGAAATTTACGATTATCACGTACATTCTTATGCTTACCGTCTTCTACTTTAAAGAAATTATCGATTTCCGTTTTCGATTGAAGCGTTTTTCAGAGAAGCATAATTATCAGGATAGTATATTTAAATTCACACAGCTTATTCGTGAGGCGTCATCACTTCATCAAGTATTGTATCATTTAAAATACACCATCTTAGAAGTACTTGTTGTGAACAAAGCCTTTGTGCTTGAAGTGAAGGCAGATGGACAAATTGTTGAAATTGATGAATCAATAGAAGAAAGCCAGCTATGGAAAGATTATGTGGACCAATTTCAAGATATTTTAGGTGAAGTTGGTAAAATCATCGGGCTTGATAAAGGGTTTATGATGAAAATTGGTGAGCGGGGCGGTCACTCGTTTGTGATTTGCTGTTTATCTAATTTAAGGACACCTAAGCTGACCCGCGATGAAATTTCATGGCTGAAAACATTGGCATTTTACACAAGTGTCAGTTTAGAAAATGTCGTCAAGATTGAAGAATTGATGGAGCATCTTGAGGATTTGAAACAGCGGGAAGCCAATCCCGCCTGGCTGAAGAAAGTCATGTTCGCCATGGAAGAAAAGCAGCGCTCAGATTTAGCGAGGGATCTTCATGATTCTGTGCTGCAGGATTTGATTTCACTGAAGAGACAGTCCGAGATGTTCTTAACCAATTTCCAAAACAACCAATGCCCAACATCTATTGAAAATTCGCTGATCTCTTGGAATGAACAAATGTCTAAGGTGATTCAAACCACGAGAGAAACATGTCATGAACTTCGGCCGCAGCTCCTCTATGACTTGGGGTTAGTGAAGGCAATTTCGAAGCTGACTTCGCAAATTCAAGAGGAAGCGCCATTTCATATTAGGCTGAATACAACCCGCTTTGATAAAGAACTGGACATTGATATTGACTCACAGCTGAATATTTACCGGATAGTGCAGGAGCTGTTATCCAATGCGTTGAAGCATTCTAAGGCCAGCCAAGTCTTAGTGATGCTCATTTGTATTAAAGATCAAGTTGTTCTCCATTATGAGGACGATGGAGTCGGATTTGATGCAAGCCAGCTTGATCAGCACACGATGAGCATGGGTCTTTCTGGCATAAGGGAACGAGTCAAAGCTCTAAATGGAAAGCTTCAAATTCACACAGCACCTGAAAAAGGGCTCAAGGTGAAAATTGAAATGGAATTGTAACGATTTCTTAAGGAATAAGACTTGGCATCTGCCAAGTCTTTTATATAAAATGGAAGTGAGTGATTTAAAGGGAGGAAGACATGAAGAAGATATTGGTCATTGATGATCATCCGGCTGTCATGGAAGGGACAAAAAGCATATTAGAATCAGATCAGCAGCTATCAGTCGATTGTTTAAGTCCTGATGCAGAAGGCGCCTTTTTAAAGACGCATGACTTTTCCATCTATGATGTGATCTTGATGGATTTAAATCTCGGGGATATCAATGGAATGGACATTGCCAAACAAATTCTAGAAACGAATCAACAAGTGAAAATTATCATTTATACAGGATATGAAGTAGATGATTATTTCGAAGAGGCCATTCGAGCTGGATTGCATGGTGCAATAAGTAAAACAGAGACAAAAGACAAAATTATTGAATACATACACCGCACATTGCAAGGAGAAGTTGTCATTCAGCTATCCTATTTAAAGAAATTAATTTCACAGCAGCAAGAGAAGCCAGAACAGGCGCAGCAGACGGATCATGAGCTGTTAACAGAGCGTGAATGCTTAATCTTAAGAGAAGTGGAAAAAGGGTACACAAACCAAGAGATCGCCGATGTGCTTCATTTGAGCAAACGCTCGATTGAATACAGTTTGACCTCCATCTTTAATAAGCTGAATGTTGGATCTCGAACAGAAGCGGTGTTAATTGCAAAATCGGAAAGTGTCCTGTAAACGTGTGAAGGGAGAGGGCCTTGATGGATGTGAGTGGTTCAAATACACTGCTTGAGGCACTGGGGATTGAGATTGTGGAATGCAATACGTCACGATGCGTGGCGACAATGCCAGTCGATCACCGAACAAAACAGCCATTTGGATTACTGCACGGAGGAGCATCAGCTGCTCTAGCAGAAACAGTGGCAAGCATGGGTGCTGCTGCTCATTTGGATTTAACGAAGCAGGTTTGTTCAGGTATTGAAATCAATGCCAATCATTTAAAATCTGTACGTGATGGAGTGGTGACAGCTACAGCTGTTCCTGTACATGTGGGACGGCGTACAATGGTATTCCAAATCGATATAAAAGATGATCGAGACCGTCATATCTGTACGTCAAGATGTACACTCGCTGTCATTGATCGCATATAAAAAAGCTCCCGGTGCAGCGGAAGCTTTTTTTAATACCCTTTTATGAACATGCGGGTAAAGTGAACAAGACCTGAATGTCAGGTTCTTCATTTATAAATAAGAGTCTTCTTTTCGTTTAATGACAAAGTTACGGAAACCGCCATAATCATCTTGGACACTTCGTTTGTCCATTTTCACACCAGTGTTGTAAGCGGCTCTTCCGATCAAATGAGCGCCGACTGGTGCGGTCAGAAAGATAAAGACAATCCCAAGCAGGATTTTCGCAGAGATGATCCCTGCAAGAAACCATTCATGAAAGAACACACCAACTAAAATGAGAACAACACCAAGTGTCGATGCTTTTGATGCAGCATGCATACGTGTGTAAACATCCGGCAGGCGAAGGACACCAATGGCTGAAATTAAACAGAGGATGGCGCCAAGCAGAATAAAGAAAATTACGATCGCTTTAGCGATGACGATCATTTTCAATCACTTCCCCTTTCTCAAGGAATTTGGAAAAAGCGACAGTGCCGATAAAGGCAAGAATACCGAGCAGTAAAATAATTTCAAAGAACGTCGTGGTTTTCAGTAAGATAGACACGATGGCTGTCATCCCAATTAAATTGATTCCTATCGCATCAAGCGCACTAACGCGATCAGGAATAGAAGGTCCTTTGATGACCCGTATGACAAAAAGCAAAGTAGACAGCGCAAGAATCCCAAGTGACATTTGCAAGATCAGTTCCATTACTTACCGCTCACCTCCTGAATCGCTTTTTCAAATGATACCCGAATATCGTGGATGGCTTTTTCAGCATCTTCAATATCCATCGCATGAATATATAAAATCGAACGATCATCCGAAATATCGATGACCAGTGTACCAGGTGTTAATGTAATCATATTAGCCAGTATGGTGATTTCCCAATCTGTTTTTAAATCTGTACGAAAGGCGAAAATACCAGGCTTGATCTTAAGCTTTGGAGATAACACCGTCTTGAGTACACTCAAATTGGCAAGAAGCAGCTCTCTGATAAAAATGATGACGAGCTTGAAAATCGCATAAAGGGCATAGCCGTAAAAACGTTGCGGGAAGAATCGCCGTAGCATAAAAATGGCGATCATCCCTAGTGCAAAGCCTGATACAAAGTCTGCAGCTCTGTATGTATCATTCATAAACATCCATGTAAAGGCGAGGAGAGCGTTTAATAATATTTGAAAGGCCATGTTCATCTACTCCTTCAGCACAGCTTGAATATATTTTTCTGGTGTTGAAAGCATTTCCGCAGCTTGATTGATATAAGGTGCAATGAATTCTGTGCCTAATCCAATCGCAAGCGATAAGATAACAAGCAGTACCCCAGGATACACCATTCCTCTAATGGATGGCTTTCTTCTTCGCATATCCTGTTCCTCTCCCCAAAACGCGAGCATGAAAATCCTCATAACAGAATAAAGGACAAGAAGACTGGACAGTAAAACAAGGATAGAGAACATCATGTACCCAGCAGAAAACCCACCTTCAACAATTTTCAGCTTGCCAACAAATCCACTTAGCGGAGGAATACCCGCAAGTGATAAAGCCGATATGAAGAACATCCAGCCGAGTAGAGGCTGGGATTGAATCAGCCCACCCATTTTTTTCAGATGATTGGTTCCAGCATACACAAACAGTGCCCCTGCAAGCATAAATAGAGCTCCTTTGATCACCATATCGTGAATGAGGTAATAAATGGCGCCTTGGAGTGATGCCGGTGTATTGGCCGCAATCCCAAACAAAATGACACCAACAGCTGTGACAATGTTATAAATCACAATTTTTTGCACATCAGAATAGGCGATAGAGCCAATGACACCGAATATAACCGTTAGAGCGGCCAGCCAAGCCATTAGTGTATGTGTAAAACCTGTATCATGTATAAAGATAAGTGTGAAGACCCTGGCAATTGCATATAGCCCGACCTTTGTCAGCAGTGCGCCAAACAAAGCTGAAATCGCTGCCGGCGGTGCATGATAAGACCCTGGCAGCCAGAAATAAAGCGGGAAGACCCCAGCTTTTAAGCCAAATACGATCAGGAACAGAATGGCAATCACGGTGATTAACCCTGTTTGCCCAGATTCAGCTATTTTCACACTTAAATCAGCCATGTTCAGTGTGCCTGTGACTGCATATAAACACGCTACGCCAACAATAAATAATGCCGATGAGATAATATTAAACACAATGTATTTCAGTGATTCACGAAGCTGGGGCTTTGAACCACCCAGAACAATAAGCATATAAGATGCCATCAGCAACAATTCAAAGAAGACAAACAGGTTGAAAATATCTCCCGTTAAAAAGGCACCACTGACACCAGCTAACAAGAATTGGACACCAGAATAATAGAACAGCCGCTCTCTTTCTTTCCCAATCGTTTGAAAGGAAAAAAGAACTGTGACAAGTCCAACAATGGAAGCGGTCAAAACAAGAAGCGCAGCAAACTGATCGGCCACAAGGGCAATGCCAAACGGTGCTTTCCAGCCGCCCAAATAAAGGGTTTGTATGCCGTTTGTGAAAATCGTTTGGACCAAATAGACATTACAGATAATGGCTAAAAGAGATGCAAACACACTAAAGCCTCTCGACAGCATGGTGTTTTTATTCATAAAAATCAATAATGTAGCAGCTAGTAATGGTATTAATATAGGCAGGATCACGAGATTATTCATGCTGATCATTTCCTCTCATTTGATCCATGTCATCTGTTCTCAGCTCTTGGAAGGCACGGAAGGCCATCACGAGCAAAAAGGATGTTACACCAAAAGCAATGACAATGGCTGTTAAAATTAATGCTTGTGGCAATGGATCTACATAGGATGTGAGCCCCTCTTTCAAAATAGGAGGTGCTCCCTTTTTTAAGCCGCCCATTGTTAATAGAAGCAAATGGACGCCGTGACTTAAAACGGCAGTACCGACGATGACCCGTAGAAGGCTTTTTGAAAGCATTAAATAGGTCGCTGCCATAAAAATGATTCCGACGATAATAGACATTAGAAATTCCATTATTCCTTCTCTCCAATCGTTTGAATAATGGTCATGGTGACACCAACAACAACTAAATACACACCGATATCAAACAGGACTGCTGTCGCCAGTTCTGTTTTCCCTAGAAACGGCAGTTGGAAATAATCAAATGCATGGGATAGGAAAGGTGCTCCGAACAGAAAAGATCCCATACCTGTTAGGATGGCAACGAGCAAACCGACACCAGCCACATAAATAAAGTCAAATGGTAAAATGCGTCTGACTGTTTTAAGGTCGTAGGCTAAAAGCAGAAGGACGACAGCACCAGCACTCATCAAACCGCCAATGAATCCTCCGCCAGGATTGTTATGTCCTGCAAGAAATAGGTGAAGTGAGAAAAGCAAGATGATGAATGCTGTAATTTTAGTAGTGACTTGTAAGAGCATATCATTCGTATCAATCTTTCTCATCGCCGTACGCCTCTCTTCCGTTTTCCTTGTGCTTTTACCTTCAATAATCCATAAATACCGAGTGCCGCAATGGCCAGCACTGTAATCTCAAAGAGTGTATCAAAGCCCCTGAAATCGACAAGAATGACATTGACAATATTGTCTCCGCCAGCCAGTTTGTAGCTGTTTTCAATGAAGTACGTTGAAATTGTGTCAAGAGACTGCTGGCTTGTTGAAGCGAAAGCAAGACAGGTGACAACGACTCCAACACCTAATGAGATGATCAAATTTGTTAATTTAAATCTTCGTGTTTTTTGCTTCAGACTCAGCTTTGGCAAATGATAGAAGCAAAGTAAAAACAGCGCGACAGAAATGGTTTCAATAATGAGCTGTGTCAGCGCAAGGTCAGGTGCTCTGAAAATCACGAAGAACAATGACAGCGTGTAGCCCATAACACCTAGCGCAATAATAGCTGTTAAGCGTGAACGAGCAAATACAGTCGTGACTGTCGCTGTGACCATCACAAGTGAAAGGATGGCTTCGTACGTGCCGATTGATGCAGCGTGCTCAGTTTGAAATGAGAAGGCTTGCTTGTAGAACATCACGCTGCCAAGCACGATAATCATGAACCCAAATACATAGACAAGATAGTCACGAAGGAATCCTGTCATATAACTGTTTGTTAGGCGGTATGACCCTTTTTCTACACCTATAAGTGAACGATCATACAAAGCGTTAAATGACCATTTTTCTTTAAATATGTTGTACATTGGGCGCCATTTCGACAGCGTTAAATAGCCAATGGTACCGAGTGCAACTACACCAATTGTCATGTAAAGCTCTGGCTGGAATCCATGCCACGCTTCAATTTTTACGGCAAAGCGGCTTCCTGTTTGAATGGCTTCAGGAATGATCGCTTGCATGGCAGGTTCAATGACAGAATAGGCAAGAATATTAGGGAAAAAGAAGAACGTGACCACAAGTGCAGCTAAAATAATTGGCGGGATCAGCATACCAATTGGTGCTTCATGCGGTTTTTTCTCCAATTGATCGACATTCAGACGGCCTCTAAATGTTTTAAAGACGATCATCATACTGTAGATGAACGTAAACACACTAGCGAGCCAAGCGATAGCAGGGAAGATAGCCCCCCATGTTGACACATCCGTAAAGCTGATCTCAGAAATCCGGATCATACTTGTGAAAAATAGCTCTTTACTTAAAAATCCATTAAAAGGCGGGAGTCCAGCCATCGAGAATGTACCAATTAACGTAATTGTAAAGGTAATTGGCATGATGGTCATTAATCCACCTAATTTGCGAATATCACGTGTACCTGTTTCGTGATCGATAATCCCTGCTGCCATAAAGAGACTACCTTTAAAGGTCGCGTGGTTAATGAGATGAAAAATAGCAGCAAGAACGGCTGCGCCAAAAAAGGCAGGGTTGTTTTCATGAATGGCAGCTGCGCCTACTCCTAGCATGAGCATAATCATACCGAGTTGACTCACTGTCGAGAAGGCCAGAATGGCTTTCAAATCATTTTGCCGAACGGCGTGGAAAGATCCCCAGAATAGTGTGATAAGTCCGACAATCGAAATGGTCCAAAACCACACCTCTGATATAGCAAAAATCGGACTAAAGCGGGCAACCAGATAAATACCGGCTTTGACCATAGTAGCAGAATGTAGATAACTGCTTACAGGGGTTGGTGCTTCCATAGCATCAGGCAGCCAAATATAAAATGGGAACTGCGCTGATTTCGTGAAGGCCCCTAGTAAAATGAGAACCATCGCAGGGATGAAATAAGGTGATGCCATAATGAGCTGAAGCTGATTGACTGCTTCGCGAATACTGAATGAATCAGTGATCAGGTAAATGAGGATGAAGCCGCCAAGCATAGCTAATCCGCCAAACACAGTAATAAGCAGTGATTTGGTTGCTCCGTAACGAGAACGCTCCCGCTTATACCAATACCCAATTAAGAGGAAGGAAGAGATACTAGTTAGCTCCCAGAACAAATAAAGTACGACCATGTTGTCAGAGAGAACAACACCGAGCATAGCGGTCATAAACATTAATAAATACGTATAGAAAGAGCCAAGCTGTTCTTTTTCCTTTGATAAGTAGAAAATACTGTACAGTACCACAAGTGCACCAATACCTGTGATGAGTAAAGCAAATAACAGGCTGAGACCATCTACATACACAGTGAAATTCATCCCTAGAGAGGGAATCCATTCAGCTTGTGAGAACAACGTTCGTCCATTCGAGGTGATCTGGAGCATTTGGATGAAATAGGTAAATAAAAGAATAGGCAAGATGAGAACAAACCATCCTGTATGTATACGCCTTACGTATTTAAAGAGAAAAGGGACGACAAAGGCAAGTAAAAAAGGTGATAGGATGGCGAAGTGAATAAGCTGCAAGAAAATGAACCTCCTTTGATCAATATAAATTCACGTTCTAAAGAACTGGTAACTAAAATTATAGCGTAAATACAGACATAGTGCATTGGTTTGAACTGATTTACGGCAAATCGAAATTGTTTTGAGTTCTTTTGACCACAAAAAATATTTTATCAAAAATGAAACTCGTTGTATATTGTTTTGTATTTCGTACATGCTTTTCTTAAAGGAGCTGATCAAATGAAACGAAAGATCGCCATCAGCTTAAGCATATTCTGCACGATTTTAGGAGGAGCATTCTTGATTGAACGAAATGATCAAAAAAGGTGGCAGGCCGGGAGTGAATGGCCGCTATTTTCTGAACATCTCCTCCATATGACCTATCCGCAGGCGAAACAGTATCCTTTTCAGCCTCGGGAGTATATACGAATTGTATTAGCTGATGAATGAGGATGTATGGGAGAAAAGAAATATAAAAAAAAGCATGTCCCTTATGAAAAGGACATGCTTTTTGTTTCTTTTTTTAAGTAAACATTCTAAGTAAGATTGTTGCGCAAATAACGGTTGCTGCTCCGCCAAGACGTGTAGAGACTTGAGCGAAAGGCATAAGGCCCATTCTTCCAGAAGCTGAAAGAATCGCAACATCACCAGTACCGCCTAATCCACTGTGACAGCCCGTCACAATGGCAGATTCAACTGGATACATGTTCATGAATTTACCAACAAAGTAACCAGAACCAACCATGCCTAGAACAACAGCAATACATACACATACGAAAGGAATCGAAATAACAGTGGCCACATCATCAAGTGGAATGTATAGAATTCCTAAACCAACCATTAGAGGCCATGTAAAGCTTTTCGATACAAACTTGTAGAACTGTTGTGAGCCGTTTTGCAAATGCTGAGGCATCACGTTTAAGTATTTGATTAATGCAGCAAGAACAATCATTAAGATTGGACCTGGAATATGAACAAAACTTTCTAATAAGCCGCCAAAGATAAAAGTTGTACATGCAACAAGTACACCTGCACCCATTAAGCTGAAGTCAACTTTAGTATCCATTTCAGGCTGTTCAAAGATTTCATTTGCTTCTTTTGATTTAACAAGTCGTCCATTCCCGTTTAGTTCAGGACGTTTTTCACCAAGCTTTTTCATTGCGCCAGCACAAATGATGGCAATGACGTTCCCAATAACAGCAGCCGGAATCAATTGAGAAATTAATGACTCTGCTGATACACCAAGAATTTGCGAATAAGCAATCGATAATGGCAATATCCCTTCACCGACACCACCGGCAATAATCGGTACAATGATAAAGAAGAACGAATGATGCGGTGTGTAACCAACTAGAAGACCCACTAGAATTCCAGCAGCTACAGCTGTAATTGTACCTGCAACAAGAGGAACAAACATACGAATAAGGCCTTGTACTAAAACAGTTCGTTGCATCCCAAGAATACTACCTACTACAAGAGCAGATATATAGAAGTATAGGAAGTTCGACGTTTTCATCAGAGACGTAACCGCTTCCAACGAGTTTGGATTCAGAACATGAAAAAAGACCAGGAACGATGGTACGAATAAAGAAAGAATCGCCGGTCCACCAATATCTTTTAAGATTGGAATACGTTGTCCTACATCTCCTAGGAAAATCCCCAAAATCATAATAACAGCGAAACCACCAAGCATATTTGCTGGAATTTTATTAAAATAAGCGGCAGTTAAAATAATCGCTGCAAGTACTATATACACAGGTAGATCAATAACACCAATTTTCCAAGAAAGAATTTTTCGGAAAACGCTTTTATTATTGTCAGAATCGTTTGTAATCGATTTCAATTGTTGTGTATTAGCCACATAAACACCCCCAAATGCTATTTGTCTCAATTGTAGAAGATTCTGTGACACTCATCTATTTATTAAACTAAATTAAGTGTAATAAAAGTAAAATAAACGGGGGTTTTGTCGTTTTTATCATACAAAAATCCCCTGAAGATAGTTTGTCCTTCAGGGGATTGATCATACATGGTATTTATTTATCGTTTTCCTTTTAAATAAGGGGTACCAAGTGCTTTTGGTGCGTCTGCTCGTCCAATGAAGCCAGTAAGAGCTAGGATCGTCAGCACATATGGTGCAATGAGCATGTACACGTTCGGGATATCTTGAAACAGCGGAAGCAGAGAGCCAATGATGCTTAAGCTTTGTGCAAATCCAAAGAATAAAGCAGCGCCCATAGCGCCAAATGGGTGCCATTTCCCGAAAACAAGGGCGGCTAACGCAATGAAGCCTTGTCCTGTAATGGTGGCGTGTGAGAAATCAAGAGCGATGGTCGATGCATACACAGCTCCGCCAAGACCGCCAAATAGACCACTAATGAAGACGCCGATATAGCGCATTCGGTATACCTTGATTCCCATTGTATCAGCTGCCATTGGATGCTCTCCGACTGCACGAAGTCGCAAGCCAAACGGCATTTTAAATAAAACAAACCAAGCGACAACCGCAAGAACCAATGCGAGAATGGACGTATAATACACATCTTTAAAGAAAATATCACCAATGATCGGAATGTCACTTAAAAGGGGAATATCTCCTTTATAGAAAGGTTCTGTAATTTTATCCGTTTGTGCTTTGCCATAAATCAGTTTGACAACAAACAGCGTAGCACCAAGGGCAAGCATGTTAATCGCAACACCACTGACCGTTTGATCTGCTCTGAACGTAATAGTGGCAACAGCGTGAATGAGTGAGAACACGCCGCCAATGGCCATACCAACAAGTAGACCGAGCCACGGGGTCAAGGCACCAAACGTATCAGCAAACATTAAGTTAAAAATAATACTAGAAAATGCTCCGACGACCATCAAACCTTCAAGACCGATATTGACGACACCTGATCTTTCTGAAAAGACGCCTCCAAGAGCGGTTAAAATAAGTGGTGCAGCATAAACGAGTGTAGCCGGGACGATGATTTCAAGAATTTGCAGAAATCCCACTTATTTTCCCCCCTTTTTCTTCAATTGTTGAATGACAAGACGGATGATATAGCTTGAGGCAACGAAAAGAATAATGATCGCAATCACAATATCAACGACCTCAGTCGGTACGCCAGATTCAAGCGGCATGTTTAAAGCACCGACTTTCAATCCACCAAGCAATAATGCCGCTAAGACGACACCAATAGCTGTGTTTCCGCCTAATAAGGCAACAGCGATTCCGTCAAAACCAACGCCAGTGAATGATCCTTTAATCGAAGCATATTCAAATGTTCCGAGTCCTTCCATCGCACCTGCAAGACCTGCAAAGGCACCAGAAATGAGCATCGCATAAATGATGTTGCGTCGAACGTTCATCCCAGCATAATGAGAGGCCTGCTGGTTCATCCCAACTGCGCGTAATTCAAACCCTTTAGAGGTTTTCTGGATAATAACCCACATGACAACAGCCGCAATAATGGCAACAAAAATCCCATTATGCATTCTAGAGAAATCAGTGATCTGCTCAAAAAAACCAGATCGAAGGGAAGCTGTTGCATCAATTTTTTCTGTTTTATCTTTATTGTTTGTTAAGACATTTGAGATTAAATAATTTGTGACATGAAGGGCAATGTAGTTCATCATGATGGTGACAATGACTTCATGTACGTAAAAACGAGCTTTTAAAAATCCGGGAATAAAGCCCCATAGTGCACCAGCAGCTGCTGCTGTGATCAGTGCAAGAGGCAAATGGATATACATAGGGGCATGGACAGTTGTGCCGATCCATACAGCAGCAACCCAGCCAATCAGCATTTGACCTTCTACCCCGATATTAAAGAGGCCCGTCCGAAATGCAAAGGCAACAGCAAGTCCTGATAAAATATAAGGCGTGACTTGTCGGATGGTTTCTCCCATATAATACGTTTCACCGAAGACGCCATTCCAAAGGGCGCTATAACCTTCGATGACACTATAACCGCTTGCCAGCATAATGATGGCCCCAACGAAAAGACCAAGTACAATGGCGATAAGCGGAATCAGCAGATTTGTTAAGCGATTAGACATTTGCTTCTTTCCCCACTTCCTGTTGCGTACTTCCAGCCATTAACAGACCAAGTTCTTGCTCTGTTGTTTCTTTTGGATCCACAATGGCAATAATGCTGCCTTCGAAAATCACAGCAATCTTATCACTGACATTGATAATTTCATCAAGCTCAAAGGATATGAGCAGAACAGCTTTGCCTGAATCCCTTTGTTCAATCAGACGTTTATGAACAAACTCAATGGCTCCGACATCAAGTCCACGTGTCGGCTGTGCGGCAATTAATAAATCAGGATTTCGGTCCACTTCACGGCCAATAATGGCTTTTTGCTGGTTACCGCCTGATAGCGCACGTGCTTCTGTATATTCACTAGGCGTCCGTACGTCGTATTCAGCAATGATTTGTTTTGCTTTTTGATAAATATTTTTCATATTCATCAAGCCAAACTTCGAATATGGACGCTGATAATACGTTTGTAAGGAAATATTTTCTCCAATTGAAAAGTCAAGGACAAGTCCGTGCTTATGACGGTCTTGAGGAATATGTCCGATACCAGATTCTGTGACCTTACGAGGCGGGAGGTTTTGAATGGCTTTCCCGTTTAGCATGATCGTGCCAGATTCGGATTTTTTCAGACCTGTAATGGCTTCAATTAATTCAGATTGACCATTTCCGTCTACACCCGCAATTCCGACAATCTCACCAGCTTTCACTGATAAATTGAGTTGTTTCACAGCTTCAATTCCTCGCGCATCTTTGACAGTGAGATCTTGAATTTGCAAGACTTCTTCAGCAGGGGAGGCTGCTTTTTTGTCTGTTTTAAATGAGACTTCGCGGCCGACCATTAAACTGGCAAGCTCGTCTTTGTTTGTGTGTTCCACATCAAGTGTACGAATACCTTGCCCTTTTCGGATAATGGTCACACGATGACAGGCATCCATAATTTCTTTAAGCTTGTGGGTAATTAAAATAATGGATTTGCCTTCTTTGATTAAGTTTTTCATAATTTGTATGAGTTCTTTTATTTCTTGAGGTGTTAAGACGGCTGTTGGTTCGTCGAAGATCAAGATGTCAGCGCCGCGGTATAGTGTTTTTAAGATTTCTGCTCGCTGCTGCATACCGACTGAGATGTCAGATACTTTAGCCGCAGGGTCTATTTTTAGTCCATAACGGTCAGAAAGTTCCTGCACTTGCTGAATGGCTTGTTCTTTGTCAATCTTTCCAAATTTCTTTGGCTCTTTTCCTAAAATGATGTTTTCAGCCACAGTAAATGTATCAACTAGCATAAAATGCTGATGGACCATTCCAATGCCTAAATCACTTGCATCATTTGGACTTGAGATTGTAACCGGTTTTCCGTGTACCTTGATTTCACCTTTTTCAGGCTGATACAGTCCGAAAAGCACGTTCATAAGCGTTGATTTTCCAGCGCCGTTTTCACCAAGCAGCGCATGAATTTCGCCCTTTTTTAGCTGCAGCGTAATGTTATCATTTGCTACAATGCCAGGGAATTCTTTGCGTATATTCAACATTTCAATGACATAATCCACAGGTTTAACCGCTCCTTTTTTAGGGTGCTGATGAAGATAAAAACTAGCAAAAGAAAAGCTGCAAAACAAGGCTGCAGCTTTTCTTTTACCACCTTTTACGAATAAAGAGGAGGTAAAGGAGAGGCAAGGGGATAAGGCGTGCTTATCCCGATGCACAAATTAAGCTTTAAAATCTTTTAGTTCATCACGTGTTGCAGGGATTTTCACTTCACCCTTGATGATTTTTTGTTTCCATTCTTCGACTTTCTTCAATACATCTTTATCAAGATTCTCTTGAGATGGAGAGATGTCAACGCCGCCTTCTTTCAGACCGTACGTGATGACTTCGCCACCAGGGAATTTACCTTCTTTTGCTTTTGTTGTTAAGTCTTGTACCGCTGTGTCTACTTTCTTAATCATAGAAGTAAGAGTGACACTTTGTTTTGTTCCAGGTACTTTACCTTCGTCATACTGGTCTTTATCAACACCAATGACCCACACTTTGCGGTCAGGATCAGCTTTTTTCAGGTTTTTCGCTTCTGTGAAGACACCAGTTCCAGTTCCGCCTGCTGCGTGGTAAATGACGTCAACGCCAGATTTGTACATACTTTCAGCTGTTGCTTTACCGATGTCTGCTTTATCGAATGCACCAGCATATTTCACTTCAACTTTTGCTTTTGGATTAGCTGCTTCAACGCCTGCACGGAAACCAACTTCGAATTTTCTGATTAATTCAGAATCAACGCCGCCAACAAAACCAATTTTGTTTGATTTTGTAGAAAGAGCCGCTGCCACACCTACAAGGAATGAACCTTCGTTTTCGTTAAATGTAATGCTTGCTACGTTGTCTTTTTTTACAACTGCATCAACGATGGCAAAGTGGTTTTTCTTACGTTGATCAGCAATTTCAGTAATAGAATCTTGCATTAAGAAACCAATTCCGTAAATCAAATCAAATTTTTCACGAGCAAGTGTGTTTAAGTTTGTTGTATAGTCAGCGTCTGATTTAGATTGTAAGTAATCAAAGCCGTTTTTACCTTTTGTTAAATTGTTGTCTTTCCCAAATGCTTGTAAACCTTCCCAAGCAGATTGGTTAAACGATTTGTCATCGACACCACCGACATCAGTTACCATTGCAACAGTGAATTGATCTTTATCTTTTTTGTTTTCACCGCTGTTTGAGCCAGAGTTGCCGCATGCTCCAAGGATGGTTCCTGCTGCTACGACTAAGGACAATGCAAGTCCAATTTTGCGCTTCTTCAAAACATAACCCCCTATAAAATTTAAAAGTTTCAGAAAAGTCTCGCGAAAAAAGACCGACTCTTGCCTTCTCCTATCCTTGTGAAAAGGGTATTTTATCCTGCATTCTTTTAAAATTGATGGAAACAGGAGAGAAGATGTAAGACATCAGACTTATATCTCGTTGAACTAATCAATCATAATTTATCATTTCCCATCGAATAAATAAATAGAAATTTGTTTTATTTTTAAAAAAATGTTAAAAGGCTAAATTCGATGTCTTTTTATGTGCTGAAATATGATATAATGCCGCTTTTATGATGTGCTCTACTACAGTGGAACCACTGATATCAAGGGGTTTGTGACATCGTATGCCATAAAAAAACATCTGGCCTTTGAGAAAGGTCAGATGTGTCAAATTAAAGATATTGCTGAATCAAATTCATGTTGCTTGTATTCAGTTTATATTGGAAAACAGGGCGGCCGATTGTCCCGTATGCCATCTCCACATCAACCACTTCGATATCCTCAAGAAATTTCAAATATTTTCTAATCGAAACTTGAGAGATTTCAGTATGATTGGCTAGGTCTTCGGTCGTGAAAGCCTGCTGACCGAATGATTGAATGCTTGTCCAGATGAGTTTGAGTGTGCTCTTCGTCAGGCCTTTTGGCAGCAGGACTTTTTCCGCCTCTGCTTTTTTATGAAAAAGCTTCGCGTCTAAATCATTTTGAGAGATGCTGTTCATCGTTTGGTATAGGGCATGTTTTCTTTTATATTCTGCCAGTGCTGATTGGAAGCGTTCAAACTCAAAAGGTTTGATTAAATAGTCGACAGCTCCGTTTCGCATCGTTTGCTGTACGACATCCACTTCATTTGCAGCTGAAATGACGATGACGTCAACGGAATGATTTTTCTCACGAATTTCTGATAATAGGGCGAGCCCATTTTGTCCAGGCATATAAATATCAAGCAATACAAGGTGAATGATTTCTGATTTTAAGATGTCTAGTGCCTTCTGAAATGAGGTGGCAATCCCTTTTAATTCAAATCCTTCTATTTGGGTCAAGTAGCGTTTATTCAGCTCCCCGACCATTGGGTCATCTTCTACGATCAACACATTAATCATGTGAATCCTCCTTTTGTTTATATGGAATACGGAGACTAAAGGTCGTTCCTTCTCCTTTTTCGCTTGTGACGATCATATGTCCGTTCAGTTTTTTGATGCTTTGGTCAACAAAGTAAAGGCCAAATCCTCTGTCTTCTCCTTTTGTTGAAAAGCCTTGATCAAACATAATGTCCTGTTCTTCTTTTGTCAGACCGACCCCTGTGTCTGTAATTTCAATATGAAGCTGCTCTTGGACATATCTGAATGAGATGGAGATATTTTTGTTCTCTGTATGGGAAACGGCATCGAGTGCGTTATTTAACAGATTACCGATGACCGTAATAAGGTCATGTGTGACTGCTGGGTCCTCCGAGTTTGGTACCTGTGTACTGCAATTGACTTCTAAAGCTGCGCCTTGTTCTCTGATGTAGCTTTGTTTTCCTAGTAAAAACCCGGCTAAGACAGAGTTTTTCACATGGTTGATGATTTCATTTGTTTCTGTCTGCTGATAAATCGCAATATCTTTAATATAGGTGCCAAGGTCATCATAGTTCTTCAGTTGGACCAATCCTAAAATGACATGGAGCTTGTTCATAAATTCGTGTGACTGGGCACGAAGCGCATTGGCATACATCTTCACCCCGCTCAGCTGCTCAGCCAGATGTTTGACTTCTGTTTTGTCACGGAAGGTTGCGATCGCTCCGACAATTTCTCCTTTTACCGTAATCGGCACCTCATTAAAGACCAGCTCCAATCCGTTCATTCTGACATCGCGATCAAGCAGCGGTTTCCGTGTTTCAATTACTTGCTTTAAGCCGCTTGAAGGAAGAAGGGCCTGTACGTCTTGTTCTCTAGGGTCAACCATAATGCCCATATTATGAAAAAGACGTTTAGCTTCTGCATTTGCCAGCTTGATTTTACCGAGCTGATCGACGGCAAGAATGCCTTCTTTTGTCGATTCTAGCATAGCGCTTCGTTCTTTTAATAAGGTGGCAATTTCATCTGGCTCTAGTCCAAACATAATCTTTTTTACTTTACGTGCCACAATGAGTGCGCCGATAATGCCAGATAAAAGGCTAAGCGATGTGACAAAGTAGAGCGGGAGCAGGCTTTGATGAATAATTAAATCAATTTCCTTTAATGTAATCCCAACTGCCACAGCTCCGAGCTGCTTGCCATCTTGGTTATAAACAGGAACAAAGGCACGCATGGACTTGCCAAGTGTTCCAGATGCGGTACTAATATGTTCTTTACCCTGTAATGCCGGTTTTTCATCACCGCCAGCAAATCGCTTCCCAATCTTTTGCGGATTCGGATGTGTTTTGCGGATACCGTTCATATCCATGACGACAACGAATTCGGTTTTGGTAATACGCTGCACATTGGTTGTATATTTCCGTAGTGCTGTATATGATTGATCTTTTTCCAATGATTTCGCTGTGATCGGAGCCTCTGCGACCATTTTGGCAGTGGAGAGGGCGATATCACGTTCCTGCTGATGAATATTTTTGGCTGTTTCTGACCAGATCGTAAAGAATGTGATACAGAGGGAGATCAGGACAACAATACAGACAAAGATCGTCAGCCGTGTTTGCAGTCTTAAAGTTTTTTTCACGAGTATACCCCTAACGCGCAATTTTTTCGTAATAGTAATACTTTAACGGGAAAATGTAAGTTTGTGAAGGAATGTACGTGCAAAATCACAAATTTGATTTAGATTCCAGTTTACTTGGAAAGCATCTTGTCAATCCGTTTTAAGTGAGCCATAATAAAAATGAGCTTATGAGAAAGGATCTATTTATGAAAAATACATATTTGACTGGATATTTTCCGCTGATTTCGATTTTGCTATTCAGCTCTGCCTTTTCTATTTTTACAGTAGGTATCACGACTGACTTCTTGACCCAAGCAGGGATTTTAAAAGGAATGCTGGAATTTTTCTCTGAACAGGGCATTCGTCTTGCTTTATTTGCCGCATTTGCACTTGTTTATTTTATGATTTTATCTGCTTTAAAACTCATTGCAGATACGGTGTTAGAGTTGGCGCTGCTCTTTTTTGCAAAGGACCCTGAAGGGGAGAACTTAAAGAAAATTCGGATTGCATCGGTTGTCTATTTGTTTGCCAGCTTACTTGCATTTCTATTGACGCAGCAGCTCATTCTGCTTGTTGGACTTTTTGTTTTAGCAAGTCTCGTCTATTTTATCTGGGTTGTGGTACGCATTTATCAATCACTTTCCATGCTGAATTTAATTGGGTTTATGATGTTTAATCTGCTGTTTTGGGCCACGTTTTTGATTGGCATTTTGTACTTATTTATTAAGCTTTATAACAGTGTGATGGCGAGTCTGCCAGCTTAATCAGACGAAAGAAAGCATCCTCCGATGATGGAGGATGCTTTTTTTATGGAAGAAACCGCTTCTGAATTTCAGGTGTAGGCATCATACAGGATGTTTTTTGACCAAACCATTTGTAGCGATTCTTTGCAATGAGTTGATAAAACCAGTCACGGATTGGACGAGGGATCACGAGGAGTAAATAGCTCCATCTGTATATCCCTTTTAAATGCCGCGCGGCTTTTAAGATGCCTGTTGACTTCATATAAAGGGTCCCATTTTCAATATAAATGAATGAATTGAACTCATCTAAAGGCAAGCCGTTTTCTTTTAAAACACGCTGCCCTGTATCTGATTGTAAAGAAGCAAACATCATCCGCTCATTCGGGTCGCGCTTGATGATAAACTGAACAGCACCACTGCACACGTTGCAGACACCGTCAAATAAAATGAAGTGAGAGGGTTGTGTTGAATGCATTGCAATCAAACCTCCTGTTTATCTAGCGTATTGCATAGTTTGTTTCCAAATACGTAAGTGCGGGCTTGAACTATAAATCGATTCAACGGTTCCTCTATCTCTTCCTACCCATACACCCATTGTGTATTGATCTGTCAGGCCAACAAACCAAATGTCTTTGTAGTCATTGGATGTCCCTGTTTTCCCCCCAATGTAAGGAGAATTGAAATTCGCCTTTTTCCCTGTTCCACTTTTCACAACAGAGGCAAGTAGTTTGCGCATTGTTTCATTTGTACGCTGAGAATAGATTTGCTTCGGCGACTCTTTCCACTTGTAAAGGGTTTTGCCGTTTAAGTCTGTGACCTTTGTAATGGAGTGATTTCGCGTATAGGCACCTTGATTGCCAAACACGGTATAGGCATCGGTTATTTCTAGCGGCGAGAAGCCTTTTGTAAATCCTCCAAGTGCAGAAGGGAGGCGGTAATCATCTGCGACAATATGTTCGAATGAAAACTTTTCTAAATAGCTGAAGCCTTTTTTGACACCGACTGTATCAAGCATACGAATCGCTGGTGTATTGTAAGAATTCTTAAAGGCTGTTTCAAGTGTTACAGTTCCATACGTTTTATGATTATAGTTTTGCGGGCAATATCCGCTACTGCAAAACTTGCCGGCACTGATTTTGCTTGATGCCGTGGCACCGGTTTGATCAATATAAGGGCCATAATCTAACAGCGGCTTAATGGCGGAACCTGGTTGTCTTTGCGCTTGATAGGCGTAGTTGAAATCAAACTTTTTATAATTCTTCCCGCCAGCAAGTGCGACGATTTGATGGGTTTGGTGGTTAATGACTGCTGAACCGCCTTCCACACCTTGATAAGGCAATTGTGCATTGAGCTGATAGACCGCTCTTTGCTGTAAGGAAGGGTCTAGTGCTGTATAAATCTTCACACCATCTTGAAGCAATGCACTAACCTTTTCTGATAATTCTTTTTGAATCGCCTTTTTTGCGCCAGCTGTTTTGGCTTTTTTCAATCGTTTTGTAAAGCCTTCCTGATCAGACACCAGATCGGTAAATTCTTCATTGGCGTATGTCACATAATCAGGGTAAAGATTTTTCTTTTCACTTAAGGACAAGCTGATTTTTTCTTTCACCGCTTTTTTGTATTGCTTCTTCGTAATGACACCATCTTTTTCTAAAATACCAAGTAGCCGTTTCTGGCGTTTCTTTGTATGTTTGAATTGTTTCAATGGGTCATACAGCGTAGGGTTGTTAGGAATCGCAGAAATAAATGCCATCTGTGCAAGTGTCAAAGAACTAAGCGGCTTATCAAAATAGTAATTAGCCGCAGAACCGACACCGTAAACCCCGTTACTGAAATAAATCGTATTTAAATAGCTTTCGAGAATTTCCTCTTTTGTAAATTTTCGCTCGAGCTCATAGGAATAGAGCAGTTCTGTAAACTTTCGGCTGAATGAACGTTCATGACTTAAATATAAATTACGGGATAACTGTTGTGTGATGGTGCTAGCGCCTTGGCTAATGCCATGGTTTTTCACATTTGCGGCAAGGGCACGAATCACGCCCATAAAGTCAATGCCTTTATGGTCATAAAAGTTGCGGTCCTCTGATCGGAGGAACAGCTCCTTTACGGAATCAGGAATTTTATCGTACTTCACGAAAACACGGTTCTCATCGTTTGATACGATCTCAGAGATAAGAGAACCATCTCGATCATACATATAACTGTTTTGGGAAAAGTCTACCTTTTCCAGCTTGATTTTTTGATCAAGCACTTCGTTAACAGGTTTTACACTTGCGGCTTCTTCCTTTGATAGATAAAAAGTCAGAACAAATAATGGGATGAGGGCAGCAAGTAATAACCAACCAATGATTGCACGAAACATGAGGTCACTCACTTTCTTCGGATTTCTAGCCATATCGTACCATTCTTTTGCGATTACGAGAAGGTTATTTTTAGAAAAGAATAGACGTGAAGTCTAGTAAACAAGGCATTTAGACAGAAGAAAAGAGTATCTGATAATGGATCAGACACTCCTCTCTTTTGTCTTTGATTGTGAGCGGACCGCCCATAAAAATAATGCCCCGAAAAGGAAAATGCCGGCGGTAACATAAAAGACAGCTGGAATTCCGTAATGACTCGCCACAATACCGCCTATGACGGGTCCGACGACATTTCCAAGAAAGCGGAAGCTGACATTGTAACCAAGCACTTCCCCTTGCATAGAGGCAGGCGCTTTGATCCGAATATAGGCCGTCGTACAAGGAATGATGCCCCCTAGTGCCATCCCGTATAAGAAACGGAAGATCACTAACATCCCGTAGGAATCCGCCATCGCTTGCGGGATGAATAAAATGGAGGAGAGGATGAGAAGGGCGAGCAGCACCTTATCGTGACCAATACGATCTCCAAGGTCTCCCCATTTCCGTGTAAATAGCAAATTGCCAAGCCCGGTTGCAGAAAACGCCAGCCCTGCATAAAAGGCAAGATTGACTGGGCCGTGTAAATCATGAATGTACAAGGCTAAAAGCGGCTGAATACTAAAGTTCCCGACTTGCGTAATAAATGTGAGTAGCATGGTGACGACAAGCAAAGGCTGTTTGAAAATATGGACAAGGACGTCCTTCCGTGAGTAAGAAACCCGTTTTGCTTCTTTTGAACGGATCGGCTGTTCTTTCACACCGAAGATAATGACAATCGCTGACACATATATGACAGCAGCTGTTAAGAAAAATGTATAAATGAATCCGACACTGTCTGCCATAAATCCACCCATTAATGGACCGAATAAGCCTCCGGCAACATTACTCATCTGCATCGTACCAAGGGTCTTACCGGCTGTTGCCTTTTCGGTCTGTGCAGAAATCAGTGCCATCGAAGTCGAAATAAAGCCTGTCACAAGTCCCATGAAAAGCCTTAACGCAAATAGTTGATAAACGGTTTGAACAAGCCCCATTAATAAAATGCTTGTTGCAATCCCAATGCCATTAATGAGCAAAATCTTTTTATAGCCATGCCGGTCACCAATCCGTCCCCAAATTGGAGAAATGAGAAAGGCTGTTAAAAACGTAACCCCAAAGACATAGCCGCTCCATCTTTGAACAAATTCATTCGAATAACTGCTATCAAGAGACTCTATGTAAAGTGATAAAAAAGGGACGATCATTGTAATGCTGGCAGATACAAAAAAGTTCACAAACCACATGATGTACAAGTTTTTCTTCCTGTTTGTGATAAAGACCACCTTCTTTATTTATTTCGTGTTCCTTAATAATTATAAAGGAAAATAAACGATCTTTCATCTGATGAATAGGTTGGGCATAGTGAATCTGCATTATTTTCACGAAAATGAAGTGATTTCAAAGTCCGTCTTAATATAATAGTAGCAGGATGGAAAACAGACGAGAAAGTGGGGTGAGACTGATGGAACAGAAGACGCTGCTTGTGGTCGATTTTGAATTTACGATGCCTGATGGGAAATATCATCCGCAAAATTTTTTCCCGGAAATCATTGAGGCCGGTGTCGTTAAAGCATCAAATGAAACGATCATAGACACATTCTCAAGCTATGTCAAACCGAAAAAGTTCCCGAAGCTGACAAAGCGCTGTAAATCGTTCCTGGGCATTACGCAGCAGGATGTAGAAAGCGGGATTTCTTTTGAGGCGTTTATCGAGAAGCTCGTGTCACTCGATGGGGGAGAAGACTGTGAGATTATCACATGGGGAAATATGGACATGAAGGTACTGAAGCAAAACTGTATGCTCAATCATATTGGTTTTCCTTTTAAGGGGAATCAAAGGGATCTGGCTTTTGAATATAAAACCTTTTTTGGGGATAGAACACTCACAGGACTTCGGAAAGCAGCTAAGGAGTACGGCAGTGAAGGAGCTGGTAAGCATCATAAAGCACTCGATGATGCCATGACCACTTATCAGCTGTTCACCCTTTTTGAAAAAGATCGATCCTATGTGGAAAATCCGCAAACAACCAAAATTGGTGAACTCATTGACTTCTCTCACTTTTTTGATTCGGCAGATTAGCGGGCGTCTTCTGGAAAATAATCTTTTTCAAGAGAAGAGAGGCACGCTCTTGATTTTTCAGCCCACTTGGAATCATCCGCACTGAGCCCTTTTTTCAATTTGTCTACGGCGTCTTTCAGTGATACTTGATAATCAGGTATGTCGCCATCATAAGGCTTGACCATATGATGAGGGATGTTCGTCTGTTCCCTAAAGGCCAAAGCCCGTCTTTCCTGAAAAAAAGGTACGTCCGCTTCTTTTGGATGATGCAGGTCACCTTGAGTGGGGTGTGTTAAAACCGCTTTTACTTGAACGAGATAAGTAGATGGTTTAACGGCTGTCACTTCCCCAATGTAAACACCTGTTTTGTAAAAACCTTTCACGATTTGTCCAATCTGAATGTCCGTCATATGAAATTCCTCCATTTCCTTCGCATAAGAAGGTATTTCCTTTCTTTTAGCCAATATAGTGAAGTAAACGAGCAAAAGGGGGAAGAGCGGAACATGTCGTTCATCATATTCTTTCTACTGTATTTTCCTGAAGATAAAAGGGAGTATATCCCTGCGGCAATCACGACGGTGCTTTTCTTTGCTGCTGCATTTATTTGCTTTCGTCTGATCGTTCGTGCTTCTAAGAAGCAGGAGCAGATCGATGAAAAAAGGACAAAAAAAATGGATTGATCATTTTCTTCTTGTATCTTCAGGAAACTTCACGGTGACTGTTGTACCAGACTGCAATGAGCTTTTGAAACGAATCGTTCCATGATGATTTTCAATGATGGAAAATGTCACTGTCAACCCAAGCCCTGTTCCTTTATTTTTCAATGTGTAATAGGGTTCACCAAGCTTTTTCATTTGGCTTTCTGACATGCCTACACCGTTATCAACAAAATAAAGGCAGATTCGATGATTTTCTTTTGAAGCAAACAGTTCGATTTTACCTTCGTGTTCGGGCGCTGCTTCGATTGCATTTTTGATTAAATTAATCATGACTTGTTTGATTTTCGTTTCATCACCTTGGATGTATAAGTCTGGTTCAATCGATTGATGAATCGTGACCGACTTAAAATTCGCATAGGATGTCATCAGCGATGCACACTCTTCAAGTAATTTAGATAAATTGAGAGACTCTATTTGATAATAATTTTGTTTCGCAATATCAAGATAGCTCGTAATAATATCCTGCGCACGGTCAAGTTCAGATAAAACGAGATTTTTATAATCTTTATTGGTTGACGGCTCTTTCGTATTGTCACTTGAAAAGAGCAGTTGGATAAATCCTCTCACCACCGTCAGCGGATTGCGGACTTCATGGGCAACACTTGCTGCCAGTTCACTCACAATCGTCAGTTTCTCTGATTGGACAAGCTGTGTTCTCATTTGCGCATTCTCTTTCACAAACTCAATGGAATAAATACTCAGCACAAGAAAGAATATGTAGTAAAGAGTTGAGAAAAATAATTCGAGCAGCTTTTGTTGCATAATGAATGCAGGGCTGTACTCTATTAAGCTGACCACAAGCAGTCCAATGTAAATAAACATCCCTTTTGATAACGCAATTAGGACTCCGTATAACAGCTTTCTCTGCTTAGAATATTGGCGCCATTTCCGGTAAAGCAGGAAAGGAATGAAAAAGTAAATCGGTACAACAATCAATCCAACCCATAAAAAAGAGCCATACATCACGAACTTTACGGTTGAACTAACTAAGATAGCGACGATTCCAGCGGTATATCCCCCGTATAAAATAGCCAGTACAAGGGGAATCGATTGAAGCCCAGTCTGCAAATCTAAAATCGAACCAACTGGATACATAATACATAGTGCTGATGAAATGGATGCAAATATGGTGATGAGCAGTTTATTCGTTTTAGGGAAATGAGCAGGGGTCCGGCTTAGCCATAGTGCATGATATAAAAAGATTGGAAATAGAATAAAAGATACATGGAGCAGAAAATCCTTGAACATTTCCATTTAAATGCTCTCCTCGTAAATAATTGTAATTCCTCTCATTATATCATTTCATGTACAAAGTAGATATGATAATAGGAGGGTTTTTTTCTTTAAAAAGAACACCCGTTAGGATGTTCTTTTGATAGAAATGGTTTTATTCGGATGATTGAGTGAATGCTTGGTGAAGGCGCTTCAGACCTTCTTTTACTGTTCCGGCAGGACAGCCTAGATTCATTCGAATAAAGCCGTCTCCTTCGTGCCCATATACGTTTCCGAGCTCTAGTATGACCTTGCCCTTTTTCAGCAGATTACGTTTCAATTCTGCTTGAGTGAGCTCATAATTACGAATATCCAGCCACAATAGATAAGAAGCATCTGGTTTCATATAACGCATGCTCGGCAGATATTCATCAATATAATCCATTGCGATCTTCATATTATTTTCGAGATAAAGAACAAGTGAATCAAGCCACTCATCTCCGTGGCGATAGGCCGCCTCCATGGCAGGAATAGCAAAGGCATTCAGTTTAGACAATCCATTTCTTTGCACTTCATTGGTGAAAAGGGTTCTTTTTTCTTCATCAGAAATGATAATGGCAGATGCCTGAAGACCAGCTAAATTAAATGTTTTACTCGGTGCAATACACGTTACCGTGATGTTAGCTATCTCATCAGAAAGGCTGGCAAAAGGCACATGCGGTTGCCCGTAAAGCATCAGATCGGAATGAATTTCATCTGACACGACGGTGACACCGTACTGTACACATAAATCTCCTACACGCTTTAATTCCTCTTTTGACCAAGCTCTCCCTGAAGGATTATGCGGATGACAAAGAAACATCAGCTTTGCTTCTGGCCTGCTTAATTTCTTCTCTAAATCATCAAAATCCATCATGTAACGGTTGTTTTCTATTTTTAAAGGGTTGGTTGAGACGATACGTCCGTTTCTTTCAATCATTTGATAGAAGGGCGTATACACCGGTGACTGAATGACCACTTCATCATTCGGAGCTGTAAAGGCTTGTACCGCAAAACTAAGTGCTGTCACGATACCTGGTGTGAAGGTGACGGTATCTGTTTGTATCGTCCAACCGTGTCGTCTTTTGACCCATTCAGCTACTGCTTGCTGCGTATCCTGATCCTGAAATGCATAGCCGAATACGCCGTGATCTAATCGTTCTTTTAAAGCATCAAGTACGACTTGCGGCGCTTTAAAATCCATATCTGCTACCCACATTGGCAGCGCATCTGTTGTCAGGAATAAAGACTCTGCTTGATCCCATTTGACTGATTTTGAACCTTTACGTATGATCTGTTCGTCGAAATTCATGAAACCCACCTCTAGCCGTTTTTCAACCATTCTTGGTTGTGCTAAAATAAACATCACAAAATTTATTATAAGCGGTGATCCCTATGAAAGATAGTCAAGCTGTAGAAGAGATGATTCAAATCATTAAGGCATGGGACCCTTTTCAGTATGGAGAGGACTTTTACGAAACGGAGCCTGCTGACGTCATCAGTGCCTTATACGACGCAGAAGACCCTTTATCTTTCGCGAAAGACATTCAAGCCATTTACCATCACTCATTTGATCAGCTTCTTCCGATGGAAAGCTGCCAGCATATCGCAAATCAGCTTTTTATCATAAGAGAAAGTAGCTCCTGCTCGTTTTAAGACAGGCTGAAATGACCAATTTGATCAGACACAAAGACCGGATTTTCCTCAGGGATGAGGTGCCCGGTTTTTTTTAATGCGTGAAAGGTTGAATGCGGCAGATCTTTGTGAAGTCTTTCGCCAATTTGAATAGGAACGATCCGGTCTTCCTCCCCCCAAATCAGAAGGACAGGTGTCTCCATTTTCTTTAAGACATCTGACGCTAAATCACCTTCCCTATGCCGAATCAAACGAAAAATACCTCTAAAAATTTGGTCATCTGAAAAAGGCTTTAAATATCCGTCTACCATCTCTTGATCAATAATCGAATGATCATGCACAACAGAGGTTAAATTTTTCATAATACCTTGCTTGAACAACTTTCTTTTTAAATAGAGATAAAAATAAGGAATATATGTGCTGTAAACAAGCGACTTTTTGGATTTATTCATATACCCTGAACTGCATAAAAGAACAGCTTTTTCAAATAGGTCGGGACGCTCAGAGGCAGCATATAAAGCAATTTGTCCCCCCATGGAATGCCCCACGAGGATCGCATGCTGAATCTGCAAATAACCAGCTAGTTCAATGATGATTTTTGCCATGTTGCGATAGCTGTAAATGAACGTATTTGATTTTTCGGACTGCCCGAATGGAGGCAGATCAATCGCAATTAAATTGAAGTCTTGTTTCAGAAGCGGGATGAGCTTTCGATAGCTGAAGGTAGATGAGAAAAGACCGTGAATCAAAATCAATGTCTTCTTACCTTCATTTGGATAGTGTTCGTAATAGATATCTAAACCGAATTTACTTTTCATATAGGATGGCTGTACAATGTCCACACTCATCAACTCCGATATTTGATACTCACTCTCTGTTAGGTGACTGTATTGTACCCTAAAAAGTGGATTTTAAGCTACGATTAGAATCTTTTCCCTGCTTAGCATAATGGGAAAAACGTGCTATAATGTTCAGAAGATTTTTTAAAACTAGCTTTTTACAATCAGAGGTGTGAAATCAATGAAACTAACCGAAAAAGAAACTGAAATATTAGAGATTTTAGATGAAAACAGCCGCGCCGATTTAAATACAATTGCAAAAATGGCAGGTGTGACATCAGAAGAAGCAGAAGCCATTATTCAAAAGCTCGAAGATCAAAAAGTCATTATTGATTATTCGACCATGATTGACTGGCGAAAAGTAGACGGACACGAAGGCGTTACAGCGATGATTGATGTGAAAGTGACCCCAAAAAGAGGCGTCGGTTTTGATGAAATTGCTGAACGCATTTACAGGTTCCAAGAAGTGGAGTCCGTGTATTTAATGTCAGGCGTGTATGATTTATCTGTTGTGATCAGAGGAAGATCCATGTCTGATATCGCCCGCTTCGTATCTGAAAAATTATCGACACTTGATTCTGTTGTTTCAACCACTACCCACTTTATTTTGAAAAGATATAAGCATGATGGGAAAGTCTTTGAAACAGGGGACGATGACAAAAGAATCGTGGTGTCTCCTTAAATGAAAAAGTCTTATTTATCTGAAACGGTACAAAGCATTCAGCCGTCAGGTATTCGGAAATTCTTTGATTTGGCAGCCACAATGGAAGGGGTTATCTCCCTCGGGGTCGGCGAACCGGATTTCGTGACAGCTTGGAATGTGAGAGAAGCCAGTATTATGTCTTTAGAGCAAGGACTGACCTCTTATACAGCAAATGCTGGGCTGCTCTCTTTGCGAAAAGAATTGAGCCATTATTTATATAAGCGGTTTCACATTGAATACAGTCCTGAAGAAGAACTCATTATTACCGTTGGCGGTAGCCAGGCGCTTGATTTGGCCTTTCGCGCCATTTTAAACAACGGGGACGAAGTAATCATCCCAGAGCCTTGTTTCGTCGCATATGGGGCTCTGACGACACTTGCGGGCGGTGTACCGGTTTATTTAAGTACATCGGCTGAAAAAGATTTTAAAGCCGATTCTGCTGATCTTCGTACGAAGCTGACGCCGAAAACAAAAGCCATCTTGCTATGCTCTCCATCAAACCCAACAGGGTCTGTTTACTCGAAAGAAGAGCTTGAAGATATTGCTCAGTTTGCAAAGGAGCATGATCTTTTAATCATCACAGATGAGATTTATGCTGAGCTGACGTACGATGAAGCTTTTACGAGTGTCGCGGCGATTCAAGATATGAAGGAAAGAACGATTTTGATTTCAGGCTTTTCCAAAGGGTTCGCTATGACGGGGTGGCGCTTAGGCTATGTGGCAGCACCGCCAGTCCTCCGTGATGCCATGCTGAAAATACATCAATATTCTATGATGTGTGCACCAGCTATGGCACAATATGCTGCAGAAGAAGCATTAAAAAATGGACTTGAAGATGTGGAGAAAATGAAGAAAAGCTACAGAAGACGCCGTAATTTGTTTGTCGGCTCTCTCAATGAACTTGGACTCACTTGCCATCAGCCAAACGGAGCGTTTTACGCTTTCCCGTCCATTAAAAGCACAGGCATGACTTCAGAACAATTTGCCGAGGAGCTACTGCTTAGCGAGAAAGTAGCAGTTGTCCCTGGAAATGTATTCGGCCCAAGTGGTGAAGGACATATTCGTTGTTCATATGCGTCATCACTCGATCACTTGCAGGAATCACTTTCAAGAATCCAGCGTTTTTTGCAGAATAGACAAGTGCAAGAAGAGGCACCTGCTATCTTAAAATAAAAAAAGGCATCAATCCAACTGGACTCATGCCTCTCAAATTAGGGGGGGAATACTAGAAAGCATTCTTGTTTTCAGGTATTCCCCCTTTTGAACGGATCTAAACCCAATTAAAAAATATTTTGCGTAAAAGACCGTTCTGTGATATAGTTTTTAATTGCGTATAAACGAATATTAAAACATTTATTTAGGAGTTGTTATCATGGCGACAAAGTTTGAAGTAGGCAGTGTTTACACTGGTAAAGTAACAGGATTACAAGCGTATGGTGCGTTTGTTGCATTAGATGAAGAAACTCAAGGACTTGTGCACATTTCTGAAGTAACTCACGGTTTTGTAAAAGACATCAACGAGCACCTTTCAATTGGTGACGAAGTACAAGTGAAAGTTCTTTCTGTTGATGAAAATGCTGGTAAAATCAGCCTTTCTATCCGTGCAACGCAAGAAGCACCTGAAAGAAAAGAAAGCAAACCAAAGAAACAAAGACCACAGCAAGTGAAAGAAGAAGCTGCTGCACCACAAGGTTTCAATACACTAAAAGATAAACTTGAAGAGTGGATTGAGCAATCTAACCGTAAAGACCTTATCAAGAAATAAAAAAAGCACCGCTTCAAACGGTGCCTTAGGCTGCCTCATAGGCAGTCTTTTTTTATGTCTTTTTCATTAGCGGACCTCTGGATTTGGCTCGTCACGGCGGACAGCTTCTTCACTAGGTTTGAACAACAGACCAAGATTGACAAGACCTGCAATTCCAACAAGACCATAAATAATACGTGATAATGCAGCACCTTGACCGCCAAAGATCGCTGCTACTAAGTCAAATTGAAAAAAGCCGATTAGTCCCCAGTTAATAGCACCGATAATCGTGAGCACGAGGGCAATACGCTGAATAGCACTCATCGTGATTCCTCCTTTCGCTACAGTATCAATACATTTATATTTTGCAGATTTTTAGCCAAACTATGCGTAAGAAAATGGATGAAAGCAAATTACTTTACTTTTGGAATGAAAGAGGCGCATAATGTAGCGCGAGGAGGAGATCACATGGATCGATTTACTTATTGGAACCCAACGAAATTAATCTTTGGAAAGGGAGAAGTATCAGCCCTTTCAGATGAACTAAAACACTACGGAAAAAACGTATTGCTTGTATATGGTGGAGGCAGCATTAAACGAAATGGCCTTTATGACCAAGTTGTCAGCATCTTAAAAGAATCAGGAGCTACAATCACTGAGCTTGCTGGTGTTGAGCCAAACCCGCGCTTAACAACGGTTAGAAAAGGGGTTGAGCTTTGCAAAGAGAACCAAATTGATTTTATTTTGGCAGTCGGCGGCGGTAGCGTCATTGACGCAACCAAAGCGATCGCAGCTGGTGCGAAATACGATGGAGATGCTTGGGATATCGTCACTCGTAAGCATGTCCCAATGGAAGCCATCCCATTTGGTACAGTATTAACACTTGCCGCGACAGGTTCTGAAATGAACTCTGGCTCCGTCATCACAAACTGGGAAACAAATGAGAAATACGGATGGGGCAGTCCAGCTGTCTTCCCTAAATTCTCTATTCTTGACCCAGTCAATACATTTACTGTGCCAAAAAACCACACGATTTATGGCATGGTTGACATGATGTCTCACGTGTTTGAACAATATTTCCATCACACGGAGAATACACCTTACCAAGATCGTATGTGTGAAGGACTTCTTCGTACGGTCATTGAAACAGCACCGAAGCTGATCAATGATTTGGAAAACTATGAGCTTCGTGAAACGATTTTATTCACAGGCACTATTGCACTGAATGGAATGCTTTCAATGGGTGCACGCGGAGACTGGGCATCTCACAATATTGAGCATGCGGTATCTGCGGTGTATGACATCCCGCATGCAGGCGGACTTGCGATTTTGTTCCCGAACTGGATGAAGCATGTCATTCAAGAAAACCCAGGTCGCTTCAAGCAATTAGCAGTGCGTGTATTCGATGTAGACCCTGCGGGCAAAACAGACGAAGAAGTTGGCTTAGAAGGAATCGAAAAACTTTCTGCTTTCTGGACAAGTCTAGGCGCACCAAACCGTTTAGCTGACTATGACATCAACGATGAGAAAATTGATCTGATTGCAGACCGTGCAATGGCACGTGGTGAATTTGGCCAATTTAAAAAGCTGAACAAAGAAGATGTTCTAGCTATTTTAAACGCTTCTTTATAATCGAACATGGAAAAGATAGCTGCTTTTAAGCAGTTATCTTTTTTGAGTTCTGCATGTACATATGTTACAGTAGTCTTTCATGTTTTTGGATATATATGTTTTAAGGAGATGTAGAACAGATGGAGAACTTTATTTACTATAATCCAACGAAATTAATGTTTGGAAAAGGACAACTAGACGGACTAAAAAGCGAACTCGCTCGTTATGGAAAGCGAGTGCTTCTTGTATATGGTGGAGGCAGTATTAAGAAAAATGGTCTTTATGATAAGGTCATCAGCGCTTTAAATGAAGCAGAGGCTGACGTATTTGAACTGTCAGGAGTTGAACCGAACCCTCGCCTCACTACAGTGCAAAAAGGGATCGACATTTGCCAAAATGAGAACATTGATTTCTTATTAGCAGTTGGTGGGGGAAGTGTCATCGACTGTACAAAAGCCATTGCAGCTGGAGCTGAATATGACGGGAATGTTTGGGATATTATTTCAAAGAAAACGACCGCTCAAAAAGCACTGCCATTTGGCACAGTATTGACACTTGCAGCGACAGGCTCAGAAATGAACCCGGATTCTGTGATCACGAACTGGGAAACAAATGAAAAGTACGTGTGGGGCAGTTCAGTCACGCACCCTGCTTTTTCAATTTTAGATCCTGAGCACACATATTCTGTGCCAGAGAATCAGACGGTGTATGGCATGGTTGATATGATGAGCCATGTATTTGAACAATACTTCCATAATGTCAAAAATACGCCTCTACAAGATCGGATGTGTTTTGCTGTTCTTCAAACAGTCATCGAGACAGCACCAAAGCTACTGGAAGACTTACAAAACTATGAGCACCGTGAAACCATCCTTTATGCAGGAACGATTGCTTTAAATGGCACGCTGCAAATGGGCTATTTTGGCGACTGGGCATCTCATACGATTGAGCATGCCGTATCAGCAGTCTATGACATACCGCATGCAGGTGGACTTGCGATCCTCTTCCCAAACTGGATGCGTCATACACTCGATCATAATGTCGAACGTTTTAAAAACCTCATGTTGAACATGTTTGACATTGAGACAGAAGGGAAATCGGATCGTGACATCGCATTAGAAGGAATCGACAAGCTGTCAGCCTTCTGGACAAGCCTCGGTGCACCGAGCCGTTTAGCCGATTATGATATTGGTGAAGACCAACTGGACAAAATTGCTGACATCGCAGCAAAAGAAATGGAATATGGTGGTTTTGGTAACTTTATGAAACTTGGCCGTGATGACATTTTAGCGATTTTGAAAGCTTCTCTATAATTTGGATGGCCGCTTCTCTTCATGAGGAGCGGCTTTTTGCTGCATCAATGACGATCACTTGATTTCAATAGCTAGTTCCGCTAAAGTGAAAGGGACAGAACTAACGTAATGGAGGGCTTACAAGCGATGACACATATTCAATTTGACTACTCGAAAGCGTTACCTTTCTTTCAAGAACATGAGCTTACATATTTAAAAGATTTTGTGAAGGTGGCCCATCATAATATTCATGAACAAACGGGTGCTGGCAGTGATTATTTAGGCTGGGTTGACTTACCGAAGCAATATGATCGCGAAGAATTTGCCCGCATTCAAAAAAGTGCTGAAAAGATTAAATCTGATTCTGATGTATTACTCGTTGTTGGAATTGGTGGATCTTATCTTGGGGCACGTGCGGCCATTGAGTTTTTAAACCATTCTTTCTATAATACTTTGCCAAAAGGCAAACGCAAAACACCGCAAATCATCTTTATTGGAAACAACATCAGTTCTTCTTATTTAACAGATGTAATGGATCTGCTAGAAGATGCCGATTTCTCCATTAACGTGATTTCAAAATCTGGTACAACAACAGAGCCAGCCATTGCGTTCCGTATCTTTAAAAAGCTCCTTATCGAAAAATATGGTGCTGAAGAAGCGAAAAAACGCATCTATGCGACAACTGACAAGGCACGCGGGGCACTCAAAACATTAGCAACTGAAGAAGGCTATGAATCATTTATCATCCCTGATGACGTCGGCGGACGCTATTCCGTTTTAACAGCAGTTGGTCTATTGCCAATCGCTGTAAGCGGTGCAGACATTGATCAAATGATGGAAGGTGCTGCGAAAGCAAGTGAAGACTTCGCATCATCTGAGCTCTCAGAAAATGCGGCTTATCAATATGCGGTTGTCCGTAATGTTCTTTACAATAAAGGACGGACAATTGAAATGCTGATTAACTATGAGCCAGGCTTACAGTACTTTGCGGAGTGGTGGAAGCAGTTATTCGGCGAAAGTGAAGGGAAAGATGAAAAAGGAATCTATCCTTCATCTGCGAACTTCTCAACGGATCTTCATTCACTTGGTCAATATGTACAAGAAGGAAGAAGAGACTTGTTTGAAACCATCGTGAATGTAGACAAACCACGACATGAACTTGTCATCGAAGCAGAAGAACAAGACCTTGATGGGTTAAACTATCTTGCAGGAAAAACGGTTGATTTCGTCAATAAAAAAGCATTTGAAGGCACAATGCTTGCTCATACGGATGGAAAAGTACCGAACCTGATTGTGACAATTCCTGAAATGGATGCTTATACATTCGGATATCTCGTGTACTTCTTTGAAAAAGCATGTGCGATGTCTGGGTATTTACTAGGCGTCAATCCATTCGACCAGCCTGGAGTAGAAGCGTATAAAGTGAACATGTTTGCTTTATTAGGAAAACCGGGCTTCGAAGAGAAAAAGGCAGAACTTGAGAGCCGTCTCAAACAATCATAAGAATAAAAGGCACATCTTTTCATAAGATGTGCCTCAGATTGTTGACAAAGGGCTAAAATGAACTGTATTTTAGCCCTTTGTCTTCTTTTTAGCGTGATAGAAAACCTTTGAAGTCTAGGAAGGACGAGCACTGGAGCGGAGCGAATTTGACATTCGTGAGCACCAGTGCGCAGGACTGACAACGAATGCGAGGGTTTGTCTACACGCTAAGGCACATCTTTGCATAAGGTGTGCCTTTTTTTATGTTCTCATGGTGTCAGTGCAAGCCTCCCTAAGCTCTGTACATAGAATAATCAATGGAGGAGGTTGATGAAGCGATGAGAACAAATCATATTTATATCCATGACATTTCCGGGCAGGCCATCGTTAACTTTGGGAATGTTGGACGGATTTGTCCAATGAGTGCTACGAAAGAAACATCAGGAGCGGGCAGTGCGAACGAGACAAATGCATCATCCAGTCAAAGCTTATTTGATGCTGCTTTTACAAACAATGTGCAAATCACGAAAGGCAAATGTATGAATTCCTCTCTTTAACGAACCCTATACAAAAAGGAGGGTTCTGTATGATTCATGTACCATCTAGGCTGACTGGTGAAAGCTTTTCACTGTACCATTTAGAAGAAAACATGAAGCCGCTCGGATATGTCATTAATGGGAATTGGGATTATGATCATGGATATTTTGATTATAAAATTGACAACCGTGACGGCTATACCTTTCTCAGAGTTCCGTTTACAGCCGAGAAAGGACAGCTGGATCAGCCAGGCGTTGTGGTGAAAATGGGACATCCATTTCTCTTAAAGCATGTCTATCAAGATAAATTAGATGACCATGCGATGGTTGGAAATGTAGGGGCATCTTTTAATCAATTCCAAGAACCGAAAGAGAAAGACGGAGATGTGTCAAAGGCTTATGCCGAAATTGGCTTTTCACTCGTCAAAGAATTAGAAGATGTACTGCTTTAAAAGCTGATCAGCTCATCCTCTGGATGAAGCTCATATCCAAAAGGAGGATTCATCATGGGTCCTTCTTTTTTTTGTACGCCTACAATGATCACATGATGCTCTAAAAAGTGATGAAGTGCCGTTAAGAATGTCTCTCCAGCTAATGAAGCTGGTACTGGAATGATGGTGATCTGTTTATGGAGGGTCATGTTTCTTTTGATTTTTAACGCCATGAGCTGTTCTTTTAAAAGAAAATGCTCCACCATTAAATGATTCACGGCATCAGAAGTATGGATGACTTGATTGGCGCCAGCCCGCTCAGCATTTTTCACATAGCGATCGGTTAAAATTTCAATTAAACAATATAACGAAGGATTTAATCCTTTTGCCGCAAGCAAGGTTAAGACACTCTGCATATCAGCCGTCACTTCATTTTCATGCTGGTCGGCGGTAATCATCAATGTATCAGCACTCATAATATTTGCTCTGCGAAGTGTGGCATCCTCTGTACCATGGCCTTTAATAAAATGGACATTCTCTAAAAGAGGTCCTTCCTTTAAGGAATCATCAATGAGTACAATCGGCATCGCGGGATCAATGGTTTGAAACGATTGAAGCAGTTTGTTCGTTTTCTCATTCCAGCCGACAATGATGAGATGTCCCTTCCCCTTGAAAGCCACCTTCCCCTCTACATAATGGTGCTGTTTGCTAAATACAGCGGCAGCAAGCGTGGCAAAATATGCAGTGACAAAGCTGGCGCCGATCAAAATAAGCGCCATCCCTGCTACTTGCCCAGGCATGGTTTGCGGCACAAAATCACCATAGCCTACCGTCGCAACTGTAATGAGAGCCCACCAGATCCCATCAAAGATCGTATGATACTGCTTTGGTTCAAGTATGACGATTAATTGTCCAAAAAAGAGAAGCAAGAAACAGATGATGATCGCAATGCGAACATAAAGAGGCCATCTTAGCCAGGCAATGAAGATACGGTTTGATTTCATCGAACTCGTCCTTTCAGGGAGACTGCTAATGTCAGTATGCCCGATTAGGAAACAATTTTTCATCATCGTCATGTATTGAAACAGAACCCATATCTTAAAATAAGAGAGAAGAAGGAGGGAATGCGAATGTCGTTTGTTCAAAAGACCGTACTTCTTTTTATTGGCGCACACTTTTTATCATCTGCGGTGATTTTACTCGTGTTTGATTTAAATGCGGTGAACCATTTTATGAATGATTTCTCGTGGCTTCGTTTTTTTCAAGACCTATATGGAACAGTGACATTTTATACAGCATGCATCGGAATGTTCTTCTTTTTCATTGGTGTAGTGATTCCCCTTAAAAAGACCTAGTGCTTTTTGCTGTACACGTTACATAAAAGTCATTAAAATTGTAAATAAATATATAAAATAAAAAGGAAGCTGATGAGCATGCTGTTTTTTTATTTTTTAACATTTGCCGCATTGGGATTGTCTTTTTGGGCACAATTTAAAGTAAAGAATAATTTTGAAAAGTATTCAAAGGTTGAAGCTGCCAGTATGAAAACAGGTGCTGAAACCGCTCGATATATTTTAGATCGCAACGGGTTATACGATGTACCCGTTGAACCGGTAAGAGGAACTTTGACTGATCATTACGACCCGACGCAGCGTGTGGTTCGTTTATCTGAACCAGTGTATTATGGCCATTCAATTTCGGCCATTTCAGTCGCATCACACGAGGTTGGACATGCCTTGCAGCATCAGGAATCCTATGGTGCGCTTGTCTTGAGACATAAGATCTTCCCTGTCGTGAACTTTGCATCTGGTGTTGCCCCGCTTCTTTTCCTAGGTGGATTATTGCTCGGCAGCCTTAACTTAATCGGGCTTGGGATCGTTCTGTTCTCAGCTGCTGTGTTCTTTCAGCTAGTGACATTGCCTGTTGAGTTTAACGCAAGTTCTCGTGCAAAGAATATCATTGTTTCAGAAGGAATCATTAGAAGCAGTGAAGAAAGAGGCGTGAACAAGGTGTTAAATGCCGCAGCTCTTACGTACGTAGCAGCGGCCCTTGTCTCCCTGTTTGAACTGCTCCGTTTTGTAATGATCTTCCTAAATGGCCGTAATGATTAATTGACGCCAGAGGAGGTGAGCCCTTACCCGTGTTAGGTAAGGGTTTTTTTGTATATTTTAAACGTATTTTTAGTCCTATTACTCATTGCTGCGACAGCTTTTTTTGTTGTCACTGAATTTGCGATTGTGAAAATTAGAGGCTCAAAAATCAATCAGCTGATTGAAAGCGGTGATAAGAGAGCCATTCATGTTCAGAAACTGACAACCAACCTTGATGAATATTTATCTGCCTGTCAGCTTGGCATTACCATCACGGCTTTAGGCTTAGGGTGGTTAGGGGAGCCGACAGTGGAACATTTCCTGCATCCGCTTTTTGAAAAGGCAGGGCTTCATTCCGCTTTGACAGACATCATATCGTTTATCATTGCCTTTGTGATCATTACGTTTTTGCATGTTGTCGTTGGGGAACTTGCTCCCAAAACGATTGCCATTCAAAAGGCAGAAGCCGTCAGTCTTGTGACGGCAAAACCTCTTATTTTTTTCTATAAAGTCATGTACCCGTTTATTAAAGCATTAAATGGGGCTGCACGAGGCATTGTGAAATTATTTGGTTTTCATTCTGTCAAAGAACATGAAGTGGCGATTAGTGAGGAAGAATTGCGTCTCATCCTGTCTGAAAGCTACGAAAAGGGCGAGATCAACCAATCTGAATACAAATATGTCAATAAAATATTTGAATTTGATAACCGAGTGGCGAGAGAGATCATGATCCCGCGTACAGAAATCTCTGCCATTGAAATTGAACAGAGCCTGGAAGACGTGACTCATTATATGCTGAACGAAAGGTATACACGTTATCCTGTCATTAAAGAAGACAAAGATCATGTCATTGGTGTGATCAATAGCAAAGACGTATTTAAAGCAAGTTTTCTCAATCAAGAGGTGTCCATTGAAGACTTAATGCGCCCTGTCATTCGTGTCATTGAAAGTACACCGATTCAAGAACTGTTGATTTTGATGCAAAAGGAACGGATTCATATGTCGGTGCTTGTAGATGAATACGGCGGAACAGCAGGTCTCGTCACAGTTGAAGACATATTAGAAGAAATTGTGGGCGAGATTCGAGATGAATATGATCAAGATGAAACCCCGCATATTGTGAAAAAAGGTGACTTCCACTATGTCATGGATGGGAAAGCCTTGATCGATGAAGTAAATGATTTATTGGATTTAGCGATTGAAAATGATGATGTTGATACAATTGCCGGCTGGATGATGACGCATAAAATTGATTTTGACATTGGAGATATCATTGAAGCAGAAGGCTGTGAATTTAAAATTGTCGATGCAGAAGATCATCATATTCGAACCATAGAAGTAAAAAAGGTTCACTTTTCCTAAAAACCTCGGAGCTATTGACGAGGTTTTTTTGCTTGGTAAACTTTAGGTAAGAAGATTTGTTTCTGCCAACCGGCAGTGATTGGTTTCACATAAAAAGGGTATGGTTTTATAGACATGATCAAAAGGAGCCAGTGAAATGAAAAAAATCAACGTACAAACAGACAAACACGATGACATGATAGACATTACCCATGAAGTTCAGCAATATGTCCGGGAAACTGGGATTCAAAACGGAACGGTTATGGTCTATTGTCCACATACGACGGCTGGAATCACCATTAATGAAAATGCCGACCCAGACGTCAAACGAGATATGCTGCGCCGGCTTGACGAAGTCTTTCCGTGGGAACATTCAAAAGATCGTCATATGGAAGGCAATACAGCAGCGCATATGAAAGCTAGTTATATGGGAGCATCTCAGCACGTTCTTGTCCATCATGGTGATCTTGTGCTTGGAACGTGGCAGGGAATCTATTTTTGTGAGTTTGACGGACCGAGACATCGTCACTTTTATGTACAGGTGTCATCTAACGAGTAAGGGCGGGGGAGAAGATGGGAGAATTCACAGCGTTACTTCAAATTGAACATGGCATCATTCAAGCACCAATGGCAGGAGGAGCGGTGACGCCGCAACTTGTCGCCGCTGTTTCACAATATGGCGGTCTCGGCAGCTTAGCAAGTGGTTATGTACAGCCTGAAAAGATGAGGCAGCAAATCAGACAGGTCAAACAGCTGACATCTCGTCCATTTCAAGTGAATGTGTTTGTCCCTGAATCCATTTCAGAAACGAAAACAGAAGATGTATCATTTTGGACAGATCGGCTGCCTGTCATACCAGAAGCACAGATAATCCCTAGCGAAGAAGAATTATGGAAGGACTATGAACAAAAAATCAACATTCTTCAAGAAGAAGAAGTCCCAGCTGTGTCGTTTACATTTGCCTGTCCAAACGAACAAACAATTCATCACCTGAAACAAAATGGGATCTTTCTCATCGGAACAGCTACAACAAAAAAAGAAGCACTGCTTTTAGAAGAAAAAGGAATGGATGCCATTGTTCTGCAAGGAAGCGAAGCAGGAGGGCACCGAGGCACCTTTTTACATTCAAAGGGAGATGCTCTGCAGGGACTTTTCTGCCTGATCAGTGATGTCAGGTCTGTCTGTCATATCCCATTGATTGCCGCTGGAGGTATCACAGACAGGACCACTATGAAAGCTGCACTAGCACTTGGAGCAGATGCGGTTCAAATAGGGACACGATTTTTAGCGAGTCAAGAAAGTGCTGCGGCAGATGTGTACAAAAAGGCGCTGTTACAGGCAGAAGGCAGTGAAACAGCGATGACACGGCTTTTCTCTGGAAAAAAGGCCAGAGGTATTGTCAATCAGTGGATGGAGGAAGAAAGACGAAATGAAGACCGGGTTCTTCCCTATCCTATACAGCATGTATGGACAACACCGATGCGAAAAGCGGCAGCTGCTACAGGAAACCCAGAACAAATGGCTCTTTGGGCAGGTCAGGGGGTTGGCCGTATTCATTCCATTTTAACCGTTGAAGAGATCATGCATGAACTCACGCAGAAATAATTTGATAATGGGTGGTGTGACAGGATGCAAATCTTAAAACATTCATATCGGAAAAAAGGACAAATTGAATTTCTATTTGATGATTTTCCGCACTCCCCTGCCGTCCTTACCCCCATTCGTCATTACTATTTCGTTCGTTATGTCAAATGGAATCAGCACGACCCTCCAGTCACAAGAAACGATCTAGAAGAAATGGAAATCCTAGCAAACACAATGCTTGGCACGCTCCATGATTACCGCAAACGCAAGGCATACAAAGGCCCCTTGTCATAACCTATAGACAAGAGGCCCTTTTTAACTACCAAACATTTGCCTGAGATAAATAACATCCATCCTAGTAGTCTGCGGCAGTAAATAAGCGGACTGAACAGCCCCTGGCCGTCTTCTGGCATTTAATTTATCGATAATCTCTGCAGCTGTTAAGATCCCAAGCCCATGCCCATAATATTGATCTTCCCCTAAGTAAATCACATTTTCTCCGCGCCATTGAGACTGTTGATAGCTAAACTCTGGATTCTCGAAATATAGGCAATCCCCATAGATAAAATCATTTCCACGCTCTGTATAAATGGACAATGTATCATAGTGCCAGTCATACAGTGTTAAACTTCTAAGTCTTCGATTGAACTTCTCGTCTCCTACCGTTTGCAAGACTCCCATATAAAACACAATGACAATCGCTGTGGCACATTCAAAGGCATATTTTGAGCCATTTTCAAAGATGTCTTTAATCCCTGTAGATGGCTCGACTTGATAGCGCAGTTCTAACGCTCCGGCCTCTGATACACGCCAATAGGCGTCATTCGCACGGGACCTTTGAAAGATAGCAAATGAGGCACCACTTTTATTCAAATCTCTTGCTGCATTCATGATATTCGATCTTAAAGTCACTTCAAATAACAAATCAGATGCCTGCCTATAACGGAACGTATCATTTGAGGCTTGTAACTGCATCAAAATGATCCGCTTTTGTCCTTCTAGCTGAAACGATGCCAGCTGCTCATTTGTCACTGGCTGTCCTGAAAGGATAATCATATGAAAAGCGCCCCCTTTTGTATTAGCGTATGCGGGATGCTTGGGCAAGGAATCAATTTGTGAAAATAAACAAAAAGGCATCCTTTTTATTTGAAAAACATGAAAATAATATAAAGCTGTCCGATATAAAACATAACGTTTAAAAGGAGGAAAAACATGAAAAGTATCATAAAATGGTTGAAAAAACCATCGATTTCTAAAAGGCTGATTATTTCATTCACACTTGTTCTCGTCTTGCCTATCATTACACTCAGTACGATTTCATATCAGATTGCCAAAGAAGAATTAGATCATGAAATCATGTACGGAGCCAACGCAAGAGTCAATGAACTGAATGACATGATCGAGCAAAAGCTTTTGAATAAGGAGAACGCAGTCAAACTGTTTACCGAAACATCCAGTGCTGCAGACTTTAAAAAGAAAAACCAGGACGAACTGTATGAGCATTTTGAGATATACAGTAAAATCAATGAAGATGATGTAGTTGGATTTTATGCAGCAAGTAAAAATCGTGATTTTATTCAGTTCCCTAAAGTGGACATGCCAAAAGGCTATGATCCAACAACTCGTGATTGGTATAAAGCGGCGATGCAGGACGAAAAAGGCGAACCTGTGGTCACCAATCCATACATCTCTGCCACAACAAACGGCATGGTTGTCACAATCGCTCAGCGTCTGAAGGACGGGTCGGGAGCCATTGGGATTGATATTGATGTTCAAGATATCGTCGATAAAATCAAAGATATTAAAATTGGACGAGAAGGATATCCAATTATTGCAAATAAAAACAAACAGATTGTAGCTCACCCAGAAGAAAAATCAGGCTCTGCAGTTACAGAAAATATTTCATCAATCCTTTACAGCGGCAAAGAAGGAACATCAACTTATGAGAATAAAGGAGAGCAAAAACGTCTCGTTTTTGTGACAAATGATTTAACAGGTTGGAAAATTGCTGGAACGATGTTTGTATCAGAAACAGAAGAAGCAGCACAGCCAGTTTGGAATTCTGCCATTATTCTTTTAATTTCTTCTTTTATCCTTGGCGGTATTGCGATCTTCTTTATCGTTCGCTCCATCACAATTGGACTTAGAAGGCTTGTTGATTTCTCCGAAAAGGTGAGTGAAGGGGATCTAACGGAAACCCTCGAAACCAAATCGAAGGATGAAATAGGAGACCTCACAAGAAGCTTTAGCAAGATGAGTGAATCTTTGCGTGAAGTTATTCGAGCGGTCCAGCAATCTGTCGACAATGTGGCTTCAGCTTCAGAAGAGCTGACTGCTAGTGCCAGCCAAACAAGTCAGGCGACAGAGCATATCACCATGTCGATTGAACAATTCTCAAATGGGAATGAAGCACAAAATGAGAAAGTCGAATCTAGCACGAATCAGCTTGTCGCAATGAATGAAGGATTACAAGGTATGTCACAAACTTCATCAGAAGTGACTGCTGTCTCCATTCAATCGACAGAAGCGGCTGGACAAGGCGGACGTATCGTTGAAAGCACAGCGAATCAAATGAAACATATCGATACATCTGTACAAGAAGCAGAACAAGTCATGAAAGAATTAGAATTCAAATCTAAAGATATTACGAGCATTTTAAATGTCATTAATGGCATCGCAGATCAAACGAATTTACTTGCACTCAATGCAGCCATAGAAGCAGCAAGAGCAGGTGAATCAGGGCGCGGCTTCTCTGTCGTAGCAGAGGAAGTCAGAAAACTAGCGGTCCAATCCGCAGATTCAGCGAAAGAAATTGAAAAGCTAATCCAAGAAATTGTGTTGGAAATTTCCAAATCTCAAGAGATGTTCAAAGCTGTTAACCGAGAAGTAAATGCAGGACTTGGGATGACAGAAGAAGCAAAAGAAAGCTTCCAAAACATCTATGAGGCGGCAGAAGGTATGTCGAAAAAACTCACTCAATTAAATGATACAGCGGTTGACCTATCAAGCGGATCAAAACTTGTGTCACAAGCCATGCAAGAGATGCGTCAAGTTTCAAGAGAAAGTGCGGCGAACATTCAAGATATTGCGGCATCTGCTGAAGAACAATTGGCATCTATGGAAGAAATTTCGTCCTCTTCTGTCACACTTGCCAATATGGCTGAGGAATTAAAAGAGCTGACAAGTCAATTTAAAATTGATTAAAAAACGATGAAAAAATATCCAGAATTGTCTGGGTATTTTTTTTATTTTTAAACGTCATTTCCAGCCCTCTAAAAATAAACCTTTCATCCGATAATAACTTTAGAGAAGTAAAGGGGGAAAGAGAAAATGGGAAAAATGATCCAATGGTTCAAAAAACCATCCATTTCTAAAAAATTAGTTATTGCCTTTTTGGTAGTCCTTATACTGCCAACTGTTGCACTGACCATTAGTGCGTTTTTCACATCAAAGACAGAGTTAGACAAACAGATTATGGGCAGTGCGATGAGTCAGGTCAATGCATTTGATACCTTAATCGATGAGAATATTGGGAACAAGGCAGAGGCTGTGACTCTGTTTACAGATGATCTCAAAGCGGCTAATCTTCAAGAAAAAAATAGACAAGCTACCATTAAAGAATTGCAGCAATATGGAAAAATTAATGAAAAAGATGTCTCAGCCATTTATGCAGGTTCAGAAAAGGGTTTGTTCATGCAATACCCAGTTCAAAAAATGCCTGAAGGCTATGACCCGCGAGAGCGTCCATGGTATCAAGAGGCCATGAGTGCTGATGGTAAACAAGTCATCACGAAGCCATATGTCGCAGCATCTACAGGTAAAATGGTCATCACCATTGCCCAAAAAACGAAAGATGGCTCAGGGGTGATTGGTCTTGATATGGAAATTGACAGCCTCATTCAAAAGCTAAAAGAAATCAAAATAGGTCAAAAAGGATATGCTTTCATCATGGAGAAGGATAAAACCGTGTTAGCAGATCCAACCCAAAAGCCAGGAAGCAAAGTCAATGAGAATTTGGCGAACATTATTTTTAAAAACAAACAAGGAAACGGCAGCTATACACTCAATGGAACAGATAAAAAGGTAGCTTATGTCACCAATGAACTAACCGGCTGGAAAATCGGCGGCACGATGCTCGTATCAGAAGTAGAGGATGCAGCTAAACCCGTTTTCAATACAGCCATTATTGTGTTCAGTGTGACACTGATCGTAGCAGGAACCCTCATCTTCTTTATTGTCCGCTCTATTTCAAGTAGATTATCCAATCTGGCCCGTTTCTCGAAAAAGGTCAGCGATGGTGATTTACGTGATAAACTTCAGATTCAATCAGATGATGAAATAGGACAAGTTGGTAAAGGCTTTAATACGATGATTGACTCATTAAGATCCCTCATTGGTGCCGTCCAAACCTCCGTTGAAAATGTCGCTTCTTCATCAGAAGAACTGACCGCAAGCGCAGGACAAACAAGTAAAGCAACAGAGCATATTACATTAGCCATTGAACAATTCTCTACTGGTAACGAAAGCCAGAATGATAAAGTGGAATCAAGCTCAGAAGAGTTAGAAGAAATGAACAGAGGCCTTCAGCACATGAACGAGTCGGCTGAATCGATTACCGCTTCATCCATCAAATCAACAGAGATTGCAGGAGAAGGCGGACAGCTAGTAGAAAAAACCGCTTCTCAAATGAACGTGATTGATCAATCAGTGAAAAAAGCAGAGAATGTCATCAGTGCGCTGGAAAGCAAATCAAAAGATATTACCCAGATTCTTGGTGTTATTAATGGCATCGCAGATCAAACGAATTTACTTGCGCTGAATGCAGCGATTGAGGCAGCAAGAGCTGGCGAATCTGGTCGAGGCTTCTCCGTTGTAGCAGAAGAAGTAAGAAAACTTGCTGTTCAATCTGCCAACTCAGCGAAAGAAATTGAAAACTTAATCAAAGAAATCGTTCAAGATATTGATGTATCACAAGAAGTATTCACAGCAGTAAATCAAGAAGTTCAATCAGGCTTAAGCTTTACTGAACAAACGAAAGTCAGCTTCCACAATATTTTCGACATGACCAAAGAAATCTCAGATCAGCTCCAAACAATGAATCGAACAGTTGTCCAGCTGTCAAAAGGATCTGCACATGTTTCTGAGGCTGTCCGTGAGATTGCAGACGTATCACGTGAAAGCTCCGCCAATATTCAAGACATTGCCGCTTCAGCTGAAGAACAGCTGGCATCAATGGAAGAGATCAGCTCATCCTCTGCCACCCTTTCTTCAATGGCAGAAGAATTACGTGATTTGATTAGCAAATTTAAAGTCGAATAAACAAAATGAAAAGAACCTCCAGCTAGGGGGTTCTTTTTTGAACTGAATATAACGAAAGAAATAGGTAAATATGCTTATTTTGGTGGGTTTTTGAGCATTACACCTTGAAAAATAATCCGTATTACCTAAAAATAGAGGGGGATGATCCCAAATCATAAACCAAAAGGAGTAGAGTCATGAAAAAAATCAACTTTTTTAAGCACTTTACGATGTCAAAGAAATTAATTACTGCATTCTTAGCGATTCTCCTAGTGCCCATTCTTGTGTTGGCCGCATTTTCCTATGAAGTGGCGTCTAAGTCTCTCAATGATGAGATTATGTCTAGCGCTGCAAATGGTGTGAATCAATTAAATGAACTGATCAATAAAGATGTACAGCCTAAAATTGATATTGTTTCATATTTATCTAAATCGGTGAAAAAAAAGGAACTGGCCTCTAAAAATAAGGATTTACTTAAGGTGAAATTAGAGCAACTATCGGAAACAGACGACGATGTCGTAGAAGTATTTGTTGCAGATCAGAATGGTAAACTAACTGAATATTCCGAGATTCATAAAGGTAGTGCCAAAAGCGCAAAAAATGAACCATGGTTTCAACAATCAATGGGAGATGACAAACTCATCATTTCAGATCCTTTTACAGACAAGTCATCAGATGACCTGCTCATCACAATATCAGAACAGTTAGCAGATGGTTCTGGTGTCATTGGTATAAATGTACGATTGAACACGATTGTGAAAGATACAAACAGCATCAAAATTGGTCAAGAAGGTTATGCGTTTGTCGCTACCTCAGACCAACGTTACATTGCTCATAAAACGGAAAAGGCCGGGACGAAACTGACAGGCGATTTCATCGAAAAGATGTATCACAATAAAAAAGGAAGTTTCGAATATGAATTTAACGGACAGCCGAAGCAAATGTTTTATGACACAAATGAAGCGACAGGCTGGAAGCTTGCGGGAACAATGTATGTCAACGAAGTGAAGGAAGCCGCACAGCCAGTGCTTGACTTAACCATGATCATCCTAGCTGCTGCGATTGTCATCGGTGGAATCGCGATTTATTTTATTATTAAATCGATTCGAAAACCACTCATAGAGCTCTCTGAATCTGCTGAGAAAATCAGTCAGGGGGATCTCACCCAGCATATCGAGGTGCGCACACACGATGAAATCGGCAAGCTTGCACAGAGCTTTAACGATATGTCGGCAAAGCTGAAACAAGTCATTCAAGCCGTCCAGAATTCAATTGAAAATGTTGCTGCTTCATCTGAAGAATTAACGGCTAGTGCAGGACAGACAGCCCAAGCGACTGAGCATATTACCTCATCTATTGAACAGTTCTCAAACAGCAATGAACATCAAAATGAGATGATCGAAAAAAGCTCTGTCCAGTTAAACGACATGGATCGAAGCTTATCACATATGGTCAACACGACTTCTCATATGATGGAATCATCTATTGAGTCTAGCAAAACCGCTCAGGCTGGTGGAGAGCTCGTTCAAAAAACAGCAGGTCAAATGCAAACGATTGAACAAGCAGTGAAAGAAGCAGAGCTTGTGATTGCAGGGCTAGAACAGAAATCTAAGGACATTACAAGCATTCTTGGAGTCATCAACGGCATTGCAGATCAGACGAACCTCCTCGCTTTAAATGCAGCGATAGAAGCCGCACGTGCAGGTGAGGCAGGAAGAGGCTTCTCTGTGGTCGCAGAAGAAGTCCGCAAGCTGGCAGAGCAATCAGGCAGCTCTTCAAAAGAAATTGAAAGCCTAACGAACGAAATTGTAGATGAAATTGAAAAGTCGCAGAAGATGTTTAGACAAGTAGCAGGTGAAGTTCAATCTGGATTAAACATTACAGATGAAACGAAAGTGAGTTTTGAGAAAATCACCCATAAGACATCAGAAATGACAGAACAAATGAAACAAATGAACGGATCAGCCCAAGAACTTTCTCATGGCTCAAACGATATTTCACAAGCAGTCAATCAAATCAAAGAGCTTTCACGTGAAAGTTCCGCAGGTTTCCAAGATATTGCGGCTTCAGCAGAAGAACAGCTGGCATCAATGGAAGAGATCAGCTCATCTTCCGCCACTTTATCTCAAATGGCAGAAGAACTGAGAGAGCTCATCAAACAATTTAAAATATAAGAGTCATAGTAGAACACCTGACGTTTTGACGTCAGGTGTTTTTCCGTTTTTTGCACATAATTTGGGTATTTTGGACTTATCTAGACTTTAATAAATTAAAAAAGTAAAGAACCTAGTAGTACTTCCGATATATATACTATCTTACTAAAAGGAGTTTTCTTTTTTATGAATTTCATACAGTATTTCAAAAAACCATCTATATCAAAAAAGCTCGTTTTCTCTTTCTTATTTATTCTTTTATGCCCAATTATCGTATTGGCATTCTCTTCATATCATACGGCGAGCACCTCTTTAAATGATCAAATCATGCAAAGTGCAAAGGAAAATGTAGAACAGCTGGACAAAAACATTACGAAGGTTGTGAAAGTAAAAACAGACGCAGCCGATTTCTTTAGCAAATGGATTACGAAGAAAAAGCTGGGGCAAAAAGGAACGACTGATATTCAAGGGCGCTTTGAGCAATTCATGAGCATGAATGATGACACAGAAGGCATCTTTGTTGCTTCAAGTGATGGAAAAGTGTTCTCAAGATATCCAAATCAAAAAATGCCTGCTGATTATGTCGCAACTGAGCGGGATTGGTACAAAGATGGCTGGGCGAAAAACGGTGAGCTGTCTGTTTCCGCTCCATACCCAACCGCATCAACTGGTACACTTGTTGTGACGATTTCTAAAAAACTAGAGGACGGTTCTGGTGTTATTGCCATGAACCTGGACATTGCGAATCTAGTAAAAGAGTCTAATAGTATCAATATTGGTAAAGAAGGTCATGCTTTTATCGGAAGCCCAGATCGAACATACGTGGCACATCCAACGAAAAAAGCAGGAACAAAATTAACAGGTGATTGGGTAGACAAGCTTTATACACAAGACAAAGGTTCAATGAGTTATATGTTTGAAGGGAAAGAAAAGCAAATGGAGTTCACAACAAACAAAGCGACTGGTTGGAAAATTGCCGGTACAATGTTTGTCAGTGAAGTAGAAGAAGCGGCGCAGCCAGTCTTCAATATGGCGGCCATTATATTAGCTGGTGCGCTCATCATTGGCGGTATTCTCATCTTCTTTATCATCCGTTCTATTACAAAACCACTTTCCATGCTTGTCTCCTCTTCTAAGAAGATTAGCGAAGGAGATTTAACAGAGAAAATTGATGTCCGGTCAAAGGATGAGATTGGTCAGCTCGGTACAAGTTTTAATGAAATGAGTGAGTCACTCAGAGATGTGATCCAAGCTGTACAGACATCTGTTGAAAACGTGGCGTCATCGTCGGAAGAACTGACGGCAAGTGCAGGTCAAACGACAAAAGCAACCGAACATATTACATCATCCATTGAAACATTCTCGAACGGAAACGAAAATCAAAGTGAAATGGTGGAACAAAGTGCAGCCCACTTGAAACAAATGAACGAAGGGCTAAATGAAGTTGCACAAACATCTGATGTCATTACAGAATCATCGGTTCAATCAAAAAAAGTCGCAGAAACAGGCGGACAGCTTGTTGAACAGACAGTTGGCCAAATGAAAACGATTGATCATTCAGTGAAAGAAGCTGAAAGTGTGATCAACGGATTAGAGCATAAATCAAAAGATATCACCAACATTTTAGGTGTCATTAACGGTATAGCAGATCAAACGAATTTACTGGCTCTGAATGCAGCCATTGAAGCAGCACGTGCGGGCGAGTCAGGCAGAGGCTTCTCAGTTGTAGCAGAAGAAGTCCGTAAGCTGGCGGTTCAATCATCAGATTCTGCAAAAGAGATTGAAAAACTCGTCAAAGAAATTGTCTCTGAAATTGAAACGTCTCAAAATATGTTCAAATCTGTGAATGAAGAAGTAAAAAATGGTCTATCAATTACAGACCAAACAAAAGAAAGCTTCTCACAAATCAATCAGCAAACGGCAGAAATTGCGACAAGAATCAATGAAATGAATACAACAGTTCGTGAGCTTTCAAAAGGATCTGAGCAAATTTCTAAAGCAGTGAATGAAATTGCAGATGTATCGAGAGAGAGTTCAGCAAGTATTCAAGATATCGCGGCATCAGCAGAAGAACAGCTGGCATCAATGGAAGAGATTAGTTCTTCTTCAACGACGCTTTCCCAAATGGCGGAAGAATTGCGTGACTTAATTAAAAAATTCAAGATCAGTGAATAATGGAAAGTGGTTCTCCTCAAGGGGAACCGCTTTTCTTTTTAAGAGATGATCTCGTACAATAGAGGAAATCCGAAGAAAAGGAGAGAGGTTATGCGTTTATCAAATAAGAAGGTCATTGCGTTAGTCAGTGATGATTTTGAAGATTTAGAGCTATGGTATCCCGTTTTGCGATTAAGAGAAGAGGGGGCAACTGTCCATCTCGTAGGCGAAAAAGCAGATCATGAATATATCGGGAAGTACGGAGTGCCGGCTGTATCAGATGCAGACTTCTATTCCATTCAAGCAGATGATTATGATGCGGTTCTCGTTCCTGGGGGATGGGCGCCCGATAAACTGCGCCGATATCCAGAAGTATTAGACATCGTTCGTACGTTTGATGCAAAGGGCAAACCGATCGGACAAATCTGTCATGCCGGCTGGGTGCTCATTTCAGCTGGTATCCTGAAAGGTAAAAAAGTAACGAGTACACCTGGTATTAAAGATGATATGACGAATGCTGGAGCGGAATGGTTTGATGAAGCCGTTGTGACAGATGGTCATATTGTATCAAGCAGACGCCCGCCGGACCTTCCGCCATATGTGAAAGCATTTGCCGATGTATTAGCGGCAAACTAGATTCACACGAACAAACAAAGGGCTGTAAAACGCCCTTTGTTCGTTCAATGCCTCATTACATTTGTCTGTCGGCTGGATAGATAATGCCCATTTGTCTTCTTGCCTCGTCCATGACGGACATGGTTTGAACGGATAAGGCAAATGTATTGATTGGAGACTGCCCCTTTTTTTGCTTGATGCATTGAATGAAGTGATCGATTTCATAATACATAGCCGGTTGATCATCTTTGATAGAAATATCGGTTTGCTGTCCATTCCGATCATGGATGATGATACGAGAAGGGCGATGGAATTGATCAATCACCATTGTGGCATCCTCCCCTTGAATTTCAGCAGATACATGAGATGTTGAGATTTTTGAATGGAAAAGAAGTGCTTGATGTCCTTCATATTGTAAAAGTAATGAACCGCTCCCATCTACTCCAGAAGAAAGTGTATAGCCTCTCGCGGTGATTTGATGTGGCAGCCCGAATAAATAAATGATGGGAAAGACAAGATACACGCCGATGTCCATTAAGGAGCCATTGGATAATTCCGGCTTAAAAGCATTTGGAATCTCACCGTTTCGGTAGGCATCGTATCTTGAGGAATATTTACAGTAATGAGCGATCACTTGCCGAATGGGGCCTAGTTGATCAAGATGCTGTTTGATTTGAAGAAAATTCGGCAGAAAGGTGGTCTTCATCGCTTCCATTAAGCACACCTGATATTTTTTCGCAGCAGCAATCATTTCTTCAGCCTCTTTCCGGTGAGAGGCCAATGGTTTTTCACATAATACATGTTTTTGATGCGCCATCATCAGCATCGCTTGCTCTTTGTGAAGGGCGTTTGGACTTGCGATATACACAGCATCAAACGCATCACTTGCCGCCATTTGTTGTAAATTAGTAAAGACGGTATCAATGCCATACTTGTTTGCAAATGCCTGTCCTTTTTCAGCAGACCGAGAATAGACGGCCGTACATGTAAAATCCGCCACTCCTTCACCAGCCTGTAAGAATCGATCTGTAATCCAATTCGTTCCGATGACAGCAAATCGAATCATCACATTCCCTCCTTCTGCTTTTCTCTGATTATACATGCTTTGAAAGCGTTTGTATGAAAGAATCTTCTTTTTTATTGAAAAGCGGATGAAACCTTTACCTTAGCTGATGCGTCTTACATAAAGAATATAAATGTACGAAAAGTGGATAGTTTCCTCCTTCATTCGGGTAATACTTGAGAAGGAGGGAGGAGGAAACGAACATGAAGCGCATCCTACATATAGGAAGTACATACGCATTCGCGCTTTTATTTATAGCAGCCGGTGTTTTTCATGTGATAGAGCCAAGCGGCTTTGCCCGCATGATGTCTGGATGGCCATTTCCCTATGGTATCATTTATGCCACCGCATGCTTGGAATGGCTGTTGGCCGTATTACTGCTTCTTCCAAACGTAAGGATTGTGGCAGCAAAAATGATCGCTGTCTATCTGGTGCTCATTTTCCCTGCGAACCTATTTGCTGCGAGAGAAGGGATTCCATTTCCAGGGCAAGAGAGCACAGAACAAGCCTTGTTATGGATGAGATTAATCGGACAACCGATTTTGATTGGATGGTCCATGTCCATTGCGAAACGTGAAAAAAAGCTAAAACAATGATCACAAAATGATGATCAAGTAGTGTACAATTTACTAATAAAATAGCCCGTGTTTGGAGGAAAGATATGAATTCTATGCAAATGTGGAGCAGTCGATTTAGAAAATTTTTTCTTGATAACAAGTTTGTTCTCTTTTTACTCATCCTGCTATTAATAGGGTTGAATATCCTTGTTTTCATGAAAGCATCTTTTATTTTCACACCGCTCATTGTACTCATCAAAACCATTGCCTTACCGATTATTTTAACGGGGGTTGTGTATTATTTATTAAATCCAATTGTGAATTTATTAGAGAGATTTAAGGTCAAACGGATCTTTTCGATTTTGCTTTTATATATCGTCATTATTGGGATCATTACTGTGACCATTGTATCTATTATTCCTTTTTTACAAGCACAAACGATGAGTCTGTTTCATAATCTGCCAAAATACGTTGATACGGTAGAAGAACAGATTAGACAATTAACTGGAAGCAACTTTATTAGTCAAGTGCAGAAAACGATGAACTTTAACGTCTCTGAATTGGTAAGTAAAGCGTCAAGTCAAGCGACGAAGATTTTGGAAAGCACTTTTACCGGAGTCGGCACTTTCTTAGGGGCGCTTACTGAAATTATCATCTCGATCGTGACGGTTCCGTTCATTCTGTTTTATCTATTAAAAGACGGCAAAAAACTGCCTGACTATTTCTTGAAATTTATCCCGAATAAGTTTAGAGACCATACTCATATCGTGCTTCACGAAATGAACCATCGTCTAAGTTCTTATATACGCGGGCAGATCATTGTCAGCTTCTGTATCGGTATTCTTCTTTTAATTGGCTATATGATTATTGGACTTGACTATGCGCTGCTGCTGGCGATTATTGCGGCATGTACAAGTGTAGTGCCATACCTTGGTCCAACCATTGCGATTACACCAGCGATTGTGATTGCGCTTGTGACATCACCAGTGATGCTTTTAAAACTCATCATTGTCTGGACAGTGGTTCAGCTCATTGAAGGGAAATTCATTTCTCCTCAGGTCATGGGGAAAAACCTTCATATCCATCCGATTACGATTATTTTTGTTCTATTAACAGCAGGTAAATTGTTCAGTGTCGTCGGCATCATTGTCGCGATTCCGACGTATGCCGTTCTGAAAGTGATCACGACCCACCTGTTTGATTGGTTCAAAATGCGATCCAATTTGTATAAAGAAGAAAAGGTTTGATGTCATAATCTTTTTTAGAAAAAAATATAGTATCATAAAGACGAGCTTTCGAAAAAGAAAGCTTGTCTTTATGTGGACATAGATGTTTGCCTTCAAAAGATCAGAATTGAAAGGAAAGAAAATCATGAATCTATGGGATTTATTCGTGGCACTGGTTTTAGGAATTGTCGAAGGATTAACAGAGTATGCACCTGTCTCGTCTACAGGGCATATGATCATTGTTGATGATCTTTGGCTAAAATCAAAAGACATCATTACGCCAGAGGCTGCAAACACATTTAAAGTCGTGATTCAGTTAGGTTCTATTTTAGCTGTCATGATCGTGTTTAAAGATCGTATTTTGAACTTGTTAGGCTTAAAGAAAAATATCACAGAAGAACAAAAACGCAGCGGACATAAGCTGACCATTGCTCAAATTGCTGTTGGACTCGTCCCAGCCGTCATTTTAGGATTCTTATTTGAAGATTATATTGATAAATATTTGTTTGATGTGAGAACGGTCGCTGTCGGTTTGATTTTAGGGGCTGTGCTGATGCTTGTCGCTGATTGGATCAATAAACGTAAAACAGAAACAAGCTCTGTGGATAATATGACGTACAGACAAGCGCTGTATATCGGGTTATTTCAATGTTTAGCACTATGGCCAGGCTTCTCGCGTTCAGGTTCTACAATAGCAGGTGGTGTTATTCTTGGACTGAATCACCGAGCGGCGGCTGACTTTACGTTTATTATGGCTATGCCGATTATGGCGGGAGCAAGCCTCTTAACACTTGTTAAAAATGCCGAATATTTAACAACAGACATGCTTCCATTCTTTATTGTGGGCTTTGTGAGTGCGTTTATTGTGGCTCTCTTTGTTGTTCGATTCTTCCTAAAACTGATTAATAAAATCAAACTTGTGCCTTTTGCGATCTACCGAATCATCCTAGGTCTGATTTTATTTATCCTGTTTATGTAATGATGGAAAACTACTCTTTTAAAAGAGTAGTTTTTTTGTTGTTTTGCCCTTTTAAACAGTAAAAAAAGCCTCTTAATTGGTAGAAAAAGAAGTTTTTTCTTAAATTAGTGTTTAAGTGACAAAGAAAAGGGTAGTACATAAACATACCAATTAAAGGAGGAGTTAGAAATAATGAGGAAAAAAAGTAAATTTTTTGTTAGCTCTATGATTGCTACGTCAATGGTTGCTGTCCCTTTATCTCTTACGACTTTTGGTCAAAAGGCTGAAGCTGCTACGACAACAGGTGTCGATGGAAGTGTCTCGATTGATCCAGTAGCCATTGCCGATAAAATTGAACAAGCAGTCAAATCATCTCAAAATCGTGATGGATTTGTAAAAAATGCGGCATACAGTGCATTCTATGAAGCAGGTCAAAATTACAACGTAGTTGTTCAAAACTTAAGCCAAGATCATGACTTTAGCGGACTGAACAATGTTGTTTATTATGATAGTGTTGAATATGACGGCATTACGTTTGGTATTTGGGTATTTGAAGATGGTACGTTTGTCAACAATGGTGACGGCGGCTATATTAACTGGACTTTTGTTGGCAGCTTTGACCGCGAAGAAGGAAGCGGTACTGTCGATTTCCATAAAAGATTCTAATCTTAACGTCAAAAGTCTGCCGATTCATCGGCAGACTTTTTTTAAAGCGCACATTCTTCTATTTCAAAACCTAAATCTTCAATGATGTGATGATCGGTTTGAACTTGCTGTCCTTTTGTCGTTAAATAATCGCCTACGAAAATAGAGTTCGCTGCATATAATGCGAGAGGCTGAAGCGTTCGTAAATTAAACTCTCTTCCCCCAGATACTCGAATTTCCTTAGCCGGGTTGATAAATCGCATCAGTGCCAAAACTTTCAACGCTTTGATTGGATGTGTGCGTTCTTGATGTTCAAGAGGCGTTCCTTCAATTGCATGGAGAAAGTTGACGGGAATCGAATCCGCATCAAGGGCTCTAAGCGCAAAAGCCATTTCGACAATTTGTTGATTGGTTTCGCCCATTCCAATAATAACCCCTGAACATGGTGACATCCCTGACTGTTTGACCTTCTCAATGGTCGATACGCGGTCATCATACGTATGGGTCGTTGTAATTTGAGCATGATGATCTTGATGTGTATTGAGATTATGATTATACCGATGAACACCCGCTTCCTTCAGCCGTTTCGCTTTTTCTTCATTTAATAACCCAAGGCATGCACACACCTTCAAAGGCATCGTCTCAGTAATTTCCTTTACTGCTGCGGTGACTTCATCTAATTCACGGTGCGAAGGTGCTCTCCCGCTTGCTACAATACAATAAGTCCCTGCTTTTCTTTTTAACGCCTCACGCGCACCGGCCACAATGGTTTTTTGGTCAAGCATTGTATATCTCTCAAGCAGAGCTGTTGAAATCACCGATTGTGAACAATACCCGCAGTTTTCAGGACAATATCCGCTTTTGGCGTTAAAGATCATATTTAACTTCACCTTTTTTTGAAAAAAATGAAATCTCACCTGATAAGCTGCATGCATAATAGGCAGCAACTCTGCGTCGTCTGCTTCAAGAATATTTAGACCTTCTTCCATCGTAATTGGTTCATGATTGATGGCTTTCTTCACGATCGTTTCCCAAGACAAAGACGTTATTTTTCCCATCATAAGCCCCTCTCAATATGTAAACTTATTTTTATTAAAAGTTAACATAATGGATAGAGATTGGCAAGCACTGGTAAGCAGCTTAAAAGTAAAAACACAAAAAGGCGATGAACATGTAGTCATCGCCTTTTCATATGAAAAAAATCGCTTAACGAACAGTAATATAGTTAATAACAAGCTCACCTAGTGAATTATAGTAAGACACTGTAACAGAACCGCGTTGTACAGCACGGATCCAAGTGAAGTTTGGAGCAGTTTGGTCTAATTGAATGGCATACGTTGCGCCTGAGACAGAAATTTGACTTGCTGGAAGTGAAACAGCGATTGAAGAACCTACAGTAAGTGTGCGGTTCACCGTAATCACTTTATTCATAATAGGAGCTTTTGCTATAACTGGTTCTTTAGGCTGTGCAGCTGCATGAGCACCTTCTGTTTGGAAGAACGTAAGAGCACCTAAAGCAGCTAAAGACAATGTACAAGCTTTCATTAATTTTTTCATCGGTAACACTCCTTTTTTTGGTATATACATATATTAATAATAATAGAATTATATGTCAATCAAAATAAGTGGAAAAATGAGTATTTTTGGTGAAAATTGTCACATATTATTTAGGGGAAGACGATTTTATCCCAAAAAACATGATTTTTTATTCATATGTCATTCTTTTTTAGGGGGAAAAAGAGACATAAAAAAAGCTGGGTATCTACCCAGCTATGTGATGCTTTATGAAAAGAGATCTTTTATTTGTCGTCTGTCTGTTTTGGCTGACGGCCTTTTTGTTTTTCTTTCTCTCTAATGTAGTTAATAAAGTCGATGGTTTGTCTTCGTGCTTCTTCAGAAAAATCGGAGGCAGCTTTAAACGCAATTTGCAAATCAGGATCATCTGCAAGATCGTCATCAGAGGCGTTTTTGTCTTTACCTGTGAGAAGATAATCTGTTGAGACCCCGTATAACTCGGCGATTTTCACAATCATTTCACCATCTGGCTTTCTCAATCCATACTCCCAGTTAGCATAGGTCGACATCGCCTTTAATCCGAGTTTTTTGGCAACGGTAGACTTACTCCATCCATGTTTCTCTCTTAATTCAGTTAGAATCTTTCCAGTCAAATTATCCATCGGAAACACCTTTTTTCATATTATGTGTAAATTTTATCATGAATTACACGGAAAAGATAAATAAATACACAAAAAGAATAAAAATATGATTGACTTACTCGTTTTGTGTATATTATCATAATGAATATAACTTACACATAATGAGTAAGAGGTGGAAACATGAAACTTGAAAATTTACGAGAAGAACGAATATTACAAGGAAAAACACAAACGTATATGGCGAAAAAACTTGGATATAAGTACACGAGTGGCTATGCAAATATAGAAATGGGCCGAACAAAGCCCAGCTTAGAAATAGCCAAGCATATTGCAGATTTGCTAAATATCGGTGTTCAAGAGCTTTTTTTTGGTCAAAAGTTACACAAAAAGAGTAATAGTCTTGAGGAAGACCGTTCTTAAAAAGGGGAGACAAACAGAATGAGTATCGAACATCCGATGGTGACACAAATGAATGATTTCGGCTATCCAAAACGTTACTGGCCATATGAAATGTCCCGAAATGGTTATCGATTAGAGGACGAGGACCGTGAGAAAGGATTTGATGATGATGAGACATCAGATGACATTTGATGCCCGAAAAGAAGCCCAGCATTGCCTAGTACAAGCTGGCGGCTGGATCACTTTTCATCAAAAAGAGCCGATTTTTGCTTTCCCCACGGCAGAAGAAAAACGCACATACATGACCCTCATGGCAGAAAAAGCCGTTGATGACAAGAAGAAGGAAAGGATGAATGCGACATGAATCGATTGAAGCAAATCATGACATTCCTGAAATGTTTGCTCAATGCGGGTCAAAACGAACAAGACATTCGGCAGTGGGCGAAGGATGACGGGAGATCGTAGCATGGTCCTTCATTTTATCATTGGAAAAGAACATTTATGTACAAAAGAGACATTGATAAACAGAATTCAAACAGCCGCTAAAGCGCAATGCACAAGCAAAATAAAAGGCGCATTATCACTCGACATTCGCTCATTTTACAATATGCCCATTGATCTAGCGAACAGCCAAGACACGCGTACATCTGCAGAAAAAGGTTTGATACGCCCGGTACACATCTGCATTCTTCAACCAAATTTGCAGTATATACAAGAAGCACTTCATGCCTTTACCGATAACGCCTCTTTACAGATTGTAGAATTAAGAGTTTCACAGTTTTATAGCATGCGTCCTCGAATGGAAATCATTTTAAATACGATGGGTGATGATATGAGATCCTCACCACCAAATAAGGAGACAAGCATATGAACGAGCCAAAACAAATCATGATTCAAGAAAACCAGACATTTGTCGGTGAAATGGAAAAAGGAAAGATTCAAGTCATTGTGTTAGATGGAAACGTAGGAACGGCTTATATGATGGATGTACCTGAGCATGGAAAAACAATTATTCAAACAGCAAAAGGACATTTTGCAAGAGTCGATCATGAGATTGGTTTTAAAATCAGCTAGTCTGATGAACAAGAACAACTGAATAAGTCCAAGACGGAAAGCCTGCGGACACTGATCAAGACCCTATAAAAAGGGGCTGATTGGTGTCCGTTTTTTATTTTCTTAAAAAAGGGAGAGAGCATAGATGCAAGATTTACTGATCGAATATAAAAGAAGTTTAAAAGATGCCAGAAAACGATATGATCAATTGAAAGACAAAGAAGAGAAACAGATGTCAGATCAGGACAAACATGATCAAAAAATGATCGCCAGTATGGTCAGTGATTTAGAATATGTGGTGGAATGGCTTCAAATCGGTAGAGAGCCGGGCGCACGCAGAGGATTAGATAGACGGTCTGTGTATCAGCGTACCATTCTTGCTAATCAAGAGGTATTAGAGGCTTTATCACATGAATACACCCTCATTCAAGAGAAAGAAAGAGAGGTAAGTGAGCGTGACAAAAGGCGAATCGATGAAGCTTTGTCTGTTTTAACAGATCGAGAGAAAGACGTATTTTTTATGCACACAACGCAGGGTCTGTCATTTAGCGAGATTGCGATCATGCTAGATGTAAAAAAAGGAACAGTCCAAAAACATATGGAAAGAGCTCGGACCAAAATGTCCAAAAAAGTACAAGAACGCCTATTCAGAGCTGCTGAATAGGCGTTTTTTCTTTCATCACATCAATCTTCAAAAGCTTGTCTTACAGTTGCCACCTATAGTTAGAAAGACCAAACGAATGTTTGCTAGCCCGGCACAAATGATTCCTCTTCAGGGAATCATTCGAACTAAAAGGAGGCGGCAGGTGAATGTAAATGAAAGATAAACGGATAGAGGCTAAGCAGGATTATATGAAAGGGATGACGTACCAGCAGCTAGCGGATCAATACAACGTCTCCATCCATACCGTCAAATCATGGAAAAGACGATACGGCTGGCAAAGACAAAAAACACCGTCAAAGCAGGCGCACTCGATCTTTCATCAATTTCTTTCAGATGAAACGATTGAAATCATGGAAAAAATGGATGGGCGCACATCTCTTGATATCATCTGGGATCAAATTCAAATTCAATACGCAGCCATTATTCGAGCGCAGCGCATCATGCATGTAGCAGATCAAGATGACATGATCAAAGAACTGAAAAAGGCGACGTACTTGCCTTCTTCATTAGAGGAAGAAACAGGCGAAGGCATTCATCCAGAGCCAGAGATCACGGCAGAGGAATTTTCGTTTCAATTTTCATGGGATCGGCATGCCACTTTTTTAAATGCCCAATCTCGTGCAATGGGAGAGCTAAGACGGCTGATTAAACAGTTTGAAGAGCTCGCTCATGCGAAAGATGAACGAAGATTAAGGCTGAAGCAAATTGAGCTAACAATCGAAAAAACAAAAAAAGCAGTTCGTGAGGAAAAAGAAGAAGATCTTCATATCATGATCAAAAGAAAAGAGGACGATTCATGACGCCGTTGATTGAAAAAGAAGTCAATCCTCACTTTGAACACTTTTTGTTCGATTGGAATCAAAAGTTTCAGTTTTTAGTAGGCGGCTATGGCTCATCCAAAAGCTATCACATTGCTTTAAAGCTGATCTTAAAGCTGCTTGAGGAAAAACGGACAGCACTTGTCATTCGAGAAGTGTATGATACGCACCGGGAGTCGACCTACTCTCTTTTACAAGAAATCGTCAGCGATCTTGGCATCGATCATCTAGTAAAGTGCCGCAGTTCACCACTTGCTCTCACTTTTCGCAATGGGAGCAGCATTTTATTTAAAGGACTGGACAAGCCTGAGAAATTGAAGTCGATCAACAACATCTCAATGATTTGGATTGAGGAGTGTTCCGAGGTTTCATATGAAGGGTTTAAAGAACTGCTTGGAAGGCTGAGACATCCGGTTTTACCTCTTTATATGATGTTATCGACGAATCCCGTTGGTCAGGATAATTGGACGTACAGACATTTCTTTCGAGATGAGCAGCTGAAACGTTTTGTCCTTGATGACGAAACCTTATACAAACAGCGAACCATCGTGATAAAAGATACGTACTATCACCACTCAACAGCAGAAGACAATCTATTTCTTCCTAAAAGCTATGTCAAGCAGCTGGATGAGCTGAAAGAATACGATCCAGATCTTTATCGAATTGCAAGGAAGGGATACTTCGGTATCAATGGCACAAAAGTGTTTCCACAATTTGAGGTCAGACAGCATGCTGACGTATTAGAAGCGATCGGGCAAATTGAAAGACCGCTGAAACGGGCGGGGATGGATTTTGGATTTGTCGAATCCTACAATGCGCTCATTCGGTTAGCTGTCGATCATGAAAAAAAGTACTTATATATTTATTGGGAATATTACGACCGCGGGAAAACGGATGATGAAACAGCTGTTGATTTGAAAGAATTTGTTGAATCAAAGGAACTGATTAAGGCAGATGCAGCAGAGCCTAAAACGATTCACTATTTTCGGCAGCGTGGATTTCAAATGGTCGCTGCGCATAAGTTCCAAGGGTCACGTTTGCAATATACAAAGAAAATCAAACGATTTAAGAAAATCATTTGTTCTGATGCTTGCCCTTATACCATCTATGAACTTCAATCACTAACCTATAAGGCAGATAAGAACGGCCGCTTAGAGGAAGATGAATTTCAAATCGATCCACACACATTATCTGCCATTTGGTATGCGCTAGATGATTATGAAGTGACCGATTTGAAACAGACTGCTTCAGAGCGTGTTCGTCCAAACCGAGAGAGGAGGTCCATACAATGAAACAATTAAAAGCAACGATTATGAAGGCCAACATGTCTGATCATACAAAACAAATGTATGAGGATGAATTTTCATACGAAAAAGACGACATTGTCCCCCCGCCCTACCATATCAATGAATTAAAAAGCATGGCAGAATACTCAACGATTCTTCAGCAATGTATAGATGCGTATCGAACAAACATTTTAGGCTTTGGCTTTGGGGTGGAATACGCCTTTGATTTTAATGCGGAAGATGTGAAACCGGTCAAAAAGAAGACAGCCGAGAAGGAATGGACAAGACTCGAAGAGTTTACGAAATACATGAACTATGATGAGTCTGCTGACGTGATTCTTGGTTATGTCCTAGAAGACCGGGAGAAAACAGGAAATGGCTTTTTAGAGGTGCTGCGGGATGGACAAGGAAAGCCGGCAGGAATCGAGTATTTGGATGCACTCCATATCCGCATTTGCAAGCTGAGTGAGCCAGTCGACGTCGAATTCCGCTACACAGAAAACGGCGAATTAAAGACGATGAATCGCAAGAAACGATTCCGAAAATATGTGCAGGTCATCAATGAGAAGAAAGTCTTTTTCAAGGAGTATGGTGATCCGCGCATATTAAATTATGAAACAGGCAAGTACGATGATGCTACACCAGAACCACTTCAAGCAACAGAAGTCATCCATTTTAAAATTGGCAGTGGGACGTATGGGATTCCCCGCTGGATTGGCAACATCGTCAATATGTATGGCGCACGAAAAGCAGAAGAGCTGAATTATCTTTATTTTAAGCAAGGACGGCATGTACCTGGTGCCATCATTGTCGAAAACGGCATGCTGTCAGAGACTTCTTATCAGCAGCTACAAGATTATATGGATGATATTGAAGGGTCTGACCATGCGCATAAGTTTTTATTGCTTGAAGTAGAAGGGCTTCCGACAGAAAAAGGATTAACAGGTGAAGAAGATGTATCAAATGTCAAAGTGAACTTTAAATCCTTGGCGGAAATCCTGCAAGAGGATGCGCTCTTTTTAGAATACGATGAAAAGACGAGAAACAAAATCCGCTCCGCTTTTCGTCTGCCGCCTATTTACACAGGAGAGTCACAAGATTATAACAAGGCCACGGCAGATACCGCGCGAAAAACAACGGAGGAGCAAGTGTTTCAGCCAGAGCGACATCTTATTACAGGGAAACTCAATACTCTTTTTCTCCCGGATTTAGATATTTGGCATGTCCGCTTTCTATTAAATGGCCCTGACTTTAGAGATCCGTTAGAGATAGCGAAGGTTCTGACACCATTTATTCAGGCTGGGGCAGTATCGCCAAATGATTTACGAGATCTTGCGGGGCGTATTCTTGGTAAGACGTTAGAGGAATGGCCGGAAGAATTCTACCACCGACCTTTAGAAAGCCGCATAAAAACAGCTGATGGGCTGTCTCCATCCAAGTCAAACCAGCTGGAGAAATAAAAGGACGTGAGCTTTTTTGAAAGGGGGTGAACATATGCCAAGGGAATTAAAAAACGCAAAAATTACACATGTTTCCTATGTGGACAAGGCCGCCAACCAAAAGAAATTTTTCTTGATGAAAGCAAAGAAAAAGCAGCCTGACTTTCAAAAAGAAGTCAGTGTCCTGACGAAGGCAGAGGACGCGCATCGCCTCGTATATGGCGTCGTGTATGAACCCAATACACCTGATGCACATCAAGACTTTATGTCGGCCAAAGAAATTGAAAGAGCAGCACACGGTTTTATGAAAGATGCCCGTCACATTGATAAACAGCATGATTTTCAAGACGGTGTTGGCGAAGTCGTCGAATCATACATTGCCCCAGCGGATTTTGAAGTAGGCGGGGAGCTGATTCAAAAAGGATCTTGGGTACTTGTGACAAAGGCATCACAAGATATTTGGGACCAAATTCAGCAAGGCCATATTACAGGCTACTCAATGGCTGGAACAGCAGACATCATCGCAATAGAGGAACACGATCAGCTCCTATCTCAAGAAACGAACGAGAGAGGGCTTTTTTCTTTGCTGAAAAATTTCTTTTTGAAAGAGGAAGGTGCAAATATGCCACAACAATTTTGGAGCGTTTTAGATCATCTGCTGGAAACGTTGCAGTCAAGTGATGGTGATGAATCTAGCGTAAGAGCGGCACTTGAACAATTGATTCCAATTGTGCAGGATGTGTTGAAAACAAATGATGTCCTCCAAACGATTGGCGAAAGACCAGCATCCGTTCAAAAGCAAGATGCCGGATTAACGACTGATCAAGTACGCGAACTAGAAAAAGCAAAAATGGCCATCGACAACGTTTTACAACAAGCGGATAAACAAGGGACAGATCAAACAGGTGAAGAAGAACCTGTACAAAAAGTGCTGGAGCAAGTGGTTGCGCCAATTCGTCATCAGCTCTCTTCCTTAGAGAAATCAGCAGGCAGAGAAAAAGCAGCGATTCAGGAAGTGCTTCAGCAACAGCTACTGCCTATTTCAGAGCGGATACACATGCTTGAAAAAGCGCGGGGCATTTCTAAACAAACAAATCACGATACACAAAATGATATGACAAAGCCCATATGGGATGGCTTACTATAAGCCTAAATAAGGAGGAAAAAGTGTGAGAAATCAAGAGTTGATTCGCAAGGCTGAAATGACACTTGCCAGCTTAAAAACAGGCGGTCTCATGAACGCAGCCCAATCCAACACATTCATTAGAATGATGCAAAATACACCAACCGTTTTAAATGATGCACGTATCATTCCAATGGAAAGTGATTCACAAAAAATCGAAAAAATCGGCTTCGGTCAGCGCATTTTACGCCCAGCAGAAGAAGGCAAAGCGCTGGATGCAAAAGACCGTGTTGTCCCAGCGACAAGCACTGTCCAGCTCAATGCAAAAGAAGTCATTGCTGAGATCCATATGACGTACGACAGCATTGAAAACAACATTGAAAAAGACGGGATTCAGCAGACCATTATGCAAATGCTGGCGGAACGAGCGGCAGTCGATATTGAAGAACTGATCGTCAACGGTGATACAACTTCACAAGATCCATTTTTAGCTCAAATGGATGGCGTACGAAAACAGGCAGTTTCTCATATTGTCGATGCGAATGGAGCGGAAATTAGCCGTCAAATGTTCAAACAAGCCTATAAAGCGATGCCGTCAAAATATTTACGTGTACCTCAGGATTTCCGTTTTTATACATCCCCAAGTTTAGAGGTCGAGTGGAAAGACCAAGTAGCAAACCGTCAGACAGGTCTCGGAGATGCGGCGATTCAAGGCGGACTTTCTTCTGCATTCGGTGTTCCGGTCAAAGGTCTTGCCAATATGCAGCCATATGATGAAGAAGGAACAGACGTATCAGATATTTTACTGACACATCCGAAAAATATTATCGTAGGATTTTCTCGCAATATTCGTATTGAAGTAGAAAAAGATATTCGCAGCCGTAAGTTTATCATTGTTCTGACAGCGAAGCTCGACAGCAAATTTGAGGAAGAGGATGCTGTAGCCAAAGTAATGAAAGTGAAAGAGTAGGTGACAGCAGGCTATGATCATTTCTGCTGAGGAACTACAAGCCTATTCTGTATTTGATCGCGTGAAAAATCGTTCTGTAGAGAGACTAGCGGCAGATATTATTGAAGCAGAAGCAGCGGTATTTCAAATGGTCGGGCACGATTTTACACATGAAAAATATCAGCCCATTCCTGAAAAAGCAAGGATCGCCTTATTAAAAATGGCCCAGTATTTTGCCATGCTGAATGATGACGAATCCATGATGAAAGGCTTGACTTCAGAAAAAATGGGTGATTATTCATATGCAAAGGCAGCGGACAAAGTGAAAGGCAGACCTTATGTGTATGCCCTTCTTGTTGATTATATTGAACCTTCATTAACTGGCGGCAGCGCCAATTTAAAGGTGAGATCATTATGAGCTATGATTCTCTATTAACGGATCGCTGTGATCTTTTTCACTTGGAGAATGAGGAGGCAGTCCGCGGCAAATTTGGTATACCAGCAGGAGATCTGCAGACGGACCTCACTTATCCTGATACACCAAGTATGAGAGATGTGGCTTGCTATGTTGTAGAAAAAAGCCAGTCACTCGTGCAAGAAGAACCGAATACAGTCATCTATCAGTCCTATCTCGTCCATTTCCCTCTAGCAAGCGACATTCGTTTGCATGACAAAATGGTGTGGAACGGCATCTCACTTAAGTTGCAACAGCCAAAAAGAGTGAAAAATCATCACATGGAAGTGATGGCCGTCAGAAAGGAAAACCTATGAAAATTGATGGACTTGACCGGCTGCTATCCCAGCTCCAACAGGCAAATAGTGGCGGCTTAACGGCGCAATATCAAGAGTGGTTACAGGAAATGGGCTTACAGTTTTTAGACATCATTCAAGATGAAATCATCAAAGAAAAGGCTGTTGATACAGGCCGTCTCCTCAATTCCTTTCAAAAAGGTGACAAGGAGAATCACTTTCTCACTTCCCGAGGCGGGCTCACGCTAGAAGTAGGGACACAGCTTGATTATGCCTCTTACGTGAATGATGGACATGCCATTTCTTCAAATGGAGAACGAAGATGGGTGCCTGGCAGATGGAACGGCAGCCGCTTTGAATATGATCCGAATGCCAGTACTGGCATGATGCTTTCATCTCAATGGATTGAAGGAAATGGGTACTGGGATCATGCCGTCATGCTCTATGAACAAATGTTTGAACACTCGCTGGATCGAAAGCTTCAAAGCTGGATCGATCGACATTTTGGGAGGTGATGGAATGAATCAAGAAGTCGGGGCAATCATGCATTATATATACACACACTTTCCTGTGAAAATGTATGATCGTCTTCTGCCAGAGCGTTTCCAAGTGCCATCTGTTTATGTGCCGCCAGTGACTGTCATTAGTGGTCCAGATACAGTGTCTACTTTTATGAAATCTTATTCGCTGCAAGTGAAAGTGTTTCATATGGATACAGAAAAAGCGCATGATGCGGCGGAAACAGTCGTCGATGCATTGCTTGCTGATCGTCAAATCATTCAGATGATCAGTGAAGATGGAGAGGTGCTTGATGATTATGTCCGCATAAAAAGAGTGGAAACAAGAATCATAGATCAAGGTGTAGCAGCGATTGTCCTGACGTGGGATAGCAGCTATTGGTACAACCGAGATAAACAGCCAAGCCTAGAAGATATCAATTTTTCAGATGGGGTGATCAAACGTGAGCAAGACTAAAAAAACACAGCTCGACCAAACAGCGGGCGAAGAAAAAGAATTTGGCTTTTCATTTGAAGCCTTAAAAGAGCACAGCAAGGATCTTTTTGGGGTAAAACCAGAAATCCTTGAAGGTGCTCTTTTTTATATCAAACATCAACCAATTACAAAAACAGAAGCAAAGAAGCACATCGATGCTTTTTTGTCCAAGGAGGTTTAAAGGATGAACGGAGGCACTTTTACACCAGGTACAGAGAAAAAGCGTCCTGGCATTTACTTTAATTTTAAAACAACAGCAGAGCAGCGAATTACTTTAGGCGAGCGAGGAACAGTTGCACTTCCTCTTGTCATGAGCTGGGGAGAACCAAAAACCTTTATTTCCGTTTCCGATATGGAAGACTTAAATAAAAAGGTCGGGCTTAACATTGATGATAAGTCACTTCTTCTTTTCCGTGAAGCGAAGAAAAAAGCGCAAACGGTCTTGCTTTACCGTCTAAACGAAGGAGAGCCAGCCAAAGCGGAAATCGCAGAAAACTTTGTGGTCACAGCCAATTATGGTGGTCAAAAAGGAAATGAGATCACCATTCAAGTGGCAGAAAATGTACTCGACAGCACAAAACGTGACGTCATCACCTATCTTGGAACAGATATTGTCGATAAACAGGTGGTCAAAGATGTCAAAGATCTTGTGAAAAACAAATACGTTCAATTTTCTGGTGAAGGCGAAGCGGTCATTACTGCTGGAGCGGCTTTAAGCGGCGGGAAAAACGGTGTGGCAAGTGTCGCAGATTATACAGCTTTCCTAGAAGCAGCTGAAACGGAATACTTTGATGTCATTGCACTACCAGTCGATAATAGTGAGCAATTAAAAGCAACATTCGCGTCATTTATTGAGCGTTTACGTGATAAGCAAGGACGTAAGGTGCAAGGCGTTGTGGCTAACTATGCAGCTGATCAAGAAGGAATCATCAATGTCACAAGCGGTGTTGTTTTAGAAGACGGAACAGAACTGACGCCTGCTCAAACAACAGCTTGGGTCGCAGGAGCAAGTGCAGGAGCGAATTTTAATCAGTCACTGACCTTTGTTGAATACGAAGGCGCAGTCGATACATTAGAGCGTCTTGATAATGATCAAGTAGAATACCGTTTATCACAAGGAGAGTTTCTTTTCACTTTCGATGCAAGAGACCGCACGGTGAGCGTTGAAAAAGATATTAACTCTTTGACAAGCTTCACGGTTGAAAAGAACCAGCAAATGGCGAAAAACAAAATCATCCGTGTGCTAGATGCAATCAACAATGATTTAACATTTGAACTGAAAAATTTGATTAAATTACGCAAAGCCAATGGCAATGACATTCCAGCATCAGACGATGGTGTGCAGCTTGTGAAAACACTGATTACACAGTATCTCACACAACTTCAAGATGGAAGCGGCATTACAGGCTTTAACTCAGAAACAGACATCGTCATTGGCCTCAATGAAGATCGTGATGGATTTATCATCGATTTAGCAGTACAGCCAGTAGACGCAGCAGAAAAATTCTATTTCAATGTGGAGGTGAAGTAAGATGGCTTTTAAAGCACAAAATACAATCTCAGGTAAAGAAGGTCGTCTTTTCTTAGAAGGTGAGGAACTTGCCTTTATCAAAACGTTTGAAGCAAACGTGGAGAAAAATAAATCAGAAGTGAACGTAATGGGCCGCCGAATGACTGGCCATAAAACAACTGGGGCAAACGGAACAGGAACGGCAACATTCTATAAAGTTACGTCACGTTTCGTTCAACTCATGCTCAACTATGTGAAAAAAGGGGAAGATCCTTATTTCACTCTTCAAGCGGTAATTGATGATAAATCATCAGGCCGAGGCACAGAGCGTGTGACATTATTCGATGTCAACTTTGATTCAGCTAAAATTGCTGGACTAGATGTCGATTCAGAGGCACTTGAAGAAGAAGTTCCATTTACATTTGAAGACTTTGATCTGCCTGAAAAGCTGAAGAATTCTTTCTAAGAAATGTGGAGGAAATTAGCTAATTAATTAGCTAAATAAAAACCAAATATGCTATAATGCAAATGTAATGAAAAATGAATGCATTTGTAATGCACATTGCATTCAATAACACACAAAATGATGTTTACATGCAAAGCGATTTGCATACAATAAAAAGAAGCCAGGATGCGCTAACATCCCGGCAATGTACAATGAGGCCCTTCAAGGGGCTGGCTTATCAATTAGATAGTTTTAAGGATAGACTTTCCCTTTCACCTACCAAAGCTCAAGGGGGAGTCTATTTTTTGTTTATATACGTCAACAAAGCAAGGATAAACATCCCGAATAAAAGCATTAGGGAAATCGCTTGGAACGTTGACATGAGCATCACCCCCTTCCTATCGGGGATGAGCCAGACACCCTTGAGCAAGCCGTTCAATTGTACGAGTTATATTATACATGAAAAGATTGGAAAGCACATTCAAAAAATGGATGTGCTTTTTTGCATTCAAAAAACAAACAAAAGGAGTTTTTAAACATGAGCGAAAAACAAACATTTGATCTTTCATTTTTTATGCCAGGACAAACAGTAGAAGCAGAAGAGGTCAAAGTACCAATTTCTAAGCGTTTTGTTGATAAAAAAGGGAATGTTATTCCTTTTGTCTTCAAAGCGATTACTACGGAACGTATTGATGAACTGGAAAAAGAAAACACCACGTTCAAAAATGTCAAAGGCAGAGGCCGTGTGAAAGACTTAGACAGCCAGCGCTTCTACGCACGAATTGCCATTGAATCGACGATTTATCCAGATTTTCGCTCAAAGGAATTAAGAGAAGCCTACAGCACACAAGATCCAGTTGAAGTTGCAAAACGTGTTTTATCTGTCGGCGGTGAATACGCAAACTGGTTAAACAAAGCGATTGAAATCAACGGATTTGAAGACGAAATTGAAGATTTAGAAGACGCAGCAAAAAACTAATAAAAGATGGGGATAAGGAAGCGGTGTTTTTATATTACGCCATGCACGAGCTTCACTATTCCCCATCAGAACTCCTCGATTTATACGAAGCACCAAGACAATTTAAGGCATTCTTATTCGGACTCATCAGCTACAAACTTGACATGCTAGAAAAAGAAGCAAAGAAAGGAGGGAAATAAACTGGCGAAGCTCACTGCACGATTTGAATTAGAAGACAAAGTATCAAAGAAGCTGTTGCGCATTCAAAAACGATTTCAAACGTTTGAGAAGCAGCTCAAACCATTTAGAAAACCGGTGAAAATAAGCCTGGAAATAGATGAAAAGAAGCTAAGGAACCTCAATTTATCGATGAGAAGGTTTTCTGTATTATCCATGAAGCTAGATCAAGGAATCTATCGTGATCTCAAATCATTAACAAACCAGCTGAACATGATACCGAAACAGATGATCATATCGATTCAAGCAAAAGGACTAGATGTCATTAAATCCAGTATAGATCGCTTGAAACAATCACAAGCAAGTCCAATCCTGCTGACGTTCAAACTGAATGATCAGTTGTCAGGAAAAATGTCATCAATCAAAAAATCAATCCTTCAGCTCATGAACAGAACGTACTATATGAGATTAAACATGGTTGACCAAGCCACCAATGCCATTCAACGAATCAAAAAGACACTCAAAAGCTTGACAATGGCTAAACATGAGATCAGAGTGTCTGTTCAAGACAATGCAAAGAGTAAGTTGAAAAAACGAGATCAGGCAGAGTCAGTTGTGAAAGAACAAAACATAAAAAAAGAGCCTGAAGCTGTTAGTCCGCCAATTAAAAAGGATGAACCCAAACAGGATTGGCTCCAGAGCCTTGCTAATAAAGGGTTAAATGAAATTCAAAAATATGCAGGTGATGTTGCAGACAAGCTGAAAGAAAAATTAAGTCCTAGAAAGTTTTGGGACGAAAAGGCACTTCCTTGGGTTGAAAATAAAATGGAAGAGTACAAGCAAGATGTGATCGGAAGAATAAAAGAGAAGATTAAATTTAATCCTGAAAAAAAACTAGATGAATTGGTGACCAATGTATTTGATCGTCTCTTTGGTGCAGGTGATCAATCGAATGGAAGTAGCACTCCAGCGCCAACAACAGCGCCAACAACAGCGCCGACAACAGCGCCAACAACAGCACCAACAACAGCACCAACATCCACACCATCAAATTCAGCTCCCAATAAGAAATCTAAGCCGCGAGGTGGTAAAGGTATGTTTCGCAATAGTTGTTGTCCTTGTTGTGCAAGAGGTTTAAGCAGGGGAGGATCTACTAAAACCAAAAATAGAAATGGTCAATCACCAAGACAACCTAGAAATCCAAATGCCACAACAAGAACCGAAATGAATAGAAGACCTCCAAGTAAATTAGGGGATGCGTTGAAAAATATCGGTAAAGGGAGCGGCAAATTATTAAAGAAAGTACCTATTTTAGGCAGTGTACTTAGTGCAACAAATCTAATTGGTATGAAAAAAGAGAATGCTGGTGAAAAGATCGGTGCGACTGGAGGCGGCATCGCCGGAGGGATGGCAGGTGCAGCAGCAGGTGCAGCTATTGGAAGTGTAGTACCAGGAGTAGGCACAGCCATCGGCGGCCTAGTAGGCGGCATCGCTGGCAGTATGGGCGGAGAATCTATCGGTGAAACAATTGGAAAATGGTTTGATGGCGGTGGATTTGAGAAGATTGGCCAAAAAGCCATTGAAATCAAAGATCAAATTGTTGAAGTGTGGTCTACAGTCGCAGACTGGTTTATCCAAAATGTGTGGACACCATTAAGCAGCACGGTTGGCACGGTAGCAACCACGATCTGGACAAGTCTAGTCAATGCCTGGACATGGATACAAGAAACATTCAGTGCAGTCGCAGGCTGGTTTATCGAAAACGTCTGGACACCACTAAGTGGTACAGTCGTTACAGTAGCAACCACGATTTGGACAAGTCTAGTCAATGCCTGGACATGGATACAAGAAACATTCAGTGCAGTTGCGGGCTGGTTTATCGAAAATGTCTGGACACCGCTAAGCGATACAGTCGTTACAGTAGCAACCACGATCTGGACAAGTCTAGTCAATGCCTGGACGTGGATACAAGAAACATTCAGTGCAGTAGCAGGCTGGTTTATTGAGAATGTGTGGACACCGCTAAGCAGCACAGTTGTCACAGTCGCTACGGGGATTTGGACAGCATTATCAAATGCGTGGAAAACCATTCAATCAATTTTTGGAGCAGTATCCTCTTGGTTTATGAACAATGTATGGAATCCGCTTGTAGAAACGGTTGGAACCATTAAAGATAGCATTGGGAAGAAGTTTGAAGAAGCGTATAAAGTGGTGACAGATATATGGAATGGATTATCCAAATGGTTTAAAGATAATATTCAGACACCGATCGTAAAAGTGGCTGGTGCCATAAGTGATGGTTTTTCTAAAGCATTTAACTGGGTTAAAAAGATTTTTGACAAAGCGGGCGATGGCATTAATTTTGTAGTAAAACATTTATTTGGAGATCCTGATAAAAAAGCCACAGGCGGCTATATCACCCAGCCTACCTTATCATGGATTGGTGAAGCAGGTAACGAATTTGTCATTCCAACTCAAAATAACCGGGGTCGTGGGAAGATGCTGCTTGCACAGGCTGCTTCTCATCTTGGAATGTCTGTTGTGCCAAGCAGCAGCGGAGCAGCAAGTCCAGTTTCTAGCTCTCCAGCTCCAATAACGCCAAATGCTCCAGCAGCTCCAACTGCTTCTGCCGGTTCAATTGGTGGAACGGTTTCAATGAATGGAAACATCCAATCTGCCAGCATAGGTGAGCAATTTAATCATGATTTTGAACAAGGGCTGAATCAAAAGGTGGTTTCACTTGATCAATGGAAGCAAAAAAACATTCAGCAGCCATTTAATCAAATGACATCAGATTCAGGAAAGTACGGACAACAAACGGTATCGGCATTTGCTACTAGCCAGCAAATGACACCAACAGGAACTGACAGCTTTTTGCAAAGTCGTGTAAAAGCACCATACCAACAAGTGATGACAGCATCACCAACTTGGGGTTCTGGAACTGTTAGTGGCTTTGCAACAGGTCAAAATGCCACATCAATTGGCACAAGCCAATATGTAGACCAACACGTCAAACAACCATTCCTGCAGGCCAAACAAGAATCACCAGGATGGGGTTCAGGAATGATCGACGCCTTCAATAGCGGCATGCGTTCAAAAGCAAGTGAAGTCACACAAGCTGCCAAAGAAATGGCGAAGAAAGTGGAACAGGCGTTTAGAGAAGAACTAGACATTCATTCTCCTTCACGTGTCATGATGAGTCTAGGGAAATTCGCATCGATTGGTGTCGTCAAAGGGCTCGATTCAGTTGATGTGAAAAAGTTTGCTGAAAATCAAGCGGGTTCATTAATCGGAGCGTTCAGCGGTATGGGTGCTTCAGGTCTTAGTGTTCAGCAATGGCTCATGGCAGCTCTGATGGCGACTGGCACATCGATGAGCTGGCTTCCAGGTCTTATGACAATCGCTCAGCACGAATCAAATGGTAACCCGAAAGCCATCAACTTGTGGGATTCCAACGCCAAGAAGGGAACGCCTTCTAAAGGGTTAATGCAAACCATTGGACCGACCTTCCATTCCAATAAAGGCAAGGGCATGAATGATATTTGGAACCCAATTCATAATGCCGTAGCAGCCATTAACTACATTAAGGGCAGATATGGAACAGTCTTCAATACACCGGGATTACGGAGTATGAAAAGAGGCGGTCCTTATAAAGGCTACGCCAATGGCGGTCTGATTACTCAGGAGCAGGTAGCTAGAGTCGGTGAAGGAAACAAACGCGAATGGATTATTCCAGAAGAAAGAGGCATTCGCGGGAGATATTTATTGACGCAGGCAGCGAAGGCACTTGGAATGCAAGTCTATGATCCATCAAATGCATCTGCTCCTTTACCAGAATCACAGATGCAGCAAGTCACCTCAGCACAGCCAGCTGGGAATACAACAACGTCAGGCAATAAACAAATCACCATCCAGTTCAATGGTGATCAGCATTTCCATAATGGACAGGATCAGCAATCGCTTGTCGAAAAAATTAGACAAATGCTTGTAGACGAACTGGAAGTAGAGCTTCAGACAGGAACGAAAGGGGTCGTGATCGATGGGTAAATCAGTGTATCAATTGTGGATTTCCCAAGGCAAGGAGAAGCTGCGATTCCCTGTTCTTCCATCCGAACTTGAGATCACAAATAATGTACAAAATGAAACAGTGAAGGTCTCCTCCTTTGGAGAACTGACTTTTATTGATGTACCATCAGCTAAACAAGTATCATTCACCTCATTATTTCCTAAGAAATATTCGCCAATTGCAGAATATAAAAGCATTCCATCACCAGAGAATGCAATAGCGAAAATTGAACGAATGATGCGTTCAAAGAAGTCTGTGCGCCTGATTGTGACAGGGACTAAAATCAATATGACGTGCAGCATTGAGAGCTTCACACACAAGGAAGGGTCTTATGACATAGGCGATCGTGAATTTACGATCGCGCTAAAGGAATATAAAACCGCATCGCCTAGGAAAATCAAGCGAAAGAAAAAAGCGAAACAAACCAAAAAGAAAAGACCCTCAAAAACACCACCAAAATTGTACACTGTCAAAAAAGGAGATACTCTGTGGGCCATTTCAGGCCGTTTTTATGGCGATAGTACAAAATGGCGGCGTATTTGGAATGCCAATAAAGCAGCGATGATCAAACGAAGTAAACGGAATATTAAACAGCCGGGACATTGGATTTTTCCAGGGCAAAAATTGAAAATACCACAATAGGGGGGCTGACATTGATTGAGCTTTTTGCCATCAGAAGCGGCACGATGTATGAGCTTGTCACAGAGAGTGTGACACTTCAGGGGCAAAGGTATCAGGCCCCTCGCTCTATTCAGGCGAACATTATCACAAAGCAAGGCAGTCAAACATATTACCGTGTCTCAGAAGGAGACACGGTTCTTTTTAAATGGAAAGGAAAAGAGCTGTTCAGAGGCATCGTGTTTTCTAGGACGCCTGTTGAAGGAAAGCTGACCTTTACCGCATACGATATGCTCCAATATTTAGTGAAAAACCAAGATGTATATGTTTTTTCAAATCAACGGGCAGATCAAATTTTGAGGCGGATCGGGGCAGACTTTCAAATTCCTATGACATCCATCGCAAATACAGGACATGTCATGAAGTCTCTCGTCTTTAAAAATGACACGAGTTTATATGACATCATTTTAAAAGCATTGAAGGAAACGAAGCGGCAAACCGGTAGAAATTATCAAATTTATTCTGCTAAAGGCAAGATGGGGCTGAGAGCTTGGCCCGATCCAGAGGACGTGTGGGTCATTGAATCAGGCGTCAACCTCATCGGTTATCAGTACAGCACCTCCATTGAAGAGACAGCAACACGTGTGAAGATGCGCACGTCTGTAGACGAACAGGGGAAGAATAAGAAAAAAGGTAGCAAATCAGATATTGTGGTGATCGAACAGGACAAAGCGGGTCAGAGTCAGTACGGCATTTTACAGCATGTGGAGACGGTCACAGGTCAAATCAACCAGCCGCAGCTTCAAAAAAGAGCGAAAGTACGCCTAGCTGAAAAAAAAGGCGTCAAACAAGAAGTGAAAAGCATACAAGCACTTGGAATCCCTGAACTGCAAAGCGGTTTGCCAATCTATTTGAAAATCCCTGAAATCAACATCAAAAAAACCTACTGGATCGATCAAGACAAGCATGAATTCAATGGAGTGAAGCACACCATGACAATTGACGTCGTTGAGAAAAATTCCATGCCAAAGGGTGATCAAGCATGAGATTAAGTGAAGCAATTAAACGACTCGCTGTCAATGCAGTAGATGCAGCTTCTCCAATTGATCTGGTGATTGGAGAGGTCACAATGGCTTCGCCTCTTCACATCCGATTAAATGAAAATAGTAAGCTGATCATTCCAGAAGAACTGCTTATTTGGCCTAAACGCTTAAATAAGGGTGAGGATGATGAGTTGAAAAAGGGAGACAGCATTATGGTACTTGCAATGGCAGGAGGGCAGTCCTTTTACATCATCGACAAATTGTAAGGGAGGTGATGAATGTGGCACTTTCACCAGAGGAAGAAATCGAGGAAACAGAAGAAGACGAAGAGGTAGAAACCTCGACGACGTATCGCATAGATTTTGAAAATGGTAGGCTGACAAATGAAGCCATTACAGGCATTGAAGCGATCCGTCAATTTATTTATATGACATTGCGAACAGAGCGCTATGCACACCCCATTTACAGTCACGACATTGGTACTGAAATTCAGGAGCTATTGACCGATACAGAAGCAACAGATGAATACAAAGAAATGGAGATTCCAAGATTGCTAGAAGAAGCATTGGTCGTTGATGAGCGGATTGATCATATTGAAGAGATAGAGGTCACGAAGCAAAATGATGCCTTTCAAGTCAAACTAGCCATTGTCACAGATGAAGGCACATTAGAAATAGAGGAGGTGATGGAGGGAGATGTTTGAGGAGCAAACGTATGAGGCGTTGATGGAAAGAATGCTGGACAGGCTGCCAGATGACATAGATAAAAGAGAAAACAGCGTCATTTGGAATGCCTTGGCACCTGCTGCTGCTGAACTGGCTCAGTCGTATATTTGGCTTGATCAAGTATTTGAGCTTGTCTTTGCTGATACAGCACAGGGGGAATTTTTAGATCGACGAGCAGCAGAAGTGGGGATTGAACGAAAGCCAGCCACCAAAGCGGTCTGGTCCGTAACCATTCAACCAGAGAACGTAAATATTCCAGCAGGATCAAGATTCTTTATTGAAGATGTTTATTTTCAATTTTCAAAGGACGGTACACTAGAATGCGAGACAACAGGTACAGTCGGCAATGGGCAATTAACAGGTCAGCCGCTGCTATCGCTTGATACCATTCCGGGTCTTGAGTCGATGATCATGAAGGAATTGGTGATACCAGGGCAAGAGGAAGAAGATGATGCGTCATTATACGATCGGTATTTAATACGCGCAAGGCGAGAGGCTGTCAGTGCCAACAGAGCACATTACAAAAAGTGGGCCGAGGAAGTGGTTGGTGTCGGCAGAGCGAAAGTATTCCCGTTATGGAATGGAGAGGGAACGGTCAAAATTGTCATCACCGATGGCAATCTAGATGTAGCATCTGAGCTTCTTGTCAAAAGGGTTCAGGAGTATATCGATCCTGTACCAGGAGAAGGAGAAGGGCAAGCTCCTATTGGTTCAAAAGCAACTGTTGAAAGCGCCAAGTGGCTAGATATTGACATAGAAGTGTCCGTCGAACTTCAGATGGACTGGACGCTTGAAGGTGCGCAAAAAGAAATAGAAGAAAAGGTCAAAGCACTGTTAAAATCAATCGCATTTGAAAAAAGTACGATTCGAATGTCCGCCTTAAATGATATCTTGTACCATTCAGAGAGCGTGTCCGATTATGCAAATGTCTTATTGAATGGGGAGTCAAAAAACTTAGTATTACAGGACATTGAGATACCACGTCTGAGGCAGGTGAAGGTTATTGAGCAAACTTGATGAAATGAAAAACTACTTGCCGCCTTATTTCACAGAGATTTATGATGTGGATCATTTACTAAAAACGGAGGCGCCAGAGTTTGAACAATTGGACGAATCCATTTTTGATGTAACGGATCAGTTCTTCCCCTTAACAGCGACGTGGGGATTGAATCGGTGGGAAAGAATGCTCAAGGTGCAGCGAGAGTCAGATGATTCAATTGAGCTGCGCAGGGCACGATTACTCAATATGATGTCGAACATTCCACCAATTACGTATCTTTCATTAGAGAAATCAGTGAATCGATTTCTTAAAAATCCAAGTGCGATCATCCGTCTTACAGTCAACCGTTATCATTTTGCATTGCGTGTCAACCTGGATGACCTGCAAAACACAAGATATATCGTCGAAATACTCGAAACGTTAAAGCCAGCACATTTGGCGTATACGTTCACCGCCAGTCATCATACCGATGTTCATGAAACAAATGATCATCACCAGCGGCTCACACTGCGAAGCAGAGTGGGCTTTTTCGATCATATTCCAATTTTACTCAATGGTGAATTCGTATTAAATGGAACGTTCTATCTCAGCGGGATACGAGGTACTACGGAGGTCCCTGCTCGCTTTCGGCATTCATTAAAGATGAGAATGCCGCTTCAACAAGAGAAAGAAACAGCATATCGTCTGAATTATGTCATGACTGGAGCATCGCATGAAACGAAGCAAGCAGCTACGCTGACTTTGCGCGCAAAGAACCAGCTTTCACATCAAACGAAAAAGAGGATGACGTTCCGCTTACCGGTACATGTTCAAAATGAACAAGGCGGCAGTTTACTGATCAAGGAGCATTACTGGATTCTCGATGGATCCGTTTCACTTGATGGATCAAAAATGCTGGCAGCAACTTCTAAAAAAATAGACCTATAAGGAGGATCACAATGGCTGATCAATTAACCGTAACCACACTATATGCACGTCAACAAATGGCAAAGGCACGAGCAGAAGGAACAAAACTCACAAAAGTCGTCAAAATGGCATTCGGAAATGGAGGAACAAAGGATGGAAAACCAATCTCACTAGACGGAACTGAACAAGCACTCAAAAAAGAACTGATTCAAAAAAATATTGATTCATTTACCTTCATGGAACCGGCAAAAATCCGCTACACCTGCACCATCGCTGAAGGAGAACTCGCAGGCGAAGTCATCAATGAACTAGCCCTTGTCGACGAAGCCGGCAAATTCACCGCCATCCGCACCATGACAGACAAACAAAAAGACGGCGACATCGAATTTGTTTTTGAGATTGATGATATTTATTAAGGGAGGGAGTCAAAAATGGACTTGAAAACACCAAAAACATTTGAAACTAGTGATAAAGCTCATGCAAACCTATTTAATGAAATGGTTGAAGTCTTACTTGAAAACGACCATGGGCTGTTAGAACAGTTCACTAGTCATAAAAATGATACGATTCAACATGTAACTGGATTGGAGAAACAAAAATGGAATGATTCTCAAAGTTATAAAATAACTGCAGACAATGGGACACATTTAATCAGCATTCCAGCTTCTGGTAAGATCTATGATGCTATTAAAGATAAAGGAACATGTACATTTTACGCTCCTCGTGGAATAGAAGATAGTCCAACAACGAATGCTTTAAGAGGCATTCAAACGGTAGGGCAAGCGAATGCAGGAACAGGATTTGCGATCGATACAATGGGAAATGCTTATACATTTCTATATGGGTCCAGTGATCTTTCTATTAGTTGGACGCCTCTGCCAAATATGTCCGATCAAAATAAATGGAATGATAGTCAGTTAATTAAAATTACTAATGACACGGGTGGCGTACGTGTATCTGTGGGAGCGACAGAAAATTTATTAGATAAATTAACTGAAACAGGAAAAACATTTGGTACATTTTATTCACCTGCTGGTGTACAAGACAACCCCTCAGCTTTGGCTTCAAGAGGTTTTTATCATTTTACTTCATCCGACAGTAACAACAAAGGTACGTTTGGTTGGGTCATTGCAATAGACTATAAAAATAACATGTTTACTAACTACCTTGACTTAAATCTAGGTTGGCAAGGTTGGAAGCGTAGTCTTACTGAAGCAGATCAAGAAGTAACGTGGACCACACCTAGAATACTAAACGGATGGAAACTATACAGTACGAGTTCTTTACCGATTCGGTTTAGTAAAAATGCTTTAGGCGAAGTCGAAATTAATGGAGCTGTAAGAGATGGTCCATTAGGGGAAATTCCTGTTTTTGTTTTACCAGAAGGCTACCGTCCAAAGCAGCCTGTCTATTATGTTGGAGTGGCTTCTAGCCTTGGAACATCTGGAACACCACAATATCATAGGACATTGATCACAACTGATGGAAGAGTGTGTGTGCAATTATCTTCTAACACAGCCAATCCAACAGAATTCATTACGTTTTTAATCAAATTTAGTACGTTGTAGGAGGTAATAATATGTGGATTTATAAATATGATGATCAATTTATCTATATACCAGGTGAAGAAAAACTACTCGTAAATGAACATGAAGATATACCTGAAGGTTTTACAGATATACCACCTCCTGTTGAATCATATATTGCAAAATTTGATCCTAAAAAAAAACAATGGGAGGAAACAGCCACGCAAGAGTATATGAATAGCTTTAAAATAAAGCCTTTACCTAATGATCTTGAAATATTGAAGAAACAAATTGCATTTTTAACAAAACAAATGACACACATATTACGTGACATAGAAGAGTTGAAATTATTATAAAAATTCACGTAGATTTTTGATTCATTATTCATATATAAGGGGGAGGATATGGTTTTAAAAACACTGCGTTCTTTTGAGATAAATGACAAGGCGCATGAAGATTTATTTAACAATATGGTGAAGATTTTGATTGAAAATGACCAAGAACTGTTGAAGTAATTCAACCTTCATACAGAAGATTCAAATCCTCACATTTCTAGTACAGATAAGAAGAAATGGAATAATTCGCAGCAGTATAAACTGACAAATGATAACGGCTCCCAATTGATCAGTATCCCTGCTGGCGGCAGTATCTATGACGAAATTAAAACTCTAGGTGCCTGTTCATTCTATGCGCCTAGAGGTGTTGGGGTAGTTGATTCTCCTGCTATTGGCAACGCTGTATTAAGGAGATTCCAGCTTGTAGGTCAAAATAATATTGGTGTTGGAATCGTAATTGATACGTTAGGCAACGTTTTCTGTTTTTCCTATTATGTGAAAGACATGGCGATTAATTGGCTGTAAATGCCTACACAAAATGAAAAAAATAAATGGGACGCAGGACAGTTATCTAAAATCACTGCTGACGATGGGAAAGCGTATGAGAGAATTTAATGCAAATGATTCAAGTATATTGGAGAGATTAACAACGTTACCTGGTGTACATTCTTGGTATATTCAGGAGGGACATGAAGATTTACCGACATTTAGTTCAATGAGGGCTTTATCTGTTTTCAGTGAAAATATATATGTATAGATACTTGGTGTAAACAATACAGGAGATATTTATGTTAATCGCTCAACAACTGATGTTACAGGCAATAAACAAGAATGGAGTGGGTGGAAGCGACTAAACGATCATCATTTATTGAATACCAATGGGACAAGATTATCTATGCGAATGGACACAGATATATTAACATTACCTTCAGGGTTTTATTTTGCTGTTGGATCTAAGTTAGTAAATATGCCTACTGAAAATGATTCAGCTTGGTTTAATATTGACGTTTTAGAAACTATAAATGGTAGAAAGACCATTCATGTCAGCAGGAGTTATGACAACACTCATTGGTTCGGAACGGTTCATACTTACGGTATTTTTTAAAGGATGGAAAAAATAGTAACTGATGCTGAATTTTAAAATGTCAAGTGGCTAAATGTCACGCTTGACAATGGTTCCTCTATGGAGATAGACCAGTCGAATATACTAGATGAAGAAATTTATTATTGTTGAGAGGCCACCTAAAAGCAAATATAGAAGTTATCTGTGGAAAGATTCCAATTTCGGGCTTACTGGGCTTACCATATAAAGGCCTAGTAGTATCAGTTCCAGTATTAGGTACAACTGGTCATAGTAAACTACTTATATATAAGACAGGAGATCTAAAGCTAACTGATTTACTGTCGAAAAATGACATTTCTGTAACTGGTTATTATCTAGATACGGTCATCCCATTAAATTAAGGAAGTGATCAAAATGATCCAAGTCTATGAATATAATCATCAAAATGAATTGGTCAGACCAATAGAAGTGTATGAGAGGGATGATGAAGGAAATTATATTATTCCAGAGCACTGTACAACAATTGCACCACCCAATAATCCTTCTTTTTATAAAGCTGCATTTGATGTGGAAAAACAACAATGGTATGAATTAGCGACAAAGGAGTATATAGATAGCCTAAAACCAGCCCCTCTCCCGCCAAGTGATATAGAACTTTTAAAGAAACAAAATGCTTTATTGTCAAAACAATTAACACAGCTATTGGCTATGCAGAAAGGGGGAAGATCAGAATGATGTTTCCAACTGTAGCAGATATCAAACAATTCTGGGACTGGCAGTGTTACGGCCCAGAGGACGTTGCATTTTATGTAAGCATTGGCTGGATCTCGGCAAATGACTATAAAGATATAACTGGAGAAATGTACGAAGCCTAATAGATTTATTTTTTTGCCGTTCTCTTTTGCTGAATTCTGTTTCAATCTCATTCAGACAACTTATGCAATTATAGAAAGGAGAGAACACATTGGAGATAAAAACTCCTCGTCCTTTTGAAACGAGTGATAAAGCTCATGCAGATCTATTCAATGATATGTTGGAAACATTGCTTCATAACGACACTGGTATGTCAGAACAAATAACTCTTCATATCAATGATCCAAGTCAACACTCTTCAGAAGTAGAAAAAAAGAAATGGAATGAGTCGCAGCTGTATAAAATTACAGGTGATAATGGAACACAACTTTTAAATATTTCCGTTGGTTCAAGAATTTTTGATTCCATTAAAGACAAAGGAACATGTACATTCTATGCGCCCAGTGGGATCGAGGATAACCCTTCACAATACGCAATTAGAGGGATACAGACAGTGGGGCAAAATAATATTGGAACAGGTTTCGCAATAGATACATCCGGCAGTGCATATTACTTTTACTATTATCCTAACCACATATCTATCAATTGGACACAGCTTCCGACAGCAGCTGAACAAGATAAATGGAACAACAGTCAACTTCATAAAATAACAAGGGATAACGGTCAACCCTTTTATAAAAGTATAGGTGAGACCACCGACTATAACGAAATTATAGAAACAGGAATGTATCTCATTTATAATGCAGGCCTTAATGGTCCAAAAGAGATCAAAAGAGCATTTATGATAGTGATAAGTTATGGGAATACCTTGCTACAAACTATATATGATGCAGTCAATGGTCTAAACTCATTTTATAGAATTAGGAAAACTGACTATACATGGACTGAATGGGAAAAACATCTCACGTCTACAGATTTAAATGCTACCTGGAATAATGTAAATCTAAATAGTAATATAAATCAATATTCAGTTAATCCATTGAAATATTCTGTCAGACAAAATATTTTATATTTGAGAGGGTCATTTGAAATAGTTTCGGTTAATGAAACAGAAATTGCACGTTTAACGTATAAACCTTCCTCTTTAACCGTTTTCACTTGTGCGACGGTTGGTTCATACGGATCTGCTAGGATGTCTTTATCTAAAGAGGGTAGTTTAAAATTAGATGGATTAATTGCGAATGATCCGTTAAAGGTAACACGTATTGAAATGAATGAAGCAATTCCACTATGGTAGTTACAATAAGAAAGTCACTAAAGCAGAAGACTATCAAAATATAACTGGAGAAATATACAAAGCCTAATGGCTTTATTTTTTTGCCGGAAAGTAGGTGATTCCAATGGAAGTTGATGTCGTTCAAAACTTAATGACACAAGGCCCATTCGCCGTTCTTTTTTGCTGGATTCTGTTTTATGTTCTCAACACTACAAAAGAACGAGAAAACAAACTCAATGAGCAAATCGAGGCGCAAAATGATGTGTTAGCAAAGTTTAGTGAGAAGTATGACGTCGTGATCGACAAGCTCGATAAAATTGAACGGAATTTAAAATAGGAGGAAAACATCATGAAAACATTCGACAAAGGCACTGTGATTCGCACAGTGCTTCTTTTTATTGCGCTTATCAACCAAACGCTTGTCATGTTTGGACAAACAGTGCTGCCGATTAGCGAGGAGCAAGTGCAAACCGCAGGAGAGGCACTATATGTGGCAGGTTCCACAATTTTCACTATGGTCACTGCCGTGATCGCTTGGTTTAAAAATAATTATGTGACCTATAAAGGTCAATTGCAAAAAGATGCCCTGAAACAAAGAGGGTTAACAAAATAATTTTTGAAGGAGAAACAATATGGTGAAGATCATTCAAGCACTCATCCCAAAACAAAATCGCAACAGACCAGGAAACAGGATGAAGCCGCTCTATATTACGGTGCATAATACATCGAACACTGGACGGGGGGCTGATGCGGCAAATCATGCAGCATTTGTTGCTCGGGCAAGTACCGGGGTTAGCTGGCACTACACGGTCGATGATCAGGTCATTTATCAGCATTTACCTTTAAACGAAAATGGCTGGCACGCAGGAGATGGCAGGGGAACCGGCAATATGAAATCAATTGGAATTGAAATTTGTGAAAATGCAGGCGGTGACTTTGAACAAGCCGTTGAAAACGCCCAATGGCTCATTCGAAAACTGATGGGGGATTTAGGAATTCCTTTATCAAACGTGGTGCCGCATAAGCATTGGAGCGGGAAAGAGTGTCCGCGTAAGCTGTTAAATCGTTGGGATGGCTTCAAGGCGGGTATTGCATCAGCATCAAGTCAAATGACAACAGCTAAACCTGTGAAAGAAACATCTATCAAAACCATATCAACGAGATCAACATCTAAAACCAACAAGGTCAAAAAAACATACAGTTTGCCTGCAGGTATTTTAAAAGTGACGAAGCCTCTTACAAAAGGGTCAGCTGTAAAAGCCGTACAACAAGCCTTAGCATCGATTTATTTTTATCCTGATAAGGGAGCGATCAATAATGGAATCGATGGGTACTACGGACCCAAGACTGCGAATGCAGTGTCTCGATTTCAAATGATGCATGGGTTAACCTCAGATGGCATATATGGTCCAAAGACCAAAGAAACATTAAGAAAGGTCATAGAAAGTTAACACATATGGAATGAATCAACCCTTATCTATTATAAAAAAGTAAAATAAAACCATTTTTGGCGTTATTTGTTGTATAATGGTAAAAATGAATGGAGGGGTTGTATGAAGCGGATATGTGTAATGATGTCTCTTTGTTTCATTGTCATGTTCCATTTTAATATGGAAAAGGTTGCAGCTAAGACCATTTATCGAGAAGTAGAAGTTGATTTCATCATGACGGAACAGGAAAAAGATCTGTGGGTACCAGGAGGTCAAAATAATCCTGAACAATATCCATCTACTTATGGCTACCAATTTTCTATACTAAATGCAGAGGGTTGTACTTTAGAGCTGACACTCTACAGAACATCCTTATCAGGAACGGATTTTCCGTCATCAGTCAAAGAGTATACAGGTAACCAATATGATCTAAGTGCAACAGACCGAATTTTATCAAGTGGGCGCTACATTTATAGACCCCATGGTATTAAACTGACTAAAAAAGAAGGCTGTGGGGATGTTGAGATAAAAGGAGTCTTTGGTTATCAAATTCAAGAACCAGACAAATAAGCTTTTATGAGTAAAATCAAATGAAAAAGCCTATCCATCATTGGATAGGCTTTTGATAATGGAGCATAGCGGGATCGAACCGCTGACCTCTACGCTGCCAGCGTAGCGCTCTCCCAGCTGAGCTAATGCCCCGAAGTATTACGACATAACTTATTATAATCAATCCTCCTGTAAAATTCAAGCTGTAAAACACAAACACCCCGGCTATTTTTCTTTCTGATCAATCGGAATATAGTCAAAGATGTCTCCCGAATGAACCGAGTGGGCTAATCGTCTAAGCCAGTCATAATAGGCTTTTGAGCTTTCAAGCTGTTCAATGAGCTGTTTTGCTTCCTCTCTTTCATGTTCCTCCGCCTGATCATCACGAGCTACATCTTGAAGGCGTTCTTGCGCTTCTTCAATCGCTGCTAGATTAACCTCGACCTCTCGTTCCCATTTTTGCGGGAAGAAGTTCATGAAAAACTTAAAAAAGTCTTTCTCAGCAACAAAGCTGTGTTTTCTTCGGCCGCGGTGGAAGGTCTTTTTGACAATATTCATGTCTTGCAGTTTTTTCACACCCGTACTCATACTAGGCTTACTCATTTGCAGCTCTTCACGCATTTCATCCAGCGTCATTTCCTCATTTAAATACATCGTCCCATATAGAATACCCGCACTTCTAGTAATGCCATAGAGATCCATTGTTTCAGCGATGGAATCAATGACGAGATCTTTAGCAGCTAAAATGCGTTCTTCTGCTTGTGGCTGTTCCTGCTTTTTCATCTTGTCCCTGCTTTCTATTAAGTGAATTCAATACGTTCAAAAAAATCTTTATGGACTATATGTTAACGAAAGAATGCAAAATGTCAAAATAAAAGAAGCATATCCCCCTTTGACAGAAAAATTTGAACATGTTAAGTTAATTATGTTCAAAACGTTAAATTTTTATTTAACAAACTTACCAAAGAGAATCAGAGGAGGTTCCTTCTATGAGTCAAACACTATTTATCGATGGACAATGGGTTGGCGCTAAGAGTGGCGACACAAGAGATATCATCAATCCATTTAATCAAGAAGTGATCGCGACAGTCAGTGAAGGATCAAGAAATGACGCGCAGTTAGCCATTAAGGCAGCGAGAAAAACCTTCGATCAAGGTGATTGGGCAAACATGCCTGGACTTGAAAGAGGAAATATTGTGTTTAAAATTGCTGAATTGATTAGGCGAGACCTAGATGAATTAGCCAAATTAGAATCACTTGATACCGGCAAAACATTAGAAGAAAGCAAAGCGGATATGGACGATATTGCGAACGTGTTCCAATATTATGCGGGGCTTGCTGATAAGGATGGCGGGGAAATCATTGCATCGCCTATTCCAAACTCAAAAAGTGAATTAGTCCGAGAACCTGTCGGTGTATGCGGTCAAATCACTCCTTGGAACTATCCATTGCTTCAAGCGAGCTGGAAAATCGCTCCTGCACTTGCAGCTGGAAATACAATCGTACTAAAGCCAAGTGAAATTACACCATTAACCACGATCAAAGTTTTCAAACTTATGGAAGAAGCGGGTGTTCCAGCAGGCGTTGCCAACTTAGTACTTGGACCTGGAGCAACTGTTGGAGATGAGCTGGCTGTCAATGACCAAGTCGATTTAATTTCATTCACAGGCGGTATTGAAACAGGTAAGAAAATCATGCAGGGAGCCAGCGGGAATGTGAAGAAAATCGCCCTTGAGCTCGGCGGGAAAAACCCGAATATCGTCTTTCAAGATGCTGATTTAGACGTAGCGGTTGACCAGGCAATGAATGCTGTGTTTTTCCATGCAGGGCAAGTGTGTTCAGCAGGTTCACGCTTGTTAGTGGAAGAATCTATTCATGATGAATTTTTAGAAGAACTGGTGAAGCGTACGAAAAAAATCAAGCTAGGCAACGGCTTTGATGAAGGAACCCAGAGCGGACCGCTCATCTCAGCTGAGCATCGAGAAAAAGTAGAAAAATACGTCAGCATCGGTTTAGACGAAGGCGCAACATTAGAAACAGGTGGGAAACGACCTGAAGCAGAGGAGCTTCAAAAAGGGTTCTTCTACTTGCCGACGATTTTCTCAGGCTGTACATCAGACATGCGAATTGTACAGGAAGAAGTGTTTGGACCAGTCCTCACTGTCGAATCCTTCCGATCAGAGGAAGAAGTCATCGAGCTGGCAAATGACACGATTTATGGTTTAGCAGGAGCGGTGTGGTCTTCTGATATCGGCAAAGCCGAACGAGTGGCTCGTCAATTAAGATTAGGCACGGTATGGATCAACGACTTCCATCCTTATTTTGCCCAAGCACCGTGGGGCGGGTATAAACAATCAGGTCTTGGACGTGAATTAGGACGTACGGGCCTTGAAGAATATACGGAACTAAAACATTTATATCGAAATACAAAACCAGAAGCGGTTCATTGGTTTAAATAAATATCACTTATCTGGAGGAGATTCTATATGACTTTAAATATGAAAATTGAAAGCATGCAAAAATTCCATACGTTTGAAATTCCGACTGTTATCAAGCATGGCATTGGGGCAGTGAAACATGTTGGGGAAGAAGTGAAAGCATACGGCGTTTCAAAGGTATTGCTTGTCACAGATCCTGGTATTTATCAAGCAGGTGTTGTAGATCCAGTGATTGCTTCATTAAAAGAAGCGCAAGTTGATGTGGTTCTATTTAATAAAGTAGAACCAAACCCACCAGTCCGTTTAGTCAATGAAGGATCTGCGTTATATGAAAAAGAAGGCTGTAATGGTTTAGTCGCAGTAGGCGGCGGAAGCTCAATGGATACAGCGAAGGCTATCGGTGTGGAAGCGACTCATGAAGGATCAGTTCTTGATTACGAAGCGGCTGAGGGGAAAAAACCGCTTGAAAATAGAATCCCTCCGTTAACCACAATTCCGACAACGGCTGGTACAGGTTCAGAGGTCACGCAGTGGGCAGTGATCACTGACGAAGAAAGGGAATTCAAATTCAACACAGGTGGACCGCTCATTGCAGCTCACCTAACAGTGATTGATCCTGAGCTTCATGTATCAATGCCGCCGCATGTGACAGCAATGACGGGTATCGATGCGCTTGCGCACGCGATCGAATGCTATACGATGAAGTTTGCTCAGCCAATTACAGATGCGGTAGCGCTCATGGCCATTGAATATGCTGCTCATTATATTCGCCGTGCCTTTGCCGATGGAGAGGATTTGGAAGCAAGATATGGCATGGCACAAGCTGCGATGCTTGCAGGACTTTCCTATGGAAGTGAATCAGCTGGTGCAGCCCATGCGATGAGTCAAACGCTTGGGGGTATTATTCCTGTCGCACATGGTCAATGTGTAGCGGCAATGATGGGACCTGTCATGGAATATAACTGGAAAGGGTACCCAGAGAAATTCGCTCGAATTGCGCAAGCATTCGGTATTGATACAAGCAGAATGACAACAGAGGAAGCTGCAAAAGCAGCAGTGAATTGGATGTATGATTTAGTGGAAGACCTAGAAGTTCCTTCATTAGAAGAACAAGGTGTACCAAAAGATATGATCGATCGCTTATCTAAAGAAGCAATGAAAGATCCGCAAACAGTTGGAAATCCAAGAGACCTGAACGAAAAAGCATACAACTGGATTTACGCTCGCTGCTTTGATTTAACACCTAAAACAGTGTAACAATGAAAAAAGGCTCCCAAAAGGGAGTCTTTTTTACATCTTATAGCTGTTCTTTAATTTCTTTAATTTGATGAATATGGCGTTTTTCGTGTGCGCCGATAAAATCAAGGTATTGCTTTAATGAAAGCTCTTCAAACACAGGATGTGGAATCACGCGTTTGAAATCTTCCTCTGTAAACGTTGATAAAATTTGATTTAATTTCTCACGAGCTGTATCAAGCTCATCTTTTAAATGTGTAGGTGTCACATGCTTGCGCTCTGGTTCAACAATACTAGGCGCGGTGGCTTTTTTTGAACGATCCTCTGCCATTTCAACTGGTTTTGGCTTATATTCTTTGATTGGTGCTTTTTTCCCCTCGGCAGCTAGATGTTTTGCTGAAATTAGGTCCATTTTCTTTAAATGATCTGCAACCTCTTGAATGCTCCAAGTATCATCAGATAATTTTTTGTTTAATTGTTCTTCACTTAATCCTTGCAGCTCTTGCCATAATTCTTGTCTTGCTTCATGTAATAAACTCATTTCTCTCACCTCAAGATCAAATTTTATCATACTGGTACAAGACAATCATTCTTTAGCTATCCGAGAAATCCTTTAATGAATTGTGATGAAATATGAAACCTTTACAAAAGTGGTTCGTATTACCTGTTAGAAGGAATACACTTGGATGTGAGCATGGTCTAAATGAATGAAAGGCTGCTCATTTCATAAAGAAAGGGTGAGGAAGATGGATGTGTTTGGGCTGCCTCTTCAGACGCTGTACTTATACATATTGATGGTATCAGGAATCCTGACGCTTGTTTTCGTCTTTTTTGGCGATGTATTTGATGGATTGTTTGAAGCGATTCCTGTCCCGTTCCTTCAACCAACATTGATCCTCGCATTTCTTACCTTTTTCTCGGCTGGAGGATTTATCTCTGAAAAAACAGCAATTGTAGGAAGTGGACTTGGCGCCGTATTATCTGCCATCCTCGCAGTGGTTCTCGTTACTTGTTTACATGTATTTGTCCTAGTCCCGCTTTCCTCTGCTGAAGAATCTCTTTCATATACGGAGGCCGACCTAAAAGGAAGAACTGGGGAGATCATTGTATCTGTACCAAAAGATGGGTTTGGAGAAGTGCTGTTAATTAGTAACAGCGGGAAAATCTCAAAGCCTGCCGTCAGTTTCGACGAAGAGGAGATTCCATATGGAACCCGGGTGCTGGTCGTCGAAGTAAACAAAGGCGTGTTATCTGTTATACCAAATGAAGAAATCTAGGAGGGAATGCTATGCCAGGAACAACCATATTAATTATTATTGGAATTGTGCTTGTGATTCTCATTGCACTTATTGGTGTATTTGTTTCGAAATACCGGACAGCTGGTCCAGATGAAGCATTAATTGTCACAGGAAGTTACCTCGGAAGTAAAAATGTCCACGTGGATGAAGGTGGAAACAAGATTAAGATTGTAAGAGGTGGAGGTACCTTTGTACTCCCTGTTTTTCAACAAGCAGAGCCGCTCAGCTTACTATCTAGCAAGCTAGATGTTTCAACGCCTGAAGTCTATACTGAACAGGGTGTACCGGTCATGGCCGATGGAACGGCCATCATTAAAATCGGCGGATCAATTGAAGAAATCGCCACTGCGGCAGAGCAGTTTTTAGGGAAAACAAAAGAAGATCGTGAAAATGAAGCAAGAGAAGTACTAGAAGGACACCTTCGCTCCATTTTAGGGTCAATGACAGTTGAAGAGATTTATAAAAACAGAGAGAAATTTTCTCAAGAAGTACAGCGTGTCGCTTCTCAAGATCTAGCGAAAATGGGTCTTGTCATTGTATCGTTTACAATCAAAGATGTCCGTGATAAAAATGGCTATTTAGAATCACTAGGTAAACCTAGAATTGCTCAAGTGAAACGCGATGCAGATATTGCGACAGCAGAAGCAGATAAAGAAACACGTATCAAACGTGCAGAAGCAGATAAAGATGCGAAGAAATCTGAGCTTGAGCGTGCCACTGAAATCGCTGAAGCAGAAAAAATCAATGAGCTGAAAAGAGCAGAATTCAGACGTGAACAAGATACAGCAAAAGCAAGCGCTGACCAAGCGTACGATCTTGAAACAGCTCGTAATCGTCAGCACGTAACTGAACAAGAAATGCAAGTCAAAATCATTGAACGTCAGAAGCAAATTGAATTAGAAGAAAAAGAGATCCAGCGTCGTGAGCGTCAATACGATTCTGAAGTGAAAAAGAAAGCAGATGCGGACCGTTATGCTGTTGAGCAGTCGGCTGCGGCGGAAAAAGCGAAGCGTCTTGCAGAAGCAGATGCGAAGAAATACAGCATTGAAGCAATGGCAAAAGCAGAAGCAGAGAAAGTTCGGATTGACGGGCTTGCCAAAGCAGAAGCCGATCGTGCAAAAGGGGAAACAGAAGCAGAAGTCATTAGGTTGAAAGGACTTGCGGAAGCAGAAGCGAAAGAGAAAATTGCAGAAGCATTCGAACAGTATGGTCAAGCGGCGATTCTTGATATGATTGTGAAAATGCTACCTGAATATGCGAAACAAGTATCTGCTCCACTTTCTAACATTGATAAAATTACAGTTGTTGATACAGGTGGTAACGGGGAAGGCAGCGGCGCCAACAAAGTGACCGGCTATGCGACAAACCTTATGTCCAGTCTTCAAGAAAGTCTGAAAGCTTCCTCTGGAATTGATGTCAAAGAAATTATTGAGAATTTCTCTGGCAAAGGCAATGTGAAACAAAGCATCCAAGAACTGACGAATGAAATCAAACAGCCAAGAAAAAAAGAAATCCCTGATCATCAAATAGAAGAATAAAAATCAAAAGACACCTTCTGATAGAGGGTGTCTATTTTACTTGGGGCACATGCCGGTGTCTTTTGATAGATGAAGAGAGATTCACAAGAATGCCTGCAGATATCATCATGAACACCAATGAAGATCCGCCGTAGCTAATAAAGGGAAGAGGAATGCCTGTAATGGGGAGAAGCCCAAAGACAGCTCCTAGATTAAAGGCTGCTTGAATCATAATTTGAAAAGTAAGCCCGATCGTTAATAGCTTTCCAAATGGATCTTGTAAGCCTTGAACGATTCGAACGGCGCGATACATGATGAGTAGGTAGGCACCCATCACAAACAACAGCCCCATGATTCCCAGCTCTTCACTGATGATGGCCATAATAAAATCTGTATGGGCTTCAGGAAGAAATCCTAGTTTTTGTATGCTTCCGCCTAAACCATTCCCGGTCAGTCCCCCTGAATCCATGGCGAGATAAGAATGGATCAGCTGATAACCATCTCCATCTTCATACATGAAAGGATCACGAAAAGAAGTGATCCGTTTCAAACGATAAGGAGCGGTCACAGCAAAAAAAGTGATCCCTGCCGCAGCCGTCGAACCTAGTAGAATGAGGTGGCGTGTTTTAAGTCCAGCACATAATAAGACGATACCGCAGCTCAATAAAATAGAAACTGCTGTACCTAAATCTGGCTGTTTTAAAATCAATAAAAAAGCTAGACTTAAAAGAAGAAGTGGAGGTAGTACTCCTTTTTTAAAGGATGTAATGTACGCTTGTTTCCTTGCATATACATAGGCGAAATAGATGATCATCACTAATTTCACAGCCTCAGAAGGCTGGATGATCAAAGAGCCCAATTGAATCCATCGTTGTGAATTGTTTTTGACAACACCGATTCCAGGAAGCAGGACAAGGAGAAGACATAACAATGACAGCATCACAAGCCACCGAATCCATTTACGGTAAGCTTGATATGGAACAAGGGCCGCAGCGATGAAAAAGAAGAATCCAATCAAAAGCCATTGCCACTGTTTCATGAAGAAGTAGCTGCCCTTTCCATATTTTATTTCGCCTAAAGGATAACTCGCACTGTACACCATTAGTAATCCAAAGAAACAAAGACAAACAATCGTCCCAGCAAGAATGTGGTCGATTTTTTTTAGGTGAGAAAGAATCAATGACATCACCTTCAAACCCAGTTACGTCCAAACATGTAGGATGAGGACCTCAAATTGACACTAAACACAAGGCCAATGGCAATCATATTGGTTAAAAGCGCACTGCCTCCATAGCTGATAAAAGGAAGGGCAAGACCAGTCACAGGCATTAGCCCTACTGTCATCCCAACGTTTTGGAAGACTTGAAAAACGATCAGCCCAACCACTCCAGCACATATATAAAGCCCATAAAGGGTATTCGCATGCATAGCCACATGAATCATTCGATAGACCATCATAAGATATAAACAGATCAATAGGGAGGCGCCGATAAAACCAAACTCCTCGCCAATGACTGCAAATATAAAATCTGTATGGGCTTCAGGGATATTTCCCCCTTGTACTTGATTTCCTTTTGTATACCCGCTTCCTGATAATTGTCCTGACCCAATGCCAAGCATTGCTTGTTTCAGTTGATACCCATATGTCGAATCAAATTCATCTGGGGAGAGCCACCCATAAATGCGATCAAGCTGATGAGGTTTAATCACTTTTGTAAAGTGCTCAAAATGTTCATTGTGCAAGTAGGTCAAAAATGCAAGAAGCGCGAGAAAAGAAGCGATTAATGCAGCGATCATCTTACTTGAAATGCCTGACACAAGCATCAGTGTAAAAGCAATAGACAAGATCACAAGTGCCGTCCCCAAATCTGGCTGAATTAAAATCAGGAAAAAAGGAACAGCGGTCCAGCATATGATGTTCATTGTAGGAATCATGCTTTCTTTAAACGAAAAGCGCTGATGTTTGTATCGATTTAAAATAGCCGCTAACAGAAGAATGACAAAAATTTTCATAAATTCTGATGGTTGCACTTTCATGGGCCCCAAGCTGATCCATCTTTGGGAGCCATTTTGATTCGTGCCAAAAAAATGAACGAGAATGATGAGGAAGAGACCACCTGCAAATAATCGAAAAGATAACCGCTCAAGCAGTTCATAATCAAAGTAAGCAACTGCCGCCATAAGGCCAAAACCGACGATATACCAGAAAACTTGTCTTTTGACGAAATAAAACATATCTTGCGTTTCATACTGGCCCGATCCGCTATACACAGCCAGCAGGCTGATCACAAAGAAGCAAATGACAGTGAATAATAATGCGAAGTCAATGCTGTTCTGTTTTTTCATGTCTCCGTCACCTGCTATGACCTATTTGTCAGCTGGTTTAATACGACCTGCACCGCTGCAGCGTCATCAATATAGCCGATCGGAAAAATATAATCTGGTATTAAATCAACGGGCATAATGAAGTAAAGTAATGCGCCTCCCATCAACATCAATTCTCGAGAAGTACCCCGTGCGCTCATGAACGAGCTGTACATGCTTTTCAATTGATCAAGAAATGGTCCAACACCGCTTATCGTGTCTATCTTTTTTTCAAACTTTGCTGAGATCGTTTCTTTTCCCTCGTCTGATTGACTATAGGTCTCATATTCATTTAACTTCTGTTTCAATTCATTCTCGCTGAACGTTCCGTCATAGACATCATGATCTTTCAGCGTTCGCTCAATCTCTCCTACCGCTTGAATGAACGTATCACCGTGAATTCTTTCGTTTTTAATTGAAAATCCAGCCGTGGCCAATAGATGATCTAAAGAAATGTGTAGAGCATCTGATAGCCGCTGTAAATGGTTCAAAGTCGGTTTTCTTTTTCCGTTCATGATTCTAGACAGTGTCGCTTTATCAATTTCTGTTTGTGTACTCAGTTCTCTTAATGAAAGAGAACGTATTTGCAGTTGTTCTTTTAAAAACTGCCGAAGCTCAGTTGTTTTAAATTCCATCTCTTTCTTCACCCTTTTCATAAAGTTCAACTCTTTAATAGAAGAAGTCGTACCCAATATATAGGGGTGTTGACAAAATGTCAACGAATATCCATTAGGGATTGAATTTTATAAAATAGCAACTTATCATATGAAACATAGAGTAAGAAATGGCTAAAAGGGGTGTTCAGATGAAGGTTAGACATGCAGTACATAATGATATTCCTAAAATTGCCGAAATTCATGTGAAGAGCTGGCAAACGACTTATCACGGCATTATTTCACAAGAGTATTTAGATGATTTAAATGTAGAGGAGCGGGAAGAGAGCTGGAGAAGCAGGTCGCTTGAAGGCACGTTTGTCGCAGAGGATGCTGACGGAGTATTTGGTTTTGCTTCCTTCGGAAAACAGCGTGATGAGAGATATTCAATATATGATGGTGAGCTTTATGCCATCTATTTGTTGCAGAGAAAACAGAAATCAGGAGCGGGTATGGCTTTGATTGCAAAAGGTGTGGATTATTTAATAGAGAAAGGCTATCAGAATATGCTGCTCTGGGTATTTGAGCAAAATTCAGCAAAGCAATTTTATCAAAAGCTTCAACCTAGTTTTGCCGTCACCAGCCAGTTCGAGCTGGCTGGTGAGAACCATGAGGAAATAGGGTATGGATGGGAACTGTCTGTACTAAGTGATCATGTTCAACAAATTATATCGTCAGCTTCCAATAATAATGAGAGAAAAAAGTAAAAAGGGTGGCGAGTAAAATATAAGATATAAAAGGAGAAGCCTCTACTTTCCCTTTCACACCTGCTATTTTTAATGCCTCATAGAAACTTGCCAAAAAGTAGGCGAGGCTGAGGATGTAACAGCACAGCATAATGGAGTAAGGATTCATTGTCGTACCTCCAGCATGAAATCTTCTACTATTAATAGATTCAATAGAGCAGCAAATTATGCATAAAAAAATAACCCGCTGAAACAGCTGGGTTATTTTTGTTGAGGGAAAACCAAACGAGACGCACTAGGGATGAGTAAACAAAGAACAATACTACAAATGATAAATGAAGGAACCATATATGTGCTGTTATAAATTAATGAATACACCCATCCAGGTGTTCCTTTTGGTGCATAATGAGAAAAGAAAACTACGCCTGAAATAAAGAACGTCAGCAGTCTGAAAAAACTGCCGACAAATACAGCTAGGATAATATAGAAGAATTGTTTCTTTCGCTTTTTATCCTGAATGGCTTTTTTAATTGATCCTGAGAATAGCCCGCTTAAACAAATCACAACAGATGCGACAAAGTAATCGAGAAATCCTTGTACAGGTGTGGCGATAATAGGATTGTTCATCAGCTGCAGTCCTGCGATTAACACACCGATGATAAATCCAGCAGACACGCCCCATCTAATGGACATGAGAATGACAGGAATCATGATCAGTGCAATTGACCCGCCGTTCGGCATTCTTAAAAAGAGACCTGATAAATAATCTAAAACAAGTGCAAGAGAAGTCATGATGGCGATCTCCATCAGTCGTACTAATTGATTTGATTGCTGCATAAAAAAATCCCCTTTTCACGAATTGTGCAAGGAGAGACCATGTCAGGATGAGTATGTGATTCATAGAAAAACATATCGGCTTGAATACAATGCATGTATGCAAGTGATTCCACATTCCTACTTCAGTATTAACTGACAGGTTCAAAGGGTCAGAACAACGAATTGTTCACTCTCAGCACAAAGCTCCCCCTGCGGTTATTTAATTTCAATCTATTATAAATATACTAAAGACCTACAGGATCAACAATAGTGAATTACGGAGTTAAGCCCTTTTTGTACGAATATATAGGAAGAGATCAAGAAAAATAAATTATTTAGAAAAAATACTTGTTTCTTCTTTTAAAAGGTGTTATATTTGTATTCGCCGCTGAAACAGCGCGGTTGAGAAATAACATTCAAGAAAAAAGTTGTTGACTTCATCTTGATAGAATGTTATATTAATAAAGTCGCCTCTGAGCGAAAATGAAGATGATCTTTGAAAACTAAACAAGACAAAACGTACCTGTTAATTCGAGTTTTTATAAAAAAATCCTATGATACTTCATAGGTAGTCAGTCAGACTGACGAGGCAGGAAATGATCACATGCTAAGTTCGCTACATCGTGTAGCAACGCATGTGTGATATGCATCCTGCATACCTCGGAGAGTTTGATCCTGGCTCAGGACGAACGCTGGCGGCGTGCCTAATACATGCAAGTCGAGCGGACAGAAGGGAG